>NZ_JBHZSM010000010.1:0-154471 GCF_043643735.1 Shewanella maritima
CCATACAAACAAAGATACAGGCAAACCCTAATTGATGATAACCACCTACTGAAGTAGGTGGTTTAGGGCTGAAAACATAAAACGCCTTAGCGGTTATCCGCTAAGGCGTTTTATTATCTCGATTTTACTAATAATTACAGGTATTGAATAAAGCTATTAATAATTAATGCATTGGCAATATCAATAAAGAAACCACACACTAATGGCACAATAATAAAGGCTTTATGAGCCGCACCATATTGTTGAGTAACTGCAGTCATGTTCACAATCGCGGTCGCTGTGGAACCTAGTGTGATACCACCAAAACCAGAGCTTATTACTGCAGCTTCATAGTCTTTGCCCATCATTCGAAATACCACAAAGATGGTAAAAGCAATGGATATGCCTATTTGCAAGAACATCACAATACTTAGGAAAACTATAGAGCTTTGTAATTCCCAAAGCTTTAAGCCCATCAATGCCATGGTAAGGAACATTCCCAAACAAATATCGGAAATCAACGCCTGCCCCTGCTGCGCATTATGACTGGTTTCTTTCTTCAAAACTGCGGATTTAAAGTTACCGATTAAGATACCAGCAATTAAACAGGATACGAACATGGGTAGCTGTAACCCCATGCTGCTGATACCAATATCGATAAAATGGCCCAGAATCAAGCTTAAGTTGAGCATTAACCAAGCATAAAGGTAACCGAAATGATCCAATTTCAATGTTTCATCATGGCAAACACCAATATCAAGATCATGGTCCTGGTTGGCTTTAAGCTTATGTTTATTAATTAAGTAATTGGCTATCGGACCACCCACTAAACAGGCTGCTATCAAACCTATGGTGTTGCTGGCAATACCAATTTCTGCGGCGCCTTCAATACCCATTTCAGCAAAGGTCGGTGACCATGCCATCGTGGTACCTACGCCGCCGATCAAGGAAATCGAGCCAGACATTAAACCAATAATGGGTTCAAGTCCTAACATAGTCGCTACGCTCACGCCTACCACGTTTTGCAAAATGATATAAACAATCGCCAGTACTAGCAAAATCAATAACGGTTTTCCACCAGCTATTAATGTTTTAAAGCTTGCACTCAAACCAATGCCAGCAAAAAAATACAGCAATAAAGTATCACGTATTTCCAAATCAAAACTTATCGTGACATCGAAAATCCAATACACCAGCGCCACAGTCAATGCACAAACAAAACCACCGATCACAGGTTCTGGTATACTGTATTTTCTTAACATTTCGTAACGCATTGTGGCAAACTTACCGACGAACA
This sequence comes from Shewanella maritima, assembly GCF_043643735.1. Taxonomy (GTDB): domain Bacteria; phylum Pseudomonadota; class Gammaproteobacteria; order Enterobacterales; family Shewanellaceae; genus Shewanella; species Shewanella maritima_A. The sequence continues at coordinate 1,277 of NZ_JBHZSM010000010.1, forward strand.
GCAGCACTATGGCAAAGGTGAATGCTAAAAAAGCATCAATTTCTAATACTTGCATTGTGTATAAAACTCCTGAAGTTTTACGATTCAATTTAAAAAGTATCGTGAAATTTTCCATAGCTGCGGCATTTCACGAATATTGATCTTGTTTACATTTCACTTATTTAGACTATTAAATAGCTATGCTAAGATGAGTTCAAGTCTCTGATCCATTTGGAATTACCTACTTCATGTCAAATCAATTAGAACAGCTGGACTTAAATCTACTGAAACTGCTTAAAATTGTAGTTGAAACTCGCAACACCTCACAGGCTGCAGAAGTTTTAGGTGTCTCGCAAACCAGTGTTAGTCGAGGTATGGCAAAACTGCGCGAAACCTTCGGTGATCAACTATTTATTCGTAAAGCCCACGGCGTTGAGCCATCAGAGCTTGCTGAAAAACTGGCTGAAGCCGCTGAAAATATGCTCACACCTTTTGCTAATGTTTTAGCTTCTTACCAAAATTTTGATCCACTCAACTACAGTGACAAAATTGTTATTAGTGCTGAAATCAGCATAATTTCAACTTTCGGCAATGGCCTCTATCAAGCACTTGATGCAGCATTACCCAATGCTACGATAAAGCTGGTACATTGGCATTCTTCCTCACTTGAACAGGTAATTAACCGAGAAGTCGACTACATGATCCACTACTCGCTCTTACCATTACCTCAAGATATCTACACTCACCACTTATCAGATATAAAACTAAGCTTAGTCGCTCGAAAAGATCATCCCGTATTAAGTCAATCAAGTGAATGGCAAGATATTCATCAACTGCCACTGATTATTTTGGTGTCTGATAATTCTTCGCAATTGCACGAGCCATTTGAAGATATCTTTTTAGATAAAGGCTACAAAGCCAATACAATTTTAGTGACTCACAACGAAAACATTGCCATGTCAAAACTTGAATCGTCTGATGCAATTATGTTTAGCAGTAGCTACATGGTAAATAACAATGACAAGCTAGCTTGCTATCCACTACCGAAAACAATGCCAGTAGAACTTAAAAGGGTCAGTGTGTCTGGCGGCTATTTACAGTCTAAACGTGGGTACCCACTAAACCAGCAAATCCACCAAACTGTTCAATCATTTTTCAACTCAATCATTCAGCCAGATTAGCATTCACGAGGCAGTATTCATCAAGGTTTACTGCCATTTATTTCCACGGTTTTCACCATAAAAGCAGCAACTGAAAGCCACATTATTTAGCAGCAACACTGTAAACAAACCAGATCCACATATTTAGTGACCCATTCAAAAATGAATATCTCTAATTCATAGTTTCTCCACCATAAAATCACTACATTATCCTCATTCCAATACGAGGGTGAAGACATTGAATATCGAAAAATCATTAAAAGAAGATTACGGCCAAAAAAAGGTATACCTTCACGACCGCCCATACCACGTATTTGATGTGGGAGAAGGCCTTTGTAATGTAGTCTTGGTAAATAAAACCGGTGCGGAAGAAATCGAGCGTATCACTATCGAACTTAATGGTCGTCTGATTATCGTCGATATCGCTCCAGCATGGGGCAACAGCGTCCTAAATATGACCAAGGAGCAACTCGATCAATTGGCAGAAGATATTCACCTATTAGTTGATATTTTCTGGCTTGAAGAGGTCAACTTTGAAAATAGAGTATCAGATTTAGATGCTGAACCTATTTACCAAGTGTTAAAAGTGCGTGATTATTGCCTAGAGCAATCCCGCGCAAGTTAATCACTCTGCAGCCTTGTGTTGGGTGCTAGCATAAACAAAAAACGAATACCTAAGGTATTCGTTTTTTAGTTTAATCGTCATGACTGCCTACTGGTTTGTATATTCAATAAGCCAACAAATTAAGCTCGGCGCTTTTTAAACGCTGCACTGCCCATACCTGCAAAGGTGCGCATCACAGACAACCATGCACTCATATTCGGATTAGGCGACTTACCACGACCAATCAAGTGAAGTTGTTGTTCATACCAAGTGATATTTAGCATCGCCATAAAATCGAGGGCTTTCACCCCCGTAGATAACGGCTTTAATGCGACTTTGTAGTGAACATCAGCCAATAAACGATTTGATAAATCTGGATCAACCGCCAATGGACGAGCGATACCAATCATATCAGTCGCTTGACTGCTTAATGCATCTTCCATCGCCTGACTAGAACGAAACCCACCCGTTACCACTAGTGGAATTGACAATAACCGCTTAGCTTTCTCTGCATATTCTAAGAAATAAGCTTCACGGGCGATGGTTGATGATTTTACTTTGGCCCCCATCATGCTTGGGTTTTCGTAGTTTCCGCCAGAAATCTCTAACAAATTAATCCCATCTTTCTCAAGGGTTTGCATCACTTGCATCGAGTCATCTTCGCTAAAACCACCTTTTTGGAAGTCAGCTGAATTAAGCTTAATACCAATAGGAAAACTGTCTCCCACCCGCTGGCGAATAGCGTGATATATTTCACGCACAAAACGCATACGATTTTCTAGGCTACCGCCCCATTTGTCTTCACGGCGATTATGATGTGGCGACAAGAACTGGCTAACAAGGTAACCATGAGCGCCGTGGATTTGCACACCAGTGAAGCCGGCTTGCATAGCGCGTTCTGCAGCAACAGCAAATCGTTCAATAGTGGCTTCAATTTCTTGCTCAGTCATCGCTCTAGGAGTATTGAAACTACTTTGTAATGCTTTGGCTAATGGAACCGCTGAAGGTGCCACAGGTTCTGGACTTAAAAACTTAGGTGTTTGCTTTCCAGGATGATTAAGCTGCATCCATAACTGAGTGTTATTTTGTGTACCGGCTTTCGCCCACTTTTTAAAATCTGCTAAATCAGATTTATCGTCAAGCACCACATTTTTAGGCTCACCTAACGCCGTTCTGTCTATCATGACATTACCCGTCACTAGCAACCCGGTGCCACCTTGCGCCCAAACTTGATATAAGTGAGCAAGTTCAGCTGTTGGTTGGTAATTGGCATCACCCATTTGCTCACTCATCGCAGATTTAAATAAACGATTTTTACTGCTTGATTGCGCTGTAACCGCAATTGCTTGTGGCAAGTGCACTGATTTTACATTTTCCGTTGAAGACATATTTATCCTTGTAAGTCATGGTTACTGACTAAAATGAACTCATCCGCTACTGCTTCACTTATCGACCCAGCTTTTGGCTAAAGTTTGTCGTAGCAAAAATAACAATCTAACGTGGTAAAAGTGATGAGTACTTAAGTTATGGCTTTAGTTGGCTCTGTAACTTGAACCGCTACCCTAGTTTGCTTCAGATTAATTACCCCTTGCTCAGTGGCGACTAGGCATAAGAAGTCATCCAAAGCCGTGATGATCACCTGCACATCATCACATACCTGATAGTGCAATAAACTCCCCTGCCAATGGTTGTAAAACAGTCGCGCCAATTGTTCAGGGCGCATATCTTGTCGAACATCCAACTGCAGTTGTGCTTGCATGAATTGGCCGCTAAGTTGGCTTAGCCACTGGGACTCAATCTCAACCAGAGCTTGTTGGCACACTTGGCTCGACTGGGCAATCTCTGAAGACATTGCCCCAATTAAACAAGCGCAGGTTGGGCTATCTGCCTGACGCCGAGCCACTTTACTCTTAAAAATTAACTGCAGCTGGCTCAGCTCGGGCAAATGAGCAACGTCGGCTTTAAGCGATTGATACTCTGTTGAGATCTGCTCGCCATAATAACGAATAATCGCAGCGACAAAATCCGCTTTACTGTCGAAGAAGTTGTAAAACGAACCTTTAGGCACATTTACTTCATCTAAGATTTGTTTAATGCCAGTACCGTGATAGCCCTTGAGCGTCAGCAAAGCCATGCCAGCTTGCAAAAGCGCTAATCGCGTTGGTTCACTTTTACGTGGTCTTGCCATAATTCAACTACCGTTTCACCCATATATTTAATGAGACTTGCAGACGAACATCCGCTTTATGACCGATCGTCTTTTAATAAACAGAGTTTACAGACGGTCGTCTTTTAATGCAACTAATGATGCTGAACACAACGACAACAGGCTTGTTGAAAGCAAGGTGAATCGGTTTTTGAAAGCTAGTCAGTAGACAAGTTGAATGAGTTGTTGATGGCTTATTTTGAATCATATTCTTAAGGGCAGGCATGCTGACAACTGTCTGACTTACATGAGCCAGAATACCCATTGCAGGGCAAAGAAAAGGCTGCGAGTGCAGCCTTAAAAATACTACTAAATAAAAATATTAGAAGCGGTAACTTAGCTTGCCGTAGTAATAGCCTCCATTGAAACCATAAGGAGAGGTTTCGTAATACTTGCCACCCCAGTTATTGTTCGGAATACCGGTTTGCTCTTCAAACGCTAACTTTTCTGCCTGTTGGTCGAAAATGTTTTGCGCACCAATAGCAATAGTAAATGCATCATTAATAAAGTAGCTCAACTCCATATCAACAGTAACAGCAGGATCCGCCATAATAGCCGTTGCATCATAGTCCACATGCACGCCTTGGTATTCCCCAAAGTAGTTTAAGCGAGTGAACATGCCTACACTTTCCCAGCTCTGCCCCCATGTAAATGTCGCGCGATGATTCGGTAAATCTTTCTCTAAACGGGCAACTTTAAAATCACCTGTAATTTCAGAGTAGCGGTCTACCTTAGTTTCGTTCCAGTTGTATGCCAACGAGAAAGTCGCATCACCGGCTAGTATTTCAGCAGTATAGTTAGCGACGACATCGATACCTTGAGTGGTTGTATCAAAGTCATTGGTAAAGAAGCTCACTTGGGATAAACCATCAACATTGGGCACTCCCGCAGCCTTGAGCGCATCCTTGTCACTTTCTGACAATTCAATTTTCTCAGATTGAGAAATACGATCTTCCACCTCAATGTTGTAGTAGTCCGCCGTTAAGAAGAAGTCACCTTGAGTATAGACAGCCCCAAATGTATAACTCATTGACTCTTCAGGCGTTAACTCTGTACCGCCAAGCTGTTGTGATATTGGGTTTGTCGGAGGTAATAACGCAGAGTCCACTAAAGCACCGTTTGATAAGTTTGTCTGTACATTACTCACATTACTTTGACCAACCGTTGGCGCTCTAAAACCTGTATTGAATGAACCGCGTAAGGCAAACTCATCAATAATGTTCCAGTTAGCGGCGACTTTGTAGTTTGTGGTTGAACCAAACGAGTCATAATCTTCGAATCGAACTGCAAATTCGGCAAGGAAATTATCCGTAAACGGGACACTTGAGTCTAAATAAATGGCTTTGTTTTTACGTTTAAATTCACCTGCCGCAGAAGGTTGATAACCTGGGAAACCATTCGAACCGATGCCGAATCCTTGGTCAAACAAAGGACCCACTTTAAATGATGCCTCATCACCGGCTACAATTTCATAGGTTTCATCATGCCATTCTAAACCCGCTGCAAAACTCACATCACCAGATAAGCCCATATCAACATACTTGACGAAGTCGGCATTTACATTCCACTCAGTTTGAATCGCTTTTCCAGGGCTAAAATCTCTTGGGGTATCAGGGCCTAGTGATGCATTGACGGTATTATAAATAAAGTAACGAGAGGCATTACTACCGTATGAACCACTAAAATCATAGGTAATGCCTTGTAACCAATCAATTTGAAACTCACCCTTGGTTCCCGCGACCAATGAAGTATCAACAATTTCACCACCAAAATTAGGCGTAAAACCCGCTGGGAGCATTTCATTAAAAGCAAAACAATTTGGGTTATTTTGAATACCATCAATGTAGTTTTGCTGTGTGGTTACATTTGCCGATGTGATTGGAATGACCGGACAATCAATTCCGTCTCCTATACCTAAGCCATCATTGATTTGACCGACGGGGCCTGGCGTTAAATCTCCCACTAGCAAAGTTGCACCATCATCATTTGAGTAAACACCCCCACGATTGTGCGGGTTACGATAGTAAAAACCACCTTTTACATCGCGCTTAGAATAGTTACCAAACAAATAAGCTTGAGAATGCTCATCTAAATCTAAGCCGAGGTTAGCAAACAGTGAAATATCATCTTTAATTTCAGGTGAACCCCACACTTGCGCAGGGTTATCGACATTTAAACCTGCATTAGCAAAAGCTGCAGCATCAGGGCGCTGCTCACTGCGACTAGTCGCATCTGCATTTTTATATTGAAAACTGAGGTTAGCAAAACCATTTTGAGTCAAAGGCATCCCCACATACCCTGACACTTCTGTCGCCGTACCATCACCTTCATAATATTGGCCGGTTTTCACCTCAATAGCACCACCATCCGCATCATCGCGTAATACAAAGTTCATTACCCCCGCAATGGCATCTGAACCATATTGTGCAGCTGCACCATCGCGCAGTACTTCTACCTGCTTTAGCGCGATACTAGGAAAAACTGAGATATCTGGGCCATGGGCACCATCATTGATCCCACCACCAAGAAAAGTGATCACTGAAGAACGGTGACGGCGCTTGCCATTGAGTAAGATTAATGTGCTATCAGCAGAGAGACCACGTAAATTAGCTGGTCTGACAAGCGTGGCGGCATCACTAATTGGATTTGAATGAACATTTAAAGAAGGTACTGAGCCTTTCAATAGCTCTAGCATGTCTGAATTACCCGACTTACGGATCTCATCACCACTAATAATATCAATAGGTACGGGGGAATCACCAATGGATCGAGGAGCAGAACGCGAACCGACAACGGCAATTTTCTCGACATTATCATCAACTGCGACTTCTTCCTCTGCAGCATAAGATGACATGCTCAACATCGACCCGGTCAAGGCCATTGAAATAGCAATACTGATGCTATTCAGTCCAAACTTCCTGTTTGTTAATTTCGTCATTATTATTATCTCTAATCATTATATTTTATGTTTTGACATCCTTTTACTTCTCGTCCGGAATATCTCTAAGGCTGATCGCCTAAAAACATTTCTATAACAATAATGAAACAAAAACTATTAATTTATAAGAAAAACCTAATTTAGCCAATACTTACTAGCTAGCACTGGTACCACCACCACACCTGCAAAGGTGTAGTGGCGCGAGCAGCTCAGTAAAACAAACAACTGCAGCAACACCAAAAGCCAGCACTTTAATTCACCACAACTCGATTGGATAAAAGATATAACTAAAACACCCCCTTAAACACTGTACATTTAAACTACAACCTCATATGAATTACATGATTTGCACCCAGTACGATTTCATTTGACCTGCCCCTAATAAACTCACTAATCTAAACGGGCGTTTAATTTATAACCTATTTCCAAAATAATAATTCATAACGAAGGAACTCAGCATGGCATATGACAAGGATGCATCTCTCAACCTCAATCAATACAGTTCAGTTGTTGATTTACTAGACAAAGCGTGTAAGAAATTCCCCGATAATATTGCTTATGCCTGTTTAAGACATAACTCAACCTTTGCAGACATAGACAAAGCATCAACCCAGTTTGCCGCATTTTTGCAAGCAGACCCTAGGCTAGAGGCCGGTGATAGAGTGGCGATTCAATTGCCAAACATTACCCAATTTGTCATTGCCGCCTATGGTGTTATGCGTGCTGGGTTAGTACTGGTAAACACCAACCCGCTTTATACGGAACGTGAGCTTATCCATCAATTTAATGACTCAGGTGCTAAAGCCCTAGTGGTACTGTCAGATTTACTTCCCACCCTTGAAAATGTTGTCAAACAAACTGAGTTAGAGCTGGTCATTGCGACTCATCCAGCAGATTTATTGAGCCCACAAGCCCAACCGGAAGTGAGCTTTGACACAGTGCCCTTTTTACAAGTATTAGCGCAAGGTGATGCTCTGCCCTACCAAACTGTCACGCCAAATAAACAAGATATTGTTGCTCTGCAATATACGGGGGGTACCACTGGATTATCCAAAGGCGCGGTGCTTAGCCATGAGAACTTACTCGCCAATTCAGCTCAAGTGAAATCACGCATTGCCAGTACCATGACCGAAGGCAAAGATGTGTTCGTTGCCCCGCTGCCGATTTATCATATTTATGCTTTCATGGTTAACCTCGTGCTGTATTTTGAATCAGGAAGCTGCTCAGTGTTGATCCCAAACCCAAGGGATATTGCAGGACTTATCAACACCATGGCGAGTTACCCTTTTACTGGTTTCGCCGGTCTCAACACCTTGTTTGTTGGTTTATGTCATCAGCCAGAATTTAAAGCGCTTGATTTTAGTCGCATGACCATCACCATCTCTGGTGGTACGGCGCTCACGAGTGCAGCAGCCGAGCTATGGCAAACGACAACAGGTTGCATGATCTCTGAAGGTTATGGCCTTTCTGAAACCTCACCAGTGGTTAGCCTTAATGCACCAGGGCATCAACGCCTGGGCACGATAGGTAAGCCAGTGCTGGGCACTGACGTTAAAATTCTGGATATGGATGATAATGAAGTCGCCATTGGTCAAGCAGGTGAGCTGGCAGTGAAAGGACCTCAAGTCATGCAAGGTTACTGGAACAAACCAGAAGAAACAGCCAAGGTGATGACTCAAGACGGTTACTTTAAAACGGGCGATATCGCGGTGGCATCTGATGATGGCTTCCATACTATTGTTGACCGCAAAAAAGACATGATTATCGTTTCCGGCTTTAACGTTTATCCAAATGAAGTTGAAGATGTCCTCGCCAAGCATGACAATGTGATGGAGTGTGCCGTGGTTGGTATTGAAGATACGCACTCAGGAGAGGCGGTAAAAGCCGTGCTAGTGTTAACCCATGCCGTGGATGATGAAGATGCTGCTAAGGCTGAAATTCGCCAGTACTGTAAAGGGTTACTTACCGCGTATAAAGTACCCAAAATCATTGAGTTTACTGAACAATTACCCAAAAGTACCGTCGGTAAAATCCTGCGCCGCGAACTGAGAAAGTAATTTACAGGTAAACCAGTTATAACAGCGGCACAATCCTACCTAGTTTTGTGCCGTTGAGGTTTGTGCCGTTGAGGTTTGTGCCGTTACTGTTGGTGTAGTTGCGGTTTCAGCAGTGTCTGTATCAGTAGCAGTTATATCGGTAGTTGTTATATCAGCCCCAGATTCCGACTGCGCTAAATCTAACAGCTGCAAACTAGCAAATTTACGGTATAAAGCATTGTGCTGCATCAATTGCTGGTGACTACCACTGGCCACAACCTGTCCTTGATCCATCACTAAAATTCTATCTACATTCACCACAGTGGCTAAACGGTGGGCAATAATCAAGGTAGTACGCCCTTGCATTAACGTATCTAATGCCAGTTTCACTTTTTGCTCATTTACTGCATCTAATGCACTGGTCGCTTCATCAAGCAGGAGAATAGGTCTATCGGCCAGTATTGCTCTGGCAATGGCAATCCGTTGTTTTTGCCCACCAGACAGTTTCACCCCACGCTCGCCAAGGTAAGTATCATACCCTTCTGAAAGCTGTTCAATAAATTCATCGGCTTTAGCCGCTGCACACGCTTGCTTCACTTGCTCCAACGTCGCATCTGGTCGGCCATAACGCACATTTTCCTGCACGCTCAACGCAAAAATAACCGACTCTTGCGGCACTAATGCATATTGCTGACGTAACTGCGCTAAATCCAACTGGGCAATATCAATGTCATCTAGTAATATTTGACCGTGCTGAGGCTGATAAAAACGCATAAGCAATTCAAACAACGTACTTTTGCCAGCTCCACTTGGCCCAACCAACGCCACTCTCTCTCCACTTTTAATATGCAGGTTTAATCCATCAATGGCATTGCTATCTACTTCAGATGGATAATGGAAATCAAGCTGATTGATTTTCACTTCGCCAGTCATTGGTTTGGTAAAAGGCACCGGGTGGGCAGGGCTTGGAATATCAACAGGGGTGTTAATTAAATCGGCTAAACGTTCAGCGGCTCCAAGGGCTTGCTGGATTTCACTATAAACCTCACTGATAGTGGCAACAGAACCAGCTACCATTACGGCATAAAACATAAAGGCAGATAGTTCACCTGCGCTAATATTGCCTTGCATTACATCTTGTGCGCCCACCCAAGTGACGCCTGCAATTGCCACAATACTGAGAAACATAACTGAAGCAATTAATATTGATCGAAACAAGATCCTTGCTTTTGCTGCAGCCATAACGGCTTCAACACGTTGGAAGAACAAGCTTCTATCAGTAGATTCATGGGTATAGGCTTGTACAGTGTGAATTTCATGTAAGGTTTCATCAATATAAGCCCCTAAATCCCCTACTTTATCTTGGCTTTTTCGTGCAAGCGAGCGCACTCGTCTGCCAAAAAAGCTCACAGGAACTAATACAAGAGGGACAGCTAACAACACCAACAAGGTTAATTTAACACTGGTAAACGCCATCATGATGATGCCGCCCAATACTGTGACACTGGAACGCAGCGCCATTGATAAACTAGAGCCCACCACTGACTGCAACAACGTACTGTCCGCAGTAAAGCGGGAGATCACTTCTCCAGTTCGTTGATCTGCAAAGTATCCCGGTGATAAGCGTAATAAGTGTTGATAAACCGCTTTACGAATATCACCACTGACTCGTTCACCTAACCATGTCATTAAGTAGAACCGGCAAAAAACAGCACTGGCACTAATGGCCGTAATGCCAATGATAAGCAAAATAATCTGATTTAATCGGTGGCTATTGTCACTAACAAAACCCTCATCGACCATCAGTTTCACCCCTTGACCGAGGGATAACCAAGCCAATGAGCCAATTAACAAGAAGATAATCGCAGCTATAACCCGTAGTTTATAGGGTGATAAGAAGGAAACTACCCAGCTAAAAACGGACTGAGGAGAGGAAGTCGACACGATAAATGGCCTCACAAATGATTTGATTATGCGTCACCATTGAAGTCACCCACTATGATGGATAATCGAGTAACCATCATTCTAGTTACTGTTACTATACTGCTTATCAATCGTCTTCAATGAGCGCAAAAATAGCCCTAGACCACCCACACTAAGTACTAAAATGACGATCAAGTCGAAGGCACTCATATGGGTGAACCTAAAGTTAATTGAACTGATCACCCCGAAGATTAAGCCGGTTAATGAGCCGAATGTCAGCACCCAAGCTAGGATATTCTTGGCATTATAGAACAGCAGTCCGACGCCAAACATGAAAGGGATCATGATCATACCACTGGTGAGGTTCATACCACCAAATTGATAAAGACTATAGCCAAAGCCAAACGTACTCGTGACCTTAATCGCTTTTAGTAGCATGTAAAAACCGCCACACATCATAATGAGACCGATAAAAAAGTGGCCAATACCGCCTGATGTTCCACCTGCACCTTGCATAATCATCCTTAATTGATTGAGTGAATACAATTGAAGCTTATCAAGCCTTGATGTTACTCAAGCCAAACTACAATAGCAATCAAGGCAGTACTCGCACCCCATAGTGATTTCTGAGATAATAGCGCGCTCTTTGATAGTAAGGCGTATATATGACCACTGGGTTTTCTTCATCAGGTATTGAGCTCACTCTTCACCGCTACCCTAAGCAACAAGTTTCGAATCTTCAAGCTTGGGATGCTGCTGATGAACATCTTATAAAGTACCTGAAAGAAACAGAGCAGGCTTGCGTAAATACCGCAGTAATCAATGACAGTTTTGGCGCATTAACCTGCGCACTTACCTCAATAAATGCTGATTGGCCCATCTCGGTAGAAACCGACACGAAAACCAGCCAATTAGGTATCAAAGAAAATTTGGCACTCAATCAGCTTTGCCACAGCCAGATCACTTGGTTAAATAGCCGCGATGCTTATCAAGCTGACCTTGGCTTGGTATTAATGAAACTGCCCAAGAATCTTAATTACTTTCAATATCAGCTCAAACGCTTATCTCAAATATTACCCCAAGGCACTAAGGTGTTAATCAGCGCTAAAGCCAAACTGATAAATAAAGCTTTACTGCAGACCATAAGTAGCCATTTCGGTCCAGCCAGCGCCAGCTTAACCTGGAAAAAAACACGCGTAATCGAGTGCATCAGCGATGGGATAAAACGAGACACGCCAGATGCCAGCACTTGGCAAGTCCCTAACTTAAACCTAACTATGAGTAACTTAGCTAATGTATTTTCTGCTACTAAGTTAGATATTGGTGCCCGCGCGATACTTGACCACTTTCCCGAAGGCGAGTTTAATCATGTTGTTGATTTAGGCTGTGGTAATGGCATTTTGGGGTTACACGCCAAACAGCGCTACCCGCAAGCCAAAATCTATTTTGTAGATGATTCAGATATGGCAGTCGCATCAGCAAAACATAACTGGCAACAAAATCAATCAACTCAGCCACTGTTTACTGATGAAGATGGCCACTTTGTGTGGTCTGATTGCCTGAGCCAACTAGACCAACATATCAGTCCTGATCTTATTTTGTGTAATCCACCGTTTCATCAAGGTGAAGCCATTACGGATCATATTGCTTGGCAGATGTTCAATGATGCTAACAAGCGACTTGCTGCTGGCGGGATCTTGCATGTTGTAGGTAACCGCCACTTGGGTTATCACATCAAACTAAAACGCATTTTTAAAAATTGTCAGACGATTGCTTCTAATGGCAAGTTTGTCATTTTACAAGCGCAAAAAACTAACTAGCCGATCTAACCAATTCAATATTACAAGCCTATACCAGACTAACTTAGTCAAGTATAAGCTTGCGTATATTTTGAACTCACTAACTCAGCCATTGGTATGACAGTGTGGATATATAATCACAAAAAAAGATCTTATTGACAGGCCAAAAATAACAATTGGTTGACAATAGTATCATTCCAATACTAGTATCAGTGTCATCATGTACGGTTTATTGATGGCTTTAGAGAGTATCAAGTTAATATTAACCACATTACAGTCAAATGCAGAGATCACTGACCACAACTAAGGTGATATCGGCCATGTAGTGACATGCACTGAAAGGGACAAATAGTGGGATGAGCTCAATAAAATCTCGCTCTTGGTAGCCTTGTAAAGACTCTCTGACCTTTTGTTTGCTCAAAAGGGTGTTGAATGGATTTAATGTACTTGCTGGTCGCTAACTATTAAATCCTTCCTTTGTCAGCCTCTTAAAGTCGTTTTAAGAGGCTTTTTTTCGGACTTTTTCTGGGATGTTTTCAGCGTTATAGCAGCTCATTCAACATGGCATTATGCACGCGTATTGAGCAGATTATCAATAGAGTATTGATCGCGATTAGCATTATTCTTACGACGCACCTCTTCCAAAGCCTGCGCTTCAATCTTGTCAAATAAGACATTGATTAATCTATTAAAATGCTCATGCATCGCCACACGAGCTCTCGGTGCATCATGGGCCAGTAAGGCCTGATAGATGGCGGTGTGTTCAGCTAAGGTTTTGGCATTATCTGTGCTGCATACCATGTCGTAATCATCGACAATTTCTCGACTGGAAGATCGTAGCGCCCACATATTATCAAAAGCGTTAATCAAAGCACCATTACGAGTGGCATGAGCAATAATCTGATGGAACTGTTGATCGGCTTCTTCAATATATTGCTTATTTTCCATCATAACTAAGGTGTGGTGCAGTTTAGCTAATTCTTGTTCAGTAATATTTTGCGCAGCCAAAGAGGCTATTTCCCCTTCAACCAAGGCTCTAGCTTGGGTTAGCTCAAAGGCATTAATTTTCTGCTTAAACACATCTTGCTGGTTGGTGTTTACCACATAAACACCTGAACCTGTTTTAACTTCAACACGCTCACGAACTTCAAGTGCAATAATGGCTTCACGGACAGTAGGGCGACTCACATCAAACTTTTCAGCCAGCTCACGCTCAGGTGGTAACCGGCTACCAACAGCGTACTCTCCCTGCTCTATCGCAGATTCAATTTTTTCAACTATGCGCCAAAATAATCGCCGGTTTTTCATATCTATTCCTTTACACCATCTAATAATCGCCATGATATCGACAAAATGACCACGGGCAAACATATTATTTAATGATAATAGCCAACTATATTAGTCAATGCCAGCCAATTGTCATACCAAAACAAAATAAATTCCCCAACACAATAGCAGCAAACCATCAACAATTGGCATAACAATATGGTTGACTTTGTAACACCTCTTGGTTAGTTTCTTTGAAGTGTCATGCCAATTTTAGAATATATAGACGACACATTGTTGCATAGCTTGAGCACAAAAAACTCAGCACAATCAAGAAAAGAGTTACGTGAATAACAAGAAGTCTGCAGCGTATTTGTTAATGAAACATGACGCTTAAATCAGAAATAGAAGAACGCCAAATTTCACTTAGCTCGCTAACATCGAAGCAATCATAGGTACGCTATACGCGTTATACCTTAGCCATTTTGAGAGTCACTATGAAAGTAAAACATCTACGTTGGTTCATTGTCAGTCTAGTCGCCATTGCCACCGTTATTAACTATATCGATCGTTCAGCGCTGGCCATTATGTGGCCCAGCATTTCAAAAGATCTAGGTTTAGACAAAAGTGATTATGCCAACATTATCAGTGTGTTTATGATTGCTTATGCCATTGGCCAGTCGTTATTTGGCCGCATATTCGATGCTATCGGCACTCGATTTGGCTTTGTGTTGTCGATTGTGGTTTGGTCCATATCCATCGCAATGCATGCCGTAGCAACTACCGTAACCAGTTTTGCCATTTTTAGAGCTATCTTAGGTATTGGTGAGGCTGGTAATTGGCCTGGGGCAACGAAAGCGAATGCTGAATGGTTTCCCGCAAAAGAGCGTGCACTTGCACAAGGTATTTTTAACTCTGGTGCATCCATAGGCTCCATTATTGCCCCGCCTCTTATTGCAATGTTATATGCATTTTTAGGCTGGCAAGCTACCTTCATCATTATTGCTGTACTGGGTTTTTTATGGATTATTCCTTGGTTGATAGTGTACAAGTCTGCGCCTGATACCCACCCTTGGATCACCGAAGAAGAAAGAGAGCACATATTGTCTGGTCAACTCGTCAAAGCGAACGATGATGAACAAGATGAATATGTACCAAACGTAAAACAGCTATTGCAGCATAAACAGGCATGGGGTGTGATTGCAGCGCGCTTTTTTATTGACCCAATCTGGTGGTTATTTGTCGCTTGGTTACCACTTTACCTGAATGAAAAGTTTGGCTTTGATGTAAAACAAATAGGTGCATTTGCATGGGTACCTTATGTTGGTGCAGCAATGGGGGCAATATTTGGTGGTTGGCTAAGTGGCCATTTAATTGCGCGACACAATAATATTGATCGTGCACGTAAAGCGGCCATCTTCTTAGGTTGTACCATTATGTTGCCTGCATTGTTATTCACTACACAAGCCAGCACGCCTATGATGGCGATGGGATTGATTGCCTTGATTCTATTTGGTTTTCAAACTGCCATTGGCAACATTCAAACCTTACCCAGCGATTACTTCTCAGGTAAAACAGTCGGCACACTAGCTGGCATAAGTGGTACTTCTGCGGTATTGAGTGTGATCATTACCATTCAGCTAGTGCCACAACTTACCCAAGGCGGTGACTATTCAGCCCTGTTTATCTTGGGTGCGATTCTTGTTCCTTTATGTGTGATATCTATTTTAATGAGCGGCAAAATCACCCCTGTTAAAGCCAAAACCTGAAGCTAAGATATAACCGTGCTAATGTTGTTAAAACATAAGCACGGTTATTTTAACCATCTAGTGACGACTTCGAAGTGCGCTTAACGTGCTCAGATTGATGAGTCGCTGGCGGTGAAAACAGTTGTATTATCTTCTGCTTCCGCGTCAGCTCTTTATTTTGAAAATCCCGCCACATATCACGCCATTCGGCAAAGGTTACCGTCAATGGGTTAAAGCTGTTAACTGGCTTAGTAATACCATAACGTACAGTGTCAACTTCTGGTTCAAACGTGCCAAATAGCTTGTCCCATATGATTAATATGCCAGCATAGTTTTTATCAATATATTGTGGGTTTTGACCATGATGCACACGGTGATGAGAAGGTGTGTTAAACACCCACTCAATTGGCCCCAAACGTTTAATGGCTTGAGTATGCACAAAGAACTGTAATCCAAGATTCAGCAATACGGCAAAGACCACCCATTGTGGATCGAAACCTATGACAACCAGTGGTAGCCAAAACAGCCACATCCCGGCAATGGGATACATTAAACTTTGCCTGAAAGCGGTAGTGAAATTCATATTCTCTGAACTATGGTGTACCACATGAGCAGCCCACATCCACCTAATTCTGTGACTAGCACGATGAAACCAGTAATAGAAAAAGTCCTGCAAAACCAATAATGCAACAAACCACAATGGCGACATCTCAATATCTAATAATCGCCAATCAAAAAATGCCAGATAAACAGAGGCAATAAATAACCCAGCGACAATATCACTCAACTGGTGCATAGCTGCCAATGCTAGATTGCATAATACTTCGGGGATTCTGTATTGTGCACTGTTAGGTAATTTGTTGCTTCTGACTCCAAACCACCACTCTGCAAAAATACAGATAAAAAATACTGGCGCCAGTAATAACAGCAATACTTCAGGATGCTGCATCAATTGAGAAAATGCCATTTACATATTCCTTAAGCTAAACATAGGTAAACCGTATTACCACTTTGCATAATGGTCTTCAGTTAACCCAAGTTGCTGCTGCACCAGATGTTTCTGGCCGTGATTATCAATAATATGCCCATCAAAGTAACCCATATACTGGCGAAAATTGCTTTTAAGCACATACAAATTTAGCTTTTCTTGGCGTAAATTGACGGGTTTAAAATTAAGGGAGACCTGACCATTTGCGCTGTTTACATGCCAATTGGCCATGGCATTTTCACGTTCAAAATCAAATTGCACTGCAGGCAACAAGTGGCGTTCGCCATTAACCCAAAACACATTTTCATTGGCGCCGGTTTCATTCACCCCTGCAGCTAAATTTAACCCTAGAACACCATGCTCACTTTGAGCATTAAAACTTGCCCAACGCCAACTGGTTTGACGGCGCATAAACCCTGCAGAAAAGTCATAACTGGCTAATGCATGCAGTAATGGTTGCGGTTCATGATTAACCTCTAATTCTCCCTGCACGCTCAAACCATTGTGCTTTTGCGTGTAGGTCCAACCGTTATATGCGGTCGGTGTGCATAAGCTCATAGGTAAACTGAGGCTTGGGGGACATAGACGAAGTTTTGCTACAACAGTTTTGGTTTGAATATCAATATGCCATTGAGCATCAATGATATTGATACTGACGCGCTTTTTACCGCCACCAATATAAGCTAGCCCTTGATAAGGCGACTCACTCATTTGATAACCTAATTGGGGTGGTTTAAGCCAAGTTTGCTCAACTAAATGGTTGGCAGAAATATCAAACACATAGAAAAAGCCGCTACCTAAATATCTGATATCAGCAATAGCGACACCAATTAAATAGCGTCCGCTGCGTATGCTGACAAATTGAAACTGTTTAAAGTCAAAATGTTTCTTTAAGGAGGAAGCAGGCTTATCCATGACATTAAAATAGTTAAAATCAGCTACGCCGAGGGATTTAATGACACCATCAAAGTGACCAAACTCAGGTTTTCCTGCTGTATTGATCAATTGCTCAGGCGCTATTTGAGTGCTAATTTGTGTGCTGTTTGCCATGTTATTACCCTAAATCACACTGTTTAGCTGGTATAACTAAAGTATGACTCTGCTTTGCCTATAATTAACTTGCAGTGGTTCGACCACAATGTCAAATGTCCCCTTAACTTGCATTTCATCGTAGGCATTGAAGGGCTGTTAGGCGGGGTGAAATCTGTTATGCTTTGGCTATCGTCGATCTAGCTTAAACCAATAATATCTACATGAAACACTACGCTATTCTAATGCTTTGTACGCTACTAACTGCATGCGCGACTTCTCAACCTAGCCATGTTGCTCTTAACCCTACACTTGGGGTAATCAATCAACAACCTTCAATGCTGACGCCACTTCGAATTGAAACAATTGATATTCGCAAAGCCAACTTTATCGTTCGTATTCATCAAAGTAATGGTGCTGCAGCAAAGCTGATCAGCCCGAGCGAACCAGTGAGACAGCAATTAGACGAGGTATTTCGCCAAGGTTTAATCGTCGCGGGCTACAGTACCTCGGCGAATGCAAGCCAGTCTGTACAATTTCAGTTGGATACCTTATTAACCGATGTCACTGAAACGACTTTTGGTTATGAAGCGAAAACTCAGGTGACGTTTAATGTCATTGCCAAATCGAACACGCTGGAATTTACCAAAATTTTTAATGGCCGCAGCACATTAACTGGTCCGTTTAGCTCTGACTTCGCAACATTAGAATTAGACATAAATAGCCTACTAGATAAGCTTACGACTGAAATTCTCAATGATGCAGAGCTTCATCAGTTTATTCAAAATAATCACTAAATAAGGATATTTGAGACATGCTTAATCGCCTTACTACATTATTATTGTCATTGACGCTGGCGTTAACTTCATTTACAGCCATGGCTAAGGTCGATATTCAACCAGACACCTTGTACCCCAAAGTGCAACTTGATACCAGCATGGGTAAAATTGTGGTTGAGCTAGATAGAACCCGCGCACCTATCACGGTCGATAACTTCCTAACATATGTGGTAAAAGGCGATTATGACAACACCATCTTCCACCGTATTATTCCTGAGTTTGTAGTGCAAGGCGGCGGACTCAACCCTAAGCTAGAAGAAGCACCGTCACTTGACCCAATCGTTAATGAAGCTGGCAATGGCTTATCTAATTCGTTGGGCACAATCGCCATGGCGCGAGATAATGATCCTCACTCAGCCACAAGGCAGTTCTACTTTAATGTGGCCGACAACAGCCGACTTGACCCGTCTAGACGTCGTTGGGGTTATGCGGTATTTGGTGAAGTCGTTGAAGGCATGGAAGTACTTGAAGCCATGTCACTGGTTGAGACAGAACAGAATAAGACACTAGATTGGCCAGATGTCCCCGTCACTAACATTATCTTAGAAAAAGCCACCTTACTGGCGAGATAATTAGCGCGAGTAATTCAATCACCGAATCTAGCAGCTGAAATACTTTGCTTTGTTCGGTGATTGATTCAATATGAAACACTTCCCCTGCTCCATTTTTCAAACTCGCTTTATTTTAATTACCCCCATAATTCATAAAACTCATTACCTTTCGCCGACGGCATTTTTAGAAAGCTGACACCAACAAGTAGTGAAATATTCTACCAAAGATAGCTTAACCAAATCCTCTACAGTATAAAAATTCAAATATCAACCACCACACAGACTTTCTACTTTTTTTGACATTTTTGCTTACAAAACCCGCGATATCGGCCAATCACAACTATACTTTAGAGCAGAAAAACTCCTTGCAGGACTTTTACCTTTAGGATTAAGCGCATAGGAAAATAATGATGATGACAGCAGATGACTTCATTGAAGAGAAAGCCCCACAGCTTGCTTTTTATGGCAAAGCTTTTCTCAACAATCAACTCGAATACACTGAAATAAAAACGTACATGTGGGATGTATTAGAAGAGTGGCAGGAGTTAACCGTCATTGATTCACCTAACCCTCCTTCATTGTCCGAAACTGAACAAGTATTTTGGCATTTATTGTACTGCTTCGATAAGTGGCCTGAGTGGGCAATTCGCGGTAACCAATACTTGCGCCAACAAGTTCATGATTGCTGTGACTTTATTAATATTGGAGGAAAAATCCCCACTAGCTGCATTGGCATAAGGCCATAAAATAATTATTTATTCTATTTGCTTGAACCCACATACATAGGCACTTAAGCTAGAGCTATCGCTAACTAACTTGCCTGTGTATGCATACCTACCTCTCCCGCTTTATTGACGCATTCTCAATCTATTACAACAGGCGTGTACTGGCTTTACTCCTTTTAGGCTTTTCAGCCGGCTTACCATTGATGTTAGTGTTTTCCACACTAAGCTTTTGGTTGCGAGAAGCGGGTGTTGATAGAGCCGCTATCGGCTACTTCAGCTGGATCGCTCTCACCTATGCTTTTAAGTGGGCATGGTCCCCCTTAGTTGACCGAATGTCATTGCCCATATTAACCCGCTTTTTGGGACGGCGACGCAGTTGGATGCTGTTTGCTCAGTTATGTTTGGTGGGCGCAATACTCGGCATGTCATTTAGCGACCCATTAGAAAACTTAGAGCGATTAGCCTTATGTGCGCTACTGCTCGCTTTTGCATCTGCAACGCAAGATATTGTGATTGATGCCTTTAGAATTGAGTCCGCGCCTGAGAAAATGCAAGCTGCACTCGCAGCAGCCTATCAAGTAGGCTATCGCGGCGCGATGATCATGGCGACAGCTGGTGCGTTAAGTATTGCCGCGTGGATCGCGCCCGGCAATGAGGGCTACAGTCTAGAGTCTTGGCAAACTGCTTACTTTGTCATGGCGTTAATGATGTCGGTGGGTATTATCACAACCTTGTGCTGTAAAGAGCCAGAAGTTGATACACGCAAGGCTGATGATGCCGAAATAGAGTTAAAGAAAAAATTTGAACAAAAGTACCCTACCAAAGTCGCGGCCGCTTTTGCATGGCTTTATAGCGCCAGTGTGGTGCCATTTCTCGACTTCTTTAAACGCTACGGTAAAAGCGCCATTTTAATCTTGTTGCTCATTTCATGCTATCGCATCTCAGATATTGTCATGGGGATCATGGCTAATGTGTTTTATGTAGATATGGGGTTCAGCAAGGAAGAAATTGCCTTTTTAAGTAAGGTTTATGGCTTAATCATGACGTTGGTCGGGGCTGGCGCAGGCGGTATCTTAATTTCCCGTTATGGCACCATGCGCATTTTATATTTAGGTGCGCTACTTGTTGCTGTGACGAACTTATTGTTTGCTTGGCAAGCATATATTGGCTACAACGTGCCATTTCTCACCTTTGCTATTTCAGTCGATAACTTCAGCGCAGGTATCGCCACAGCCGCCTTTATTGCTTACTTATCTAGCCTAACAAGTAGCGGCTACAGTGCTACCCAATATGCACTGCTATCTTCCATTATGCTGTTATTCCCTAAGTTCATTGCAGGCTTTTCAGGGGTATATGTTGATAGTTTTGGTTATGTGAATTTCTTTATCGCAGCAAGCTTAATTGGCTTCCCAGTATTATTACTAGTGAGCTTAGTCGAGCGCTCTCAAGCTAAAACGGCTCAAGCAAAAGTTGCTGATAACGCGGTGGTGGAGCAAACGACAAAAACAGATTGATCAAAAAACAAAGGCGGTCATAACCGCAGCAAGTAATATGGCGAAAAACGTCATTTAGTGATAAATATACTTACTAAAATGATGCCAACAGTGATAACGCTTCGCTTAAGGTACTGACAATAAATGATTTTCAATCTTGGTCAACATTTTGCTTATTAAGTGATAAATCAATACAGGGAATATAAAGGAATATTATGGATATCAGTCAGGTGCTCATCGTCGCTATCGTGTTCTTCGCCATTTTTGGTGCGGACTTTTTCAAGTACCGTCTTCGAATGAAGCAGTTAGAAGCTAAGATAGATGGCAGTGATAAAATGAAGCTTATTGACGAGGTTGAAAGTCTCAAGCACAGGCTGGTCGTGCTTGAGAGAATAGTGACCGATAAGGGTTATGAAGTCAGTGAAGACATTAACCGACTAAAAGATTAATCATAATTGTTGAGCAGCCCTTAGGTTGTTTTAAGGCTGCTCAATTCATATTTATCAATAGCACTTATCATCAACACTTATCACTAGCGTTTAACGATTGCACTTAACGAGGAATACCATCCTCAATATGCTTAGTCTCTGAAGTTATTAAATTGGAACGGCAGACCTAACTCGGCTTCTTTTGCGAGTCGCATCACAGCTTGTAAGTCATCACGTTTTTTACCCGTGACCCTCACTGAATCGCCCTGAATGGCCGACTGTACTTTCAATTTGCTAGCTTTAATGATTTTTACCAATTTTTTAGCAATTTCAGTATCAATACCTTCTTGAAATACCACTTTTAACGAAAAGGTTTTACCTGTATGCGTGGCTTTTTCGTCCACTTTCATCACACCAGGATCAACATTACGCTTACTCAAGTTCATGCGTAAAACATCGACCATTTGCTGGCAATAAAAATCGTCGTCAGCTGACAAGGTAACTTGCTTGTCTTTAAAATCAATTTCAACGTTTTTACCTCGAAAATCGTAACGGTTATCAACTTCTCTTCGTGTGTTAGCCACGGCATTACTTAGCTCAACAGCGTCGACTTCAGACACTATGTCCATTGATGGCATTGTTGTCACCCTCCTTTGGGTCTGTTGATCTTTGCTGATTAGAATTTGTTCTAATTAAAAACACTTTAATCGCGGCGTGAGCGATGACGTCTAGTCACCTAAATCTGTGGTTTTTAACCACAGCGCTCACAACAAACTGGACTCTTTGCAAAGAGCGTAGGTGCTTTTAAACGAACCTTACAGGTAGTACTTGTTGTCATTTCTAATGCGTTAACGACTTATCAAGTGGAATAACCACACATCAAAGTCGTTGCCTTGTATAAATTCCAACAAGTTGCTGCAAAAACAATCTTAAAAGATCAACAGCCCCTAATAATTTGTCATTGTTTAAGGCGTTAGTGTAAACCCAATTATCATCAAAATGATGAACAAAGCTAAGTTTATATGAATATGAGTGACTTTAGGTCTGAGTTTTTCTATGATGACCACAACTTTTTGACTCACAATAGACCTAACGCCTGTGATTAATTATCGAAACACCTTTAAACTCGCGTTAATCATTGCCGTGTTCATTGTCAGCTATCTGGTTTTCTCAAAGCCAAACTACCCCATCAACTTTACCCATATGGATAAACTGGGTCACTTTGGTATGTTTTTCGGGCTATCTTATTTAGCCTACTATGCGTTTAAACCTAGATGGTATTATCTGGCCTCTATACTCACTTTTTACGCGATTATGATTGAAGTCATTCAATCACAGCTACCCTACCGTAGCGCGACAGTCGCTGATGTGATTGCAGACGTCTTGGGCATTGCTTTTTTCTACGTATGCCTATTAATTTATAATCGATTTAAACTCATGCGCAGCCCAGCCAAAATTAACAACTAAGCTCAATATTGAGCTGGCAAGCCTGGTTAATACTTATGGTTAGCATGCTCCTGTAACCGACAGTAGAGTAATATTTATCATGCCTGAATTACCTAGCCCAAATGACACTGTAGCGACTCAGTTTGATGCATCAAACGTAGCGATTTTAGGTGCAGGCGCAATTGGGCAACTTATTTGGCATCAACTCACTGCAGCTTGCGGCGCTCAGTCACCACTATTAATCACTCGCCAATTACCAACTAACCAAAGCTTGCCAATAACTTTGCAGATAACGCCACACATGACATTTCAAAATGCACAAAGGCAAGATGCACAAAGGCAAAGTACCGCTAGCGTAACCGCTAGAGCAAATGTTGTAGAAACTCGTTCTCTTGAAGCAAGTCAGCTAGCGCATATCCGTTTATTGATTGTATGCGTTAAGGCTTATCAGGTAACGGCTGCAGTGACATCACTGCTTGATAAACTGCCCAAGCACTGTCACATCCTGTTGCTGCATAACGGCATGGGGCCGCATTTGGAAGTACAACAGCTAATATCTGACAATCTAAGTGCTAATCTCGGATTATCTTTAGGTACCACATCACAAGCTGCGTTGAAGGTTTCTGAGCAACATATTCAGCACACAGGCACAGGGAAAACGGTCATAGGCCACATGGCTGGTAGTCACTGCCCGCAAGACTTATTGTTGTTATTAACTCATGCCATTCCACAGTTAAGCGTTCAGCAAAACATTATCGAGGCACTATGGCATAAGTTACTGATTAATTGTGCCATTAATCCATTAACTGCAATTGAGCAGTGCCGAAACGGCCAGCTTGCCCTACCGCACTATCAACAACAAATTAACGCCATCATTGATGAATGTATTCTTGTCGCAAAGGCAGACGGGATAATATTACCAGCCGATCACATGCAAGCGACCGTGATGCAAGTAATCCATGCCACGGCGGAGAATTACTCCTCAATGCGTCAAGATGTGCATTTCCAACGTCCAACTGAAATTGCACAGATTAATGGCTATGTGGTCAACCGTGCTCAAGCTCATCAACTAGAGGTGCGACACAACCAAAAACTTGCGAATCGCATTAATAAAATTACCCAATTACAGCAGCTTTAACTAAATGAGACTGAGATATTGCGCCTCGGCTAAGATATCGTGCTGATGCTCGCAATACGCATCAATCCACAGGAGAATCATGCCACACATACACACACCTAAAGTCATCCCGTTTAATCGCAACGTGTTAGTTTGCTATGGGATAGCTCTGCTCTGTGTTTGTGGCAGTATTTTTTGGCTAGATACCAAACTTGCCACTTGGTTGCACCAACATGTTCAGCCTAATTGGCTGCTTAAATTACTTTCACAAGCTCCCATATTGCTGGAATCTATTGCGGCAATGTTGATTGTTTTACCGTTACTGATGCACTTTTGGCCACGACTGAGTACGCGTCTAAATCAGCAGCACCAGTCACTGCAATTTCTTGCCAAGCTATTAGTGATGACCATAGTACTGGCAACATTTGTGAGAGTCAGCGCAAAGTTTATTTTTGGCAGAACATGGCCTGAAACCTGGACCAATGATAACCCTTCATGGATAGCTCACTCAGTGATGGAGTTCCATCCATTTAGCAGCTCACTTAGCTTTCATTCTTTTCCATCAGGGCATGCATTGTTCACCTTTGCCCTAGCCAGCATATTCTGGCGCTGTATCCCGCAATATCGACTGTTATGGCTTGCTTGTATGTTAACAGTATTGGTTGGACAATTAGGGCAAAACTATCACTACCTTGGGGATGTAATGGCGGGTGCAACCTTAGGTTTACTGGTGGCTCAATGCAGCCACCATTTGATTAATCAGTACTTTGTGAAGTGATAGCATTCTATTAGAAACACCTTTTATTAGTGCTCTTTTTAGCATCTTAGCCACTACCGTGGCATAAATTCTACGCGACAAGTTAGCCCCACATCACCAAAATAGCGGCTATGGCGATCAGCACTAAACCAAGCACATCATCTTTACTGTTACCTTGTTTAAGCCAATATTTGCCAATTAACAGCATAAAGAATACTTCAATTTGCCCAAGGGTTTTCACCAATGGTACTGACTCTAACGCCATGGCACTGAACCAGCCAATAGAGCCTATACAACTACTCACGCTAATCGCCAGTGTTAACCGCCTAAACTGCCAAAGCTTGACCAATGTTTGTCTATCTTTGAGCAAAAGGTAACTCACTAACAAGGTTGTCTGCACACTGATAACACTCAACAATACCCATGCAGCTCGCACCACAAAAGGGCCATCAAGCTGTAAACTGGCCTCCCTGACACTTAACGAAGTAAGTGCAAAGGCACTACCGCAGGCTAAACCAAGTAATACTGTGGCCAAAGAGACACCTTGATTGCTATTGACACCACTAAGCACTAATACCGCCAACGCACCAATAATCACACCTACCCATGCAAGTGGCGATAATAAGGTGCCGAAAAACAACAGGCCTAGAACAGCCGCAACTATTGCCTCACTTTTTGCTAGCCCGGCTCCAATGGCATAATTTTTTAGTGTAAATAACTTCACCATCAATGCCGTTGCAATAATCTGCATCACTGAGGCTTGTATCACATACAGGTAAAAGGACTGATTAAACGCTATGGGAGGAACAGTATTGAGTTGATAAAGCACACCTAAATAACACGCTGCAATTGGCCCTGCCACAATAAACCGGGCTAAGGTGACCCCTGCAACATTGACATCTCGGCTGAGTTTAGACTGGAAGGCATTTCGCCAAGCCTGCATAAATGCCGCAAGAAAGGTAAAAGCTATCCACATAATCGTTAAACTCCCCCCATTATCTCGTAGGGTAAATGTAATGAACCCTCACAATAATACCTCGTTCAATAACACAGCCTAGCATTAGACGTTACCATATTTTACCTCGTTAACTCAGGGTTTTAAGCTGAGTAGTTTTCACTTTTCAGTAGCTAGCTTTATGCAATTTTGACAGGTTAGACAGCATTGATTGAACAATCTCACATCACCAATAAAAAAGCCTCAGAGGATAGTATGAGGCTTTAAATTGCTAGTTTAACAATCTGGGCACAGCTACAGGTATTTAACCCACTTTAATTGGGTTGTTTTCTTAAAATTGGAAAACCTTTTGGTCGGGAAATATAGTACAAAGCCAAGCGAAACCGAGATTGCCCATACCTGCCACACACTGTCTACGCCAAAATAAATACCTTTATTTGTGCCGTATATGCTGACCAACACCCAATAAAGTACCAACAACACATACAAATGCAGCAAATAGAAAAACATCGGTGCGGAGCCAAAATGACGTAAAAAGTGTAGTTTAGTTGAGTTGAACTTCTCTAACATGGCCAGCACAACAAACGCCACACCAAGTGTTAGCAGCAGAAAGTTCAATGAAGGAGGGTACTTAGTAAAGTTAATAAATGATTGAAGTGTTAATAGCCAATGATCAAATGTGTTCCAAGGTACAGGCTCACCATAAACATTGATCATGCGAATGACCACCAATGCAACCAAGCTGAATGCACCAAGTATCAATAGTGTATTTATTCTGCGATTCGCTTCAACCTTTGCACAAAACAATGGCGCAATAAAATAACCCAAACAAATTACACCGATCCAAGGTAAAGTCGGGTACGACACTCTTATGAAAAAGTGTTCGCTGACAAATAAATTGCCCCTGTCATGTAATATTGTCCACAAAGAGTAACCCCACTCTCCAGGTGCAAAATGCACAAAATCTAAGGCATTGTGACCAAAGATGATGCTGACTCCAATCACGCCGATTAACTTATGCGGTAATGCCGACAGAACGGCTAGCGAGATCATGCATAACCCAATCGCCCACATCACTTGCAAATACAAAGCATCATAGCTGCCAAACCATGAAAAATTTACCAAGGTCACTTCAAGGAAAATAATAAATAGGCCTCGCTTCAATAAGAAGCCCTGCACATCTCTTGGTGGTTTGTTGCTAGGATTTGCATACAACCAAGCACTGACACCCGTTAAAAATATAAACACAGGCGCACAAAAATGTGCCAGTACGCGGGTAAAAAATAATGCCGATCCAGTTTCATCAATATTCATTGGATCGCCCACTTGATGATGCAAGAAGACGCGCTCTCTAACGTGATCAATCAACATGAGTAGGATAACCATGCCTCGAAGTATATCGATGGAGGGAACACGGTTTTTGAGATGTTGCAGGTTATTCATGGTTATCTCTTAAAATAGAAACAGCCTGAGGCAATCACCTCAAGCCGTTTTGTCGGTACTTAACTTGTGTGTTTAGAATTGGTATTTCATGCTCACGTTGAAGTTGATTGGCTCACCAGGCATGGTCCATAGCTTATGATATGAACTTTCAAAATACTTCTCGTTGAATAAGTTGTTAACGTCAAACTTCACGCTAAACTGTTGACTCAATTCAACTTCACCTGACAAATTGACTAAGGTATAAGCTGGTAAAATGTATTCTGGATCGGTGGTTTCACCCAACCGATCGCCTACATAATTCACCGTTGCACCGAAGTGCGCATTTTTCCCCATCACATTGGTATAATGCCTTAATGACACATGCCCTGAATGCTCTGCAACATTGATTAGGCGGGAACCTTTAGGAATTGGCCCCCCCCAGTCATTATCCACCAAATCTTTAGCTGTTTTAGCATCAGTATAAGCGTAGGCGACTTCTACGGTCGTATCATCAGTTAGGTAAGCCGACAACTGAAATTCAACACCTTGGCTTTCTACTTCACCTAGTGTTGCTGAAAGTCCAGTATCTGGCTCTGCTGTTAACATGTTCGTCTTTTCAGCATCAAATAAAGCAATACTACCGGAGAAACGATCGGCAATATTCTGCCATTTAACTCCAACTTCAAAAGACTTAGTTTGTTCAGGTTCAAATGCATTTCTATCTGAATCAAGACCTGGGTTCGGCCTAAAGCCTTCAGCATAACTCGTATACAAATTGATATTGTCGTTCAGCTCATAAACCAGACCAAACCTTGAAGACACTTCAGTCTGCTCTTGTGATTGATACTCATCATCTAATTTATTCCATATATCTTGCTTGAATCTATCGACTCTAACCCCGAGTAACAACTTGGTTCTATCAGTCAATTCAATCAAATCTTGAGCATAAAAGCCCAAACCGCGCTGTTCTTCAGAGGTCAAGGTTGTCGGTGTTGTTTCAGGTTGATCTAAAGTGTAATCAGGATTATTTGGATCAATGGCATAGGTAGGATCGCCTGAGCCCCAAGCCGTTCGCCATACGCGGTAATCGGTATCTAACTGGAAGTTATAATAATCTAAGCCGACTAAAAGATTATTTTTAACGCTACCGAGCATCACATCACCACTAAGTTCAAAGCGTCCTGATAAATCTTGTGCTTGATAATCGCGCTCTCTGCGTTGTCTTGATAAGAGATCTGGATTGGTATAAATCAACTGACGGCCGTCAGAAAGTTCCGTATCAGATGACTGACCTTTAAAAGACGAGTCACGATAAGCAAGCCCAGCCAATAAATGCCAATTGTCACTGAGTGAGTGATTTAATACCAACTGGTGTCCCAAAGCTTCAACTCTATGGTCGCCATCACGAGGATCACCGTAAAAATCTTTCACATTGACTGAATCAAAATCATTATCCAGTACATAAACACCACGTTCTAATGGCTTTCTCTGATCAAGAATCTCCATTTCATAGCTTACGCTTGTTCTATCAGAGATATTCCATAAAAGAGATGGGCTTAAGTGAAAGCTTTGAATATCAACATGATCACGGAAGGTGTCTGAATCTTCATAGAAACCATTTACGCGATAGGCGACATCGTCAGTGACACCACTCGTGTGATCAAATTCAACTTGCTTTTGATTGTAATTGCCTAGCGTACCTTGGATGTAACCTTGTTGTTCAAACTGCGGCTTTTTAGTGATGATATTAATGGTACCACCGGGCTCGCCCTGTCCATATAACGCAGAGCCGGGTCCCTTCATGACTTCAATGGTTTCTATGTTCGCTGTATTGCGATTACCATTGTAGCCACGTGAATTAAAACCATTTACTAGGTAGCCCGTTGGGTTATTTTCATCGCCTGAAAAACCACGGATTGCGAAACTATCAAATAAACCACCCGAGTTATTTTGTCTAACAATGCTTGGTGAGAAATCCAATGCATCCATAAAACGTGTAATGCCTTCTTGCTCAATGACATCTGCGCTGATGCGGTCCACCGCTTGCGGCGTCTCAATCAATGGCACATTGCCACGGTAAGGTTGCCATAACCTGTTAACTTGAATACGTTCAATGTCTTCAGGCTCTGAAATATCAGTACCTTGTGCAAGTGCATTATGGGAAACAAACAGTAATGAATATACAAACAACTTTTTCACGTGACTTCTCTAAGGGATCTTACAAAAAAATTAATGTTACGTTATAACATAACTTTATATATGTTTAAAGTTACCAATATTTTCAACAAGTAATAGTACGCATCACTCATTGAAATGCGGCACTAAATTAATGCCTAACTTAAGCCTTTGTAGCAGCCAATAAGGCAGTGATGCATATACAAAAAAGCTTCGAACCATTGTCCGAAGCTTCCAAATATAAAGTTCAGTCAACACAATATGCCTAGTGTACCTGCAAACTATGTCACTAAAGTTAAATGCTAAATAAAAATGCTATTTACTGGTATCGAGCGGTTCGAATGATTTTACTAACTCATCTAATGCTTTCATTTGAGTAAGATAGCCTTCTAGCTGCTTTAAAGGCAATGCACATGGGCCGTCGCACTTAGCGTTATCCGGATCTGGGTGCGCTTCAATGAACAAACCTGCAATACCAAGCGCCATTCCACTACGTGCCAACTCAGTGGCTTGAGCACGGCGTCCACCCGCACTATCAGCACGACCACCAGGACGTTGCAGTGCATGGGTTGCATCAAAAATAACGGGATATCCCGACTGCTTCATCTCATCCATACCTAGCATATCAACAACAAGATTATTGTAACCAAAGCTAGAACCACGCTCGCACAGCATAATATTGTCATTACCCGCTTCGTTAAACTTAGTAATGATGTGGCGCATTTCATGAGGAGCTAAGAATTGCGGTTTTTTCACATTAATCACCGCGCCAGTTTTAGCCATTGCTACGACTAAATCCGTTTGACGGGCAAGGAAAGCAGGAAGCTGAATAACATCGACAACGTCAGCAACCGGCTGGCACTGATGAGTCTCGTGCACATCGGTAATGATAGGCACATTAAACGTTGATTTAATTTCTTCAAAAATCTTCAAACCTTCATCCATACCAGGACCTCGGTAAGAATTGACTGAAGAGCGATTAGCTTTATCAAATGATGCTTTGAATACGTAAGGAATACCGAGTTTTTGGGTCACTTCAACATAATGCTCAGCAATTGACATGGCAAGGTCACGTGACTCCAGCACATTCATACCACCAAACAACACAAACGGTTTGTCGTTGGCAACCTCAATTGCATTAACGCCTATGATTTTTTGTTCCATAGTAAATAATCTCTTTAATCAACACTGGTCGCAATGCGACATGAATGGGCTCATTATACCGCGAATATTATTAAAGCTAAGGTTAATCTGTTATACGGCGATGATCTGTAACAATTGACCACATAACCATGCCATATATGTTCCCACAGCATAGCCTAGCACAGCTAACAACACACCAACCGGCGCTAATGCAGGATGGAACGCCGCAGCAACAACTGGCGCAGATGCTGCGCCACCGACATTGGCCTGACTGCCCACAGCCATATAAAATAATGGCGCTTTAATTAGCTTGGCCACAATTAACATAAAACTGGCGTGCACCAGCATCCAAATCATACCGATAGCGAAATACCATAAGTTTTGTTCATCAGCCAACTTAGACACATCCATATGTAAACCAATGGTGGCCACTAGAATATATAAAAACACCGATGCAACTTTTGAGGCACCAGCAGCTTCAATGTGCCTTACCTTGGTAAATGACAGTGCTAAACCAATAGAAGTGACGATGACCACCAACCAGAAAAACTTTGATGTCAGGCTGTAGTCACGAGTTTGTGGGTAGTTGGTTTCAAAAAATGGCCCCAAAAAGTCAGCGGCTAAATGAGCAAACCCTGTAACACCAAAACCAATAGCAACAATCAACATTAAATCACGTAACGAAGCTATACGAGAGTTCTCTGCATGGTACTGTTCAACCTTCACTTTTAAGGCTTCAATAGCACTGGTGTCAGCGCCCGTTTTCGCATCAATTTGTTTCGCTCGAGCTGCCATTAACAGTAAAACAGCCATCCAAATATTGGCGACAATCACATCAACCGTCACCATGACAGAGAAAATATCACCGCCAACTTCATAGATTTCTTTCATTGACGCCTGATTAGCACCACCGCCAATCCAGCTACCCGCAAGGGTTGTCATACCTCGCCAAACGGCATCTGGGCCATTACCGCCTAATACATCTGGGTTAATGGCAGAAATAATCAGTAATGCAATTGGTCCACCGATAACAATCCCCACTGTGCCGGTTAAAAACATCACAATTGCTTTAGGGCCAAGGCTTAAAATTGCTTTTAAATCAACACTGAGGATCAACAAGACTAAACACGCGGGAAGCAAGTAACGCGAGGCGACGTAATAAAGATTTGAGGTATGGCCATCGACGATGCCAAAAGTATTCAGTAAAGAAGGTAAGAAATAGCACAGCAACAACGCGGGGATAACTTTATAAAACTTTTTCCAAAATGGATGCGCTGAAGAGTAAGTATAAAATACTCCCCCCAAAATTACGGCCAATAAACCTAAAACCGTGGCGTCATTAGTGACCATTGCAGACGTTGTCATGCCTTATCTCCCTTGCAACACTACTGCTGTAGCATTTTTTATTATTTTGCCACCCAATATTAGTCTGAGTGGTAATCCATGTATATCAGTGAAGCTGCAACATTGTAGAGAAAAGCCCTTTGCTTTCCTGCAAAGCCTGTCACATTTGCGCCAAAGTGTTACACCGTGAGGGCGTTAACAACTTACTTGCGGCAATAAAACCGTAAGCCGATTAGATTAACCGGCTCGAATGATTGAAATAATTAGTGAATAACTTGAGGCACTTGGCTCAATTCTTTTAATTGAATTTTCACCAGCTCAGTGACAGGATCATGTGGACTGTTATCGATAAAATGCTGCAAGTCTGAAATAGCCACTTTAATACAACCTAGCTGCTGCGCAATGAAAGCACGTTCACGATTTAAATGTACATCGCCTGGGTGCCATTGCAGCATTAAGTTGCAACACTCCATTGCCGCTTCAAATTTTTGCGCCACAATACAGGCCGCCTTCAATTCGTTTAGCATGCGGCTGATCAGCTTTTTAACTGTACCCACTTTTATGTGTTTGGGGGTAAGCCTAGCTTCGTTGCCCAATTCACCGCGCACAAAATTGTGTAACTGTTTACGGCTGAGTTCCTGACCATTAAATGGGTCGTGGTAGACGATGTTGTCATTAATTTTGCTGCGAAGCACAGTATGCCCGGGCAATAGCACGGCCTCTAAGGGCAAATCTAATTGTTTAGCCAACAATACTAATAGTGTTGAAAGTGTGGTGCTGTTACCTTGGCGTTTGGTAATACAGGTCGCTAAGTCAGCTGCTTCCACAGTAAAATAGTCTTCTTTAGCACAGAAGCCTAAATCATTGTAAAACCAGTTAAATAACCCATCAAGACGTGCTTGTTGATCAACCACATACAGGCTCAGTACCGAACCTGACAGTTCGTACCAAGACCATAAAGCTGATTTTGCTGACGAGAACCCTAGGTGCTCAGATAGCTCAAATGCCGTTTCAGGTAGCGAAACAGCATTATCTAAATGTACATTTTTCGACATGGAAGAATCAATTAACCCATTAATACAACTTGTTTAAAATGAGCCAGCTTGGCCGCTAACACTAACCAACCGATCGCACCGAAAAAGGCGAAAAACTTAAATAGTTTATTACGGTTAGACTTCAGTGCCATGATCCCTAATAGAATGTACGCCACAACGCAGATAATTTTCTCGGTCATCCAAGCATCAACGAATGGGTACTGTCTAATCATAAAGCAAAGTGTAAAGCCTGACACTAATAAGAAAGTATCAATCACATGTGGTGCAACTTTAAGGAATTTCTTTTCCATTA
Source organism: Shewanella maritima (assembly GCF_043643735.1). Classification (GTDB taxonomy): domain Bacteria; phylum Pseudomonadota; class Gammaproteobacteria; order Enterobacterales; family Shewanellaceae; genus Shewanella; species Shewanella maritima_A. Next base: position 34,695 of record NZ_JBHZSM010000010.1, read on the forward strand.
AAGGAGACTGCTTCAAGTGCAGACCAAAACGCAATACAAAGAATGCGACGCTTAATGCAACGAACAATAAGTGAGTGTGTTTTACTGCAGGATATAAACTATAAAATGTTTCCATTTTTTAATTCTCAATTTCTTTTTGGAATACAAAATTGCCGCCAGTGTAGCGACAAACTGAGCAAAGGTAAAATTTGCTAAATTAGATTTTCGTTACCTTTAGCAGCAAACCACTGCCCTAAAGTACAACGTTCATTACTGCCAAAGTCACGCACTGTGGCGACATTTTCATAGCCTAAATCTGTTAACTTTTGTCTCACCGCCACCGCTTGTTGGTAACCGTGTTCTAGCAGAATGTAACCACCATCAGTGAGATAGCCACGCGCTTCGTCGGCAATTTGAAACAAGTCAGCAAAACCTTGCTGCGGTGCTGTTAAGGCACTTTTGGGTTCGAAACGCACATCCCCCATCAACAAGTGTTCATCGTCTTCTTCAATATACGGCGGATTAGACACAATTAAATCAAAACGCTGTTCAGACACCGAACTAAACCAATCAGATTGAATAATTTTCACCTGTTCAAGCTTTAATTGGCTGCGATTCAACTTTGCCAAAGCCACTGCATCATCCACTTTATCAACTGCTGTGATGCACCATTGTGGTTTTTCACTGGCTAGAGAAAGGGCAATAGCGCCGGTACCAGTACCTAAATCAAGCACATTAGCTTGATCTGATAATGGAAGATTCAGTGCTGTTTCAACCAATATTTCAGTATCAGGTCTTGGAATTAAGGTGGTGTCATTAACAATAAATGCCAATGACCAAAACTCTCGTTGACCAATGATATGTGCGACAGGTTGGCCTTGCTGACGTCGATGAATAAGTGCTTTGAATTGATGCAACACATCAATATGCAGCTCTTGTTCAGAAAACGCATACAAGTAAGCACGATTTTTATTTAAGCAATGCCCTAGCAATACTTCTGCATCTACTTGAGGAGATTCAGAAGTATCAGTTAAATTAGATTGGGCCCATTGCAGAGACTCTGCAATGGTTGAATTGATTGGCTCAGACAAGCAAACCCCTTAGTCGTTAGCCAGATCCGCAAGCTTATCAGCTTGCTCTTCTTGCATAAGAGGTTCGATGATGGCATTTAAATCCCCTTCCATGATCTCGCCTAAACGATACAAGGTAAGGTTAATTCGATGCTCACTCATGCGTCCTTGAGGGAAGTTATAAGTACGAATACGTTCAGAACGATCACCACTTGCAACTAAGTTACGGCGAGTAGACTCTTCTTCACTACGTCGTTTCTCATCTTCTACCGCTTGCAGACGAGCAGAAAGTACACTCATCGCTTGAGCACGGTTTTTGTGTTGTGAACGTTGGTCCTGACATTCCACGACAATGCCAGAAGGCACGTGGGTGATACGAATGGCTGAATCGGTTTTGTTAACGTGCTGACCACCTGCGCCTGACGCGCGGAAAGTGTCGACTTTTAAGTCAGCAGGGTTAATCGAAATTTGTTCAGCTTCTGGTACTTCAGGTAACACCACAACCGTTACCGCTGAAGTATGTACACGCCCCTGAGATTCAGTCTCTGGTACACGTTGCACGCGGTGTCCGCCAGACTCAAATTTAAGCTTCCCGTATACACCATCACCGGTGACTTGTACGATCAGCTCTTTATAGCCACCATGCTCACCTTCATTGGCATTCATGATTTCCATTTGCCATTTATTTGCTTCACAGTAACGGCTGTACATGCGGAATAAGTCACCGGCAAAAATAGCGGCTTCATCACCACCAGCACCTGCACGAATTTCAATGAAGGCGTTACGGTCGTCATTTGGATCTTTAGGTAGCAATAGAATCTGTAATTGATCTTCTAATTCAGCAAGGCTTTGTTTGGCTTCTTTTATTTCTTCTTGCGCCATTTCACGCATTTCTGCGTCGTCTTCTTCCAACATCATTTCAGCCGACTCTAGGTCTTCTTGCGCTTGCTGGAATGCCTTAAAGCTTTTTACTACGTCTTCAAGTTGGGCATATTCTTTTGATAGGGTGCGAAAGCGGTCTTGATCCGCAATAACACTGGCATCACTGAGTAATGCTAAGACTTCTTCATTACGCTCAAGCAAGCCTTCAAGCTTGCGAATAACGGATTGTTTCATGTAGACAGCTAACCTTTAGTGTTTATCTAGGCCTAGCGCAATGCGTAATTGTCCTAAAGTATTCAAGTCACCTTGGCGGCTGGCTGATGTTAAAGCTTGAGTTGGTGCGTGGATCAAACGATTGGTTAACTTGTTCGCTAACTCTAAAATCACTTGCTCGCCATTGCCGCCTTGCTCAATTTTGTTCAACGCGCGCTCGACTAACTCATCTTTTATCGCCAAACTCTGGCTACGATATTCACGAATACTATCAACAGACTGTAAAGAACGAACCCACTCAATGAATAAGTGTGATTGTTCTTCTGCAATGAGCTCTGCTTGCTCTGCGGCTTCCTTACGAGAAGCCATATTTTGTTCAATGATACTATGTAGATCGTCAACAGTATAAAGGAAAGCGTCGTCTAACTCACCGACTTCTGCTTCAATATCTCTCGGAACAGCAATATCCACCAACAACATGGGCTGATGACGACGCTGTTTGAGGGCTTTTTCTACCATACCTTTGCCTAAAATAGGTAAAGGGCTCGCAGTAGAAGAAATCACAATATCCGCTTTCGGTAAATGCTCTGGAATTTCCGGCAAGGTAATAGCCGTCGCGTTAAACTCTTCACACATTGCCTGTGCACGCTCAACGGTGCGGTTAGCAACGACTATCGATTCAACTTCTTGATCTTTTAAATGCTTAGCAACCAATTCGATGGTTTCACCGGCACCAATGAGTAACACTTTGGTGGTTTTTAGTGATGCAAAGATATGTTTCGCCATACTAACCGCAGCAAATGCCACAGATACAGCTGCCGCACCAATTTCAGTTTCGGTACGTACTTTTTTGGCTACCGCAAAAGTGGTTTGGAAAAAGCGATCGATTGTCACTGCCGTCGTACCCGCTTCTTTTGCTTTCACAAAAGCCTGCTTCACTTGGCCTAAGATTTGCGGCTCGCCCAATACTAATGAATCCAAACCAGAAGCAACGCGCATTAAGTGCTTCGCAGCAATCTGATCTTCATAGGCATAAACACAAGGCATCAGGGCTTCATGATCTAGCTCATGATATTCTTCTAGCCACTCAATGACATCTTCAACTTTCGCGTTATTACTGTATAGCTCAGTACGGTTACAAGTCGACACGATTACTGCTTCACCAGTCGCACTGCGACTCGCAAGACTTTTCATCGCATCGTGGATTCGGTCAGGAGAAAAGGCGACCTTCTCACGTAAATCTACCGTAGCTGTTTTATGGTTTATCCCAATGACTACTAAACTCATTCTAACTCGTTTTAAAGTTGTTCTTGATCACGTTAATTAGGCTATTCTACTGAAATGCCCAAATTAAAAACACAATAGGGTTAACAAAACCGAATATATGTCTAACTTTTATTTTTTAAATATTAATTTCAATGGCTTTGAGTAAAAGCATTTTTACATCTTTATAATCCACCAGTATGATGAACAATAAATCTAGCTTAAACGCGAGCGCTATTTTGACGGTCTCTCACCTTAAACGCACCATTACTCATGCAATTTTAGTCATTTGTACAGCACTAATAGTTCAAGGCTGTGCCATAGCTCCTGCTCCTAATTTCAGCGCAATTGATGTCACCTCGGTAGAGCAAGCTAAAGCATGGGAACTGCAAGGCAAGATAGCAGTCCGTTCGGCCACTGACAAATTTAGTACTAACTTATATTGGTTTCATCAACCGTTAGGCGATGACTTAAGACTCACTACCTTTATTGGTACCACATTATTAACCCTAAAAAGCAATCAGCAGGGCGCAATACTCGAAGCGGATGGCAAGACTTATCAAAATGACAATGCGCAAGCGCTATTAGATAGCATGCTACAAATTAGCATCCCGCTAGACAGTCTACCTTTATGGATAACTGGCCAAGCCAATATTACAGATGAAATTGTCAGCTATAATGCAGATGGTACTATTGAAGCATTAGTTAGTAATGATGTTAATGGTACTTGGCAAGTGGCATTTACTCGTTGGCAACAACAAAGTGGCACGCAAGTCCCAAGACTGATTACAGTAAAACGTAACGATGTCAGTATTCGAATACAAACAAATCAATGGCAAGCAATGCAAGCTGATGAAAAATAGCAGGATAAACCATGAAACTGCCCATTTCTAAAAGTTGGCCAGCCCCAGCTAAGTTGAATCTTTTTTTGCACATTACTGGGCAACGACAAGATGGCTATCATAACTTACAAACGTTATTTCAGTTTATCGATTGCTGTGACTATCTCGATTTTCATATTACCGAATCCAGTGAGATACATTTACACTCAAATATGTCTAATGTTGTCGCTGATAGCGATAACTTAATTCTTAAAGCTGCAAAATCCCTGCAAAAATACACTGGATTTTCTGGTGGTGCAGAAATTTGGCTCGAAAAACTGCTGCCAATGGGCGGCGGTTTAGGTGGCGGCTCTTCAGATGCGGCGACCACTTTAGTCGCCTTAAACGAGTTATGGCATACCAATTTACCTGTAGAAAAATTGTGCGAAATTGGTTTAGCATTAGGTGCGGATGTCCCTGTTTTTATTAGAGGTTATGCGGCATTTGCTGAAGGTGTTGGTGAACAATTACAAACCGTTCACCCACCTGAAAAGTACTACCTTGTCATTACACCTGACGTGCATGTTTCCACCCAAAAGATATTTCAACATCCCGACCTACCACGTAATACACCCAAGCTAGATATGTATTCTTTAATGAGCAATACATGGAGTAATGACTGCCAAAAGCTTGTCGCAAAAATCTACCCTCAAGTTGGCAATGCATTACAGTGGCTGCTAGAATATGCGCCGTCTCGAATGACAGGTACTGGAGCATGCGTCTTTGGTATCTTCGAAGCTAAGCAACAAGCACTTGATACTTTGGCTAATTTGCCAAAACCAATGCAAGGCTTTGTTGCTAAAGGTTTAAACAAGTCACCGTTAATGACACGACTTGAGCAACCGTAACAAATTTCTTCTAATTCGACTAAGTTGTCGTTTTAGTTATTCTTAAAGCCAACACCTGAGGTTCATAAAGTGCCCGACATCAAGCTCTTTGCTGGTAACGCTACCCCAAAATTAGCCGAAAAAATTGCTGACCGTTTATTCTGCAAGCTTGGCGATGCAGTTGTAGGCCGTTTCAGCGACGGTGAAATCAGTGTTCAGATCAATGAGAACGTACGTGGTGCGGATGTTTTCATCATCCAATCTACCTGTGCTCCTACCAATGATAATCTAATGGAATTGATTGTTATGGTTGACGCATTACGTCGTGCATCTGCTGGCCGTATCACTGCGGTAATTCCATACTTTGGTTATGCCCGTCAAGATCGCCGCGTACGCAGTGCCCGTGTACCGATTACTGCGAAAGTTGTTGCTGACTTCTTATCAAGTGTTGGCGTTGACCGTGTATTGACTTGTGATTTACACGCTGAGCAAATTCAAGGCTTCTTTGATGTGCCAGTAGACAACGTTTTCGGTAGCCCAGTGTTACTTGAAGATATGCTAGCTAAGAAACTAGACAACCCAGTGGTGGTATCACCTGACATTGGTGGTGTAGTACGCGCTCGCGCAGTAGCTAAGCTACTTGATGATACTGATTTAGCCATCATCGATAAGCGTCGTCCTCAAGCTAACGTTGCCCAAGTTATGCACATCATTGGTGATGTTCAAGGTCGCGACTGTATCATCGTTGATGACATGATTGATACTGGTGGCACACTGTCTAAAGCAGCTGAAGCACTAAAAGAACATGGTGCTAACCGCGTATTTGCTTACGCTACTCACCCAGTATTTTCTGGTTCAGCACCACAAAACATCGCTAACTCTGTTATCGATGAAGTGATTGTGACTGACACGGTACCGCTAAGTGAAGAAATGCTTAAAGTCGGTAAAGTATCACAGTTGACCATGTCTGCTGTGTTAGCTGAAGCGATTCGTCGCGTCAGCAACGAAGAGTCAATCTCTGCAATGTTCCGTCACTAATCAGATGTAACATGATGAAAACGCACTCAATTGAGTGCGTTTTTTTATGGCTGAAAATCATTACTTGCCGATACAACTTCTGCTTGCCTACTCCCACGTAACAAATTGAGCAATATTTATACTTGCCATTGCTGATCGCTATGGCATAGTAGAATTATTGCCAACGCGACCACAAATGATCTTATGTTAATGACCAACACTGCGGTGATTGCTCAGCCAGCAAATTCAGATGTCAAAGCGCTCAAGGGAGACAACCCTCTCATTTGGCCCCTTCTAAGCCTTCTCAAATCCTCAAACCACAGCTGGAAAGTACATCACCTTGCCAGTGAATTACAGGCAAAAGGCTTAATGCACGATTTAGATCCAGAGCCTGAAAAAGATTTATTCAAACGTAACTTCTTGCTGATGAATGCCTTGTATGAATTACAAGACATCTTGCTTCCACGCCAATGGTTGCAAGTTCAGGCCATGGAGATCCAGCTGTTTCGCATCGTCCCAAATAACGCTGATGTATTACATCAACAAGACGCGGCTTTAAGAGAGTACTATCTTGATTGGCAACATTACGACACTTGCAGCAATGTTGTACGCGAAATGCTTGATGCTTTCTGGAGCAGTTACCAAGAATATATCGGTATTAATCCCAGCTTGATGAATAAAACACAAGCGCTTAATGTGTTTGAGTTAGATGCCAGCGCCAGTAACAAAGATATCCGCAAGCAGTGGCGCAAACTCGCATTAAAATGGCACCCTGACCGTGATGAGGGTAATGCTGAACAGTTCCGAGCTATATGCGAAGCTTGGCAAACCCTTAGACCAAATCCTCAAACTGAGTGACACCTTGCTTTTAATATACTCAACTTGATATCCAAGATTGAAAACTTAATTCACCTTGCACACCTTGGTGTTGATTCAAGGTGTTAGATCAATCAAGCCCGACAAGTGTGAAGGAACATTAGTGCAAATATTTGAATGGGATCTCATTCAAATGTCACAAAATAATCATAGATAAGTCACTCAGGTCTTTTAATCTTTTGTAGATCAGCCATAATTTAGCAATCCCTTTTGTAACTCATTTTGAGTTGCTTATTTAAACTGAGGTCCATATGTTCAAACATGTCGCATTAGCGCTTACATTAGCCGTTGCTCCATTTACCAGCTTTGCCGCACAATTTGTTGAAGGTCAGCATTACGTTCAGGTTTCGAACCAGGTTGCCCCGAGTGAACCAAAGGTCAGTGAGTACTTCTCATTCTACTGCCACAACTGTTACAACATGGAAACCCAATACCTGCCATTTATCAAATCACACATCAACAAAGATGTGGCGTTTGAAAACAAGCACGTTGACTTCATGAATAGCGATATTGGCACAGAAGTGATGCGTTCTTTAGCCGTAATGAACGAGTCAGACAAAAAGCATGAGCTTACACTCGCTATGTTTGCCGCTATCCAAGGTAGCGACGATGGTCACCACGATCACGGTTCTCACGGCCACAAGCACGAATCAAAAATCAATTCTCGTGACGACATCAAAAAAGTGTTTGCCGAGTATGGTATTGACGGAGCTGCATACGACAAAGCTGCTGACAGCGAAGCGACCAATGCCACTATTTCAAAATGGCGCCAAGAGCAAGTCATGTTCCGTATTCAAAGCGTACCTAGCTTCTTAGTTAACGATAAATACCTAGTTAACATGAGTGAAATGCGTAGCCTTGAGCAAATGGTAGAACTAATTAACTACCTCGCGCTTGAGAAAAAATAACCGCTAGTTCCCATTAAAAAAGGCGCTCAATGAGCGCCTTTTTTGTATCTACATAACAGCTATGAATTTCTCACCATCTCAATCACATGGACAACGGCAAACAAACAATGGACCACAATGAAGCCAGTAAATCCCTGAGCAAATAGAAGATGGTATTTACGCCATGTCACAGCATCTGTTTGCCCCTGAAAAGCTAACCATAACAATCCAGTAATACACACACCAGCAAGCAAAATTAACCCAAAGCCTTCAACAAAGCTAAATAGGCCCTTACCACCAGAACTAGGTAACTTTCCTTGAAAAAAACCTTTAATGTCAGCAATTAACTGTGAAAAATCGAGAGTTAACCAAGGGAAAAACTGTCGCCAGCCGCCATTTAGACAACACTTAATAACAAACAGTAAACCAAGGATGGCAGCCACAGTGCCTAAATAGACATGTAATTGGTCCCAGAAAGATGCGTTTGAACGTAATCGACGGCCAATAATAATCCAAGGACTGCTCACCACTAAAATCACACACAACGAAAGCACGATAATGTGTAGCTTTTCAGCAAGAGAATGAACAACAGAAGGAAGCTTCACTTACACCACCTTATGCATCGATCATGCGCTGCACATAATTATCGACTTTATCCCAGTCGGTGTACTCAACTTTAGTATGTGGATCAGTTGGCCCTTTGGTTATCCACATGATAAAGCGGATGATGTTACGATCGACAGGGCCATAGAATTGATAATCTAAGTTCCCACCAAATACTTCTTGCACTTGGGGCTGCCAAACACTTTGTTTTAAAAATGCTTGATAGTACATATTCGTTTCTGGTGTATTTTTCATTGGCTTACGGGCCACCAAGCTCACCGAGAAAAAGCCATTGGGCACTGCTTCTAGTTTCTCTTTATTCGCTTCAATAAATTGATAAAGCGCTGGGCGATGCTTACCATGACGAATACTCGCTCCGATAAACACCTTATCAAAACCTTCAACAGACGGATTGTCAGCTAGTGTCGCCAAGGTCACTTTCACACCTTGGGATTCGGCTTTTTGCTTCATGTATTCGCAGATTTTCACGGTTTGACCATGAACGCTTGAATGAATTAATAAAATGTGGCTCATTTGCTCTCAATGTTACAAACAATAAAGTGATAAAGCATAATAGCTTACTCTTATAAACTTGTACTTGAAACAGATCACGGCCTGTTATTCGAGCAAACGCTTCTCACCTTTTACTGAATTCATCACAACACCTTTCCATTTCTATCTGAAATAACAAAAGGCATCTAATTGAAGTTGATCGCCGGTAACAATATGTCACACGAAACCCACCACCAAAACCTATACATAACGTTAACTAGAAAGTAATATCTGCAACAAATTTAACCTTTAAAAACATAGTGTTAGATTTCAATTATTTAGCTCAATCTTAATTATGTCGAGCTAATTTTCTCCAAAAAAATATCTCTATTTGCAATCTAAAAGGAGTTTTTTGATGATAGTGGATAACTTAAAAATAACTGTAATCTTAGGAAGTATTACATTGTTAACGGCCTGCGGAGGCAGCTCAGACTCCCCTGCACCTATTGAACCGCCTGTAGAGCCACCTGTTGAAGAAGTCACTTTAAACGACATTTCCCTATCAACCTCTCAAACAGAGGTGATGTATGGTGACACAGTTTCAACCACCCTAAGTGCAAATTGGTCTGACGGCTCATCTACCGATGTCGCATTTAATAACATTACCTGGAGTAGCATTCCGGCTGATAGCTTCAGTATTTCCGCAGGTAGTCTGCAGCTGCAATCAATTGGTGATGTGACTCTAATTGCTAGCTATCAAAACAAAACATCGCAAGTTAATGTCAGCGTTATGGATATGGTAAATAGCTTCTCAATCTCTGGAGAAGTAACAGCCATCGTTAACGACAGCTTCACCTTTATGGCTGAAGCGAAGTATTTAAGTGACACCATTGAAGATGTCACTCAACAAACTAACTGGCTATCGAGTAATGATGCAATTATCAGCATCTCCGCTGATGGTGCAGCAACGGCGCACAGTGCTGGTTCTGTTCAAATTACCGCCACATATCAAGACTTCAGTGAAATAGTGACAGTGACTGTAGCTGATCCATTACAATCCATTACCATTACTAACCAAGACACAAGGTTAGATATTGGCGACAGCTTACAACTCGCCGTTCAAGGTCAATACGCCTCAGGCAACACAATAATTTCAGATGATATCAACTGGTCAAGTACCAACGACACCATTGCCCTTGTTACTCAAACAGGCTTAGTTTCTGCAATCAAAGATGGGATGGTTAGTATCACTGCACAATACGATGGTAAAGAGGCGCAAATTAGTCTAGAAGTGCTGCCTCCAGTCATTACTGGAACCCACCCAAGTATCGCCAATGGCACTTTGCAATTAACAGAAGGGGAAGTGCTACCTGATCACTTAACCATTGAGTATTCAGATAATTCAACAGTAAGCTTCAACTGGCAAAACAACATCAGTCATGTCGGCGCCGACAGTGATGAATCTAACCTGTCAATTTTGATAAAGAGTGCCGACAACGCCGATAGAGTACGTGCAATCCGAGCGGGAGATTCGTCCTTCACAATGAGTGGAATAGAAGATGAGTTTCAGCAAATTTTGCTTGATTTATCGCTGATTGACGACTTAACGACAACACCAAAACTTAACGTGACAGTGACAGATAACCCTGAGGTATACCAATGGCATCTTCAACAACCGCATAGTATTGCAGCCCAAAGTACTTTAGTACAAAGCTTCCAATCAGGTAACAATATCCATCAAATATGGCATGCTGCCAGCACAGATAATATTTATCTCACCACTGTTGGGAGCTCTGCAGACGCAATATTAATTAGTCAAGGTCAGGTTGAGCATAACCAACAGTATAACGGCGGTGGCAATGGCTACTATTTATTAACCATTAAAAATGCTGTCAATGACTATAGTCATTTCAGATACAACTTGAGTACAGGAGACCTAAACTCAATTGACTTAACTGGCTATCACTCAGCGTTTTTCAATATCAATTTTAGTAGCTATATGTTTGATCAAAACGGGGACTTATTTGTAGCGTATACGTTTAATAAGCAGCTGACGCCATATAAATATACCTTTGCAGACAAAAGCTGGACTAATTATGAAACAAAATATGGCATCTTCACGCAAATACCAGGGTTAACCGATCAGATTATTGCTCTAGATACTCGCTCGCTGACTTCATCTCCGTTATATCAAGAAGCACAAATACATCGTTTCTCAATTACATCTGCTAGCTGGGAAGAATCTCAAGTGATAAGTTATGGTAATGACGATGTCTATTGTCATGACAAATTTAGCTTCATCGCTTCAAACGATAACAGCCTAGCTTCAATGGGTGCTTCTTGCCCAGTGTTAAATAAGTCAGATGTAACAACAACGGCAGGGGCATATATTTGGCAACATGGCTTAAGCAACACTCCGACTTATGTTGCCAACACTTCAGGCTCAATGGTGTACAGTCATGCAGCAGCAGACTGGCCAATCATAGGGCAATTTGAAGATAGTTCTTTCTTTACTATTTTTGGCAGAACACAGCTAAGCGATAATAGCTATGTTATTGACGTTTACACTGCAGATGGAAAAGATGAAATCACACCTTTATCTACCCGTAATAAACAATCTTATTCAGATTACTTTATGGTAAAGCAGGGAGATATTTCGACAATTGCTAATCCAAATAAGCAGCAGGAATTATTTTCAATTTTTGACTTTGGTATTGCCTACCATAATGAGCAAGAAGGTTGGATTACCGATTTAGAAATGTTTGCAGTCCCTAGCAGCATCAGCATTGTTACGCCAATATTTAGTATAGACGGCACAATTTATATCGTTGGTAGTAATATTTGGACATTACAATTACGTCAATAATTCATAATTATCGGCTTCAGTAAACCTAAAAGCTCTCTTCACGCAAAGTGATTGAGAGCTTTTTCATAAATTATGTAGCTAGCAATATTTAAGATGAGCTAGTCACTCTCCGGCTTTTTTAGCAGAAATGATAATGGCACTGCAACCCGCTTAGCCCAGGCCTTTTCAGTATGAGCTTCTCCTTTATAGAAATGGCTTTGCCACAATGTCGTTGGATAACTTGCGCGAAAGATTGCGTCAACTTGCTTTTGTAATGGTGGATACATGGCATCAAGCGTTTGGTCACCATAATCAAAGTACAACTTTACTTGCGGATTGGTTGATAACTTTTTCACGAGATAATTGTTAAACGCTTCAGGAATCGGGTTATTTTCACTGAAAAATGCGCCCGGCCAATGAGTAGATAAGCAGGCAGCGCCACCAAACACAGTAGGATACTCTAACGCGGTATACCATGAAATTAACCCACCCATACTGGACCCCATAACGAAGGTGTTGGATTTGTCACTGGCGACTTCAAACTGGCTATCAATATAAGGCTTTAACGACTTAGCTAAAAAGGCGGCATACTTATCGGAATAGATACGCTGATGAAATAAGTCTTCTGACTCACTGCGCTTATCTTTATAGAGCTCGGCTTGAATATTTGCTGTTAACGACTCAAAGGGCTTTTGCGGGAAATACTCGCTATGACGCGACGGTCCCGCATTGTGCACACCGACAACAATAAACGGTTTGACTTCGCCAGACTGATTAAGCTTTGCCGATGCTTCATCCATCTCCCATGACGTTTTATTCCAAGATTGCTCTGCATCGTATAGCATCTGGCCATCATGCATATACACCACTGCATAAGGGGCTTTTGCAGGGTAATCCTCAGGCAGCCATACATCGATTGGTCTTCGTGTAATACCTGCAAAATCGATATCAGCGCTATTAAGCCTTTGGATCTGCCCTTGTGATACGTTTGGCATAGGCACTTTGAGTAACTCATTGGCCATTGGGCTAGACTGAATATCTTGCTCACCCTGCTGCGCCTTGCTTATTGCATGAACATGAGCACTAAATAAGGTGCCACCAGCAAGAAGTAAAGCCATTACAGTTCCTAGTAGCACAACAGGATTAAACATCGCAGCCTTAACCATCTTCTTTGTAGTAAAAGGTGAATGAGTAGAAGTCGTTTCATCATTATCGTTAGTCATATAACCCTCTTGACAATCATGGTCAGCCCAACGGCTTATTAACTTTATGATTGGCGAGCACGCCTGCTTTAGCAAGCAAGGAATTGATGCAAACGTATGCACAAGTACTAAGCTAATAAAAGAATCTAGAGGTAAGACTCAACCACAGCTGCGTAAATAACCATGCTTGCCAGCACCGGAAATACAGTAAATACAATTGCTATAAGTGATTTAAAAGAATATTGACCATGAACAGTGCTAATCGGATAGCCAAAGAAAAGCAGCATATAAAATAGCTGTTTTAACGGAAAATAGAGGGCATCAAGGTAGACTGTTTCGCCCGATAGCAATATAAACTCAGTGCCAACAATGTGGTTACGAATACCAAAAACGCGCGCATGCCTAGACTTATATATGACTTTTACCTGCTTTATTTGCTCACGCTCAATAACATACTTGCCTTTTGGTTTATTGATAACCGCACTACCAGGCAGAATAAGCTTATCGCGACTGACGATACACTGCTTAGATAGCTTGCTGCCATAGTGAAGTCGTACCAAAACCCAGCGGGCAATAAAGTAAATCGGTACTATAGCAAAATTGACCAAGGCAAACATTCGCGCAAGTCCATCATCTGCAATACTCAAAGGCGCAGCAGCTATACCAAGCATGACAATGAGAATGACTAACGAAGTGATAAACGGCAAAGGATAAAACAATCTGGTGATTGCGAGATTAACAATAGAGCTGTCATCAAACTCGCTCATTCCTTTGATACGGAAATCAAAAAACCATCGTTTATCATCCAATGCAACAGCATCCACGTTGCCATCACCTGACTCTTGTTTCAATCTACACTCCTTAAAATTACTCACTTTGCTTTGTTCACCATAAGATCAATGCAAAGCAAATCATTAAAAACGGAAACTACCTCTTAATGAATGGCAGCAACCAGGTGTGAATAGCATAACTATGCGAGGCGGGAGGTTATACGCTAGTCTTTCTACACCATGCTTAGTTAGCAAAAAAGTGATGTTGAGGAAGTTTACGGCTCCAATCACATCAGCCAAGGGGTAGCGTCTCGCTTTCAATAAGCTATTTTTCACAATCAACTGACCGTGATCGATTTTAAGCGTCGCAGGAAAGCTAGCGTTTATATACAAGCTACTCAACACTGCGACGAATACAAACACTGCCACTTGCAACACTGGTGTAGGAATACTGCCAATATCCTCAAGCACATCTGTATACAGCACAAGCCATAGTGCAATGAAAATCCAGCTAATGCTCATTAATGAGGCTAACCAGAATTTAAAACGAGCAAAACCACCAAAGTCAACACCTAATTGTTGAAACCCAGTTTCCGCGACCATCGAACACTCTGGCAAGTCGACCTTTTGATAGTTTTTCAATAAACCAAGCGCACTAAATTGATGCCTAGTTCCCTCAGTTTTGATTGCAATATTTGCATCAAAATTCCGCTCAATAAATAAGGCGACATTTAGCATAGTAGGCAGATCACGAATGAGCAGTTGCCATTCCGGTTTGCTAAAAAAGGTCAACAAATAATGAACTCTGACTAGGCTTGAGTGCTCAGTCAAACCCTCGATTTTTTCATAGGAAAAGCCCGACATTTCCAGCATGGATAAGTTACTGTTGGTCACAACTTCTTTCTCTGAGGTTACCCCAAACCAAGATTTAGTTTTAATAATCTGCTTATTGCTCGCATCTACCACCAAACGATTTACTTTAAATGTTGGTAGGAAAAGGCAGCAACCAATCATAGCGATGACAACTGATACCCAAAGCTTGTCAGTTTCCTGATAGCCATACCACGCAAGGTAAAATGCTCCGATTCCTAAAGCCGCGAGGAAAAGACTAAAAAGGAAATCAAAAATACCACCTGTGTCTTTTAATAAGATACATTCATCCGTTTGCTTACAAATTTTATAGCTCATTACATCCCTTTAATGCCATTATGAAACAAGGCCTATAAACATAGGCCTTGTTGTGTTGTTTACGGTTTTTTCCCAAAATACCAACGCCCATCTTCATGGCGTTTAAAGTAACAGGAAGACCCTTTATTCTGTTTCATGATCCCTGCTTTATACCTTACTTTGATACTTTTTGTTTTTAGTCCTTTATATTCTGAATGTTTAATATTATCTTTCATCTCAAAAAAATCATACTGAGTTAAAGGCTCAGGACCAAAACGCTTTAAATGCCCTTCGTACCATTTCCTCTCAAGTCGCTCTGCTCTGCTAATCATTGATTTGGGTAGTAAATGAAAGAAAAGCTCAGGGTCATTCTTCAAAAAACTATTCACCATATAGTCTCTACAGACTGCTCTTAGGTTGTCATCTGAGCCATCTTCTAAACCAGCGAACCGCTCAAGGGCATTGGCATTTATACATATCAACAATGAACTCACAATAGTCAGTTTTATTATTAACGCCTTCATTTCTCCAACTAAAAAATCAATGCTACTCTGTATAGCGTTATGTAAAATATCTTTCACTCCCATCCCTTTAAGTTGCCTTTCATTCAAAATAAATCTAACGAAAACCAAGTGTGACTAAATCCATCAAGTCACGACGTTAAATATTTGCTGAAGCTATCAAACGACTAATTGGATTACAATTAGCCACATAGGTAAGGAGAGCGCTATTACTATGCCTGTTTGGATGTATCCCGCCAACACGATGGCTTAAGCAACTCAAAGCCATCACTCATATATATCAACCTCTATCTTGTTCGCATTTTGGGATCATGTTTCCCATTGAAATTGGTATATCAAAATAAGGCCAATACACCCATGTTGATAATATTAAATCACACTAAGTACATCCATAATATCGCCTGACATTCATTTATTGCCCGTAAGGATACAAAGTGCAATTTAACCTTAATCGTTCAAAATCTATTATTGCTTCTCTTCTCTCTATTTACCTACTTAGCGGTTGTGACAACTTATCGGAAATGGATATTTTTGATACAGATGACGACACCCCCTCTGGCAACACTTTCGACAGGCAAGTTAAAGGGGTTGTTACCTACCATGACGTAGTGGTTGGTGCCGAAGTATGTGTGGATATCAACCAAAATCAGGTTTGTGAAAGTGATGAGCCAACAGCTATCACAGATAGCCAAGGGGCTTACCAAATTGATTGGGTGAGTAACACTGAAGTATTTGAATATCAGCTTATTGCATCTTGGACTCAAGCCAGCGCTGCTGCACTTACTCCAGGTAAGTTCACTTTCAGTGGCGCAGCAAAACAATCTTTAACAGCGAATAAAATCAGTGCAATGCCTGTGGTCAATACGGACGGTGAAGCCACATTATTTGCTAGGCAAGCCCATGAAGGCGCCATTAACTATTTCACTAATCTTGAGCATCGTCGTTATTTAGAAATGGTCGCCCAAGACCTTTCTGATGCACAAGTAGAGGCTTTATTAGTTAAGCTTGAAACCACATTAAAAGCCCTGATAGGCGAAGTTGAAGGCAATGTTTATCTGATTGCAAATGAAGAGTATGTGCTCAGTAGAACAGTCATTATTGAGCAGTTAATTGATTATTTAGAGTTAATTTTTACTGATATCGCATTCGAGACCTTAGTTGTTGAAGAGCTGCTTGCAAATATTTTTACCCAGCTTACCGATTTGATCGATGGATCTGAGATGAGCACGCTAGAGTACTTAGCAAGCAACTCAATTGAAGCCAGCTTTTTGATCAATAACTCACTGACAATGCTTGGTTATATTGACAACCCATATGACGATCGCATCATGAGTGAAAGCGATTGGCAGGTGATAGAGAATAACTTCTTTAGTGATGCGGAATCACTGAGTCACACTGTCGGCCTTAGCATCACCCCAAGTTTGTCTTTTGCCACTCTTGCAGATGAAAGCAAGATGTTATTCGGCACCCTGTCTGCTGACGGCTTTAACCATGTCACTTTTGACTTTGAACAAGAAAATGAAGCTGGTGAAGTACTCGAAGAATGTTGGAATCAGACAACGCAATCATGGGATTTCGACGACGGAACCTCGCCAGTTGTCCCGATAGCCCCTTACCAATATGAGAACAACACCCGCTCAGCCCAATTTATGGTTGATGATGCCATGGTCAATTTCACCTTTAGCAAAGTTGATACTCAATCAACCTATTGGGCGTCTGTTTTAGCTGCAACGCCACCAGAGTTAGCGCTGGCTGATGTCTCTTGGCCAAATGTGGTGTACACCTTTAGTGCAGAGCAAGATATCGATGTCATGTGCCGAGTAAAAGATGATTACATGACCTATGCGTTAGAAACTATGATAAGCGATATACAGCAGCTGACCACTGCCATTGTCGCCAAAAGCTTGCTGCCTTTTGAAGACCCTACCGACCTCATGATTAATGAAGTCGATCAAACCTTCTACAACCCAGCCAATGAAGCGAGTTATAGCTGGTCATTAATTACCGGACCAAACGAAAGCGATATTGTTAAAGTTGACGAGGTCATTCTTCAACCAGCGCTTCAAGCCTTTACTAACCCAGATTTTTACAAGGTTGAACTTGGTATGGCAACAAACCAATTGGAAGAGGTTTCGCTATACCAAACAGCGGATTGGTCACAGAGCTACCCTGAATTTATCTACAGCTACGATAACAGTGATGGTTTTACTGAAACGCTATTCGAACACCTAAAAAGTCTATAACTCACATACGCCCATCATTGATGGGCGTGCTTTTAAACGGATTTATCTATGATACTCTCACGCATACTCGCATTAGCCTGTGCTAGCATCAGTTTATTAAGTGCTTCTACCTTTGCCAAAGAGTTAGAGGCTCCCCTTTTTGATGCGCCGGCAAACGTTCATGACACACAATCATTAGTTAGAAATTATTCACCATACAGCCTAATTTCTGCCACTGCCCCAAAAATTGAGTCCAGAGAAGTCAAAGGCAAACTTACTCGAATAAGCTACGAAATGGGGCCGGAAAATACTCCGCAAAACATGCTTAATAATTATATTCAGCATATACAACAATTAAATGGTGAAATCATTTTTACTTGTATAGACAAAGCCTGTGGAAAAGAATCAACACTCAATAAATTTATCAGTCCCCCAAGTAATGTAGCTTCAAAGTCTCCTGCTGTTGTTACAGCCCATATAAAGCTGGATAAAAAATCCCTCTATACTTCGGTGTATGTTGCGACATGGAAAAGAGAAACTATCGTGACCATCGATACGATTGAGCAAGTAGATGAACCACTTGATCTAATTAAATTAGATAATGATTACTTAACTTCTGAAATTACCGGCATTGAAGTAAAAGATCGTAGCGATAAAGATGAAAAAGGAAGTCAAGATCATCCCATGTTGTCTCGTATGCCCGGTGCTTATATTGATGAGTATGAGCAGTTTCAATTCGGACAGACGCAAGTTGTCACTGGTAAGCAAAATAAACACTTTTTAACTCAATCACTCGAAGGCAAAATAACCGATATTAGCTATAAGTTACCGCGGACATATTCAGAGTATGAAGTGGATGCAAACTACAAAGCTGCGCTGACAAAATTAGGCTTTGAGCAACTTTATAGATGTATAGGTAATGAATGTGGTAGTGAAAGTCGATTTCAGCAAAAGTTTAATGCTTTAGCACACATAGGCAGCCAAAAAAATCAGCACTATCGTTTATACCGACTGCAAAAGCCTTCTGGAAATGTACATGCGATGACCTATATCATTGGTTATATCAACGGCCTGTACAGTGAGATTAGGATCATTGAAGAAACCACTTTAAATGATCAGCAAATGGCCATTGATCTGGATGGCTTAACTGACAAAATAGCCCAAACAGGCCATGTGGCCTTAGATGGTTTATTATTTGAATTTGATAGTGACAAGCTACTACCAGAAGCCATACCTGTGGTTGAGGTTGTCGCCCAATACCTTAAAAAGCACCCTAAACAGCGATTTTATGTCGTTGGCCATACTGACGATCAAGGGCAACAGCACTACAACAAAACCTTGTCTGAAAAACGAGCCAAAACGGTAAGCACATTACTTGTCGAAAAGTATCAAATCACACAATCTCAAATTGAGGCGATTGGCCTAGGTGAACATGCTCCCGTTGCCAGTAATATGAATGATGCAGGGAAGAAACAAAACCGCCGTGTTGAACTGGTACTTCGCTCTGGTCAAAAATAAAGCACAAGTTTCACGCATAAAAAAGCCAGCTTTCGCTGGCTTTTTTATACTTAACCGTTAGGGTTTAGGCTTTGACTTTCCACTTGACGGTTTCACCGGCAAAGAAAGGCACAATTGGATTACCGTTTGGCAAAATAATTTGCTCCGGCACAGTCCAATCTTCTTTTACCAAGGTCACTGTACCTGTATTGCGAGGCAGACCATAAAAATCTGCACCGTGATGACTTGCAAAACCTTCAAGCTTATCTAGCACACCTAAGTCATCAAATACTTGAGCATAAAGCTCTAATGCTGACCATGCACTGTAGCAACCAGCACAGCCACAGGCTGATTCCTTACGGTGCTTCTCATGTGGCGCAGAATCAGTACCTAAGAAGAACTTACTCGAACCTGTTGCAACGGCTTTTTGCAGTGCTTCTTGGTGAATATTGCGCTTCAGTACTGGCAAGCAGAAGTTATGCGGGCGCACACCACCAACGAGTAAGTCGTTACGGTTTAGCAGTAAATGCTGCGGGGTGATTGTAGCGGCAATATTGTCAGCAGCATCGGCGACAAATTCAGCCGCATCTTTAGTGGTGATATGCTCAAACACCACTTTCAAGTTTGGCATGGCTTTCACAATGCGCACCATGTAACGATCGATAAATACCTTCTCACGATCGAAAATATCAATATGCGATTCGGTCACTTCACCGTGGATCAGCAGTAACATGCCTTGTTCGGCCATCACTTCAAAAATAGGGAATAATGCATCTAATGCTTTTACGGCCGCATCAGAGTTAGTTGTCGCACCAGCAGGGTACAACTTAGCCGCCACAACACCTGCGGCTTTGGCATCAATAATATCTTGAGCAGTGGTATTGTTTGTTAAAAATAGCGTCATTAATGGTTCAAATTGGCTACCTTGAGGTCGAGCGGCAAGAATTCGCTCACGGTAATCACTTGCCATTTTTGCATCAGTGACAGGCGGTACAAGGTTTGGCATCACAATCGCACGTTGGAACAAACGCGCCGTAGCAGGTACAGTTTCACCTAGCATGTCGCCATCGCGAAAATGTAAGTGCCAATCATCCGGTGTAGTAATGGTCAATTGTGTCATTATGAGCCCTTTTTTAGTTGTACCAATAAATTGCGCGCTATTGTGCCTGAAAAGCCCTCATCTTAATAGATGCGATAGTTAAACGCTGACTTTGCTCTAGCAAAAAGTATCCAAAGACTAATCCTTACCATTGCCATAAATCGATACACTTTTTAGCGACTTAAGCATTAAAAGTCATAGGCAAGTGATGATAGTCTGCACATAATAACTACCACATAGCAGTATTTGCGCACCGTGAGTTAAAGATGTTTAACTCGTTAACCAACCGTTTCTCGTTTCAAGGACGTTATTATGAACAAATCAGTTAACCCGCTGACTTACCTCACCACATGTGCGGCTACAGTGCTTAGCTTAAGCATGAGCTATCAAGCGACTGCTAGCGAACTGCCACTGGAGCAGATCAAACTACCGGCGGGATTTCAAATTGATACCTATGCAGAAAACGTCGAAAATGCCCGACAAATGGCCCTCGGCAATAAAGGCACAGTGTTTGTGGGCAGTCGCCGCGCGGGGAATGTTTATGCGCTCATTGATAGCAACAAGGATTTCAAAGCAGATAAGCAAATATTACTTGCCCAAGGGCTAAATATGCCATCGGGGTTGGCCTACCACCAAGGCAGTTTATACGTAGCTGAAGTCGATAAAATTTGGCGTTATCGCGATATTGAAAACAGTTTACCCAAGGTGCCACAGCCAGAATTGGTGTACAACAAGCTGCCTAGCGAACGCCACCATGGCTGGAAAAATATAAAATTTGGCCCTGACGGTTTACTGTATATTCCCGTTGGTGCACCCTGTAATGTGTGCGACGACCCACTGCCTTTCTCTTCCATCATGAAGCTAAATGTCGATACCAAAGAGGTTACGACTGTTGCTCAAGGGGTGCGCAATAGTGTCGGTTTTGACTTTCACCCTGAAACTGGTGAGCTATGGTTTACTGATAATGGCCGCGACATGATGGGCGATGATTTACCCGATGACGAGCTCAATAGAGTGACTCAGGAAGGGCAGCATTTTGGCTTCCCTTATGTGCATAATGCCGATATTAAAGATCCTGAGTTTTATGATGCCGAAAAAGCCAAACTAAACACACCACCCGCGCTCAACTTAGGCGCGCATGTAGCGGCGCTGGGCATGGAGTTTTATTTAGGAGAACAATTCCCTGAAGCCTATCGTGGCAATATTTTTATCGCCCAACATGGTTCTTGGAATCGTAGCAGTAAAGTCGGTTACCGCGTCATGCAAGTGGTGCTAAACGGCAGCGAAGTGGCTGGATATCTGCCTTTTGCCACTGGCTGGCTACAAGGCGAAGAAAGTTGGGGTAGACCAGTAGCAGTGTTAACGCTAGAAGATGGCTCGTTATTAGTATCAGATGATGCCGCTGATGAGGTTTATCGTATTAGTTATCAAGCCAAATAAACCATCACGCAAATAAATAAAAGCCACCGATAAAGGTGGCTTTTATTGCTTGCTATTCAAACTTAAGTGTCACTGAATATCAGTGACTTATTCTGCAAAATAGTAATCATACTCTTCTACTAACTCGGCTAATTCAGCGTCATCAGCAATGTCATTCACAAATTGATCAGTCGTCGAAATAGCCCACTCGAGAGCCTCACCATCAAGGTTATACAAACCTTTATTAGAATACATGTTGGTGGCTTCGGTGAAGTTTTCACGGTATTCACGTGAAGTAATCACCTGATCTTGTACTCTTAACTCATAACTCAATACAAAGTCGTTGTTGGTAACTACAGGCAAGATCCCCAATGAACCACCAGCCAAAATGGCAGATGTGAAGCCTGCAGCGCTACCGCCTGCGGTATTTTCCATTCGATAAGTCACCACTAATCTAATCGGTGTGCCATAGTTTTCCTTATCTAATTTTGACAATACCGCACTGCCTTTCAACTTATCGTAAAAGCTGTCTGAATCAACAAAACTAATATAGTGAAGTGGTGGTAAAACAAAGGAGCTTGTCGTTGCCGTTTCTGCGTGTACTGCTGGCACCATCAATGCTGCCAGTACTGAACCGAGTAATAATTTTTTCATCGTCATCCCTTACTATTGATAGCAGTTTAGTTGCACAACTGAGCCTAATGCCGCGTCATTGGCAATGGAAATATTGCCATCCATATTTGGCTCTACTGACTCAAAAGGGATTTGATGCTTAGTTAAAAACTTAGCCGCGTATTTTGCTTCTAACGCAAAGTTCACGTTTTGCGGTAATACCCCAGACTCGATCAACTTGGCAGAATTTAACGTACTCACCGTCACACCTAATAGCTCACCACCATCAGATACAACAGGGCCACCGCTTGACCCCGGTTGAATTGGCGCCGAGAACTGGAACTGCCCTACAGACCCTTTTAACGCACTGCGCGAACTAATATTACCGCGGGTTAAGTTAGGTGATGCCGCTAATAGTCCTTGTAATGGGTAACCCACATTAGTTACCGACTCGCCTAAAAATAGATTCACGTCTTTTCTAAAGGGTAAGAATTTATCGGTTTTCTGCTTCGTATCAATCACAGCTAAGTCCAAAAGTGTCGACTTGGCCGCTAAGGTCACATCTATGCTGTCATCACCACTGCCAGCTTTGGTAACCAAACAATTGTTCAGCACATGTGCAGCCGTTAATAGTTGACCATTTGCATTGATATAAAAGCCTGTTCCACTGCTCACCGGCTTTTCAAGATTGGCTAGCTGACGAGCATCGACTGTGTCCATCATTAAGTTGGCGGCATATTTTTCAGCCGTTGGCTTTAGCTTATTTAAGATATCCACCAGCATTAACTGAGTGGCACGCAAACTGGCGTTATAAAACGCTGTGCCATCAGAGATATTGCCTAAATTAGTATCGTACTTTTTCTCGCCTTTACGGATTTCTTGCTGATTAGCATCAAACACACGGTAAGTGATGGTCATTTCAGCTTCGCCACGATTGAACGACCATTTAGGGTCGATATCAATCAGCAGCCCCACCGTTGCATCACTGGTCAAATCTAATGGCTTCGCATCAGGGAAGTAGGCCTGCATGGCATTGTGCACCCCGTCTTTTACACCTTTGCCAGGGTCGACCCAGATATTCCACTGCTCTAAATAGAATCTGTGCTCTGTTGCAGCATTGGGTAAGTAGTAAGCCACTTGAGTCGTATTAGGTAGTTCGACTGACTTGCTGACGGCAACGCCTCTTGGGAGTTTGTTCGCTTTAATTTTTGTACTTTGACAACCGGTTACCGCTAAACAAAGTGATAGCGCAACCAATATGGCTGGTAGTTTCATGTTGTTCCCTTAACATTTTGTGGTAAGAGTCTAAGCTCTTTCTTATCACAACGCTTATTAGAAGATTACTGCGCATTTAGCGTGCTAATGTCTGCTAAAAACCTAAAAGTGAATGCTAATTACCGCACTCATGACCGTAATCGCCTATAAAACGTCCGAATCAATCTATCATCTAAGCACCTAACATCAAACACATTTGTTACAGAAATATAAAATTAACTAGAACTTTCTTACTAGGTTAAAATAGCGACGAGTGTGAACAAGCAGCCCTGTGTATTTGATTAAAGTTACTTGCATTGATAGCCGAACAGGCAACTGAGCGTATTCCGCCCAGAAAAAGAGTAATACAGTCTAGGAAACAGCTGCCAAAATACCCAGTTAACATCACGATGGGTAGGTCTGTTGGCGGTATTTAACTGAGTACAAATATTAACCACAACTTGTTACAATGCTGAAAATAATCAACAAAAATAGCTAATTAATGCAATTACTACACATGACTGGTTATATCCAGTCTATCTACTTTGCCGTGTATGACGATAAGATTTTATTGCTAGATGGCTGCTGTAAAGCCGATGTGGATAACATCTATCACTTCATTACTAATGAATTGCAACGCCCAATATCGCAACTCAAAGCAGTTGTCGTAACGCACATGCACCCGGATCATGCTGGCGCGGCTAATATTTTGAAAAAGCGCTATGGCTGCAAAATTATTACGGGTGCTGCACAAGGTCATTGGTACAGTGGCATTGATGGCATGTTGATGTATGTCACTGATATTTTACTTACTAAGTGGGTCGCGAGTCGCTTAAAAAAACCGAGAAAAAACATTTGGTATTGGCCACGTTTACAAGCTGACCATCTGCTCAATGATGGTGATATCATCCCCGACTTTGAACAATGGCAGGTGATCTCAACCCAAGGGCATACAGACAGGGATATTTCATTATTCTACCAACCATCAAAAACCGTGTATGTGGCCGATTTAGCCGTCAAAGTAAAGAATAAGTTTATTCCGCCCTTTCCAGTGTTTTACCCAAACAGATATAAAAACTCTCTCAGTAAGATAGAGCAACTGCGTCCCAAGAAGGTGATCTTGGCTCATGGTGGTGAAGTCATAATCACTCATGATGATTACCTACATCTTGTTAGCTTGGCGCCTAAAACACCCGCGACCCACTGGCGGGCAAGTAAGGCTAAATTAGCGAAATTGTTTAAGTCTTGAGGGAGTA
This sequence comes from Shewanella maritima, assembly GCF_043643735.1. Taxonomy (GTDB): domain Bacteria; phylum Pseudomonadota; class Gammaproteobacteria; order Enterobacterales; family Shewanellaceae; genus Shewanella; species Shewanella maritima_A. The sequence continues at coordinate 59,549 of NZ_JBHZSM010000010.1, forward strand.
GGTTTGCAAACTCCGTTTGGATTAACATCGTGGCGCTTCGCCCACACCCGACCAAGAGGGGAACAACAGCAATCCCCTCTTGGATCTCCCTGCCGCCCATATTGTGGCTTAATAAACCTGTACACCGATATGAGGTAAACTCTCCTTAATATGGAACGGTGTAAAAGTAATGAAGACTCAACCAACTTACTCAACAGAATTTAAGATTGATGCAGCTAACCTTGTCATTAATCAAGGCTATACCATTCGTGAAGCCTGTCAGGCTACCGGTGTAGGCCCAACAGCGATGAGGCGTTGGGTTATCCAACTAAAGCAAGAATTTGAAGGAATTACTCCAACAGCTAATGCTATGACTCCAGAGCAAAAGCGCATTCAAGAGCTTGAAGCTCAAATTAAGAAAATTGAATGGGAGAAAGACATCCTAAAAAAGGCTACCGCTCTCTTAATGCAAGACAGCATCAAACGATAGCATTAATTGAATCGTTATCGAGAGAGCAAAACAGTGTTAAACCACTTTGTGACTTATTTGAAGTTCCGAGAAGCAGCTATCATTACCACCTAAAACACCGTGAATTAATAAAACCAGAGCGTGAGTTATTGCTCAAAAAAGCGATTGATATACATAGTGATAGTCGCGGTTCTGCAGGAGCTAGAACGATAGCTGGTCAACTTAATCAACTGGGTGAAAATGTTGGTCGTTATAAGGCCGCAAGTTTAATGAGAGATGCAGGGCTTAGCAGTAGCCAGCCCAGAAAACATCGTTATAAGGTTGCAAATGACGGATCTAAAATTGCACCTAATTTATTAAAGCGACAGTTTAACGTTGAAGCCATAAACCAGGTTTGGTGTGGCGATGTAACTTACGTTTGGTCAGGGACAAAGTGGCTCTATCTAGCTGTTGTAATGGATTTATACGCCAGAAAGATAGTCGGCTGGGCGTGCTCAGATAGTCCAAATACTGATTTAACTTGTGCAGCTTTAAGAATGGCATTTGAACAGCGAGGACGTCCTAAAAATCTGATATTTCACTCAGACCAAGGATGTCATTACAGCAGCCTGCAATATCGACAAATGTTGTGGAAATATCAAATCACTCAAAGCATGAGCCGAAGAGGGAATTGCTGGGATAACGCGGTGATAGAGCGATTTTTTAGAAGCTTTAAAACAGAGTGGATGCCTAAATATGGCTATAACAGTTTTAAGGAAGCTGAGTTTGACTGCATCAACTATATCTTGAAACACTACAATACAAAACGGGGTCATAGTTATAATAACTACATGACACCAACAGCAGCCGAGATGGCCGCGTAAATACGCCCCCCCTGTTGGTGTACAGTTTTAGTTGACCACATCACCATCGCGAAATTTTCTGGAAAACGAAAGATTTCCATATGGGAATGATCCAGCTTTTTTACTTCATTTGCAGACTGCTTCGGCCAGCTCTTTATTGTTAAGAATGAAAATGCTAACGCTTCCGACGGGCCATCGCTTGTATAAGGATATACTGATGTCACGATTGCATGGATGCCACAGAGTGACCATGGCCCCGAAAGCTAGACTGACATCCATGTCAGCCTCACGTCATTTTCTCTGCGGCCTCAATTCAATGAGAACATTCAAATAAATATCTGAACAGAGCTAATGCGTCTGCAGGCTACCTATTCTCCGTTTGAAGTGTCCTGAAACAATAAGAAAGTTTGCGTGAGCTCGACATGGATGTCGAGATAGCCTCAGATGAGCCATGGATGGCGATTATGAGGCGTTAGTAAACTTTCTTAAATTGCTGAGGGATTAACACTTCAATGGAGCGCTGCGGGATTGTTAAGGGGGACAAGCGCTTTCCCCCTTGGCTCTGGTGTGGGCGAAGCGCCACGACTTGAAAAATCATAGGCTGCATCAATCTGTATCAATTTGAATTAATACAAGTTTAAATAGCCACTTTTATTGCAAGCACAAAAAATACACATTAAATTAACTATTTGTAAGTTGTAAAATCAAAATTAACTCAACAAGGAACCGAGTAATTTCATGGAAGTATCAGATTTCACACTACTAAATGAATCGATCAACAATTTAACCTCTCGTATTACATGGCTTGCTGCCGTTTTCTGGGCTGCCTTTATTTCTATTTTCGGCTTTTCTATATATATGTTTTTTACTGTAAAATTGTCTGATGAGTTGTCAGATTTTAGAGACGCTGACACTTTTTTGGAACAAGCAAAATACGAAAAGTTATTTAAAATCAGCCGTAGAGTTCTATCTCATCGCCCTAACAATGTACAGGCAAATTGGTACATTGCACTCTGTTATTACCACAAATCAAATTACAGTAAAGCAACTGAATATTTTCAAAAAACTCAAAAGGCTAACCCAAATTGGTCTGAACAAGTAAAGCCATATTTAGATTTCATCGAATCGTTAAATGAAGAAAAATAAACTTTGTAACTCATAAAATTATAATAAAGGTATTCAGAATGGAAAAACTACTCATAGCAATAATCGCCGTTATGCTTTTAGGGTGCTCTGCAGCAGGTGTTCCCTATACATCAAACCCAAATACTAAATTAAGCTATGCGTATCAATTAAAGAATACTGAAGGTCGTGGACTAGCTGCTGAAAAATTAGGTCTTGAAGCATTAAGTAGCTTTAAAGCCCAAAATGATAATTATGGCGTTGCTGAAGCCCATATATTTTTAGGTCTTTTTTATAAGAATTCCGCTTATCGCTACCATAAAGAGTTCTATATATCACAAGGGGAATACGACCCAACCGCATCAAAGTCGATTAGTCATTTACAAAAAGCTAAAGATGCTTTCATACTTGAAGGTGATTATTGGGGAGTATCAAAAGCCCTATTCGTAATGGGAAACTCATATGCCAGCGATAATGATTACATCAATTCTTGTAAGTATTTTAAAGAGTCACTTAAGGTATACAAAAGTGATAAGAATATATTCACCGGAAGAGTTCACCCACATAACCCTAAATATGAATCATTTGAATCAATGGTAACTGAGTTCAAAGATTATGCTTGTCAAAAAATTTAATTAAAAAAACAACTTAACTATTGTAAATGCAACAAAAAACCAGCCTCTCGGCTGGTTTTTGGTTTCTTACTCTAAAGCAAAATTAAGCCAACGGCTTAATCAACAATTACCCTTGTGGTCGCATTGCTGGGAACAAGATCACGTCACGTATCGTGTGGGTGTTAGTGAATAACATCACTAAACGATCGATACCAATACCTTGACCTGCTGTAGGTGGTAAACCGTGCTCTAGTGCAGTGATGTAGTCTGCATCGTAAAACATGGCTTCGTCATCACCTGCATCTTTTGCATCAACTTGCGCTTTAAAGCGGTTGTCTTGATCTTGTGCATCGTTAAGCTCAGAGAAACCATTAGCCACTTCACGGCCGCCGATGAAGAACTCAAAGCGGTCGGTGATGAAGTGGTTTTCATCGTTACGACGTGCCAGTGGCGAAATGTCAGCTGGGTAACCGGTAATGAACGTAGGTTGCATTAACTGTGGCTCAGCGGTTTCACCAAAGATTTCTTCAAGTAGTTGACCACAAGTCCAGAACTTCTCGATTGTCATGCCTAGGCTCTTAGCCAAGTTACGCATGAACTCAACGTCTTTCACTTCTTCATAAGTCATCGACTGAATGGTTTCGTTGTCTGGGTTGTACTGCTTAATCGCATCTAACATGCTCATACGTGCATATGGGCCGCCAAAATCAACGGTGTGCTCGCCGTATGGCAGTTGTGGTGAACCACAAAGCTCAGTTGCGATTGAACTTAGCATTTCTTCTGTTAAGTCCATTAGGTCGTTGTAATCAGCGTACGCCATATAGAATTCCATCATAGTGAATTCTGGGTTATGACGTGGCGATAAACCTTCGTTACGGAAGTTACGGTTCACTTCAAATACACGCTCAAAACCACCTACAACAAGACGTTTTAGGTAAAGCTCTGGCGCAATACGTAAGTACATTTCGATGTCTAACGCATTGTGATGTGTAATAAATGGACGAGCTGAAGCGCCACCTGGGATGCTGTGCATCATTGGAGTTTCAACTTCCATGAACTCTTTTTTCACCATGAAGTTACGAATAGCAGTAACGACTTTAGAGCGCATGATGAAGGCTTCACGTGAGTCTTCGTTAACGATTAAATCAACGTAGCGCTGACGGTAGCGCGTTTCTTGATCTGATAGACCGTGGAATTTTTCTGGTAGTGGACGCAATGCTTTTGTTAGCAATTGGTACTCTTCCATATTCACGTATAAATCGCCTTTACCTGAAAGGTGAAGTTGACCAGTTACGCCGACGATGTCACCAATGTCTAAACCTTGATACGTCGCTTTTAAATCTTTTTGAACGTCTTTTGCGGCATAAGCTTGAATGCGGCCAGATACGTCTTGAATAACCAAGAATGGACCACGCTTAGCCATCACACGGCCAGCGATTGAACGCTGGATGTTCATGCCTTCTAGCTCTTCTTTCGAGTAGTGGCCGTATTCTTTTTGAATATCAGCAGCCTTGTGTTTTCGATCGAAGCTGTTCGGGTGACCATTTGCTGGGCAGTTTTCGCGGATGTGATCTAATTTCGCGCGACGTTCTGCAATTAACTTGTTTTCGTCTTGGGTTTGTTCAGTCATCTTCTTCTCTCGTTAAAGGCCAGATTTCAGGCTAGCTTCAATAAACTTGTCCAAGTCGCCATCTAAGACGCTTTGGGTATTTCGGTTTTCAACGCCAGTACGCAAATCTTTAATGCGGGCGTCATCTAATACGTATGAACGGATTTGGCTACCCCAGCCAATATCAGACTTAGCATCCTCTGCCGCTTGCTTATCAGCATTTTGCTTCAGCATTTCGAGTTCATACAGCTTAGCTTTAAGTTGTTTCATTGCCGAGTCACGGTTCTTATGTTGCGAACGATCGTTTTGGCACTGCACCACAGTATTTGTTGGTAAGTGAGTAATACGAATAGCTGACTCGGTTTTATTCACGTGCTGACCACCCGCACCCGACGCACGGTAGGTGTCGATACGCAGATCAGCAGGATTGATATCAATCTCAATTGAGTCGTCAATTTCTGGGTAAACGAATACCGAACAAAATGACGTATGACGCTTGCCTGATGAATCAAATGGCGACTTACGCACTAAACGGTGAACACCGGTTTCGGTACGTAGAGAGCCAAAGGCATATTCACCACTAAACTTCACTGTCGCGCCTTTAATGCCGGCAACATCGCCGTCTGTCACTTCAATGAGTTCGGGCTTGTAATCATGTGCTTCCCCCCAACGCAAGTACATTCGCAGTACCATATTAGCCCAATCTTGGGCTTCGGTGCCGCCAGAGCCTGACTGAATATCAAGGTAACAGTCAGCTGCATCATTCGGGCCTGAGAACATACGACGGAACTCAAGTTCCTCAAGACGTTTTTCTAAATCGTCCAATTCACTGCTGGCATCGTTGAAAGTATCTTCGTCATCTTCTTCAACGGCAAGCTCGAGTAATCCTTCAATATCTTCAAGGCCGTTGTCCATATCATCAATGGTTTTCACAACAGCTTCCAATGAAGCGCGTTCTTTACCTAATGCTTGCGCATTATTTGGGTCGTTCCACACTTCAGCACTTTCTAACTCGCGGGTGACTTCTTCTAAACGCTCACTTTTGGCAGCGTAGTCAAAGATACCCCCGAAGAAGTTCGGTGCGCTCGGCAAGTTCCTTGATTTTGAATTTTACGGGATTAACTTCAAACATGAATTTTCAACTTAAATTAGCGATAAACAATACAATTAACCGCGCATTTTACCCCATGACTGTCAGTAAACATAGGGCGTGATGGGGTTTTCTGCACAATATTTTTAACCAGCAAAGCACTCTGCTTTCCCTTGGCTATACTGATACAGATAAAGCGAGAAAAATCACTGCCCTATGCGAGGTTAGAGACCGCCTTGACTGAATCAGAACACCCAGATAATACTCAGCCAGCCACTTGCTGCTATCACGAAGATGAAGGCTTTTCATGTCATGAAGTCGCTCTCGCCTCTGGCTTATGCTACTGGCACGACCCACGTGTTGTAAAAAACAAACCAGATGACAAAGCCAAACTAGAAGCCTTTGCCCGAAGCGGCGGCATGTTACGTGGTATCAGTTTAAAAAATGCTGACCTTGAGGGTATCGATTTGGTCAAGCATCACTCCAAAACTGGCTTTGATATGAGCCACGCCGAGCTATACCGCGCCAACTTGCAAGGCGCACATATGTTCAACCTCAATCTTGAGCATGCCAGTTTGATGAAAGCCGATTTACGTGAAGCCAACATTCATTGCGCCAATCTAGGCAATACCAATTTACTAGGGGTTAAGCTCAACGGTGCCAGAATTGAGAATATCTATACTGGCAAACGGCTCAAACAAGAGCGTATGGCGCTGCACGCTGAAAAGGTAGGCGAAATGGAAATTGCGCTGGATTACTATGAGCAATCTGAGGAAATCTACCGTAATTTACGTAAAACTGCTGACCGTGAAGGCTTGTTTGCTATGGCAGGGCATTTTATTCGTAAAGAGTTGGTGATGCGCCGTCATCAAATGCGCCGCTGGTCGTGGGAACGTATGATCTCTAAATCCATCGACTTATTTTGTGGTTATGGCGAAGCACCGTTGCGGGTAATTGGGTTTTCAATGGCGCTGATTTTCGTCTGTGCGGTATGTTACTTCTTTACTGGACTCAGTTACGACGGTAATGAACATGTATTCAGTTTGAGCCAAAGCTTTAGCCAAAATGTCATGCTGTTTCTTAACTGTATTTACTATTCAGTGGTCACCTTTACCACTTTAGGTTATGGCGATTTTACCCCTGTGGGTGTGTCGCGGGCGATAGCGGCAATTGAAGCCTTTACTGGCAGCTTTACCATTGCGTTGTTCGTGGTGGTATTTGTCAAAAAAATGAACCGCTAAGAAGCGGTTCATTTATTAAAGTCTCATTTATTAAAAGCTCATCTATTAAAAGAGCGGCATAGGCTGTTAAATTTTAAACTGGGATACCAGCTTACCGAGCTCTTCACCATCTTTGGCCACTTCCTGACTGACACCCGACGCCTCTTCACTGGCTTGCAGTAAATGACAGACAATTTCTTGTACCGAGTTAATGTTACGGTTAATTTCTTCTGTCACTGAGTTTTGCTCGGTTGCCGCTGTGGCAATTTGTGTACTCATATCATTAATACTTGTCACAGAAGATGTTACCGCCCCCAGACTCTCAGAAATCGCTTTTGATGATTCAACTGAGCTAATACAGCTTTGCTGACTTTGCTCCATTTCATCAACTGCGTTGGCCACTAACTTATGCAGCTCAGCTAGCATTTCATTAATTTCAACCGTACTGGTTTGCGTACGAGAGGCCAATGAACGGACTTCATCAGCAACTACCGCAAAGCCTCGACCTTGTTCACCCGCACGGGCGGCCTCAATAGCGGCGTTCAATGCAAGCAAATTGGTTTGCTCGGCAATACCGCCAATCACTGTCAATACAGAGTTAATTTTCTTCGACTGTTCACTCAGTAATTTAATGTTGGTAGCTGCACTGTCAATTTGCTGCATGAGCTGTGAAATTTCAGTCAGCGATGTATCAACACACGCCTGTGCTTCGGTGACATTGCCACTGGCGACATCTGTCGCATCTGCCACCATATTAGTATTTTGTGCCACTTCATTTGCCGTTGCAGACATTTCAGTAATCGCGGTGACAATCTGGTCAATTTCACTGTTGTGATTATTGAGCTGGTGAGACATATCCACCGTTTGACCATTAATGGTTTCAGCCGCACCTTTTACTTTGAACGTAGCTGATGACACATCACTGATAAGCCCGTGCAGCTTATCGACAAATTGGTTGAAAGCTAAACCCAACTGGGCAATCTCATCTTTGCCGGTCACAGTTAAACGTTTAGTTAAATCACCTTCACCTTTGGCAATATCATGTAAAGACTCAGCCATATTCTGTATAGGTTGCACCATTTTGTGCGAGGTAAATACCACTAGCATACCAGTCACGATAGCCAATATGACGGCTAGCAATAGAAACATTGCCACCTTTTCAGCCATTGCATCATGTTTGTACTGACGGTATTCATTGATTGACGATTCGATATCATCAATATACGCACCTGTACCCAGCATCCAGTTAGAATTGGGGATCATCACGGCATAACCGAGTTTTTCAACTAAATCGTTTGTACCAGGTTTACGGTAGAAATAGGTAAAGTTACCTTTGCCCGATTTGGCTGCATCTAATAAACCGACCACAATTTTGGTGCCATTAGGGTCAGCCATATCAATTTTATTTTGCCCTTCGAGTGACTGGTTAACCCCATGAAAAATACTCAAACCGGTATCATCATAAATATAAAAGTAACCGGCACTCCCAAAGCGCAATTTACGCAGTGCAGCTTTGAAATCACCGTTTTCGCCCAAACTGTGTTGGTATTCATATACTGCGGTGGCAATTTCTAACTGCTCTTTCATTTGATTGTTGCGTTCAGCAATCAACTCAGAGCGAAAATGCTGAATGTCCTCTTCCAGCGCACTACTTTCGGTAAAGTAAAAGATACTCAGCATGACAGCCAAAATGAAACTGAGTGGAATGAGCGCTAAGCCTAATAACTTATTACGCAGGGACAAGTTTGACATCATATTAAAACTCTCTCTCGATTCTTGTTATGCATCAATTATAGTTACAAAATAAGCCCCTGACCGATACATATGTAACTTTTTGGTTAACACCTCATGAGCTAGATCAAATAAGCCTCAATTTCCATCTCTATATTGATGTTTATCACTCTGATAATTACAGCCACTTTCAGAAATATTTTGCTCAATTAGTCGCTTTGCTTCATGTACAGATAATTCCGAACAAACAATTCGAGACAGAGCTCAAACAAAATAATTTTTTGAGACATCACAACAAACGCCTCCCCTTGAATATTAGCAAGTGCACATTTATGAAGCACGATGTGAGCCATGCAACAAAACCCAGCGGCATATGCCCCAGTTAATGTAGATCTGACAAAAATCGGTATATTTTATATGCCTAATAAAAGGTGTATCGGCACCCATAAGCATTACTCTACAAGGCCAAGCGATGATTACACTCAATATTGACGGCAAGACTGTCCAAGCAAATGCTGGGCAAAACCTACTGCAAGTGGCACAACAAGCTGGAATTGATATTCCTTGTTTATGCGATCCTAAGCTGCATGCAGACATTGACCACGATGATAAGATCTGTGGCCTCACCACAGTCGATATTGAAAATCATGATGGCAGTTATCGAAAAACACATGCCTGTAGCACACAGGTGAGTGATGGTATGACTGTTATCAGCCAAAATGCTGAACTGAGCCAAATTAGAAAACAGGCACTGAACCATATTCTTGCCGACCATTTTGCTGATTGCGAAGCACCCTGCCAACAAGCTTGCCCTGCTGGGGTCGACATCCAAAGTTACTTATTTCATATCTCACAGGGTAATCACACTGAAGCCGTAAAAGTGATTAAACAAACGCTCCCTTTACCATTATCGATTGGCCGCGTTTGCCCTGCATTTTGCGAAACTGAGTGCCGCCGCGGTTTAGTGGATGAGCCTGTCGCGATTAGACAACTTAAACGTCACGCTGCAGATTTAGATCTCAATGATGAGCAAAGTTATCAAGTCGAACGACAACCAGCGACTGGTAAGAAAGTTGCCATTATAGGTAGTGGCCCTGCAGGGTTAAGCGCGGGTTATTTTCTTTCAAACCAAGGTCATGAAGTCCGCATTATAGAATCCATGCCTAAAGCTGGCGGCTGGCTTAGATACGGTATTCCCGAGTATCGACTACCTAAAGATATTCTTGATAAAGAAATCGACTTACTCACTCATAACGGCTTACAAATAGACACCAATGTTCGCCTTGGTGATGATATACATTTAAAACAACTCACCGATGAATATGATGCAGTGTGTCTCGCCATTGGGGCACAAAAAGCCGTGCCAATGAATTATCCAGGTAGCGATTTAGCCGGTTGTTACCTAGGCGTAGATTACTTAAGAGATTATTGCACCGAAAAAAGCTTTACGATTGGCAAAAAAGTGGCCGTGATTGGTGGCGGTAATACTGCGATTGATTGTGCCAGAACAGCGGTGCGTGAAGGTCATGATGTGACGATTATTTATCGTCGTACTCGAGACGCCATGCCTGCTGAGCCTTATGAAATCCATGAGGCCGAAGTAGAAGGTGTAAAATTCCACTTCTTAACTAACCCTGTGCAAAATATCAGTAATCAGCATGGTCAAGTCGTAGCAATTGAGCTGGCAAAAATGGCATTAGGTGAGCCCGACGCCTCTGGCAGACGCTCGCCCAAACCGACTGGCGAAACCTTTACTGAAAGCTTTGATACTGTGATTGCGGCTGTATCACAAACACCTGACATGGACTTTTTACAGCACCCAGATAGCCACCTTACCAGTGGTGATATTGCGCTTTCACGTTGGAATACCTTTATTGGTTGTGAACATACCATGTCTGCAGGTGTTGAAAAGCTATTCGTCATTGGTGATTCGCGCACTGGCCCAGCAACGGCTGTCGCGGCCATTGGTGATGGTCGCAAAGCTGCCATCGCCATTGATAAGCAATTAACCCAAGGCTTGGTTTGCGAATTAACGCCGGCGGAATTTAATGCCACCAAAGCCCATAAAACTGCACAACTATCAGCCGAGCTTTACCCTAACGTTACCTCTGAGCCGCGTTACAAGGCTGCGGAACTCACCGCTATTCAACGCCAGCTTAATTTTGATGAAGTCGAGCAAGGCTTTAGCGATCAAGATGCCATGAAAGAAGCTGCCCGCTGTCTGGAGTGCGCTTGTCAGGCTAATACCGATTGTAAGCTGCGTGATTATGCCACCGAGTATCGGGTAGACAGCAAAACACTTGAGCCTCAGTCAATGCGTAAATTTGCAGTCGATAAAACCAGCCCATTTATTCAGTTTGATGCCAATCGCTGCATCAGTTGCGGTAAATGTGTCGATATTTGTGGTCAACGTAGTGGTCATAATGTGATTCAGTTTGAACAGCACAGCTTTCAAGCCCTGCCAGATACCAGCTCAAATACACGCAACGCACCGAGAGTAGGCTTTAATGTCACCATGGCCGACAGTGACTGCGTGCAATGCGGTAACTGTGTTCAGGTGTGCCCAACTGGCGCATTAGTGGATGCCCGCGATAAACGTCAAGGCGCGACAGAAACACTCAATACCACATCCACTATTTGCACATATTGCGGTGTGGGTTGTCGTATTAATGTCAGTGTCTCACCCAGTACTGGCAAGATTAGTCATGTAGAAGGCAACAAAGATTCAGAAGTCAATGAAGGCATGTTGTGTGTCAAAGGTCGATTTGGCTATGACTTTATCCAAAGTGACCAACGATTAACCACGCCACTTATTCGTAAAGATGGTCAACTGGTTGCTTGTTCTTGGGATGAAGCTATCAACACCATTGCAGTCCGTTTCAATGACATAAAACAGCAACAAGGTAACCATGCTATTGCGGCGTTGTCTTCAGCTAAAGCAACAAACGAAGACAACTTTGTCATGCAAAAGTTTGTTCGCACTGTGCTAGGCAGCAACAATGTCGATCATTGTGCGCGCCTTTGTCATTCCAGTACGGTTTCAGCACTGCAGCAAAGCATTGGTAGCGGCGCAATGACAGGCAATATTCCCGGAATTAAAGATTCAGATCTGATATTCATTTTGGGTTCTGATACCTGCAATGCCCATCCGATTATCGCCTCTAAAATCAAACAGGCGCTGCAACACCATGACGCACGTTTAATCGTAGCCGACCCTAAACGCGTCTCTATCGCTGATGAAGCCGAACTATATGTCGCCCAAAAACCGGGCAGTGATGTCACTTTAATCAATGCCATTATGGCTGAGATCATTCGCAATGATTGGCATGATAAGCACTACATTACTGAGCATACACAGGGATTTGATGCCGTTATCAATACGGTCATGCAACCACAATATAGCCTCAATGAAGCAGCAAAAGTCAGCGGCGTGAGTGCTGATGATATTGCTCATATGGCTAAACTCATTGGCACCGCGGAAAAAACAGCCATTTATTACGCCATGGGTATTACCCAACACACCTCTGGTCATGACAATGTTACCGCTATTTCTAACCTGCAATTGTTATGTGGCAATCTTGGTAAATCAGGTGCAGGCATTAACCCATTGCGTGGTCAAAGTAATGTACAAGGTGCCTGCGATATGGGCGCTTTACCTAACTATTACACGGGATACCAAAAAGTCACCGATGCCAGTGTACAGGCAAAGTTCGAGCAACACTGGCAAACTCAATTATCTGAACACATAGGTTTAGCTGCGACAGAAGTGATGCATGCTATCACTGACAAAAAAGTCCACGGCCTGTATGTGATGGGTGAAAACCCAGTGCTGAGCGATCCTGATCAAGCCCATGTTATTGAAGCATTTGAGCAACTTCCCTTTTTAGTGGTGCAAGACATCTTTATGACGGAAACGGCGCAATATGCTGATGTTGTATTACCCGCAGCTTCCTTTGCAGAAAAACACGGCCACTTTACCAATACTGAGCGTCGTGTACAGCGACTCGAACCAGTGTTAGCGCCACCAGCATCAGCTAAGCAAGATTGGCAAATCATTCAATCAATTGCCAACGCAATGGGCAGTGATTGGCACTATCAATCTGAGCGCGATATTTGTGATGAGATCAATCAACTGACACCACAGTATCATGGAATAACATGGGATAGGCTTAGCCCTGATGCTAATGGGCAAGCCCATAAAGGCATTCAATGGCCTTGCGTGAATGAACAAGATGCCGGCTCAGCAGTATTGCATCAAGATAAACCATTAAATGGTAAAGCACTTTTTACTGCCGTTGAGCATCGTCAATCCGCGGAGGGTACCTGCGATCAATACCCATTGGTATTATCAACCGGTCGCTTACTAGAGCAATTTCATACCGGCACCCTAAGCCGTAAAACAGAAGGCTTAAATGAGTTAGGCGCACCTAGAGTGATGATGTCAGTATTTGATGCCGAAAGACTGGGTGTCACTAATGGCGATAAACTCAAATTGAGTTCTCGCAGAGGTGAAATAGAAATTAACGCGTTTGTGACTAAACGTGCCCAAGCTGGAGTTCTATTCTTGCCATTCCACTTTGCTGAAGCCGCCGCGAACAAACTCACGATTAACGCGGTTGACCCCGTGGCGAAAATTCCTGAGTTTAAAGTCTGTGCGGTGAATGCAGAGCGCGTCGCTTAACTCACCGATAAACAACGCGCACTATTACAAGTCATACAAGCCTAACAAGTTTATTTGTTAGGCTTTTTTTACGCCAATTTTCTATTGTACCCCATACATTTACCACCTTGAGCCTAATACCCATTGGGGTATATAAGTGAGCCTATTATGCTAACGGGTATAACTGTCATATAAACCCGTTAGAGTCATAAATTTGAGAGAAAAAGTTATCTTTGGCGAAGCGGCTAACTTTTTTGCTGTGGCAAATAATGCATTGAAACCGATGAAAAATTGGCAAATCCCCCAAAGTTAACCTAAAAATAACTGTAGTTTTTTAAACAACCACCTCGTCTTTTTATAGCGTTGCAATTTGTAAGGATACTCGTGCACTATGATGAGCAAGTTAAGAATAGGAATTGTATGTCATCCCAGTATTGGAGGCTCAGGTTTGGTGGCAACCCAGCTCGGCTTAGGTTTGGCCAAGTTTGGTCATGAAGTCCACATTATTGCCCATAAGCGCCCTTTCAAATTACCCCAAGATGTCCCTAACATAGCATTTCATTGCGTTGATGAAGTGAACTACCCTTTATTTGAAGGCCCACTGCACACCTACTCGCTCACAGCAAAAATTGTTGAAGTCGTCGAGCAACACCAACTGGATATTGTGCATGCTCACTATGCCATTCCTCATTCACTGTGTGCTCACTTAGCCAGCAACGTTGCTAATTATCCTTTTCCCATTGTCACCACGGTTCACGGCACAGACGTATCTGTTGTCGGTCAAGATGATGCAATTAAGCGCTTAAACACCTACAGCATGAATCAAAGCGCACTATTAACCACAGTATCAGAGTTTCAGCGTCAATATATGTTGCAAGAGTTCGACATTCAGCAACCTATCAATGTGGTACATAACTTTATTGATGCTGACGATTTCACTCCAGATCTACAAGATGAAACATTAAGGCGAACACTGGCACAAGATAACGAAAAAATCTTAATGCATGTGTCTAATTTCAGGCCCCTAAAGAATACTTCAACTGTAGTGAATGCTTTCAGTCAATTAACCTGCAGCCTGCCAGTGAAGTTAGTGTTAGTAGGCGATGGTCCAGACATAGACAAAACCAAACAACAATGCCAGCAATTAGGCATACTCGATCGCGTTACCTTTACCGGTTCAGTCAATAAAGTAGAGCGTTATATCGCCAATGCCGATTGCCTCATCCAACCGAGTTTTATCGAGTCATTTTGCATGGTTATTCTAGAAGCCATGTCATGTGCAGTGCCAACCGTTAGCAGTAATGTGGATGGTATTCCCGAGGTCGTTGATGAAGGTGTGACGGGTTATTTATTTCCACCTGAAGATGCCAAAAGCATGGCGGCTTCAATTAGTCATATTTTTTCAGATAATTCAATACAGCAGCGTCTGGGACAGGCGGGACGTGAGCGGGCAATGACACATTTTAATAGCGACAACAAAATCAAACAGTACCTTGATTGTTATCAGCAAGCATTAGCGAGAAACAGCAACCAAGCAGCAGCAAGCTGAGCAATATTCAATGGGATAATGGCATAGAATCTAGCACAACCACAATCAGTAGAAGGGAATCATATGGCTAATGCCAGCGCGCAAACAGACAACTCATCAGACAATCAATCAGCGTCAAATAAAAAATCCAAAAAGATCAGTATGTCGAGTTGGGTTTTACTGTCATTTGCAGGCGGGATTATCGCAGGGTTATTTTTTGGTGAAATGTTGGCATGGATGTCAGTGATTGGTGATGCGTTTATCAAGCTGCTACAGATGACCATTATCCCCTATATTATCGTATCGTTAATCTCTAGTTTAGGTAGTTTAACCCTAGAACAAGCCAAGTCTTTAGGGGTGAAAGTCGGCAAGCTAATGCTAGTAATTTGGCTTTTTGGCCTACTAAGTATGTACTTGATCAAGTACACCTTTCCCGACTGGCAAGCGGGTGAATTTTTTAGTTTAACGGCATTACAAGACCCTAACTCCGTCAATCTGCTGGATTTATATATCCCTTCTAATCCTTTTTTCTCACTGTCTAATAGTTATATTCCTGCGATTGTACTGTTCTGTGTCGCAACAGGCATAGCACTGATATCCATTGATGATAAAGAGTCATTAATGCGCCCATTACAGTTACTTGGCGCGTCATTTAATAAGGTCACCCAAAGCATTGTTATGCTGATGCCCATTGGTATATTTGCCATGACTGCTGCGACAGCAGGCACGATGGATTTTGATGAATTTCAAAAGTTGCAGGTCTACTTTATTGCCCATGTCGTGATGACTGTTTTACTCACTTATTGGGTGCTACCCGCTATCATTATGGTGATCACGCCTTTCTCTTATCGAGACATAACAGGGATAGCAAAAGACGCTATGATTACCGCGTTTGCTGCCGGTAATATTTTTATTATCTTGCCACTGCTTATTCAGCGTACCAAAGAGTTATTCCATAAATACAAGATTGGTAATGCGCAAACCGATGACTACGCCAACATCATTATTCCTGTGGTATTTAGCTTTCCTAACCTTGGTAAATTGTTGACCATAGTCTTTGTATTATTTGCCGCTTGGTTTTCAGGAAAAGAGCTCGACTTTATTAGCTATTTCCCGATGTCTGTGAATGGCTTAATCAGTCTATTTGGTAGCGTGTATTTAACCATTCCTATGCTATTAGATTCGCTAGAGCTGTCTTCAGATTTATTCCAGTTGTATATGGTATCGAGCTTATTTACCAGTCGCTTTACCTCATTACTTGCTGCGATGAATATCTTTATTTTAGCCATTGGCGGCACAGCAATGCTGGCGGGAATCGCTAAAGTCAGTATGAAGAAATTGGTTATGTGCAGTGTACTTACACCTATCGTTTTGGGTGTCACTTTATTAGCGACCAGCTGGCTACTTAATCGCATTGTAGATACTGAATACAATATGGATGAGGTTGTGGCACAAATGAGCTCTGCGGCAGAGGTCCCCGAAGATGTCACCACTTTCAATTGGACTGAAGAATTAGTGGTTAATGGTCCCCGCTCCATTGAACAAATTAAACAAAATGGCACTTTAAGAGTGGGTTATAACCCTGTTCAAGTGCCCTTTTCATTTTTTAACGCCGAACATGAGCTTGTTGGCTTTGATATTGAATTAATGAAGAAGCTGGCAGCTGAACTTGATTTACAAATCGCATTCATCCCTTACTCAAGCGAAAATGCCTTGGAGTCAATTAATAGTGGCTTATTTGATGTCACCGTGTCCGGCTTACAAATGACAACTAAACGAATAGGTTTGGTCGACTTCACTAACCCTGTACTCCATCTGCATTATTCTTTTGTTGTTAAGGATTACCGCGCTGATGAATTTAAAACGGACATGCTGATTCATCAAGCTGGCAAAATCAGAGTCGCATCGGTGGGAGACTATTCAATCATCCCTCACCTACAAGAAAAGTTTAACAATATTGAGTTCACTTCAATCAATTCTGACAAACTCTTTTTTGAAGACGATGGTAAAACTTGGGACGGCCTGCTCATCAGCCTTGAAGCTGGCCAAACTTGGACCATTTTATATCCTGAATACACCACGCTGTATAACCGTGAGGAAATTAAATCCTTCCCCGCATCTTATGCGGTGGCAAAAGGCAATACATCGTTGCACACTTTCTTAAATAGCTGGCTGGCAATACAACAATCGTCGGGCTACGTAGACACACTTTATAGCTACTGGATCTTAGGCGAAAACGCCAAACCTAAGCAGCCAAGATGGTCAGTTATAAAAGATGTATTGCATTGGGTTGAGTAAGTTAAGTAACAGCCAAATAACATAAAAAAGCCTAGTTCAATCTAGATTTTTTTATTGATTTTCTGAACTAAATAAAGGCTAAACCACCGCCAATGACTGCAAAGCTCACAACTAATAAGACAATATGAGGCTTATAAATTTTGAGTAAACCAAAGCCAATAAGCACGAGCGCCATATCGAGCCCTGATATAACTGCAGAGCTGAAAACTGGCGCATAAAAAGCAGAAAACAATAACCCAACTACCGCAGCATTCACCCCAGCAATAGCCGCACTTATTTTTGGTCGCTGACTAATCGCAGTCCAACTTTTTAAGCCGACTAACATGAGTAAAAAGCCGGGTAAGAATATGGCTAGTGTCGCGATGGTTGCCCCTAAAATAGGTGACTCTAACCAGATATCAGCACCTAAGAATGCCGCTAAAGCAAACATAGGGCCTGGAATAGCTTGAGCTAACGCATAGCCAGTTAAAAATCGTTCCTGAGAAACCAGCTCACCCACTGATGTTTCAAGTAAAGGCAGCACCACATGGCCACCACCGAAGACTAAACTGCCAACTTGGAAAAACTGAGCGAAAATCTGACCGAGACTGTCATGCTGATTAATTAGTAAGAATGATACTGCAGCACCAACGGCGAACAATAATAACCAAATATAATTTAGGCGGATTGGCGTTGGAGTATAGTCGGCATCATCCACTCCTTGCTGCTTATTGAGCAATTGCCTTCCAAGCACTGCCGCAACGAGTAATACGATGACTTGGGTCGTCATGGCTGGACTTAATAGCAGAACAGCCGCGGTCATTATGGCAATTAATTTGGCATGTTGTTGCTGGCAGAACTGCTTGAACATAGACAAGGTGGCATCAGCAACCACCACAACGGCCAATAATTTAAGCCCATGAATAATGCCTGTGACCACTGAAGAATCAAACCACTTGGCACTAGTAACAGCAAACATGAATAACAATAAAAAAGAAGGTAAAGTGAAGCCGATAAAAGCAGCGAGGCCGCCCAATACACCACCACGATGATGCCCTATGGCAAAGCCAACCTGACTCGAACCAGGACCTGGCATAAACTGGCTTAATGCAACAAAACTGGCATATTGTTTGTCATCTAGCCAATGTAACTCTTCAACAAATGCTTTTCTAAAGTAACCTATATGTGCTGCTGGGCCACCAAAACTGACTAAGCCAAGCGCCAAAAAACGACTGAAAATCTGCCAATACAGCATAAATACAACACCTTCATTGTTGTCATCAAATTCTATTTATTTTCTCGATACCATTTTATGACAGCGATATGACGCTAACGTGACAGTTTAGCCAAACAGGCAGAACAAATGTCAGCAACATCCTGAAAGCACAAGGTAAGCTTATTCAGCCTTCATCTGTTTTAGCGCATTGTCACACAGTGCTTTTAATTGCTGTAAATCTTCGATACTCCCACCGACTTTACAGCGCATTTGTTGTGGAATTTTACTCGCTCGCGCTTTCAATGCTTGCCCAGCTTCTGTTAAGTGCAATACCCGTACACGCTCATCTTTGTCACTTCGACCTCGGATCACTAAAGATTTAGCTTCTAAACGTTTTAATAAAGGAGTTAACGTCCCTGAGTCTAAATGCACCTGTTCGCCAAGGGTTTTTACACTGATCCCTGAACGCTGCCAAAGCACCATCATCACAAGGTATTGTGGGTAAGTCAGTGACAATTCATCCAGTAATGGTCGATAAGCACGGATCATGGCATTGGTGACACTATAGAGCGAGAAGCACACTTGGTTTTCTAATATTAATGCGGGCTCAGAATTCATACATCCTCTAGCGTTAGGTTAACAAACAACAAACTGTGATCAGTATAACATAATTTAATTGTGCGCAACCTAATGTGATAATTGGATAGTTTGATTAGCTACAAATTGATACAAGCTATTTCTTCAGCTAATCTTTAACCAGCCGATAAACAAGTTATCCAAAACAACCTGAGGTCAATATGACAATTTCAGTCAACTCACCATCATCAATGCCGTCTAACATTGATTCGGCAAGCAGCTTAAAAGTCGCAGTTATGGCCAAAGAGCAGCAAAAAGTAGAGGGTGATATCGCTATGCAACTTATTGAAGCTGCAGTGCCACCACCAACGGGTAACGCTGGGCATAACATCAATACTAAGGCTTAACCTGCTCAATTGATGAAATAACGATGATTGCTATGACGCATGATTTGACGCCGAAATTATTCAAGCAGCTCTATTGAGTTGCTTGTTTTGTTTTCAGCACCAGAGCACCAACTAAAATATGATTTAGAAGCTAAAAAACAAAAAAGCCATGCAATGCATGGCTTTTTCATCGGTATTGAAGCCCCCATTAAAGGGAGATGAGTGACTAATTTAAAATGACGTAGCCACGGTTCGTCATGCAGTTGCGCATAACCGTTTGCTTTTCAGCTTCATAGTTTGCTTGATTTTCACGGCGATCTCTTGAACCACCAAGCGCGCCCGCTACTAAGCCAACACCAGCGCCCACTTTAGCCCCCTCTGAGCCACTGCCACCTGCAATTGCGCTACCTGCCGCACCTAAGGCTGCACCTTTAGCGGCACTGCCTACCGCGCCTCTAGACTCAGTGTTCTTTTGAACTTGATTGGCCATTTCAGTGCATTGATGTTGATCAAATATAAAATCTTTCTCTTCTACGCCAGATTTATCATAAATCAAATTTGCATGAGCAGAACTTGCTATAAAAGAAAGACCAATTAACCAAAGCTTTTTCATATAACCTCTATACTTAACGCTGATAACTTTTAGGTAAATTACCATTTCAAGTGTAGTCGATATATTCAAATTTGAGTTTGTTAACTGGACTTTAAGTCTGACAATACAAGTTGGTTACTTATTCAGTTTCCTGCTCTCATATTCAGCACACATATCTAACATTTTTTGATCATCAATGGGTCTTAACCCGCTTAACACTAAAGTTTTTATACCATGTCCCACCAATCTATCTTCCGCATATAGCTCGAATTTCAGTGTTACATCCCCACGCTTGCCATCGACTTTTAATGTTTGTTCAACCAATTCAAGTTGGATATCTGTGAAGTCAAAGTCATCAAGATGGAACGACATACTTTCATAGATAACTAATGGTCTGGCAGGGTTAATCATCACATCAGACTGCTTCATTAGCGGCACTAATACATGAATAAAGTTGTGCCCTGAAAATGCAACATAGCGCTTAATAAATGCTGCCTTTTGCGTATCACATTCACAAATATCGCCATCTCGCTCTACATTCAGATACTGTTTGTCATTGGTATCAACAATGGCAAAGTGGTCCGCTTGTGTTGGCTCAATGACCAGCTCAACACTGTCACCAACCATTCCTTCAAAATTGAACTGCATGTTTTGGCTTAAGCCATGCTCGGTTAACACCAAGGCAAAGAGTAAATCACCCGGCACACAAAACCGCTTCGCACCTACATCGTGAATAGGGTTAAAGTCACTGGCGACACGCTTAGCAAAATCACTGGCTTGCTGTGCACTAATACGAACGATGTTTTGGTTCTTTGAATAATACGGTGATAAAAACATGATTTCTTTTTCTTATTAATTGGTGAGTTCCTCTTGTTCAACAACTTAGCTCTCAAGCTGAACAGAGTACGGATAACAAACTGGCAAGAGTTTACGTGAAAAACAACAAAACACTCACCCGATGACTTATTTAGCGATATCAGTCGCCCAGCAAAATTGTGACCTAACTCACAGCAAAAGCAAGTAATTAGTAACAAATCAAACAAAGATGTTAACGAGATTGATTTTTAAACTCATTTAAGTAAAATCGCCACAACATAATATTAATGATAACAATTTTCATTCACATACTCACTTAATGTTTGATTGGAGACATAGATGTCACAAGTTAAAACTCAAGGGTTAACTCTTCTTGCAACCGCAATGCTGGCCGCATTTTCAGCTCAGGCTCAAGAAGTCGCACAGCCGGCTGAAATTGAGCAAATTACCATTTTCGGCTCACGCAACCCACTTGATACAACTCCAGGTAGTGCTCATCAGATTACCCAAGAGGAGATTGATACTTTCAAATACTCTGACATCATGAGAACAGTTGCTTCGATACCTGGTGTGTACATTCAAGAAGAAGATGGCTACGGCTTACGCCCAAATATCGGTATGCGCGGCACAGGTCAAAACCGCTCAGAGAAAGTCACGATAATGGAAGATGGTGTGCTTGCTGCCCCAGCGCCCTATGCCTCTCCAGCTGCTTATTACTTCCCGACTTCTGGTCGTATGCAAAGTGTTGAAGTGCTAAAAGGCAGCTCAACGGTTAAGTATGGTCCACGTACTACGGGGGGCGTACTCAATATGCTTTCTCGTCAAATACCACAACAAGAATTAGCAGGTAAGCTTGATGTGGCTGCGGGTCAAGATGGTTTTGGAAAAATCCACGCTTATGCTGGTGGGCAAAGTGATAGAGTCGGCGCGGTTGCAGAAGTATACCGTTACCAAGCAGACGGTTTCCGCGACATTAATGGTGTAGGCGGCGATACTGGATTTGTAAAAAATGACGCATTGGCAAAAATCAGTTTTGATAGTGCTAAAGATGCTAAATATCAACAACGTGTTGAACTTAAATTAAAGTATGCTGATGAAGTTTCAAACGAGACTTACATGGGCTTAACTGATGCTGACTATCAAGCAACACCTTATATGCGATACTCAGCATCTCAAAAAGATGAGATGACAACTGAGCATAAGCAAATTCAACTTAATCACATTATCGATTTCAGTGACAGCGTATCTTTAGGTACAACCGCTTATTACAATGACTTTCACCGTAACTGGTATAAAACCTCTAAAGTTGGCGGTTCAAGTTTAAGCAGTGGTGGCATTGACAATGCGGCTGCATTTGACGCCGATGCAAATCGCACCAGCATCGATGTAGATGTGAAAGCCAATAACCGTGACTATTTATCACAGGGGATTCAAACAGAACTGTATTGGATGCTAGAGAATCATGAATTAGCCTTCGGCGCTCGTTACCATGAAGATGAAATGGATCGCTACCAATGGGTTGATATTTACGAGCTAAATGCTAATCAAGTAATGACCCGTACTGAAAGTGGTATTCCAGGAACGGACTCTAACCGTATCGATAGTGCCAAAGCCCTAGCCTTATACATTCAAGATCAAATCAGTTTTGGTAATTTTGATATCACAGCTGGTATCCGTTATGAAGATGTTGAGACCAATCGCCTTGATTGGGGTAAAACAGATCCAGGGCGTGATAACGCGCCATCAAAAGATGTCAGCAACAGCTTTAGCGCTGTATTACCATCACTTTCAGCAACATATCAAATCAATGATGAGTTACTTGTATTAGCTGGTGTTCAAAAAGGTTTCGCACCAGCGGCACCAGGTAACACTGAAGGCACAGAAGAAGAAAGCTGGAACTATGAAGCCGGTTTCCGTTATAACCGCGCAGCGTTAAATTCAGAATTAATTGCATTCTATGGTGACTATAGCAATATGCATGGTGACTGTACTGCAAGTAATGGCTGTGACGATGACAATATTGGTAACCAATATAACGGTGGTGAAGTTGATGTTAAGGGCGTCGAATTAAGCCTAGGTTACGACTTCAATCAAAAAGGTGAAATTAACTTTCCAGTTAAATTAGCTTATACCTACACAAGCGCTGAATTTGGTAATGATTTTGTATCAGACTTTGAAAGTTGGGGCGAAGTGAGTAAGGGCGATAAACTAACTTATCTACCTGAAAATCAACTGTATGTGTCTGCAGCAGTTCAAGCTGAATCTTGGCAAGTAACCTTAGCTGGTCGTTATACTTCCGATATGCGAACTAAAGCAGGCCAAGGTGATATCCCAAGTGATGAACTTATCGAGTCAAAGACTATCTTTGACTTATCTGCTCGCTACTTTATCAATGACGCATCAGAAGTTTACTTAAATGTAGATAATTTATTTGATGAAGAGTACATCACTACCCGTGTACATGGTTCGGTGTTTGCAGGTAAGCCTCAGTCGGCAACTTTAGGTTATACCTACAAGTTCTAAGTTACTCAAAATGACAAAAATGCCAACCTTATCAG
Source organism: Shewanella maritima (assembly GCF_043643735.1). Classification (GTDB taxonomy): domain Bacteria; phylum Pseudomonadota; class Gammaproteobacteria; order Enterobacterales; family Shewanellaceae; genus Shewanella; species Shewanella maritima_A. Next base: position 82,834 of record NZ_JBHZSM010000010.1, read on the forward strand.
GTTGGCATTTTTATTTTCAGCCCTAAAGTAACTGTTTCAGCAGTGGATTGTTTATTTTAAACCTGTTAATCACCTGATTCAGCCGATAGGTTATTCAGCTATAAAGCAAGTTTACCAATAAGGTTTTTCTTTTAGCGCACTTTTACGTGAATGCTCCATAGCAAACACAAGGCTAGACTCTTTATTGTCTAACCAAGTGCCTATATCAATATCAGTATCAATTAAACTTTCTCGTAAACACTGGTATGCGGTTAACGTTTGAATACCCAATGCTAGATCTTGCCAAGGCGCACGGAAGCTCTCACGCTCCTGACTCAGATACAGTTCACCATAAGCGAAGCCGACCAGAATACTTTCATCAAGCGCTTGTGCTACATGTTGATAATCGAGGCTACTCATATCAGCTTTAATCGGCATTGCATCGACAATGCGCTGCCAAGAATCTTGTTGTAGATGATTGGCAAACAGTCCCAGCTGTGGGTAATCTACTAACTGGTGTTGGCCATTCGTTGTTTTCAATAACAGCTCGACTAGCGCTAACTGTAATTGGCCATATTGCGGTTTTTGCCACAAATCGGTTAAACGCTGAGCATAATGCTGCAGGGCAACCTGATGTTCAATCATGACTACAATCTTGCTTTTCTCACCAAGCTTACTCAGCATGTGGGCATCATTTTCAAGAATAAGATTTTGTGCCTGCATGGTAGGGATAAAAGCTAAATCTTGTTCTAATTCAGCGAACAGTGAAGCAACATGCTGACTCAATAAACCAAACTGATTTAATGTCAACTTGAGTAATCTGACACATGACAATAGCTGGCTCCACAACGCAGTTTGCTGTGCAATATCATCGGTTTCAATCAGCACGCTTTCAATTAACTGCCAACGTTCCAAACCTGTTTCAAGCAGCGTTGTGAGAGTTTTATCTAAACTTTTATCGGTTGGTAAGCAAATGTAATCAATATGCTCAATAGATAGAGGCTGAGTTTTCCCTGCCAGAATATAACCGCGCTGAGCCTTACTGGCTTTGCCTAATCGCATTGGAACGTCTTTAGCAAATTCGGTGGCCAATTGCAGCAATGCAGAGGTATCACCCGCAAGCAGTTCAAGTTCAACTTCACAGATGGGTTCATGTTGCTCAGAGGCGATCACCTGTCCATGGTCAAAAGCGACTTCGACTAGGCTATCGTCAATATAGATATGCCAAGTTTGACGGGTAAAATTGGTTTCAAAAACACACTCGAGTTGTGCATTTAATAGGGTAATATCGACAGTGTCTGGCCAAATGTCATTGGGGAACAAGGTTAAGTCGGGTGTTTTTTGTTCGATTGGCACATTGTATTCAGGACGAGAATGGATCCCTCCGATTACTTTTCCAGCAGTTTTTAGCGTTTGTTCACAAAAATTATCACTGGTTCTAACCCGTAATCCCATTAAATTTTGACGTAGAACTAAAGTTGCAGAATCAAAATACTGGTTGCTCAACTGACGTGTCGCTTGTGACGTAGCACCTGGGTAATTTTTGATCGTTTTTATTAGTAAATCAGTTAGTTGCGGAGGCAAAATTAGCTTTAGTTCTATTTCAGAATCCATTAAATCGTCGCTCTGTTGTCATCAAAGTTTAATTAATACGTCATAATTAATTCATATTGTCACATTGTTGTAATAAAAATCCCTTAGGATTGCCTCGCTTTGTTCATATATACTGAGCAAGAATTATTAAGCTGTGCAATAAAATTAAGAATTCACAGTTTCATTATGCGGACGCTTAGGTTAACATGCGCCCGCTTTTTCCAAATCGGAATTAACTAAATAGGTAAACGGCAATGCCAGTAAACTCTATTTTAGGTGTGTTTGCAAAATCACCTCTTAAGCCTTTAGAACAGCATATCGATAAAGTTGACGAGTGTGCATCACTTTTAGTCCCTTTTTTCGAAGCAACTATCGCAGGTAACTGGGATGAAGCTATCAAAGTCCGTAAGCAAATTAGCTTACTGGAAAATGAAGCTGATTCACTAAAACGGGAAATCCGTCTAACGTTACCAGGTGGTGTATTCATGCCAGTTGAGCGTACCGACTTGCTTGAGCTTTTGACTCAACAAGACAAAATCGCCAATAAAGCAAAGGACATTTCTGGTCGTGTAATCGGCCGCCAGTTAGTATTCCCTCAACCCGTTCAAGCCGCATTTAGTGCTTACCTAAAACGCTGTTTGGATGCCGTCGCACTTGCTAAGCAAGCTATCAACGAACTTGACGACCTATTAGAAACGGGTTTCCGTGGTCGCGAAGTTGAGTTAGTTGCCAATATGATCACCAAACTAGACGCCATCGAAGAAGATTCAGACGACTTGCAAATTCAAGTTCGTCGCCAATTACTTGCCGTAGAAGGTGAGTATAATCCTGTCGATGTAATGTTTATGTACAAAATTATCGAATGGGTTGGAGGCTTAGCAGATTTAGCTGAGCGCGTAGGTTCCCGCCTTGAGCTAATGTTAGCTCGTCACTAATAACAAGGTTATCAAGGACACAACATGGTTGATGTACTAGTCACCAACGGCACTACGCTGATTGCGATTGCCGCTGCATTTGGTTTTTTGATGGCATGGGGTATTGGCGCAAACGACGTCGCTAATGCTATGGGAACCTCAGTAGGTTCTAACGCCATCACAATCAAACAAGCCATCATCATCGCGATGATATTCGAATTTGCCGGTGCCTACCTAGCCGGTGGTGAAGTCACTAGCACTATCCGTAAAGGCATTATTGATGCTTCATACTTTGTAGATGTACCAGAATATCTGGTCTTCGGTATGATTGGCTCATTATTAGCTGCGGGTATTTGGTTAGTTGTTGCTTCTGCACTAGGCTGGCCTGTTTCTACCACTCACTCAATTATCGGTGCCATTGTTGGTTTCGCCGCGGTTGGTGTGAGTGCTGACTCAGTCGCTTGGGGTAAAGTCGGCGGTATTATTGGCTCGTGGGTTGTTACCCCTGCCATATCAGGCTTTATTGCTTACCTATTGTTCCAAAGTGTACAAAAGCTAATTTTCAATACTGATGATCCACTAAAAAATGCTAAGCGCTATGTGCCGTTCTATATGGCATTTGCAGGCTTCGTAATGTCGCTTGTGACCATCACTAAAGGTCTAAAGCACATTGGTTTGCACTTCTCTACATTAGAAGCTTACGGCCTAGCAGCATTAGTTGCCGTTATTATCGGCCTGTTTGGTAAAGTGGCTATTGCTCGCCTTAAAATGAACGAGACTGCCGACATTCAAACTCAGTATGGTAACGTTGAGAAAGTATTCGCTATCTTAATGGTTGTGACCGCATGTTGTATGGCATTTGCTCACGGTTCTAATGATGTAGCTAACGCGATTGGCCCGCTAGCAGCTGTTGTATCCGTTGTTGAGAGTGGTGGTGAAATTGGTTCAAAAGCGGTACTAGCTTGGTGGGTATTACCATTAGGTGCAACGGGTATCGTAATGGGTCTAGCTATCTTTGGTAAGCGTGTAATGCAAACCATTGGTAAAAACATTACTCACTTAACACCAAGCCGTGGTTTCGCTGCAGAGCTAGCAGCTGCATCAACAGTTGTGATTGCATCTGGTACAGGTCTGCCTATCTCAACCACACAAACCTTAGTGGGTGCTGTGTTAGGTGTGGGAATGGCACGTGGTATCGCCGCAATCAACATCGGTGTTGTTCGTAATATTGTCGTATCTTGGGTAGTTACACTACCTGCTGGTGCTGCACTATCTATCGTATTCTTCTTCGTGATTAAAGCTATTTTCACCTAGGCAGAGATAGATTAAGCTGACGCTTAGTCATAAATTCGCACTAAATGTGCACTTAGAAGGAAGTCTACGGACTTCCTTCTTGCATTCAGGCAGCGAAATAAATAGCATGACAGCAGGTTTTTTGGGTTTGGAATAAGTCAGTGTTTAGAGTATTAGTAATCATATCCCTGTTAGTTTTACCACTTAGCAGTGTTGCTCAAAGCAGCACTAATTATATTTCTGATGATGTCTACATCTTCATTCATGGTGGTCCGGGCAATCAATACCGTATTTTAGGTAGCATTGAAGCGGGTCAACCTGTCACTAATCTCGGCGTGACACAAGGTGACTACACCCAAGTCGTCGATCATAAAGATCGTGAAGGCTGGATTAAGAATGAGTTTTTATCATTTGAACCAAGTTTCAGAGAGCAAATCCCTGCATTAACCAGTGAGTTAGAAAGTACCAAGCAAGAATTAGCTAATATCACTAATAGCAGTTCAAATATGTCTGATGAGTTGCGTCAAGCTAAAGCACAAGTGGCTGAGTTAGAGTCTGCACTGACTCAAGCGCAGCAGCAGCGCGATACAGCTGAAGCAAGAGCCGAATCAGCCATTGATAATCAGCGTTACCATATGTGGCAGCAAGGCGGTATGATTGCCGGCATCGGCGTATTGATTGGTATTATTTTAGTGTACCTCCCTCGCCCTCGTCGCAAGCAAAGTAATCGTTGGATGTAGGCTTATCTATATAAATAATAGATTCGTAGCAACCTTAACGCGAAGCTTCATCTTGAATATGTGATTTTACAAAGCCAGTTTTGATAACTGGCTTTTTTATTGCTCGACTTAACACTGCTTGTCGATATCTGTTTCCTTAAACCATTAACCATTAACCATTAACCAATAACCTAGAATGTGAGAACAACATTAAGCGTCTATATCACATTTCAATTCGTGTGATAAAACTCATTTATCAGACAATGCTGACAGGTTGGGACTTTACTTAGCCTATTATAATCACTGCTCTGATCTCATCCATATTGTTACATTTTTGATCCCATTCTTTAGTCTAAATCTGCGCTGAAACTCAGACAGAGCAAGGTTTTTAGTCTAAGTTAAAATACGCAGTTCTCACTGTGCGGAAAAGGCTGTTCAAGATCACATTTTCAGGTATACTTTGCGCTGCTTAATCGTACATTGTATACAAAATAAAATACGCAAAAATACGATACGAAATACCATCCACACTGACCAAGATGGAAGTAACTAATATGTTCAAAGCAAGTGAAGTACTAGCAGGTCGTTACGATAACGCCACTCTCGACGAGCTATTTAATGCCATTACCGACAATTACATTGTTGATGAAGAGCAATATTTAACTGAGTTGGTCAAACTCATTCCCTCTTCTGACGAAGAAATCTCACAAGTTACCCAACATGCCCATGATTTGGTGAACAAGGTTCGCCAATATGAGAAAAAAGGCTTAATGGTTGGTATTGACGCATTCCTACAGCAGTACAGCCTAGAAACCTCAGAAGGCATTATCTTAATGTGTTTGGCTGAAGCCTTATTGCGGATCCCTGATGCTGAAACTGCTGATGCCCTCATTGAAGATAAACTGTCTGGCGCAAAATGGGATGAGCACCTAAACAAAAGTGGTTCTGTTTTGGTTAACGCCTCAACATGGGGACTGATGCTAACAGGTAAGATCGTCAAGCTTGATAAAAAAGTCGATGGTAAACCGAGTAACCTACTTAACCGTCTCGTCAATAAAATGGGTGAACCGGTTATCCGTCAAGCCATGCTGGCTGCCATGGTCATTATGGGTAAACAATTCGTGCTCGGGCGCGATGTAAAAGAAGCCCTTAAAAACAGTACCGCCAAGCGCAAAATGGGTTATACCCACAGCTATGACATGTTAGGTGAAGCGGCGTTAACTGCAAAAGATGCTGAAAAATACTTCGGCGATTACAGTAATGCAATCGCTGATCTCGGTGCGCAAACCTATGATGAAGCAGAAGCGCCTCGCCCAACAATTTCAATTAAGCTTTCTGCCCTGCACCCACGTTATGAAGTGGCCAATGAAGATCGCGTCTTGAGTGAACTGTATGGCTCAGTGGTTAAACTTATCCAACAAGCCCGCGAGCTCAATATCGGCATTTCTATCGATGCTGAAGAAATGGACCGCCTTGAGCTATCCCTGCAACTCTTTAAGAAGTTATACCAATCCGAAGCAGCTAAAGGCTGGGGGTTATTAGGTATCGTCGTGCAAGCTTACTCAAAGCGTGCACTGCCTGTGCTGTGTTGGTTAAACCAACTCGCTAAAGAACAAGGTGATGAGATCCCACTTCGCCTAGTAAAAGGTGCTTACTGGGACAGCGAGCTTAAATGGGCACAACAAGCTGGCGAAGGCGGTTACCCACTTTATACCCGTAAAGCCGGTACTGACGCATCCTATTTAGCTTGTGCAAGATTCCTACTTTCAGATGCAACTGTGGGTAATATTTACCCTCAATTTGCCACGCACAACGCGCAAACTGTTGCCAGCATTACCGCTATGGGCAACGACCGTATTTATGAGTTCCAGCGTTTACATGGCATGGGTGAAGAACTGTATGACACCATGCTAGCTGAAGCAGGCGCTAAGTCTGTACGTATTTATGCCCCAATTGGTGCGCATAAAGACTTACTACCTTACCTAGTGCGTCGCTTGTTAGAGAACGGGGCAAACACATCCTTTGTTCACAAACTTGTTGACCCAAAAACCCCCATTGAATCACTCGTGGTACACCCACTAACCACCTTGAGTAAATTCCGTACTCTTGCCAACCAAAAGATCGTTCAACCTGATGACATTTTCGGGGATGAGCGCAAAAACTCTAAAGGCATGAACATGAATATTATTTCTGAATCAAAACCCTTCTTTGCATCGCTTAAACAGTTTGATGATACACAATGGCAAGCAGGCCCATTGGTAAACGGTGAGACATTAACAGGCGAGGTACAGCAAGTACTGAGCCCTTATGATACTACCAAGCAAGTTGGTCGAGTCGCCTTTGCCGATGCAGCAGCGATAGAGCTGGCACTGTCTTCAGCACAGCAAGCTTTCCCTAGCTGGAATCGCACACCGGTTGAAGAGCGCGCCCAAGCATTAAATAAGCTAGCAGACTTATTGGAACAAAATCGTGCAGAACTGATTGCGCTATGTACTCGTGAAGCGGGCAAGAGCATTCAAGACGGTATTGATGAAGTGCGCGAGGCGGTGGATTTCTGTCGTTACTATGCGGTACAAGCACAAAAAATGATGGCGAAGCCTGAATTAATGCCTGGCCCAACGGGTGAGCTTAATCAGTTATTCGTTGAAGGTCGTGGCATTTTTGTGTGTATCAGCCCTTGGAATTTCCCACTAGCCATTTTCTTAGGTCAGGTGACAGCGGCTCTGGCTGCAGGTAATAGTGTTATTGCTAAACCTGCAGAGCAAACATGTTTAGTTGGGTACCGCGCAGTACAGCTAGCCCATGAAGCCGGCATTCCAGCAGAAGTATTACAATTCTTACCAGGTACTGGCGCCACTGTCGGTGCAAAAATAACTGCAGATGAACGCATTGGTGGTGTTTGTTTCACAGGCTCAACCGGCACTGCAAAGTTAATTAACCGTACCTTAGCTAACCGAGAAGGTGCGATTATTCCATTGATTGCAGAAACCGGTGGCCAAAACGCTATGGTAGTGGATTCAACTTCACAACCCGAGCAAGTGGTACAAGACATTGTCGACTCATCATTTACCAGCGCAGGACAGCGTTGCTCAGCATTACGTGTATTGTATGTGCAAGAAGATGTTGCAGAGCGTGTGCTTGATGTCATGCAAGGTGCGATGGATGAACTCAGCATTGGCGATCCATCTCTGGTGAAAACCGATGTTGGCCCAGTAATTGATGCAACGGCTCAGGCTAATTTGAATGCTCATATTGATCATATCAGTCAGGTAGGCAAGTTAATTAAACAAGTTCAGCTACCACAAGGTACTGAAAATGGGTACTTTGTAGCACCCACTGCAGTTGAAATAGATTCGATTAAAGTCCTTGCAAAAGAGCACTTTGGCCCAATCCTGCACGTGATCCGCTATAAGGCGTCTGAGCTTGCCCATGTGGTTGATGAAATCAACAGCACAGGTTTTGGATTAACGCTTGGGATCCACAGCCGTAATGAAGGTCATGCGCTTAATCTGGCTGATCAAGTGGACGTTGGTAACGTCTATATTAACCGTAACCAGATTGGTGCTGTGGTAGGTGTTCAACCATTTGGTGGCCAAGGTTTGTCAGGAACGGGCCCGAAAGCCGGTGGTCCACACTACCTAACCCGCTTTGTGACAGAGAAAACACGCACCAACAACATTACCGCAATTGGTGGTAATGCTACCTTGTTATCATTAGGTGATGCCGAAGATTAATAGGTTTCAGTCATGGCTTATTGAGCTGATGACATAAACAAGTAATAGATAAAGTCCGTAACTAAGGTTACGGACTTTTTTTACCCATAGATGAGTACGATTCAAACGACATTAAGCAACAAGAAGTACACATCATCATTTTGTTCGATACCTTTTGGTTATAGATGCTAGTCAACAGCCCCCCCAAAGCATTGAAAAAAAACATTAATCTAGCAGTACTATTCTTGTTATAGAATAATCATTTTGTGAATAATTACTCACATTATCACAAAAACCTTGTTAACATTGTGGGCTTATTCACCCTAATTGAGAAAAATTAATTGAAGTATTGGGTAATCGCTATCATTTGGCTCATTAGCTTTGTTGCCGAAGCTAATGATTTTAGAATTGTGACAGTCAATGAGGCACCAGCCAACTATATCAATGGGCAAGGAAAAATCGATGGCTATGTCACTGATGTAGTACAAGCCTTACAGCAAATTATCGGTGATGAAACCGTCATTGAGGTGATGCCAGAGGCAAGAGCTCTGTATACAGCAAAAGCACAAAATAACGTGTTGCTATATAGCTTCTCCAAAACTGACCAGCGTAATAAGAATTATCACTTTATTCAAAAGGTGTTGTCCAAACCTTGGTTTATTTTTACTCACAGAGACAGCAATTTACGCATCGGATCCCTTGAGGCATTACACCAATTGGAGTCCATAGGTGTTGTGATAGGTGATATCAGAGCCATCTGGCTAGAACAACAAGGTTTTCAAAACTTGCAGTATTCAGTGACCCATGAGCAAAATCTCAAAATGCTTCAAGCGGGTCGTGTTTCAGCCATTGCATCAGAACAACTTGCTGTGTCAATCGTTGCCATGGATTTAGGTTTTGAACCGGATGAGTTCTCCTCTCAATACCAATTTGAACAGTCAGATGTATACATAATGATGTCTCAAGCTTGCGACGATATACTAGTCGCACAATGGCGAGATGCCGCTAAACAGCTAGTAGAAAGTGGTGAGTTGCTGCAAATCGCCCTTCAATGGCAGTACCGAATTCAACATCAATATGGGCTATACGTCGACCTGATCGATGACATACTCCACTTTTAGTACTGCTCAATACGACGGTAACTAAGCCCATTCAAGCGCAATTGTTTGACACATAGCTTAAGATATTTAAGCCTCATCATGGCAAACGCTGTAACTCACAGATGCAAGTAAGTAACTATATGTTCAGGCATAGTGCCTAAAATCACTTTGATGTAGCGCATGCAAAAAGACTAACCCGAGGTGTTAAACCCAATGTGACCATTGCTATACACCCTCACACTTTACCTAAACCGCTTATTGATTCGGGCAGCGTGTTGATCTCATGCTTAAGTTTGGCGCCATGGGGAACTTCTGGCTCGTTGAAGCACTTGTGCGCAACCAGCTAGGCATTGCCAGTGAATGACAGATAGAGCGGATAATAGAGCAATCTCAAAATGAGGCTGAATGATAAGGACTAGCGCTCATTAGCTAGCCCTTAACTCAGTCCCCCTAAACCTTAAAACGCGATACTAACTGGCTTAGATTATTAGATAGCTCGAAGATCTCAGTGGCAAGTTGCTCACTGGTTTGCGCGACCGTACTGGCAGAGTTTGTCTGTTCATTAAGCTCAAATAGATTTTGACTAATTTCGTCTGACACCTTGGTTTGCTCTTGCGTTGCCTGAGCCGTTTGGGTCGACATCTCGTTAACTCTACCTGAAGACTGCTGTAAGTTTTTAAACACTTCACTCGCCTGCTCAAAGCTAAGCATAGTGGCGTCAGCCTCTTCCTTACCTGAACTAATCACGCTCGCAGAAAAATTAACATTGGTTTGCAACTGCTCGATCATGCCTTGAATATGGTCAGTACTTTCTTGAGTTCGGGTTGCTAAAGTACGCACTTCGTCTGCCACCACGGCAAAGCCGCGACCTTGCTCACCTGCGCGTGCAGCCTCAATAGCAGCGTTTAAAGCCAGCAAGTTGGTTTGCTCAGCAATCGAGCGAATAACATCCAGTACCGAGGCAATATCTTCTGAGCTTTTTTGCAGATCTTTCGAACTGATAAGCGCTTTATCCATTTGCTTTGACAGCGCGGCAATACTGCTGCTTGAATCACCGACCACTTTAATACCGGTAATCGCCATTTCAGTAGAAGTAACCGCTTCATCCGCAGATATGGTGGCAATATCCGCCATCTCTTTACTTGACGCACTCATCTCATGCACGGCGCTAACAATCGTTTCAGATGCGCTATTAAGGGTGTCATTAATGGTTTTGGTTTTGACCGCTGAGTCAGACAATACATGGGTCAGAGATTTAAGCTCTTCAGACTGACTCAAAATCGCTTTAATAAGCTCATTTAGGTTTGCAACAAAACGGTTAAACTCGGTGCCTAACTCGCCAAACTCGTCTTTAGATTTAATGTCAACGCGAGCGGTTAAATCACCGTCGCCATCAGCAATATCTGCAATCTGATCGGTGAGAAAACGAATTTGCGAGGTCAAATTTTTCGGTACGACGTAGCTAAACCAAATAGAAATACCCGCCACAATCACAATAATGACAAAAGCGATACCCTGAAATGTACTGACATCTTCTGCAAGTTGTTGCTGTAGTGCTTGCGATTTAAGCTCTGCGGCTTCACCCGCCTGATCAAGCACATCACGAAGCGCATCAAAATTGCTGTCAGCTTGCTGCTGCAATGCACTAGTATCTTCACCCGCTCGCGCTGCTGTCACTAGCTTATCTGATGCTGACTTCCAATTAGCAAAGGTGCTGTCAAACTGATCAAAGCGTCCTACTAAGTCTTGATAGTCACTCAAGCGGCGCTTGTATTCTAAAAAGCGGTCTGTCACTTGTTTGGCGTTTTCCGCTCTTTCTTGTTCATTAGCATCGCGATTGCCAATGCCAGTAACGATATATGTTTGTGCCATCGCCGCTTGGTATAAATCACGGTCAGCATTCAGCACTAACGACACGGCTTTAAGTAATTTCTCAGATTGGGCTTCAAGGGTTTGTGATTGCATTCGTATCAAGGCTGATGCGGTAAAAATAGCAATGATGAGAGTAAACCCTAATAGAATGATGGGGATACTGCTTTTGACTCTAATACTTTGAAGATTCATAGGCCACCTAACTGTAAAATTGGACATTCGTAACGATGCTGTAGCGTTCGCGACCCAATCCTTTGTAAACACGATGGCAGTAAAGTTTAGTTGGCGGTTAAAGCAACTTTTGTTTTAAACGCCGCGCCATAGCAAAATCAAACTTGTTACTACATCCATATTAAACAAAGGATTTTGATTTGCTTGCTAGTTCTAATCTACTGTTATTAACCAATAAATCCATAGATCTTGTTATCAATTTGCAACCGAGATGTGAACGGCGTATAACTGGTACACAACCAGAGTATAGTTGCTCATGAAAATTTGTTAGGAATGAAGCAGGCTTAATTAACTAACTGGCTGTTTTAACCCAAGCCTTAACTGTAGCTTGCGACACACAAAGGCAGACAGCCCAATGCCAATGGCATCAAACAACAAATCAGCTAAATCAAATGTACGAGTAGCGATAAAGGCTTGCGAGACTTCTTCAACAATGACAAACAAACTTACTACTATTGCGCCGAGAAATACTTGTTTGCCAAATAAAGTAAGGCGATAGAAACGACTAGCAATAGTCACTATGCAAGATAAACTGCCAAAAATCGCAAAGTGCCCCAGTTTATCGCCATAGGGAATACTCGCGACTAAGCTGAATATCCAAAGCTCTTCCCCTTTGTTGGCCTGTGAGATAACCCAAGCTATCAACCCCATCATCCCAGCGGTAAGCACCCATACTATCTTTGTAAACACAAAAACTCCCTTTAACTTTGCTCACTTAACTTCAATCTGCTGTTAACTTAAACGAGCCTAGCTTATCCCTGTGTTACACCAGTTAAAAGTTAATAAAACTTCACCAAAGTCACACTATTGCAGCATTAACGCTAACAACATGTAAAAAAGCAAAAAGAAGCAGAGAAGTCTAGACGTCTAGATTGACAGTGTTATTTAGATCTCCTAAGCTGGCTCCACTTGCTATCATGTGATAACAATATTAGTGACTGAAGATATAAGCCAAACAAATGGCTATCAACAATAAGAGAGAGAATACTTTTGACCCAGCCAACCAATAACCAAGCGGCAACAGCTGCAATTAGTCCAGCGTCATTTATTGCGTTGCTACCTTTATTTGTATTCTTAGCCCTATTTATTGGCGTGGGTTTGTATTACCAAAGCCAGGGCGTTGATTACGCGTTTTATCAATTACCGAGTGTGATTGCGATTCTTCCAGCCATTGTTTTAGCGCTATTAATTTCAAAACAAAAACTCAATAACGCTATCGAGACCTTCATTGCTGGTATTGGCCACAGCAACATCATTGCAATGTGTTTAATTTACTTGCTTGCAGGAGCTTTCGCTTCGGTAGCAAAAGCTACTGGCGGTGTCGATGCTACGGTTGCAATGGGGTTATCTTTCATTCCATCTAACCTTTTACTACCAGGTTTCTTTATCATTGCAGCCTTTATTGCCACTGCAATGGGAACTTCAATGGGTACCATTGCTGCGGTTGCCCCTGTCGCACTGGGTGTTGCAGACCAAGCACAAATTGATTACGCCTTAATGGCTGGTGCAGTTATGTCAGGTGCATTATTTGGTGATAACTTATCGATTATTTCTGACACGACCATTGCTTCAACCCGTACCCAGGGTTGTGAAATGAAAGACAAGTTCCGTGAAAATATTATCTTCGCGATCCCTGCTGCACTATTAACACTGGTAGCCTTCACCTTTGCTGGCCAAGGCCAAGCAGAAATCGCTAGCCAAGAATACAGTTTCATTAGTGTGCTGCCATATCTCACTATTCTATTTTTAGCTGTCGCGGGTCTAAACGTATTTGTGGTATTAAGTGTGGGGATTGTGCTTGCGGGCTTAACCGGTCTTGCAACCTCTGACTATGCCGTTGTGACTTTCGGCCAAGACATTTATGCCGGTTTCACTAACATGCAAGAAATCTTCATCCTGTCTATGTTAGTTGGTGGCTTAGCAGCCCTGATGCAGCAACAAGGCGGTCTAGCATTTGTCAGCAACAAGATTGAAGCCTTAATTGCACGGTTCTCAAAAGCTAAGGGCGAAGCATCTAGTCGCGCTGCAGAATTAGGTATGGCAGGTATTGTGGCGGCAACTAACACTTGTGTGGCTAACAACACGGTATCAATTGTCGTCAGTGGCGGTATTGCTAAAGACTTAGCGCAGAAAAATGATGTAGAGCCAAAACGTGCAGCCAGTATCCTCGATATCTTTGCTTGTATTATCCAGGGTCTTATCCCGCACGGTGCACAAGCCTTATTACTAGCATCAACCTTCGCAATCAGCCCATTAGCTGCTGTGTCATATGCTTGGTACTGTATGTTATTAGCCTTAGTGGCTGTGGCAATCGTTACTTTTCGTAAACGCTAATCAAAACCCGTTAGTTTACCTATAGCCCCAACAAGTGTTGGGGCTTTTACTTTGTGCCATATAAAGTTACTATTTAACAAAATGCTCACATAAGAATAAGAATAAATTGCCAAGGTCACACCCCAACTTCGACTTACATTTAGTGATTGTCTTTATGTCGCTAATTGCAGCAGCAATATGCGCTGTTGGCGTGGGTAGTGCTTTGTTTATGGAGGCTGACAGTATTAGCCTGCAAGCCTTAAGTATCCGTCCTGATACCCTAGGTAATTATCTCACCTCGTCATTCGCAATTGTGTTTAACCTCTCTTTATTGGCAGCAGGCTTTTGTGTCATGTTGGCCATGATCAGCGTTTTCTTTGCCTTCCAAGATTTACTTAGCCGATACCTTGCTATGACAGGTTTCATTATGGGTGTATCCATTCTATTGATGGGTATTTTTCCAATACACTTTCTCGATATGCACCGTAAAATCTCAACCGTCTATCTACTCGCATCTTCATTGCTGCATGTTTTGTCATTGATCAGCCATACTCGTGCGCAAAATAACTTGAGTATTGCAGTGTTAATACTCTCGATTTTAGGCGTGACTTGTACCGCGATTTTGATGTTGCAATTAGACTGGTCAATCTTGGATTTCCCACCGTGTGATCATGCTGACAACAGCCCATGTTTTGTTGCTTTAAACATGTGGGCGCTGACTCAAATCAATATCGCTTGGTGTGTTTTACTCAGCTTAGGTGTTCGTAAACTGATAAAAGCGCAGCAATATAGCGTTATGCATTCTCAATACGCTAATTTATAATTGCAGCTATCTTTTCTCGGATAGAACTGAATATGCCTGAGTATCGACTGGCTCATTATCTTGCACTTTGCGGTGTAGCTTCACGAAAAAACGCGTCTCAATTAATCACCCAAAAACGTGTATTGATCAATGATGAACTAGCAAACCACACCCATAAAGTCGACACATCTGCATTGCCACAACTTAAAGTCGATGGCCAATTCGTTCCACCTATGGAAGCTAAGCAATACTGGATTTATCACAAGCCTGTTGGCATAGATTGCAATCTCAACCCTGAAAAGCCCAGCAGCCTGATACATCACTTACCCCAAACAGGCCGTATATTTCCCGTGGGGAGGCTGGATAAAGACTCGCGGGGACTATTACTGTTAACCAATGATGGTGATTTCTTGCAGCAATTAATGCACCCACAGCACCACTACCCTAAAACCTATTTAGTCGAAGTCGACAAACCGATTACGGAGCAATTTGTTGCAACGATGGCCAATGGTGTGCGTTACAAAGATGTACTGACTCGCCCTTGTGAAGTCAGCGCAGTTAGCGATAAACACTTTCAGATCCGCCTCACTCAAGGGATGAATCGGCAAATTAGAAGAATGGCTAAAGCATTAGGGTTTCGCGTGGTTGATTTATGCCGCTGCGCCATTGGTGACCTTAGTTTTAGTGATGTAACTGAAGGGCAAATGCGACCACTGAGCCATCAAGAGTACATTGCTTTATTGCCAACGATCCAACCAATCACCGAGTAACCCCATTAACCTAGGCGCACCGAGCGCCAACGCTAGAAAAAGTGCTGTTGGAGTTTGTATTTTTACAATAGTCTGTTGGTGGCTCAGCACAAATATCATGTCTAGTTTCAGTCTATAGATACAAAATTGAATATTGCATTGGCATACTTAACAGGAATTTATATGCGACTTTTATACGTTTTAGACCCCATGTGCAGTTGGTGCTATGCCTTTCAACCCGAGTTAGAGGCATTATTAGCCGCTCACCCGACAGCAAACATTGAATGGATAATGGGTGGTTTAGCACCTGATAGCCAACACCCCATGGACGATAGCCTTAAGCAAACTATTGCCTCCTATTGGCATCAGATAGAAAGCAAAACGCAAGTCAGCTTTAATCACGATTTCTGGCATCTCAATACGCCTTATCGTTCAACTTATCCCGCTTGTCGTGCAGTCATCTCTGCGGAGCAACTGTTGCCTAACAGCGCTCAAATAATGGTAAAGGCAATACAGTCAGTCTATTACTTAGATGCTAAAAACCCCTCTTTAGAAGCAACACTGATTAACTGCGCTAACGCGATAGGGTTAGATGAAAATCAATTTGTTGAAGTGTTTAAATCTGATGAAACTGAGCAGCATTTGCAACAACATTTGCAGCTTACTCGCCAATTGCAGGTGAGAGGATTCCCAGCCTTATTCTATATCGATGAGGAAAATCGCGCCCACCCTGTTGCAATGGGCTTTAGTCAATTTGCTGATTTAGAACGTAACTTACGATTAGTCAGTCAAAGTAAGCGCTAGCCATTCCTATAGAGATAAACGTTTATCACTGAGGTTCATTGAATAACTCGGCAAAGCGCCAACGAAGCGTGCCTAAAGCACTGCCCAGAAAATTTAAGTAAAGAATCCACCTTCTGAAGAAGGTAGCTTTGTATTAGCCCCCTAAAAGGGGGGCGTTTCAGTTATTTTGTAGCCTCAGTAGCATCTATGAGTAATGATATTTAAAGCCGTTGAAAACATGGATGTTTTCGTCGAGCCCACAGGGATGTGCTTGCTGCGTGCTTTAAATATCATTGCATAGCTGAATCAACCTCAAGCTGGCATGCCATACAAACAAAGATACAGGCAAACCCTAATTGATGATAACCACCTACTGAAGTAGGTGGTTTAGGGCTGAAAACAAAAATGCCAGCAAGCTTGCTGGCATTTTTGCACTCTAACGTTAACTTAATACACCATCAGTTAATGCACGATTTCCATTTCTTCAAGTAAGTTATCTGCGTTATCTAGGTACTTCATTACCCATAACATGTAACGGCTATCAACTTGAATAGAACGGTTAGTTTGCGGATCGTAGCCCCAATCACCAATGATACTTTCATACACACCATCAAACAGCAGTCCCACCAGTTCGGCACGACCATTTAAGGTAGGCGAACCTGAGTTACCACCTGTGGTATCCAGTGTAGAAAGGAAGTTCACCGGTACAGAGTCAATTGATTTCATATAAAAATCGCCGTATTGCTTTTGCTTAATCAGCTCTAATTGCTTGGCGGGTGCATCAAACGGATCTTCACCCGTGTCTTTTGCCACAATACCTTCAAGGCGTGTAAATGGTACAGCCACTAATCCATCTTGAGGTGAGTAGCCAGTCACATTACCAATCGAAACACGTAGGCTTGAGTTAGCATCAGCATAAACAGGCTTACCTTGCTCACGGTTATAGGCAATGATGGCGTCCATGAACTGTGGACGGACTTTCATTAAGTCACCCGCGAGTTCTTTTGCTTGCTTCTCACGCTTCATACGCTCGTCATAAGTACTGACAGCTAACTTGATAAATGGATCTTTCGATTTTTTGAAGTCTGCAACCGACTTATCCATCCAAGCTAAACGGGTGTCATTGTCACCTAACTTGGTCTTGGCGTACATTTTGTCTAATGTTTTCTCAAGCTTTGCTGCATCAAACTTTTTACCAATGCCAAAGGCTTTATCAAAGTCAGCTAAACGCTCACTTGCTGGCAATGCTGCATAACGCTTTAGTAAATCAAGCAACATGGCTTTATCAACACTAGCGGCATAACGTCTATCGATACGCTCCATGCTTGATTTAAAGCGTGTCATATCACGATCTTGATAACCGGGTTCACGGGCCATATCGTCTAAGGTTTTCTCATTAGCAAGACGGTACAAACGCGTCGCTGTGCTTAGCATGCTTGAATAACCCATGTAGCTCAGTAACAAGTCACGTTCTTGGCCTTGCTGATCTTTTTCAATTAAACGATCTAACTCAGCTAATGTTTTGCCGTATTTAGATTTGCGCTTGCTGTCAGCTTCAATCCATTTAGCAAGGTTTTGCTCAAGGGCTTTACGGTCATCCAACATGGTAGATTTACCGTAGAACTCAATCATTGAAGTGAAGTTTTTCGCATAGTTAGCTAAGCCCGCGATAGCACTTTCATACTTAATGCGCTCGTCGCTGCCTTCAGGGGCTGTCGTCTTGATGATATCAATCAAGGTTTCACGTAGCACTTTCCCTTCAGGGTAAGCCCACTCAAACTGGTTTTGCACTTCATTTGCCGTACGGTAGCGGTTAGTGCGCCCTGGATAACCCGTTACCATCACGAAATCACCGTCACTCACGCCTTTAGCAGAGACTTTTAAGAAGCTTTTTGGCTCATAAGGTACGTTATCCTCACTGAAATCAGCTGGCTTACCATCTTTACCTACGTAGGCGCGATAGAAAGCATAGTCGCCAGTGTGTCGTGGCCACATCCAGTTATCGATATCACCACCATACTTACCTACGCTACCCGCAGGGTTATAGGCTAAGCGAACATCACGGATTTCCATTTGCTTAATAAGGTAGTACTCAAGACCGCCATGGAAGCTATACACTTTACAACGGTAGCCATCTTCAGCTTCGCACTCAGCGACTAAGGCTTTTTCTTTTTGTTCAATACCTTTATAAAAGTCGTTACCTACTTTGCCCATTTGACCGTCTTTAACTTTATCAGTCACATCGGTCACAGACTCAGTCACAAAAATACGTGAACCTGGTGTGGCAGGTAATTCATCAGCATAGGTTTTAGCTAAGAAACCATCTTTAAGTAGATTTTTCTCAGGGGTAGAGTTGTATTGAATTGAGCCATAAGCACAGTGATGATTGGTTACCACTAAGCCTTTAGGTGAGACAAATGACGCAGTACAACCACCAAGGCTGATCACGGCATTCATTGGAAATTCAGTTAATTTCGAAATTGATTTAGCATCAATTTCCAAACCTTTTGCTTTTAGTTCATCCGCCATCGCAGGTAGCTGATGAGGCTGCCACATACCTTCGTCGGCATGAGCACCAAAGCTTGCAGCAATTGCTGCAGTCAGAAGCCATTTTTTCATAGTGTAAAATCCATTTAAGCCGTTGCGGCTCTTTTTTGTAATAGTGACAAGGATGTCATTGTGTTAAACCAATATGGTAACTGGTCCGTCGTTAACCGATTTTGCTTGCAAAATCTTCGACGCCAAAAATAAAAAAGTCAGGCGATGCCTGACTTTATCAAATGTTTTGTTAGGTTAACAGCGTGCTGAAACTTGCTGTTACAAGGTTAATAACTTTTTAATAACACCCCACAGCACCTCAATGTGGCACTACTACGCTAGGCCCCAAGCAAGTGCTAAGAGTTAAGCGCTAAGAGTTAACTTAACGCGACAACTAATTGAGCTAATACAATGCCAATACCAACAACACCCGTTGCAGCTAGCGCTCCGTTACCACCAGCAACCTGATAGCCTTGGGTATTCTGGCCACGGGTCTTAAATGCCATTGCAATTGGTAAAAAGATAATCATGACAACTAATGGAATCGCTGCAAAACCTAATACTTGGAAGAAGCCGTCTGGGTAGTACAGCGCACATAATAAAGGTGGTACAAACGTAATCAACCAAGTTTTGATACGGCCTGAGATATCTTCTTTAGCGCGAGTCAGCTCGGCAATGTAATCAAACAAGCTCATGGTCACACCGAGGAAAGAGGTAATTAATGCTAGGTTTGCAAAGAAATCGATAAACTGACTGACAACAGCAGAATCTGCAACATCTTGCAGCGCATTGACCAATAATGGTAGTGAGCCCTCAAAGCTGTGTACTGTTGCACCGCCTAATGTCCCTAAGGTCACTAACAACCACAGTATGTAGCACACTAATGGAATAGTAGAACCAATCAATAGAACTTTACGCAGTGTCATTGCTTCACCATCTAGATAGCGAACAATAGTGGCAATACATACATGGAAACCAAATGAGGTAAATACCACAGGGATAGCCGCTAACCATAAGTGCGCTAACTCGCTACCTTGGGCTACTTTTTCAAGATTTTGTGCGGCAATATTGGCGTAGTTGACCTCAGGTAATAAGAAGGTCACCACTAATACCAACAACACCACCATGGCACTGAACAACAAGCGAGACACCTTATCAATCCAGCTCACACCAATTAAAATGATGCCACCAAAAATCAAGGTAAATAATAGCACCGCAACTTGGTTGTTCATCTCAACACCCAGTAACGGCTCAAGACGAGACTCCAATAATGAAGAGCCTCCCATCAGATAAACCATGGTCAAGGCAAACAATAAACTTAAAAATGAACCACCTTGAATAAGCTGTCCAACTTTACCAAGTGTTTTACCGGTAATGCTGTGGACATTGTCACCCACGCCAACGTGTAAATTAATCTCTAACATCAATAATGCGGTATACGCAGAAATGGCCCATATTGCGACCAGTAATAAAATGGCAGGGAAAATGCCTAATGCTGCAGTTGCCAATGGCAATGCCAGCATCCCACCACCAATCGCTGTCCCCGCAACGATTGAGATTGATCCTAGAGTTTTGAAGTTCACTGAAAATACCTTGTCATCATTTTTATTGCATTTGACAGTAACAGAGGCATTTTAGTCTCGCAACAAACTTCCTATTTAAAAGGGTTTGCGCGTTGTTTATAAACAATTACATAACATTTAAACTAACAAGTTAGCAGGGATTAATTTGCAATGGCGAAACATTACACCGCTACACTAGTGCAATAGGACAAATCAAGTTAATTGAACAGTGCATGAGTATGCACCTCGAGCAGAATAACAAAAAACAGAGCAAAGATGCTCTGTTTTTTTCGGGTAATTTAGCCTTACTTATCGACGCGATTTATCACTATTCCAACCATTTCACTCTCCTATCATAGTCTTAGTTATAAACCCAAAGTTGATTTGATTCGCTGGCCATAATCTGCATCAGCTTGCTCAAAGTGCTCAACCATCTTCAATTGAATATCTTGCGTAGCTTGACCCAATGTTGAACAAATCGTTTCAACTAAACGCTGTTTCTCTTCTTCAGAGAAAATACGGTACAAGTTACCTGCTTGCTCATAATCGTTTTGGTTATAGCGACTATAACGGTCAGCTTCGCCGTCTAAACGTAATGGTGGCTCTTTAAAGTCAATCGTTTCAGTTAATGCTTGAGGGGCAGTATTTGGGCCATAGTTACTACTTGCATCACCACCAGTTTGGCTACCATGGTAAGGACACGATGTACCTGCCATTGCACCGCCACGTTGATGGTGATTCGCTTTTGCTGCATGTGGACAGTTAACGGGTAACTGGTTGTAGTTAGCACCAATCCGGTAACGTTGAGCATCAGCATAAGCAAACAAACGCGCTTGCAGCATTTTGTCAGGCGATGCACCAACACCTGGTACAAGGTTGCTTGGTGCTAGTGCTACCTGCTCGACTTCAGCAAAGTAGTTTTCAGGTAAACGGTTAAGTTCTAGTTCACCGATTTCAATTAGTGGGTAATCGGCATGTGGCCAAACCTTAGTTAAATCGAATGGATTAATGTGATAATCATTTGCCTCAGCTTCAGGCATGATTTGCACATTCACTGTCCACATAGGGAAGTTACCATCTTGAATCGCCACCACCATATCGCGTTGTGATGAATCAGGGTCGATACCTTTAAGCTTGTCCGCTTGCTCACCCGATAAATTAACGACACCTTGTTGCGATTTGAAGTGAAATTTCACCCAGAAACGTTCACCTTTTGCATTCCAGAATGAGAATGTGTGTGAACCATAACCATGCATTTGACGGTAGTTAGCAGGAATTCCACGGTCAGACATTAAAATCGTTACCTGATGCATTGCTTCAGGGTTAGCAGCCCAAAAATCCCACATGGCCTGTGGATCTTTTAAGTTTGTTTGCGGGTTACGCTTCTGAGTATGAATAAAGTCTGGGAACTTAATGCCATCGCGTAAGAAGAAAGTCGGTGTATTGTTACCCACTACGTCATGGTTGCCACGTGTAGTGTAAAAACGTAAACCAAAACCTCGAGGATCGCGCTCAGCATCTGCTGAGCCCATTTCACCACCGACGGTAGAGAAACGTACGAAAGTCTCAGTTTCTTTGCCCACACCATTGAAGTGATCAGCAATCGTAAAATCACTTAAGTCTTTAGTTAGAGTGAATTTACCGTAAACACCTGTACCTTTTGCGTGTACCACACGCTCTGGAATACGCTCACGATTAAAATGCGCTAACTTTTCAATTAAATGCCAGTCTTGTAACAATACTGGACCACGTTCGCCAGCAGTTAATGAATTTTGATCATCTGCGATCGGCGAGCCACTTTGACTTGTTAGATAGTGTTGCTGAGACATAATTACATTCCTTCCTGTTTTGGACTTAACCATTGTTCTATTACATCGACGATAGTCACAATAAATACCTCTCTCGTCGTGATTTGATGGGTTCATACTAGACAACAATCACAAGCAAATAAATCGATTAAATCAGATTTGAACAATCTATTTTTACGATTAAAAGTGTTGCTATCTCTAAAATGAGGCAAGATTTTCTATTTATAGAAATGATAATGTTTGATGCCGAACGATAAGAAACTGATAGGTATTAAATAATACTCAGAAAGTAATTTAGTGTGTCTATGCTATTTAACATGCATGGAATGTGGGTGAGTCAAGGGTTAACAACGGGGAATAGCAAGTCACTAATGATCGCTAAAGTAAAAACTTCAACTGACAATATTGTGATGTACTGGGGGTAAATTATGCAGCTTGAGGTTTTACAGTTAGATCGTAGGCGTCTAGATTTCTGTGGCTATGTCTCACTTGATTCATCTTCGTTTTTAATTTGCTCTTGCTTGATGCGTTCAAGCTTTTTGATTTCTTGCCCTGGAATTGGAAAGAGTGAAATTAATGGAAAAATAGCTAGGAAAACAAATGTCCCTTTGGGCATTCTTTTACCCCAAAGCACCAAGTTGAACATGGCTCGAAACAGCATCAATATAATCGCGATGAGTAAACCATAATACATAGCCTTGCTGATATCGATTACATATAAAAATTCCATTTAAACTCCCCCCACCTTTCCGACTTAATAGATGGGGATTTTTTGAGCAATATTCAAGTGTGATTGTGAGAGGAATTACTCTGCGCCTTGGTTGTCTTTATTCTTAGTCTCTTTGGCTTCGCGATACATTTTTTGCAGGTAATAAATATTAATCAGCATGATGAAAAAGTTCACTAATGCGACAGGTATCGCACCAATGGCAAGGCCGTAAGCGACAAATAACGTGGCCCCAGTTAAATTCCACCAGCGAAGTTTCTTAATATCAGACATCATTAATGAAACAGCCACTAATACCGATGCTAGATAGCCAACCCACTCCCAGATAGTTGCTGTGTCCATATCAGCTCCCTTTTTAAACCATTCCTAATGATTGTAGTTCAACGCTTGACGACTGCCGCTGTCATTCTTGAAATACAGCAAAGGTCATTGGCACTGTTATAAATTAATATTTCCCAAACTGAGCTACGTTTACCCAAGTGAACAGGTTTTGCCGTCGCGGTTAACACACCTTTACGGGATGCCTTCAAATGGTTGGCATTGATCTCTTGGCCAACACAGTAGTAGTTTTCAAAATCCACAACAAAATTAGCCGCATAACTGGCTACCGTTTCCGCTAACGCTACATTTGCACCACCATGCACAATGCCTAATGGGTTATGCACAGATGGATCGGCTGGCATGGTTGCTGTCATATAATCATCGCCAATCTCGGTCACCTTGATACCTAAAGTGGTCATTAAAGTGCCTTTGCCGCCCATGCCTGCATCTAAACGTGCACAATCTTCTAAGGTGACATCTTTAAACCAAATACTCATGCTAATCCTATAATGCTAAGTTTCTATTATCGCGCTTAAGTGTCAGTCAACACTTAATATTACTTGTTGCTGCTATTAGACTCAGTTATCAAAAAAATCGCAATAAAAAAGGCTGCACTTTTGCAGCCTTAACAGAATTTTTAGCCTTAATAATCGCTATTAACTTACTAATTCAAAATGCGTTTGATAGGTTTGTGCCCAGCGTAATAGTTCTACTCTATTACGTGATTGGGTTTTACGGAAAATAGATGATATATGTGCTTTCACTGTATGCTCACTAATACATAAGCGGTCAGCGATTTCTTTGTTACGTGCACCACTTGAAACAAGCTGGATAATAGTACGCTCACGGCTAGTGAGCATTTCCAGCATGGCTGCAGTTTCTTCTGGAAAATCAGATTTAGTATCCACATTTTGTACTAAACGGCGGAAGATTTTGCTGATTAACGGGCGGTCGTACCACAGCTCATCGGACACCATTTTGCGTAAGCCGGTTAACATGAGGTCCATTCGCTGATCGCTGTACAACAAACCTCTTACGCCAAGCAATAAAGCTGATTCTTGATCTAATGAGCCACGCTCAACCTGATAAATAGCCACTGGAACATGCCCAGCAATTCGCGATACGATTAATGGAATACCATTGCTATCAAGCGCAGCACCATCTTGGGCGATAAGAAAAAAACTGTTGACGTTTTTCTCAAGTTCTAAATCACCCGCATGCTTTACAATACGTGTTTTCATGCCAATGGATTCGGCCAAAATAGCAAGGTGGCAAGGCGCTGAAACTTGATGTAAAAAAACTAACTCATCAATATTGGAGCTCATCGATTTTTCTCCCTGAAAAATACTCACTTCACGAGCTGTGAAGCGTGTCGTCCTGATATGTCAAATGAACTAAAAAATCCGTTCCTAAAAAAACGCTATCAAATAGGACTTTCGTTTTATCCAACAATAGTAGTAGAAATCTCCTAGGTCAAAAGTAAAAAACCTAGAACTTTAGTATGAATAAACAAAAAATATCCGAATGATTTTATTATCCTCTATTAAATAGTCAAATCAACAATACTTTAACTGTTTATTATGAATATTTGTAAGTACTAATAAACCCACTATACCACCAATTAATGCGAGGAACATATCCGACTGGGTATCCCAAACATAACCTTGAGTACCTAAAAACGCTTCGGCATCCTCACCAGAAGCTGCACCAACCCACCATTCAATCAATTCATAAAAAGCAGAAAAAGCCAGTACAAAGCACACTGACAAGAACTGACACCAAGCACCAGGCTGCAACACATTATTTCGTAACATCACTTCTCTAGCTAAAATCACGGGTATAAAGCCTTGGGCGAAATGACCGACTTTATCGTAATTATTTCTTTCGCTGCCCATCCATTGTGCTATCCAATCAAATAATGGCACTTCAGCGTACGTATAGCGTGCACCGACCAATAACACGCAACAATGGATCAGAATTAATACATAAGCCAATGTGGTTAACGGGAAGCGTTTACGGGTAAACAATAGGATAGGCAAAGCTAATAAAGCCGGTAACGCTTCTAGCCACCAAGTGAACATATCTTTCGGGTCAAACACAGACCAAATAATCGCACCAAAGTAGATGACTAACCAAATCCCTGTCTTTGTCACTGAAATCTCCTCAAGTTGCTCACTGTTCTGCAAAAAGAACGTCAATTTTAGCCATCTAGCCCTCCTAAACATGTTAAAAAGGTGGTACTTTGACAGCTGCTAGGATCAGCATAACATACGCACACTTTAGATTAAGAGGGTACCCATATCATGGCGAAACATTCGCTTAACAAGGATAAGATAAAAATCCTGCTGTTAGAGGGCGTCCACCAAACTGCGGTAGATGTACTAGAACGTGCAGGTTACACCAATATCGAATATCACAAAGCATCATTACCAGAAGATGAACTGTTAGCATCGATTAAAGATGCGCACTTTGTTGGTCTTCGCTCCCGCACGCAATTAACTGAATCCGTGCTTAACCATGCTGAAAAACTGGTTGCTATTGGTTGCTTCTGTATTGGTACCAATCAAGTTGACCTCTCTGCCGCCGAAAAGCTCGGTGTGCCAGTATTCAACGCGCCGTTTTCCAATACACGTAGTGTCGCTGAGCTAGTGATTGGCGAAATTATTATGCTCATGCGTGGTATTCCCCAGCGGAATGCCATGTGTCATCGCGGTGGTTGGCTTAAAAGTGCCAATGGCAGCGTTGAAGTACGTGGTAAAACCCTCGGTGTGATTGGTTACGGTCACATTGGTACTCAGCTAGGCATTATGGCTGAGACCTTGGGTATGCGTGTGAGGTTTTACGACATTGAAGACAAACTGCCACTAGGTAATGCATCTCAAAGCCCAAGTTTAACGGCACTACTCGCAGAGTCTGACGTGGTGAGCTTGCATGTGCCAGAAACACCGCAAACTAAAAACATGTTTGCAGCAAAAGAAATGGCACAAATGAAACCAGGGGCATTTTTAATTAATGCTTCACGCGGCACTGTGGTAGATATCGATGCACTGGCACAATCGCTAAACAGCAAGCATATTGCAGGCGCAGCCATTGACGTATTCCCTGTTGAACCAAAATCCAATGACGATGAGTTCATCAGTCCATTGCGTGGCATCGACAATGTACTACTCACGCCTCATATTGGTGGTAGTACAGCTGAAGCACAAGAAAATATCGGTATTGAAGTAGCAGGCAAACTGGCGAAATACTCTGATAATGGTTCAACATTATCAGCAGTCAACTTCCCAGAGGTTTCTCTGCCACAACATACGGGTACATCACGCTTATTACATATTCACCACAACCGCCCAGGTGTGTTGATTAAGATTAACCAAGCGTTTTCTGAAAAAGGCATCAACATCGCTGCACAGTACCTGCAAACTACGGCAGATATTGGTTATGTGGTCATGGAAGTGGATTCAGACCAAGCCCAAGAAGCATTAGGTGAGCTAAAATCGATTGAGGGGACGATTCGTTCTCGCGTACTATTTGATTAGAGCTATTCTTTGAGAGAACAATGTTTGATTAACTGAACTGCTTGATTAAACGAGTTTACTCACAGTAATGAAATAAGCGATCTGCTCATCGGGTCGCTTTTTTTATTGTATTTTCAAATTTTGCCCACATTATTAAGCTATCAAGTAGTGCAATATATTCGTTAAGCTCGCTAGTTTATTTTTATTACGCTAAAGCTTCATGCAGTAAGACCCTAGCGACTAGCGACTAGCGACTAGCGACTAGCGACTAGCGACTAGCGAAAAAGATTAGGCTTTTATTGCCCATATCAATCTGTTTTATTGCATTGTGGACAACCAAATTACATGGCATTTTCATGCACAGACTGACTGTGCAACTTATTTAGGGATCATTATGACCATTTCAGCACAACAAGCCGACTGGCAAATTGGCGAACAACCGGCTCTAGTTTTGTCGCAGCTTTCTCATTTGGGATTAATTGAAGTAACAGGCGAACAAGGTCGCAGCTTCATTCATGGTCAAGTCACTACCGATGTCACCTCACTTGAGGCCGAACAGTGGCGCTGGGGAGCACATTGCGACGCTAAAGGTAAAATGATCGCCAGCTTCAGAACCTTTGCTATTGCCGATAAGTTAATGATGCTGATGCCACAAAGCGCAGTTGAAGTTGACTTACCGCAACTGAAAAAATACGCCGTATTCAGCAAAGCTGAGTTAACTGATGTATCTGATTCAATCGCATTAATCGGTGTCAGTGGCGAGCAGGCAACAGCATTTGTGAGTCAACACATTGGTGAAGCCAATGCCGAGGTTAGCCAATTTGAAGGTGTCACTGTTTTAAAAGATGCGCAGCGCTATATTTTAGTATTAGAAAACGATCGCGTGGCAGATCTTGTGGCAAAAGCCAATGTTGCATTAACCGATACAAGCCATTGGCAAGCGCTTGAAATCAATAGCGGCTACCCAAATATCAGCGCCAATGCAGCCAGCCAATACGTGCCGCAAATGTGTAACCTTCAGGCGATTAACGGTATTAGCTTTAATAAAGGCTGTTACATGGGACAAGAAACCATTGCTCGCATGAAATACCGTGGTGGCAACAAGCGCGCGCTATATATTCTTAAAGGCTCAGCGAGCATTCAACTAACAGCAGAATCACAAGTTGAAATTGCTGATGAAGATGGCTTCCGACGTGGTGGTAATGTGATTGAATATGTACAACGTGACGATCAAGTTCTGCTAACTGCAGTCTTAGCTAACGACACACCTGACAGCGCCCAATTACGCGTGAAAGATGATGAAACGTCTGTATTAACGATTACACCACTACCTTACTCACTAGAAGACGAAGCGTGAGTTTGAGCTTAAGTAGTAAGACTTAATACGCCCCATAACAGAAAGGCTTCCTCGGAAGCCTTTTTAGTTACTCGCAAATATAATACGCTTGTTAGCCACATCATCAGCTTAGAAGGCTGGATGCGCATTCTTAATTAAGGTTGTTGCTTCGTCGGCGCCAGTGCAATTTCACGAATACAAACACTCTGCGGTTGACTATAAGCAAACGCCACTGCGCGAGCCACATCATCTGCAGCTAATACGCCGCCCATATCTTGTTTCCACGCATCATAACCGTCTTTAATTTCTTGAGATGACGTGTGCGATAACAATTCTGTCTCTACCGCACCAGGGGCAATTGTGGTAACGCGAACATTTGACAGAGCCACTTCTTCACGGACGTTTTCAGAAATAGCATGTACCGCGAATTTCGTCCCACAGTACGCAGCATGATTAGGAAAGGTTTTCTTACCAGCAATCGAGCTAACATTAATAATGGTACCGTGATTACGTTTAATCATGGGCGCCAGAACCGCTTGCATCCCATTAAGTAAGCCGATTACGTTAACATCAAACATGCGTTTCCACTCTGAAGCATCTTGAGTATCTATTTGTCCTAACAACATGCAGCCAGCATTATTGACTAAACCATCAACTGGGCCATACTGCGCTTCTGCTTTTGCAATTGCTGCGTTAAATGCCGCCTGATCAGTCACATCTACCTGCTCACATAAGGTGTTCGGCAAACCTAACGATTGCAAACGCTCAACACGACGAGCAATAAGCAGTAGAGGGTAACCTTCATTACTTAAACGTTTTGCGATGGCTTCACCGATACCTGAACTTGCGCCTGTGATTACAATTAGTTTTTTCATGATGTCTATCCTCATAGCTTTAGTTTCAGCACCCTTCGCTGTATGGGTAGGCATAATAAATGACTAAGCTTTGTTGATATATATCACTCCAATTGAAACACTGTTGCTATACTGCAACAATTGATCATCCATTACCTTGAGAAATTATCGCGATGCTCGATCAAATCAATCTCGCTGATATTCGATCATTTGTATTGATCGTACAAAAAGGCAACTTTACTAAAGCCGCAGAGACACTGGGGGTGTCCCGTTCACATGTCTCACGCCAAATTAGCCAGCTTGAACAAAAGATGGCGGTAACCTTATTAATAAGAACCACACGAACACTGAGATTAACTCACGCAGGCCGCCTGCTTTATGAGCAAACTGAACAGGCCTTAAACGATATCGACCAAGCATTGTTAGCAGCGGTTGATGATGTAGAACAAGTCAACGGTGAGATCAGAGTGAACTGTGTTGGCGGTTATCTTGGTGAAGACTTAGTGGCACAAATTGCCTGCGAGTTTATGTCGCAGTATCCCAAAGTGGTGATCAATCTGGATTTCAGTAGTCATCGCATTGATCTCATTGAAGATGCCTTTGATGTCGCGTTCAGAATGGGCAAACTGGAAGATGCACGTTTTATTGCACGTAAACTCATGAGTATTAAAATGAACACGCTGGCTAGCCCGGAGTATCTCAAACAGCATGGTCAACCGACACACCCGCGTGAGTTAAATGAACATCAATGTTTAACCGGTTCAGTAAAGCGCTGGAGCTTTGTACACAAACATGATCAAAGCCATTATGACTTAAGCTTAATAGGGCAAATGCAATGTAAAAATGGGCGGGTATTAGTCAAAGGCGCCTTAAACAGAAATGGCGTGATAAGAGTGCCGCGAATTTACTGTGAAACAGAAATCCAGCAACAACAACTAGTAGAAGTATTTCAAGACTGGGAAATTCCACCAGTCGATTTCTCCATGATTTATCATCGCGACAGATTTCAGCCAAACCGTATACGACAGTTTGTTGAGTTCACCAAAAGCTACTTTGATACGATTAACCGAAGCTAGGGCTGTGAAAGAATGACACTTAACTCTCATTTGTTATAAATTGCCATAAGAATAACGTCTAATCTAATTTAGGAATCTACAGATATTTTTTAATTGAGATAAAAGGTGCATCTAATCGCTATTCATTAACTCCAAAGCTGACTTTGCTTTGTCATAACCTTTTTCTGCCGAGATAACCATGTTGGAGTAAAACAATTCGTCATCCCCAGTTTCTAAATAGCCTAGCGCTAGATAGTAGTACAACTCAGGGAGATCACGATACTCTAAAAACTTTTTGGCAAAAAATAGCATTTTTTGTGGATCTTCATTAAAAGGACCATAACCTGTGTACCATGCAAACAACAAAAATAATTCAGCGTCGATACTGTCTCCTCTGTCAACAATTTCTAATAAAAGCGGCTTCATTTCATTGTCATTTTGCTCACTGTCACCCATCTTGGCCAAAATCAACTCAACTTGAGCATCTACATGACCTAATAGAGCAGCTTTTTTTAAAAAACTTATGCGACTAGTGTTATCTGATGTGAAATTTGCAGCAGCCCAAACAGCATGTGGGAGATCTCGTTTTACATAAGGCAATAACTGCTCATGTGTACAACCATTGTTCGTCGAAAAATGTGTCCAAATACAATATTCAATTGCCCCATGTTCAGTTTTGGCAAATCTATTTCTGACTTCTGTCAAATATTTCTGCTGTTCAAATAACCTCGATAAGCTAACCAAAGTAGCAACTTTATATTTATCAACAACTGAATCATCACCATTGATATAGAGGTGCTTAACTCTTTTATTTACTTCATGATAAAAAGTTCCCTTCCCTACACCACAAGTTGCAAGTGCTTTTTGAATGGTCAATTCATCTTTAGCAAGTTGAATCGTACTATTCACATTTTCAAACTCACTTACACCGCAAGCTGTAGCAGTGTTTGTAAAAAAAATACTAACGACTAAAATAAGACAATTCACTGAGGTTATTTGCAAACTATCAACTCCCTGTTTTTTTAGTTTGTAATAAAGGTGTTTAAAAAATGATTCCTGACAAACATTAAAATATACAGCAAAAAGATTAACAAGCTAAATCCAAAACCTAATTATATAGCGACAGCCAAAGGATCATATTGAGTACTTCCCAGCCATTTGTTCAATATCATCAGACACTACACCATCTACATTATAAGAAACGTTAGTAGCTTTAAATCCATTTATTAGCTTTGTAAAATGTTAATATAGCTAATCCATAAAAGATAACAGCTAAGATAGTTGCAGTCCCTCATAGTAACGTTACTCTCTACCATTTAATTTATCTATAAGTGCTCTTGCTTGTGCGTTTCCTAACTTTGCGGCTTCTGTCAAATGGAATTTCATTTTCTCAGCATTTTGCTCAGATTGAAAAATAACAACTAAATTCATATGTGCTCGATCAGATTTCATATTTGCAGCCTTTTAATAATATTCTTTTGCTAGCTTCCAATCCTTATCCAGTTTTCGTCCATCTAAATATAAATCAGCGTATAAAATAATAGCATTAGAATTATTATCTTCTATAGATTTATGCAAATAGCCCTGAGCCTCACTCAAATTTTTATCTAGTAAATCAAATGCTAAGAAGTAATAAACAGTTCCAGTATCATCGACACTGCAAATTTCCTTAAACAAGCGAATAGCTTCTTCTTTATCTTCGGCATCAGGCACCCCTAAATACATATGTTGGGCATATAACCTAGCCCAACCAACATAATTTACAGATGGATATTTATAATTAAAATCACGCTCTAAATTTAGGTAATACATGCTTTTTTCAAAGTCTTCTTTAAAAAATACAATTCAGCTAAATTATGTACAGCAGACTTAGAGCCTTCTTTATATGCTTCGTGAAGAAACCTTTCCGATAAACGAATACTTTCAGGGTCCTTCTTAATCAAGTATAGCGATCCTAGAATATTATTTTTCCAAAAAACATTATCATTCAAGTTGTCAACATTCTTAATAACTGAATCGATATTAGTAACATCATTATTATCTATTATTGATCCAGCAACATATTTTATAAAATCAGGATCACTGTGTGTTAATGCTGACTCACTAGCTGTACTACAAAAACTAAAACCGAAAAAGTACGGCTAACTTTTTAAATATATTCATATTAATACCCTCCCCAGCTTATACCTCTTCCATAAAACCATTGTTATTCCATTAGTTACAAAGCCATTTCAGCTTTACACACCTAATATTAGCTAAGAAGACCATGTTTGAAAAAGAAGTTAATCACCCACAGTTTGCTTACATCATTGAGTTAATAAATCATAAATCCTGAAGAAAATACAATATTCTAGACAATCTTTTTCAAGAAAAAATCACTTTTACTGGTAATAATCCAACTCGAATAATCAATGTGAATAGTTAGCGAAAATTTTAAAAGTAAAATAGTAGATAAACATCAACCTCATTAAGTTCTTACTGGGCTTTTAAATTCTAGATCATACAAATCACGGCACTCTTTGAACAATAAGTATGCAAATTCAACTGTATCCACTTTATTTTTCAGCTTACTTTTAACACTCTCTAAATGTATATGGGGTTTCTGTTGAACTATCTCGGAAGCTTCATCCAAAAGCATGCAAATAGCATTTACATGAGCCCCTTTTAAGTCAACAAAGTTGATTTTCATATGATCAACACGCTCGAGATATTGCTCTATTCTTACTAATCGTTGCTGTTGAGTTAGGTGGGTTTGAAAATTAAATACTATAATTTCGCTCAAAAGGGTTAATTTAGCATGCTCTTCATCAGAGTTTCCTCCACAAGAAAATATGCCTAGGCTCAGCAGTAAAGTAAGAAGCATTTTTTGTATTTTAAGCGTCATATTTTTCTATAATACTCCATCATTAAGGGCGAAGATTGTGCAAAATAAGCAACGAGAGACTAGAGTAGCTTAACAAGATAACTAGAATCCCACTCCATAACAATGAGGGCTATTGCAAATAAAGCATGATCCATTTAGCTTGCTCCTCCTTGAATTACAGTAATACCATACCGAAGATGAATTAAACATAACAGTCAATCCAATAAAACTAATCTTTAATCTAACTTCACTCGTATTGTTTAATCAGTTTTAATACGATTTACAACTGGTTATGCTAGCACTAACAGAATGAGTGCACGTGTTTAGCTGACAACATTAAGCCATTTGTACTTAACTTGCTAAATGACAAGGAATGCCATGAGTCACCCAATTGTACAGCTGGATAACATTTACAAAAGTTTCACCGATGGTGACACACAACATCAGGTGCTTGATGCATTACAGCTCACCTTAAATCAAGGTGACACTGTGGCATTAACGGGTGCCAGTGGCAGTGGTAAAAGTACCTTGCTCAACATCATTGCTGGCTTTGAGTACCCCACATCAGGTCAACTGCAATTGCTTGAACAAGACACAGAGCAATGGAAAGATCCTCAATGGAGTCAATTCCGTCATCAACACCTAGGTGTTGTTTTTCAGCAATTTAATTTACTCACACCGCTTAATGTCCGCGATAACATTAGCTTTTCACTGCATCTGAATCGATTGGCTTGGGATGATTGGTGCGATCATTTAGTCGATGCATTAGGGATTTCAGCTTTACTCAATCGTGAAGTCGAGGCTTTATCTGGTGGACAGCAGCAACGAGTGGCGATTGCTCGTGCACTCGCCCACAAACCAGCACTATTACTTGCCGATGAACCAACAGGTAATTTAGACCATAGCGCTAGTTTGGAGGTGATGAGCTTATTAACGTCTCTGGCGAGTAAACAACAAACTTGTGTGCTGATGGTCACCCACAGTCAAGAGTGTGCTAATTATATGCATCAAGGTTGGCATTTAGAGAGTGGTCAGATACACCACAGTCAGCTGGCGAGCACGCGCTAATGTCTTGGCTACAGTTATCGCTAACCAGTAAGGTTTTCATTAATCATTATCGCCACTCCCCCGTGCAGGCGAGTGCGATATTGATAGGGATTATGCTGGCTGTCACCTTGCTTATTGGGGTTAAAGCCACCAATGAAAATGCGATTAACAGTTACAGTCAGGCCACTGAATTACTCAGCCAACGTGCCAGTGCCTATATCAGCCCTTCTGTCACGACCGATATTGATGAAAAGGTTTACTTTGCCCTTGCCCAAGCTGGGATTAAAGGCTTGCCCGTTGTAGAAGGCATTGCCATGGGGCCAAATGGTCAAGGCTGGCAAGTCACTGGCAATGACATTGTTGCTGCGATCAGTGCGCCCAATACGGCGCAATCCACAACATCATCGGCTACACCATCAACAAAGAAACCTGATAACAACCCAATCAACACTGAGATACCACTCGCACAACTGATCAATGGCCACGGCGCCATTATGATGAGTGAGTCATTAGCACAGCGTGTTTCTCCCAATAATATCGCCAGTCTAAACCAGCAAGAGTTAGCGGTGATCCGCATAAGTGACAGTGCAGGTTTAGGCAATGCTCTACTGGCAGATATTTCAATTGCACAGCCACTGCTGAATAAAGTGGGGAAATTGAGCTATGTGGCTGTGTTTCCCAGCTTTGAAGGACAAACTAAGCCAGAATTGGTCGCGCAAATCAATCAAGTATTAACTGCAGCCAATATCGATTTAGCGCAACTATCGATTCAAGCGGATGACGAAGGTGAATCGCTTAGTGCATTAACCGATAGTTTTCACTTAAACCTCAAAGCCATGGGCATGCTGGCATTTTTGGTGGGCTTATTTATTGCCTACAACGGAGTGCGTTATAGCCTGATGAAGCGACAAGCTTTATGCGTTCAATTAATGCAGCAAGGGGTAAGCCGCGGTAATTTAATGGCTGCCATTGTTGTTGAGCTAGTTGTATTAGTCTTGATTGGCACGGCCTTGGGGTTCATTGTTGGCCTGCAACTATCACAATGGTTGCAACCTATGGTGGCATTAACGCTTGAGCAATTATACGGTGCCAAATTGATGCCAGGGTTATGGCAATGGCAATGGTTCTATCAAGCCCTAAGCTTAACCTTAGTGTCAGCCATATTTGCTTGTATTCCAATGTTAAGAGGGCTGATCCGTACTCCATTAGCTCAAGGGGCGTTTAAGCAGCCTCAAAGCCAACATTACCGACGCTTTCATCGTAAACAATTTACCTTTGGTGCTTGCCTGATTATCATTTGCTGCGTGCTCTTTCTATTCACTGAGCGCTATCAACACAGCCTTATATTGTTAGGTGGGGTAACCGTTGCAATTCCACTTATGCTGCCTTGGTTATTGTCTGGTTTAATCAAGTTACTCGAACTAACTAAACCTTCAGGTATCGTGCAGTATACCATTGCCGAGACCCGCCAAATTATTGCGCCATTGTCATTAGCCATGATGGCTATGCTGCTCGCCATTAGTGCCAATATTTCCATGAATACATTGGTAGGCAGCTTTGAAGTGACCTTAAAGAACTGGCTTGAATCACGCCTACATGCCGACTTATATATCAGACCGAGCTCGCAAAAAATGGCAGATACTCAGGCATTTTTACAAAAACAGCCCTTGGTTGACACCCTGTACACTCAGTGGCGAACCACAGCAAAATTGACTGATAGCAAACATCCTGCAGCTATTGATATCGCATTAGTGAGCCGAGATATCGCCTCAATAGAATTAACCTCTGCGTTTAAATTGCAAACTCATGACTTTTGGCCTCAGTTTAAGCAAGGCAAACAAGTGATGATCAGCGAGCCATTAAGCATCAAATATCACTATCAATTAGGCGATAGCATCAAGATAAACAAACTTGACCAAGAGTTAACTGTCGGTGCAGTGTATTTTGATTATGGTAATCCATCGGGTGAAGCCGTGATCTCCCCTACCTTATGGCAATCATCACCGCTGCCCAATACACCAATTAGCGTGGCAGTGAGTTATCTAGGTGATTTAACCGCACTACAGAGTGAATTAACCACGACGTTAGGACTGACCACGTCATCCATGTATAGCCAAAAAAAGATTAAAAAAGAAGCCATTAGTATTTTTCAGCGGACTTTTTCGATTACCTTAGTACTCAATAGTTTGACCTTGATTGTTGCGGCAATCGGTTTATTCAGTGCGGCAACTATGTTGACCCAGTCTCGACTAGCACCACTGGCAAGACTGTATTCAATGGGCGTATCACGCAAACAACTGCAATTGATGGTGATGGCACAGATGCTATTAATGGTGCTGTTAACCTGCTTAATTGCCATGCCTATGGGCGCACTACTGGGCTACTTTGTGATTAATAAAGTGACCTTGCAAGCGTTCGGCTGGAGTATTGACATGATTTGGGATTGGGCAAGTTACCTACAAGTGGTCGTTATCTCCATCATCAGCTGTATGGCAGCAGTAGCATTGCCGTTGTACTGGCAAACCCGAAAGCCGCTTATATCCAGTCTGCAACAGGAGAGTCTGTAATGTGCAATCATCACGCTCACCGCTTGTCTGATCTTCAAGCACTATTTATTTCAAGCAATAGTCATCTCCAATTGGCAAATTGTGTCTGGTTAACATGCTTATTGTGCTTGGTGATATTCATCACAGGTTGCAGCCCACAACATGCTGACAATTCATCTCAAAGCGACAAACTGAGCATGGGCAGTGTTTTAGGCCATTCTATTGATGGCTACACTGAGGTTACGCCTGATAGACAGATTAACTTCCCAGCAGATCATCAAGCCCATGATGATTATCGTCAAGAGTGGTGGTATTTAACGGCAAATTTAACCACAGAATCAGGCGAGCTATTAGGTCTGCAATGGACCCAATTTCGTGTGGCGCTTTCGCCGCCAGATTCATCACAAAAGTCACCACAAAAATCAGCGCCAGAGACAACGCTACCGTCTTCCCAATTAACTATAAGCCAAGCAACTACCAGCCAAGCAGACGAAAAGGCGCATACACCTTGGGCAACTCAGCAACTGTATATGGCACATGCTGCGCTCACGTCATCAAAGCAACATTACACGGCTGAGCAATGGTCACGTGCTCACCCAAGCTTGGCTGCAGTGCAAAATGCCCCTTTTGCTGTGTCGTTAAATCAATGGCAATGGCTAAGCGAAGATCAAAATGGCGATATGTTTCCAGCCACACTGTCGGTTAATGAACCTGAATTTGGCTATCAACTTAAACTCAGTAGACAAGCCCCCTATCAACGTCAAGGCGACAAAGGGTACAGTACCAAAAGCGCTGATAATGCCGTGGCTTCATACTACTATAGCCAGCCATATATCGAGGTTTCAGGCCAAGTCATTCGCCAAGGAAAAGTAGATAATGTCAGCGGTATAGCTTGGTTAGATAGAGAATGGAGTTCGCAATTCTTAACTAAGGCACAACAAGGCTGGGACTGGTTTTCTATCCGTTTGAATGATGTGCAAACCTTAATGATATTTCAGTTGCGCAGGCAAGATGAGCAATCACACTTTTACAGTGCGAGGTTAATGCACCGTGATGGCAGCGGCAAAAGTTATAGTAGCCAAACCCATCCAGACCTAATCTCAATGCAGCCCACAAAATGGACAAATACTGCCCTGGGCAAACACCCAACGCAATGGCATATTCGCATTGCTGATGACGCAGGAGGAGTCAATATTGACATCCATACTCGTGCACTTAATCCGCAAAGTGACATGCCATTATCTGTGTCATATTGGGAAGGGCCGATTGAGTTTAGCGGCACTCACCAAGGTAGTGGTTATATGGAATTAACCGGGTATTAGTCT
This sequence comes from Shewanella maritima, assembly GCF_043643735.1. Classification (GTDB taxonomy): domain Bacteria; phylum Pseudomonadota; class Gammaproteobacteria; order Enterobacterales; family Shewanellaceae; genus Shewanella; species Shewanella maritima_A. Next base: position 120,392 of record NZ_JBHZSM010000010.1, read on the forward strand.
CTTCGTTTTTTTGCCGTAAGCCTTCAAACCCGTCGTTTCAAGACAACATCACCTAGCAATAATTTTGACCTTTTCACAACTATTAGATCACATTTCTATATCTAAATAGTTAATCCATAAAAGTGAACATTTCATTAACCCTTTAACTTTAAAGCGTTAATCCAAGGTGGCGTTTTATGCCACTTTCAGTTGTTAATATTAAGTTAACACCCTCTGATATAGGCTTTCCTAAAACAGCGACTTTTGATTGAACAAAATGAGATTCAAGTCACACGGAAAAATGTGATCTTGTACGAGTATTAATCACTATACTCATTCAGAGGTATACCCATAGGAAATGTGAGGTTTAAACTAAAATTACCGTCACAGTACTTTGATGAGTATGTTCTGTGGCATCCAGTTTGACGAATTTACTATCAAAAAAAGAGAGTGAGGAACACCATGAGCATTAGCCGTCGCGAGTTTCTAAAAGCCAACGCCGCCACTGCAGCTGCGTCGGCAGTGGGTATTGCACTGCCAATCAAAGTTGTGCAAGCCGCCGACACCAAAAGTGACATCAAGTGGGATAAAGCCCCATGTCGCTTCTGTGGTGTAGGTTGTAGTGTGTTAGTCGGTACCAAAGAAGGCAAAGTCGTTGCCACCAAAGGTGACCCAGAAAGCCCAGTAAACAAAGGCCTAAACTGTATTAAAGGCTACTTCCTATCAAAAATCATGTACGGCAAAGACCGTCTAGATTCGCCACTACTTCGTATGACCGATGGTAAATACGATAAAAATGGTGAGTTCACGCCCGTAAGCTGGGACGTAGCACTCGACACCATGGCTGAGAAGTGGAAAGCTAGCCTAGCGAAGAAAGGCCCAACTTCTGTCGGTATGTTTGGTTCAGGTCAATGGACCGTATGGGAAGGTTATGCAGCATCTAAACTGCACAAAGCCGGTTTCCGTACTAACAACATCGACCCTAATGCTCGTCACTGTATGGCTTCTGCGGTAGGTGGCTTCATGCGTACCTTTGGTATCGATGAGCCAATGGGCTGTTACGATGATATTGAAGCGGGTGAAAACTTCGTACTTTGGGGTGCGAATATGGCTGAAATGCACCCAGTATTATGGGCACGTTTAACAGACCGTCGCTTAAGTAATAAAGATGCAAAAGTACATGTGTTATCTACATTTGAACACCGCAGCTTTGACCTTGCAGATAACCCAATGATCTTTAAGCCACAATCTGACCTAGTGATCTTAAACTTCGTGGCAAATTACATCATCCAGAATAATGGTGTTAATAAAGATTTCGTTAATAAGCACACCAAGTTTGCGCTTGGTACAACAGATATTGGTTACGGTTTACGTCCAGATCATCCGCTTGAGAAAAAAGCGAAAAACCCAGGTAACGGTAAGTCTGTACCTATCAGCTTTGATGAATATGCTGAGTTTGTTAGCACATACACAGCTGAATACGCATCTAAGATGAGTGGTGTGCCGGTTGAAAACCTTAATGAGCTAGCGAAGGTTTACGCCGATCCAAACCAAAAAGTGATGAGCTTATGGACCATGGGTATTAACCAGCACGTTCGTGGTGTGTGGGCAAACAACATGCTTTACAACATTCACTTACTGACGGGTAAGATCTCGACACCAGGTAACTCACCATTCTCACTAACAGGTCAGCCTTCAGCTTGTGGTACTGCTCGTGAAGTGGGTACGTTTGCTCACCGTCTACCTGCTGACATGGTTGTTGCTAACCCTAAACACCGTGAAATGACTGAAAAACTGTGGAACATCCCTGATGGCACCATTCCACCCAAACCGGGTTTTCACGCAGTATTACAAAGCCGTATGTTGAAAGACGGCAAGCTTAACTGTTACTGGACTATGTGTACCAACAACATGCAAGCAGGCCCGAACATCAATGAAGAAATATACCCGGGCTTCCGTAACCCAGAAAATTTCATTGTTGTATCAGATCCATATCCAACAGTGACAGCGACTGCTGCTGACTTGATTTTACCAACAGCAATGTGGGTAGAAAAAGAAGGTGCTTACGGTAACGCAGAACGTCGTACTCATATGTGGCACCAACAAGTTAAAGCTCCAACAGGTGCTAAGTCGGACTTATGGCAGCTTGTTGAGTTCTCAAAACGCTTCAAAGTGTCTGAAGTATGGCCTGCAGAGTTAATTGCTAAACAACCAGAAGTGGCTGATAAGACGCTTTACGATGTGTTATTCGCTAATGGCGAAATCAACAAGTACCCAGTGTCAGACTGTAAAGGCGACATGAACGAAGAAAGTGAACACTTTGGATACTACATTCAAAAAGGTATTTTTGAAGAGTATGCACAGTTTGGCCGTGGCCACGCTCACGACCTTGACGCTTTCGATACTTACCATGAAAACCGTGGTAAGCGCTGGCCTGTTGTTAACGGCAAAGAAACGCTTCGCCGCTTTGTTGAAGGTAGCGATCCGTATGTTAAGGCTGGTGAAGGCTACAACTTCTACGGTAAGCCAGACGGTAAAGCGGTTATTTTCGCGCTTCCATATGAGCCTGCTGCAGAAGAACCAAATTCAGAATACGATTTATGGATGTCTACCGGCCGTGTGCTTGAGCACTGGCACACTGCATCTATGACAGCTCGTGTTCCTGAGCTAGCCCGCGCTTATTCTGATGCACAAATCTTTATGCACCCAGAAGACGCAAAAGCTCGCGGACTAAAACGTGGCGACGAAGTGGTTGTTGCTTCCCCTCGTGGTGAAGTGAAAACCCGTGTTGAAACTAAGGGCCGTAATAAGCCACCTCAAGGTGTGGTATTTATGCCGTTCTTCGATGCGCGCCAACTCGTCAACAAGCTATTACTGGATGCCACTGACCCACTGTCAAAAGAGACAGATTTCAAGAAGTGTCCTGTGAAAGTGATGAAAGCTTAAACAAGCTTTTGTGTACAGACGGAAGAGTGAACTATGTGTAGTGCAAATAGCAAAACAAGAAGTGTAGCGAATAAGAATCGCAGACAATTTCTTGCCACAACAGCGAAAGCCAGTTGTGTGATGGGTATCATGGGCGTTGGGTTGACCACTTTGGCAACCCAATCTAGCCAACGTGATCCCCTTGCTATTCGCCCACCAGGGGCACTGGACGAAGACAACTTTTTGTCAGCCTGTGTGCGTTGTGGTTTATGTGTTGAGGCTTGCCCTTACGACACATTGAAACTGGCACGCTGGTTTGATGGGGCGGCAACAGGTACGCCCTATTTCACAGCGCGCGATATCCCTTGCGAGATGTGCGACGACATTCCCTGTGTGAAAGTTTGCCCAACGGGGTCACTTGATCACAGCTTAGAGAATATCGACGATTCGAAAATGGGTATTGCTGTACTGATTGATGAAAAGAACTGTCTTAACTTTAAAGGTTTGCGATGTGATGTGTGTTATCGGGTTTGTCCGTTAATTGATGATGCCATCACCATTGAACTGCAGCGTAACCGTAAAAGCGGTCATCATGCGATGTTCTTACCAACAATTAACCCAGATTCATGTACGGGTTGTGGTAAGTGCGAGCATGCCTGCGTCACTGAGCAAGCTGTGATTAAAGTACTGCCCAGTCATATTGCCCTTGGTAAAACGGCTGATCACGACACATACCAAAACACGGAAGAAACCACACTAGATATGTTAAATAAGGGGCTATCAATATGATGAGTTCAACTAGCCCACAACATGACAAGGGCTTTGCTAAAGAAGCCGTTGAGCAGCTCGGATGGTTCGGCGCACATAAGTTTTTATTTCTGCGCAGAATCAGCCAGCTAACCTTGTTGAGCCTATTTGCTATTGGCCCTCTATTTGGCCTATGGCTGCTTAAAGGCAATTTATCATCTAGTCTGCTACTCGATACCATCCCATTGAGTGACCCACTGGTAACTCTGCAAGTGTTATTTGCAGGTCACTGGCCAGAGCTAAGCTTATTGATTGGTGCAGCCATCATTATTGCAAGCTATGCATTACTGGGCGGTAGAGTATTTTGTAGCTGGGTATGTCCAGTTAATATCATTACAGACTTAGCAAGTTGGTGTAGACGTAAATTGGCGCTACCTCGTACCAGCGAGATGCCAAGAAACTTACGCTATTACTTACTGGCATTAGTATTAGTTCTACCGATATTAACAGGCTTCACAGTGTGGGAATGGTTAAACCCAGTACCGATTGTCTATCGCGCAGTGCTATTTGGCGCAGGCAGTGGTTTATGGATTTTAGCGATGATCTTCTTGCTCGACACCTTTGTGGTTGAAAGAGCTTGGTGCAGTCACTTGTGCCCAACAGGCGCACTCTTCTCATTAATCGGCAAAGTTAGCCCATTAAAAATCAATGCTGTTCACGCTGAAAAATGCAATAACTGCATGGATTGCTTCACTGTTTGTCCAGAACGTCAGGTGTTAAAACCTGTACTGAAGAAAAACAGTACTCAAACCATGGTACTTGATAGTGATTGCACCCTGTGTGGCCGTTGTATTGATGTTTGTGCACCGCGCGTATTCCAGATTAACAACCGATTTAATACCCATTCTTCGAATAGAATTCCTCTTAAGGTGGAGAACAACACATGAAAAAGATGCTAACTCTAGCCGCTATGGTGCTAGCGATCAGTGCTTGCTCAGGTCAGCAAGTTGAACAAAATGCCGCACCGGTAAAGGTCACCTCTCTAGCTGGTGAAATGAAAGTAACAGATGTCCGTCCTGCTAATGAAATGTCAGTTTATCCAAGCCGCGGTACATCAATCGAACGTACTTTTGAACATCAACCGCCATTAGTACCACATCGTGATACCTATGCGATTTCAGCAAGTAAAAATGGCTGTTTGAACTGTCACAGCACAGAAAAAGCAGCTCGTATGAAGGCGACACCTGTTGATGCAACTCACGTTAAGGCTGATGGAAGCTTTAATAATGCATTCTACTTCTGCGATCAGTGCCATGTTGCACAGGCTGAGAACAAGCAGCAAATTGTAGGTAATAAGTTCAGCAAGTAACCCGCTACTAACCTTGTTGCCAATAAAGCAATAATGACAAAGCCACTTCATTTGAAGTGGCTTTTTTATGCATCCCTCATTCAACAACGATGTTGATGATAGCTTCAGGTTTGATTAACTAAATTTGCCGAAGAGTAAGTCAAAATGATTAAGCTGAAATAAAATCGCCGTATTGCAGGTCTATTAAACCATCAAGATGAAGCACTTAGCGAAAGTTTTATCATACTGTATTTATTTAATAGGAAAGCTCATGAAAAAAGGTTTAATAGCGGGTCTTATCGCCAGTCACTTACTGGTAGGTGTTGTCGGCTTTGCTACTGGTATTTATACCCTTCCCATCTTAACTGCAGCTAACGCACCAGATACGCAACAACTTGCCTCTATCAATCAAAATGCGATTTATGAAGCAAGATTCGATCGTGATCGTGCAGGCAGCGACGCTTTGCACTGGGGTGAAGGAAAGGTATCACTGAGCCAAGATTTCATTGCACTGGAAGGTGAATTGTCAGCTGGCCCTGACTTTAAAATCTATTTAGCACCTGATTTTGTTGAAGATGAAGCACAGTTCAATCAATTGAAGTCACAAATGCAACTCATTGGCGACGTTAAAAGTTTTGATGGCTTTGCTGTTGAACTGCCAAATAATGTGGACTTAAGCCAATACAACACAGTGATCATTTGGTGTGAAACCTTCGGGGAATTCATTACCTCAGCTCAATACCGTTAATTGCGTTGCTGTACTGTCACTACGCATACTTATGACCGATATTGCTAATATTCATACTGTTCACCCATACCATGGCGCTAAATCTTTACTTATTATCATTTAGCGCCGCCGACCTCACTTGAATAACAAAAACTGAACCTGCTACTACAGGTTTTAGTACGGCTGCGTATTAATAAAAGTCGCTTTCAGGGAGGAAGTATGGGGAGTGCTCAGCAACAAAGTAAACATTGGGGTGCCAGAGCCATTGATTGGGCTGAATTACAAGAAATGCAACACGTGCCTTTGTGGAATGCCATGTTGTCAGCTTGCGGCGTTAATCAACATACCAAATTACTTGATGTGGGTTGTGGTGGTGGAGGAGCCTGTGCCTTAGCAAGAACATTAGGTGCACAGGTGGTAGGCATTGATGCGACGCCTGAATTAATTCACCATGCACGAGATACCCTACACGACGTAACATTCGATATCGGTGATATTGAGCGCCTGCCCTATCTCGATAATCAGTTCGACGTGGTTTTTGCCGCCAACATTATTCAATATGCACAAAACCACCATCAAGCCTTATCTGAGTTTAAACGGGTGTGTAAACCAGGTGGCTGGATAGTCGCGGGGTTATTTGCCTCCCCCGATAAAGTTGCCTTCAGTGCAGTGTTGAGCACCATTCGTAACGCCTTACCGACACCACCACAAGGCGGTGGACCATTCGAGTTATCCATCAATGACGCATTAGAACGGCTGTTTAAGGAGGCGGGGCTAATGGTCGTAAAATCAGCTGAAGTAAACTGCCCGTTTATCTATCGAAATTGTCAAGATTTTTACCGTGCAACCTTATCTGCAGGTCCCGCACAAAATGCTATCCATGCTATCGGCGAGCAGGCATTAATTAACCTCCTTGAACTCAACTTCGCACACTATCAAAGTCCACAAGGAGATATCACAATCACCCCTAATATGTTCAAGTTCATTTGTGCAAAGCCTAGATAGATAATGTTAAATGAGTGGTTATAGGAGGCATCAAGAGTCAGTGACAAGGCTTTTATCACAGAAAGATACTGCTGAATCTGGTTAGCAGGCATTGTTCAAATGACTGATACTGTGGATGCTCATCAAGATCGCAACGTAACTGTTGCTGCATGAGTGGTGAATGAACAAATATCACTAAGAAAAGTTGGCCTTTACGACTATCAACATCACTACCGCAAAGCAATCTCAAAGCAATCTCAAAGCAAGTATAGCGATCTTTACTTATACCACCTCACACCTCAAAAGATTGGAAAGGAATCACCATTTGTACAGTAGCGATTAATTAATTAGCCGCCAATTACATAAGCATTTCTAAGTTTCTAAGCTAGTATTTAATTCACTATGCATATTCATTCACTATTAATGAAACCGAACACAACAATTAACTCTTAATAAAGAGAAACCACCTATCACATTAACAAAAAAATGATAGTTACCTGATACATAATTTAAAAATCTTTACACTCAAATTTAACAGTAAATTAGATCTGTATCACATGTAAAACAAATTAATTATCGTAGTATCGCCAATTACAAACAAATAGCTTAGCTAGCGCAAATACTTAAATATACAAATAAATCAGAAATATAAGCAAACCTTAATATTTCTAAAGTAATTAAAACCTTAAGCCAGAAAGCTTAAATAGAATTAGCTGGGTTATATGAATTTTAGCTTTTTACAAAAAGCCAATATAGCAACAGTTATTTCTATACACCCAGCACCTTTATTTTTGTAGTAATGAAGTGAGTAACATTAGCAATTAATATTATTAGGCTATCCAATTTATAAATAGCACATTTATTGATGCATCAAGCATGACTCATTGGTATTTAGAGCAAATTAATTTCACGTAAAGGAGATTGAATAATGTCTAACAGCAAATGCCCTGTAATGCACGGAGGCGCAACGGAAAGCAACATGTCCAATATGGCATGGTGGCCAAAGGCGCTGAACCTTGATATTTTGCACCAACATGATAATAAAACGAACCCATTAGGTGATTCATTTAATTATCGCGAAGCACTTCAAAGCCTAGATGTTGAAGCACTAAAAGCTGACATGAAAGCATTAATGACAGACAGTCAAGGTTGGTGGCCTGCAGACTGGGGGCACTATGGCGGCTTAATGATTCGCTTGGCATGGCACTCAGCTGGTAGCTACCGTAACGCCGATGGTCGTGGGGGCGGAGGAACAGGTAACATGCGTTTTGCACCACTCAACTCATGGCCTGATAACGGTAACTTAGATAAGGCACGCCGTCTTCTTTGGCCGCTTAAAAAGAAATATGGTAATAAAGTTAGCTGGGCTGACTTAATGATTTTAGCGGGCACCATGGCTTATGAATCAATGGGTTTCAAAACATTTGGTTTTGGTTTTGGCCGTGAAGATATCTGGCATCCTGAAAAAGATACGTACTGGGGTTCTGAAAAAGAATGGTTAGCACCAAGTGGGGGTGAAGGTAGCCGATACTCTGGTGAGCGTGATTTAGAAAATCCACTTGCTGCGGTAATGATGGGGCTTATCTATGTGAACCCTGAAGGGGTAGACGGTGTTTCTAACCCACAGAAAACGGCTGAAGATATGCGTGTGACTTTCGCGCGTATGAGTATGAACGATGAAGAAACTGTCGCATTAACGGCTGGGGGTCACACAGTTGGTAAAGCACACGGTAATGGTGATGCAGCCAACCTAGGTGAAGCGCCTGAAGCTGCTGAAATCGAAGAGCAAGGTTTAGGTTGGAACAACCATAAATCTCGTGGTATTGGCCGTGACACAGTAACAAGTGGTATTGAAGGGGCTTGGACAACCTTCCCAATGAAGTGGAACACGGCTAAAGGTGGTTACTTTGATATGTTGTTAAACCACGAATGGACATTAACACAAAGTCCAGCGGGTGCAACACAATGGGAACCAATCGAAATTGCAGAAGAAGATAAGCCCGTTGACGTTGAAGATGACAGCATTCGTCATAACCCAATGATGACCGATGCTGATATGGCATTAAAAGTCGATCCTGAGTACCGTAAAATTTCTAAACGTTTCTACGAAGATCCTGCTTACTTTGAAGAAGTGTTCGCCCGTGCATGGTTCAAACTAACTCACCGTGATATGGGGCCTAAAGCAGGCTACTTTGGTCCAGACGTGCCTACAGAAGACCTCATTTGGCAAGACCCAATCCCAGCAGGTCCAGTGGACTACGATGTTGAAGCAGTAAAAGCACGTATTGCTGATAGCGGTTTATCCATCAGTGAGATGGTAACAACGGCATGGGATAGCGCCCGTACTTACCGTGGTTCAGATAAGCGTGGTGGTGCAAATGGTGCCCGTATCCGTATTGCGCCACAGAACAGCTGGGAAGGTAACGAGCCAGCTCGTTTAAACAAAGTACTATCAGTGCTTCAACCTATTGCTGCCGATGCGGGTGTGAGCGTGGCTGACGTTATTGTACTTGCGGGTAATGTGGGTATCGAACAAGCTGCAAAAGCCGCTGGTTTTGAAGCAAGCGTTCCATTTGTAACTGGGCGTGGTGATGCAACCGCTGAAATGACAGATGCAGATTCATTCTCTGTGCTTGAGCCTTTAGCAGATGGTTTCCGTAACTGGCAGAAACAACACTACACAGTAACACCTGAAGAGATGATGCTAGATCGTGCTCAGTTACTTGGCTTAACTGCGTGTGAAATGACAGTGCTAGTGGGCGGTCTACGCGTATTAGGCACTAACTACGCTGGTGAAGCATTTGGTCAATTTACCGATAACCTAGGTGCACTCACTAACGATTTCTTTGTGAACTTAACAGACATGAACTACAGCTGGAAACCTACTGGTTGTAACTCTTACGAGATTGTTGAGCGTGCGACAGGTAACGTTAAATGGACAGCGACACGTGCTGATTTAGTATTTGGTTCAAACTCTATTCTACGTGCTTATGCAGAAGTTTATGCGCAGGACGACAGCAAAGAGAAGTTTGTACACGACTTTATCGCAGTATGGGTCAAAGTAATGAATGCAGATATGCCTGCATAGTGTGATATACCCGTATAACAAGGACTGCTGAAACGGGTTAATCATCATGTCAGTTAAAAAGCTATGAGTGCCTGTAACTCTCATAGCTTTTTTTGTGGTCGAGTATCAACCAGTCTTTCTTATCTAATAGACATAAAAAAACCGCTGCAATGGCAGCGGTTTTTCATTAAAGATGTTTACTTAACAATTACTTGTTAGCTTCACGCTCTTTAACTTCAGCAATTACTTTTTCAGCAACGCTGTTAGGACATGGTGCGTAGTGTGAGAACTCCATAGAGAACTGACCACGACCAGAAGTCATAGTACGTAGAGAACCGATGTAACCGAACATTTCAGATAACGGTACGTCACCTTTAATGCGAACACCAGTAGTACCAGCTTCTTGACCAGAAATCATACCACGACGACGGTTAAGGTCACCGATTACGTCACCTACGTTGTCTTCTGGGCTGAATACGTCAACTTTCATCACAGGCTCTAGAAGCTGTGCGCCTGCTTTAGGCATAGATTGACGGAATGCACCTTTAGCAGCGATTTCGAACGCGATAGCTGACGAGTCAACTGCGTGGAAAGCACCATCAGTAAGTTCTAGTTCAACGTCAAGTACTGGGAAACCAGCAACAGTACCAGTTTGCATCATAGATGCGAAACCTTTCTCAACTGCAGGCCAGAATTCTTTAGGTACGTTACCACCAACAACTGAAGAGCTGAAAGTGAAACCAGAGTTTTGCTCACCTGGACGGATAACATAGTCGATCTTACCGAACTGACCAGAACCACCAGACTGTTTCTTATGCGTGTAGCTATCTTCAGTAATCTTAGTGATAGTTTCACGGTAAGCAACTTGAGGCTCACCAACAATTAGGTCAACACCGTAAGTACGCTTAAGGATGTCTACTTTAATGTCTAAGTGAAGCTCACCCATACCTTTAAGGATGGTTTCGCCTGAATCTTCGTCAGTTTCTACGCGGAAAGATGGATCTTCTGCAATCATTTTACCGATAGCGATACCCATTTTCTCGCTACCACCTTTATCTTTAGGTGCTACAGCGATAGAGATTACTGGCTCTGGGAATACCATTGCTTCAAGAGTACAAGGATGTTTAACATCACATAAAGTGTGACCAGTTTGAACATTCTTCATACCAACGATAGCGATAATGTCACCAGCTTGTGCTGAATCTAATTCGTTACGCTCATCTGCTTGCATCTCAACCATACGGCCAACACGCTCAGTTTTACCTGTTGCAGAGTTAAGGATGGTGTCACCTTTCTTGATCTTACCTGAGTAGATACGTACGAAAGTTAGTGCACCGAAACGGTCATCCATAATTTTGAATGCTAACGCTTTGAAAGGCTCTGCAACATCAACAAGTGCGTGCTCACCAGTTTCGTTACCTTCTTCGTCAGTTAACGGCTGAGGGTCAACTTCAACTGGGTTAGGTAGGTAATCAACAACAGCATCAAGAAGAAGCTGCATACCTTTGTTCTTGAACGCAGAACCACAGTATGTTGGGAAGAAGTGCATTGTACGAGTACCCATACGGATACAACGCTTGATGTCTTCCATAGATGGCTCTTCACCTTCCATGTAAGCTTCCATTAGATCGTCGTCCATCTCAACAGCAGACTCGATTAACATTTCGCGGTATTCTTCTACCTGGTCAACCATGTCAGCTGGGACTTCTTCGATCTTGTAGTTTTCTGCTTGGCCAGTTTCATCCCATACCCATGCTTTACGAGTAAGTAGATCAACAACACCAGAGAATTCGTCTTCGATACCGATTGGTAGAACCATTACTAGTGGGTTAGCAGCTAGTACGTCTTTAGTTTGCTTAACAACGCGTAAGAAGTCAGCACCCATACGGTCTAACTTGTTTACGAAGATGATACGTGCAACTTCAGATTCGTTAGCATAACGCCAGTTAGTCTCTGATTGAGGCTCAACACCACCAGAACCACAGAATACACCAACACCGCCATCAAGTACTTTAAGAGAACGGTATACTTCTACTGTAAAGTCAACGTGACCAGGAGTGTCAATAACGTTAAAACGGTGGTCGTTCCAGAAACAACTTACCGCTGCCGATTGAATGGTAATACCACGCTCAGCTTCTTGTTCCATGAAGTCAGTTGTAGACTCACCATCATGAACTTCACCGATCTTATGGATCTTACCGGTTAGCTTAAGGATACGCTCGGTGGTCGTGGTTTTACCCGCGTCAACGTGAGCGAAGATACCAATGTTTCTGTATTTTGATAATTCGGTCATGATTCAACTTTAATGATTAGTTTAAGAAGTAGACGGAGTATGCGAATTGTACCGACACACCGCTCATCAGGTTATTTAAGGCGCATATTGTAAATTGGAACCTTGCTACACGCAAATAGCTGTTGCAATTATTCTTCCATTTTGGTGAAAAAAATTGATAAAAAAGCTAAATATTAGATGTAAAACAATTAACTAAAAATTATTGATTATTTTTTGAACGCTTATATTTTTTTTCCTAAATCCACGGCTTTATATGCCTTGGTTCACATTCTTGTACTTTTTGCTCTTTTTATAGACACAAACGGAACTTATTTAGTACAAAAAAGCCACACTGTCAGACAAAAAAATACCCGCCATTGGCGGGTATTTGTTAAGCATTGTTTCGCTCAACCTTCTTCAGATTGTGTTACTCAACCGGTGAGATAACAAATAGTAAGTCACCTTGAGAGACTTGCTGGCCATTGCTGTTAAGAATACGTTCAATACGGTATTGCTTATCTTCAGGGTAAAGCTCTGCGCCTTTACGGTTAAAGCCAGATAGTTTGACCTGAGAGAACATCTTCATCGCTTCGGTCAGTGCCAAAGTCTGATCAGCAGTAACAATGTCACCTTCTTTAACGAAGTCTGCTTCACCTGGTGCAGGAGAGGTATAGAAAATACCTGCGCCTTGTGCCAATACTTTCAGCTCGTTCGACTCGCCAACGCGAAGTGATTCAGTGTCTACCGCTTCAGTTTCAGCTGCCTCTTCCATTTCTTCAATTAACGATGGTACGTCTAACTCAGCCATTAAGCGTGGTAAGTAGTTAGTGTCGTATACACCTTCGTTAAATGTACCGTCAGCAAGAATACGCTTCAATAGTGGAATGTTGGTCGCAATACCGCGGATCACAACACTATCTAAGTAGTCGTACATTTTCTTAATCACATCGGCGCGGTCTGTACCACGAATAATGATTTGTGCAATCAAGCTATCGTAGTACGGCGACACTTCTTTCTCGGTACCGGCAATTGAGATGATTTCAATGTCATCACGTTCAGGCATGATGCATTCACTAATCTTACCTGGGTTAGGCATCAACTGCAGTACGTTGTTGCTATCCAGTTCTGCTTTCTCAGCGGTGACACGCACTTCCATTGCATAGCCAGTATCAACTGGGTTTAAGTCTTCGATTGAACGACCGGCGGCAATATCATATTGCGCACTCACAATATCAATACCAGATGTTGCTTCAGTAACAGGATGCTCTACCTGTAGACGAGTATTCATTTCCATGAAGTACACTTCGTTAGCATCTAGGTTATAGATAAACTCAACGGTACCCGCGCCCATGTAATCTGTCGCATCACCCAGTGCACGCGTATATTCCAGCACCTTTTTCTTCAGCTCTTCAGGCAACATAGTCGACATTGATTCCTCAATGACTTTCTGGTTATTACGTTGAACTGAACAGTCACGTAAACCCAGTACCTTAGTGTTACCAAACTTATCACGCAGTAACTGAACTTCGATGTGACGTAATGAGGTCACGTATTTCTCTAGGTATAAGTCACCATTACCAAAGGCTGCAGCAGCTTCTGTAGACGTTTGCGTAAATAGTGCAATCATGTCTTCAGGACGCTCAACTACCTGAATACCTTTACCGCCACCACCTTGTACGGCTTTAAGCAATACAGGGTAACCAATTTCAAGCGCAACGTTCACAGCTTGCTCAGCGTTAGTCAAGATGCCGTGAGAGCCTGGTACAACAGGTACATTTTGCGATTGCGATGTCTTAATTGCGTTCGACTTGTTACCCATGGTTGTCATTGAGTGCACACTTGGGCCAACGAAGTTAACACCATTGTTTACACAAAGTGCAGCAAACTGTGGGCTTTCAGATAAGAAACCAATACCTGGGTGTAATGCATCAACGTTTTCGTATTCAGCTACTTTCAGTACTGAGTAGGCATTTAGGTAACTTTCATCTGAAGTATTACCACCAATACACACAAGTTTATCGTTTTCTTTCAGCATATCTGCTGGTACTGACGTCATATCTGGGTCAGATGCAACCAATACCACATTGATATTATTGTCGTGCGCCTTACGGATCAGTTTAACAGCTGTACAACCACGGGCATGCACGAGTACTTTATCGATTGGCTTCATTAACGCCCGCGGGTCGTTTTGCACAATCTCTTCTTCTACCTCTACGCGCTCAGGCACAATAGAAGAGAACGCTTGCTCAATCACTTGCCCAATACTCTTATCAGCCATTGGCATCATTGGGTCGATGCTTGATAACTGGTTGTCGAGCGTCTCGCTGAATGGGTTATGCACTAGCCCGTTCATCGCACCTGGCGTTTTAGACAGGTAATTAGATAGTGTCGAAGTTGATGGCAAGTATGCAGGTACAACCATTTGGCCAGCAAACGGCATGTTTGTACCAGACAAGTAGTACGTTTGCACCAATGGGTGAGTCACGAAACTCGCTTGCGCACCACCTGTACAGTCACCGAAACCAAACATCAGGATTGGTAATTCATTATCACGAATGAAACGGGTAATACGGTCGTTAACCACAGCCATAGAGAATAGTGCGGCTGCACCTTCTTTAGTTTGCATACCGCCGGAGCTGATAAAGCAAATCACTGGCAACTTACGCTTAGCACACTCGATTAATAGCGCACTGAATTTCTCAGCACTGGCCATATCAAACGCACCGGCTTGGAATGCGGTATTCGATACTGCAACACCCACACGCAGTTTCTGATCACCTTCACCAAAATCGGCAAGACCAGTAATCAAACCACATGGGCGAACACCACGGTCAATTGCATCTTCAATCGATAAACGGAAACCTGGGAAGTTAAGCAAGTTTGCCGACATTTTGTCGCCATCAATTTCATCAAATTCAGTAAAGAATTTATTGATGACATTTTCCCAGCCCATTTTGCCTTGTTTCTTTTCTTCACGAAGTACTTTCTGGATCAGCAAATCCTGATAGCCCATTGTGAGACGGTTCCAGAAGTCTTTACGACGACCAATACGTACTGGGTTAATCGCGCCCGAGTACTTATCGTTCTCGTCTTCACTGTCAAAATATTCAGGCAGAAGACGCTCAAAGAAGTAAGTTAAGATTACAAACAGTGAATCGTTTAATTGTGGGAAACCAACACTCTTCCATTGCTCAACTCGCGTAAGCAAGTCTGCACGGTTAGATTGGTTCATGAAGTATTTTAGCCACTTGTAGAACTTGCTCTTATCGTAAGAAGCTTCACCCTTAGATAATGCACTATCAATCGCTTTATGCAATAAGTCATCAACTGACTCACGCGCTAGGCTCTTGTTCATCATCGCTTCTTTAGAGATTGACGCAAGGCTGCCTACTACATTGTCATAAAGTGCGTTGAAGATAAGAATGTTATGACAGTGCCAGATAAAGTCTTCACGTAGTTCGTCGTTCACAACCACGTCTAATACGGTCAGCTCATTGAGTTCAGGCCATTGTGCTTGAGTACGCTCTTTAGGTAGCGCCTCTAGGTACTCAATCAAACCTTTGAAGTTATTAGCCGCATTACTCTTCCAGCGGTGGTATAGCGACCAACCGATATTAAACAATAGCGCCTTACGTGCTTTCTTATAGTTTTCTTTTGGCTCACCTAAGATGAAGCGGGTCAGCATGTTACGCTCAGTAGACACTTCATCACGCTTAGCGGTAAAGTTGCCCCATAACTTGTTTAGCTGCTCGTCATAAACCAGTTTATCTGGGCTAGTAAGCCAAGATTGGAATACACGCTCTTGCTCTTGCGCAATACGCTCAAGTAAGTCACCTTCCGGTACACTCACTTTAGATAGACGACCATACTGCTCTTGCGAGATTGAATGGATACGGCTACGTAATGTTAAATAGCGTAAGTAACGATATGCACTACCAAAGATATTGTGGTGCATCGTCGGGCTATTTGCCGTTGCTAAACCTGTGTTGCTTTCAAGCGTCACTAGGCTTTTAGAAGGGGCTAAGAAACGCTCAAGACTACGCTCATAATGTTCTTTTAAATCAGCAGACTCACGTACAAAGTTCATTGCAGCACGTTCAATCGCTTCAATAGAGCTGATAATTGAGCGGCGTAAGTTGTGCTGACGGTCATCGCGGTCAGTTGGTGAGAAGTCAATCACACCATCAATACAACCCGCTGTGTATAGTTCTTCAGGTGACACACCCACTGACTTAGCACATTCCTGCCAAGACAAGTTGTACTTACGCGCAATGCTTTGTAGGCCTTGAGGTTGAATAGTATTGAAAATACCGTCACGTACAGAAAGAAGAATATTGGCTGCTGCTAAAGGAATAGCACCACCAGAGTAACCCGCACCAATCACAATACCCAACGTTGGAACGTCTACATTGGCACTTTCTGCAATGGCTTTAGAAATTGAATGTGCTTGGTTATTACTGTTAGCCACCTCACCTGCATCAGCACCGGGGGTGTCGATAAGGTAAACAATCGGCATGGCCAATTCTGCGAAATGACGAATCGCTTTACAGGCTAATAAATGGTGCTCGGGCATCCAGGCGCCATTGGCAGTGGAACGCTCTTGAGCAATAAAACCGACACGGCGAGTGCGCGCACCAAAATCCAGTTCGATTTCGGCACTATAAAATGAACCTTGATGATTTTCTGAAATGAGTTTGCCTTTTAAATCGGCAATCATTTTCTTTGCACCAAAACGGTTTTTATCTTGTGTTGGTTGGATCACTTTGTTGACGTATCCGTCAACGTCTAAAGATGCCAATTCTTTTAGGTTTGATTGGATGGCATCTTCAGAAATAAGTCCTTTGATTTCTTCTGATAACGTCTGCTTACTGTGAGCAGGAAATAATGAAAAATCCTTGGCTAGATGTTCCGCTTGTAAAAATAGCGGGTCAGCCGAAACAACTTGATTCGTGGTGGCGGGCTGCTGCTTGCTAGTCATCGCACATTCCTCTGCTTTTATTAGCCTCAAATAATTAACGCGTAAATATAACTTTGTTGTTTAGTCAATTACCATATAAAATGCCTTGGACGCTTTGTTCCAAAAATGAGACAGTGAGACCAGAATGCCTGATTTGAACGGTATGATGCTGTTTGCAGCGGTGGTGAGAGCAAAAGGGTTCTCGCAAGCAGCACGAGACATCGGACAACCTAAATCAACAATAAGTCGTAAAGTTGCCCAACTTGAGGAGCAACTCGGGGTGCGTTTATTACAACGAGACACCCGAAATTTAAGCCTTACTCAGGTAGGTGCTTTGTTCTTTCAGCACTGTGAATCTATCGGTGCTGAAGTGGAAGCGGCCAAAGCGACTATTGAGAATACCCATAGTGATGTTTCAGGATCATTACGCATTGCGATTCCCGTCTCATTTTCTCAGGAAGTGATTGGTCATTTATGCTCTAGCTTTATGCGCTTGTACCCGAATATCGAGCTCGATATTCAATTTACTGATAATGATGTCAGCTTAGTTGGCGAAGGCTATGATATCGCCATCAAGTATGGCCCACTGCAATCTTCTGATTTAGTCGCAAGACTGTTACTCGAAAGACAACCGATATTAGTGGCCAGCCCAGCTTATATTAAGAAACATGGCACACCTGCCACCCCTCAAGAACTGGCACAACATGATGGTATTTTACTTGGTACACGTTTATCAGCGCCGATTTGGCCGTTAGGTAAAGGCAATCGCAAAACCATGACCACCTTTAAACGAAAAGTGCGTGTTAACTCAGCTAACATGGTCAAACGCTTTGCCATGGACGACTACGGCATTGCCATGCTGTCTAATACAAGCTGTAAACAAGAAATTGCCGCAGGCTCATTAGTCCCTGTCTTGCAAGAGTGGCCTATTGAGCCTTTTAAAATCTATGGCGTTTACTCAAGCCGTCGACAACTGGCGACCAATATTAGTGCGTTCCTCGACTTCTTTAGTAAGCGTTACAGTAGTCAAGAGTCCTTGCATACCCTAATGAACTAATCATGACTTATAACCAATGATTTAAAGATTGCATTAATGTGATATAACTAAATAAAGCACAGTGTTAACTCGATGTTTTTGCGCCATAATAGATTTCATACTGTGTAGTTTTGTCGGCATTAACCTGTTGATGAGGGACAGCACCATGGTCTTTAAAGGAATAAACATGAAACAACATCACTCTCTGCGCTTAACACTCAGCTCGCTTTTGTTATTAGCCACCAGCCAAGTCAGTGCCAATATCGCGCTTGATGTCGAGGAAGATCGCATCACCCAAGCCGGAAAGTTGATTCCACAAGTCATGATGCGTTATCACACCGATGTTCAATCACTTGAAAGCACCTTAAACAGTGCCAATGATGAACTAAAAGTCACCCAAGATATTGCCATGCAGGGCAAGTTACTGTGGCAAAAAGCCGTAAAAGATGTGCAATCAGGTAACAGCGATGACCGCCCACTTTACTGGAGCCGTTTACAAATGCGTGCTGCATTAAAGCAACAAAATGCAGGTTTTAATATTGTGCCTTGGCAAAGGGATATCCTAGTCAATGCTGTTGAAAAGTCTTCACGCGGTTTCAGTGACATTCACTTTGATGAGCAAACACGCATTAAAATTTTACTCACGGGCTTTGATCCTTTTTTCCTTGATCGTGATATTGGCCAAAGTAATCCATCCGGTGTCACCGCGCTGAGCCTAGACGGCTACACCTTTGATGTGAATGGTAAGCAGGCCCAAATAGAAACTGTGATGATCCCCGTCAGATTTGCCGATTTTGATGAGGGTATTATCGAGTCGTTACTCACACCGTTTTTCAGAAATAACAGCATTGATATGGTCGTAACGGTCAGTATGGGGCGTGACGATTTTGACTTGGAGCGTTTCCCGGGTAGAAACCGAAGTGCAGAAGCCCCTGATAACTTAAATGTACTCACAGGTGCTAGCCATCAACGTCCACTTGCACCGTTATTTAATGGTGGCACACTTAATGGTCCGGAATTTATCGAGTACTCATTACCCGCTCATGTGATGACTCAAGTGCCAGGCAACTGGAAAGTGAATGACAACCACAATGTGAAAACATTGAGCCGTGGCGAATTCTCAGCAAGCTCAATCAACCAGTTAACCCATTCAACATCTGTTGAAGGTTCTGGTGGTGGTTATCTTTCTAATGAAATTTCTTATAGAAGCTTATTACTGCGCTCACAGTTCAATCTCAATATTCCTGTAGGTCATATTCACACCCCGAAAGTCGAAGGTCATGACTCACAAGCTGTATCTGACATTGCAGATCAAGTCAAAGCTATGGTCGCCGCTGCGGCATCAACACTATAAACGGGTGATTGATTAATGACCCAGCAGATGCTGGGTCTTTTTGTAAATGTGGCAGCAATAGCCTTTATCAATTACCAACCACGCAAAACTTGCCAAAACATGAACAGCCATGCACCATGCTTAGCAGAATGACTTACAACCAAGAAACATGCTAGCTAACCACCTCACCACACAAATACACGAAAAACTAGAAGCTGATTACCAACGTGCTGAGCTATATTTCAAACGCGCATTTCCCAGACCGCTAGTGCAATTTACACTCAGAGGCAAAAGTGCGGGTACCGCACATTTACAGTTAAACAAAATTCGCTTGAACCCTATCTTATTGAACGAAAATCCTCAGACGTTTTTAGAGCATGTTTTGCCTCACGAAATTAGCCACCTACTCGCCTATCAACTGTTTGGCAAAGTCAAACCCCATGGCAAAGAGTGGCAGAGCATCATGCTAGGTGTATTTAAACAACCAGCGAGAACGACCCATCAACTGAATGTCGCTTCGGTTCAAGGCAAGCAATTTGATTATCGATGTGCTTGTGGCATCACACCGTTAACCATTCGCAGACACAACAAAGTACAGCGTGGCCAAATCAATTATCGCTGTAAGCGCTGTGGAGATATGCTGTCCCTTGCAAACTAACTTCATAGTGATTGCATCACTGTACGCTATCCCTTAACATCTCGCTCAAATTTGACTGGCTCAGCCAGCATCTACCTTATTTATCTTTAGATTGACTGTTTTAGGGTTTAATGTGCGTATTATCATTTTGAGTTTGTTTGTGGCTGCGATCAGTTGGATTGCGCCTGCCAGTTTTTCGAATGCGGTTGCCGCTCAACATCCAAGTAGCTTTAACCAAGCTAAGCGTTTTGCCAGAGAGATTTATCAACAACTTCCCAATGAAAGCTTCTATTGTGGTTGTGATATCACCATCAAGGGTAAATCTTGGCAGCCAGAACTCAAAGATTGTGGCTACACAATTCGTAAGCAACAAGTCAGAGCTAACCGCATTGAATGGGAACACGTGGTGCCTGCATGGGAAATGGGACATCAACGCCAGTGCTGGCAAGATGGCGGACGTAGAAACTGTGGTCGCACAGATCAAGGCTTCAAGCGAATGGAAGCTGATTTGCATAATCTCGTACCTGCTATTGGGGAAATTAACGGTGACCGCAGTAATTACCGCTTCAGCGATTGGAATGGAAAACCGACCCAATATGGCCAATGCCAAATGGTAGTCGATTTCAAAGGCAGAAAAGCTCAGCCACCAGCATATACTCGTGGAGCCATTGCCCGTACCTATTTATATATGCACCAACGTTATGGATTTAAACTGTCATCTAGCCAATATAAACTATTCAATGGTTGGGATAAGATGCATCCAGTGGATGAAATAGAGTGTAAGCGCGATAGATTAATTGCCCAAAGACAGGGTAATCATAATGAATTTGTTGATAAACAATGCCAAAATCTAGGCTTCACCCAGTAAGCTAGTGAATGCTTTAAGGCTATTACTAATAGTAAAACCCATACAGCGACCCATAGTTCAACATAAGGTTTGTAGCGATGAGAGTGCCAAGAATTTTTCAAGACAGTGCCAACATTCAAATGGGAAAACCCTTGGCACTTGATGCTGATGGCGTTGCCCATATTGGCCGAGTGCTGCGTATGAACGTCGACCAGCAGCTCATCATCTTTAATGGCACGGGCATCGATTATCTGGCCACAATTACTGAGTCAAGTAAGAAATCAGTCACTGTGTCGGTCTTAAGTGAACAGCAAGTTGACAATGAATCACCTTTACATATTCACTTAGGCCAAGTGATTTCCCGCGGCGATCGCATGGATTTTACCATTCAAAAATCAGTGGAACTGGGAGTAAATACTATTACCCCACTGTTTTCTGAGCGCTGTGGCGTTAAACTCACTGGTGAACGTTTAGAGAAAAAAATCAGTCAATGGCAAAAAATTGTGATTAGTGCTTGCGAGCAATCAGGTAGAAGTACCATACCGCAAGTGAGACCAGCCATGACACTACAGCAATGGTGTGAAGAACAAACCTCTGCGATTAAGCTAAACTTGCACCCTCGCGCAGCTCACGGCATTAACGGCCTAACACCAGAGCAAGTATCGAGTCAGCGTGCACGATTATTAATTGGCCCTGAAGGTGGCTTATCTGCAGAAGAGATTGCCATGACAGAGCAGTACCAGTTTACCGATGTGTTATTAGGCCCAAGAGTGCTACGCACAGAAACCGCATCATTAACTGCGATAACCGCATTACAAATGAAATTTGGCGATATTGGTTAATGTGATATTGCCCAAACAAACGATTTCGTTAGCCGTTGGCTAGCAACTAAAAGGACAACAAGATGATTAAGCTCGGCATAGTGATGGATCCGATTGGTGACATCAATATCAAAAAGGATTCTAGTTTTGCCATGTTGTTGGCTGCGCAAGCACGTGGCTATCAGTTGTTTTATATGGAGATGCATGACCTTGCGATGGTCAATGGTGTTGCCATGGCAAACATGCGTCCAGTAACGGTTGAAAATAATGCTGATAACTGGTTTGAGTTAGGCGATGCAGTGGATACACCAATCGCCGATCTCGATGTGGTATTAATGCGTAAAGACCCGCCATTTGATACTGAATTTATCTACGCCACTTACATGCTTGAACGCGCTGAAGAAGCGGGTACACTCATCGTCAACAAGCCGCAAAGCTTACGTGATGCAAATGAAAAACTATTCACCGCTTGGTTCTCAGAGTTTACACCAGAAACCATCGTGACTCGTGATGAACAGCGTATCCGTGCTTTCCACCAGCAAAAAGGTGACATCATTTTAAAACCGCTTGATGGCATGGGCGGCGCATCTATTTTCCGAGTTAAACAAAAAGACCCAAACCTAGGTGTCATCATTGAGACCCTAACTCAACATGGTCAGCAATATGCGATGGCGCAAGCATTTATTCCAGACATCACTTCAGGCGATAAACGCATTTTAGTGGTAGACGGTGAACCGGTCCCCTTTTCGTTAGCGCGTATTCCAATGAAAGGTGAAACCCGTGGTAATTTGGCGGCAGGCGGCAGTGGTGTTGCTCAACCATTATCAGAGTCAGATTGGCATATTGCCCGCACCATTGGGCCAGAACTGAAAAAACGCGGATTGATTTTTGTAGGTTTAGATGTAATTGGCGACAAACTTACCGAAATCAATGTCACAAGCCCAACATGCATAAAGGAAATTGAAGCTGCATTTGATGTGGATATTACCGGCATGTTGATGGATGCAATTGAAACCAGAATTAAATTAAAATAAAGGATTATCATGAGATTGTTCACTATCATAGCCTGTGCATTTGCTGTCGCATTCACAGCAAATGTAAAGGCTGACGTTGATAACTTAGCGCCAACTGTTGCCACGATTGCTAGCCAACAAGTTATCCCAGCGAACCAAGCTGCTCGCCCTAAAAACATGGTGATCATGATTGGTGATGGTATGGGACCTGCCTATACAACGGCGTATCGTTTTTTTAAAAATAACCCGCAAACTGAAGAGATTGAACAAACGGTCTTCGACCGATTGTTAGTGGGTATGTCATCAACATACCCAGCGAGAAGCAGTGGTTATGTTACCGACAGCGCTGCGTCCGCAACAGCATTAGCCACTGGCTATAAAACTTATAATGGTGCGATTTCAGTTAACGAGCAAAAACAACCGCTAACCACGATATTTCAACTCGCTAAGCAGCGCGGAATGGCAACAGGTGTCGCTGTGACATCACAAGTCAATCATGCCACACCCGCAGCATTTATGGCCCACAATGAAAGTCGTAAAAACTATGTTGAGATTGCAGAGGCATACTTAACATCAGAGGCTGATGTGATTTTGGGCGGTGGACAAAAATACTTTTCCGATGCGCTGCTCAAACAGTTCACCGGTAAAGGTTATCAACATATTACAGAGTTTGAGCAACTTGCTGATATAACCCAACCAAAAGTATTAGGGCTTTTTGCTGATGTTCAACTTCCATGGGCCATTGAGTCTCGCCAGAATCATTTAAGCGACATTACCCAAAAAGCACTAGAATTACTGTCTCAAAACCAGCAAGGGTTCATATTGTTGGTAGAAGGTAGCTTGATTGACTGGGCCGGTCACAGTAATGACATTGCCACAGCAATGCATGAGATGGACGAATTTGCTAATGCCATTGAGGTCGTAGAGCAATTTGTTCGTTCTCGCCAAGATACCTTGCTAGTTGTCACCGCTGATCATAACACTGGCGGCCTATCTGTTGGTGCCAATGGCGAATACGCATGGCACCCTGAATTGCTACATCACATCACTGCTACGCCACGTGCTTTGGCTAAACTGGCTATCGAACAAGATGATTGGCAATTACCGTTAACAGAAGCATTGGCTTTTGAATTCACTGCTGATGAGCAACAAGCACTAAGCAACGCACGTATGCAAGGTGAGAAAGCCATGAGACAAGCGATTAAATCAGTTATCGATAAGCGAACCAATACTGGCTGGACAAGCACAGGGCATACAGCATTAGACGTACAAGTATTTGCAGCAGGTCCTGGCGCGAGTTTATTCCATGGAAACCAAGACAACACGGATATCGCCAAAAAGATGATTAGCTTATTACCGAGCAAGTAAGTTTTTCTTTATGCCTAATCATATGTACGAATTATTTGCTTTGACGCTAATATCTGTAAATTAGCGCAGTAAATTTGTTCTGATAATGTGTTTTAAAAGAAGCTATCGGGTGTACATTGCTAATCACACCTTTACCACAAACAAGGCATTTGCCTTGTTTGTTTTTTAAAATCAACCTAGATGAGTCAATACAGTGCTAAGTAACCCATCACAAGTCATATTACGTAACAGCGAATTTGTTGAAAATGAAGATGTACTGATTATCAACTATGAGTCAGACACCCTAGCCCAACAATTACTTGAAAGCGCAAATTCGGTCACTGCATTAGCGTTAGACTTTAATCATCACTTAGCTCTGTCACCACTCGCTAGCGATAAGTTAGACTGCTATTTCGGCCATCAATTACCACAGCAATTAAGTAATAAGCAGTTTGATACGGTTATTATTTACTTTCCGAAAGCCAAAGCACTCGCGCCTTATCTGCTCCACCTTGCAGCGCAACACTTAAACGGCGATGGTCAAGTAATAGTCGTCGGTGAAAACAAAGGCGGCATAAAGTCTCTGCCCAAATTAATGCCCTCTTTTTTTGCCAAGCCATTAAAACGTGACAATGCACGACACTGCATTTTGTATAGTGCGCCCTTGGTAGAGATGCCAACGCAGCTAGATATCAATCAATGGGTGAGTCAATACTCGCTATCCACCCCCAAAGGTGAAGTGGTTATTTGCAATGTCGTCGGTACATTCAGTGAGAAGCAACTTGATATGGGTACACAGTTGCTACTGGCACATTTACCTATGTTATCTGGCAGAGTACTCGACTTTGGTTGTGGTGCAGGCGTGATAAGCGCGGCATTACTTCGTGAGAACCCTCAACTACAAGTAGAATGCATTGATATTAATGCCATGGCATTGCTGTCTTGTCAGCTAACACTTGCCGCCAATGGTCTGGAAGCGAAAGTGTATGCCTCTGATGGATTTAAACAAATTGACGGACAATTTGACGCTATTATTTCTAATCCACCGTTCCATGATGGTCTCCAAGCAACCACTCAAATTGCGCAAGACTTTGTACAACACAGTGCACAACAGTTACGCTCAAATGGTATATGGCAAATCGTTGCTAATCGCCACTTACCCTACGCACAATTGATTGAAGATAACTTTGGCACATTCGACGTACCTGCTGAAAACAACAAATACAAGCTGTACGCCTGCCACAAGTAACCTTTCGAGCAGCCTACTTTTGTCGCAAATATTCTGGCTATATTTGCGACAGCCCTCACCTATTTCACTGGCTTATCCGATTAATTTCCGTTAGATTGGGATGATATTTTTACAATATGTATCTTGTCAAAAACATATAGCTATTAGGCGTTTGCATTACTTTTACCTAAAGTTCAGACAGTTATATTGCAACCTGCTGGTATTTACCTATATGTTTTAGACTGCAACCTGCACACTTACATTCAACATAAAGTGTAAGGTTTTTTGCAATGTAAAAAGAGCCACAAGAAAAATAAAAACAATAATATAAGGTCACTATGTTAGCACCTACTGTTGCTTGTTTAAGTCCAGATCATAGCCAAGTCGAATTACGACTGGTTCCGAACACCCACGGGCCAATCTCCGCCGATCAAATATTAGAATTACTTCAGTTACCTGAATTCATCTCTCTGTGCCCAAATCAACACGGCATAGACAAAGCCATAAAAGAGGTGAATGCTTTATGTGGCCAAGACTCAGGGGAACATGAACTATTTTTTGTCATCGCTGATCGTTTTGACGGCCACGCAGAAGTAGTAATTAGCGATGATAAAATGCAAGCAACGCTAACCCTACACTCTGCCTACGGTGGTAAAGATGTGGCTTTACCAGATATTTTAAAAGTACTTAAAGCCAATAATGTCAAAATGGGACTTAGTAAACCCAAAATATTTGGCTTAATAAAGCGTCTCGATATTTTACCGCCAGGGGAACAAGCCAGTGATGTCATCGCGGTGGGGAAATTAGCTGAAAATGGCCAACATGCTGAATTAACCCGCAAGGTGTCACTTGCCCGTGAGCGGCTATTAAAGCCACAAGAGCGAGATGATGGCACTGTAGATATGCGTAATCTTGGCTCAATGATCACAGTCAAACCTAACGATGTATTAATGGTGAAGTCACCAGCAACAGAGGGAGTGGCAGGTTACAATGTCCATGGTGATGTTTTGCAACAAAAACCGGGCAAAGACAAACAACTCGTTCCAGGCACTGGTACCAGCCTAAATCCTCATAACCAAAATGAATTAATTGCCACAGAGCCTGGCCAACCCGTTGAAACTCGCACAGGTATGCAGGTAGACGACACGCTCGAAATTAAAGAAGTCAATGTCCGATATGGGCATGTTAATTTCAAGGGCAGTGTCTTAATCAAAGGTGATGTCCAAGAGGGCATGCAGGTTAAAGCGACTGGCGATGTGACAGTGATGGGCTTTGTGGATTCAGCCTCGATTGAAGCGGATGGTGATATTGTTGTCAGTAAAGGCATCATTGGACGCCAAGACAAAAGCGGAGAATTGAGCACCCAAATAAAGGCAAAAGGTCAAATATGTGCTCAGTTTGTGCAGTACTCTAACCTTGAAGCTGAGGGAGAAATTCTTGTTACCAAGCAATTATTGCACAGCCATACTCAATCAAAAGAGACCATCAATGTTTGCGACCCCTCTAACCGACGCGGCGATCTCGTCGGCGGTATAGCAAAAGCCAACAAAGGGATCCGAGCCGTCGCTTTTGGTGCCACTGCAGGCACTAAAACAGTATTGTATTGCGCGATGGAACATAGCAACCTGAAAGCGCAACTCAAAGAGCTCGATGAAAGTGTCAGGGCAATGGTTGTTGCCAACCTCGATATAGAAGCGCGCCTTCGCCAGCTACCACCCAAAACTGAATGGCAAAATGATCCTGGCATGGTCGAGCAAGTTAAGATGATGTTCGAACAAAAGAAAGTGATGGAGAAAGAGAAGCAAAAAGAGGAGTTGGAGCAACAACTCATTCAAGATGAAGTCGACGACTACTTCAATCAATACTTTATTCAGGCCAATAAACATATTTATACCAATGTAGAAGTTCACATTGGAAAAGCGACCAACCGAGCACAGCGCGAGCATGGCCAATGTGTGGTTAAAAATATCAACCAAGAAATTGTGTTCGATTATAACGCCAAGTCTTAATCTCATTTAGTATCGCTTTTGCTGGCTTTCTGATCAGTAGCACCCGCTAAACAAGCGGGTGCTTCTCCCCTTCCCGCTTATCTGGCAAAATATCAACACACTTCACTAATCATGCACTCAGTGCAGAGCATTAATAAGGCCATATTCATGGAGCTTTTAAATATTGACTGTTTAGGTAAGAAATTACGCCTAGAAGGGTCAATGGCAGGTTGGCAGCAACTATTTTGGAACAATCAATTAGTCTCACAAGTGGCTGCCTCCCCCAATGGAGATGCACAAATAGAGCATACTTTTACGCTGGCAGCCAAGCGAGCAGATCCCATGATACAACCCCCAGAGCAAGCAATACCTGCAGAAACGATCCCAGTTCGCTTGGTCAGTAAGGTGCAATGGCAGCCTTTTATACTTGAGTATCAATTGTGGCAAGGAGATAAGCTTATCTCAGAAGGTGAGCGAAGCACCCAAGATATTGAACGTCAGGTACCTGAAGTCGCCCCTGCAAAGCAGCAAAAGTTTAGTTTAATCGGCCTAGCCTCATTGGGCTTTAAGCTGCTGAAAAGCGCCAAAGTGGTTAAAGCACTTTTGGCTGGGGCAAGCGTAGCGGCATATTCTTGGCTATTTTCAATAGAGTTTGCCTTAGCACTGATCGCATGTTTAGTTTTTCATGAATATGGTCATATTCGCGCAATGAAGTATTTCGGCATGAAAACCAAAGGCATTTATTTGATCCCATTCATGGGAGGGTTAGCGCTCAGTGATGAAAGGATTAACACCCGCTGGCAAGATGTAGTGATTTCCATTATGGGGCCTACATTTGGCCTATTTATGTCATTGCTTTGTTTAATAGCTTATTGGATAACAGGCCATATCTTTTTTGCGGGACTTGCCAGTTTTAACGCGCTACTTAACCTGTTTAATCTACTGCCCATTTTACCTCTAGATGGCGGTCATATCCTCAAGAGCATCAGCTTTTCAATGAACTCTATGGTGGGCTTGATTGTGTGTGTTGTAGCTGCGGCTTTTGGTGTCTGGCTCAGTTACTCCCTAGGCTTAGCCCTATTAGGCTTTTTACTGTTAATTGGTAGCTTAGAAATTGTATTGGAGTGGAAAACCCGTCATCAAAGTCACTTACTGCCGCTCGACAGGTATGGGCAAATTTTCTCAGCGGTATGGTACTTCGCTACGGTTGGCGCCTTGGTTAGCATTATTTGGTACTTTGCAGGCAGTGGTGATGATATGTTGAGCTTGCCACTGGAGATCCTGCGTAGCTAAAGAATTAACACCATTAGTCAAAGAAACAGTTGAGATGACTACCATGATAATTTCGCGTCAGATAGTAAGCTGATGCGAGAATATCATGGCTGCTAGATAACAAACTAAAGCAAGAAGCTTACAGTTCAAATACCTCAGTCATTACTTTATACAACTCCGTACCTTGATGTACCGAAGCCGAAGCAAAATGCAAAATGGGTATACAGTCTTGGGGCAATGACACTGGCAGTAAGGCGTTATCAGAGCCATAATCTTCCACTCTCAATAGATGCACTAACGGCTCGCCTGCCACTAATGGTTCGCCTAATTTAGCCGTATACTCAACCATACCCGATTGCGGGGCGTAGAATTTACGATAATGGGCTAAATAACAACCGTAGCGCGGCATGTCAGCTGGCTGCACCTTATTTTTTATCACGCCGCGATGACTTAGATAAGCTAAAATACCCAACGCATCTTCTTTTGCGTCAGCTAAATCGATTCGCTCTTGACTGGCAAGTTCTAATGTAAAGGCCGATACTGGCACACCGTGATCTAAAGCTAGCGCTCTACCACTTTGCTTAGCAACATCGGCCAACTGCCACCATGGACAAAAAGCAGCCTCATCCATTGCTCCGCCAAACTCTTTAGGGATCACCAAGGTATAAGGTATGGAGAAAAACTTGGCTGCGGCCATATCATACTCAGGACAATATAGGTGCTTACAAGATTTAGGCCCAGTATGTAAATCCAATACAATATCAGCCTGATGCGCCATGCTTTGTAAGGTCACTGCCAAGCGATGCCCAGTCGAAATTCCCCACGCATTATTCAGCCTTGCTTGACAAGATGCTAATAGAAGTGACTTAAATGATGCTATTAATGCTTGGTTATCAAGGTGCTGGTGCTGTTGATACCAATCGGCAATATCCACATCGTGATCATAATACTCACGATTCCAATTCACCCCAGTTATAGGGTCAAACCGACCAAGAGTAAACTCACCACTTTTCTGATTTATACCCAGTGGATTCGCCAGTGGTATCAATTTGATATCACCGACAATATCGTACCCTTCCAGCATCTGCATCAGCTGGTAAATTACGGCATTACCTTGCACCTCAGCACCATGCACATTGGCTTGAATATACACACTTGGTGCCTCGCAACTTTCACCTTGGAAAGTAAATAGCGGTACTGTAAGTGCTTGCCCTGTTGCAAGCTCTCCAACTTGCACCTCAGAGCGAGTAGCTTTTGTCATAGCATCTTCCGTTATTCGAATAGGTTCTGATGTAGCGCGTTAATCACCTGAGGCGCTTCAGATTCGGTGACTAGCACACACAAGTTATGCGGACTCGCACCTTGACAGATCATACGCACATTGTGTGGTTCCAGCACCTTAAACACACGGCTACAAATACCCGCGGTTGAAGCAATCTGATTACCTATAATCGCCACCAAAGCCAGCTTGTCTTCGACACGCACTCGACAATGCTGTGATAACTCTTGTAATAGTGACTCACTTAATAAGCCATGACCACTGGAATCTGATCCGGTTTTATCCAAGGTCAAAGAAACGTTAACTTCTGAGGTCGTAATCAAGTCAACAGAGATTTTGTGTCTAGCTAAGGTTGCAAATGTTTCAGCAAGAAAACCTTGTGCATGTAGCATTTGTAAACTGTGCAAGTTCAATAAAGTTTGATCACGGCGTAATGCTACCGCTCTAAAAACTGGCGCTTCATTGACTTGATGACGGATCCAAGTGCCCCCTAACTCTGGCGCTTTACTTGAACCAACAAATACCTGAATTTGCTGTCTCACTGCCGGTAAAATGGTGGCGGGGTGTAATACTTTTGCGCCAAATGTCGCCATTTCAGCCGCTTCATTAAAGCTGATTTCTGGGATAGGACGCGCATTAGGCGCTAAACGTGGGTCGGTAGTATATATACCAGCTACATCAGTCCAAATTTCTACAGCATTTGCCTGTAAAGCTTCCGCTAATAACGCCGCAGAATAGTCACTACCACCGCGTCCCAATGTCGTTGTCTGGCCTTCGATGTCTGCACCAATAAAGCCCTGAGTGACAATAATATTGTCAGCTAATAATGGTTTTAATGAGGTTTGAGCACGCTGTGCTATTTCTGCAATTTGCGGCTCAGCTTTTCCAAAATGGCTATCGGTAAGCATCACTGCTCTAACGTCAAACGCTTGAGACTTGACACCTTTTTCACGAATAACCGCCGAGAATAACGTTGATGAACATAACTCACCGCAAGCCAGCAACTCATCCATGATGGCTTTGCTGCGATTAAGTAACAATGATTCGCTCAGTACAGCCATCTGACTAAGTACCTTATCAATCGTGGCTGCAACCTCTTGCTGGCTTTGCAGGTTATCGATAATACGGTACTGCACTTGCGCAATGTCTTTTAGTAATTGTAATCGACGTTCGTCGTTTACATTGGCTTGAGTCAAGGCAACCAATAAATTTGTAACGCCACTCGATGCGCTGACGACCACAACGCGGGTATTGAGATTAGCTAATACGATATCGGCACAACGCTGCATTGAATCGTAATCGGCAACGGATGTACCGCCAAACTTGGCTACGACAAGCTTTTCTTGACTAGGCTGGATTTGACCATTATCGGCCGATGGTTGAATAACTGACATTAGTTCACCTCCACAAGCATAAATGTAGAAGCAAAAGCAGGGTTAAGAAAATAAAACATGATATACACTCCGAACTTACAACGTTCGAAGAGCCTGGTGCAACGATAACGCACCCTTTGACAGGGAAACAGCAATCACCACCAGAAGCTCTCCACCAAAAAATACAGGTGACAATTGCAAGGATTCAACCTCAACAACCGATACTTTGGCGGTCAACCCATTCGTACCTCGGCGCTAATCTCCCTCATAAGCTGTCATTGGAATCGACCTTCCTCAAGCTTACTACCTAGTTAACGCTCCTCTTCTGTGCCCTCCCAAGGGAAGGAAGGAGCAAAATATCAACAACTTTAGGTTAAAGTCAATAACAAGGGCCAATAAACCTAGTTTAAACATCACAAAACTGCGACTTAACAGCTAAATTTTATTCAAATGTGTATTTATCACACTTACCTTTACGGCAACATCCAATGACCAACAACTAAATGATTGAGATAAATAAGTTAACTACAGCATAATGTCCACATTTCAACAGTCCGCAGTTCACGTACACGACAACAATAATGATACAGGTAGTAAACTAAAGCATTAATACACTTAGCATTGAACTCATTCACAGTCACTAGTGGCATTGGCTTAATTGAAATATGAAAAAGGATGCCTCAGCATCCTTTTAAACCATTAATTAATCATCAATCAAATCGGGTAACTCATTGACAATACTTAGGCGTTGATCAAATTGTCCCATTTCGACTTCCTGCGCATCAGGTTGTGCACAGCCGATTAAAAACAATTTTCCTCTATCAACGTAGTAAATAGCATGCTGTTTAAACTGACGACCAAGATCTAATGCTTGTTCTTTCTCTATAAATACAGCCCAACTCTTTTCCATATGCGACAGGTCTGGTGCAGCACCAACTAAAGCACGATATGGACGCTTCAATTGCATAATTGTGCGCAAGAGTTGCTTATCTAACAGTCTATTTTGACAACTGGTGAGCTTGTCGCCTTGAGGATTGTGTGCCGTGATAATGGCAAAAGAAAAGTGGTTAGATAGTCGTTGAGTCAGTAAAAATTGAGTACTTTGATAGTGTTGCCACAAGCTTTGATTAACAATATTCATATCTACTAATTCATCAAAAGAGCCCAAAAGAGTGTAGCAGAATGCGACTAACACTGGTAGTAACGTGATATCAATCACAAGTTGTAAAATTAATAACTACAGCAATATCAACAGCTTAATTAAATTTAACATCTTTACCACCTCGCCACTTAGAAATTTTGTTAACATTTCATTTGTTAACAAATGCCTAAAACGAGTACAATATGCATCATTGAGCAGCTAAAACAATCAAATAGATAACCTGATTACCAGTGTTTGACACTTATGATTGATATTTACGCTCGCTAAGTTTACACCTGTACTTTTTTTGTTCTACATTTAATGAACATTAAATTAATTAAATAAACAAGTTGCCTTGGAACTTTATTACTTTCAACGCCTCTTACTTTTAACAACAGGCTAGACGCTATTTTCCATCGTTTTATCTGGGTAGTTGGCATGTTTAACACCAACACTGAACGATGTGACTCTACGAAAATTATTTTTCAGCAGATACGAGTGTTTATTTCAGGGCAGACATAGCTAAACACTGAACAATCGAATTACTGCGCACTTATATTTAAAGGGAAGAAGTGCCGCAAAGCCCTAGTCTTTTAGCTAGGAATCAGACTTTTAAAATTAGGTAACTTAATTATGCAAAACCCGCACATTCTTATTGTTGAAGATGAAGCCGTAACCAGAAATACACTACGCAGCATTTTTGAAGCTGAAGGTTATGTTGTAACTGAAGCGAATGATGGTGCAGAAATGCATAAAGCGATGCAGGACAACAAAGTAAACCTAGTGGTTATGGATATTAACCTTCCTGGTAAAAACGGTTTGTTGCTAGCTCGCGAATTGCGTGAAATCAACAACATCGGCTTAATCTTCTTAACTGGTCGTGACAACGAAGTAGATAAGATTTTAGGTCTAGAAATTGGTGCTGATGACTACATCACTAAGCCATTCAACCCACGTGAATTAACCATCCGTGCACGTAACCTGTTAACTCGTGTAAACAGCACAGGTACTGATGCTGAAGAGAAAGGCAGTGTTGAATACTACCGTTTCAATGGCTGGAGCTTAGAAATCAACAGCCGTTCTTTAGTTAGCCCACAAGGTGAGTCTTACAAGCTACCACGCAGTGAATTCCGTGCGATGCTTCACTTTGTTGAAAACCCAGGCAAAATCTTAACTCGTGCTGACCTACTAATGAAAATGACGGGTCGCGAGCTTAAGCCACATGACCGTACTGTTGACGTGACTATCCGTCGTATCCGTAAGCACTTCGAGAGCTTAGCTGACACGCCAGAAATCATCGCAACGATTCACGGTGAAGGCTACCGTTTCTGCGGTAACTTAGAAGACTAATAACAAGCTAGTTTGTTATCAAAAGCCAGACACAAGTCTGGCTTTTTTGTGCCTGATTTTTGATTACAGCCTTTATGTATCTTGCTTTCACTATCGAAAGGCCGCTTTACAGTAGTGTCACAGTAAAGCTAAAGAGCTAGCCACCCCTCACTTAATCTAAACACTCACTGCTAGTTATCAGTGCTAGCTCTCAGTGCTAGCTCTCAGTACTAAGATTCAGTACAAAGACTCTGCAAATGTTCAAACAACGATATCTATGTGTATAGTTGCCAAACTCTCTCACGCTCGTCAGTTGTGGGAGTATCCACATGCAATAAAGAATCCACCTTCTCAAGAAGGTGGCTTTCATTCAGCCCCCTAAAAGGGGGCGTTTCAGTTATTTTGTAGCCTCAGTAGCATCTATGAGTAA
>NZ_JBHZSM010000011.1:0-145575 GCF_043643735.1 Shewanella maritima
GGAGAAGGATTCGAACCTTCGAAGGCTGAGCCGTCAGATTTACAGTCTGATCCCTTTGGCCACTCGGGAACCCCTCCTCAATTGCGGTCGCCATAGTAGTCACAATCATTTCTTATGTAAAGTCAAAAAACAAAAAAATCCTCAAGTATGCGTGTGACTGGTCGATAAAGTATCAAGATACGTAGCTGCTGATGTTTTTATATGCAAATTCCATTTCCAACAATCAATGAGTTGAATCTAGGTGACCGTTTAAATACGGATATTCACCAAGATCAACGCGGTGATTTTGGACTGATTCTGGCAATGTTGTCAGATGATGTACGTGAAATGGCACAATTTAACCTAGATAAACATATAACTGCTGATGAAAAGCTACAAAAAGAGCTGCAACTTCCACCTAAACAAGCCTTACTCCACAATTTATCTGACAAGCCTGATTGTATTGATCAGAGTAAAGCATTTCGCCAACAAGGGCAGCAGCAGTTTAATCTTGCAAACGCCCTTGTACCTGAAGCGTTTGTTACGCGCGGCCAATATGATGCAGACATGCAAACAGTATTAACCAACACAAGTCTACACTGTCGTGCCAGATTCAATAATGATCAAAGTAGTAATGAACATTCGAGGCAGAAACAACTGGCTGCATTAATGGAAGAGCATTGTTTCGTTGAAGAACTTGAAAAACAACGAACTTTTTCTAAACACCTTGCAGCAGCTTAAATTCATTCAGGTAGTTTCAAAAAATCAATCCAACTAGCTTTTTGATGAATAGACGATATCCTGATAATTGTGATGTATTTAGAAGTACATAGCGCTATTGTTAGATATAATACTCTAAATGAATCAACTCAAATTATCAGCGTAATAGAGGATTGATTATGGTTAATAAAATTATTGAGAAACAAACTAACGTTAATGATACTTGCACTGATTGTGGAAGCTATGCCGATATTGGCACTGTCATTGATGAATTTGATACACAGCTTGAAATTAAGTCATCAGAAACAAAGCAACAATTAGCCGATTTACTGGATAAAGCCAAAAAACGATTTTCGAATGTGAAATCAGAATTGAGAGCCCAAGATAATGAGCAAGTTTTAATCTTGGTTTTCGATGTTGCAGCGGAAAAAATGATTTTCCAGTTAGAAAATCAATTGTAAACACTGCATGGCAGTTAACATGATTCATATTGAAATCCTTGTATCAAATTAATTGCGCTTTATTGTTAAGATGTGTAACCTTGTGAAATAACACTAAAAACCACTACATGGCTAATGAAGTATTTTCCCCTTGCATGATAATAAGAGGGCTTGATAAGCAACATTTTAAGGTTGTTTTATCGTAACTCTTAAGCAAGCTTTTTTTGGGATTGTAATGAACCAAGAACAAGATCAGCACTTGTTGGAGTTAATTGTAAACTCCAGTGCTAAACAAAAAGGTGACTTTACTGGTACAGCAGAATTAGTCTGTGACAGTATTAGGCAATATAGTGATGCAAGCCAAGTTTCAGTTTGGCTGTTCAGACGTGACTTCAGTTTACAAGATCAAATACTCCCCAATTACCAGCAAGAAGTTTCATATACCTATAATAACGCTTTAATAGCCAAACGTAGTCATCACGACTGGAAAATAGGTACTCAAGAGTTACGCGCAAAATTAAGCTTTCCTGATGCTTATTTTAAATCTTTGCGAAAGCATCGTTACGTTTATACACAAGACCCTTCTTCTTATTTAGATTGTGACCCTTTCTATGACTATTTAAATCAAACAAAACTCAACTGTGTCTTGGATATTGCTATACGAATCAATGGTCACATAGAAGGGGTTTTATCCATTGAGCATATTCATTCAATCGATTTTGCTCAAGATGAACTACAGCTGTTTATTCAATGTGCGGATCAATTAGCTCTAACGCTTGCAACACGCCAAGCTTATGATAAAAATGAACAAATACACTTGTTGCGAAATGCAATTGATCAATCTCAGCATGTAGTGATGTTAGTAAATTTAGAAACCCAGCTCGTCGATTACGTCAACATTGCCCACCAAAAGATGACTGGTCTTAAACGTGAAACAGTCATAAACGGACATGTCAGCAACTTAGACATTTTTAGAAATAATCCTGAATACTTGGCGTTAGCCGTGGAACGTCTTAAACGCGCGGAAGTCTTGTCTGGTAACACAAAATTAAATCGGATTGATGGCAGTGAATACTACCTGCATTACCATATTACTCCATTTACCACTGAACAAGGCAATCAGTACGCCTTAGTATCAAGTTACGATAATTCATCTGAATATCAATATCGAGCAGAGCTTGAGAAGCTTGCTTGGCATTGTAGTCTGACGGGACTGAATAATCGTAGTTATTTTAAACCACTATTAGATAAGACAAAATCAGGTTATTTAGTTATTGTCGATATCATTGGTTTTAAGCGTTTTAATGACACTCATGGTCATGAATCGGGTGATGCGTTATTAATAGAATTCGCTAGACGGATTAAACATTTTGCTAAGGCTAATAAAGCAATCAATGTTTCCCGAATTGGAAGTGATGAGTTTGCTCTTATTTTACCAGAATCAGGCTTATTGAAGCAGACTGAGCAACTAATGCAAAAACTGTATCAAAAGCTAAATCAATCTGTAATGGTTAACAGAGAAAAGATTGAGGCCAAAGCGGCTATCGCCGTTGTCGATCTTAAGAGTTTAGCCAGTGGTTATGCACCATTATCATGCGCTGATATTGCACTGCAGAACGCAAAAAAATCAGTTTCAACTCATTTACAGTTTTTCAATAATGATTTGCTCAATACCTTTGAAAGTAACGCTGAGGTTGAACGTGACTTACGAAAAGCGATTTCAGGGCGTCAATTTGAACTTTATTATCAGCCGTTAAAAGATTTACAACAGCAAGATTATATCGGTGCTGAAGCACTTATTCGATGGAATCATCCAAAAAAAGGTGTGTTATACCCAGGCGCATTTATTGAAGTTGCTGAACAAACTGGTTTAATCAATGCCATGGGTGAATGGGTACTTGAAACCGCATGTAAGCAGCTCAATATTTGGCAACATAACAATCTTGAAATAAGCATGCATGTTAATGTAGCAGCAAGGCAATTCTTTAGTGGTAATTTGTTTGAGCAGGTTTGGACTTTATTAACTCGATACCGAATTAAACCACAAAGTTTGATTTTAGAAATTACTGAAACAGAGTTAATGGGTGATATTCGCTATGCCACTATGCTTTGTCAAGAGCTTGCTGATCTTGGAGTGGGGCTTGCAATTGATGACTTTGGCACCGGTTATAGTTCGATGAAATACCTTAAGCAATTCCCAATTACTAAGCTTAAAATAGACCGTTCATTTATCATGGATATTACTTCGAGCCATGAAAGTCGTGAAATAGTGAGCGCCATTATTGCGATGGCAAAAGCACTAAGAATATCGTTAACCGCAGAAGGGGTTGAAACACAAGAGCAGGAGAGATTCTTAACTGATTTGTGTTGTCATCACGCTCAAGGTTTCCTATATAGCCCAGCTTTACGCGTAAATGAATTTAGTCAGTTTATTGCGAATGATAAAAGGTTAAATAGTTAGCCGATAATTGTTACTTCAAACAACAGGCTTTGAATTTTTTACCACTATGGCAAACACAAGGTTCATTGCGCTTTGGCAACTTAGCTTGTAATTGCGTCCCATCTGTGTAAAACCACGTATGATCTACTTTTAAAAAATTAGAACATTCATGAATAGCGTCGATTTTGTTTCCCTCTTTATACCATGCTTGGAAAGTAACTGTTCCTGCATTTTGTGACTCAGTGTGAGACATGATTTGCAATCCAAGCCATTGAGGTGAACCTTGTGCCAGAATGTCAGCAGTTAAACCGTTTAAGAAATCATGGTGGTGAGTTTGAATTAGATAATCAAACTGATGTTTTACAAAAGCGCAGTATCTGGATTTCATCAATTGTAGTGGGGAAGAGGCAGTTAATTGTTGTCGGTGTAACATCTCACAACATTCTGCGTAAGTTATTTTACTACCGCAGGGACAAACGTAACTCATAAAGGGCGCTCTTGGATTTGATTGATATCATCATCAATTATTGACTCAGCTGGTTTTTCAGTATCAGGCTCGATAAATTGCCTTCCAAAGTATAAGTTAGCCGTTGGTTTAGAATTATAGTAAAACTCTGGTTTAGATCGTGTATTTGAATCAACAGCTATCAACCACTTTTTATCAATATAAGCATATCGATTTACAAACTTACCAGCAAACTCACTGACAGGTTCCCCCTTGTCATCTCGCGGGTGAACACGCACTAGGTAGTAGCCCACGTCAGTGGCTGAATTGACATTAATCTTACGGTCAATCACTCTGAAATCAACTTCAATATGTGCCGCTTTTTGACGCACTTTTGCAAAAAATTTCTTATACAATGCCAAAATATTATCTTTACCCAAAATAATTGGATCTTTTCTACTTTCAGAAATAAACACAGCATCATCAGTGTACACATTTGCAAGCTTATCTATGCTAAGTTCTTCAAAGCCTATGTAAAAGCTGACCACTGCTTCATTGAGCTCATTGTGGATTTGCTTTTCTCCTGCAGTAAGATTTTGACTGAAACATAACACAGCCAACACAAACAGTAGATAAAAAGCCTTGAAACGGAACATCACATTCATATAAAACGGTATCTCTGTATATGCAGAATTGTATTGGATAAATAATGAAACACATTTCTGACTTTTATGAGCAAGTTAACCTAAGTAATATGATAACTATAATTTATTCTTAGCCTTAGCCAAAGTTTAGAATGTTTACAAAGTGTGTAAGAGGTGGCAAATGATTGACGACAGTTCACTATTTTATGCCGAGATGGCAGATGTTGCTCCGCTAAAACAACAATCAACAACAGGCAACGTAATTGCTCAACATCAGTTTAAATCGTGTGAGTCACATCTGGCTAGACAAAATGCAGCTGCTACCAATGAACAGATAATGAGTCTGTGTGTGGAATCTAGATTGATACATCCAGTTAAACCTGACGAATATGTTGAGTTTCATATACAAGGTGTACAACACGCCGTATTTAAACAATTAAGACAAGGTCAGTATGAGTGTAAATCAATTTGTGATTTAACAGGCTTAAGCTTGATACAGGCGCGAGATTTTTTGTATAAGCATCTTTGTCAAAGTCACCAATTGGGCCATCGCACCTTACTCATTATTCACGGTAAAGGTCATCACAATAAACCTTACCCTGCCATCTTAAAGAGTGCAGTCGCGCAATGGTTAACTCAAATAGATGTTGTGCAAGCCTATTCATCTGCAACAAAAGACAAAGGTGGCACGGGTGCAATGTTCGTTATGTTAAGTAAATCTCATCGAGCAAGAATTGAAACAAGTGAACAAAATAGAAAGGGAAGTGGCAGACGATAGCAGAGCTAGTAATTTTATTTTACATAACAAAAATCAACCTTGTTTATGACTTTTTAATGATAATTACTTGTTTAAGGTTGCTCTACGTTAAATTTGCACACCCATTTTATACGTTTGTTTAAAGTAAACAAATTCCATATTCCTACTGTGCTTATTCGCCTATTGATTATCCCTGTATAACAGTTCGCTTTTAAATATTGTTCTAAATGTCCTACCAAAGACACTTCTAGTCGGTAAAAGACTAAAATTTACATGTAAATAACATTGACATCTGTTCGCTCAATGATTAATTTAAACGGGTGTTTTAAATTACTTGGGTTATAAGGATGGCAAGTCGCACCGATACCAAAACCAGAATTCTGGATGCAGCAGAAAAGTTGTTTGCAGAACGCGGGTTTTCAGAAACCTCTTTACGGTTAATCACCAGTAAAGCTGAGGTTAACTTAGCGTCAGTAAACTACCATTTTGGTTCTAAAAAAGAATTAATTCGGGCTGTATTGGCTAGGTACCTAGATGTATTTATGCCAAGTGCAGCGAATGAGATCGTGAGTTTACAGCAAGCACCAGAACAAGCATCGTTAAATGAAATTTTTTCGACGTTAATCAAACCTCTACTTGAATTAAATCAGGTACGTACTGGTGGCACAATTATCTTTTTACAGTTGCTAGGTCGCGGCTACATAGAAAGCCAAGGTCATTTAAGATGGTTTATCACTACGCATTATGGTGAACACCTTGCTACTTTTGTTAGTGCCGTTACCAAAAGTGCGCCGCATATACCCGCGGTTGAAATGTTTTGGCGTTTACACTTCACGCTGGGCACCATTGTGTTCACTATGGCTTCTGCTGATGCGCTTAATGAGATTGCTGCTGCAGATTATGATGAGCATAATGATACTGAAGCTATTATCCGTAAAGTAATTCCATATATGGCAGCTGGTGTAGCTGTTCCTGTGAGTTAGTCACTAAGTAGGTTCCAATGTTGAGTATTGTTATAGTTTTAATTATCGCGGTTGCGGTACTCTTTGGTATTCGTAGTATCCGTATTCGCTTTATTACCGAGCCAGCATTTAAGTTTTTTAAGAAAGTCTTACCTCCTTTATCAAGCACTGAAAAAGAGGCAATGGAAGCAGGAGATGTTTGGTGGGAAGGTGAGTTATTTAAAGGAAAGCCTGATTGGGACAAGTTGCTCAATTATGGTAAACCCGGGCTTACGGTTGAAGAGCAGCATTTCTTAGATAATCAAGTGCAAACTGCGCTAGCAATGATTGATGACTTTGACATCGTCCATCAGCGCAAAGATTTACCGCCAGAGCTATGGGATTACTTCAAAAAAGAAGGTTTTTTTGCCTTAATTATTCCTAAAAAATACGGTGGTCGTGAGTTTTCAGCTTATGCAAATTCAACCATTGTGGCTAAGCTAGCTTCGCGCAGTATCAGTGCAGCTGTTACTGTTATGGTGCCTAATTCATTAGGTCCTGGTGAGTTATTAACTCACTATGGTACGCAGGAGCAAAAAGATCATTGGTTACCTTCATTATCAAAAGGTGATGATATCCCATGTTTCGCACTAACTGGACCAGAAGCGGGTAGTGATGCAGGCGCCATTCCAGACATAGGCATTGTGTGTCGCCGTGAATTTAACGATGAAGAAGTATTAGGCATTAGTTTAACGTGGAACAAACGTTATATTACGCTTGCTCCTGTAGCGACAGTATTAGGTCTTGCTTTCCAAATGCGTGATCCTGATGGCTTACTAGGTGAGCAAGAAAACATCGGCATCACATGTGCCCTGATCCCAACAGACCATCCTGGCGTTGAAATCGGTAACCGTCATAACCCTTTAACAATGGCGTTTATGAATGGTACAACTTCTGGTGAAGATGTCTTTATACCATTAGATTGGATTATCGGTGGCCCACAATATGCCGGTCGCGGTTGGCGCATGCTAGTTGAGTGTTTATCAGCAGGTCGTGGTATTTCTTTACCTGCTCTTGCTACAGCATCTGGTCATGTCACCACCAAAACCACAACAGCATATAGCTATGTTCGACAACAATTTGGTATGCCGATTGGTTATTTTGAGGGTGTACAGGAAGCGATGGCAAGAATTATCGCTAACACTTATCAACTTGAAGCTTCGCGCAGGTTAACGACATTAGGAATTGACTTAAAAGTTAAACCATCAGTTGTGACTGCCATTGCAAAGTATCATATGACTGAGCTTGGACGTGAAGTTGTTAATGATGCTATGGATATTCAGTCGGGTAAGGGTATTCAGCTTGGGCCTAAAAACTATCTTGGCCATGCCTTTATGGCGACACCAATCTCAATTACGGTTGAAGGTGCAAATATTCTAACCCGATCATTGATGATTTTTGGTCAAGGTGCCACACGTTGTCATCCTTATGTTCTTCCTGAAATGGAAGCTGCTGGTATGGAAGATTACTCTGCAGGCTTAGCAAGATTCGATACCTTGTTATTAGGACATATCGGTTATGCAACACGTAATGCATTATCATCTATAGCAAACGCACTCACGGCAAGTAAATTTGCTGGCACTCCTGTTAGTGGGCCAACACGTGGTTACTATAAAGATATGACACGTATATCTGCTGCATTAGCCACTATGACTGACATATCTATGTTAATTCTTGGCGGAGATTTAAAGCGCAAAGAAATGATCTCAGCACGGATGGGTGATGTTCTGAGCCAGCTGTATCTTGCATCAGCAACGCTTAAGCATTATGAAGATAATGGCCGTCAACATGATGATTTGCCTGTTGTTCACTATGTCATGCAACAACGTTTGCACTTTGCTGCTAAAGCTTTAGAAGAGGCGATTCGTAACTTCCCAAGTAAATTCATCGGTTTGCTTTTACGTATTATTGTTTTCCCATTAGGGAATCACTTTAATGCCCCGAGTGATCAAGCTGCAGTTAAATTATGTATGGAAATGATGAAACCCAGTCCAGCACGTGACAGATTAACCTTCTTATGTGGTGAGTTTGATGGAGACACGAGTGGAATAGCTGAAGTTGAAGCGGCCTTCATTGCAAAATACCAAGCTAAAGATTTATTCAAACGTCTTAAACAAGCACAAAAGAAAGGGGAGTTACCAGCGAAAGTGCCAATGCTAACTTTATTTGATATAGCATTAGCCAATGAGGTAATTAATCAACAGGAATTTGAACAATTAGTGGAAGCTGACGCACTTCGTTTAGCAGCTATTAATGTGGATGAGTTTAAAAAGTTATAGTGTTGATAACTCATAAAACAAAGCAGGCACTAAGCCTGCTTTTTTATTAACAATTTTAAAGTTCAAATTTTCTAGACAAGCCCATTTTATATCTATGCTTAACTTTGTTAGAAAAACTAGCAAACGTTAGTCTCAAAAAAGCCGAAGCATTTACTTCGGCTTTCAAATATCGTTAGCTAAGGAACTAAGATTTAAGCGACAACTAGGATCTTACAAGTGTTCGTACCACCAATAGTTTCCATAGCATCACCTTTAGTCATTAGCACTTTATCACCTGACTTAAGGTAACCTGCTTCAACCATAGCTTTTAACGCTGCTTTTGCTAGTTCGTCTGCACGGTATTGAGTTGAATCAAAGAACATTGGCTGAACACCGCGATATAACGCCATACTCGCTAATGTTTTATCGTGACGTGAAAGCGCAAAAATAGGCAAAGATGAGCTTATGCGTGACATGTACTTAGCTGTACGCCCTGACTCAGTTAATGAAATAATTGCTTTCATGCCTTCTAAATGATTGGCAGCATACATAGTAGATAAAGCAATGGTTTCTTCAATTGAAGAGAAGCTTTGATCTAAACGATGTTTTGATACAACAACGCTTGGGTGAGTTTCAGCACCAGCACAAACATTAGCCATTGCTTTAACGGTTTCTTCTGGGAAGTCACCTGCAGCAGTTTCTGCTGAAAGCATAACCGCATCTGTACCATCTAAAACAGCATTAGCAACGTCCATAACCTCTGCACGTGTTGGCATTGGGCTTGAAATCATTGATTCCATCATTTGTGTAGCTGTTATAACGGCCTTATTCAACTGGCGTGAACGTAAGATAAGTTTCTTTTGAACTGCAACTAAAGCAGCATCACCAATCTCAACACCTAAATCGCCTCGGGCAACCATCACAACATCACAAGCATTAATGACATCATCCATTGCTTCATCACTTGCAATGGCTTCTGCTCGTTCAACTTTAGCAACAATTAGCGCATTACTACCGGCTTCAACGGCTAATGAACGTGCTAAATCTAAATCGGCACCAGTACGTGGGAATGACACGGCTAAGTAGTCAACATCAATCAGTGCAGCTGTTTTAATGTCAGCTCTATCTTTGTCAGTTAGAGCAGGGGCTGTCAGTCCGCCACCTTGCTTGTTGATACCTTTGTTATTAGATAAAGGACCAGCAACTGTAACTGTTGTATGAACTCGACGACCTTCAACCTTCTCGACACGTAATTGAACACGGCCATCGTCTAACATTAAGATATCGCCAATATTTACATCATCTGGCAATTGTTTGTAATCAATACCAACTTGTTGCTCATCACCTTCGCCTTTACCTAGTTCAGCATCCAAAATGAAAACATCACCAAGGTTAAGCTGGATTTTCTTATTGTCCTTAAAAGTTGAAACACGAATTTTAGGACCTTGTAAGTCACCTAAGATAGCAACGTGTGTGCCTAACTCAGCAGCAATAGCACGGACTTCATTAGCACGCTTTTGATGATCTTCAGGTGTACCGTGGGAAAAATTCATGCGGACAACATTTGCACCAGCTTTAATAATCTTACGTAGATTGTCATCGCGGTCAGTTGCTGGACCTAAGGTCGTTACGATTTTAGTTCTGCGGAACATGTGATACTCCGTTAATGATTTGAAAGAATCTGTTTTAAAAGTACAGCTACTAACTTGGTACTTTCAAGATAAACGCATTCTACCAGACATAGACTGAAAATGTAGTAAAGTTACAAACAAAATAGACCATAATAGTGTTTATTTTTTGTGACGGACTAAGAGTTTTTGATATAAAAAAGGCTAAACCGTGAAAACAGCTTAGCCTTTAATCATTGCGAGTTTATTAAATGAACAACAAACACTGTTAATAAAATTACTAAATTTGCCTATCATTTAAGCACAATTTGATAAGTTAACAAGTTAGATAGTTAAGTCTTTATTCACTCGCGATTCTTTCAGTACTTCTTTTACACGCTTTAGGTTATCTCTGAAACGAGGTCCGCGACGCAATGTAAAACCAGTTGCGAGTACATCTACAGTAACTAATTGTGCTAAGCGCGATGCCATCGGAAGGTATAAATCAGTATCTTCAGGCACTTCCATAGTCACAGGTAGCGTACATTCCATTGATAAGGGCGAGTTTCTAGCTGTAATTCCTAATACCGCAGCACCATTCTCACGTGCAATT
This sequence comes from Shewanella maritima, assembly GCF_043643735.1. Lineage (GTDB taxonomy): Bacteria > Pseudomonadota > Gammaproteobacteria > Enterobacterales > Shewanellaceae > Shewanella > Shewanella maritima_A. The sequence goes on from NZ_JBHZSM010000011.1 coordinate 10,905, forward strand.
CTTGCGATCTCAATCAGTGACTTAGTACGTCCTGTATGAGAAATCAAAACGACTACATCACCTTCATTACAATTAATACAGCTCATACGTTGCATGAGTACATCATCAAAACAAATAACAGGGACGTTAAAGCGAAAGAACTTGTTTTGAGCATCATGAGCAACAGATGCTGATGCACCAAGGCCAAAGAATGAAATGGTCTTAGCTTGAGTTAATATATCTACAGCTTTATTAATAGCACTTGGATCTAAGCTCTGTCTGGCAGTATCAAGCGATGCCATTGAAGATTCGAATATTTTAGTTGTATATGAATCTGGCGAGTCATCCTCTTCTACATGACGGCTGACATAAGGTGTCCCATTAGCGAGACTTTGTGCCAAATGTAACTTAAAATCAGGGAAGCCTTTAGTGTCTAGTCGACGGCAAAAGCGGTTAACTGTAGGCTCACTTACATCAGCCATTTTAGCCAGTGTTGCAATACTAGAGTGGATGGCTGTTTGTGGTGAAGCCAAAATAACTTCAGCAACCTTACGTTCAGACTTACTAAATTGTGTAAGGCTCTTTTGGACCTTTTCCAGAGTATTCATATGCATGTATCCGCTAAAATGGGTGTATCATCAATTTTTGGCTTTTAAAACAACAGTAAAGAAAGTGTAGTTAACACAACCTACAATGATAACCATTGCCTCTGTAGTAATCTTACACGTACTTTATTGATCAAAATTGAAAAATAGTAAACCGTTGTGTTTCAAAATCATATCAGATTATAGAAGGCAATGCCTAGATTGATAACAATAGATTATTTGCAAATTATTGATGCAATCGACACTTTCTGTTGTTATATTACAACAAAAGCGTAGTTTTTCCATTAGATTAACATCTAAAAAACGCACGAGAATATGGAGAGTTATCAGCAATGACCAATTCAAAAGGCGCAAAAGCCTGTGATTTTGTACTTTTTGGTACAAAAGGTGATTTAGCAAGACGTAAGTTACTGCCGTCTTTATATCAGTTAGATAAAGCCAACTTATTAGATGAAGCAACCAAAGTCATCGGCGTTGCTAAAGATGCGTTTACTGCAGATGAATTCATTGAGTTAGTAACAAAAGCATTAAACACTTTTGTAAAAGAAGAATTATGCCAAGAAACCTTGTCGCGTTTTTTGTCACGATGCCACTATATTGGTACTGATTTCAAAAACTCTGAAGGTTATAAAGCTTTCAATGGTTTACTCAATCCTGACGAACGCGTCATGGTTAACTACTTCGCTACACCTCCTTCAATATTTGGTGATATTTGCCGTTGTTTGCATGAACAAAACCTTATTCATAACGATACACGTGTCGTTCTTGAAAAACCTATCGGAACTGATCTTGCTTCCTCACATGTTATCAATGATCAAGTAGCAGAATTCTTTAACGAGAATCAGGTCTATCGAATTGACCATTACTTAGGAAAAGAGACTGTTCAAAACCTTATTGCATTACGCTTTGCCAATTCATTGTTCGCATCCAAGTGGGACAATCGTACTATTGACCATGTACAAATCACTGTTGCTGAAGAAGTTGGCATTGAAGGCCGATGGGGTTACTTCGATGGCGCTGGTCAAATGCGCGACATGATCCAAAATCACTTACTACAAGTGCTCACTTTAGTCGCTATGGATCCACCTGTTAATCTTGATGCTGATAGTATTCGTGACGAAAAAGTCAAAGTGCTAAAATCGTTGCGACCAATTAACCGTGACAACGTATATGAAAACACAGTACGTGGTCAGTACACTGCCGGTTACTTGAAAGGCTCACCTGTACCAGGTTATTTAGAAGAAGAGGGAGCTAACACCAACTCTAATACTGAGACCTTTGTGGCACTTCGTGTAGATATCGACAATTGGCGTTGGGCCGGTGTACCGTTTTATCTTCGAAGCGGTAAACGTATGCCATTTAAGAGTTCCGAAATTGTTGTTTATTTCAAAAATCCGCCTCATAACCTTTATCGCTCAAGTTACCGTAATTTGCCGCCTAATAAACTGACGATTCGTTTACAGCCTCATGAAGGGGTTGAAATTCAAATGATGAATAAAGTACCAGGTCTAGAGCAACAGCAACGACTACAAACAACAAAATTAGATTTAAGCTTTACTGACACCTTCAAAAATGATCGTATTGCTGATGCTTATGAGCGTTTGTTATTAGAAGCAATGTTAGGCAATCAGGCACTGTTTGTTCGTCGGGATGAAGTTGAGCAAGCTTGGACATGGGTTGACGGTATTATTCAATCATGGGAACAAAGCGGCGAGTTACCTAAGACATATCCTGCTGGTACGTGGGGACCTGTTGCCTCTGTTGCGTTAATCACAAAAGATGGTCGTTCTTGGGACGAGTAGGAGGCAATATGATTAAAGAAAGCGTATTCAAACACTTTGAAAACACAGCTGATCTTGAACAAACATTGGCAGAGAAAATTGCCAATCAATTACAAGATGCCGTTGATGCTCGTGGTAAAGCAAGTTTAGTGGTTTCTGGCGGTTCAACTCCATTGAAATTATTTCAACTGTTAAGTAAAAAGCTCATTGACTGGAGTGATGTATATATCACCTTGGCAGATGAACGCTGGGTTGATGCTGATGAAAAAGATTCAAATGAAAGATTAGTTCGTGAGAACTTACTGCAGCATAGAGCGGCTAGTGCCAAGTTCAGAGGTTTGAAGAATATGTTTGCCACCCCAGAAAAAGGGTGTGATATGACAGCAGAGTCGCTAGCTAACTTTCCAAGACCATTTGATGTCGTGGTTCTAGGTATGGGAACGGACGGTCACACTTGTTCTTGGTTCCCATGTAGTAAGGAATTGAACGGAGCGTTAGAGACTAAAAAATTATGTGCAGCAGTTAATCCAACCACAGCGCCACATGCACGTATAACACTGTCTAAAGATGCAATTTTATCAAGTCGTCAAATCTATTTACATTTAGTTGGCGAGTCAAAATTATCTGTTTATCGTCAGGCTTTACAGAGCGATAACGTCAATGAAATGCCTATAAGAGCTGTGCTAGCCCAACGAAAAGCGCCAGTCGATGTGTTCTATAGTGCATAAGGAGTAAGTTATGAACTCAGTGGTTCAAGCGGTAACCAATCGAATTATTGAACGTAGTAAGCCAACTAGAGCAGCTTATCTTGCAGCACTGCAAGATGCTAAATCAAAAGGCGTACACCGTAGTGCATTAAGTTGTGGCAATTTGGCCCATGGTTTTGCAGCATGCCAGCCTGTAGAGAAAGATTCATTACGACAATTAACCAAAGCGAATATCGGTATTGTAACGGCGTTTAATGACATGCTTTCTGCACACCAACCATACGAACATTACCCTGAACTATTGAAGGAAGCATGTTCTGAAGTTGGCAGTGTTGCTCAAGTTGCCGGTGGTGTACCTGCTATGTGTGATGGTGTCACCCAAGGCCAGCCAGGGATGGAGTTGAGTTTACTGAGTCGTGAAGTCATTGCTATGTCTACTGCAGTTGGCTTATCACACAACATGTTTGATGGCGCTTTATTACTGGGTATTTGTGACAAAATTGTCCCTGGATTATTAATCGGCGCATTAAGTTTTGGTCACTTACCCATGTTATTTGTGCCCGCAGGCCCAATGAAAAGTGGTATTCCAAACAAAGAAAAAGCACGTATTAGACAACAATTTGCTCAAGGTAAGGTTGATCGTGAGGCTTTATTAGATGCGGAATCTAAGTCTTACCACAGTGCAGGCACGTGTACCTTCTATGGTACTGCGAACTCAAATCAGTTAATGCTTGAAGTAATGGGCCTGCAATTACCTGGCTCCTCTTTTGTTAATCCTGATGATCCATTACGTGAAGCGCTAAGCAACATGGCGGCTAAACAAGTATGTCGTATAACATCGATGGGCACTCAATATGCACCTATTGGTGAAATCGTGTCAGAAAAATCAGTGGTTAATGGCATTGTTGCTTTATTGGCAACTGGCGGCTCAACCAATCTAACCATGCACATCGTCGCAGCAGCTCGTGCAGCTGGCATTATCATTAACTGGGATGACTTTTCTGAACTATCAGATGCAGCGCCCTTGCTTGCTCGTGTTTATCCTAATGGTCATGCCGATATCAATCATTTCCACGCAGCCGGCGGTATGGCTTTCCTGATTAAAGAATTATTGGATGCAGGTTTATTACATGAAGATGTATTAACCGTGGCTGGGTTTGGATTACGCCGTTATACCCAAGAGCCTCGCCTGATTGATGGTGAACTCACCTGGGTTGATGGACCGACTAATAGTTTAGACACTGAAGTGTTAACGCCAGTTAGTGACGCATTCCAAGCAAATGGTGGTTTGAAACTAATGAAGGGTAATCTTGGACGTGCGGTCATTAAAGTATCCGCAGTGCAAGAAGAAAACCGAGTAGTTGAAGCACCTGCAATTGTCATTGATGATCAAAATAAACTCGATGCAATTTTCCAAGCTGGTGATTTAAACCGTGATTGTGTTGTTGTAGTTAAAGGTCAGGGGCCTAAAGCTAATGGTATGCCTGAGCTACACAAACTCACACCATATCTTGGTTCACTTCAAGATCAGGGTTTTAAAGTCGCGCTTGTTACTGATGGTCGTATGTCTGGTGCATCAGGCAAAGTCCCCGCAGCAATTCACCTCACTCCAGAAGCTATTGATGGTGGTTTAATTGCCAAAGTTAAAGATGGTGATTTAATCCGTGTTGATGGTATTAAAGGTGAATTAAGTTTGCTTGTTGATGATTCTGAGTTAGGTCAAAGACAAGCCGAAACGATTGATCTTACACCAGTAAGTTTTGGAATGGGAAGAGAATTATTCGGTGCATTACGCAGTAATTTAAGCAGTCCTGAAACAGGTGCACGCTGTACTGCAGCAATTGATGAAAAAGTAGCTTAAGGAACACTGATAGATGTCAAATAATAATTGGGTTATTCAACCACAAGATGTTTTTAAACGTAGTCCTGTTGTTCCGGTAATGGTTATCAACAATATTGAACATGCTGTGCCATTAGCCAAGGCACTAGTTGCAGGTGGTATTTCTGTATTAGAAGTAACATTACGTACCGAATGTGCACTTGAAGCTATTGCATTAATTGCAAAAGAAGTTCCAGAAGCGCTCGTTGGCGCTGGCACAATTTTGAATGAAGAGCAGCTTCAGCAAGCCATTGATGCTGGTTCACAATTTATTATTACGCCAGGTGCGACCGTTGACCTATTAAAAGCTGCTCAACAAGGTACTGTTCCCTTGATCCCTGGCGTTGCGAGTATTTCTGAAGTGATGGTGGGTATGGAACTTGGATATGATCATTTCAAGTTCTTCCCAGCTGAGGCATCTGGTGGTGTAAATGCACTTAAATCATTTGGCGGCCCATTGGCTAACATTCGTTTTTGCCCAACAGGTGGCATAGGCCCTGCCAGCTACAAAGACTATCTGTCACTAAAGAATGTTGATTGTATTGGCGGCAGTTGGATTGCACCAACAGACGCGGTTGATAATGAAGACTGGGCACGTATTACACAGTTGTGTAAAGAAGCTCTTGATGGTCTGAATTAATTTGTTGATATCTATGAAAAAGCCTGCTGATGCAGGCTTTTTTATTGAATCATTCCTCTACCTTCAACATTCAACATTCAACATTCAACATTCAACACGCTAGTATACAATCTCACTTCTTAAGACAGTGTTTTTATGTATCCCTTTAAAATGGAGTTTGTAACTTTATTGTACTTTTAATGACAGGTTTTAGCGATGACATTGAAAGTCATTTGAAGCATGTATGTTATTTCGTCTAGCCTTTTATAAAATCAAGCAGGGGATGTGCATGGTTTAGATGTCTTGCCTAGTGGACTCAATGTCACTCTTAGACTAAAACTAACATGTTATTCAAAGCCTAATCTAATGATCACCACCTAAACATTTAATTAGTTAGATTAGGACAAAAAAACAGCTAAGGCATGGACCTTAGCTGTTCATTGACTTTAATTTAAATGGTTACTGTTGATTATCCTGATATGCCTTTCCGTAAAAGCTATCTAGCAGAATCTGCTTAAGTTCACTTATCAGTGGGAAACGGGGATTTGCCCCTGTACACTGATCATCAAAGGCATGTTCTGCAAGCTCATCTAATTTAGCCAAAAAGTCTGCTTCATTAATACCTGCCTCTTGAATTGAAGCAGGTATTCCCACAACCGACTTAAGTTGATCGATTGTAGCAATCAGTAATTCAACTTTCTTACTATCTGATTTGGCTTTATCAACACCATCAATCTTTAAATGATCAGCAATGGCAGCATAACGGCATAAAGCTTTTGGTCGGTCATACTGACTGAAAGACGCTTGCTTAGTCGGTATATCCGTTGCGTTGAAACGAATTACATTACTAATTAACAATGCATTAGCTAAACCGTGAGCAAGGTGGAACTCCGCACCAAGTTTATGTGCAAGTGAATGACAGATCCCTAAAAATGCGTTGGCAAATGCAATGCCTGCAATTGTTGCTCCGTTATGTACTTTTTCACGTGCAACAGGTGCATTTGCGCCTAATTCGTATGCTGCAGGTAGGTGTTCAACCAATAAATCTAGTGCTTGCAAGGCTTGTCCATCACTGAATTCATTGGCCATGACACTAACATAAGCTTCTAAGGCATGTGTAACAGCATCTATACCACCAAAAGCAGTTAGGGATTTCGGCATATCCATCACTAAATTAGGGTCTACGATGGCAACATTGGGTGTTAACTGATAATCGGCAATAGGATATTTCATGCCCGTTATTTCGTCAGTAACAACAGCAAATGGTGTCACTTCTGACCCCGTCCCTGAAGTAGTAGGAATAGCTACCATTTGTGCCTTAACACCTAACTTAGGAAATTTATAAATACGCTTACGTATATCCATAAAGCGTAGCGCTAAATCAGCAAAATCAACTTCTGGGTGTTCATATAATACCCATATAATTTTGGCTGCATCCATCGGTGAACCACCACCTAGCGCGATAATGACATCTGGTTGAAAGCTTTGAGCAACTTTCGCACCTTGTTTCACAATCGCTAGCGTTGGATCGGCCTCTACTTCATAGAAAACTTCCGTCTCTAACCCTTGAGCTTTCAAAATTTTAATTGTTTCGTCGCAATAGCCATTATTGAATAAGAACTTATCGGTCACAATTAGCGCACGTTTTTTGCTAGCCAGCTCTTCTAACGCGATTGGTAAACTACCACGGCGGAAATAAATAGATGACGGGAGTTTATGCCACAACATATTTTCAGCCCTTTTAGCGACAGTTTTTTTGTTGATTAAATGGCTTGGGCCGACATTTTCAGAAATAGAATTTCCGCCCCACGAACCACAACCTAAGGTCAGTGATGGAGCGAGTTTGAAATTATACAGATCGCCAATACCACCTTGAGAAGCAGGGGTGTTGATTAAGATCCTGGCCGTTTTCATTCTAAATCCAAATGCTTTTACGCGTTCACTTTGACTATCTTGATCTGTATATAATCCTGATGTGTGCCCAATACCACCGAGTGTGACCAAAGCTTCTGTTTTATCCATCGCATCATTAAAATCAGCTGCGCGGTACATACCTAGCAATGGTGAGAGCTTTTCATGTGCAAATGCTTCTGCTTCATTTATATCAGCAACTTCACCAATCAACACTTTAGTCCAACTTGGTACCTTGATATTAGCCATGGCAGCAATAGTTGAAGCACTTTGGCCGACAATATCGGCATTTAAGCCACCATTTTTCAAAATAACACCTTGCATGGCTTTTGTTTGCTTCTTAGACAACATATAACCACCATGGCTTGCAAACCGTTCTTTTACTTGTTCATAAATACTGTCTACTACAACAACCGCCTGCTCTGAAGCGCAGACAACACCATAATCAAACGTTTTAGACATTAAGATTGAACTAACTGCACGTTTAATATCTGCTGTTTCGTCAATAATAATTGGCGTATTACCCGCCCCAACACCGATGGCAGGTTTACCAGAAGAATAAGCTGCCTTAACCATACCTGGGCCACCAGTGGCAAGGATCAGATTGATACTATCGTGCGTCATCAGCTCGTTTGATAATGCAACTGAAGGCTCATCAATCCAACCAATAATATCTTTTGGGGCACCAGCTGCTATAGCTGCATCTAAAACGATCCTTGCTGCTGTTGTTGTCGATTGTTTTGCCCTTGGGTGAGGCGAGAAGATAATGCCATTACGCGTTTTAAGGCTGATCAATGCTTTAAATATGGCAGTGGAGGTGGGGTTGGTTGTTGGCACAATGCCGCAAATAATACCGACTGGTTCAGCAATTGTGATAGTACCGAAAGTGGTATCTTCGTCAATGATGCCGCAGGTTTTATCATCCTTATATTTGTTGTATATATATTCAGAAGCAAAATGGTTTTTGATCACTTTATCTTCTAATAACCCCATACTTGTCTCAGTTGCCGCCATTTTTGCTAGTGAAATGCGAGCATCAGTTGCAGCGAGCGCAGCGGCTCTAAAGATGGTATCAACTTGTTCTTGCGAATAATTAGCAAAGGTTTTTTGTGCTTTTGCGACACGGTCGATGAGCTGGTTTAATTGCTCTGAATTGGTGATAGACATAATCTTCACTCCCTTAAAAGTTGTTAACTAAAATTATTTAATTAACGACTCTTTGTTTTCCTTTTAAAATACTATGTTTTAAAATTACCGATTAATTGGGGTTTTTGTCGTGATCAGCCCCACAATTTAATAATTTGTGAAATTTAATTACAGAATATTTTATGAAAATTTGAAATGTATTCACGATAAGGACACAACGTGAAAATTAATGAAGGTATCCATCAGGGAAAATAGTGATGAGCTAGCGAGCCATAGCTAACAATTTGATGTCACCTAGGCCAGATGTAATGTGCTTGAAAAGGCTGATACTCTACTTTACTAGAGTAGAGGGTGCTTTTACTGACTATTTAGCAAAGGCTTATATCTAGCAGCCTGTATATTTACCGCTCTAAACTGAGTTCAAAAATCCCAGTGGATTTGGGACCAAAGAGTTGTTGGTGTAATCTGCCTGCAAATTCATCTGTCATACCAGAAATATAATCAGCAATAACTCGCATTCCGCTTCCATTTTCTTGCTCTAACAGCCAACGGTTTTGAGTATTTACGGGTAACAAGCGTTGTGGATCGCATGCAAAAGCTTCAAATAATTCCATAACGATTTGTTGACCTTTAAACTCCAACATCTGAATTTCAGGTTTCCTGATAACATACTGATACACGAATTGTTTTAGTATATGCAGTGCTTGAGCAAAATCAGCTTGCATTACTGCATTGTATTTTAATAATGATTGATCAAAATCTGCATCCTGCTCGATATCGATTGCTGTGACAAAAGCATTAACTAAAGTCCCAATTGCATCTTTTCTTAAATGGTGTTCATGGGAGAACAATTTATTGGTAATAACATCTATTTCTTTACTTAACCATTTGTCGTTGATTTGTACCAATTGTTCAACAACTGCAAGCTGCCAATGTGATTGATTAACTATACCCATGACGATAGCGTCTTCTAGATCATGCACAGCATAGGCAATATCATCTGCTAACTCCATTATGGAACAATCTAGTGATTTAAAACGCGTTTTTAAATGAGGGTAGGTGCCAACAGCACTTTGCTCACTTGTAATAAAGCGCGCTTTATCTTGTTCAGACAGACAATCTAATACCCAGTTTAAACTGTCCTGATCATCATTAAATATGCCTTTAACTGATTGCCATTCAAGGGGCTTTAACTGTCTAAAATTGTTTATTTCTGGTTTTGCTGTATCAATATAAAGTTGTTGGTGTGTAGCAGGATACTTCAGCATACCTAACAAAGTTCGACGGGTAAGGTTCATTCCCCAATTGAGGGTATATGGCTCAAGCCGAGTAAGAATTCTAAAAGTTTGCCCATTACCCTCGAAGCCACCATCATTGCGCATCATATAATTTAATGCAGCCTCACCACCATGACCAAATGGCGGGTGGCCAATGTCATGTGCTAAACATAAGGATTCAATGAGACTATTTGTGTTGAGTAACGGCGCTAAGTCAGCATGCTTTTGTAATAATTGAGCACTAATACCCGTTCCAATTTGTGCGGCTTCTAAAGAGTGGGTAAGGCGAGTTCGGTAGAAGTCATTCAAACCAATACCTAATACTTGCGTTTTCGCTTGTAAGCGTCGGAAAGCTGCTGAATGCAAAATTCTTGCACGGTCACGTTGATAGGGGGTTCGCAAGTCATGACGACGATGTTTGTCTTCACCGTGTTGTCTTGCATGCCAAGCCTGGTCGTCTAATGCTGCATGTAATGTTAGATCTGACACCGTTATCACACCTCTCAATTTACGAAAATTTGATATTATTACTATTACTTGCGTATCTATCTACTCTCTGGTCAACCTGATTGACAAACCTCAGAAGGCTTCTAACAACAGACTATTCTGATTGACTTAACTTATCTAGGGTTAATGTGCAGCTATCGAGAAATATTTCCATAAAACACTTTACCTCTGGCATGGTTTGCTTAAACAACTCAAGTTTCTCATCAAGATTTTGTTTTACATGATGAAACTCATCATTATTAAAACGAAGCTCATTGGCAGTTTTAACATAAGCTTGTAATAAGTCTGCTGCTTTAACGATAGATTTGTACTCAGGGTCAACTTGCGATTGAACTATCAGTGGTGCCATTTCTTCTCGTAAGTCTTCTGGCAAGGTTGCTAGGCATTCTTTCTCAGCTAAATTTTCCAGCTTTTTAAAGGCTTGAGTAAATTCTGGGTTGTGATATTTAGTATTGCTATTCATATCCTGAAGTTTAGTTTCAGATACTTCATGGAATAGGGCTAATGTTGCGGCATGTTCAGGGTTGAGGTTAGAGCCATAGCGTTTATTTTTTATGACTACCAGCATATAAGCGATTACCGCGACTTGATGACAATGTTCAGAAACATTCTCTTCCTGAAAACAATGCATTAATGCCCATCGCTTCAATAAAGGCATGCGCGTTATCCATGCCATAAAAGTGCTTTGTTGTTGCATACTCATTGGAACTCCTTAAGCCAATAAATAATTTGTTTAACACATCAATTTTTTTCACGCTAATTTAAATTTTGTACCTTGCAATTAACTAAATTGAAAATTTTGCCTGTATTGGCGTGTGGTCTGATGCTGTTGTTGGTAATGAGTTGGCTTCAATTAAATTCAAGTCACGATAGTAAAGATGATCTAAAGGTAAGCCTAATACGCGTTTTCTTACATCGATTTCATAGCGCACTTCATGTAAACCATGTTCTATCGCTAAGTGCTGAATCGTGTGCAGTCTTTCTTTTCGCCAAGTATTGAAGTCACCTGCAAATAGAACTGGGCCTTGATGTGACTCTATATCATTAAATACTTGACGGATCTGCGCCTGATAACGGCGTAAACCTAAATCGAAGTTAACCCCATGTAAATTAACGACTAATATTGTTTTCCCATTCGACAAAGGGTATTCAGCAACCAAACTCGATTTGGCAAATCGAATAATAGGTTCAATTTGCCTATATACACATGCTGACTCAGGTTTAGTTTTTGATAAATTCATGACTCCCATTGGAGTGTCTAAGATTTTAAAAGCTTTCGCCATGGCTACATGTTGATCGATTTTATTGATGAATTCGTAAAGGCTAGTGTTAAGTTTAGCCTCTTGTAATAGTACAAGCTGATGATAATCAGTTAGCTGTGTCAATTCATTTTGCCAAAGTTGTCTTTTTTGTTTAAAAATATTCCAAACCGCGACACTCAACTGACCATTATGATCTAAATAGCCATGACTTGTTTGCTGTTCACACCTGCCGACAAAATGTGCATCTTGTTTTCTTAGCATAATTTGCGGCGCTCCATTAAGTAGCTGGATAACAGATACATAAATACCCACAAACACAACTGCAGTTATGATCAGGGCAATGATTGATTTTTTCTTGTTCAATAGTCAGTCTGAATTGCCAATTATATAAATGAACTATACCTAATTTAATTCAAATAGGTACAATGAAACTTCGCTAACCTTCTGTATGAGTTATTTATTTTTTCATGGACAAACTAACACAGTTTCTAGCTATCGCCAGTGTGGCCATCTATTGGTTAATCTTAGCTGGTATAGCAATTAGAATTGTGATCAAACGTAGAAGTATTGGTGTTTCCTTCGCTTGGTTATTAATTATATATTTTGTGCCATTTGTGGGCATTTTCGCTTACATGCTTTTCGGCGAGTTGAATTTAGGAAAGACAAGAGCAACCCGAGCTAAAGCCATGTTCGAGCCTTATGCTCAATGGTTCACTAAATTGTATGATCATGCCTCACATCAACCTAATAGTCAGAGCAATTATGCAACGACGATCAGCAACCTGTGTAATTCTCAGTTACATATTCCTTCTTTAGTTTCTAATGAACTCTCACTGCAAAATACTCCTGAACAAATATTAAATTCAATCGTAGATGATATTGATAAGGCTAAAACTGAAATCAGTATGGCATTTTATATATGGCACCCGGGCGGGCTTGCTGATGCCGTAGCCAATGCGTTAATCCACGCCGCTAAACGGGGGGTTGATATTCATATCTTATTAGATGCTGCAGGGAGTAGAGCCTTCTTCAAATCTGGCTGGCCTAAACGTATGCAAAAAGCAGGTATAGATGTTAGACCTGCATTACGCGTAAGCCCTTTGAGAATGTTCTTTCGCCGATTAGATTTACGATTACATAGAAAAGTAGTCGTGATTGATAATCATATTGGTTATACAGGTTCAATGAATTTAGTCGACCCAAAGTTTTTTAAAGCTGGCAGTAGGGTTGGCGAATGGATAGATGTGATGGTTCGGATCACTGGCCCAGTAGTGCCTGTACTCAACACCATTAATGCATGGGATTGGGAAGTTGAAACCAATGAGCGCAATGTACCGCTACATCCAACTTTATCACAGTGCTCTGCAACAACTTCATTAGTTCAAACCATTCCTTCAGGCCCAGGTATGCCCGAAGACGTTATTCATCAAGTGTTTTTGCAAAGCTTATATCAGGCTGAGAAACGAGTGGTGATCACTACGCCATACTTTGTTCCAAGCGAAAACTTGATGAATGCGCTAGTGACAGCTTCTCTGCGTGGTGTTGATGTTAATTTAATCATCCCTAAATACAATGACTCCATTATGGTACGGTGGGCGAGTAGTTCCTTTTTTGCAGAATTATTAAAGGCTGGTGTCAAAATTCATAAATTTACCGGCGGCTTATTGCACACTAAATCTGTATTAGTTGATGATGAGCACTGCCTGATTGGCACAGTTAATATGGATATGCGAAGCCTATGGCTAAACTTCGAACTGACTTTAGCCGTTGACGATATTAAATTCTGCCAAAAGTTAGCTAATCTACAACAGCAATATATGGATGAGTCAGAGCAAGTCGATATTGAGCAGTGGCGTAATAGACCCGTACATCATCGATTTTATGAGCAGTTCTTTTACTTGTTTAGCCCATTACTATAATCAAAATGCTCGGTTATACACATAAAACGCCATACTAAGTAGTATGGCGTTTTTAATGATTAAAAAAATAATGAAGTTATTGATTTACTGCGAGTACCCATCTAAAAATCTTGCTAAACCGTCCATTGCTTTTTGTAAATCTTCTTTATGAGGTAAGAAGACAATGCGTAGATGATCAGGCTCAGGCCAGTTAAATGCGCTGCCTTGAACCAATAACATCTTTTCAGTTTTTAATAAGTCTAAAACTAATCGCTCATCATCCCTTAAGTTAAACTTTTTAACGTCTAGCTTGGGGAAAGCATAAAGTGCTCCTTTAGGTTGCTTAACTGATACGCCAGGAATACTATTTAGTGCATCAAAACACACATTCCTTTGTTTGGTAAGTCTACCATTTGGCAAAATAAGCTCATTAATGCTTTGATATCCTCCTAATGCAGTCTGAATAGCATGTTGATTAGGAACGTTTGAGCATAGTCGCATAGATGCCAGCATATCCAAGCCTTCAATATAATTCTTGGCGATTTTCAAGTTTCCGCTTAGTACCATCCAACCAACGCGAAAACCTGCAGCACGATAGGCTTTTGATAAGCCATTAAACGTTACTGTAAGAATATCATCTGATAACGATGCAGCATGAATATGTTGTGACTCGTCATAAAGAATTTTGTCGTATATTTCATCTGCAAATAAAATCAAATCATGCTGTCGGCACAACTCAATAACGTCTAATAACAACTCACGACTATAGACTGCACCCGTTGGATTGTTGGGGTTGATTAGCACAATACCTCGGGTGCGGGAGGTAATTTTACTTTTAATATCTTCAAGATCAGGAAACCAATCAGATTCTTCATCACAACGGTAATGAATAGCCTTACCACCAGCAAGATTAGCAGCTGCTGTCCACAGAGGATAATCGGGCGAGGGGATAAGTACTTCATCATCAGTATTTAATAAACCCTGCATCGCCATGCAAATTAATTCAGATGCACCATTACCGATATAGACATCTTCGACGTCAATGCCAAAAATTCCGTGAGACTGATAATGCTGAACAATCGCTTTACGCGCTGAGAACAAGCCCTTTGATTCACAATAACCTTGCGCACTGGGGAGATTTAAAATCACATCACGTACAATTTCTTCAGGTGCATCAAACCCAAAAGGTGCTGGATTACCGATATTTAATTTGAGAATACGATGACCTTCATCTTCAAGGCGACGTGCCTCTTTATGCACTGGTCCTCGAATGTCATAACAAACTGTATCTAACTTGGTGGATTTTATGATTGGGCGCATAACAACTCGCAATTATCGGTAACTATTGCTAGCACAATAGCGAATTACAATAAGCAGAGAAAGGCCTTAACTCATTAAAATTGACTTTATGTAGATAAATTCACTTATAACGTAGGGCTTGTGTGTAATAGTCGTTAAGTTGAGAATTATTTAAGTACAAAAAAGCCAGCAGTTATGCTGGCTTTAGTAAAAGGGTGCAAGTGTTATACACGCTTTTTAAATTCACCAGTGCTTGGGTCGATAGCAATCTTATCACCGGTTTTTACGAATTCTGCAACAGTAATGGTTGCGCCGCCTTCAATGGTTGCAGGCTTCATGACTTTACCTGAAGTATCACCACGTGCAGCAGGCTCGGTATAAGTGACTTCACGAATGATCGTTGCTGGTAACTCAACAGAAATTGCTTTACCTTCATAGAAGGTAACCTGACACTGTTCTTCCATACCATCTACGATGTAATCTTTTGCATCACCTAGGTTTTCAGCTTCAACGTCATATTGATTGTATTCTGCATCCATGAACACATACATAGGATCAGCAAAATAAGAGTAAGTACAATCTAGACGATCTAGAATGATATCTTCCATCTTATCTTCACCCTTGAAAGTACTTTCAGTGGTTGAGTTTTGTAAAACGTGCTTAAGCTTCAATTTAACGATTGCAGCGTTACGGCCAGAGCGAGTCGTTTCAGTTTTTAGAACAACCCAAGGGCTGCCATCTAACATGATCACGTTTCCAGGGCGGAGTTCATGAGCAGTTTTCATTACAATGATTCCTATATTTAGGTTTTGATTTATGCTGCCGTATATTAACGACTTTTAGTGAAAGCGACTAGTCGTGAAGCAAGATCTGTTTGATTTAATGCCATCTTTGCCCATTTTTGAGCCGCATTTAGCAATTCTGCATACTGCTTTTGCAATATATCAATATTATTGGATGTCATCTCATCACTAGCACAATTAAAACCAACGACTAAGTCACGATAATTCTGTATCAGAGATTCGGGTAAAACTTGTTGATAATAATCTAAAAATGCATTGAGTTTAATCAAGTGATAATCTTCATCTTGCGGGTAGATATGCCAGATAAATGGCCTTGCTGCCCACTGTGCGCGTAGAAACGAATCTTCACCTCGCACAATATTAATATCACAACTCCATAATAGGCGATCATAACTAGGCTGATCTGTCATAGGGATAATATGAATGGCAAGTTGATTAATGTTGAGGCAATCACCAACATTTATCTCATCAACTATCATATTGTAATTATCAGAGAGCAGGGCACGGATACTGGTTAAACACTTACCTTGCGGCACCAGTAGGTGTTTAGTTGGTCTCAGGGTATCACCTAAAGGTGTTTCATTGTCATCAGATGACAAGAATGAGATGTAATAGCCTAATATATTAGTTTCATAGCTAAATAAGCTGATAACTTGGTGATGGGCTTCTATGCCATGTAAGCCAAGTTGGTTAAACAACCTCAATTTATTGCTTTCATCAGCTTGCCATTTTTCTCGAAGCTCACCCAAGTTGGTTTCATGCAACAACCCGCCAGTTTTCTCATTGAAGCCAGGAAAGAAGAACCATTTATTAAGGCCATTTGCCTGTAATGAGGGTAAACCATGGCAACCATCAACCCAGGACTCTGCTGATAAGTACTCTAAATTAATCCAAACTGGTTGCTGATGATTGTGTCTTGCATAAATAAGTTTTTTAATTACCTGTGAAGGCAATTCACAAGCAAAAGCCTCTACTAAAACATCCCCAGCTAAATATCTTGGAGAAGCTTCTTTATTCCAGTGAATAATATTCACATCGCTCACATACTGTAAACTGGTTAATGGATTCATCTCAGGCAATATGTGATGGAAACTGTTCAGATCATCTACCCACAAATTGACTGTGATAGCATATTCAGCGGCTAGCTGTTTAGCTAAACGCCATGTCACGCCAATATCACCATAATTGTCTACAACGACACAAAAGATGTCCCACTGTGGTGTTGATGCTTGTGTATCATTGCCGTTTTGATCAGCGACTAAAGTGTGTGTCATATTGAAAGTTTATTGAATTGAATATATAAAAAAAGCGGCTTAAGCCGCTTTTTTCAATGAAGTAATGTTAGTCAACTAATTCAGCTAAACACATTTCTTCATAAATTTGTTTTACCCATGCGTCAACACGCTCTTCAGTTAGTTCAGGTTGACGGTCTTCGTCAATGCCTAAACCAATGAATGTGTTGTCATCAACAAGTGCTTTAGACGCTTCAAAGTCATAACCTTCTGTTGACCAGTTACCAATAATGATACCGCCTCTCGCTTCAACAATATCGCCGACCATACCCATGGCATCTAGGAAATATTCTGCGTAATCTTCTTGGTCACCGCAGCCGAAAATAGCGACTAATTTATCAGTGAAGTCAATTTGTTCAAGATCAGGGAAAAAGTCATCCCAATCACATTGTGCTTCACCGTAATACCAAGTTGGAATACCGAATAATAACAAATCGAACTCTGCGATTTGCTCTTTGGTGCTTTTGGCGATGTCTTTTACATCAACCATAGATTTACCCAGTTTTTTCTGGATCATTTTGGCGACGGCTTCGGTGTTACCAGTGTCGCTACCGAAAAAAAGACCTACAGTTGCCATTGTCTATCCTTTAAATATTAATTCGCTGTAAGGCGATGACGAAATACGCATCAGCTATTGATTTGTTGTTGCAGTATACACTCAATTAACTGACTTCGACTGATGTTACTGTCCAATGCTTGTTGGTTCAAGGCGTCGTACAAATCTTGTGACACCTTTAACTCAATTCGCTTTAAACCATTAGCGCGATCACGCTTTATTTGATTACGTTTATTGATCTTTAATTGCTGTTCACGTGAGTGAGGATTACTTCTCGGTCTTCCTCTACGTTTCTCTGTGGCAAATAGGTCAATTGTTGTTCTATCTGTTGTTTCTTTTGCCATTAATTTTTAACCGACCCCTGAACCTTCCCAGGTCATTTGAATGATACCCTTAGCAACAAAGCCTGCACATCCAAGAAATAAAACTAACCATACGATGTATTGGCCAAATTTAGGCACATTACCTTGTTTCAGTACATCGCGAATTGCCATTCCGATAAAGAAAAATATGGCTGCAAAAAACAAATTAAGACCAAAAGCTTCAATTTGTTCAATGTACTGATTCAACATAAAACTACCTGAGCGTTAAACGTATGGTGAAAAAGAGGCGCGAATATAACACATTGCTAAAGCGTCTGCTAGGGCCTGCTGATCTTTGCTGATTAGAGTTTGTTCGATTTAAAAGCACTTTAATCGAGGCGTGAGCAATGTCGTTTAGTAACCTAAACAAATTTGCTCATAACAATGAGTAAAGTGCTTTTAAACGAACCTTACAGGCAGCACTTGTTGTCATTTCTGCTGCGTTAATGACTTATCATGTGGAATAACCACACATCAAAGTCGTTGTCTTGTATAAACTTCCAACAAGTCGCTGCAAAAATAATCTTGAAAGTTCAACAGGCCCTATTAATCGAATTTAATTTTTACTAATTTTTTGTGTAAAGAATTCATTTATTAATCGATTAAAAATGACTGGCTTTTGTGCATGTAACCAGTGGCCGGTACCATTGAGAGTTTTAGCCGTCACCTGAGGAAACTGAGCAAGAATTTGTTCACGATGACTAGCTTGAACATAATCAGAATCTCCACCACGGATAAACAAGCACGGGGATAGGTAAGGGGACCATAATTGATCTTTATTGTCTTGGTTAAATGGCCAGCCGATAATATCGTCATAAGAAGCCAATAAACCATCTAGGTTCATTTTCCATTCAAACCCGCTATCAATTCGCTTTAAGTTTTTTAATAGAAATTGCGCTGTACCATCATCGATACCCATTTGCTTCATATGAGCTAATGCATCACTACGGTTTCTAATCGAATCAAATGGCATTGTTGTCAATGCATTAAACACTTGGCCATGTCTTGGTTGATATGCCACAGGTGCAATATCCGCGACAACGAGTCCAGATACTTTTTGAGGATGCTGTAAGGCGATTGCCATGGCAATCTTACCGCCCATTGAATGGCCGACAAAATGGGCTTTCGAGATACCATGTTGGTCCATGAAGTGAATAAAATCATCAGCGAGGGTAAGATAGTCCATGTGATCACTATGCTCACTGTCACCATGATTCGTCACATCAAATCGGTAAACAGTGAAATGGCTTTCTAAGCTAAGCGCAAGGTTCTTTAGATTATCTAAATTACCAAATAAACCATGAATAATGATAACAGGGTCGCCCTGACCATGAGAAACAACATGCATGTGAAATTACTACCTATATTTATTTGCTGCAGATTGTGAGCGAAAGTGACTATCAAATCAATTATCTAACTAAACTGAACATGAAATTGCTCTAAAAACATTCGAATTTACAAATTAATACTAATCAAGTCTCCATTTTTGCAATTTACACTTTATTATCAGCGCCGCCTTGCCGTAAACTATTTTTAATTACGCGATCGCAATAGATCGCATTTTTATTCTGCCCATTTGGCCAAAGGACATGACTAAGATGAAATACATCGAAATAGACGAAGAATTATATCGTTTTATTGCAGGTAAAACGGAACGAATTGGCGAGAGCGCCTCAGATATATTACGTCGTTTACTAGGATTATCAGTTAGTGATGTACAAGCCAATGAAACGGTACACATTAGCCAGCCGGGTTTAGAAACCAAACCATTGTCTGATGAAGAACAAAATGCTCTGTTTATCAAGGCTAAAGAAGCAGTAGAAAAATTGGTAAGCACCAAACATGTTCAAACTAGTGACATGCAAACTGCCACTACGACAACAGATGCCATTGACAATCAACCTGCTGAAGCGAAACTTGTAGTCACAGCTGAAACAGAGACACAAACTGATAATGGAGCTGACGTCGTTTTGTCGCAAACCTCCAATGTAGAACACAGTGATATTGTCAATCAAAGTGAGTTGGCTCAGCAAAAAGGTGCAGTAGGCCGATTCATGTATCTGTTAGAAAATCTTGCTCAGCTTACGGGAGAAGATTTCTCACAAGTGTTACAAGTACAGGGTAAAGGTCGTTTGTATTTTGCCCGCACTAAACAAGAGCTGTTAGATGCCAGCAAGTCTGCTAACCCAAAGCAAATTGGTGAATTCAATTATTGGGTCAGCACCAATAACAATACCGCTAAAAAGCGTACTATTTTAAATGCAGTCTTAAGCCAACTCGGTTGTGACGCTGAAAAAGCCAAATCAATTTCAGCAAATATCTAAATAAAAGGAACGTTATTTTGGCAGTACATGACAGAGCAGGGCAGCACGCGACTCAACATGATTTAGTTAATATTCCGCAACTTATGAGCCACTATTATCGGCTTATTCCGAATATACAAAATCAGGCACAAGCGGTCAGTTTTGGAACCTCAGGTCATCGCGGTAGTGCGCTTGCTTCAAGCTTTAACCAACACCATATTTGGGCAATCACTCAAGCCGTTGTCGATTATCGTCAGCAAGCAAACATAACTGGGCCAATGATTGTTGGTTTTGATACACATGCTCTGTCTTATGCAGCTTATTTATCAGTGGTTGAAGTGCTCACGGCTAATCAAGTAAAAGTGATTGTGCAAAAAGATGAAGGATTTACGCCAACCCCTGTAGTGTCACAAGCCATCGTAGTTGCTAATAAGGGTAAAGTAGATAATTTAACTGACGGGCTAATCATTACGCCATCACATAACCCACCACAAGATGGTGGAATCAAATACAATCCACCTCATGGCGGGCCAGCAGATACAGATATCACCAATCAAATTCAAGCAACTGCTAACCAATATCTTGCTGAACAACTGTCCGGCATAAAAAAAGTTAATTACGATGTTGTTAAACAAACTAAGTGGCTAGATGAGCAAAACCTGATCCAGCCATATGTAGATGCATTAGCAAATGTAATTGATTTTGAAGCCATTGCAAAAGCTGGGATAAAAATAGGTGTCGATCCGCTAGGTGGCTCGGGTATTCATTATTGGGATGTCATCCGTAACACTTACAATATTGACATCTCCTTGGTCAATAACAATGTTGATCCAACTTTTGGGTTCATGACTTTGGATAAGGATGGCAAAATTCGAATGGATTGTTCATCTCCTTATGCTATGGCAGGGTTATTAGCACACTGCCAAGATTATGACCTCTGTTTAGGTAACGACCCAGATTACGATCGACACGGTATTGTTTGCCCCGAATCAGGGTTGATGAACCCAAACCATTTTCTTGCAGTCGCAATCGAATACCTTTGTGAGCACCGCCCACAGTGGTCTAAAGACTTGGCTATTGGTAAAACCTTAGTATCAAGCGCAATGATTGATAAAGTTTGCCATCGTCTTGGTAGACAATGCATTGAAGTGCCTGTCGGCTTTAAATGGTTTGTTGAAGGACTCGCAAATAGTGAAATCGCCTTTGGCGGTGAAGAAAGTGCAGGAGCCTGTTTTTTACAAAAAGACGGCAGCACTTGGTGTACTGATAAAGATGGTTTCATATTAGCTTTATTGGCGGCAGAAATTTTAGCGGTGACAGGCAAAACACCAGCCCAGCATTACCAACGCTTAACTCAAGAGTTTGGTGAGAGCTTTTATACGCGAATTGATAGTCCAATTAGCATGAACAAAAAACAAAAGTTTGCCAAGTTAACAGAAGCGAGCTTTACCCAAAGTACATTAGCCGGTGATGGTATCAAATCCATTATGTCCACAGCACCGGGGAATAATGCAGCCATTGGCGGCATAAAAGTAACTACGGAAAATGGCTGGTTTGCAGCACGTCCTTCTGGTACTGAAGCTTTATTTAAGCTTTATGCTGAATCATTTGTGAGCCAGGCACACCTTGATTTAATGATTCAAGATGCAAAAGCAATGATAGATGCAGCATTAAAATCGAACTAAACATTAAATCATCAATATTGATTTACAAAGCAATAAGGCCAATAACGTCAGTTATTGGCCTTATTTATTCAATGATTTAGTCAGTGCTAAACAAAAAACTTATCAAATCTATCAAAGATTAAAACTTGTAGCTTAAACCAATCGATGCGACGTAATCTTCACTCTTATAAAAGTTAATGTTTGAGTCAGTCACATCAACACCAGCAAACGAAACAAAATCCCAATTTTCTAGCCCCATGAAGTTAGCATACTCATATGCAACAAATAGACGAGATTTATCATCTTTACGTTCTTCATTGAATATTGGATGTGTGCCATCATATTCGCGAGAAGCATAGCTAGCTGTTAATGCCAACATATAACTACCAGTGTGCATAAAGTAGGTTGCTTCAAGTTCATATTGGTCATATGTTTGCGCAATGCCTTCGGCATCATTGTGAAAAAAGCCTACCGTAGTTTTTAAACCTGAGCTTGCTGACAATGGCCATAAATAGCTAGCCTTTAAAGAGAACATGTCACTATCACGTAGTAGGTCATCATGAATAATTCTTTCTTCATCAACTTCTTGTGTACCGAAAGCCATTTCAGCTGAAAAACCAGTACCAGCGATGTGATGTAGTTGCATTCTGAAAGCATTGCCTTCGACGTCTGTTTTACGACGCTTACCTTCATAGTAAGGATCTTGCCATACTTCACCCGCTACTACAGTCGGTAAAAATGAGATATCAAGTTGCGTACCATTTTGCATATCTAGCTGATAACCAATTTCAAATGCTAAATCACCAACAGCAAGATCATCGCGTGAAGTACCCATATAAACACGCTGGTTTAGGCCTTCACCAAAACTATAAGCAACATTACCTAGTGGTGCGACAAAGTACTCTTCTTCTTGTGTACCTTTTTGATTGATATCTTTATATATCGCATCACCTTCGGTATTTAAGTTAGAGTTAGAAGACATATAACCAGTAGCAAAGATAAACTCACCACTCCATCTAGAAGATTCTTCAGCAACAACATTAGTTGCAGATAAAGTAGCAAGAATGGCTGCTGATAAAATACTGATTCTGTTCATAATAACTCTCTCTTTAAGTGTTTTGTTGATCCGTCTTAATTAGTAATCTCCATATAACGAAATCTATTTTAGGGATTTTAAAAGAGGAGACTATGATTAACAGATATGCATATTTGCACGAACGCAAAATCTGGAACTGCGTATAGAGATATTGAAGAAAAGATCTATGACAAAAAGATTTAGATTGTTGGTAAAGTAAAAACAACAAACAGGCTTATTGGAAATGAGTCACCATAATAAACAACTCTATATATGAGGAAGACGACTTGGTACTTGTCCAGAAAGAGGCCGTTCAGCTTCTAAGCAGTCTAAATTTAATCGACATGCGTTTACATTTACTACGGTTGAAAATTTAGATGTAACCATCAAACCATTTTATACAAGAGATGGATGTCATTGCTACGTGCATGAAATGTCATTGCGTAGGTTACTTAATAAAAGAGGAGATAAGAAATTTAACTAGTTCTGTATTTGCTAATTTCTTATGTTTTACAAAATTGAAGATCATTAGACAATGAGGAGCCATAGAGTGACTTGCTAAGATAGATAGTAATAATGAAATGATGAGGAGATGTTGGGTAGAAGGGTTAAGCACAAACCATATTTAACATAATATACATTGTACGCATAAGGAAAAACTTTCCTAAAATCAATAGTGTTGTTAAATCGGCTAATACTTTAGAATGACCATGAAACGTTTGTTTTAATACGTTTTATTACCGCCGATATTTTATACAGTTAACCCGTTTAACTGTGTTTTTAATAATTAAATGGAATTATTAAGGCGGTTATTATGAAAAAACAGTCTAAAGATATACACCCAAAAGGATTTGAAAACATGACGCCCGCCACTCGCGAGTTCTTTTTGTTTACATTCAAAAAGTCGGAACACTCCCACCACACCCTTGATAAAGATAAAGCGGCCGCTTTCTTTTGTGTTACACCCCGAACCATTACAAATTGGTGGCGCACTGGTTGCCCTGCATGGGTTGATAATTACATCAAGCTTTACAAGCGCTCAATACCCAATACTAAAGAATGGCAAGATTTCAGATTTAGCCATGACGGAAAAGAGTTACTAACACCATTCAAGCGGCACTCATTTACAGCAAACCAATTGCTTGGCCTGTTTTATGAAACGCAATTTCACCGCATGGATAAGTCAGAAAATAAAAAATTAAGGCTACAAGTTGATAGTTTGCGCAGCGAGGAAGAAACAGAGGCATTAAAAGGCGAATTAGATTTTTTAATACAGTCGATTAAAAAGCTTAAAGATTCGCCCATACTGGCGCACAAGGGGAAATACTCAAAAAGCGTTAAACAGCCTTAGCGGATTTTATTCTTTACCCATGCTGCGGCCACAATTAGCGCTGCACTCATAATTAATAACAGCCCGTCACTTGGCACGACTTTAACTGTCACTGGGTCGGGCGTTTTTACCGCCACACTGTAATCGCTTGGTAAACCATCAAACATAGTTATGACTCCTTATCCAATCGCCATTCAACTAAATCTAGTCGGCTGTCATTCTCGCTTACTGCTTTGTTTAAATCAGTAATCCCCTGATTGATGCTTGATAACATGTAAAGCAACACTGCGCAAAACACGCCCACGCCGCCATCTTTAGCCGCTTTAAATACTTCACGGTCATTTACTGTCATTATTTTTATTACCTCTTACCTGCCAAAACGCCCTAAATAATCGCATTAATCCCAATGTGCTAACCGCAATTCCCACAATGACAAATTCAAAATACCAAGGCGCGCCATCGTAGCCCATAGCTAACCAACCACCCGTCATGTATGGCTGCAACGCGGGTACAAAGTGCATCAGGAATAAACACAAAAACACCCCAATCACAATTTCATCCATTAATGAATCGCGGCGGTTTTGCAATACCTGCATGTCATAGTCATTATCATTAGACTCACGCTGTTTAAGCCGCTCGGTTTTGGCGTTAATCTTGGCGATTTTTTGACTTATTTCTGCCTTGGCAATGTCTGCGGCGTTTTCTGCTGCAATGCGTTTACGCTCACGATAACCCCCCGTTAAATCTGCAATGGGATTGGTTAAAAAGCTTAATAACCCACTAATCCATGACATATTAAGCCCCGCTTATCGGTTTACCAATGTACTGGCGGTATTGCGGTTTTAATATTCGGTCATCAAATAGCTTTTGCATTAGCGCGGTATACGTTGGAATTTTATTTAAAGCGTTCCACGCATCATTACTTATGCGGTAATCGCTGTCTAAATACCACGGCTGAATGACTAAATCAGTCACTTCAATGCGGTGATTGCCATTTGACCAAGCAGTAATATCTGATAATAAATCACCTGCTGGTTTGGTGATTTCGTTGGCAGCTTCATCACCTTTTTTATATGCCTTACTTGCCATGTAAACACCGTAAATTACCGCAATTGCCACGGCTAAATTTTTGGCACTACTTAAAACCTGCGGCCACTGCTGCGCTAATTTCTGATAGCTCATAGGGATTGTATCCGTTTTCAAAATGAATCATAGCTGCCACAACGTGAACATAATCCGCTTCTGTTAGCTGCTGACCTTGGGCGACAAATGCCTTTTGCGCGACAAACTCAATATATTTGTCAGTCGGGTTATTATCGCTTGGCGGGGCCCATCGGTGGATGATGCCGTAAACATTATCTAAGCCGTATTTGTCACGATAGGTTTTAAGCGTTCTTGCTGCGGCGCGGATACCGTAAAAGGCACTTGTAAAAGTAGAAAATCGACCATCACTGCCCGTTTGACCGTTCCACGGATTAGCCGCGCTATATTCCACGTTTAGCGGGTTGTTGTTGCGTATCCCTTTTGGGATTGGGTCGCCCTGCTCCCCTTGATACGGATTATTGTTTTGCATGTCGCTGTCTCCCGACAATAACGAATCGAAGTTTAGATTTAACCAATCCATTTGCGGCGGTTGCCACTGCGGCACATCTGGCAATATTAACGGGTCGCTAGATGTGCCTTGCTGCTTGCGGTAGAAGTAAAACCCCGCACCCACAGCGGTTGCAATGGTTAATAGCGCAATGAATTTGCGCATCACCCTAAATACTCCATCACCTCAACTTTTGCAGGTGATAAATCACCGTCAACACTAAGCTGTATTTCTGCTCCTACTAAACCATCACGAGTGAATACTTCTCCAATTTTATTCATATATGATTGTATATTGCGATTTACAGAAAGCGGCAAATCAACGGATTCAAGCATTAAGACATCAGTTTCACGCACCTGAAACCCGTAGAATTTACCCTCATACGGCAACACCCACACACCACCCGATACAAAGCACGGATTGGCCGATAAATAAAACGACTTAGCTAGACATTCAATAAATGACGCACCATAATCCGCGCTAAACGCAAGGTGACCGCTTGACTGCTTTATCACTACATACTGACCCGTTTTATCTGTCATCAGCATATCTGGTGATAAATCAGTGTAGTAATCATCTGCAACCCAAGAAACGCCGCCATCTGTTGAGCGGTAAAGCTTGCCCCCAGAATAGCTATAACCGTGATGCTCTACCATTAACCAATTTGCATCACTTAATTTAGCTAGCATTTTATAGCTTGGGTCAGCGTGTTTATTGACTGTTACGCGTTCGGTTTTAATGTTGAAATTAATATCTACATCAGAAAACACCTGAGATATAACATCATTTATAAAGTAATGTTGATGCGCGTGGACTGAAAAGTTAACATCCGAACCTGCCAGAACGCTGATGTCAAATGTTGTAGTAACAACTGAAAAATTACGACCGTCATCTGTACTTTTCCAGATACTCATCAGATTGTTATCACGCTTTGACATGTAAATAACGCCATCTGCGGACGGAAACAAAACATACTCATCATTTGCATGCGCAAATTGTTGATGCTTAACCCACCCCGCACCATCAAAATTTGCCATTAACGATTGAGAGTGACCAGCTAAATATACTGTTTTATCATCAGACACATACAGGTTGTTCAAAAACAGCCCAGTTCCAGTGCTCCACATCTCGCTAATTTCTTGATTCAATGTTGTTGCTGACAAATCTATTTTAGGGTATGGAAAATAACCATTTAATATACCCGCCAATGGTAGCTTTTTCTCATCACCAGCTTTTAATAACCAACCGTCATTAAATGCCGCACCTGTAAGCAATATATCTTTATCCGACCTCACTTCTACCTGTTGACGCACTAAGTCATTACCTGTTAATTGCTTTTGTCCCTGCACATAAACAACACTTGTTCGCAATGCTTTTGCGGCTGCAACATTGATATTACCCGCTTGCGACATGGCAACCTCATCTGCCCAAAATTCAATAGGGGCGCTATCACCTTGAATGATAATTTTATCGAATTGCGTTGGGTTGGGCAGGCTCATTCCGACCCAAAAGTCTGTATCTAAAACCGTTTTACCGTTGTTCTGTAACTCAACTTTTACCACACCGCTTGCTGAAATTAGATTGAAGTGATAACAGGTGCCCACAGCAATAGTTAGCACACCATTGTGAATGTTTTGGTTAATAATGCCCATGTTATTTATTACCCTTTGTTACGATTACCGCGATAATGACACCCGATAACGCAAGACCGCCGATTAACATCAGCATGGTTTTATTGCTTGATTCTGCCAAAGCGACACCATCAGAGCGGCTAAAATCTTTCATATTGTTTAACATCATGTCGTAACCCTCAACCAATTGCGCGGTTGCGTCTTTGCTGGCGTTGGCTGCGCTATCTAATGCGCGGTCGGCAAAATTGGTGTTGTTTTCCATTGAGAATTGCGCAAGGTCAGTATTATTGTTGTTTGCGTTTTGAAGCGCCCCTGCAATCAGCGATGTTAAATCAGTGTTGCTATCCATAGCCGCAAGCGTTACCCGCTCATTTGCTAATACTGCGCTATCCATTGCACCGCCTGCCATAACAAGCGCATCACGACCAAAATTAAAACTTTCCTCGGTAGCCCTTAACTGATTGCGCCCCGATTCGGTTAGCACCTGCTGACCAACTTCTAACATGTGTTGCTGCGCGTCATTGGCTTCGCCATACAAATCAAGTGCAGTATTAAACGCTTGCTCTGTTTGATTCTCACCCATTTGCGCCACATCGGTCACGGCATTAAAGCCGCCTGCAACCATGTTTGCGCCTTGGGTTGTGAATTCTGGCAAAAACACATCAACAATATTTTTAATGATATCGAACGCGCCGCCATCTGTGATTGTATTGCCGTTGCCGTTGAGAATAATGCCGTTATTGTCACCATCCACACCCTGTGATATTGAGTTGTTTTCTGTGGCTTGGCTTGAATTTGATTTTGATGAACTGCCCATTATAAAACCGCCCTTAAAATTGTTTCCGCTGGCTTAAATCCTAAGTGAGCGCCCATTTTCAACATTGGTTTTGGGCGTAATGTATGCAGCCTGATTGAATAAAAGCCGTTTGCTTTGGCTTTTCGGTGAATCTCGTTAATGCATGGCATTGAGTTTTTACCCGCCGCGGCCACAATTACTAATTCTTTGCCATTGCTGGCGATTTCTTCACGCAGTACCGCGAAAAACTCACCATGATTAAAAGAATAAAGCTGACTAATGCCTTGCTGCACTTCGCTTTGAATTGTGCGCAAGTCGTCACCCAAAGCAAAAGCCAACTTATTCCATGCTTGCGTTATTTCTTGCGATTGCTGATTAGCCATACCACCGCCAAAACAGTCACCGCCGCAATTACCATGCTGGCGTTCATTTCGTTTCCGGTACCAAAGCTAACGCCGCCACCGTGAAACGTGCCATCTTGACTTTGTTGGCCTGTTTGCGAACTGGCTGCGCTTGAGTTACTTAACCCACCACCACCTGTCAAACTTGTTAATGCACCTAACATGATTACGCCTTTGTTTCTTCAATGCGCTTATTAACTTTGGTCAGGATAACACCCGCAATCACTGCTGCGGCCACCTGCAAAGCAAACGCTTTATAGTTAAAATTCATAACATTCACCTATTTGCGATTTGTTAGAAAATACATCGCGCCCACCGCAACAACAATGCCACCCAAAATCAATACACCGTTTTGCATTAGGTTTGCGCCCATACTTGCCATCTGCTGACTTACTGCATTGCCGTTTGAGTCGACTTGGCTTGTGGTGTTTTTGGTCGGACTTTGCACCGTTTCAAGTGCTTGCTTTTGCCCTACTGGCGTTGAATCTTTGATTTTCTCGATTTGCTCGTATTGCATCCAAGAATCAAGACCAAATTTTAAAAAGTCTTGTGCGCCTGCCGTCCAACTGTTGCTAAATGCCGTATCACTTTGGATTGTCGGCGCAACTGGTTGAATGGTGGCAACTGGTAATGATGTAACCATGCCGCCCCCCCCCTATTTATAAACCTGGCAAGCCATCAAAATAATCAACAATCACAACACATGCTGTGCTTGCGGTTGTGTCATCTTTGGCATGTAAACGTAAGCGCAAATCTTGCACACCGACTAACGTCAATGCTTGCAACATGTCACCTTCTAATACCAAATCAACGTAGTAATAGCCCGTTTGCGGTGCGCGGCCGTGGTCAACCTGCACTTTTTGACCAAGTATCTTGGGCATTTCGTACATTTTGCGGCTATCCACTTCTAGCTCAATTTTTTCAATATCTGCATCGGTTTTAATGGTAAATCGTGCGATACGCGCATTCGGGTTAGTCGGAATGTTATCAATTTCATTCACACCCGCGTTGAGTGCATACGGGAAACGCTTTACTTTATTGATAACACCAATTGGCGCGGCGTTAGATTGAATAGCGTGTGCAGATAGCACTGGCGCTGTTGCCGCCCCGTCAATATCAATGCTGATAGTGACATTTTGCACTACTGGGTGACCGTCGGCATTTGCCGTACCCAATCCGAACATGCGCGCTTCTTCTAGCGTTTTCATTACGTCATCTTTGAAGTGAAAATCAAGCGTACCCGCAGCCACATTTAGACCAAGGTTTTTATTGCGTGATTGCAATTCGTCACCGTCTTTAAAGTGCTGAATGGTTTTGCCGTTCACATCAACCTTGATTTCTTTAAGCTGCGCAAGCGTTACGCCGCTGTAACTTAGGTGGATTTTGTCGTAAGTCATGCCTAAAGGCAGTTCAAGCGTAGTGGTGTTACCTTTCGCTACATTAGCGAACGATGGAAGTAGTTTCGTCTGTCTCATTGGGCGTACTCCTAACCAATGACACGGCGAACCGTGACCACGTTGTTAGACGCCCAAACAACCGCCGCTGCGATTGCTGCTGTAATTAGATACTGTTTCATTTTGAATCCCCTTGGGAACGTAGCGCCTCACGGCGTGATTAGTGCGCAACCTAACGGCTGCGCTTGACCGACTTAAACTTTAATCATTGTCACAAGTGTTTTACAAAATAAATGCGGGAATATTGCGGGAATTTCCCGCAATATTGATTAAAACTGCACATTTACTTGCTTGTAATTACCAATGCCATTTGTTTTGTGTAGGTAAAACTTTTGGCGTTTTTTGTTCAATCGGTCGAGTTCGATTATCTCGCCAATATCACAATCCAATTCATCAACCCATTTACGCGCATCAAGTTTTGTTTGCTGTGCGCCGACAATAAATTCAGCGCAATTGCCAATAATGGTTTTTGATACTTCACTTGGTCGCTGAAAAAGATAATGACCAACTAAGCCAAACTTGCGGCCACCCGTGGCAATTTCACCAATGCGTGAACGCTCGGCGGCTGTGCCCTCGGCATATTTTCCGTATTCTTCAAACACAACGTGCAATTCTCGATTACCATCACTTGCAGCCCAAACCACATTGGCAAACCAAATTGCTTCCTTTCGCATTTGAGACTTTTCAACGTGTGGCAAGTAAAACACCGCAAACCTTTTACCGCTTGCCCATGCCTCGGTAAATGCCCTTAAAAATGTTTGCCTTGTAGTGTAATGATGCACTGCACGACCATCACCCACACCTGACAATTTACGCAAGCCGCCTTTTTTGTAATCGCTGTACATATCAAAACCTGCGATATGCTGACCGTATAATTGCAAGCGCTTAAAAGCCGCAGTCTTACCGCTGCCCGATGCGCCGCAATAGCTTTTGTGTCGAACTTCTAGCGCATTATTTGCATTGATAGCCATTTATGCCGCCTGCTGTTTTTCGGCCTCAGCGTTTGCCTTGGCTTCATCTTCTTTTTGGTATCGCTTATGTGCAGCATATGCACCAAAACCCATACTGGCGGTTGCAATGCCTGCTTGAATTTCAACACCCCATTTATTCATAATTTCGCCCATATCAGTTAAACCGTATTTAACAAGGCAAGGCGCGACACCCTCAGCCCATTTTTGAACACTGGCAGGGTTTAGCCCGTAATCACGCCCTGTGACACTTTCAACTGTTACCGCCACCAATCCCGCGATTTCATTGGCGAGTGTTTGCGCTTGCTCAACTTGGGTCTTGGGTAGTTGTGGCTCAGTGGTGTTTTGCTCTGGGATTTCCGCTTGCTGCGCGGCATCCATACCTAACAATTCCGCTGACACTTCGGGCGACCATTCGGCATCATTTGCGGCATTCATTGCGGCATCATTTGCGGGCTCATCCTGCATTGCCAATTCAACTACATCTTGCGGCTGCTCTGTGCTTTCCGTGATTTGCTGTGCTTTTTTGGCCTTTGCTGGCGCGTCTGTTTTCTTGCTCATAGGTATTAGCCTCTGGTTGCTTTAACTAGCATTCCCGCAATGCCTAATAGCACTGCGGTAATTGTGATTACTGATTTAATGGGATTATCTTGTTTTGGCTCGACTTCATCGGCTGGGATATGCTCACCCACTTGCGGCGCTGATTGTGTTTGCCGCGTTGGTTGCCATTCGTCCGACTCTGGATTACTGGCCGTTTGCGTATCATCTTCAAGCGCTGAATTGCTGATTGCCGCATTCCATTTGGCTTGAAGCCGCTTGCCACTTCTTCGGTCACAACCACAGCTTTTGCAATGCAAATAAAGCAATGGCGAATTACTTAGTTTTTTGATTACGCCTTGACCGCCGCAAGCGTCACACTCAACACACGCTAATGGTTCACCCGCCATAAAACACCCCCTGACCAAGTACAACAAAAGCGGAAAAACCCACGACTAACCCCGCTGTTACAGTGTTAATAGTGCGGCGTCTAATAATCTCGCTTTTCTTGACTGCCTGCTTTGCAGCTTGCTTGCCTTTGGCTCCAGCTTTGATGATTTTATGGTTAATTGCGGCGGTTATTTCAGCGCCTAATGATTCAAATTGAGCGTTATACCTTGCGGCTGCTGCTCGTTTATTGGCATGATTTCCCATCATTCCCACCTTTTTTTTAATTATTGTGATAATGCAGTCAGCAAATCACCGATTAATTTATGGCTTTCTTTTGCCGCTTGGCTGGCTAACTTCATTTTGTTAGCAGGCCACACTTCAGATTCAGCACGGTGCATTAAGTCACCTATTTTTTTATGACTTTTAAGCATATCGTTAACCTTGCTTTGATTAACCATTTATCCCCCTTTGGCTGGCGTAGTTTTGTTTAACCTTTCATTCCGCTTTCGCTTAAATTCTTCAAAAACATCACGCCGCAAGTTTAAGCCTTGTGATATCTGCTTATGAATATCAAGCTTTGGTGGCGCAAAATGACATTTAACCCCTTTTGAAACACCCATTATCACCCCTGCAAAATTGATTGATAACTTTCAAAATCTTGTAAACGCTCATTTGTCGCTTGCTCAATATCAACAAGTGGCGCGATTACCTGTTTTAATCTTTGCGCCCATTCCGTTTCGCTTTCAATTAACCGATTGCGAACCTTGCTAAACGACTTGCGCAATGTTTTTGGGCAAACCGTCATCAGTGCATCAATGGCGGTTACTGGTTTTTCAGATAAAGAATCAAATGCACCCCAAAGGCGCGCACCCACCGCCCATTTAAAGAATTTTTTAAACGGGTATTCACCTTTAAAACTAATGTGATAGTCAAACGCCATGATGGGCGATTTTCTCAACTGGGCTTTGTCGCGCTTTATGTATGATTCAATTTGCTTGATGCGCTCATTAATTCTGTGTACTGGCTTTTTAGCTTGAATAGCAAACGCTTTGCCTTTGATAACGTTTTTCAGTTTTTTGTAATTATCTTTAATGCGGTAAACAACAGGCTCATTTTTACGGGCTAACTTGGTTTTAACTTCACCAATTAGGCTAGCCATATGTTCAGCGTGAAAACTGGCGATATGCTCCCACGGTAAAGCGCGCGCGGTTTTTGAAATGTTGTAACGATTACCTTTAATTGTGCCTTGGTCGCTCACTTGACCTTGCTCACCTTTAAGCAAATAACCCAATGCTTTGAGCATATAGCCGCTTGCTGCGTTTGCATTTTTGATGCGTTCAAGCTTGGCGAACCCTTGCCCCCAAAGCGATTCAATACGACTTGCCCACGCTCTGAATAAATGCGGTTCGACTTGCCATCGCAATAAAACATGGCAATGCGGATTCGGCCTTGCATCAATTGAATTAAAGCCGTTTTTATGGCCGACAACTTCAAATTTTGCAGGTGCTTCGGCTACCCATAGATAATCAAGTTTATCGCCGATTGGCTCTATCACTTGTTCATCATTGGCAATGCAAGCAAACTGATTGCTGTGAAACATGTCTTTTTTCAATTCACGCTCTGGAATCTGGAATTGTTCAGCTGCCCAGCCGCGCTGGTACATCTTCTGCATTGCATCAAAAAAGCGTGAACATTCAGCACCAATTGTTGATTCACCGTCAATAATTCGCTGTCTTGCTTCATCTTTAAAAGTCAACGTTAAAAATGTGGTATAACCACCACGAACAGCGGCAACGTATGCGCCGCTGTCTAAAATGTTCTTTGCTGCTTTTGTGGTTAAAAACTTGGTTACTCTGTCGCCTGCTTGCTGCGGCGGGGCTTGGGTCGGGCTGTTATTGGTTGTAACACTAATGCGGTATTCATCTGACCATTTTCTGCGGCTAATTCGCGCAACTGGCGCACGGCGCTCACGGTCAATATGGGTAATTTCGCCCGTTTCTTTGTTAATTGTGGGCGTTTCTAATGCGCCTATCTCGGGCGTGTAAAGCGACTGTGGTTGAGCTAACGCTTTTTCCGCTGCTGGCGCTAAACTAATGCCTTTTTTCCTCAAATGCTGCGCATACGCAGCTAATGCCATCGACTTTTGCTGTCTTTCTATGGCTTGCTTTTTCCGTGTCGGACTTTTGCAATCCTTGACCAGCCTAGCTTTCTCGGCCTTTGGCCGCCCTGCGGGGCTTAGGGTTTTATAGTAATTCGAATTAAAATAATTACGCTCTAAAATGGCAAAGCCATCATTTAGCTGATTTAATTCTGATTGCTCACGACCAGACATAAAAATACCGCCCTTTGGGGCGGTTAAGTTTAGTTTTTCAATATGTTCAATTGGCGGTAAATCATCTGTTATCTCAACAGTTGACACACAAACTTCACCACCTTGATTTTCTTTGAACTGCTGATTTTCTCCAAAATTAGGCATGTAATTGTCAACATGCCCAGCTGGGTAATAACTACCTGCTTTAATCTTCATTCTGGTCAACCCCTAATATATCTTTAGCAGCCAAGATAAAAGTGCGAGCGAACAACGCAAGGCAAACGCCATACCCAACCACCGAAAGTATTAGTAAAAATTTCATAAAATTATCAATCGTGAACATTACTCACCACCTAATAACTCAGCGGCGCGTAGTCTTGCCTCTCTCGCTAATCTCATTGTTTCTTGATACTTGGGCGCATTGCCTACCCTGCGGTAGTATTTCGCATAATTAAGCAGTGACTTAGCCAGATTGATGTTTGACTCAATTACATATTGCTCATCTAGGATTCGCTGTAATAACTGGCGCATATTACTCACCCTCCCAATAACTTAGCTCTTTTAGGTTTTCATCTATGCGCTCAACTTGGGTTAGGCAAAAATCTAGGTCAGTCTCAATAGCTTCATAAGCATCACTAGATGTGTCACCTCCCAACTTAGTCTTAATCAAACAAAGCAGACTCGTTAAGAATGCTGCATCATGAATACCGATAAGCAGGGATATTTTGTGATGATAAAGCGCGTTGTTTTGCTCGTTTATTTTTTCCGAAAAGACAACCGCTTGACTTTCTGACAGGTTAAAAACTTCTTTCGGTGCAATGATGGTAGGTCTTTTCATTACTTAGCCTCCCAATCGGCGACCATCACACGTAATACATCTAAATCACCCGCTTTAACTAGCGCGTGTAAAATATCAATATGCAGAGCGCTATCATCAAGCTGCTTTTCTTGCTCAGTGATAAGCTTGCTTGCTCTAACATTGGCTGCTCTCGCGTTTTCCAGCTCAACCCATTGATGCGCGTTTTCCTCTGCGGATTCGCGCAACATCAAAATCAAATTATCTTCTGGCTGGCTCGCCTCTTTTTGATACTGGGTCAACTCCAAAATAGCTCCGCGAACCTCAGCGGTCATATTTTGGTAGGTATGCCCATAACGAGCTGATAACCCTAAGTCTCTAGCTTGACGACTGGCATCAATAAACCCGCCCGCCTGCCTAAGCAGGTACTTTTTGATTAACTCGAATAATTGAGGATTCATTTCACACCCCCACAGCGCTGTAACTTCGCCTTTAGGAATGCAATTGCTTTGCGGCTGCGCTCTAATTTCTCAGTGGAAAAATTTTCCTGAGTGACAATCATTGATGTGGGCAACCAACTTGCTAGTTGAATTGTGGTGTTACCAATCGGCTTGCTAAATTTCATGTTAATTCCCTCTAGTGCATGTAACAGCGCATTGGATTGGGGCGGCAACAGCGTAGCTACTTCGCTGCGCCGCCCTTGCACTGCTGGACGAAAACAAACATAACTCAAACCGAATTAAGTTACCATGATACAACAAAAGGCGTTGTTGCACTTTGTATCGTCTACTATACTTTGAGCTATTAGCACTCTGGACGGTACTAAAAATGCAACCCTCTCAATTGCTCGACCTCGTTAAAACCGCGACTGGCCTAGAAACTGACTACAAGGTTATGAAGAAATATAGCTTTTCATCGGCTGGTGTATCAGCTTGGCGAACTAATCGCGCTTTTCCTAAGAATGATGTATTAATTCGATTTGCTGAGATTCTAGATGTTAATGCAGGGCTATTAATGCTCTACGGCCTTACATGGCGGGAAAAGAACGAAAAAGCCAAAGCGGAATTAAACGCGCTAATCAACGCAATCGCAAATGCGAATTTTGACGATTCATTCATTGAAAAGGCAGAAGGCAAAGCGGTAGATATGGAAAAAATTTCCTACGGTAATATCAAATATTCCGTTGTAAATCATACATTAAGTGGTATGTGGTGATTTACCGTTTTATACATTGTGCGCAGTTGCATGTATTATTCAGGTTTAGCTTTATTCTTGTCTAGTTAAACCAACCATGTGTCTGAGATTGCCTACTTTCAAAAGTATGTGGCTAATGCATGCCAGAATTTAACCTAAAACAGAGATTGAACTTAAATGGCACGCAATTGTTGTTAAAAAATATAGGCATTTAGCCAGCTAAATGACGATGCATAGCTTAGCTGAATTTATCTGTGTATCAGGTCACGTATCTATCACATGCCAATCACGTCGCTTTTTAATGTTCAACTTGTTTACGAAACCTATCAGTTCCAGTTTATGTTCATCATTTTGTTGAATACTTAAAAATTGATAACGAAATTTAAAGTCATAGATTATGCTTCAGAGATACGATTAAGCATGGTGCTGCAACAAAGTAATTTATCGCACACCAACTCACTCATTGAAACAAGCTTTCACGCTGGTCAATGTTAATCTCAATATTGAAGTAAGAAAATTATCTGACTCCAGCTAAATCCTACTAAATCCTACTAAATCCAAAGTATCTACATAACTTACAATACATTCGTCAAGTGAACATGCTGCCCAACCGATAAAGTTTGATTTTCAATCATAGTTTCACTGTCAAGTTTTGCTTGTTGATGATTACAAACCACGCGTTTTTGGCAATTAACTAAACAAATCTGCCATACAGCTTGTTTAGTCTGCTTATCAAGACATTGAAAGTCAGCTGCACATAAGTGGCCAGAAGCGATTAGCTTCTGGATTTTGTCATTACTGATAGTGATGTTTAATGATTTCATAATAATACCCAATATAATGAGAATGATTATCATTATATATTACTATTAATGATTTTCAATTATTTTGTTTCTGTTTAGCAAAAAACTTGGTCTACACTTTACTAAGGTAAAAAAGGCTAGTGCTTTGTTTGAACGGCATTCTATTTCATCATATTTGAGGTATTACATGTTCCTAGAAAAGGCCAAAAAGAGCCCTATTTTTTCGAGTAATAAGAATACAACACCACAATCTTCAGTAGCTGGCTGGAAAGTACTCATTGTTGACGATGAACCCGATATCCACTCAGTTACCAAGCTTGCCTTATCCCGTTTCAAATTAGATGACCGCCCTCTTTCATTTCTAAATGCCTATAGCGGTGAACAAGCTAAAGTGGTACTTAAAGAGCACCAAGACATTGCAGTCGCTTTTGTCGACGTTGTAATGGAGAGTGACCATGCAGGGTTAGAATTAGTAAAGTGGATCCGTAGTGATCTTAAAAATAATAAACTTCGAATTATTCTTAGGACAGGACAACCAGGTCAAGCGCCAGAAGAAGATGTCATCGTTCATTATGATATCAACGATTATAAAGCTAAAGCAGAGTTAGACTCCCGAAAACTGACAACCAGCGTTTATTCTGCTCTACGATCCTACAGAGACATTATGCTCATTGAACAAGGAAGGTTAACACAGCAACAGCATAGACAAGGTTTAGAGAAAGTATTAAAAGCGACTTCTGGATTATTTGAACTACGCACATTACACAGGTTTGCTGACGGCCTTCTTAATCAGGTTGCGGGACTTTTAAATTTACAGTCTGAAACACTGCTTTTAACATGTAATTCACTAGATGCAATGAGTGGTCCAGTCGACTCTTCTGAGATTGAAGTACTTGCGGGGACTGGTAACTTTCATAATTGCAGCAGCAAAGATATTCCCGATTCAATTTATTGTTTGTTAAATAAGGCCCTGGCCGAGAAACAATGCTTATATGAAGGATCTGTTTTTATCGGTTACTTCCCAACTAAAACAAGTAGATGGATAAACTTACTTTATGTTGATGGCATCAATGAAATAAATGAGTTAGATCGTAAACTCATTGATATCTTTGCTATTAATGTCGGTATTGCCTTTGAGAATCTATTGTTAAATCAAGAAGTAGAAGATACGCAGTCTGAGTTAATTTTACGTTTAGGTGATGTCGTTGAGAGTCGATCAAAGGAAGCTGCGAATCACGTCAAAAGAATGGCTGAATACAGTTATGAACTGGCAATACTTGCAGGATTAGATGAGCAAGAAGCTGACTTGCTTAAACATGCTTCTCCAATGCATGACGTCGGTAAAATTGCGACACCTGATGCAGTATTATTAAAACCTGGAAAGCTTGATGATCAAGAGTGGCAAGTCATGAAGCAACACCCTGTTATTGGTCATCAAATTCTAGAAAGTTCTAACCGCCCTATTTTACAAGCTGCAGCTATCATTTCTCTGCAACATCATGAAAAGTATGATGGTAGTGGTTACCCAAATGGATTAGCTGGTGAAGATATCCATATTTTTGCTCGTATTGTGGCTATTGCAGATGTTTACGACGCTTTAACTCATAAACGTTGTTATAAAGAAGCGTGGGCCTTGGATGACGTGCTAGATGAAATGAAGCGCTGCAGTGGTAGCCACTTCGATCCAACACTATTATCACTCTTCATTGATAATATAAATATATTTGAGCGCATTAAAACTCACTGGCTTGATACCTAACTTCGTTTAATTAACTTTGGTTATCAGCTAAGAAATCAAATAATACGGTTTGTGATTGTTGTTGGTAATCAAAACTAACAAACATGCGCCATACCATGTAATTACTGCTACATGAACCGTAAATCAATTCGCCTTCATATTGTGTTTTACTATCGCTTACTTGATGTAACGATCCTGGAATGATCCCCATAAACATATCGCGTCCTTCTACTAGAAATTTTACGTTTTCTACATCTTGAGAAAAATTCAATTTTACATTGAGAGGTAATTCGCTAGGAGCATGCTCTGGTGTTATTGATAAAGAAACAGTTAAATCTGCAACAATCTGGTTACACTCACCCTGATTAAAGTTACATAAACTATTATCCAGTGGGTGTTTTTTTATAACTTCCTCCTCTACATCCCTGCAGCCCACTAATAAAATGAGTAAAAATGCTAATAAAGAAAAATATTTTAATGATGTTTGCATTTCGTTTCCTTGTAACAAATTCAGTAACATTTATTTTGCGGATATTGATCTAGATCAACTTTGGCCGCTGACTTCAGGTATCTTTTTTGAGTAAGCTCACGTATCATTAACGCACATCGTGATAGAGAGCAATATTTCGATGTAAATCATTGACAAACTAGACAAATATTAAACAAGTTATGTTTATTTTTTGTTCGGAAGTCATTTTTAACAGGTAAAGACACTTCTTTACTATAACTAAAAGCAAAAGTAATAAGCCGTGGAAGCATTATGATGAATCATTCCCAGTCTACAGCTGCTGATTACAATTACACTATTGTTCGTCAATTTGCCCTCACAACAGTGTTGTGGGGAATTGTTGGTATGGCAGTAGGTGTACTTATTGCGGCCCAGTTAATCTGGCCACAATTGAACTTTGAAACTCCTTGGTTAACCTACAGTCGTTTACGACCGTTACATACCAATGCTGTGATTTTCGCGTTCGGTACTTCAGCACTATTCGCAACATCTTACTATATCGTTCAAAGAACTTGTCAAACCAAACTATTTGCACCTAAATTGGCTGCGTTTACTTTTTGGGGCTGGCAAGCAATTATCCTCTCTGCAGCCATTTCACTACCACTAGGATTCACATCTGGTAAAGAATATGCAGAACTAGAATGGCCAATTGATATTGCCATTACTATCGTTTGGGTATGTTATGCCATCGTGTTTTTTGGCACGATAATTAAAAGGCAAACATCACATATTTATGTTGCAAACTGGTTCTTTGGTGCATTTATCATCACCGTAGCAGTACTTCACATTGTTAACTCAATGGCTGTGCCTGTTAGCATGACCAAATCTTACTCAATGTACTCAGGTGCAATTGATGCAATGGTTCAGTGGTGGTACGGACATAATGCGGTAGGTTTCCTACTGACAGCAGGTTTCCTCGGTATGATGTACTACTTCGTACCTAAGCAAGCTGGCCGTCCTGTTTATTCTTATCGTTTATCTATCGTTCACTTCTGGGCATTAATTGCATTGTACATTTGGGCTGGTCCTCATCACCTACACTACACTGCCCTTCCAGATTGGACTCAATCACTTGGTATGGTGATGTCACTCATCCTATTCGCTCCTTCTTGGGGTGGTATGATCAACGGTATCATGACGCTATCCGGTGCATGGCATAAACTACGTACCGACCCTGTACTTAGATTCCTTGTTGTTTCATTGTCTTTCTATGGTATGTCTACCTTCGAAGGCCCAATGATGGCAATCAAAACTGTAAACGCACTTTCTCACTACACGGATTGGACTGTCGGTCACGTTCATTCTGGTGCATTAGGTTGGGTTGCAATGGTTTCTATTGGTTCTTTGTACCACCTTATTCCTGTATTGTTCGGCCATGGTCGCATGTACAGCAACAACTTAGTCAACGTACACTTCTGGTTAGCGACAATCGGTACTGTGCTATATATTGTGGCTATGTGGATTTCTGGTGTTATGCAAGGTCTGATGTGGCGAGCAGTAAACTCTGACGGTACGTTAACTTATAGTTTCGTTGAGAGTTTAGAAGCGTCATACCCATTCTACTTTGTACGCTTTATTGGTGGTGCATTCTTCTTACTTGGTATGTTTATCATGGCATACAACGTAATGAAGACAATTAAAGCACCAAAAGATTCATTACCAGCACCAGCTGAAGCATAAGGAGCCGATTCGATGAAATTTAATCATGAGTTAATTGAAAAGAACATCGGCTTACTTGGTATTTTTACTGTAATCGCCATTAGTTTTGGTGGTTTAGTACAAATTACCCCGCTGTTGTTCCAAAAAGACACAACTGAACCAGTAGAAGGTCTAATTCCATATACTGCGTTACAGATTGAAGGTCGTGACATTTATGTGCGTGAAGGTTGTTATAACTGTCACAGCCAAATGATCCGTCCATTACGAGCAGAGACAGAACGTTATGGTCACTACTCTGTTGCTGGTGAATCTGTATGGGATCACCCGTTCCAGTGGGGTTCTAAACGTACAGGTCCAGATTTAGCGCGTGTTGGTGGTCGTTACAGTGATAAATGGCATGAGGTTCATTTAATTGATCCACGTGCAGTTGTCCCTCAATCTAATATGCCTGCGTACCCTTGGTTAATGGACAATGTGCTGGATGGCAAATTGACCAGAAGAAAGATGGAAATCTTAAGCAATTTCCACCCTTCTCATAATATGTACACAGAAGAAGAATTCGCTGGCGCGCAAAAAGCGGTTGAAGGAAAAACTGAAATGGATGCGCTAATCGCTTACTTGCAATCATTGGGTCACGCGCTCAAATAGGAGGCATTTATGGATTATGGCACTTTTCAAGGCATTCTAACAATCATTGTTATGGTGACTTTTATTGGGATTTTTTACTGGGCATACAGTTCACGCAGTAAGGCTAAATTTGACGAAGCTGCCAACCTTGTATTTACCGAAGAAGAAATCGCAGATATGTCGAAGGACTCAGGAGAGAAAAAATAATGAGTAACTTCTGGAATATTTGGATTATCGCTCCAACAATTTTGGTCATTGTGGGCTGTGTAGTCTTACTAGTTGCATGTTCTAAGAACAACACTGGTGTAGATGAAGGTGAGTCAATGGGCCACAGTTTTGATGGAATTGAAGAACTGAATAACCCACTACCTAAGTGGTGGTCATATATGTTCTACATCACGATTGTGTTTGGTGTTGTTTATTTAGCTTTATACCCTGGTTTAGGCAGCTTTAAAGGCTTATTTGGTTGGACAAGTGCAAACCAAAGCGTCGTATCAATTGCTGACTCAAAAGCAGCCGTTGAAACAGCAAAAGCAAATAACCAATTATCACAATATGACCGTGAAGTAGAAGCGGCTGCTAAGTTATACGATCCAATCTTTCAAGCTTATCTGGCTCAACCGTTAGAAGAGTTGATCAAAGATGAAGAAGCTCTAAAGGTCGGTGGGCGTTTGTTCTTACAAAACTGTGCTCAATGTCATGGTTCTGACGCACGTGGTTCTGTTGGCTTCCCTAACCTAGCAGACAACGCTTGGTTATATGGTGGTGAACTTGCTGATATCAAGAAATCGATCATGGATGGCCGCAATGGCATGATGCCAGCAAAAGGTGGTTTACCAATCGAAGACAGCGAGCTAAAAGGCTTAACTGAATACGTGTTAAAGTTATCAGGTCGTGACCACGATGAGGCACTTGCTGCACAAGGTCAAGGTTCATTCATGAAAGGTTGTTTTGCCTGTCATGGCATGGATGGCTCAGGTAATAAATTCATGGGCGCACCGAATTTAACTGACAATGCTTGGTTATATGGCGGTAAACGTGAAGACATTTTTGAGTCTATTAAAAATGGCCGTGCAGGTGTAATGCCAGCATGGAAAGACATTTTAGGCGAAGAGAAGGTTCACGTTATTTCCGCTTATGTTTATAGCTTAAATAACAAGTAGTTACATGTGTTAATTAAAAAGCCTCGAATTCATCGAGGCTTTTTTTTTAAGTGTTAATTAAGCAAATTAAAGGTAAAATATACCTAGCTTAAAACAATAAAAAATAGGAAGCAGTATGTCTGATATCCAACCTTGGTATAAACAATTCTGGCCTTGGTTTTTAATTATTTTGCCTTTGTGTGTCGTTATAGCAAGCCTTACAACGTTCAAAATTGCATTGGACAATAAAGATTCATTAGTTGCTGAAGACTATTACAAGCAAGGCCGTGGTATTAATATGGACTTACGCAAAATTCAACATGCCAAGAATATTGGTATGCAGTTTTTGGTCGAAGTGCATGATGATGAATTACTTATCACGCAACATGGTGGACCTGAATATAAAGCCGCTTTAAGTGTGAGATTTTTCCACCCTACTTTGGCTGACCGTGACTTTAATGTAAACACGACAGCAAATGCAAAAGGCACTTATCGTATCGCTCTTTCCGATGCAATTTCAGGCCCATGGGAAGTAAGGCTGGAAGGCTATGACAACACATGGCGTATACAACAACGTATTGAAATAAAAGATGATATTGAGTATTGGTTGAATTAATTATCAATGACTAAATGTTATCACTGCTCTGA
This sequence comes from Shewanella maritima, assembly GCF_043643735.1. GTDB lineage: Bacteria > Pseudomonadota > Gammaproteobacteria > Enterobacterales > Shewanellaceae > Shewanella > Shewanella maritima_A. The sequence continues at coordinate 54,354 of NZ_JBHZSM010000011.1, forward strand.
GCCAGTTCCGACTGGCTTAGACTTACACACCACCATCGACAACATTGAGCAACCAATGTGCTGTTTAGGTTGCCAAGCAGTTTCTCAAGCGATTGTTGATGCCAATTTAATCAGCTATTACAAATTCCGTAGTGAACCAGGTGAAAAACAAACCGTATTAGTACCTGATCAGCTCCAACAATTCCTCGCCTATGATTTGGCTGAAGTACAAAAAGATTTTGTACACAATAGCGACAGCAAACAAACAACGTCTTTATTCATCGATGGGATCACTTGTGCTGCTTGTGCGTGGTTGATTGAACACAAACTCAAAACACTATCCGGTGTTATCTCAATTCAAGTTAACTCCACCACACAACGTGCATTAGTAAGCTGGAATGAACAAACTGTTAAGTTGAGTGAAATTCTTAATCAAATTAGCGCTATAGGTTATCAAGCTGCACCTTATCAAGTGGATGAACAAGAAAAGCTCAGTAAAGCCAACAGTAAAAAGTTTCTACTTCGATTAGGCCTAGCTGGTTTTGCGACTATGCAAGTCATGATGTTCGCCCTTGCATTATATTCAGGCTACTTTACCGATTTAGAACTCGAATATCGTGACTACTTTCGTTGGGTGAGCCTCATTTTTGCGGCGCCAGTGGTTTTTTATTCCGCACAACCTTTTTATTTTAGTGCCATTCGTGGGTTATTAAGTAAGTCCCTCAATATGGACTTATCAGTATCAATCGCCATCGCAGGCGCTTATATCGCAAGCTGCATAGCCACAATTAATGGTGATGGTGAAGTCTATTTTGAATCTGTCACTATGTTTACCTTTTTCTTATTACTGGGGCGGTACTTTGAACAAGCAGCAAAACAAAAAGCCAGTATTAATGCTAGTAATTTACATAAATTAGTGCCACTAACAGCCAGTATTGTTACCAATAATAATGTCACCCAAATCGCAGCCAAACAACTACGCATTGATGATGTCATTTTAGTAAAACCGGGTGAAATGATTGCCGCCGATGGTCTTATAATCGATGGTAATAGCAGTATCAATGAAGCGATGCTTACAGGTGAACACCTTCCTTTACCCAAGGGAATAAATGAACAAGTGTATGCAGGCACAATCAATGTTGACCAAGCCATCAAAATAAAAGTCAATGCGTTAGGGCAAGATCAATTAGTTGCTGAAATTATTCGCCTGCAAGAAGTTGCTACAAATGCAAAGCCTAAAATTGCCATTCTAGCTGAACGAGCAGCAAGCTATTTTACTGGTGTTATTCTTATTATTGCTGCGTTGACCTATGTTGTTTGGCAGTTTGTATCGCCTGAAGATGCATTTTGGGTCACATTATCAGTTTTAGTTGCTACCTGCCCTTGCGCGCTTGCATTAGCAACACCAACTGCCATTACCTGTGCCACATCTTTGTTTACTCGAATGGGCATTATTACCCGCAAAAGTGGTGTATTTGAGAAAATGCCACAAATTGATCATGTTGTTTTCGATAAAACCGGTACCCTTACCTGTGGCCGATTTAACATTTGTGATGTCCAATGTTATGCAGACTTAACCGCTGATCAAGTACTCAGCTTAGCCAGTGCCTTAGAGCAAGCCTCTTCTCACCCAATTGCATATGCGTTTAAAACTATACAGCCAATGGGTGATGTCACCAATATCCATAACCACATTGGCCATGGTATCGCTGCTACTTGGCGAGGTAAAATGGTAAAACTGGGCAAGGCAGAGTTTGTAGACTGCAACATAAATCAACAGCAAGAAAATGAACAGCACATGCAAATTCTGTATCTGTGTGTTGAACAAAAATTACAGGCAAAGATTTGCATTGAAGATAGCATTAGATCGGATGCACAAGATACCGTACATGCGCTCAAGAATGCCAATATTGATATCAGTATTGCCAGTGGTGATAGCTCAAATCACGTATGTTATATAGCAACTAAGCTAAATATTAACCAGCTACATTCTGGTTTATCGCCCGCGGAAAAACTTTCCTATGTGCAACAGTTACAGCAAACTAAACAAGTCGCCATGTTTGGTGATGGTATAAATGATGCCCCAGTGTTAGCAGGTAGCAATTTATCAGTCGCAATGGGAAGTGGCAGTGCTTTGGCTAAAAACAGTGCAGACCTTATCTTACTTGGCGATAAGCTGTCACGATTTAGTGATGCAATATCCATAGCAAAGAAAACAGACAACATAATCAAACAGAATTTATTTTGGGCCTTAGGGTATAATGTGTTGATCATTCCATTAGCCGTTACGGGACATGTATTGCCCTATATTGCGGCTTTAGGTATGTCATTTAGCTCGATCATTGTGGTAAGCAACAGCTTACGTCTTCTTAAAATAAAACCGTGAGCCCATATATATGAGCATTATTTACGTGTTAATTCCAATTGCTATGGTATTTGTACTAATTGCCGTTGCCATTTTTTTCTGGGCTGTAAAAAGTGAACAGTTCGATGATTTAGAACGTCAGAGTGTATCAATTTTATTTGATGAGCCTGAAACTCAAGATAAAGAAACTAATAAACAAGAACCTACTGCATCACAGAGTAAAATAGATTAATGGAAATCAGTGTTACAGGTGCGTTTATTGTAGGTTTAATGGGTGCAGCACATTGCTTTGGCATGTGTGGTGGCTTGATAGGTGCTTTTTCAGCCAATATCCCCAATTTACCAGGAAACCGCTTAGCTAATCAGTTACGTTTTTTACTGTCTTACAATTTAGGTAGGATTGTCAGCTATACCGTAGCTGGGGCATTAATTGGTGGTGGTGCAGCAGCATTAAATCATTTATTTGTGCTAGACAATTACCTGCTTTATTTGCGGTTCTTTGCGGGCATAATGATGATCTTCACCGGTTTATATATTGCCAATTTATGGATGATTATTGTTCACATTGAGAAGCTTGGTAATAAACTATGGCAAGTATTAAAACCAGTCGCCAATAAACTCGCACCAATAAAAACATCAACCCAAGCGATTGTTGCAGGAATGATATGGGGTTGGCTACCCTGTGGCTTAGTTTATAGCATGTTAACTTGGTCAGTTGCCTCAGGTAGTGCATTAAACGGAGGTGCTATCATGTTGGCTTTTGGCATGGGAACACTACCAGCTTTACTCAGTGCCGGATTAGCCGCTAAGAAGCTGAGCGAGTTTGTTCATAAACGTACTGTAAGAATTATTAGCGGGTTATTGATCATCGCATTTGGTTTACAGACTATCTATGTAGCGATTGGTCAGGTTAACTAGCTGTAAATAGCGTTTTGGTTTACCATATAGATGTATAAATTGATTGAGACAAGTTATGCCAAAAGAGTTTAATAAACCACGCCGTGCTTCAACTGGCGGTTGTGCAATACATTGCCATGATTGCAGTATGGGTACATTGTGTATCCCCTTTACGTTAAATGACGCCGAATTAGATCAACTCGACGACATCATTGAGCGAAAAAAGCCTGTACAAAAAGGCGATCAAATTTTTAAATCTGGTGATAGTCTCAAAGCACTTTATGCAATCCGTTCAGGTACAATTAAAAGCTACACCATTACTGAACAAGGTGATGAGCAAATCACAGGCTTTCATTTAGCGGGTGATGTTATCGGCTTTGATGGAATCCACGCTCATCAGCACCAAAGCTTCGCACAGGCACTTGAAACCTCAATGGTTTGTGAAATCCCTTTTGAAACATTAGATGAATTATCTGGCAGTATGCCAAAGCTAAGACAACAGATTATGCGTTTAATGAGCAATGAGATTATGTCTGATCAAGAAATGATTTTATTACTTTCTAAAAAGAATGCAGAAGAACGTCTTGCCGCATTCATTAGTAATTTAGCCAATAGGTTTGGCAGTCGAGGGTTTTCTCCTAATGAATTCCGCTTGACTATGACCCGTGGTGACATTGGTAATTATTTAGGTTTAACCGTTGAAACCATCAGTCGTTTACTTGGACGCTTTCAAAAAGCGGGCATGATTGAGGTCAAAGGAAAGTATATTTCGATTGTCGATCAAAGCGCATTAAGTGTTCTTGCTGGTAACGCCAGAATTGCGACATAGATTCAATTTTTTGATCCATCTCAATGTTTATTTATTAGCCAAAGGTGATACTGTAGATAGTTGAAATTATTATAAATCTAATTCGACGGAGTCTATTATGAAGGCTTATAAAAAGATATTAGTTGTAATCAATCCTACTACAGATCACCAATCTGCCCTTGCTCGAGCCGTTGATTTAGCAGGTAAAAGTCAAGCTGAAATCACCGCATTCCTATCTATTTTTGACTTCTCTTATGAGATGACATCTATTCTTTCAAACCAAGAACGTGAATCAATGCGCCAAGGTGTGATTGATCAGCGAGTTGCTTGGTTAGATGAAATAATCAATGATTACAAAAAGACAGGGATTACAATAAACACCAAAGTTATTTGGCATAACCGTCCTTTCGAAAGCATTATTAATTATGCTATTGAGGGAGATTATGAGGTAATTGTAAAAGGTACTCATGAGCATGACAAATTAAAATCTGTGATATTTACCCCCACAGATTGGCATTTGATGCGCAAAGCGCCTATGCCTGTGCTTATGGTAAAAGAGCATGACTGGCCAGTTGAAGGCAAAATTTTATGTGCGATTAACGTCGCCTGTGAAGATGAAGAGCATCAAAATCTGAATGGTAAGATTATTGAGTACGCCACAGATTTGGCAACTAAGTTTGAAGCTCAAGTACATTTAGTTAACGGTTATCCTGGTACGCCTGTAAATTTAGCAATTGAACTACCAGATTTTGATGCAAACTCCTACAACGATACGATTAGAATGCAACATGAGCAACGTGTGCAATATATGGCACAATCTTATGAGATTCCATTTGAAAACTGCCATGTAGAAGAAGGTTTACCTGAAGATGTTATTCCAGAACTTGCAGCAAAACTTGATGCAGAGTTAGTCATCTTAGGGACCGTAGGTAGAACAGGTTTCAGTGCTGCATTAATTGGCAATACTGCTGAACATGTTATTGACAGTATTAATTGTGATTTATTGGCAGTTAAGCCTGACGGCTATAAGTCGCCTTTAGAAGAGTAAACACTTTACCCTTCCCTTGTTTACTGGAATAATACGCGCCCTTAATCTTAGTTACTGGGCGCATTTTTATGTCTGAAGCAGCAAACGAGCAAGTAAAAAAACGAACAACCCGCATGAACAAACTTCAAAAACGCTTACGCCGTGAAGTCGGTTCAGCTATTGCTGACTACAACATGATTGAAGAAGGCGACTTGATTATGTGCTGCCTTTCTGGCGGGAAAGATAGCTATGCAATGCTTGATATCCTTATTAACTTGCAAAAGCGTGCGCCCGTTAAATTTGATTTGGTCGCTGTCAACCTTGATCAAAAACAACCTGGCTTCCCTGAAGAAATCCTGCCTAAATATCTCGATACTTTGGACGTGCCCTACCATATTCTAGAAAAAGATACCTACTCCATTGTTAAAGATAAAATACCAGAAGGTAAAACTACCTGCTCACTTTGTTCAAGGTTAAGACGTGGATCACTCTATGGTTTCGCACAGCGAATTGGTGCAACTAAAATTGCTTTAGGCCACCACCGTGATGACATAATAGAAACCATGTTCCTAAATATGTTCTATGGAGGAAAATTAAAAGCCATGCCTCCAAAGTTATTATCAGATGACGGAGCGAACATGGTGATAAGGCCTTTAGCCTATAGTCGCGAGAAAGATATTGCTGAATATGCCAAGTTAAAAGCTTTTCCAATCATTCCTTGTAATTTGTGTGGTTCACAAGAGAACCTTAAGCGCCAAGCAGTGAAAGACATGCTTAAACAATGGGACAAACAACACCCTGGTCGTATAGAAACTATTTTCACAGCGATGCAGAATACGGCCCCCTCACAAGGTGTTGACCGTGAACAATTTGATTTTATCAATCTAGAAAGAAATGCTGACGCGCCACTAAAAGGTGATGTAGCCGAGGCTGATTTACCTGCTTTTGATTTTTTTGATGTGCAAAATAGCGGGCATATTAAATTAGATAACACTCAATCGATAGATATTGTCACAACATTTAAGCCATAAAATACAAGTTAGTGTATAAAAAAGCGCTTAACTAGACTTTACTAGTTAAGCGCTTTTTGTATGAAACTATAAATCAATCTTGTTTAAGGTACGGACTGATAACGAGTGGTTCAGTACTGAAAGAGATATCATGGCTGTTAACTAAAGTTTGCCGACTGATCTGTAGCATGCCATTATCAGCTATTTTGCTTTGACCATCAATTTCGACATAAGCTTCGTCATTTGCAACAAATGCAATGGTTAACCCTTCAAGTGGATCGCGGAAATATTTCATTGGAAATCCATGAAGCTTATCAAACATCGCATCCATCTCATCAATCACAGTCAATAACTGTTTCGCATCATATTGTTGTTTAGGTTGTTTAACGCGGATCTGCATTGCAATCCCACAACTCTTACCATCACCATCGACTTCAATATTGATTAAACCACGGTTATTTTTAAGCTCTTCGTCAAAAGGAATGAATACACGTTGATATTCATTATATGTCAATGGAAACTGACGTTTTTCAGTAGCAATATAACCTGATTGAATCGTGCAACCGTTAACTTGTGGCACACTAAATACTAATTCGGTTTGTGGGAAGTTTCCTTTGTGTACCCGCTTCATTCGCTCATGGAAGCCTTTGTACTCTAACGAAAATGTTGCAGCATGAGTTGACGTCACGACTGAAAACACACAAATAAGACTCATGATGATCTTATACATCTTTAGTATTTTCCTTTAATAATTTTCTATTGTGCCTAAGCATTTGCAATAACTCTTCAATATAGGCTTCTTTTCGTTCTGAATAATTTATCAGACCGTAAACTAACTCTTCTGCTCTGGCATCTAGCTGTTGGGCACGCTTATCTGCACGGATTGCACGCAGCATTGTATAAGCTGAATTAGTGTTAAGGTTGTTCATGTAGGCAATAACAGAATCATTAGCAGTATCGAATTTGGCCACTTCATGGCTTAGCCCTTCTCTCCTAGATAACGGCACCAAGCCGCACCCTTTGGAAAAGCACCATTGACCGAAATAATTATTACCTTCTTGAGAAAATCTTGAACTGCCCCAGCCACTTTCATTTGCAGCTTGTACCAACACTAACTCAGCAGGAATGGTATCAACTCTTATCAGTAGGTCATCTAGTTGTTGGATTGTAACAGGTTGCGATAATTTGAATTTATATCTTGTTGTTATTTTAGCCAATTGATAGGACTCTGCATCGGTAAGTTCACTACCTTGTTCAATATGACTAATCATGGACTTGAGCAAATTTCGTTCAGCAGTGATCAAGGCATTTTCTTTCTTTATCATTGGACGAAAATAATTAAAAAACTGGCGTTTCTTTTCCGTCACATCACTTATGGATATAAAATCTGGACTGGTATCTACCTGCTCTAATTCATTCTCAACAATAGGTTGCCGTTGACTATCATCAACTGAAATAAATGGGATAAACCATGCTCGGAATGCCAATAGGATTAGAATCAAGATTGCCAAAGCAACAGTGATTTTTCCGATTCTACCTGTAGATAACATATCTCAAAAAAATAATGAATGGGATGCCAGTATAAACCATGTCACTGTTTTTTATTAGTAATAATGATGATGACTTGTAGGTAAAAAATAGGCAGCCATTTGGCTGCCTGTTCTCATTTATCTAGAATAGAGATATATACATTACAATACTTGAGCAATTGCCTTACACACAACAGGTAAATTATCTGATGTGAGTCCTGCAACACTAATACGCCCAGAGCCGACAATATAAACTCCGTGTTCTGTTTTTAACTGTTCTACTTGCGCTTTTGTTAGGCCTGAAAAGCTAAACATGCCTTTTTGCTCAGCAATAAAGCTGAAATCCTGACTAACACCTTCTTGCTTAAGCATTGCTACAAATCGGTGGCGCATTTCGCTAATACGTTCACGCATCTGTGTTAATTCTTGTTGCCATTCTTCACGTAATTGCTTATCTGACAAAATAGTGCTGACAATTAAACCACCATGTGCTGGTGGATTTGAATAACTAGAACGAATCGTTTTCTTCACTTGGCTAAAGCTTGTATCAGCAACATGCTGATTCTCTGCGACAATTGTCACAGCACCAATACGCTCGTTGTATAAGCCAAAGTTTTTAGAGAATGAGTTTGCAATGATGAGTTCAGATACTTTACTTGCCACAATACGCAGCCCCTGCGCATCCTCTTCAGTTCCTTCACCAAAACCTTGATAAGCGAAATCAAAAAGTGGTACCAATTGCTTAACAACACACAGCTCAGCAAACTCCTGCCATTGTTCAGTACTTAAATCGATTCCCGTCGGGTTATGACAACAGCCATGCATCAATACAATATCACCGGCTTTTGCTGCCGATAAGCTTGATTTCATCGCATCAAAGTCAATGTTATGTGTTTGCGGCACATAATAATCATAAGTTTCAATAGACAGACCGGCTGCTGTAAAAATATTTTGATGATTTGCCCATGTTGGATTACTCACCCAAATGGTGTTGCTGTTTGTGCTATTTACCAAAAACTCTGCAGCCATGCGTAATGATCCAGTGCCACCTGGTGCCTGTGCGGTTTTGGCACGCTTTTGCATGATAATATCGCTGCCTTCACCGAATAATAATGTTTGGACTGCATCGTTATAAGCATTGACACCTTCAATGCCGAGATAGCTCTTGGTTTTTTCAATCTCAAGTAATTTAGCTTCAGCTTTCTTAACTGAATTTAGTACCGGTGTTTGTCCAGAATCATCTTTATAAATACCGACGCCTAAATTAACTTTATTTGGGCGTGGATCAGCTTTGAATGCTTCGGTTAAACCTAAAATGGGATCGGCTGCGGCTTGCGTGATATCAGAAAAGATCATGCTATGTTGTCCTAAATTACAATGAGTCAAAGAATTTAAATTCCTTATACCACTGTATTAGTGCAGTTAATAGTGACAAATACACAAGTTGTAATCAAACTAGCATTGTTTGAACAATATTCATTTTTCTCAATATAAAATGATCGATTTATGAGTTTTTAATGGTTTATTTGAGTTATCACAAAAAACCAAAACTGCTTAATTTCCCCTAGTTCTCGCCATACCATAAATTTTCAGTGAGCTTATTTACAGGCAATAAAAAAGCACCTCGAAAGGTGCTTTAATCAGTAATGGAAGAAATTACACAGGCATAGACAAAGTTGTCAGACCTAGCATTTTCTGCATCACACCTACTACCTGGCAGCTATAACCAAATTCGTTGTCATACCATACGTATAAGATTGCGCGCTTACCGTCAGCAATAGTTGCTTGCGAATCAACAACACCTGCATAACGAGAACCAATTAAGTCACTTGAAACAATTTCAGTAGACTCGGTGAAGTCAATTTGATTTTGAAGATCTGACTGAAGTGCCATGTCTTTCAAATATTCATTGAGCTCATCTTTGTTGGTTTCACCGTTTAGGTTAACACTGATGATCGCCATAGACACATTCGGAGTAGGAACGCGAATCGCATTACCTGTCAATTTACCTGCAAGTTCAGGGTACGCTTTTGCAACAGCTTTAGCCGCGCCCGTTTCAGTGATCACCATGTTTAAAGGTGCACTGCGACCACGACGGTCTGCTTTATGGTAGTTATCAATCAGATTTTGGTCGTTGGTATAAGAGTGAATCGTTTCAACGTGACCATTTTCAATACCATACTTATCATTTACGGCTTTTAATACCGGCGTAATGGCATTGGTTGTACAGCTAGCTGCAGAAACAATTAAATCTTCAGCTAAGATGTCATTTTCATTGACACCATATACGATGTTCTTGATTTCGCCTTTAGCTGGTGCAGTCAGTAATACTTTGCTTGCACCTTTACTCTTAAGGTGTAAACCAAGACCCGCTTCATCTTTCCAAATACCCGTGTTATCAACCACTAATGCATCATTAATACCGTATTTAGTGTAATCAACTTCATCTGGAGAGTTAGCATAGATCACTTGAATGAAAGTACCGTTAGCGATGATAGCGTTGTTCTCTTCGTCAACTTCTACAGAACCATTGAAGGGACCATGCACTGAGTCACGACGAAGTAAGCTAGCACGCTTCTCTAAATCACCTTTTTTACCACCACGTAATACGATAGCGCGTAAACAAAGCTTATTGCTCTTGCCTGTTCTTTCAATCATTAAACGAGCAAGAAGACGGCCAATACGGCCAAATCCGTATAACACGACATCACGGGCTTTATCATCATCGCCAAAGTTCATAGCATCTGATAATTCACGCGTCATGTACGCTTCAATTTCACTGTCGTCTGAATGATCTTTCCAGTAATTGACAGCTAATTTTCCGATATCAACTTTACATTGCTTAACAGCAAGCTTGCTTAATGCATTTACAAATGGAAAGCTTTCACGTAAACGAAGCTTATCTCCCACATGACGACGAACTAAACGGTGTGCTTTAATAATATCAATAGTAGAAGCGTTTAATAATGGTTTACCATATACTTCAACTTCAACACCTTGATTTCGATAGAGCTTACCAAGCAAAGGTTGCATTGCTTCTGCCATTTCGAATCGTTCTTGCCAGCTTTGTAAGTGTTTATCTGCGCTCATGTAGGGATCCTTTATCTCGCTTTTCTTTATTTTTGTAGAAAAGATTGAGTAACAAAAAGAAAAGACCAATAATCATTATATAAATAGGGCTATGCCCTGCTAGGTCGGCGACATTGTAATGAAAAGTGACACATTTCGCCAGTAACAAATTTCCTGTAAATGTGTAATTTTATTAGACAATTTACAGTTTTGGAGCACGATTTGAACCAGAATCTAGTAATAATTACATCAATCTTATTTTTAACGTTATTTTTGGGGCTTTTTGGCTGTGAAAATGACCGTAATACAGACCTTATTTGTAAAAATAATCCTGAACTTTGTGCCGATCTGCATAAAGATAGTTGGTGTAGATATGAAAAAGCTGATCTAATTCGTCATCGTTTTGCACTAAAACGGACAGAGTCGCCAACAGGTGAGCAACTTTATCAACTTCTTGAATACTTGGAAACGTACTCAGCCTGTATTGAACTTGCTGCAGGTGTGAAACATATTCTCCACCCAGAACGTTCTGATGACCGACAACGTGCTTATGCAATCAGCACTCAAACACTACAACAATTAAGAGAAACAACTAAAGACAATCCCGATGTGTACTTAGCTTATTACCGTTGGAAGCGGTTTAACGACAATCCTTCACAACAAATTGTAATTGAACATTTTAGGCAAGGCTTAATAGATGAACCTGAGATGCTCGAATCGATAGGACAGCATTTTGTTAGAGAGGAACCTCAAACTGCACAAAAAGTTTTTGTCAGCTTACTTAAGCAAACCGAGTACCAAAGTATTAATCCAGATTGGCTTTTGGCTTTAGCCACTATTTATAGACAACAACAAGATTTTGAGATGAGTTATATGCTTACCAGAGCCAACCTATTAATCAGTAGCAATACTGCCAATGAGCAAAAAATGCAGAGCATGGTATTTGGTGATAAAAATACAATTGCAAAATTGGATCAACAAGCTGAATTGCTTGTTTCTGTGCTGAATGATGGCAGCTTTAGTCAAAGTCAGTTTGCTGTATCGCTCATGCCGAAGTAGTCACATTTTCAGTTAAATAAATTTTGGTAAATTCATGCCACCTTGTCTAATAAACCATCTATCATTTACAGATATTTGTACGCGAGCACAGTTTTGTAAAAAAAGTACGAAATAATAGGTCTATTTGATGGTTAAATGTGCTTTTTAGCTTGACGAAAATGTTAATTTTGGTAATTTTACTACTAGGCGTTTTACGAGCCACCAAATTATTTTCAATTGAGGGATATGAGATGACTATCCGTGTTGCAATTAACGGTTACGGCCGTATCGGTAGAAATGTTTTACGAGCACTTTATGAAAGTGAAAAGGATTACCCAATCGAAATCGTTGCACTAAACGATCTAGGTGATGCATCAATCAACGCGCATTTAACTAAGTATGATTCTGTACATGGTCGCTTCAATGCTAAAGTTGAAAATGATGATGAAGCCATTTACGTCAATGGCGACAAAATCCTTACCTTCCAGGAGCGTGATCCATCTAAGCTTCCTTGGGCAGAGCTCAACGTCGATGTTGTGTATGAATGTACTGGTATCTTCACTTCAAAAGAAAGTGTACAACCTCACCTTGATGCTGGGGCTAAGAAAGTCATTATTTCTGCACCAGGCAAAAATGTCGACGCAACGGTTGTATACGGTGTCAATGGTGAAGTTCTGACTTCAGATATGACAGTTATTTCTAACGCATCTTGTACAACTAACTGCCTAGCACCATTTGCTAAGCCGTTAAATGATGCTATTGGTATTGAATCAGGTTTAATGACAACCATTCACGCTTACACAAATGACCAACGTCTATCTGATGTTTACCACACAGATTTACGTCGTGCTCGTGCAGCAGCAATGTCTATGATCCCAACTAAAACAGGTGCTGCGGCGGCTGTAGGATTAGTTGTGCCTGAGCTTCAAGGTAAGTTTGATGGTATGGCTGTTCGTGTACCGACAGTCAACGTATCTTTGGTTGATTTAACCTTCTCAGCAGCTCGTGATACTACCGTTGAAGAAGTTAACGAGATTATCAAAAAAGCGGCAGCCATTGCGCCTTTAAGTGAAGTGCTTGCCGTGAATGAAGAACCACTTGTGTCTATCGACTTTAACCATAACGCTTTCTCATCTAACTTCGATGCGACTCAAACTCGTGTTAATGGTCGATTAGTGAAAGTTATGGCTTGGTATGATAACGAATGGGGTTTCAGTAACCGCATGTTAGATAATACTGTTGCACTGATGAATGCTAAATAACATATAATTTAGTCAACATTTATAGCAATAAAAAACCTCGCAATAGCGAGGTTTTTTGTATCTGATTCTGATAACGAAAATCGATGTCTAAAACTTACTTCTCAGTAAATGAAACACTTAATACTAGGCGTTGCCCTTCACTTTCATATTCAACGTTTTAGCAAAGTCTAACATGCGTGTTAATGGCTTAAGTGCTTTTACACGTAATTCGTCATCTACAAACACTTCATGATCGGTCTTGTCTGTATTAGAAAGCGAAGTATATATCGATTTTAAACCGTTCATGGCCATCCAAGGACAGTGTGCACAACTTCTACAGGTTGCGCCATTACCACCTGTTGGCGCTTCAATCAGGTTTTTACCAGGCGCAGCTTGTTGCATTTTATAGAAGATGCCCTTATCAGTGGCGACAATAAACGTATCATTGTCCATCTCTTGCGCAGCTTTGATTAATTGACTCGTTGAACCAACTGCATCAGCAATTGCAACCACACTGGCAGGAGATTCTGGGTGAACCAGTACTGCAGCATTTGGATACTGAGCTTTTAGTTCTTTGAGGGCTTTAGATTTAAATTCATCATGCACAATACAATCACCTTGCCACATTAGCATCTCTGCGCCTGTTTGCTTGGCAATATAAGAACCTAGGTGTCTGTCTGGTCCCCAGATGATCTTTTTATCTTCACTATCTAAATGTTCAACTATTTCAAGTGCAATACTAGAAGTCACAACCCAGTCTGCACGTGCTTTAACTGCTGCCGATGTATTAGCATATACCACAACTGTATGATCAGGATGAGCATCACAGAACTGATTAAACTTTTCAATTGGACAACCTAAATCCAACGAACAGGTGGCTTCAAGGGTTGGCATAAAAACCGTTTTCTCAGGGCTCAATATCTTTGCCGTTTCACCCATAAACTTCACACCAGCGACGATCATTTTTTCAGCCGGATGGTCGCGGCCAAAACGTGCCATTTCTAGAGAATCAGAAACACAGCCACCCGTTTCTTCAGCAAGTGCTTGGATCTCAGGATCGGTATAATAATGGGCAACAAGTACCGCATTTTGCTCTTTCAATAACTGCTTAATACGTGCTTTGTAATAAGATTTTTCATCGTCAGACAACACGGCAGGTTTCGCAGGGAAAGGATAGTCAATTTTTTCAAGTTGAGGTGCCGACAGACTCATAATACTTCCTGATACTAATTAGATTGTGAGAATTATACGGAATGCTTACATAAAACAAAAGGACGCAAATTGCGTCCTTTTAAATTATTTACAACACATGCTTAACGCATGGCCATCAACATCTCTTGTGGATGCTCTAAGTAGTGTTTCCAAAGGTTACAGAAACGTGCAATGGTACCACCATCAATCACTCGATGATCGCCCGACCAGCTAACTTGCATGATCTTACGCGCTTCGACTTCACCTTTATCATTAAAGCGTGGCAAGGTCTGTAATTTACCAAGTGCAACGATTGCCACTTCAGGTTTATTGATAATTGGTGTAGCTACTGTGCCACCTAATGCACCAATATTAGAGATTGAAATTGAACCCTCTTTCAAATCTGCTGGTGCTACACGTCCACTACGAGCGTCATTGGTCAGACGAGTAATGTCCGCTGCCACTTCCAAAATAGATTTACTTTGAACGTCTTTCACATTCGGCACCAGTAAACCCACCTTTGAATCCACAGCCATTCCAATGTTATGACTTGCCCTATAAGTTAATTCAGTGCAATCAGCATTAACCTGACTGTTCAGAATTGGGTACTCATTGATGGCTAGAGACATAGCTTTCATGAAGAAAGGCATCATGGTCAACTTCACTTCATCAGATGAATATTTCTGTTTCATCGACTGACGTAAAGCTACCAAATCGGTTAAATCAAACTCTTCACAATAAGTGAAATGAGGAATGGTAGAAACTGACTCAACCATCATTCTCGCCATCACCGCTTTAACACCTTTAATAGGCTCTACACGATCACTTGCAGAAGCAACGGCAACCTGCTGAGTTGATGATGGTGCAGATGCAGGCGTCATATCAGCAACCACTGGTGCAGATTGACCTTGTTGATGACGCTCAATGTCTTCTTTATAAACACGGCCATTTTTACCAGAACCTTGAACATCAGCAATATTAATATCTAATGATCTCGCCATGCGTCTTACTGCTGGGCTTGCTAACGCTTTACCTTGAGCAACAGGTTCACTCGAGGTATTCACTGGAGCGGCCTCTTGTGTGTCAACAACTGGCGCTGACTGAGCCACTGCTGAACCTGCAACTTCAATGGCAAATAATGGTGAGTGTACTTTGGCTAACTGACCTTTACGGTAGTAATGTTTTACCATTTTACCGGCTTTAATAGCGGGTATTTGCACTAATGCTTTATCAGTCATGACATCAGCAATCGGCTGATCTTCTTCAACCATTTCACCTTCAGCAACCAGCCACTCAACAAGCTCACACTCAACAATACCTTCACCAATGTCAGGTAATAAGAAGTCTTCAACACTAGTTGCAGAAACAACTTCTGTTGTTGTCTCTGGTGCTGTATTAACTTGCTCTGTTATGGCAGCGGGTGCTTCAGCAGATGATTCACCTGCAATTTCCACTGCATAGAGTGGTTGGTGAACAATGGCGATATCACCTTTTCCATAATATAACTTGGTGATCACACCAGCGTGCGGCGCAGGAATTTGTACTAAAGCTTTGTCAGTCATTACATCAGCAATAGGTTGATCTTCTTCTACACGATCGCCCTCTTTCACTAACCAATCAACTAACTCACACTCAACAACACCTTCACCGATGTCTGGCAAAATAAAATCTTTAATCATCACCAACTCCTAGAATGTGACCGATGCTTTGATCGCTTCAAAAGTTTTCAGCTCATCTGGCATATATTCTTTTTCATGGATCAATGGGTATGGTGTATCTAAGCCACAAACACGGCTAATTGGTGATTCAAGATGTAGGAAACATTCTTGTTGAATCGTGGCTGCGATTTCACCAGCAAAGCCACCTGTTAGTGGTGCCTCATGGTTAATCAGTAATCGACCTGTCTTTTTAACAGAAGCTGCAACAGTCTCCACATCCCAAGGCGCGAGTGAGCGTAAGTCGATAATCTCACATGAAATACCTTCTTTCTCAGCCTTCTTACAAGCATTCTCAACGATTTCCATCTGAGCGCCCCAAGCCAGTACGGTAATATCGGTACCGGTTTTAACCACTTCAGCTTTACCTAACTCAATTTCATAATCGCCTTCAGGAACTTCACCCACAGAGGCACGATATAAACGCTTAGGCTCAAAGAAGATAACAGGGTTAGGATCACGAATAGCAGCGAGTAATAAGCCTTTTGCTTGCTCAGGGTTTCTTGGTACAACCACTTTTAAACCCGGCGTTTGTGTGAAATAAGCTTCTGGAGACTGTGAATGATAATGACCACCTGCAATACCACCACCATAAGGTGTGCGATATGTCAGACCGCCAACATCAAATTCATTACCACTACGATATCTAAACTTGGCTGATTCATTCACAATTTGGTCAAAGGCTGGGAAAATATAATCAGCAAACTGAATTTCAGCAACCGCAGTCATACCATTAGAGGCAAGACCATTGGCAAAACCAGCAATACCCTGCTCAGTTAATGGCGTATTAAAACAGCGATCTTTACCAAACTTCTCTTGTAGACCTGATGTTGCACGGAAAACACCGCCAAAATGACCAACATCTTCACCAAAAACCACCATACGCTGGTTTTTTTCCATCTCAATGGATAACGCCTCATTAATGGCGTGTAACATGTTCATTTGAGCCACGGCTTAGATTCTCCCTGCACTTTTTGGATATGCTTTCGGATATTTATTGATATGCTCTTTTAAATCTTTCAGTTGCTTCTCAAGCGCAGGTGTTGGCTTGTCTAACACATCTTGAATGATTTCATCAATATGTGGCGGGTCAAGCTTTTCAGCGACTTTCACAGCAGCCAATACTTCTTCACGATATTTATCATGCAAAGCAGAATCATCTTCTTCTTTTAGCCAGCCTTTATTAATCATCCATAATTTGAAGCGCTGTACAGGATCATGCTCTTGCCATTTTTGTTCTTCTTCTTTTGAACGGTAACCAGATGGGTCATCAGATGAAGAGTGAGCACCTAGACGATACGACATTGCTTCAATCAATACAGGAGCATTATGCTCAAGTGCATAGGCTCTTGCTTGTTGCGTTGCTGCTAATACAGCTAACATATCGTTACCATCAACACGTATGGTATGCATGCCGTAACCCACACCACGACTTGCAATACCATTACCTGCAAATTGCTCTTCTGTTGGTGTAGAAATGGCATAACCATTATTTCGACAGAAGAAAATAGTCGGCGAATTAAGCACTGCAGCCATATTTAAACCTGCGTGGAAATCACCTTCAGACGCTGCACCTTCACCGAAATAGCACATGGCAACGTTACGTTTGCCTTGCATCTTTAAACCATAAGCAACACCTGTCGCTTGCGGAATTTGAGTTGCTAAAGGTGATGAAATCGTCTGATAATTTAATGCTTTTGATCCGTAATGGATTGGCATTTGACGCCCTTTACCCAGATCTTTTTCATTACTGAACATTTGGTTCATGAATTGTTCAGTGGTAAAGCCTCTGTATCGTAATGATGCATGCTCACGGTATTGCGCTAAAATGATATCGCCATCATCTAGTGCAGCAGTACTTCCAATAACGGCTGCTTCTTCACCCGTACAAGTCATATAAAAACTGATACGACCTTGACGCTGAGCGCCTAACATTCGTTCATCTAATACACGTGTAAAAACACAGGTATCATAAATTTTTTCGGCTAATGCCTGATCAATATTAGGTAATACAGACTGTTCGTAAGTGGTGCCATCTGCTTGTAAGATGCGCAAGATTGGAATGTGCAATGACGCTTTATCTAAGAAGCTGACACGGTGCACTGTTTCACTATTCAGTGTTGCGTTGCTCATATTGGGCTCTTTATTCTGCGGTAAGTTATACTTACCTGTTTTAATATGCGACTAAACATTACGTTAACGTAAACTACCTAGCAATAGCAGTTGATTATAGATGATAATTTTACTGCTCAACTAATTGTATAAATTGCTTTACGTTAGCAGCTTACTGTACGTTCTCATTGGGTGCCGGCACTAAACATAGCACAGTACGCTGGCCTACTGGAACGTTAGCATTTGGAAATACAATCGCTTCTGTTGGGTGTTCAATCAGGATTTCGGTATCGCCTTCCGTTGCTAACACTTCACCATGTTCAAATGATGTAAAGTTTTCGGTTGAATCCGCAAAGCTGAATGCGAAATCCTCAAAATGTTTATTAATTGAACGTGACACTTTGTATAAATTCAATGCATCAGCATTAAACTCCGGTAATTTGACTGTGTCGTTAGCAATTAATTCCGTCAACATGGCTTTGGTTGCTGCGAATTTACTCATATCATTTTGACCAAATGGCATCACTTTACCCAATTCAACAGTAAAAGCATCTGCCTGAAACTGTTCACTGGAAAAATAGCTAAATGTCGTTGTTGGTTCATGATGATATAAAATGGTATCAACGCCACATTGTGCGAGAAACATCATTTGTTCGCCGCTGAAAGCACGTCCTGGTCTGTAAGGGTAAATTGCAAACTTCTCATGCTTAGACGGTTTTATTGCAGTATGTAAATCATAATGGATTCGATGGCTGTCATTGTGCTCATTATAAAAATCAGCCACATATTGCTCTAACGCTTTAGCACGAATTCTTTCTTTATTGGTTAAACCTTCACCTTTAGAGTGAGCCCCACTGAATAACCTATTCATGTTTTCTTCAATAAATCGAGTTTTATTATGAATAGCGGCAGGGTTACCAATCAGGAATAACACGCGATGTTTTACTTGTAACTTTTGCTGTAGCAAGGAAGAGATTAATTCATTACAAATCTCAATAGGTGCAGTCTCGTTACCATGCACTGCGCAAGATAGTACGATGTCTTTTCCACATTTATGCTCAGGCGTAAAGCTAATGACACCAGTGTCGAGGACTTCAACATGTGTTTGATTGTCTAGCGTAAAATTAAATGAAGACGGGATGGATTCTGGGTTAGCTAATGTCAGCGCTAAAAAGTCATGGTTGGCCATTAATTGCTTTAACACTCTACTCTCCTTAATGGTGCCTTTATATTGCTGGCAGATTCTATCACACCTGCCACCTGAGCGGTTTGCTATAAGTTAGAATTATTCTTAAAAAATTAATGCTTGCCAACTCCACATTTATTTTGTAATTTTTAGCCATCTAAACATCTAAAAATCTAAACATCCAAAAGGTAGTATTATGGCATTAGCGACATTTGGTGCAGGTTGTTTCTGGGGCGTAGAGCATTTCTTCCGTGAAGTGGATGGCGTTCAAGATGCGGTATGTGGCTATATGGGCGGTGATGAGCAATCTGTCACTTATGATCAAGTAAAGCAAGGCACAACAGGTCATGCCGAAGTTGTGCAAGTAGAATATGATCCGACCGTAGTGACTTATGGCCAACTACTTGAAATCTTTTGGGCTAATCACAACCCTACTACGCTCAATCAACAAGGTGGCGATATTGGGAGTCAATATCGCAGTAGCATCTTTTTTCACACCTCGGAACAAAAAGCACTGGCTGAAGCATCAAAGTTGTCACTAATTAAATCAGCTAAATGGGGAGCAAGACAGATAGTCACTGAAATTGTACCGGTACAAAGCTTTCATATAGCGGAAGAGTATCACCAAAACTATCTGCAAAAGAATAATTTACCAAGCTGTCATATCAGTTTTTAATCAGGTCACAATCCCCCCTTTATATAAGGTTAATCATTTCGATTGTTCAAAGTGAAACTCATTCTTTACAGTCTCGATTAGCCTAATCGATTTACTCTGGTTAACTTTGCTTTACCCACACAGCTTTATTCCATACAATCCTTGCGATAATGCAGTTTGCATCAAATGGAGAATAAAAAATGAGCGAAACACGTCACAGCAACCTATTAATCTTAGGTTCGGGCCCAGCTGGCTACACTGCTGCAGTATATGCGGCACGTGCGAATTTAAAGCCTGTCATGATCACAGGTATGCAGCAAGGCGGACAGTTAACTACAACAACAGAAGTTGAAAACTGGCCTGGCGATGCAGAAGGCTTAACTGGCCCAGCATTAATGGAAAGAATGCAGCAACATGCAGAGAAATTTGATACAGAAATCATTTTTGATCACATCAATGAAGTTACGTTAACGGAACGCCCATTCAAATTGAAAGGTGACAATGGTGAGTACACTTGTGATGCACTTATCATTGCGACCGGAGCTTCAGCCAAATACCTTGGCTTACCATCAGAAGAAGCATTCATGGGTAGAGGCGTATCAGCATGTGCAACATGTGATGGCTTCTTCTATCGTAACCAAAAAGTGGCCGTCATCGGTGGTGGTAACACAGCGGTTGAAGAAGCACTTTACTTAAGTAACATTGCTTCTGAAGTTCATTTAATTCACCGTCGTGACACTTTCAGATCAGAGAAGATTTTGATCAAGCGCTTAATGGATAAAGTGGAAACCGGTAACATTATCCTCCACCTAGACCAAACGCTTGATGAAGTCGTTGGTGACAACATGGGTGTGACAGGCTTGAAGAAAAAAAGCACTAAAGACGGTTCAATTACCGATTTAGAAGTCGCTGGTGTATTCGTTGCAATTGGTCACTCACCAAACACTGGGATCTTTGAAGGCCAATTAGACATGAACCACGGTTATATTCAAGTTAACAGTGGTCTGCAAGGTAACGCAACACAAACAAGTATCGAAGGTATTTATGCCTGTGGCGATGTAATGGATCAGCATTACCGTCAAGCAATTACCTCTGCTGGTACAGGTTGCATGGCAGCACTAGATGCAGAAAGATTTTTAGATGCTAAATAATCTCACAATGAGATAATCCAGCAGATACACTATAAAGCCAACATGAAAATGTTGGCTTTTTTATTTTCAGCCCTAAACCACCTACTTCAGTAGGTGGTTATCATCAATTAGGGTTTGCCTGTATCTTTGTTTGTATGGCATGCCAGCTTGAGGTTGATTCAGCTATGCAATGATATTTAAAGCACGCAGCAAGCACATCCCTGTGGGCTCGACGAAAACATCCATGTTTTCAACGGCTTTAAATATCATTACTCATAGATGCTACTAAGGCTACAAAATAACTGAAACGCCCCCTTTTAGGGGGCTGAATGAAAGCCTCTTCTTCAGAAGGTGGATTCTTTACTGAACCTTATAACTTAATGATGAACAGTATTACCTTAATAATTCATTTATTTATATTTCACTGACTTCTACTGAGTACAAAACAACAGTTAAAGTTTGTGTTTCTGGATCGTGTGTTTGTTCGATAAAATCCATGCCAAGGCGCTTCATTACCGCAATTGAGCCCATGTTATCTGGCACGGCTATAGCTGAAAACTTTTCAATATCAGTTTGGTTTTTAGTTATATGTTGCATCAAATGCTTTGCTGATTGTGTAGCAACACCCTTTCCCCAAGCTATTTGCTTGAAGCGCCAACCAACTTCTATATCTTGATAATTAGCGTGTTCAGTAAAAAAGCCCATTGGTCTAATTAAAACCCAGCCTAAGAACTGGTTATGAAGGTTAGCAGGTAAATCATCAGATGCTTTTGCAGTAACTTTCCAGAAGCCCCAGCCTTTATCAGGATTAAGAAAACGACTAATTCTTGGGAGCATTCTCTGCTCAATATCATGTCGGCTACTTGGTTTACCACCATTGATATATTTCATGACTTCTGGGTCTTGATCTAATTCGAACAACAAATCGGCTTCGTCTAACCTCATCAGTTGAATAATCAAACTATCTGTTTCAATCCTTGTTTGCACTATCATTCCTTAATTAACCAACGTTTTGTAGACCAGCATGCCACAACATTCATGAATAAACACTCAGACATAAAAAAAGGAACCCTGAGGTTCCTTTTTAAAAACTATTCGCTAATTACTTAGCTAAAGCTTCTTTTGCTTTTTCAACTAAAGTTGCGAAAACAACTTTGTCGAATACAGCGATGTCTGCCAAAATCTTACGATCGATTTCGATAGACGCCTTTTTCAGACCGTTAATGAAACGGCTGTAAGACAGACCATTTTGACGAGAAGCCGCATTGATACGTGCAATCCATAGTTGACGGAATTGACGTTTCTTTTGACGACGGTCACGGTAAGCATATTGACCAGCTTTAGTTACAGCTTGAACTGCAACGCGGTAAGTACGGCTACGTGCGCCATAATAACCTTTAGCTAACTTAAGTACTTTCTTGTGACGAGCACGAGCGGTTACACCACGCTTAACTCTAGGCATTGTTCTTTACTCCTCTAATTAAGCGTATGGTAGTTGACGTGCGATTGCTGGCACATCAGACTTTGCAACTAAACATTTAGCACGTAAGTGACGTTTACGCTTAGTGCTCTTCTTGGTCAAGATGTGACGTAAGTGTGCTTGTTTACGCTTGAAACCATTAGCGGTTTTTCTGAAGCGCTTTTGAACACCCTTGTCTGTTTTCATTTTAGGCATTTGCTAAAACTCCGCATTGGGGGATTAATAAAACGTAAGGCGAGCGAAGTCCTCAAAAGAGTCTTCGCTACTTTTAATTAGGTTGCCCTACTATTTCTTTTTAGGTGCGAGAACCATCACAGCTTGTCGACCTTCCATTTTCGGGAAGGATTCAACTACTGCAAACTCTTCCAAATCAGCTTTAATACGGTTCAAAAGATCCATACCTAAGCTTTGGTGAGCCATTTCGCGACCACGGAAACGCAGCGTAATTTTCGCTTTGTCCCCATCTTCTAGAAAACGAATCAGGTTGCGTAGTTTTACCTGATAGTCGTTTTCATCAGTGCCAGGACGGAATTTAATTTCCTTAACCTGAACCTGTTTCTGCTTCTTCTTTTGTTCCTTTAAAGCCTTAGCTTTATCAAAAAGGAACTTACCGTAGTCCATGATGCGACAGACTGGAGGCTCAGCATTTGGGCTGATTTCAACTAAATCGACGCCAGCGTCATCTGCTTTGTCTTGAGCTTCTCTGATACTAACAATACCAATGGATTCACCATCTAGACCTGTAAGGCGTACTTCAGGTACGTCAGTGATTTCTTCATTGATTCGATTAGGGGCTTGCTGTCGCCCTGCTGCTCTCTTGATCTTTATGACCTATTCCTCCAACAATTTGAGACTACGGAGCGAAATTTGTTGACGTATCATGGTAGAGAAGTCTTCTAACTTCATCTTACCTAAATCGACACCATCACGTGTACGCACCGCGACTTCCTTATTTTCCATTTCTTGATCGCCTACGACCAATAAATAAGGCACACGTCTTAGAGTGTGTTCGCGTATTTTAAAGCCTATTTTCTCATTCCTCAAGTCCAAAGATGCACGAATGCCCTGTTCTTTAAAGAATTTAACAACTTCGTTCACATATTCTGACTGTTTATCAGTAATATTCATAACAACCACTTGCTGTGGTGCCAACCAAGTTGGGAACTTACCAGCGTATTCTTCAATCAAAATTCCGATGAAACGCTCAAGCGAACCTAAGATTGCTCTATGGATCATAACTGGAATATGACGCTCGCCATCTTCAGCAATATAACTTGCACCTAAACGACCAGGCATAGAGAAGTCCAACTGAATTGTACCACATTGCCAATCACGGCCTAAGCAGTCATGTAATGTGAATTCAATCTTAGGACCATAGAATGCGCCTTCACCTTCTTGAATTTGGTATTCAAGATTATTAGCAGCAAGTGCATCGGCTAATGCTTGTTCTGATTTATCCCACACTTCATCACTACCTACACGCTGCTCTGGGCGAGTAGAGAGTTTGATATCAATGTTTTCAAAACCAAAGGTTTTGTATGTATCGAATACCATTTCAATACATGCGCTCACTTCTTGCTGAATTTGCTCTTCAGTACAAAATACATGTGCATCATCTTGAGTAAATGAGCGTACTCGCATTAGACCATGTAAAGAACCTGATGGTTCGTTACGGTGAACTAAACCAAACTCGGCCATACGATATGGCAAATCACGATAAGACTTTAAACCTTGGTTAAAGATCTGAACATGACCAGGGCAGTTCATTGGTTTAACTGCATAGGTACGCTTTTCTGATTCAGTCGAGAAAATCATGTCACCGTATTTATCCCAGTGACCTGACTTTTCCCACATACCCACATCAAGAATAAGTGGCGCACGGACTTCTTCATAACCGTATTTGTCTAACTGACGACGCATGAAAGATTCAAGATCGGTAAACAAGCTCCAACCATTTGCATGCCAAAACACCATACCCGGTGCTTCTTCTTGCCAATGAAATAAATCTAATGCTTTACCAATTTTACGGTGATCACGCTTTGCAGCTTCTTCTAAACGGTTTAAGTGAGATTTAAGCTGTTTCTTATCAGCCCAAGCAGTACCGTATATGCGTTGCAGCATTTTATTGTCAGAGTTACCACGCCAATACGCACCTGCAACACTCATTAATTTAAAGTGCTGACAGAATTTCATATTAGGTACGTGCGGCCCACGACACATATCTGTGTATTCATCGTGGTGGTATAAAGCAGGCGTAGCGTCCTTGCTGATGTTTTCATCAAGGATTTGAATTTTGTATTCTTCACCGCGAGCTTCAAAAGCATCACGCGCTTCTTGCCAAGATACGACGCGCTTTTCAACTGCATAATTTGTTTTAGCGAGTTGTTGCATGCGTTTTTCTAGGGCATCAATATCTTCTTGGGTCAACTTGTGGTCTAGATCGATGTCATAGTAAAAACCATTATCAATCACTGGACCAATTGCCATTTTGGTTTCAGGCCATAGCTGTTTAATAGCGTGACCTAATAAATGCGCACATGAATGACGAAGGATTTCTACACCCTCTTCGTCTTTAGCCGTAATGATCGACAACTCTGCATCTTCTGAAATGATGTCACAAGCATCTTTTAATTCACCGTTAACGCGACCGGCAATACAAGCTTTTGCAAGGCCAGGACCAATATCCGCAGCAACGTCTAGGGTAGAGACAGGGTTAGCAAACTCGCGTTTGCTGCCATCAGGCAAGGTAATAATAGGCATGAAATTTCCTTATCCAGTGGTGACCCACACGTAGGGCCACTTGGTTAATGAGTTAGTCTTAAAAAGATTCGGCATCCAAGTTAAAACTTTACAATTGTTTTAATCATTTAAATGCGAACAGGCATTCTACTGGAAAGGCTGTAAAACAAGCAACTGTAAACAAGTAATAATTACCGATTTAAGTAATCTGTTGTATCAATGAATGGCTGAATGAGCTTAGATTGCCGCGTCATAAACATAAACACCATTCAATTTATTTCACAACAACGTGCTTTATGAATCAATAACTAACCTCTACCGGTGTATTCAATATCAATTTTATCGTCGATAAAAACTATTCAACTTATCACTGATTTGCCCTGTGATGCACTACACAGCTTGTTTTGGAAGCTATAGTAATCAATAAAGGAGTGACTTTGTTGTAGCTGTTTTGCTTAAGGAGTGAATGATGCAATTAATCAATAAAATTATTAGTTGTCCGCATTGTGGTCATCATCAACACATTAACATTGATATGAGTTTAGGCGATCAAGAATACTATGATGATTGTCGAATTTGCTGTAATCCAATACACCTACGAACACATATTGATGAATCAAGAAAGTGCGTTGAGTTATTTATCGATGCAGATGATGAGCAAGTTTACTGACCTGCTCATCCATCAATGTTAATTGTATGTCAATTTTACGCTGGTTGTGCTGATGATTTTCTTTGCATAATCTTGTTGACGGTTTCAACAATAACTTGAGTTTGGCTATCAATTTCAATGTTTACAAAGTCACCTACTACAAGATCAGATATATTTGTAATTGATAACGTTTCAGGGATTAAATGCAACCAAAATTGATTATCTTTGACTTCACCAACCGTTAAGCTACAGCCATTAATACCAATGAAGCCTTTGAAGAATATGTAGTCCATCCACTTTTGTGGTACTTCAAGTAAAATATTGTAGTGTTCAGCAGTTTGACTAATTTCAACCACACTCGCTTGTGTATGAATATGACCCGACATGACATGCCCGCCAATTTCGCTGCCAAAGGTCAACGACCGCTCGATGTTAACTTGATCACCTTGTTTCACTTTACCTAAGTTAGTAATCAATAAAGTCTCTTCCATCACATCAAATTTAGCGATATTATCGCGCAATTGAGTCACGGTTAAACAAACACCATTATTCGCTACACTTGCACCTATCTTTAGGTTTTGTGACAACTCAGGTGTTAATTGAATATCAAATGTTTTCAATCCTGGTTTATTCTCGATATTAACCACTTCACATGTGGCTTGAACGATACCTGTAAACATGTTCTCTCTCTTACATTAAGGCGATTATGAATAACTCCGGCTATCAAGCCAAACGGTTACTGCAACTTGCGATACCCGTTTTCATTGCACAAATAACCCAAACGTTAATGGGCTTTATTGATACGGTCATGGCCGGCCAAATAAGCGCGGTAGATATGGCTGCTGTCGCTGTAGGTACAAGTTTATGGTTACCCACATTATTATTTGTACAGGGTTTAATATTGGTCTTTACACCTGTGTTCTCTGAACTAGATGGTGCTAACCAAAGAAGTGCCATCCAACCATTAGTACACCAAGCCAGTTATATCGCTTTATTTGGGGCGCTCGGTGTTATGTTATTGCTGAGCAGTTCGACCATTATACTGGACAAAATGGATCTAGAACCACAGCTTCATTCTCTTTCAACTGGCTATATTAATTACTTTTTATGGGGCGCACCTGCCTTTTTACTGTATCAGGTATTGCGTGGTAGCAGTGAGGGGATATCTCACACCTTACCACCAATGATTATTAGTTTTGTGGGTTTAGCGGTAAATATCCCAGCCAACTATATTTTCATCCATGGCAAGTTTGGTATGCCTGCACTTGGTGGTGCGGGTTGTGGTGTAGCTACAGCACTTGTTTTTTGGGCTATGTTTATCGCGATGTTGGTCTACATGTTTATCGATAAAAAGCTAAAAAGCTTAGATATTTTCGGAAAATTTCACAAACCTGATTTTGGTAAAATATTCCGGATGGTTAAGCTAGGCTTTCCAATTGCGATGGCATTATTTTTTGAAGTGAGTTTATTTGCCGTTATTGCATTGTTATTAGCGCCTTTAGGTGCCAATGTGGTCGCCAGCCATCAAATTGCATTAAACTTTTCATCGATCGTATTCATGCTACCACTTTCAATTGGTATAGCCGTTTCCATTCGAGTCGGCTATTACTTAGGCCGAGAGAAACTCGATATTGCCAAACTAGCCACTAAGGTCGGGATATTTATCGGCCTTGGCCTTGCCACTTGTACAGCAATTTTCACCGTGTTATTCAAATATGAAATTGCCCTACTCTATAATAATAACCCTGAGGTTGTTGCAATGGCTGGAAGTCTCATGTTGCTTGCAGGCTTATATCAGATTTCAGATTCAATACAAGTTGTGACTGCAGGCGCACTCAGGGGATACAAAGATACTAAGAGTGCCTTTTACATTACTTTTGTCTCATATTGGTTAGTAGGCATGACTATCGGTTATGTGCTTGCTTATACCAATTATATTGTAGAACCTATGGGCGCTAGGGGATTCTGGATTGGCTTAATAGCTGGACTGTCTACAGCCGCAATCTTATTTGCTTGGCGATTATTGTATGTTCAAAGAAACAAAATCCGTGTCGAATTAAGTTCTTAAACGTAGATTATTACATCAATTTGCATACCAATTGGCCGCTTAATACAAATTTGTGTATTTTTGCTTGCAAGGATCTAATTAGGCACTTAATATAACGCCCGCTTTGAAGAGAAAGTCTCAGCGTTACAACCGTAGCTCAGTTGGTTAGAGCACCACCTTGACATGGTGGGGGTCGGTGGTTCGAATCCACTCGGTTGTACCAACTCTTCAGTCAATGCAATACAACCGTAGCTCAGTTGGTTAGAGCACCACCTTGACATGGTGGGGGTCGGTGGTTCGAATCCACTCGGTTGTACCATTTCTAAGGTTTCCCGCTAGCACTTTATTTCAATATTTGTATTCTGCATAAAGTTATCTTAATTCACGTTTATTAAAAAAAACTGATACCAACCTTCTCTTTTCATTTTATTTATTTTAACTTGCTACACAAACAATCATCTTTGTCACTAAATGTCATGATCCCCCAAGAAAAGCATGCTAGTTTTAATTTGATACCTACAAAAGAGATATTGAGTAATGAATTTTAGTATTGAACAGTTACTTGCCTTTGTTACTGTGTACGAAGAGCGTTCTTTCAGTAAAGCAGCTGCCAAATTAAACAAACATCGAACAACCACAGGTCAGGTGATTGCTAATTTAGAAGATGTACTGGCGGTCGAACTATTTGAACGCATTGGGCGAAAAGTCGAACCAACAGAAGAAGGTAGCCTATTATACCATTACGCCAAGGCGACTATTGAGCAATCCAATACATTCGATAAGATAGCACTTAGTCTTGCTTATGGAGCAATTGAAGGCATCACCTTCGCCTACTCCAGCGTAGTACCCCATGGCATACTCTCTGACATAAGACAGCAACTTAGCCAAGACTTCCCTAATCTAAGAGTCAATTTCGTCGTTAAAACAAAAGAGCAAATTGAAGATGGACTGGAGTCGGGTGAAATCCAATTTGGATTGGTTAACTCTGACAAAGGTAAAGGGATGTATGGCAAGGATGTCACTTTTATAGGTCACGTTGAGTTCTTGCCTTTTGTTAAAAAAGGAAGTGCAATAACAAAATTGCCCAACAGTAGCATTCTTGCGGCGCTTCGCACTACCCGCCAGTTTGTCTTGAGTGCATTTATTGATGAAGGCTTAGAAGATAAAGTCGTCATGTCTGCAAACAATGAGCAGGTGGATCAATTAGCATTGGTTATTAAGTTAATACAAAGTGATTTGGGCTGGGCTTGGTTGCCAAAGGTAATGTCAGAATCTCAATACGTTACCGAGCATCTAGAGCCCGTTATGTTTGACGAATTAAAGCATGGCATAAAATTGTCGTTTTCATTGTGGAATCCTCACTCACAACAAATTCTCTCGATTAAGAAATCAATTATTAGTGCTATCGACAATTATATTATTCACTTTCGCGATATACAGAACCAGTACCCTTGATTAAAAATCGTTTTCCCTTAATCAAAGCTACAGCTCGTGTTTACGGTGAGTTAATCTAATTTCCATATAGATGTTAATTGAGTGCTGTAAGTTAGGTGATATTAAACACATAACCACAGGAAAGTGTGTTAAACACCTAGATTCACTGCTTATCTAATTTCTATAATTAGTGTCATAACAGCTTAATCTGTCGCATTTTATAAGGTTATAACCAAACTTGTTATGTTCATATTACTGTCAACTCAGTTAACCAAAACCACTAGGCAGATGTGAATAGTTAGGGTTAGTTTGGATATGAAGTGATCATTTAGCTCAAAAGCCACTTTAATTTTCCAGAAACAAGCGGTAAACCCCACTGCCAAATAAATTAGCAGTATCACCGGTAAAAATTCGTCAGAGTATATTTTTGTTAGCTTGTATTTTTAACTCCTGGCACTTTATTTTGATTTGAATTGAGAGGAGTTGCATCCTTGCAAACTCACAAGTTCATGGTCTCATTAGCCTGCGGTAAACAAGCTTTTTACATCAATATGTGCCCAATAAGATGCTTCACCCAAAGCAGGTAATTTAACCCAAAGTTGCAGTTCATTAAGGTCTGTAACCACCTGGTAGTTAGTCAAGTCAACATCTTGATTTGTTGGTTTGGTCACCCCACCATTCACTTTAAAACTACCGTCTGGCTCATATAATGGCAGGTCAAAAATATCACGCATAGCTTTTGCGTCGATTTGGCCTGCTTGCTCACTATGTCTATCTGTTAGGTTATCTAAGCGTTTTAATGAAAAGCTTTGTGTTTCACGAGGTCCTAGTCCCCAATCCGGGTTTAAGAATGTATTTACAGTAATAAATGAAGAAGCGTCTTTGTCACTCACACGCTTTCGACTCTCGTGTACTGTATTTTCAAAAGCACAAGCCTCGCCATATTTATCTGCAAGCATCCAGATTGCTGCAACATCTGAATGTGTAGCTTGAAAACGTGCACTCATTGCAGTAGCCGTGTTTGACTCTGTCATGAAGTCGAATACAGAATTTAGAAATGATGGCTTTTCGGTAGATACTATGTTGCCTCCCATAGAGGTACCATCATGCAGATCAGTGTACACACCTTTGTCATTAAAACCTGTAACCAACCACATCCAACCAGGCCAGCTAACATTAACAAGTGAATTTGAACCGTCTGTCGGGTTGTAAACTGTGACATAAACAGGAAAATCTAAAAACAGATCACTCCAGTCCATATTGCGACCAACAATTGTGTGACCATCAGTAGTGTTCACTCCCCATGACGCGATGGAAGTACATCCAGAAAAAGAATGGAGCTTGCCAAGGTAGATAGCCATCGGGCCACTTTGATCCAATACAATAACCTTTTCTAATGGCCAACCTAACCCATCAGCGACACCCTGAAAATATTGTTTTCTACGTAAAGTTAATGCGGCGAAAACGCGTTTACCAAACAATTCAAAAGCTTCATCTTGGCTAATAAATCCTCTGTCAAACTCAGGTTGCACTATTTTGTCATACATTAGTTGCATGTGATGCTTCGACAACTCGCCATATTGTTTGCCCATGTCATACCAGCTACCTTGGAGTTGCAGTACGTAAAGCATATCTTCGCCGGTTTCAAACATTTTGCCATTACCAGCTACAGAAATTTGTTTAAGTGTTGATGTGTTCATTTTGACCTCTAATATGAGTGTTGGTGTTTAAGTGGCACCTATATTAACGATGAAACATCCATACAATTAATCACATTTGAAGGATTGAACGCATCAATGATAACAAGTATTGAGAAAAACAGAATGAAATAAGAACAGATAATGCTGACAACTTGTGTCAATGACTTTTATTTGCACATATTTTTGACAGAAGGTTCCCACATTTAAATTTCAGAAATGACTCGTTTATGGCTAAATATTAGAACTTATTTCCTAACTTCAATTAACAACACAACCTTATTGAGCTTTATTATATTGAACTTTACTATGTTCACTGCAACGTAAACTCACGGGTTAAGTACTGCCTGTTAACAAATCCCATGTTGGTTAATTTCGCCTATTTTAACCAAGTCCCAAAAACGTACCTCATTTTTAAGAAGTGCATCTATTAGATCCGTATCTCGACTAAATTTTAATTTAGCCAAATAACCAAGTCGCTTCCTCGAAGCGTTTTACTTTCAATTGAAGGGTTTGACCCATCATACGCGACTTATATAGAGCATTAAATCCGAATAAGATTCGTCCCGTTCCTTAATGAATTTGAGAAAAACATGAAACTAAAAGCTCTTACTATCGCGATTTTGGCGGGTTCACTTACTGCAGGTTTTGCACACGCCTGTACTTCGGTTGCGTGGAATACTCATCTGGGTACCTACACTTCACGCACCATGGATTGGATGGAGTCAACTAAACCAGTGCTAGGTAATATCAACAAAGGTGACGTTCGTTCAATGCAGGGTAACGGTCATGGTGATATGTACACGGTGAAATACAATATAGTCGCTGTATTAGCGTATGGTGAGCTAGTTGCTGATGGTGTCAACAGTGAGGGGATGAAGGTTGATACACTTTTCTACCCCGACATGACCATGAACTCAGTGAAAAGTGACAATGAATTATCTCATTTCACTCTGGCAGAATATTTATTAGCTAACTATGCATCTGTTGAAGAAGTAGTAGAAGCACTGCCAACACTGAAATATGGCTCTCTAATGATGGATGGAATGCCTGTTGAGATGAAGCTTCACTGGTCTGTCACAGATAAAAGCGGTGATCGCTTAGTCATCGAAATGGATGAGGATGGACTAAACACTTACCGCGGCGAAGAAGCCATGGTAATGACAAACGATCCGTCAATGAAGTATCAAATTGAAACTCGAAACAATGTTAAACACACTTGGGAAGATGCAACACGCGATACAGATTACGGTTCAATCGGTAATGGTAACTCACCTAGCCGCTTTGTACACGCTAGCTATTTTGCCAGTAAGCTACACCAACCAAACAGTGATCGCGGTGCAATGATGAAGCTGTCAACTGTACCTTTTCGCGTGCCTGCAGATGCACCATATAAAGATTTTGGTAACGGTCAAGGAGTATCAAGCTACGCGACTGAGTGGACGCTAACACAAAGCCTTGAAACTGGTGAAAGTGTGTTTGAATATAATTTTGAAGACAATTGGAATACAGTTCAATTCAAAGTGTATGAAATGATGGGTAAAAAATTCCGTATTCCACTGGATAATTCATTCATGGTAAAACTTTAAGTTAAAAATTTTGTTATAAATATAACTAGCTAGAAATTATTATAAACTATTTTAAGCCTTGCTCTTTCTGAGCAAGGCTTTTTTATATTCAACGAATACAATAATTTTGTAGATATTAATTGCCCCTATGAATACGTTTAACTTGATGAGTTACATCCATCATGAGCGATTCATCAAAAATAATAAATAAGGATATATTAAACACAAGTTCAGAAATATTTGAATGAAAATTAATTTATCCTCAAACTAAATAGGAATCAATATGTGTACTAGAATTGTATACCAAACTCAGTCTGAATAATATATTACTGGTAGTGGTATGGATTGGAATGATCCAACTTCAAATTTCGCCGTAATAGCGATGCCACGCGGCATCAAACAATCAGGTGGTAATTATAAAAATGCGTTAACGTGGACCTCAAAATATGGTTCTGTTTTTACATCAATGTATGGTGCTGCATCTACTGATGGTTTAAATGAAGCAGGTCTTGCAGCGAATGCGCTTTATTTTGCAGAAGCAGATTATGGCGACTACAGCACATCTGATAAGCCTTTAATATCAATAGGCGCTTGGACACAGTATTTCTTAGATAACTTTGCAACAGTTAAGGAGGTCGTTGACGCGATGAAAGATCCTGCATTTGTAATTTGTGCAGCTCCTCTAGCAAATGGCCGTGCTGCAACGGCTCATGTTTCTTTGTCAGATGAATCAGGTGACAATGCTATTCTTGAATATCTTGAAGGGGAGTTAATAATCCACCATGGAAAAGAGTTCACAGTCATGACAAACTCTCCAACATTTGATGAACAACTCGCAATCAATAAATACTGGAAAACTGTTGGTGGAAATCGTATGCTTCCGGGGACAATTAACGCTGCAGATCGCTTTGTGCGTGTTGACTATCTTCTCGATAGCACGCCAAAATTTGAAGATGGAAAAGACGCAACGGCAGCAGCTATGTCAATTATGCGCTCGATTGGTGTACCACTTGGCATGGCGGACCCTGATCACCCAAATATCTCTGCGACGCTATGGCGCACCCTAGCTGATCACAGCAATAAAACATATTTCTTTGAATCAGCACATCAGCCTGGTCTGTTTTGGGTAAATCTTGACGAGCTAGATCTAAGTAAAGGAGCTCAAATCGTGGGGACCATCGTTGATGGTGAAGGTGCAAATTTAGGCAATGTAAGTAGTCAACTCAAGCCAATGGAAATGATTCACTGGATGTAATAATACTGATATTTTATACAGCTTAATGTACGTTTAAAATAATTATGACGCACATGAATATAACGTTCAAGTGCGTCTAGTTTAAATCATTTCTCGCATAATTCATTATCATGCATGATAGTTATTGGGCATAAATTCATTTAGGGGGTGACTTGAACTTTCAGAAGTAATATTAACTCTAACCTTCCAAAAATAAATCAATAAATAAATAAAACCCTCACCCGCAAAACAGCTACTGTATTATTCAAACATATATCGTTCTTTATTCACAAACAATTTAATAATTACCCAATAGAGTCTAGCTACCCATTAATAACGCATATGTACTATATTTAATCTTTTATACAACCGACTGCATGAGTAATTTGTCATATAAATAAACTCCATACTATGGTAAAAGTTGATAACATGGATATTATCCGACCTGACTAACTCACCTAAGGCTTCTGGATTACTAAAAGATACCTGAAATGTTTCAATTTAATTTATTAGTAAACTCAGGGCCTGGTAATTCGCCCCCCTCACCTTTTTGTAGTTGACGTAAGCTATATAAATCCATGATAGAATTATTGACTATATCAGTAGCCGTACGAATGCCACAATCACCAGCCAGAAAATGCAAATATTGAACTTTTTAACCAGCCTGATTCAACAGGTACTCAAAAATTATCAATGGAACTGACTAGCCGATTCAGTTGAGAAGTTTATTTAACCAGTTACTAGCCGCTGCTTTCAGGTACTTATCTATCGCTTAAACCTGTCATTCATAATGTTTAAACCAAGCGTAGGTAGCAACGTATTTCATACTAATAATTTTGTGATCTCAGTTTTAGCAATACTACCATCTATCACTAATATATTAATGCTATGGGGTTTATTTAGCATGGGGGAACATGTCTTAGCAAGACAGCGGAGTATTTTAGGATTTATATTTCAATCCTTCACTTTTTACCTTAAGGAGGGTTGTTAGAACCAGTATTTCGTCAGCAATTAAGACAGTTACAAACTACTCAATCACAAACTAGGTTATTAGTTTTAAAACAATTAATCTGTTCTTCAATAACTCTGAGACCATCTATAGAACATAGCCTATTAAGAATGTGAAGGCTTCTTGTATATTCAGTCGTTTAATTTTCAACTTTCCACATAATCACTATAAAGCATTGAATTTTTCACAAAATAC
The DNA here is from genome assembly GCF_043643735.1 of Shewanella maritima. Taxonomy (GTDB): domain Bacteria; phylum Pseudomonadota; class Gammaproteobacteria; order Enterobacterales; family Shewanellaceae; genus Shewanella; species Shewanella maritima_A. Next base: position 89,358 of record NZ_JBHZSM010000011.1, read on the forward strand.
TTAACCAGCGCTTGGCTGGTCAAAATAGTCTCTTAGGCAGTTTAGAAAACTAACTCTCTACAGCGTTTTAAGTTGCCATGGAGTGAATAAATTGTCATTTACATATGCCATCCACATACGTAGACGGCATAGTAACAAGTGGGCTTAAACACCTCATTACAGCTCGATGCTCAACCTTAAGTGACGTAAAACCCAATCAGGTAATTTGTGCATTGAATGATAATCAGGTGAATCATAAATGATTTCATCATCTGACTGCCAGAAAGTCTTTGCTTCACTATCACGTTTTACTTGCCATAATAAGTCTTTCTGCTCAAATATATAACTATTAATCGCTTTAGCAATCTTTGCGCTCTCAATTAATACACCAAACTCTATATTGAGATAATCTGAACGTGGATCGAAGTTAGATGATCCAACATAACTTACTTGTTCATCGATAATCACCGCTTTATTATGGTAATAAGTTTGCTCATGATAAAAGTGGTCTTTATTTTCAGCATTAGCTTTATATTCAAAAATATTGACTTGCTTATCTAATAACTCTTCTCGATATTGTTCATAATATGCGGGTATGAAAGCTGAATCATTAGATTTAGCCGAGTTAGTGACTAAAGTCACTTCCGTTTGTTGCGCTGCAAGTTTTGAAATCGTAGAAAAGTAATGTTCATCTTTAATAGCATAAGGCGTTGATATTGTGACTGAACTAGCATCAGTCAAATGAATGCTTGCCTCATGCTCTAAACGTGACCTGAAGTAGGGCTTGTTATTAGTTAATTTAGCCACTGAATCGAAAATTGGAGTGGCATGAACCGCAATTAATTCTGCATCTACTAAATTAGCTACCGCATGATAAATTGCGTCTACAACTGGCTGGTTTTGATTTAATACCTTCGTCAATTCATGATAAAATTCATCATAGCCGGGTTGTTTTATCATGATAAGTTCATCAATAGGTACAGCATAATCACCCTGCCATAATTGCTCATAATTATCAGCGAAAGCTGAAATAAGCTCACCTGTAAATAGCACATCCATATCAAAGAAGTTTCCTTTTTGGCTAAAGCCAAAGTAGGCATCCCCAATATTTCTACCGCCTAAAATCATCTGCTGATGATCTACATTGAAATATTTCTCATGCAATCTATGGTCAAGCTTCTTCTGGTGGATAGCAAAATCAAATATTCGCCCTGCCCAACCGGATTTACGCGATTTAAAAGGATTAAAAATCTTAATTTGAATGTTAGGGTGACTTGCAACACTGGCCAGCCAATTCTCATTAAACACGAGTAAATCATCTAGCGTTAACCTGACCTTGACACCGCGCTCTGCAGCTATAAGCAACTCGTTCATTAACACTAACCCTACCGTATCTTTATCCCATGAGAAATAAGTCATATCGATAGTTGCATTCGCCTCCCGTATCATAGTAATCCGAGTTGCTAATGCCTCAGGTGCACTAGGGATTACATAAGCATTCGCTTGGTACGTTGCTGCTGTCCATTGTTGTTCGAAATCATCGTCAATGTCAGGATATGACAAGGTGCATGCTTGTATAACCACACTGACAATAATCAACAATATAAAGTTATTCGATCGTTTCATTTACCTATTCCCATCACGCATATTTCATCTAGCATTATGTGATTGACACAATGATTAATTAATTAGTGGCAGGATAATCGCAAACAAATATTTGGATAACTCTCTTGTGTAGGATCACTCCCTCTATTGAAACAAATAAACAATATGTCAAAATATCAAAGCTTATATCTTAGGATTATAGCAATCGGTATGAGGATAAGACTGTACTGCAAAGTTTCTCATTGTTGAGACATAGCTAGAGAGCCCAAAAAACGCTAGCTAAGAAGAAAAAAGCACCCGTAGGTGCTTATGCTAAGTTGACTCGCCTAAATTTTCATAGAGTAAGGCAAAGAACCGAAATATGGCTAATATGACAAATATATTCATCACCATAGTCACTGGACCAACGATACTGTAGGTTGGTGTTAATTCTGTTGCACTCGCGGGTATATTGACTAATGCATTACCCATTAGAATTTTAATTGCGCCTAGATTGACAAAATCCAAGACACTATGCCAAAAAATTATATTCAAGAAAAACACAATCGCTAATTGCCATGATTCTGTAAACAGTGGGAATAACCAAACATACTGTATCAATATTGATACTGTAAAAGTCATGAATGCAAATAAGATAGGTGTTGCTAACTTTGCTGGAAACATACACATGTTTGTTGCTACTACAATGCCTAAAATCGGGAAAAGCGCACCGCCAGGCACAGGTAAATACACCCAAAGGGCTAGAATAGTCAAAGTCATACTCAACCCTATAGCAAGAGGCTTTAGATGATCTTTTATTGTGCCATTAGTAGGTTTATTTTGAAGTACATAGGGTATGCCTTCAAAATTACTTGGATTATACTGGCTTGGATCTTGAATTGATTCATCGATAATATCGATATAATATTCAATATCCTTTTCAGTTAACTTACCCTCTGCATACCCACTTACCAAATATTGCAATGCATTCACTAATGAAGTTAATTCATTTTCATATCTAAAAATTTCAGTTTTTCTAGACTCCGGCAGTGACACCAAATCATGCAGTAAGGCTATATTGGAATTCAATTTTTTTAGTATGGCTTCTCGCTTCTTATTATCGGTATCAGCAAGTTCATCTCGTAATGTTTTTACCGTTTCTGAGGACACTCTTTTAAATTCACTAGCAGTTGTATTTGGCCACAAGAGCCTAAACACCAAAGAAAAAATAACTAGGCCGAGTAAAGTTTCTTGCAGTCTTATGATAGCTGTTGCAAAGCCTGTTGCCCCATCAGTAAAGCCTGAACTGGATATAATTAACGCAATACATAATGACAAGCTGTAAATATAACCGCGACGTTTGTCAAACCCCATATGGATACAGAAGCCGGTATAAAGCAAAATGCTGATGAAAAAATAGGTTCTGTCCTGCGGAAAGAGACATAGCAAAGTAAATGCAACACCCGCGCCTAACAAAGTCGCTATAATGCGATTTTGTGATTTTAAAGCTGAATAACCATAAACTTGTGTTACAGACATAACAATGACAGTTAGCATCGCCCAAGATGTTTTTTGCCAGCCTAGCCAATGTGCTGCAATCATAGTTAACGATAAGGCTAGGCCTGTTTTAATCGTGTGTTGCATTGAATGAGATAACATAATTAGGCTCAATATCCGTTATTTATGAATTTGAACTGAAGCTGTAGTACCCACTCTTAATTCGATATCTTGAGGAAGTTGCGTCAACTTTATTCTGACAGGAATACGTTGGGCTAACCTGATCCATTGAAAACTTGGGTTAACGTTGGGTAATAATTCGTTTCCAGTACTGCCATCACTTTTTGCAATACCGTGCCCAACACTCTCAACCACACCTGACAGGGTGTCTCTACTATTTGATAGCAAAGTTACACTGGCTTCTTGTTTAGCTTTTACTCCCATGAGATCCGTTTCTTTAAAAAAACCTTCAACCCAAAAGCTATCCTCATCTATCAGAGCAACGACTGCACTATTGGCTACAACTTGTGCCCCCACATGATGACGAAGGTTAGTGATAAAACCATTAGCTGGTGCAAAAACTTGGGTATAACTTAAATTTAACTCAGCATCATCAACTGCGGCTTTTGATGCTAAAAAATCAGCTGTAGCAGAATCAACGGCATACTGATAATTATTTAAATCCAACGTGGCTACTGCGCCAGGAGAACGTGCTTCTAGACCTTTAGCACGTTGCATTTCATTTTTTGCTTTACTCAGTACAGCAGCAGCTTGAGCATTTGCGGCTTTTGCTTTATTTAATGCTAACTCATATGGCTTTCGATCTATTTCAAATAACAGTTCCCCTTTTTCTACTTGTCTGTTTTCATATACATTTAAGGCTGTTATTTCTCCTGTTACACGAGGCGTGATTTGAACAACTTGTGCACGAATTTGTCCATCTCGTGTCCATGGATTTTGTTGATTATGCAGATAGTATTTATAAGCGACGACACTCGCAGCAATAACGACTATTATAGTTAACAAATATTTTTTCATTTCATATACCTTAAGCAAATGGTAGAAAATAGCCAATGACTGCTACTAGCAAAACAAATAGGCTTAATTCGAATAATGCAGGCATAGCGACCAACTGGTATAAACCCAATTTGGCGCCAATTTCAGTAAGAATGTTCGCCAACACATAAGCCATCAATGCAACGATCAATAAAGGTGGGAAATACACTTCCCCAAGTGTAAATTCATACGGCATAAGTAACCTCAAGAATGACAAATGACATGTAGAAAAACAGTTATAACTCTACAAATTTCATTTTGTTGACCTAACTCAGTGGCCGTTAATATAAAATGGATGTCATTAATCAATAACTGCCATATGTAGGATGTAATACGTCGAAAGGCAACACATCATAGTTGAATTAAACTGGATGGCTTATCAATGCAGGTTTAATTTAGGCTTGCTACTTTGTAGAGAGAAAATAAGCTATATCGCAAATATATCTCTTTATTTAGAAACAGGTTTTCCTGTAAAACACATTTTGATTGCCTGAAAAAGAAAATGCTCAGCATTAACTGAGCATTTAACGTTCAAAGATAACTACAATGAGTTGAGATAAAACGCCAGTAACCCTGATGCTTCTAGGCCGGCTAAACGGCCTTGACTCAGTGAAGGGTCATCACCTGCTTGGGTGCTTTGGTCCCAATTTGCTTTAGGGGTTATGTCATCAGCGCCATTAATAACAAGCACATTATCTGAACTGTCATATGTGTAATCTTTAAATAAAGCCGGGCTAAACCATAAACGCGAAAGCTGAGCCATGAGTGAAAGATCTTTTGCTGACGGGCTCACTGAACTGCCATCAAGCTTTAAGGGTTTATTAAATATAAATGGTAATTCAGAGCCATTACACGCGCCGCTGATACAACTTATGGTTTTCAGTAGATCAAACACATCTAATTCACCTTTTTCACCTTTTGTATTATATGCCCATACATTAAAGCTCGGCTCATATGAAAATGAATATAAACTTACTGATTGATTGGTAGTCCGTGCTTTAGTCCATGTGGGGCCCATAAACATCATGTCGTACATCATGGTGTTAAATTGAGCCATATTTTTTAAAGCCAATGACAGATCAACTTCATTATTTGGCATAAAGTCTTTATAGGCCATCAATTGTGATGTTTGACTCGTATTGCTTAAACCAAAAAATAACGATGTTACAGCCTCATAGGCAGTACTAGGTAATGTTGGCATTTCTAAATCTGGCTCTGCGATTTCTTGCTTTAACACCTGAGCCACCAGCTGTTGATTACGCACGTCAGAGAGCCAAAGCGGAAGCATTTCAAGCAACTCACCCCTCGCCATTTGTGGATCGACATCAGGATCGTTTACTAAAAGGTCAATGATTTTAGGGATCAAGAATGTTAGTCTTGGCAGCATGGTCATTGTTGCAGCATCACTGGTATTTGTCCCCATCACTGTGGGAACAGCTAAATCAGCAAGGTATGGCTGGTCATCATTGACCTTACATTTATGACCCAGCAGCCCATCTGATGTCTCTAGGCAAGCAACATAGGGAGAAAACGGCATTAATTCACCCATTGGCACTTTTTGATCTGATGTGCCAAGTGGGTCGACACTTGCCATCAGCCATGACATTAAACGACTCTCGATACCGAGAATATTAGCTTGTTTTGACAAAATTTCTTCGATTGACGCATTCTCTAAGTCAAGACTTTCGTCCTGACTTTTAGCCGTTTTATAAGTGCGATATTCAAACCCTTGCGGATTGCTTTGCATAATCGCTTGACTGAACAAAGTGTCAGGTATTTTTCCTTGAGTGACTTGTTGTTGATGAATACTTATCGACATTGCACCAGCACCCTGCCCCATCAAAGTGACATTAGTGCTATCTCCACCGAAATCTTCAATATAAGTTTGTACCCATTCTAATGCGCGCTGTTGATCACCAATCCCATAGTTGCCATCAATATTTTCTCCTTTTTCCCAATGGCTACCTAATGCACCAAGTCTATAATTCAGGGTGACGACAATGATTGGGTTTTGCTCATCAAAATTTTGTGCCACAACGGTATCACCGTGTAATAGTGGTTCAGAGCCTGCACCATATTCAAAGTCGCCACCGTGAATAAATACATAAACAGGCAATTTATCGCCTTTGATGGTGTTGTCTGGACGCCACATATTCAGATATAGGCAATTTTCATCTTGCTGTTGCAGAGTCGTTTTTAATTGTGGACACGAAAAACCAAAGTCCGTGGCTGTAATCTCATCGACTAATGGCTTGAGTTGGCTATGTTGAAAACGTGTCGAATTAGCATACTCAATGCCTTTAAAACTCTGAATATCAACCAGTAACTGCTCATCATCTACACGAGTAACAACAACTGACTCTTTTAAAGCTGTGATATTAGCAAAGCCTAAATCCACATTAATCTGCTCTGTAGGGCCTGGCTCTAATGGTTCGGGTTTTATCGGTGTTTGGTTATTTTCATCATCACCACTACAACCCATTAAAAATAACGCTAAGCAAAGCGAAATAATAGAAAGTTTAGTTGTCATATTCGTGTCCAAAATGCTAGTAGTCTAAATGGCCAAATAAGCTCATCCTAAAGCTAAATTATTCCGTAAATTTATTTGAAGTTGGTTAGATTATATGTGTGCACAATGTATTCTATTAATCGTATTTGATGGACTATATCCTACATGAAATATAGCCGTTAAAATCCGCTCCCTACTGTAATATAAAACGCACTATCATCTTTACTCTTCGCTATATCCACCCCCATGAATAGACCATAACGTCGAGCAATTTGATATCTAAAACCTACACCATAAGCGTCGATTGATTCATCTTTCGATAACTCACTACTTTGTTCGGTAGTGCCAATGCCATAGAAGGTTGATACCACCCAACGGTGATCAATTGCATAATTAATCTGCGCTTGCACAGTTGAAACTTCATCACCTTGATATCGATAAGCAGACACCCCCCGTAAGTCAATATAAGGTTTAGCTGTGGGGGTGACGAATAAATCATCTGTATCGAATTTTTGATAATTACCTGCTAACGCTAATGTCCATTTTTCAGCTACTGGTAAGAATACCTCAGCATCTAGCGTAAACTGATCATAGTTACTGTCACTGCCAATTTTCTCATCATAAATCATATACTCTGCTTCAATCTTATATCCCTGTTTTGGGTAAAAAATATTGTCACGAGTATCATATTCTGCAATAACACCTAACCCTGAGAGCATATTGTCCTTACCCAGAATCAATTCGAGTATTTTATCTATAATGTCATTATCAGATTCAACAGAAGAATAGCCAGCGAACTGTTTCATCCCTAGCATTAATGGTGAGTCTCCAAGTCTAAATTGCAATTTTTGTAGTAATGCTCCGCCAGTCGTTTTGGTATTAAAGCCGAATCTATCGCTTGTAATGGCTGGTAATTGCTGCTCTAAAGTAGATAAACTTTGATAAATATCTAAATTCACACTACCCGCACCAGCACCACCAATATATCTAATCGCATCATTATTCCAACTACGTCGATGACCGCCAAATGCAAACCAGGTACCATTTTGTGTACCCGCTGCACCAGCAACAGTAATCGCCGATGGGATCAGTTTTGCTCCACCATCAATCGCTTCCAATGCCGCTTGTTTGCGTTTTTGTTTTTCTTCAGCTGATTCATGCATAAATACACCAACTAAACCGCCGCCATAGCCTACAGCAGGCTCAGTGATGATGATGGGAACCGGTAAAAAACCATGAGCATTTTCAGCGATATATCCCCCCATATCAAAACGTCCATCAACTTCATCCATGAACATTGATGAGGCATTTGAATGCTGAGAAAAAAGCAAAATGGTCATTGCGAATAAAACTTGATATTGACTAAATATGTTTTTCATTTTCTGCCTAATTATTTGTTTAGCCGTGACAATAAACGTTAGCGCTAAATTACTGTTAGTTATTTCAATGGTGTTTGATAATTGCCCACTGGGGTACACACACGTGTTTTTGAATGGACAAATGACGTAAATATACAATCAAGCTACAAGCAGCAACCGCGCCGAACTCGATATATTCAGGTAAAAATAAATATATAATGGTATAGAAGATACAGCCTAGAGCGACTGGAATCGCATATAATTCTTTATTGAGTAATAATGACGGCCGGTGCAATAGCACATCTCTGATAACACCTCCACCAGTTGCCGTAATCACACCTAACATCACAGGTGCAACGGGCAAGCCAAAACCCATTTCCCAGGCTTTATTTGCCCCTTGAATCGCAAACATGGCAATGGCTACTGCATCAATGTAAAGGTATAACTTGTTCGCTCTACCCAGTTGCACCAGCGGAAAGGCGAAAAAACCGATAATGCATGCGACAATTGCAATGGTAATATATGAAATGTCCAATGCCCAAAAAACTGGCACACTCAAAATACAATCACGAATTGTGCCACCGCCTACTGCCGTAATAATCCCAAGTACCGTGATTGAGAATATATCTAATTGCTTATCTAATGCGGCCAATACCGCAGATAAGGCAAATGCTGCTGTCCCTAATACTGTAATTGTTTCAATAATATAATCACTTGTATTCATGTTGGTATCTTAAACATCTAAACCCTAATTGATGCAGTTTTAACGTAATTAACACTGCAAACTAACTTTATAACCTTTGCCAAAGTTGCCCGTTAACGGCTTTTTCATACCCCATATTAAACAGTGCTTGCATATACTGCTGATCAAACATGTCTTTACTCCCTTTTTCAGGTACATTTTGTTGATCAATACTGGTGTATCTCATCGCCAGATTTTGTTGTCGGCACATATAAGCAATATGGTATAAATCTCCTTCGCCTTGATTGACTGTCATCGACTTTACGGTGCGTGTAATCAAGTCGATACCTTTATCATTTATTTTTTGATAAGGCATATCTAATACCCCATTACGGATAACTTGCACTACTGGCTGCGTTGATAAACCTAAACTGCTATTAATAGCATTAAAATCAATATGTTCAGCAAATAAAAATAGTTGATTAGCTAATCCACCATCGACATGCATTTCTTCCATTGTTTCCCCATTCAGTTCAACATCAATAAATTGAGGCGGGAAAACTGCTGGTATAGATGCACTTGCAGCAATGATTTGGCGAATCAATTTATATCGATTAACAACTTGGCTGGAGGCAATTTCACCAATATTCCAAACAACCAGTTCATTTGAGTCGAAATGTGTGGTGCCAATCAACAACCTTTTCCCTTGTTGATGCATAACTGAGATTTGATCAATCAGTTCGTCACTGTAGTGCTGCTCAATAAGGTCGTATAAGTGTTGGCCTTCTGATAGTGCATCTTTGAAAATTGTATTTAGAAAATGCTTTTTACCAATAATGCTTTTATCATCTATGCCTAATATCAATTGCTTCATATGTTTTATGTTTTCATCCCCAACAAAAACAAATGGCGCCATCAATGCCCCGGCACTTATTCCCGTGATAATGCTATAGTTTGGTAGTTGATTAGATTCATGTAACCCATTAATCACACCGGCACCGTAAGCGCCATTCACTCCCCCACCAGATAGCACCAGTACATACATTTGCTCACCCTGCACGGCTATTGGTGTTGTATTGTTTACGTCATCAAAAAACAGTTGTGTAGAGTCTGTATCAAATACTCGAATAGGCTCATTTGACTTGTCAAAATTTGGCACCACTACTTGTTTGTAATGGGCTTGGCTAACACGTTGTTCTGCTTTGTGTGGTGTTGCACATGCAACAAGAAAAAAGCAGATGAACAGGTATATTGTATATGGGTAATTTAGTTTTTTCATATTGCTACTTAGTTTCGATTTGAACCAATGACCGGCTAATATGCATTAGCTTGTGCTCAATTTTTTAAGCACAAGGAAAGGCCTAAAAACGGTAACCAAAATTGATAGTGAATGCCTCACGGGTTTCACCTTTATTGTAAAGCACTGATAAATTGTAGTTTTTACCAAACTGCTTATTAAAGCCGACTAAATATGCCCACTGATTCAACTCAACACCAATGTCATAGTCGAACGCGATATTTCCACTCACTACTCGGCCGTCCATCCGAGAATCAAGACCTTGATACTCAGCACCCACAAACAATTGTGCTCTGTAATCGGCTAGCTGATAGCCCAACATAGGTTGTACTGTAACAATACCATCACCCCATCTATCCGTTCCTTTCATTCGGGTTATGCTGTATGTACCCGTAACAGAAGCGAAAAACTCTCTATAACCAACCGATAAAGTGGTACCAATTCCGGCAAGGTCGTATTGTAAATGTAATGGCACATTAAGATTTCCAGGTTGACAAATGGCACTTAACTCCTTGCAAAATGCATCTCCCAAATGCGGAAATTTGTTATTTAGTTTCTCTTTTATAATTTGCCCTGCTTTACCTGTGTAAGCAGCATCAACTTGTGCATCAACATCAATTTGACCGACATAACCGAACACATTCCAAAACGGCAGAATATTTACATCACCTCTTAAGGTGAGACTCTGCGCATTCACCACCCCAATCGTGTCAGCTGGATCAAAAAAGTCATTTAAACGGATACCGTCTATCGTAAAATCATTAAAGGGAATGTTCATATCTTGATTGCGATAAGCAATTGACACACCAAATGGTAACGGCAAGTCGATCCCCTGACGCCTAACCATGTCACCCATTAACGGAAACAATCTATGTAACTCAACACGCTGCTCACGCATACGAGGATCAGAAACATCGTCCAATTTATCGTGGTCTAAAATATTCACCCCTTCTTCGTCGTCATAGATTGCGACTGGAGTCACATCAATGGTGACTTTCAAAGGTTTTTTCTTGCTAGTACCTGTAGCCTCAGTATGTTTTCGTGCCAAAATAATCTTCCCTGAGGCTAAGTGTTTAAAATCAATCGTTTGTCGATAGTTTTCCACTTTGTAATTATCAAATGTAAATGGTTTTTTGTTGTAAATAACCATTTGTGTAGGTTTGCCATGTTCAACAAACAACTTAACGCTTAAAAAACGAAAATAAGAAATATCCTGTGGTAGACCATATTTAGAATAATCAAATGTCACTAACACTTGATGCCCACTTAATTCAGTCGCCTTTACAGATGATTTATCAAAACTTTCTGCATAATTTCGTAAGCGATATTCTCGACGAGTAAATGTTTCAATTTCATCGACAACATTCTCGTGATCTGCTATTTGATCTGGTCGATACTTAATGCGTAGATCAATATTGCCCTTAGTATCAGTATCTTTGACCAAATACACATGTGATTCCTTTACATCATCACCAATTTCAATTTTCCTAGTTGCGAACTCGACAAGGTGTTCACCTTGCATCAATGAACTCATTGCCAATTTTGGTAGACTTTCATCAATACCATAATGCTGAAACACAGCTTTTCCTTTAAGTGTGTGTAATTCGTTCTCTTGATTATCTTTTGCATAAGAGATGTTTAGTAAAAACGGTAATACCGCTAACAACCCTATTCGAAGTTGGTTTTTGACTTTCAAAATAGTAAACATGCTATCTGCCCTAATCGAGTTACCAAGTCGCGTTTCCCCCTTTTTGGGATAAACGTGGTAATTAATGAGAATCTAAATTCCATTAAAATTGACTTGTTTATTTTGTTGGTGAGTTGATTTGGGCTGCAGTTTACTGATGTTATGTCCAATCATTTAATCTCAGATGATGGATTGAACCCTACAATTAAATGTTTATTAGCAATGTATAAGGCAGGTTATATCTAAAAAGATGCTCCTAATACTGTTAGGAAAGAAATGAATAATTTTAGATAAACTATATAAGTCTATCATTTACATATTATTGAATAAAACCAAAACACTTGATTTAATCATATGAACACAGGCTGATATGCGCATTCGTTCACGATAGAATTGCATCGACTAGACAATCATGTTCAACAATGATGCCATGACTCTTTCAACTCCTTTTAAGATTCTGACTGCCTAACAGTAGACAGTCCAACTTGGTTTTTCCCCAAAGCTTTTGCTTGATATAACGCCTCATCAGCTCTGTGTATTAGCTCTTCAACACTATTCTCATGGCTGGGAGTTAGCGTGGCACAGCCAATACTGACTGTAATACCATTTGAGATTTTCAATGATGCTAAGTTAATGGACACACTATCAATGGTTTGCTGAATATGATCAGCTATGTTTTTAGCACCCAATGCATTCGTCATTGGCAAAAGGATGACAAACTCATCACCTCCAAATCTTGCTGCCACGTCACCAGCTCGATTCACTGACTGTTTGAGCACATTGGCGACAATTTGAATACATTTATCCCCTCATAGGTGCCCATATTTATCATTGAATGTCTTGAAATCGTCAATGTCTAGCACAAGTAAAGACAAGTTTTCATTCATACGCTGGTGCCTGCCCCATTCAGAAGTGATAGCTAGATCAAATGCACGTCTATTGGCTAGTTGTGTAAGGCTATCTAATAGTGAGATGGCTTCTAACTGTTTAATTTGTGTATAAATAGTGACATTCATACTATTCAAACTAGCAGCTAGCTCACCTATTTCATCTTGTGACACTTGCAGAGGTTTGAGTTTACTATCGCCTTGTTTGATACGGTTAACTTGTGTTGATAGCGATAATATCGGTTTTACAATCCAATGCATTAAATGCATGTAACCTAAGATCACTGTCAATAAAGATGATATCACCAGCATTATGGTAAGGTTCTGAAAAAGAACTTGATTGGAAGATAACTGTGAGACCATCTCGTTTTTTTTAATATCCATACGTTCATAAAAGCGCTGGATTGGTATCATGATTTGTGCTTATTGAGATATGTATAAACTATTAAAAACTTTATCTTGGGCAGATAATTTAACCGATAATGGCAATTGTTCGTATGTATGATTTTTAATTAATTCAATAGCATTTAACTCAAAACTGACCAGCTCATTTGATTGAGCTAATGCATCAAACAATAAAGCCCGCTCTTGGCTATCTAGCGGTGCATTCAATATCATTTGTTCCATTGTTGAAGCTGAGATCGCTGAGCTGTCAAAATTTTGCTGTGAGACCAACGTATCCCAATGCAAGTCATACTTATTGCTAGGACGAGGTTGCTTTCCATTTCTAATAGCTAAAATTTGTTCATAATATTCTAAATAAACCTTGTCCCCTGTTGTGACATACACTCTTACCATTCGGGTAAGATCGTCTGAACTTTGTCTTAGTATGTGGGCTAAGTCCATTAGCTGGTGCCCTTGAGACTCCGCTTCAGCAACTTTTCGAGCACTATCAATCCAAAGGAACATAACAATAATAATGCCTGCCAATTGAAGGATTAATAGTGAAAAAATGATTTTAAATCTTCGACTTATATTCATTAACTCACTCGTCTAATGTACTTATTGTTTTGTGCCATCTCTAATAGCTATACCCATATAAAACTTAGATAAATAAATTTACTACTAGGTTCTATTTAAAAGAATAGGTGAGATCTGATATTTAGCTAGATTTGTCACCCAGATGCTGTATTAAAACAATGATTGGCTCGTGAAAATTCAACAGCGTGTGTGATATTAATGAGGTTGATTTAACCAATAGTGTTAGACCAATTTGGAGAGCACCATCTACTCATTAATAATATGAACAGATGGTTTGAAAATAATGCTACTTACTAGGCATGAACACATTAAAATGCTGATAAGCACGTTCTGTTGCTACCCTGCCTCTTGGTGTTCGCTGGATAAAACCTTGCTGAATGAGAAACGGTTCCAGTACATCTTCAATCGTTTCACGATCCTCACCAATAGCAGCGGCAAGGTTGTCTAAACCAACAGGGCCACCCATAAATTTATCAATAATAGCAAGCAACAGTTTGCGATCTAAATAATCAAACCCTTGGATATCTACATCAAGTAAATCCAACGCCTGTTCAGCAACAGCCTTTGTGACAATGCCATCATGTTTTACTTCGGCATAATCACGTACGCGCCGTAACAATCGATTAGCGATACGCGGTGTGCCACGGGAGCGTTGTGCGATTTCTACCGCGCCTTCTGCTTCAACTTCAATTCCCATTACATCAGCTGAGCGACTGACGATTGATGTAAGATCTTTGACATTATAAAATTCAAGACGTAACGGAATACCGAACCTTGCTCGTAAAGGTGATGTTAATGAGCCAGCTCTGGTAGTAGCACCAATCAATGTAAAAGGCGGTAAATCTAGTTTTATTGACCGCGCTGCAGGCCCTTCACCAATCATGATATCGAGCTGATAATCTTCCATTGCGGGATAAAGAATTTCTTCAACCACAGGGCTCAAGCGATGAATTTCATCAATAAAAAGTACATCATCTTGCTCAAGGTTAGTTAAAAGAGCGGCCAAATCACCTGCTTTTTCTAATACAGGACCAGAGGTTGATTTAATATTTACCCCCATTTCATTGGCAACAATCATGGCTAATGTTGTTTTACCTAGTCCTGGAGGGCCAAAAATCAACATATGATCTAATGCTTCATTACGATTTTTTGCTGCTTCAATAAACACTTTTAACTGAGCTCTAGATTCATCTTGCCCAGTATACTCATCCAATAATTTGGGACGCATAGCACGATCAATAGATTCGTCCTGTCCTTGTATTTGTGGCTCAATGAGGCGGTCAGCTTCAATCATAAATTAGATTACCCTTCGCGTTACGAATTTACAGCATAGACTTTAGAGCTGCTTTAATAAGCATCTCTGAATCCATACCTTCTGTGAATGCACTTGCAACAGCTTTACTGGCTTGCGTAGGTTTGTAACCCAATGATAATAATGCAGCAATTGCATCTTCTTCAACAGTATCAGTGACAGGTGCCGGCTTATAGTTACTTTGTAATACGAATTCACGTTCAGAACCAGAAGATGCCTCCAATAGGTTCTTCAGTTTGTCGCGCATTTCTACGACTAATCTTTCAGCCGTCTTTTTACCAACACCTGGTAATTTTACTAACGTTGCAATGTCATCACGCTCAACGCAATTAACAAACTCATTGGCGTTCATCCCAGATAAGATGGTGAGTGCTAATTTAGGGCCAACACCGTTAGTTTTAATTAATAGACGGAACAATGATCGCTCTTGCTTAGTGATGAAGCCATATAACAACTGAGCGTCTTCCCGCACAACAAAATGGGTATAAAGTGTAGCTTGCTGATTTAACTCAGGGAGCTCATAAAAGCTAGTCATTGGCACTTGTAGCTCATAACCAACACCATTCACATCTAAAACTATTTCAGGAGCCTGCTTTTCAACAAGTAATCCTTGTAGACGACCTATCATTTATATCTTCCATATGTTCTTAAGGTGGCTTTTCCACCCATAGCGACCAAACTTTGATTCGTGTGGTAATGACATAAAGCGACACCTAATGCATCTGCTGCGTCAGCCTGTGGTGCTGAAGGTAATTTAAGCATTTGCGTTATCATGTGTTGAACTTGCGACTTTTGCGCACGTCCAGTACCAACCACCGCGCTTTTTATTTGTGTAGCACTATATTCTGCTACGGTTAATCCTGCATTCGTGGCGGCAACAATGGCCGCCCCACGCGCTTGACCGAGCTTTAAAGCTGAGTCAGCATTTTTTGCCATAAACACTCTTTCAATGGCAAATTGCTCGGGTTGATATTGGCGAATGATCTCACTGATCCCAGTAAAAATTTGCTGTAGACGCTCTGCTAAATTATCGCCAGAGGTACGAATACAGCCACTTCCAAGGTACAGTTGTTGCCTACCTTGGCATTTGATTACGCCATAGCCGGTAATCCTTGAGCCTGGATCGATACCTAATATAATTGCCATTAATTACGCTTAAGCATCGCTAAGTTGTCGCATAACATCTTCTGAGATATCCGCATTGTGATATACCTCTTGAACATCATCATTATCTTCAAGATTATCAATTAATCGTAAAAACTTTTCTGCGGTGCTCGCATCAAGTTCAGACTTGGTAGAGGCAACCATGGTGACTTCAGCGTTGATGGCTGTGAGATCAGCAGCATCTAATGCATCTTTTACTGCACCAAACGCTTCAGGAGTAGTACATACATCATGTGAACCATCTTCGTGAGAGATAACATCTTCTGCACCCGCTTCAAGGGCGATATCCATTAGCGTATCTTCATCAACAGTATCATCAAATGAAATCATGCCTTGCTTAGTAAATAAATATGACACTGAACCATCTGTTCCAAGGTTTCCGCCTGATTTACTGAATGCATTACGTACACCTGAAACAGTTCTATTCTTATTGTCTGTCATGGTTTCTACCATAACAGCTGTACCACCTGGGCCATAACCTTCATAAACGATGGTTTCAAGCTGTTGACCATCAAGCTCACCTGCGCCTCGTTTGATGGCACGCTCGATAGTATCTCGGGTCATATTATTTGATAAAGATTTATCAATGGCGGCACGTAATCGTGGATTAGAGTCAGGATCTGAGCCGCCTTCTCTGGACGCTACTGTTAACTCACGAATGAATTTTGTGAATAGTTTGCCACGTTTAGAATCTTGTGCAGCTTTACGATGCCGAATATTGGCCCATTTACTGTGTCCAGCCATGGAGTTACCCCGTTATACATAGCGCTAAGTATGAATACCATACCTTGAGTTGCAGCGATAAAAAAGCACATATCTAAACGCGTTAAATATGTGCTTATATTTAGAACAAAAACAAAAAATTATTACTGTTCTTTTGGTGTCTCAATCACTCTTACGCCAAGTTCCACTAATTGTTGTGGATTTGCTTCACCTGGTGCATTGGTTAGCGGGCATGCTGCCGTTGTGGTTTTAGGGAATGCCATGACATCGCGAATAGAGCTTGCACCTGTCATCAACATAATGATGCGATCTAGGCCAAACGCTAAACCCGCGTGTGGTGGAGTACCGTAACGCAAGGCTTCAAGTAAGAAACCAAATTTTTCGTTAGCTTCTTGCTCATCAATACCCAAAATATCAAACACAGTGGCCTGCATTTTTGCATCATGAATACGCACTGAACCACCACCTAGTTCACAACCATTTAATACCATATCGTACGCATCAGATACGGTACCAGCTGGGTCAGCGGCTAACTGTTCTGGGCTCACACCACGCGGTGCTGTAAATGGGTGATGAACCGCATGGAAACTACCTTTAATTTTCTCAAACATTGGGAAGTCAACAACCCATAAAGGTTTCCACTCACCTTGAAGCAGCTCGAAGTCCTCACCGGCTTTAAGACGTAATGCACCCATTGCCTCTGCAACGGTCATAGCATTGTCTGCACCAAATAAAATGATGTCGCCTGTTTGTGCACCGGTGCGCTCAATGATTTGTTGAACAATTGATTCATTTAGGAACTTAAGAACAGGTGATTGAATACCGTCCATACCGGCAGCTAAATCATTCACTTTCATCCAAGCTAAGCCTTTAGCGCCATAGATGCCAACATACTTAGTGTAATTATCAATTTGCTTACGAGATAATGAAGCACCTGTTGGGATACGAAGTGCTGCAACTCGGCCTTCGGGATCGTTAGCTGGGCCACTAAACACTGCAAATTCAACATCTTTAACTAAGTCCGCAACGTCAACTAATTCAAGTGGGTTACGTAAGTCTGGTTTATCAGAACCAAAACGTGCCATTGCTTCTGAATATGGCATACGTGGGAATTCACCAAGATCAACATTCAGTAAATCTTTAAATAACCCACGCACCATTTCTTCAGTTTTTTGCATCACCTGTTCAGATGACATAAACGACGTTTCGATATCGATTTGGGTAAATTCTGGCTGGCGATCAGCACGTAAATCTTCATCACGGAAACATTTAACAATTTGATAGTAACGGTCAAAACCCGACATCATCAGTAATTGTTTGAAGATTTGTGGTGACTGAGGTAATGCAAAGAACTGACCTTTATAAGTTCGGCTAGGCACCAAATAATCACGAGCACCTTCAGGTGTCGCTTTAGTCAGGATTGGCGTTTCCATATCTAGGAAGCCACTGTCGTCTAAAAAGCGACGTACTGCACTGGTCACTTTAGAGCGGAAGATTAAACGCTCAGCCATTTCTGGACGACGTAAATCTAAGTAACGATACTTAAGACGTTGCTCTTCACTGTTGTTCTGGTGATTATCCATGCTCAGTGGTAATGGTGCAGCAGTATTGATAATCGTTAATGCTTTACCTAGCACCTCAATTTCACCGGTTTTCATTTGTGAATTGATTTGGCTATCCGGTCTAGCACGCACGATACCTTTAATCTGTACACAAAATTCGCTACGCAGGCTACTAGCCACTTCGAAGACGTCTGCAAGATCTGGGTCGTAAACAACTTGAATAAGCCCTTCTCTATCGCGTAAATCTAGGAAAATTACCCCACCTAAATCACGACTACGGTTTACCCAACCGACTAAGGTAACTTCTTGATCCAAGTGAGACTTGTTTACGTCTCCACAATAATGACTGCGCATTGAACTTTATCCTTTCATCCACAAAGTAGTGTGACAATTATTATGATTAAACGTGGCATTATATACTGCTATACAACCACAAACCAACGTATATAGTGCGCAGTATCTTTTAGAATGGAGTAAGAATCTAGCAAAGAAGCAGTAAATCCGCTTAATCGTATAAAAACTCAGCACTTTACCGTATTGATAAAAGGATTATGATAAACAATTGAACATAAACAATATGACGCAGACAAGTGACAAGTGCATTGTTAGAAATTAGACTAAAAACGTGTGTGCATAATTATGCTGAGTAAAAAAATACTATCCCTTAACTCAGCTTACATTGATGACCACCAAACTTTTTAGCCTGGTACATCAATTTATCTGCAAGATTGAGTATTTCACTCGCACACGACGCTTCATCTGGAAATATCGCAATGCCAATACTGGCAGAAATAGCAATCCGGTAATCATCCACATGATTGATTAGGTTAAGTCTATTTAAAATGTTATCAGCAACTTGTTTGGCGGCTTCTTTTGACTGAATGTTATTTAAAATCACAACAAACTCATCACCACCAAAACGCGCCACTGTATCTGACTCTCGCACACAATCACTCAATACCTCAGAGACCATCTTTAGTAATTTATCACCGACGTGATGCCCATGAACATCGTTTACCGTTTTAAATCCATCAAGATCCATAAACAACACAGCGAAACGATTACCTTGCCTTTGATGAGTTAACACGGACTGTGACAAGCGATCATTAAACAACATTCTATTGGGCAGTTGAGTTACATTGTCATGATTTGCCATGTGTTTAAGTTTTTCTTCGGCCAATTCACGACGCTTAATCTCAAAATTCAATCGTCGATTAGCAAATACCACCGTTAACACAATCACTGTTAGTAGTACCAAGCTGAACATCATAATTTTTATCCAGCGTTGATATACTGTCGTGTCTGTTTTAACCGTTAAACTATTCCATTTTTGATTAATTTTATGCTGTTCATTCTCATCAATCGAACCAATTACACGATCAATAAGTGGCATTAAATTCTTAAGATCAGGAAACAATGCTAGCTGACTGTGTTGTTCTGCTAGGTCAGAAATTAAAGACAATTTAAGCGATGGATAGGTGCCAGTGTTAAGCAGTGTGGCTAAAGCAGATACTTTTTCAACAAACATATCAGCTTTGCCATCCACAACCGCTTGCATACCAGCCTGAATATTATCAACCTGTACAATCTGCACATTGGGGTATCTTTGTCTAATTTTATCGACTAAGTGATAACCCTCGATAACCGCTAACCTTTGACCAGTTATTTGGCCTATATCAAATATTGGAGGCTGAGTTAAACTGGTTACGATGCCCCATGGTGATGGCCAATAGGGCTCAGAAAATGACAATTGTGTTGCTCTTTTTGGGGTATATGCCACTGATGCAACCATTTGAATTTCACCGCTTATCAAGTCAGCCAGTACATCACGAAAGTCACCATAAGCCACAGGAACGATAGTCAGCCCCAACTGCTCTGATATCTTAGTTTTAATATCAGCATTTATCCCCAAAAACTCACCATTAGCACCTTGATATTCCATAGGAGGCCAATCTTTTACATAGCCCATTTTGATTGCACCTATGGTAGACAAATAAGCCTGCTCTTGGGACGTTAATTTAATAGCGTAGTTTGAAGAATCAAAGTAACGGTCTTCAGGATTAATAAGCCATTTACGTTCAATGGCAAATTGCTCTTCTGCGGTGATGAGATTAAAACCTTCTCTAATACGAGTCGACAGCCCACTGTCATCCAGGCGCGTTAAGCTATACATCATGGTATTGAACTCAACATCACTATATTGAGTGAACTCGGCCCATAATTTGTGAGTTAATAGATGATGAGATGTCATCGCTGATGATGCCACAAAACCATCTAGCTGGCCTTTTTGTACTGCAAGCGTCATTAACTCAATATCTTCAAAAAACTTAACCTGTGCGTTAGGAAAATAGCTCTTAACTTCATTGATATAGGGTGATGTAGGGAATACACCAATACGAAGGTTGGCATTTGGGTTTAGCGTATTCAGTTTATCTGGCAAGCTAAAATATCGGCTCTTTGCAGAAGTGATATGCCAAGCTTGCTTTAAACCTGTTCTTAATTCGTTACTTTCAGGGTATCCAATATGCACATCAGCTAAACCTCTTTTAATAAGATCGACTGAACTGTTCATATCACCACTCACAAAATCAATTTTGATCCCTGTTTTTTCCGACCATAACTGCCATAAGTCCACCAGCAACCCATGAGGTAAACCATCCGCACCAATATCAGCATAGGGTTCTACACCACTTTGCATCGCAATCAACACTGCTTTTTCTGCATTATTGTAACCTAACCATCGACGTTCAATTTGCTTAACGATTACGGGGTCGATGAGTGAAAAACCGTCATTGATGAATTTAACTAACTCATTATTCCCTTTTGCAACAGCTGCAGCTAAAGCGATTTGTTTAATGGGTAATCTAGAAGCATTGTTAAAATCGTGAG
The DNA here is from genome assembly GCF_043643735.1 of Shewanella maritima. Lineage (GTDB taxonomy): Bacteria > Pseudomonadota > Gammaproteobacteria > Enterobacterales > Shewanellaceae > Shewanella > Shewanella maritima_A. The sequence continues at coordinate 110,525 of NZ_JBHZSM010000011.1, forward strand.
TAATTTTTTGTTCTCGAGTCAAATTACGCTGATAACCTTCTATGCCAGCAAAAACATAGACCTCACCATTGGCAGCTGCATCTAATAAATCATTACGTGTTGGATACGCTTTAAAGGTTAATTTAGGTTCTATTGCAAGTAAGTTATCTTGGTGAGCTGACCCAGACACAATACCAATTCGAAACGGGACTAAATCAGACACTTGTTGTCTAATATCAACAGACTCATGTATGAAGAGATAAGAAGATAAGTTTGAAATGGTTTCGCTAAATGAGAAGTTTTCTAGTCTGGAATCCGTGATAGCTAAACCGGCGTGGATAATATTTTCATGTTGTGAAACGTAATCAAGCGTCTCTTCCCAACGAATAGGTTTAAACGTCACTTGTGAGTTTGTTTTATTGGCCCATTCACGCCAAATGTCAATAAGAACACCTCGGGGTAAACCATCATCATCCACAAATTGGTATGGATAAGTGTTTTGACTCATGACAATGGTGAAATGACGCTGTTCCTCTGCTGCTTCAGAGTATTTATACTGTCCATATGCCGGTGGAAACATTGATAGTAAACACAAAAATGACAGTGATAAAATCCATATTATCTGTTTCAATCTTTTTCCTAAACTACAACTGTTTATGATTAATGGTTTATAAAATAAGCATGTTAATCTAAAAGCGATCCCAATGCGACAATTAACAAAGACACAACAGAGCCGATTTACATTTCTTTACATAAGTTACACTTGCAAATACATCGCATCGTCACTGGCAATGTAAAAACGATTAAATTGGTTGATTTAATTTGCATTTTAACTTGCTGCCTTTATTAGTCATTAGCTAAAATAATCACATCATTTTATAAAATTAGCTTTCATGATTGATCAACAAGACAATATCTACGCAACTGCTGCAGAAAAGGTAGATGATTTTAAATTTGATCACCAAGTTGCGGGCGTGTTTAATGACATGATCCGTCGCTCAGTGCCCGGATATAGTCAAATTATTAATACCATAGGCAATTTTGCTTCGGATTTTGTCACGCCAAATAGCAATATTTATGATCTCGGTAGCTCATTAGGAGCAGCAACACTTTCAATACGTCGTCGTGTTGAAGACAAGCAATGTCATATCTATGCGATAGACAACAGTGAGTCAATGATAAACCGCTGCAGAGAAAACCTTAACGCATTTAAAAGTGAAACACCTGTCAGCTTAATATGCAGTGATATCCGGGATATTAACATTAGCAATGCATCGTTAGTGATTCTGAACTTCACTTTACAGTTTTTGCCATCAGTAGATCGAGACGCCTTGATTAATAAGATATACCAAGGCTTAAAATCTGGTGGTGCGTTGATCATTTCTGAAAAATTATGCTTTGAAGACAATGCCATTCAGCAATTACTTGATAAACATCACTTAGACTTTAAGCGTTCAAATGGCTATAGTGAACTTGAAATCAGTCAAAAACGCAGTGCCTTAGAAAATGTCATGCTCCCTGATCCACTTACGACGCACCAACGCCGCTTTCAAAGCGCTGGGTTTAGTCATTTCTCGGTCTGGTATCAGTGTTTTAATTTTTGTTCAATGGTGGCCATCAAGTGATCAGTTTTAGTTCCTTTTACAAACAAATAGCCGATTCTGAATTACAGCATTGGCTAGAAGACCTCCCTTCAATCCTTGGCAAATGGCAACGTGAACATAAGCACGGAAATTTACCTAAGTGGGAAAAAGTACTCAACAAGCTCAATTACCCACAGCCTGATATGACCAATTTCAAAGATGGAGTGACAATTGGCAGCGGTGATCAACTCGAAGCTGGACAACAGCAAAAACTGAGTAATCTTTTAGGTTTGTTTCAGCCATGGCGTAAAGGCCCTTTTACTATTCATGGTATCGACATTGATACCGAGTGGCGAAGTGACTGGAAATGGGATCGTGTAAGCAAGCATATTTCACCATTAAACAACCGTACCGTGTTAGATGTTGGCTGTGGCAGTGGATACCATATGTGGCGTATGCTGGGTGAAGGCGCTAAACAAGTAGTAGGTATTGACCCTTCTCCCTTATTTTTATGTCAATTTGAAGCGGTTAAGCGTGTTGCGGGTAATCATCATCCAGTACACCTTTTACCAATTGGTATTCAGGATCTTCCACCGTTAGACGCTTTTGATACTGTATTCTCTATGGGAGTCCTTTATCACCGCCGCTCTCCTATCGATCATTTATTACAACTTAAAGATCAATTACGGGTTGGTGGAGAACTCGTTTTAGAAACATTGGTTATAGACGGTGATGCCAACCAAGTACTGGTACCTGAAGACCGTTATGGAAAGATGAATAACGTGTGGTTTATACCTTCAGTTGAAGCTCTGGTACTGTGGCTTAAGAAGTGTGAATTTATCGATGTCCAATGTGTTGATATTGATGTCACATCATTAGCAGAACAACGCTCTACTGATTGGATGAAAAATGAATCCTTAGTTGATTATTTAGACCCAAATGATGTGAGTTTAACTGTTGAAGGTTACCCTGCACCTAAACGGGCTACGATTATCGCTAAGAAAGGCCAACCGAATTTAGATTTAATTTAAAACATATATGGGACGGTTTATGTTAAAGCCAATTCTTGCTGTATCAATTGCAGCAGTATTATTAACAGGTTGCAGCAACACTCCAAAAACTGCTGAAGAACCAACATTATCAAACATTGAGCTCAATCAGAATGTACAGTCTACTGAACAACGCATTGTTGATGCGTTAACTGCGCAATGTGGACAACAAGATGAGCAGCTTACCGCTTTAACTGAAGAAGTGAAAACACTGACAACAGAACTCAGAGATGCAATTAAGTCCGTTAATAACAAAGCCGCTGTAATACCTGTTGAAGATGACACCCAATTAAAGATCATTTCTCAATGTCCAGAATCAACAATCGGTGAAAAGTTTTTACTCGGCGAAGTAGAGAGTGTTTATGTCGAAGAAGTTAAATCACACTTTGCCACACGAATTGATACTGGTGCAGAGTCTTCTTCATTAGATGCACGTAATATCGTTTTATTTGAGCGTAACGGGGCTCAATGGGTTAGATTCGATGTATTAAGCCATATAAAAGATCAGCCAGCTAATACCTTTGAGTCTAAAGTTGTTCGTTTTGTTCGCATCAAACAGGATGCTGATTCACCTGAGGATCGCCGACCGGTTATTCACACTCATTTAAAAATTGGAAAATATTCAGCAGAAACCGATGTTAACTTAACTGATCGTAGCCACTTAGAATATCCATTACTTCTGGGCCGTAAGTTTATGAAAGACATTGCCGTAGTCGATGTTAGTCAGCAGTTCATTCATGGAAAGTCAGATAAACAAGTGACGTCTGCAAATAATAAATAGGATCCGTAATGCATTCACGTAAGCCTTTTTACATTCTCGTTGCGCTATTGTTCATATCAGGCTTGGTATCAAGCATTTACCGTGGTATCGAGCATAACATCCCTTTCTTACCTGGTGAGCAGGTACAAAGCTGGGCTATTGATGCCAAAGTCAGTTTTAACGGTACAGGTGATGCCGCTGAAGTTGACTTCGCTCTTCCCAATGATCCTGCTTTCGATATTCTCATCGAAAATGCTTCTTCACCGGGATATGGTTTAAGTATTAATGAAGATAATGGTGTTAGACGTGCTGTCTGGTCAATTCGTGAAGCGATAGGTAATCAATCGTTATATTACCGTGTAACACTTGTCCCTACAGGTAAGTTAGAAGTTAACACTGAAGAGCCTCAAGCTTCTGAGCCATACTTATGGCCTGTGACTGAACGTTCTGCGGCTGAACAAATTATTGAAGAGGTTTGGAGCCGGAGTGCATCCAATTTATCTTTTGGCCAGCAATTAATGGCCAATATAAACGACGCTAATCAAAGCCAAAATATGTCTTTGCTGCTTTCTTCAAATACCAAGACTAACTTGTTCGTTAATATGATGAGCACCAAAGGTATCCCTGCAAGAATCGTTTATGGTCTGTCGTTAGAAGATCAGCGCCGTCGGCAGCAATTACAAAAGTACGTGCAAGTATACCATAAGGGCACTTGGGAACTGTTTGATGTGACAAATAACATTAGTGGTCGTAATGACAATTTGGTTATTTGGGATAGCAGTGGTAAGTCACCGCTAGATGTTATTGGTGGACGTAACTCACAAGTTAATTTCTCCATGTTACAGGATACCCGCCCTGCTTTATCAACTTCGATTGATATGATGCAAAATGCACAGGATGGTTGGGATTTTTCTTTGTACCAGTTGCCACTTGAAGAGCAAAGCTTATTCAAAGGTATTTTGTTAATACCTATTGGTGTGTTGGTTGTTGTATTCCTGCGTGTGATCATTGGTATTAAAACATCAGGTACCTTTATGCCGGTGTTAATTGCCATGGCATTTATCCAAACAACACTGTTAACTGGTTTAATTGGCTTTTTGTTGATCGTTGCCTTTGGTTTGATGATCCGTTCATATTTATCCCAGTTAAATCTGCTTCTCATATCCCGAATATCAGCAGTGATTATCGTGGTGATATTTATAATCGGCCTGTTTACGTTGCTGTCATTCAAACTTGGTCTCAGTGAAGGGTTAACGGTAACCTTCTTCCCTATGATCATTCTGGCTTGGACAATCGAACGTATGTCTATCCTTTGGGAAGAAGAAGGCCCCCGTTCAGTATTTGTCGCCGGTGGCGGTAGTTTATTCGTGGCTACGCTTGCTTACTTAGCAATGAGCAACAGTATCATCCAGCATTGGGTATTTAACTTCTTGGGTATCCATTTAGTTATCCTAGCAACGGTGTTGGTAATGGGACAGTACACAGGATATCGCTTAACAGAGTTAAAACGCTTTAAACCTTTGGCTGGAGATAAGTAATGGAATTTGCTTGGCCATGGGAACTACGCCGAAATGGTGTGATGAATATGAACCAACGTAACATTAGTTACATTGGACGTTATAATCCTCGCAAGTTTTACAAGCGTGTGGATGACAAACTTGTAACTAAACAACTAGCGTTAGCCAATGATATTGCTGTGCCTGACCTTATTGGCGTCGTTGATGAACAACACAAGATTGAAGAAATACCTAAAATGGTCGAAGATCGAGCAGGCTTTGTTATCAAACCTGCGAAGGGTTCTGGTGGTAAAGGCATTTTGGTCATTACTAAAGTACACAATGGTTGTTACTACAAACCAAATGGACATGAAGTAACACACTCTGAAATCTATCGCCATGTGTCTAACATTCTGAGTGGTCTATTTTCACTTGGTGGTAAGCCTGACGTCGGTATTGTCGAAGGACTGATTGAGTTCGATCCTGTTTTCGACGGTTTCAGTTATGAAGGTGTACCAGATATTCGTCTAATCGTGTTTAAAGGCTTCCCAGTGATGGGAATGCTTCGCTGCTCAACTGCAGCCTCTGATGGTAAGGCAAATTTACACCAAGGCGCTGTCGGTGTTGGCTTGGACATAGCCACAGGCAAAAGCCTACATGCGGTGCAATTTGATTTACCTATTAGTCATCATCCAGATACTAACTTTGAGCTTGAAAAAATCCAAGTACCTAATTGGGACACACTCTTACATACTGCGTCAGCTGCCTATGAGATGTGTGAACTAGGTTATTTAGGTACTGATATGGTTTTAGATAAGAAGCGTGGTCCTTTGTTATTGGAGCTAAATGCCCGCCCAGGATTAGCAATCCAAATAGCTAATGGCAAAGGAATTATCCCAAGACTTAAACATATTGAAGATATGTCAGGCCCTACAATGTCAGTGGAAGAACGTGTTGCGTACGCTAAAAAACACTTTTCTAGCACTGCTATTTTTTAGTTGTTTTGCTGCAGCGCATGCTGCAGCTTCTCCATTAAAACTATTTCTGCACAGTTGCGCCCAATTTAAAGCTTCACCAGTATCAAACCATAATAATTTGGCGCGACTAACCGTTTCATTAGAGCGTGAGTTAATTTCACTTTTTAACTTCAATGACAGAATAAATTACTACCGTACATTACCGCTTAACCCCCAACAACGCAGTGCCCTACTACAATGCCAAATAAAATTAGCTGATGAATACGTTAACTTTATAAAGCACTCACTAGACACCAGTCACCATAGACAGCTAATTTCATCAAGCCAGTCGACTGCTGAACCAATCAAACAGATGGAGCAACGTAAGCAGCTAGATTACATTGAACGATTATTAACTAATTACCATCAGCAAATTAATATTGCCCAGAAATCACAAATTACCAGCTTAACTGCATTCATTAACGGTAACTTTCAATCATCTCCTTCATCACTGTACATCAATCAGGATGAATGCGTGTTAAGTGACACAGAGTTATCAACAAAGCAGCAACTAACACACTATTTATTAAATCAACCGAAACCCAAATGCCGGCAAATCATTTGGCAAGCTTATCAAGGGCGATTAAAAGCAGATATCAAACCTGCCATAGATAAGCTTATGCTTTTGCAAAAAGATAAAAAGTTTAAACATAAAACACAGAGCATTGACCTGACTCGCGAACAAGTATTGGCATTTTTGGCAGTTAAAACACAACAACTGGACTCGCCACCTTGGGATCTACCTCAGCAATTGAAATTGCTACCTTCGCAGAGTAAAAATACGATACCCGGACATCATTATACAAAACAAGCCTTTGATGTTTTAAAGACTCTAGAACTAAAGTTCATAGAGGTCGCTGATCCTGAGGGGCGTGTAAATAAAATAGATCAACACCTCAGTGAAGAAAATAATGAATTAAGTCGTATTGAAACAAGCCCAGATTATGGCCAACTTTCACAATTTCAAGTTTGGTATAAAATGCGTTACTTAGGCTTGCTGTCAGTGCAATTTGATGCAAAGAATATTAGCTACGCTGCAATACAAAAGCCTGTATTAGGGCACCAGCACGGTCATGTTATGTTGAGTGTCACACCAGAGTTAACTGGCAAATTTCAACACAAACTAATAAAGCAAATAAGTTATGCTATCAATGCAATGGCAGCCAGTGGTCAATTTTACGTGTTAAATCATAGCGCAGAAACGCAATCGCAAAGACAAGTGGCACAGTATTGGTTGATTGAATATTTAACTCGTGCAATGAATTTCATCCCTTCCCCAAGAGAAGCCTTAATTGCCCGCTACCAGCAACAACTAAGGTTGTTTAGGGCTAAATTAGCACTAGTTTATGTAGACTACTTAGATAGCACTGAACAACCACTGATGCCATTTTCTGAATATGCGGCAAACACATTTAACCAGCATTTTAATGCTGATTGGCACCAAGCAAGTGATGCTATATACAGCTTTAGATCCATTGCACGTCGTGGCATAAACTATTACCAACCTTTGTGGTCTGAAGCGTTAGCACAGTTATTATTTTCAGAAACAACAACAGACCAACAGCAAGCCATATTTGATGTATTAGTGATTAACAGCGAAAACTTGCAACTTGCTGAGTTATTACCAAAATTATTTACACAATCTAGCCAGCCAGAACAACTCACTAGGAGGATGTCTCATGCTACACATTCACAATAAAAAATTGTGGTCCCTGTTATTACTGCCCTGTCTTTATATGCCTGTGAGTTCTGTTGCGAAAACGCAGAAGCATGAGCTGACACAAGATCAGGTTTATTCAGAGATTAAACAAAATCTAGAAACGCATCTGTTTTCGCTTCCACCTCGTATACAGGGGCATTATGCGATCAGGCAATTTCGTATGACGGGTGATGAAAAATATGCACAGGGATCTCTAGTCGATTTACTTACCATTGCAGAAAGACAGGCCTACTATGCATGTCAGTTAGATGATAAAGCATTTATTGAACGCGAATCGAAGCTTCTGACCTCAAAATTAGGCAATGGTCCACGCGCTAAATTAAGAAAAAAAGCCGTCAAGGCACATCCTGAGTTTGTTCTCTTAAGTGACACAGTGCTGCGTTATGCGAGCCGTATTGATGAATTCGGTTTTACTGGCCCATGTCATGAACAGGCTATGAAGACTCTAAAGCAATATGACATGAAATCAGCTTTCACCGATCCGAAAATGATTGAAGCCTGGGCAGCGCAGTTAGTTAACTATGTGTATTGGCAAAAGCAGTTGGGGATCAGTGATTATAGTAAAGAATATAAAGCAGCGTTTCAAGCAACCTACCCTGATAGCCAAGATGTAGATCTGTCAAAACGCCAGTATAGAAATAAGCTATATGGCCTGACTCATTTTGTATTAGCATCAAGTGGATATTATCAGCGTTATGTTGACCTGAAAGATTATCAATGGATCTTAGACTATTTTGAAAACAATATTGATCGTATTTTGAAAGATGCCACCGAAGATATCATTACTGAAGTGGGTATTGTTTTTCAAATTACAGGCTCAGCCGATCACCCTGTAGTCAGTCGAATTAAACAACATTTAGTGAATGCGTATTCCACTGAACATAAAATGATTTTATCACCTTCTGGCCGAGCAAACCTTGCCACTGGTGAACATCGGAACGTATTAGCAATGATGTTATTTAAATGGCCTGAAACTTTACATCAAGGTCCTTATCTTGCAGAGATAAAATCAACTGAAAAATATTTACCTAAGCTGGTTAAACCAAAACCTTAATTTTGAGTTCAGCAATTTCCAATATTAATGGCAAGCCTGTCTTGCCATTTTTTTGTGAGCCGATTGATCTTATCTAACGACAAGTTTTAAAACTGCCTAAATTATCCTAACCACTGAATGTCGTTCTAAAAATCCAAAATCTAAAGGCTCATATCATGTAGTGCTATAGACCCCATAATAAAATGATAATGGACTCATCATTGAGGTAGTTGAGCAATACTGAGATATGCTTGGCTTGCACGTGATTGATTTGGACTTTGTATTAAGGTCTCATCTGCGCCCAATTCGACTGAATCAATATTCATACTGGTTGCAGACTTCATTCCAACAGATGTCTGATCTAACTGATATGCGCTTTTTATATTGGAACTGTTCAAGCTGGCGCGATTTTGATTGGCACTTTCAAGTCCTGTATTCACCGATGAAAAAATGACATTATCATCTTGTTCTTGGTGGAATGGATCAAGTTGACTCCGTTGATCATCATCTGCAGTTTCAAAAATTTTTGCTAATGGAATAATATCTTCAGAACGGTCACGTTCACTCACTTGCTGTTGCCTTTGTTCAACGAGTTCACGCTTAGCGGCATTCATTTTTGACAGAGCTTCGGACGCAACCTTGATATCCGCACTTGACGGTTGAACAGGAGCCAATGCTGCAGCATAAACTTGCTGCATTTTTATTACCGTTGCTTGTGGGTCATTATTAACCTCAGAAACATCGATCTGCACCTCCCCCTCAACAGCATAACGTTTGCCATCAGGGCCTTTTTCAAATTGATAAGTTGGCTGCCCAGCGTAACTGCCACCTACTGAAGCATGTGCTTGTTCGTGATTTCTAACCTCAGTATCACGTTTAGATAGCTCATTGATCACTTTCTGTTCAGCCAGTTGTTGGGCTTGTTGCTGTTTCTCTATTTCCTTTTCAACTTGCTCAACTGCTTGCTGCCGCTTCTTTTCTGCTTGTTTTGAGTTATCTGCTTGTGGGTTAGTTTCACCTTCAACAGCTCGCTCACTCGTAATACTGGGGTTGTATTCAGTTCTCTTGGAGTTATTCGATTCTTGGTTATTGATTGTTGTTGAGACTTGATTGACTGATGGACTAATTTGTCCCTGCTGTACATTGAAACGCCCTAAAAAAGGTTCAGTTGTACTAACTTCAGTATCACTCGAAGTAGTAACATTAGATATGGATGACAAACTAGATGCAACATCACGTACTAATGCTGGTCCTGATAATTGATTAACATGTTGACCGGATATGGATGCTGGATTAACACCAAGACTACTGGAAGACACCACCTGTGAAGTTATGACATTCACGTGCTGAACATCAATAACGCTTCCACTACCTACAAGCCCACGGATACTGGCTGGACCTGAACGTAAGTTATACTGACCGTTTGTTATTGTTGAATCAATTGATGCCGTGGAGTCGATATTAACCGCTGTTGTATGTAGTGTAGATTTTGAGTGTAGAGTAGTTGATGAGCTTATATTTGAAAGATTGATCGTTTTCTTAGCGAGTTGAACTGAGCCGCTATCTTGACCACTAGGTGACTGATTTAATGGTATATTAGATTGTAGTGTCTGAGATGAGGGTTGATGTGAAATTTGCCCTTCAGTTGCCGCTGACGAAATAGGTTTAAGTTGGGATTGGTTTGTTGAATGGACAACCTCACTCTTTACAGGCTGAGTTGTATTAGCCTGTTTTGCTATGGAGTAAGGTTGCCTTGAGATTAACATTGCGTACCCTAACAGCCCTATGGTCGTTAGACTTTAATATCAATAATACTGCCAACTGTCTCATTTGCCGTTTCTAACACAGCAACTGCGGCTTCGCCTTGTTGCCCAGCCTCAACAACAGATACCAAAGCTGATGTTTTATCAGTTTGGTTGACAGCCTGACGACTTAACGTAACGGTGTCTTGTGCAGCTGTAGGGTTTGGTTTCTCTGGTTGTGCAACGGTTGTCGTCGCTTGAGCTAGACCTTGCTGTGCATTCTGTAAGGCTTGAGTTCCAGATGCATACGCCGATGGAATTTGCATGGTTTCTCCCCTTTGATACATGACTAAACAAACAAATAGTGCCGTAAAAATAATAAATGTAACTATTAACTATATGTCTGTTCTTTTAAACGTATTAGTTACTCAATAATACGCAGTTAATTGATTAATTATTACTCTAAACAGCCCATTTGTACAGTAATTTACCATTGGCTTTGCCAGTCTTTCCACACAGGATTAAAGCCACGGTGTCTAATTGCATCAACTACCTGTAGCGTTGTACGATTATCATCAATTTCAAATTGGTCTAACTCTGTATCCGCTTGGCTATAGCCACCAGGCTGAGTAGAGCTTTCTGCACTCATATTTGTGATCCCTAAGGGCAATAAATTATCTCTCAAACTGGCACTTTCTCGGGTAGATAAACTGATTTCTAGTTGTGGGTTAAACAACCTAAATGCACAGATCATTTGAACCAAGCCCAGATCGGAAATAACCGTTTTCGGCGTTATACCACCGACACAAGGACGCAACCTTGGTAAGGACAAGCTATATTTTGTACGCCAATACTTGTTTTGCAAATAGTCTAAATGATGACCTAGCATGAGTGCATCTTGTCGCCAGTCATCTAACCCCAATAACACCCCCAAACCAATTTTGTCGACGCCAGCGGCTGCGACTCTATCAGGTGTATTCAAACGGTAGCCAAAGTCTTGTTTTTTACCTCGAGTGTGGTGTTTGGTATAGGTTTGCTGTTGATAGGTTTCTTGATAAATCATCACGGCATCAAGTCCAAGCGCTGTCAATTGTTGGTATTCATCTTGTTTAAGCGGCTGAACCTCTAATGAAACATGACTAAAATTGTCTTTAATGATAGGCATCACTGATTTGAAATAATCAAAACCAACCTTAGTTTCATGCTCCCCAGAGACTAATAAAATATTGTCATAACCTTTTGCCTTGATCACGTTAATTTCGCTAGTGATTTCTTCAATGGACAGTGTTTTGCGCCTAATTTTATTGCTCATGGTAAAGCCACAATAATCACACTCATTGGCACATAAGTTGGACAAATACATGGGTAAATACATATTGATGTTTTGTCCGAAACGCTGTCGTGTAAGCACATTAGAGGCTTGAGCCATTAATTCTATAAATGGCTCAGCTGCTGGTGACAATAGAACCGACAAAGCACTAAGGTTTGACTCAGCATTTTCAATAGCCTCTAACACCTGCGATTGGGAACTGCTATAAAGTGTCATACCAAGCTTCACAGAATCCAACTTAGAAAACTCTTGACTGTATTGCATGCGGGTTACTCAAAAAGAAATGCAGTTAAAGGACTGGTGTTATTTGCTTGCATAGACTGTCCTGCAAGCCCTGCTTCGTATGCAGTGCGTCCTGTTTCAGTTGCTTGGGCGAAACATTGAGCCATAGCAACTGGATTTTGACTGCAAGCAATTGCGGTATTCACTAAAACAGCATCTGCACCCAGCTCCATAGCTAAACATGCATCAGCTGGACTACCAATGCCAGCATCAACAATCACTGGCACTTGAGATTGCTCAATAATCATTTTCAAGAAAGGTGTTGTTTGCAAGCCATTATTAGATCCAATTGCACTGGCTAGTGGCATCACTGCAGCACAACCTACCTCCTCTAAGCGGTGGCACAATACAGGGTCTGCATGGATATATGGTAAAACAACAAAACCCTGTTCAACAAGTTTCTCTGCTGCTTTTAATGTCTCTATTGGATCTGGCATCAAATATTTTGGGTCTGGATGAATTTCCAACTTTAACCAATTAGTCCCTAATAGTTCTCGCGCTATATGTGCAGCAGTGATAGCTTCATCTGCATTTCTTGCGCCAGAGGTATTAGGTAATAAATTCACTCCAAGTTGCTGTAACGGCGTAACAATATCATCTTGGATTGAATTTAATTCAATCCTTTTGAGTGCTAATGTCACCAGCTGTGAGCCACTTTTTTTGATGGATTCTGTCATGATTGAGGCATTGATGAATTTTCCAGTGCCAGTAAACAGCCTTGAGTCGAAAGTTTTATTCGCAATAGTCAGCATGGTTAGCCTCCTGCCACAACGGTAAAAATATCGAACCTATCTTGTTCAACACACAGGGTATCTGGCCACAGACTTTTAGGGATCACCTCACCATTTTTGACTACAGCAACTTTTTCAGGCTGTAGAGCTTTATGATTAAGTAATTGTGCAATGGTTACCTTCTCAGGCAACTGGTTTGATTCACCATTTATGGTTATCGTTATCATGATGCTTCCCCTAAATAATGGTGACGACAAATGCTACAAGCTGGATCGCGATTTAAATTGGCAACAACCCAACTATTATCAGTCACGTTAAACCTGAATAACTGCCCATACTGATTAAAACTTTCTGTTATGTGCTCAATGGCAATTTTGGCTTGAAAACTGGCAATCATGCCAACTGCAGGGCCCAAGACACCTGAAGTAGCACAGCTTTGCTCAACCTTTGCCGTTAAAGGCACAAAACAGGTATAGCAACCAGCGGATGTATGCTTAGCAAAGTTAAAACAAAATACTTGGCCAGATCCATGGTTGATCGCACCGTTGATTAAAGTCTTTTTGTTATTCACACAAAACCTATTGATTACCTGCCTAACGGCTAAGTTGTCAGTACAGTCAATGATTAACTTAGATGTGTTGGGTATAAGTGAATCAACATTGGACACATCTAGCATCTGTTTAACAGGCACGATAGTGACATCTAAATAAGCATCAGATAGACGCATCGCACAAACATCAACTTTGGCTTTCGTTAAGTCAGACTCGGCGTAAATAAGTTGGCGTGGTAAGTTATCTCTTTCGACTTGATCGCCATCAATTAGGGTTAATGAAGCGACTCCTGCAGCAGCGAGATATTGCGCGACAAGTGTGCCTAATCCACCGAGTCCAACGACTGTGACATTTGCGTTGAGTAATGCTATTTGGCCAGTTTCACCTATTTCAGGTAATAAAATTTGTTTCGAATACTGAATATATTGAGTCGCGGTCAATTGATTAAGCATATACGTCCCCTGAAATCAACGTATCAAGCTCTACGCTTGCATTATCATTGATTGTGGGATTAACACGCGTATCAGCTAGTTCTTTGATTGACTGTTCTTGGTTATGATGCCAAAGCTTATTCAATTGAACATATGCCAACGATGGATCGTTAGCTTTAGTCACCGCACTCACAATAGCTATGCTTGCAACTCCTGTACGGCTAACCTGACTTAAGTTATCTTCATTTAGTCCACCAATGGCGACTGTTGGATAATGAGGGTTTAATAACTTGGCATATTTGCCAAGGCGTTTTAACCCCTGTGGACTAGACGGCATGTCTTTGGTGTTAGTCGTGAAGATATGACCAAGTGCGATGTATGATGGCTGTAATTGATGTGCCAATAACACTTCAAAATAACTGTGGGAAGATAACCCCAATGCCAAGCCTGCCGATTGAATTGCTTCAACATCTGCAGTGTTAATATCTTCTTGGCCAAGATGAACGCCAAAAGCCTGGTACTTAATGGCTAATTGCCAATAGTCGTTAATAAATACTTGGGTATTGTATTCTTTACCCAACAGCACTGCTTTAGCGATACTGGATTCAATAATGTTAGTGTCAGCTTGCTTTATTCTTAATTGAACTGTGGTACAGCCCGCTTCACACAACCGTTGTAATAGCGTTAGGTTATCGACTACTGGGTAAACACCTATGGGCTTGTTTAAAGGTTTAAACGCCTTCTTGTTTGCTAGTATAGACTGGCTTTGTTGTACAATTTTAGGGAAAAATGCCAACTCTAAAGGCCAAGATGTACGGGCTAAACACCCTTTTCCATTGCCACTTTGGTAACCATATTTCAATCCTTTACTGACATAGGCTTTAGCCAGAACAACAGCATCGTGTAACACGTAATGATTAGCATGAAAGCAAGCGATTGCCGTCGATAATGTGCACCCTGTTCCATGATTGTAACTGGCGTCTAACTTAGGGGATTGTAGAAAGAAAACACTGTCATTATGTTCAACACTCGCGCCTTCTACGAATGCAGTGACATAAATGTCTTCTGCAATATCATTTACATCTGAACGATCGCCACCCGTTACCAACACATGGCATTGCATTTGTTTAGATAATACTAACGCTTTATCAACTAACTGCTGATGCTGATTATTATCAGCTTGATAGATGCTTAATAAGGGCTGTTCATCACCATCCACCAGCTTAGTCAGTTCTTCACCATTGGGGGTGATCAAGGTGATTAAGCCTGTTAGGGGGGTAAAGTCTAAACGGATTGTGGCCAAAACATCACCACAGCTTGCTACCATCACTGGATCAAGGATCACTGGTACGGCTTTGGTTTTTGACTGGTATTGATTTAATACAGCCAAAAACTCAGCAACTTCGTTAACCTGAGCTTGCGTTCCCAATAATCCAATCTTGATCGCATCTGGATATAAATCTTTTGCCAGTGTTTTTATTTGGCTACGAAACAGCTCAATATCGACGCTAACAACACTATCTACACTCACCGTATTCTGTGCAGTGATTGTCGATATCACTGTACAAGGGTGACAGTCCAGATCGACAATAGTGGCAAGATCAGCTTGTATCCCTGCACCACCACCGCTATCTGAGCCAGCAATTGACCATATTATTGGTCGTTTGTCTTTTACTGTTTTTAATAGTTCTGACTCTAACATTTATGCACCCTCAGTCTGTTTTGCATTGACAGGGTGGTAAATGTTAGCCCCCGACAGCTTAAACTCAGATGACTTTTGAGCCATTTCAGCGGCAACTTGTCTCTGTGTTAGATTAGCTTGATTGGCTAGCTCTATTTTGTACTCATCACTGTTGGCATAATCACGAACTTCTTGGGTAATTTTCATTGAACAGAATTTAGGGCCACACATGGAGCAAAAATGTGCAACTTTCGCTGATTCTTGTGGAAGGGATTCATCATGATATGCACGTGTCGTTTCAGGATCTAATCCAAGGTTATATTGATCTTCCCATCTAAATTCAAACCTTGCTTTTGATAATGCATTGTCTCTTGCTTGAGCCCCTGGATGCCCTTTGGCAACGTCTGCTGCATGCGCGGCAATTTTGTAAGTAATCAATCCTTGCTTAACATCTTCTTTATTGGGTAAGCCTAAATGCTCTTTTGGAGTGACATAACACAGCATGGCCACGCCATACCATGCCATCATTGCAGCACCGATGCCTGAAGTGAAATGATCATAACCGGGTGCAATATCTGTGGTTTGTGGGCCTAAAGTATAAAATGGAGCTTCATCGCAATAATGTAATTGCTTCTCCATATTCACTTTAATCAATTGCATTGGTACATGGCCTGGACCTTCAATAATGGTTTGAACGTCATATTCCCAAGCAATTTTAACTAATTCCCCTAGGGTCTCTAATTCAGCAAACTGGGCTTCGTCATTCGCATCAGCTATAGAGCCTGGGCGCATACCATCGCCTAACGACAACGACACATCATATTGCGAGCATATTTGGCATATCTCACGGAAGTTTTCATATAGAAAACTTTCTTTATGGTGACTTAAGCACCATTTCGCCATAATCGAGCCGCCACGAGAAACAATGCCGGTTAACCTATTTACCGTCATTGGTACATATCTGAGTAACACGCCAGCATGGATAGTGAAATAATCAACGCCCTGCTCTGCCTGTTCAATCAAGGTATCTCTAAATATTTCCCAGTTAAGATCTTCAGCAACACCATTTACTTTTTCTAACGCTTGGTAAATGGGTACGGTGCCAATTGGTACAGGTGAATTTCGTACTATCCATTCTCGTGTTTCATGAATATAACGGCCCGTTGAAAGATCCATTACTGTATCTGCGCCCCAACGTGTAGACCAAACAAGCTTTTCTACTTCCTCTTCAATAGATGAGGTCACAGCACTGTTACCAATATTAGCGTTGACCTTCACAAGAAAGTTGCGGCCAATAATCATAGGTTCAGCTTCAGGGTGGTTGATATTAGCCGGTATTATCGCTCTTCCTCGTGCAACTTCTTCACGGACAAACTCAGCAGTAATGGCTTGACCGATCTGCGCTCCAAACGCTTCACCGGGTGCCTTTCTTAATAGGTGTTCTTGTGTTAATTCAGCTCTGGCCATATTCTCGCGGATGGCAATGTATTCCATTTCAGGGGTAATGATACCGCGCCTTGCATAATGCATTTGTGTAACGTTATGACCAGCTTTGGCTTTTTTAGGGGCGATTAGTGCTTCAAACCTGAGATGATCCAAACCATCATCAGCCAAGCGTTGTTGGGTAAACTTGGAAGAAACCTGTGATAACGCTTCAGTGTCTTCCCTTGCCTCAATCCATGCTTGCCTTAGTTTTGGCGCACCAACTCTTACATCTATGTTTGCATTTGGGTCTGAATAAACACCTGCACAGTCATACACATATATGGGAGGATTGGGTGTTGTTACCGGTTCATCTTGGCTTCCACCAATAACAGTATCAGCTTGATGGATCTTGCGCATCGCAACCTTGATGCCATTAGGGCCAGTTAAATAAGCTTTTTCTGAATTTGGATGAAGCAATGGTTCTAGCGTTTTTAAAAAAGATTGTGCATTACTGCGATTTTGACGACGATTTGACATTAGCAACCTCGTAATTGAGTTTAAAAGTTGCTTGTCTGGAGAAGTTGAGCGTAACCAATATCACTTAACTAACATGGTAAAATATTGGTATAGATAAACACTTGGATGATCCAAGTATATCGAATTTCACGCTTGTTTCCTTCGCAGGTTTTAGCCTGATCAGGTTCAACGGATCCCGAATAAACGGTCTCAGCCATATTGGCACTCCGACAAGATTGGCCTGCAGTATATTCAAATAAATTAGCTTTGTGCAAGCCAAAAATATTCAGGCTATGTAGATATTAATGCATGTGATAGACATAGAAGCGATGAGAGGCATTACAATCAGGCAAGTACAATAAAAAAGCTGCTAAATAAAAAATAGTCAAAAATTGATAAAAAGGCATAAAAAAACCCATGCTAAATCGCATGGGTTTCTCTATTTGGCGGAGCGGACGGGACTCGAACCCGCGACCCCCGGCGTGACAGGCCGGTATTCTAACCAACTGAACTACCGCTCCAAAACTTTATTAATAAATATACTAATTTAATATACTTATTAATTACTTGATGGCGGAGCGGACGGGACTCGAACCCGCGACCCCCGGCGTGACAGGCCGGTATTCTAACCAACTGAACTACCGCTCCAATCAAGTGGTTTGAATAATAATGACGTCCCTATGTCAGGTCAACTACTTTTTTTATCATTTGAGCCGTTTAGCTAAAAAATGTGCAACTTGAGCTAGAACATCGTTTCATAAAGCCCAATCTCACTTAAACTCTTATTACCAAGCTTTCACTAATCATCAGGCATGGTTAAATCGATATCATCGGTAAAACCTGTTGATTGCTTACTTTTATTTTCTTCTTCTGCTAAACGTTGCTCTGCTGCCGCCAATGCTTTAGCTAAACTTTGCTTTTTACGCCAGACAATAAAGCCGATAATCCCCACAACTAATAGGATTAAATTAACAGTAATTATCCAAAATATTGCTTGTTGTTTTGCTTCAGCTTCTTCAATGGCAGCTTTTTCCGCGGCGATCGCTGCAAGCTCCTCAGCTGTCGGTGGTGGTGCTGGAGGCTCGAGGTAGTTAAAAAACATCTCAGGCAAGGTTAAGTAGATTTCTCGACCCGCCACAGTGGTTGATACTGCAATACCTTGAATTCGATAGCTGCCATATTCTTCAGCTTTAGGTAACTGCAAGTAAGTGGTATTTTGTGAGATGTCTAACAGTGTAATGGGCATTTTTAACCCTGCAGGGCCCACCAGTTCAAAATGCACGTGTGTCTGTGCAAGGACAAGCAAATCATTAACGGCAATTTCAATTTTCCACTCACCACTTTGTGTATCGTTCACAGGCATGACAGTGGTGATGATAGGTTGCTCAGATAAAGTAAACGGCATTGTAAATTGCCGTTCAAAAATATTGTTACGTGCGATTACGCTCAAACGATAATCGCCAGTGGGCTGATCTAAATTGATGTCACTTGTGAATTGACCATCATCTGGGCGTTGATCTAATCCTTGACCATTATCTGTATAATGGCCAACCAAAATACTCCCCCTAGCATAGTTTTCATCGCTGGTATCATTTTGACTGATAAACCTAGCAGTCCACTCAACCATATAGCTTAAACCTGGCATCCGCATTAACATGCCATCCCCTAACAGACGAGAAGTGATGTTTAAGCGTTCTCCTCTGAATAGTGGCTGAGGTAAGGGGTCGACTTCAATTTGCAAGTCGGAAAAGCGGTGTATTGTGGAACCTTTTACAATTTGCCCTAGAAGCTGCCAAGGGCCAGGCTGTGGATTGTCGATGTAAATCATATCGGCTGTTAAACCATCAACCCACTTTACAGTGTCAGGGTGACGTGAAGAATACCATTTAGAACCATCTGGCAGCACAATAACCACAGGAGCCGAACCAAAATCACGCTGTATATATAGCGTCATATTGTCAACCATGTGATCAATACGAAAACGGTTCTGTAACTCTTTCGCATAGGTTGCTGGCATAGGGGAATTTTGCTCATTGGCATGTAAGCAACCAACAGACAATAACCCTACAACTAACAAAAAGCGCTTTAAGCCGTTAAGCATCATTAAAATTTTCAACCTCGCCAGAGACATTTACCAGACTCGGCAACTAAATCAAGTCTTTGTTCATGTGATATTAATTCATCGGCAGAAGCTGGGATCACTTTAAGATTTAAGCCTGAAGTATCGATTTTTGTGAGGCTACCATCAGCTTTATTGGCTTTATCACTAGAGAGATTAAAATCGATTTGACCACCGGTCATGATCAAATATACATCAGCGAGGATTTCGGCATCCAATAATGCGCCGTGATAAGTACGACGGCTATTATCTATACCGTATCGTTTACATAAAGCATCTAAGTTATTTTTTTGACCGGGATGTAAGAACTTTGCAACCGCTAAGCTATCAAGGATCTGGCAAATATCAGCTGTGACAGGCCCTTTAGGTTGTAACTTAGAAAACTCATGATCCATGAAGCTAATATCAAAGCTTGCGTTATGAGCCACAATCTCAGCACCATCAATAAAATCAATAAACTCTTGAGCAATTTGATGAAAACGAGGCTCTTTTGCGACACGTTCATCGGTAATACCATGAACTTCTATGGCCTCTTCATCAATTAATTGACCAGGATTAATATATTGGTGATAGGTTCTGCCGGTTAATTTACGATCGATGACTTCTACACAGCCTATTTCAATAATCCTATGACCGACAAACACCGGACCACCACCCATGTTCATGCCTGTGGTTTCTGTATCGAGAATAATTTGACGACTTGCACTTGAGACTATATTCATTGCTTGAACTCTATTACCATACCTGAACAAACAGATAATCAAATTTTAGTTATGGTATCAACTTGAAGACCCAACTTAAACAATTAAGCATTTTTACTGATGGTAGTTGCCTTGGAAACCCAGGTCCTGGCGGGTATGGCGTAGTGATGAAATATAAAAATCAAACCAAGGAGTTATCATTTGGTTACCAATTGACCACAAATAACCGTATGGAGTTATTAGCGCCTATTGTTGCATTAGAAGCCTTATACGAGCCTTGTATTATTACCTTAACCTCAGACAGTCAGTATATGCGACAAGGCATCACCAGCTGGATCCATGGCTGGAAGAAAAATGGTTGGCTCACCAAAGCCAAAGAGCCGGTTAAAAATGCCGATTTATGGCAACGTTTAGATAAGGCAATCCAACCACATCAAATTGACTGGCGCTGGGTTAAAGGCCACTCAGGACATGTCGATAATGAGCATTGCGATCAATTAGCAAGAAAAGCCGCTGAGTCCAACCCCACAACAATTGATGAAGGTTATATCGCTAAATAAGCTGCCCCTTATTGTCTTGATACACCTGTTCTACCTGCAGTAGGCGCTGTAGACCAGTTTTTGTTTTTTGATTTTTGTTTGGCGGTAATTTTGGTGAGTGGCGTTTCAATCTTACGGGCGACAATTAAATAAATACTCCCAGCGTTAGGTAGCCAGTGAGATAGATTATTTTGCAGCTTTTTAATGCTACTTTTATCTGTTAATAATGTGTCATAAAAAAAACGTTCGTCACTTTGGATTTGAAACCCGAGTAATCCAAGCCAGTCTTTAATTCTTGATGGCATAAAGAATTGTCCGCACCAAGGAAATTGCGGTTGATATTGTGGTAATAACTTCCCAATAAACAATGGACTGACCGGATTAAATCCCACAATAAACAAATAACCACCACTGATCAGCACACGATCCATTTCCCGCAACAGTTGATAGGGGTCATCTTCGTATTCAAGGTTAAATACGCTCATCAATGCATCAGCTGATTTAGCCTGAATAGGCAAATGATGAATATCGGCCAACATGTTAGCGTTAACGTGCTCACCAATAGGCTGTTCAAATATATTGTAGTGCCGTGAAACACTGCAGTTAAGTGTTGATACTTGCGCAGATAATGCGCCTAGTTTCAGTAAATGATAACCGAAAACACGTGGTAACCAAGGTGCCAATTGATTCTCGACAGCCCGACACATTCGGTCACCATGGGGCATTTCTTTCCACGTTTGCGGCTTATTATTAAGCACAGATTAACACTCCATAATCTAAGCTGATATTTACGCTTTATTACGTTACTCTACCAAGATGATAAATAATCGCTAGCGACTATGTTAACTATTCACCCTATTCACGCATTTAATGACAACTTTATTTGGTTATTACTAAAAGATAACCTTGCTTTTGTGGTTGACCCCGGAAGTGCTGATGCTGTTGAACAATATTTACAACAACATCCACAAATACAATTAAAGGGAATTTTAATCACCCACCATCATCATGACCATACTGGCGGTATCAAACAGCTTCAACAAAAACATGATAATAAATTGACAGTGTACGGGCCTGACAATCCCAATATAGATGGGATTAATCAGCCACTAGCGATCACTCCATGCTCTCCAGTATCAATCAATATTGCCCAGCTCAATACCGAAGCTTCTGTTTACGCCGTTCCGGGTCATACACTTGATCACATAGCCTATGTCATCGATGGCAATCTTTTTTGTGGCGACACCCTCTTTAGTGCCGGTTGTGGCAGATTATTTGAAGGTAGTGCTGAACAAATGCATGACGCATTAATAAGGTTCAAGCAACTACCAGCAAATACTAAGGTTTACTGCGCACATGAATATACTCAAGCTAATGTTAATTTTGCCTTGGCGGTAGACCCCACAAACAAAGCTTTAAATGATTATGACGCGTGGGTCACAAATCAACGAAAAAATAATCTCAATACAATTCCCACAACCATCGCTCAGCAATTGGCAATCAATCCTTTTTTAAGAACCGATAATCAAACTATACAACAAAGTGTTGCAAGATATTGTAAGCAAGTTCTTGCAACTGAAGTTGATACATTTGCGCAATTGAGGCGATGGAAAGACAACTTCTAAGGTTAATATTGCCGAAGACATAAACGACTAATTACTCTACAATGCGACCCCAAGATACGCATTTAAACATAATTATAACGCTAAATAAGTGATTACGATTACCTAATATAGAGTAATCGGCTGAGTACAAAGGATTTTTTCTTAAATGAAATTAAGTTCAACTATCATGATTGGTAGTCTGCTGGTCATGACCGGCTGTCAAACTTTACCAAACAAAGACACGCAAGACGACATATCAGTAACCGCTCCCGAGCAAGAAAAACGTCCATCTCAAGTCGAAGCAGTTGAAGAGCACGTGGCTCAAATTGAAAATGTTTGGCAACGTATTGCTATAGATGTACATATGCCAGTTCCAGATCAAAAACTGGTTAATCAATATCGTCAATGGTACTTGGATAACCCAAAGCACCTTGAAATTGTTACACGCCGTGCTGCGCCTTATATGCACTTTATCGTTGAAGAAGTGGAACGTCGTGGCCTGCCTCTTGAGATTGCTTTATTACCCATTATTGAAAGTGCATTCGATCCACACGCCTATTCAGGTATGCATGCCTCAGGGCTTTGGCAACTAACGGCGCCGACAGCTCGTACGTTTGGCGTTCAAACTGATTGGTGGTATGACGGACGACGTGATGTCGCAGCTTCTACCATGGCTGCGCTAGATTTACTGGAATACCTATATGATAAGCTGGGTGAAAACTGGCTTTACGCGATTGCGGCATATAATACCGGTGAAGGTCGTGTATTCCGTGCGATAAGGCGTAATCAAGCTGATGGTAAGCCAACTGACTTTTGGTCATTATCATTGCCAAGAGAAACTTCTCGGTATGTGCCACAGTTATTAGCACTTGCAGATGTAATTAAACACGCTGAACAATGGGATGTTAATTTACAACCCATATTAAATGAACCTGCGATCGCCATTGTAGATATCGGCAGCCAACTAGATTTAAGTTTAGCATCTGAACTTGCTGGCATTTCAGTTAATGAATTAAAGCGATTGAACCCAGGCTTACGTAATTGGGCAACACCACCTACAGGTCCTCACCAACTGATTTTACCGAGCGATAAAGCTGATTCTTTTAGCGCTAAATTGGCCGAAATCGATCCAAGCCAACGGATCAATTGGCTCAGATACCAAATCCAGCCAGGTGATAGCTTAAGCGTAATTGCCAAACAATTTAATATTACGCCTTCAATCATCCGCGCTAATAATGGTCTGAAGAACAATAACATCATTGCTGGTAGACATTTAATTTTACCCGTTGCCTCTGATGGTAATCGCTTAGATCTTGCCAACCCATCGTTAACAGTTAAAACCAATGATGTGAAAACTGAGCAAGTCAGCCGTAGAGTGAGCTATACCGTTCGGTCTGGTGATTCGTTATGGAAGATAGCAAACCGATTTGATGTCAAAGTATCGCAGTTAACGCAATGGAATGACATCAATGAGAATAGCACTCTCTCCATTGGCTCAAAACTGACTGTCTACCCTTATGCGGACCCGAATCAGAAAACGCTGAACTATACCGTTAAATCTGGTGATTCACTGGATCGAATCGCAAATAAATATAACGTTAAAGTATCTGATTTAATCAAATGGAACAGTTTACAACTGAAAAAATATATTCATCCAGGTCAAACCTTAACGCTCCGATTAACAAACAGTTAATCAGTTTCGATTAGAAATATGTGGATAGAAAACCAAATGGCCGTGCATTAGCACGGCCATTTTTATTGTCCCATGACAACTAAATGATTGGAATTATTACTGGGTGCAATGTCACCTTACTGGCTTCTTGTACTTTCCCTGCTAAGCGAACTTCTAACCTTGAACCTACTGGCAAGGCTTGGATCACTTCATTTGGCACATTAAACCCCATTGGCATTTGTTGTTTTGCCTTTAAACGACGTTGACTTAATGCTTGGGTAAACATCATATTGTCACCCCAAGCCCATTTGCGTTGATTTTTATTATCAAAGGCAATCAGATCCGCAGTCATACCTGAATTGAATTTAACCGAAACGGCATAATCGTTCGGATTTATCAAGGTAAACATAAATCGAGTTTGCTTATCATTGGACTTAACCTTATCCACTTCTAACCGACCTTGTAATACCGAAACTGTATGCGGTGCAACCTGGTTTCCTATTTTATGCAAAACATTGCTACCAACCTGATCCATTTGACTATCCGAGTTTGAGACAAGTTGTTCCCCAACTTGTTTAGTATTAATAGCCACCACTTTTGATTCTGAATCACCAGTGCGACCGTCTTTGCTATCTATGGATGACGATTGTGAACAAGCCGATAATGCCAATGTGAAGGCTGTAACTGTAATTAACAAGCTTGATTTCATTAGAAGCCCCCTAGTTTTTTAAATAAGCTGTCTTGAAGTTTGTCTGTCTCTTGCTTTAATTTTGCATCAAATAGCGCTTCTGTATCTAAACCAAATTTTGGCTCAGTAAAACTACCGTTAATGTGTAGTGGGATATCAATGCCCTTCAACATATCATCCTGATCATTTTGGCCAGATAATGAGCCGACCACTTTTGTGGTTAACTTATAGTCAATTTGCTCAGTAATAATATTGGCATTACCTGCACCATTTAATCGCAATAAAGGTGAAGCCATTGCTAAATCAGGGTTGGTTAATACCCCTTTGGCCAAGTCAAAACTGCCCGTTAAACTAGTGAAGTCAGTTTTTAATTCTGTTGTGTCATCAGCTGATAAGTCACCTTTTAGCTTCTTTTGGGCGCTGCGGATCATTTGCGGAATATTTACGCCATAAATTGAACCGTCTGCAATATCAAACTGCCCCTTCGCTTGCAGGCGTTGTTTAATATTGTCAGGGATCAAGCTGCTACCATTACCTTTAACATTAAAATTGGCATTACCAGAAAGGAAATCAACTTCAGCAGCGTCAGTTAATAATGGTCTAAATTGCACCCCTTTTACTTCAGTATTAAACGTATAGCTGGCTACTTTTTTCGTTCCATCTAATTTTGCAGTTGTTGCTAAATTGCCTTGGTACATATCAGCATTAAGTTTTGACAGAGTTAACACACCTTGTTTCAGGATCAAGGCAAGATCCCAATTTTCAGTAGTGATATTTTTGGCTTTGATTGCACTCGCCGTCAGTTTCACATCAAGGTTAACTGATTTCATTGCTGATAAATCAGGCTCCTCCTTCACTTTATCTGCAGGGCTTGATTCAGCTACTGAAGCTTCAGTCTCAGATTGCGCTGGAATATAAGGATCTAAATTGATTTCATCAAAATTTAATGACAAAACAATTTGCGGCACTTTACTACCATAGTTCACCTGCATCTCACCAACGGCCTTGATTTGATCTACTGCCAAGGAAGTCATTTCCATCAACAAATGGCTGTTATCAAGATCAACGCTAATATTAGTTTGCAAACTGTTGACGAGTTTTCCGTTTGGGATGGTCTTGCCTGATACTTGATTCTCAATAGTAAGATTAGCTATTGAAACCTTGTTTATCTGTTGTGAAACGGTTAATTGGCCACTGCCAGAAGATGTTGCCGTTAAATCAGGTAATCTAGCAGTAAACTCATATTCTAACTCCGTTGCTTGGCCTAACTTGAATTCGCCTATGATGAATTTTTCCAGTGAAAACTGCTGAGTTGTACCTAATGCTTTATCGATAACATTAATTTCGGTATTCATCACACTAATCCCACCAATATAGAGAGAAGCTAAGTCTAATAAGCCTGATGATGTCTGCTGATTAGTGTCATTCTGTACCGGCTGCTTTTCACTCACTAAGCCATCAAAACTAGTCTCACCATTAGCTTGTGACACTAGATTCAGCGTCAATCCATCAAGCACTAACTCTGAAATTTCGAGTTTTTGGCTTAATAAAGGCATAAAAGCCACATTAGCGACGACTTCATTTACTTCAACCATTGCGATAGGTTGAAATTGATCCGGATTTGCTAACGAAATGCCCCCAAGATTAATGCCTATAGATGGGAAAAAACTCCAAGATAAATCTTGATTAATAGCAAAGTCCCTACCGGTTTGTTGTTTTACCGCATCTACAATTTGAGGTTTAAAATCATTAAGATTAAAAAACTGCGTGATATATATGACCAAAGCAGCAATCACTATAACGATGCTACCTACAATCCACTTCAACGCTTTCATTTTAGCTTCCTTGTTAACAAATTCATGATTTAATTCTAGTCGATAAATGACATGTCTAACGCTGTTTCACTTATGGCAATGCCATTTAAATCAGCATAAATATACATACCAGGCTTAATTTCAACATCTGCCAGATTAATGTCTATGTTGACTTCACCTTGATCTAATTTACGAGTTTTAATAGGGTTAGTACCTAAAGCTTTGACACCAATGTCAAAGCTGTTAATGGTACCTGCATCTCTAATGCAGCCTTTGATAATGATCCCCTGCCATTGATTATCAATTGCACTTTGGGCAATCATGTCACCGAGTAATGCTCGCGCCATTGAACCTTGGCCATCGACCACAAGTACTTTTCCTAACCCTGGTGTTGCAAGGGTTTGCTTAACTTTAGAGTTATCTTCGAAACAACTAATGGTCACGACTTCACCATGGAATATGGTTTTGGAACCAAAAGACTGCCAATTGAGGGGTATCAATGTAAGTTGATCTGAATATTGATCAAATAAATCGGGCAATAAGTCTAGCATCACTCCTCCTTGATGACGTAAAGCTCTAGATTACTGATATTTAATAACTTCAACAAGCTAGAGAGTGCTATTTCATATAATAAGGTTGCCAAATAGCTTAGAAATAGGAAAGTCTAATATGTATAAAGTATGGCATGCATAAGTTGTGGTGTGCATAAGCTATGAAAGTCTGAGTTTAACAAGCGAACCATGTAGCAGGAAAGGACATCTCCTTATCACTAGGCACAAAAAACGACCAATACTATTGGCCGTTTTTAACAAAAGAGATATTTTGCTAAACCTTAAATTGACTCACTATTTGCGATAGTTTATTTGAGTCTTGTTCAATCTTGTGGCTGTTATCATTTATTTGACTATTTTGCTGATTATTTTCCAATGACATTTCATTAATTCGTGTCACATTGACATTCAATTCCGCAATCACGTTACTCTCTTCTTTTGTTGCATTAGCTATCTGATAATTCATATCTGTTATTTGCGCAATGGCATCTTTAATTTGCTGCAGAGCTGTGACAACTTGATCTGTTTCAGTAACTGTATCATTAGAGGTTACTTGTGCCCGTGCGACTGAGTCATTAACATTGCTAACAGCACCACGAATCGCATCAATAATATTATTAATCTCTTGCGTTGATTCTTGTGTTCTACTTGCTAGCGTTCTCACCTCATCAGCCACCACAGCAAAACCTCTGCCCGCTTCCCCTGCACGTGCAGCTTCAATTGCAGCATTTAAAGCTAATAAGTTAGTTTGCTCGGCAATGCCCACAATCACATCAAGAATTTGACCAATTTTTTCCGAACTTTCTTGCAGACTTTTTGCCATTAATTCTGTTTGATCTAATTCTGCAGATAGCTCATTGATTTTGTTTACGGCACCATCTAACGTAGTAGCTGTATTATCGGCTACATCATCAGCCGTACTTGCTGCATCTGCAGCTAAACGCGCGTTAGACGCCACTTCATTGGCAGTCATTGCCATTTGGTTAATGGCAGCCGCAACACTTTCGGTTTCAGTTTGTACATCATTTGATATTTGATTTGCTTGACCTGCAATCGCTGACAAACCAGAAGCTAAATCGGAGTTTTGTTGTACAGATAAACTAACAGACTTAACCAGTTCCTGTATTTTGCTAGTAAACTCGTTAAAGTGTTCTGCAATGAGCTTCAATTCATCATTACCATTTTGAGAAAGCCTTAATGTCAGATCACCTTCACCTCGCGCTATGTTTTCTAATGCACTAATGGTTTCATTCATCGGTCTTGAAATGCTAGACATAATCACAAATAAAAGACCAACCACAGGTAACCATACCAATACTAATAGCATTAGGTATTCCATTAGAAAGTCTGATTTAGCCATTTCAATATCATCGACATACACACCGGTACCGGTGATCCACCCCCAAGGTTGAAACTTAACAACCATCGACATCTTAGGACTTGGATCCTCTTGATTTGGCTTATTCCACATGTAATCAACTCGCGCTATTTTCTCGCTACGTGTTTTATTAATCATTTCAGAAAATAACAGCACCCCATTTGGGTCTTTCATTTGGCGTACATTAGTATTAACCAGATGTTTAGCAAACGGATGTTGGATCATCATGCCTTGTTCATTAATACTGAAGTAATAATCTTTGCCTGAGTATCGTAGCGCATCTAGTTCATTTAATGCCGCCTTTTGGGCTTGCTCAACTGTCATACTGCCGTTAGTTGTTTGATCGTAATAACGCTGAATAACTGAGTGTGCGACTTCAACCAATGACTCCAGCTTTGCTTGTTTTTCGCTCTCAAGCAGATGATCGACTCTGTTCAAAGCAAACATAAATACGAGTAAAGTTGCTAAAATGGCAAGGACCAACATCACAACTAGTCGGTTTGAAATGGACGTTTTACGTAATAGATGGGTAATAGAGTTCATAAAGCCGCCGTTGTTATTTTTATGATGACCACAAGTGGCATGACAACACTAAATTGTTTGATTAATTTATATTCAACCTATCAATAAATAGTTGTTGATGAACCCTAAAAAGTCAATAAACCATCTCTAAATAAACAGGTATATGATACCTATTAGCACGCTTTAAAATCTTAAAATTGTCAAATACTTAGTTGTTTTATTTGCCCTCTAAGCCAATACAATGCTTGATTGTTCTCTGTATTTTGATGCCAATATAAATGCGTGGCCGTTTCTGGCAGTAAAATAGGTAAATGTTTAACTATCACTGGAATATTGCTTAACCCTTGAGCAATTGAGATAGGGGCCGTCAGCAATAAATTTGATTGCGACACAATCTTTACCGCTGTTTGATAACTTTGACAGCGATGTTTAATTCTTCGATTAATGCCAATCTGCTGAAATATTCTATCTTCTATGACACTGCCTTTAGCACGACTAGAAACATTGATGTGCTCAGCTTTAAGATAAATATCTTCCGTCATCTCGACACTTGCTTCAGTGTGTTCTTGACTCATGATCACACAAAAAGGATCTGTCACTAGTTGAGTGTGTACTATGGGCGCTTTTAGCGATCGCGCGACATCAATAGCTAGATCAATCTCTCCTGTCGCCAATTGGTTTATCATTTGTTCGCGATTTAAACTAAAGCTCAGTAACTCTGCATTCGGTGCCTGCTGATGCATTAAAAATATAAGTTTAGGTAAGAATTGCCCTTCAATTGCATCATGAATAGCAATTTTAAATTGTTGCTGACTGGTCTTTGGCGTAAATTCAACACTATCGTTTAGTATTCTTCTAATGTCATTTAGATTCTCAAACAATAATGGGGCGATACGCCTACATGTCGCTGTCGGTATCATCTGCTGCCCTTGCCTTACAAATAAGGGATCTTGAATTGAATCCCTCAAACGTTTCATCGCATGGCTAACTGCTGAAGGACTGATATGTAACAACTTTGCAGCTTGTGTCATGTTTTGTTCTTGATAAAGCGCTTCTAGTACCTTCAATAAATTAAAATCAAAATGCTTGTTATCCATAGTTTCCCAGACTCACCCTGTCATTATTTATCGTCACTTTGTTGTTGGCTTACTTCTTGTGCATGCAGTTTTGAGACATAAACAACTACAAATCCATCCTGCATTATGAATTTAATTCATTTATACCATGCAATAACTTTCACTTCATTCAGCTTGTTAATTTTTGTAGGGTAGTGTGTATATTGGCAATTTTGTTGCCACCACTCATTATCTCAATGTAATTAAAGGCTTTACTATGGACTTTAGTCATTCAAAACGCGCACAGGACACCATTCAACAAGTACAGCAGTTTATGACTGAAAACGTACTGCCAATTGAGCAAGAAGTGATGCAATTAAAT
The DNA here is from genome assembly GCF_043643735.1 of Shewanella maritima. Taxonomy (GTDB): domain Bacteria; phylum Pseudomonadota; class Gammaproteobacteria; order Enterobacterales; family Shewanellaceae; genus Shewanella; species Shewanella maritima_A. Next base: position 140,875 of record NZ_JBHZSM010000011.1, read on the forward strand.
CGTAAGCTGAATAACAGTGAAGATTGGCGTACCTGGCAAGCATTAAAGCCAATTGAAGAGTTAAAAGCCTTAGCCAAACAACATTGTTTATGGAACTTATTCTTACCTGATGACCAACTTGGGCAAGGTCTATCATGCCAAGAGTATGCGCCAGTTGCTGAGTTAATGGGACATTCACTTATTGCCCCTGAAATATTCAACTGCAATGCACCTGACACCGGAAATATGGAAGTGTTATACCACTTCGGTTCTACTCAACAAAAACGACAATGGTTAACCCCTTTACTCGCAGGTGAGACTCGATCGGTATTTGGTATGACTGAACCTGCTGTTGCATCATCAGATGCAACCAATATGCAAGCCACCATCATTGAAGAGGGTGACAATGTCATCGTTAATGGTACTAAGTGGTGGTCAACAGGACTGGGACACCCTGATGCCCAGTTTATGATTTTTATGGGTCTAACTGATAGTGACGCTGCTAAACATCAACAACATTCCATGGTTATTATTCCGCTTGATACACCTGGCGTAACAATCAAGCGGATGTTAACTGCATTTGGAGAACTTGATGCTCCATATGGCCATGGTGAAGTCGAATTAACCGACGTAGTTGTACCTAAAACTAATGTTATTGCAGGGCTCGGTAAAGGATTCGCTATTGCACAGGGTCGTCTAGGCCCTGGAAGAATACATCATTGTATGCGTGCAATTGGTGCTGCTGAGCGATCATTAGCCTTAGCAATTAAACGAGGACAAACAAGACAAGCATTCGGTAACCAAATTATCAATTTAGGCGGAAATAAAGAACGTATTGCTAAAGCAAGAATGGCAATTGACCAAGCCAGATTACTGACACTACATGCAGCATGGAAAATCGACAATTTTGGTGTAAAACACAGTATGACGGAGATTTCAGCCATTAAGGTAGTCATCCCCAATATGCTAACGGAAATCGTTGATATGGCAATACAAATACATGGTGGTGCTGGAATGTGCCATGATACTCCTCTAGCCGGTTTTGCTGCTATGGCACGTGCCCTTCGACTAGCTGACGGGCCTGACGAGGTACATATGGCAATGGTTTCACGTCTTGAATTGGGCAAATATAAATAGGGCTATTCATGAGTAAATATATTGTCATTACTGGCGGCGCTTCAGGGCTTGGACAACAGCTTGCTAAAAAATGGGCCCAACAAGGCTGGCATGTTTGCATCATTGATAAAAACCAACAACTGGCACAGCAAGTGTGTCAGCAAATTGTTGATAAAGGTCAACAATGTATGGCTATTCAATGTGATATTACTGATGCAGATTCTGTATCACGTGCTTTTCACGCAATTATGCAACAGTGGCCGAGAGTAGATGCGTTGGTAAATAATGCGGGTGTGGCAACCGCAGATCAATTTGAAACTGAATCTATAGAGCAATGGCGCTGGATATTTGATATTAACCTGTTTGGTCTCATCAATGTTACGCAACAGTTTATTCCCTTATTTAAACAACAAGGAAATGGACAAATAATCAATATAGCCTCACAAGCAGCGCTAACACCTATCCCTTTTATGGCAAGTTATAACGCGTCTAAATCGGCTGTATTATCTTTATCAGAAACCCTCAAGATAGAGTTAGCTGACGATAATATTCCCGTTAGTGTCGTATGTCCGGGGTTCTTTAAAACTAACTTAGGTAGCAGCTTACGTACCCAGTTACCCATTATGGCTGACTTAATGCACAAAATGTTTAGCAACTCACCGTTAGATGCAGCACAAGTCGCGGACATTATTTACCAAAAATCACAAGCTAAACAGTTCTTGATTCAAACACATTCTCAAGGCAAGCAACTTTTTTTATTAAAACAGCTCTTACCTTGGACCAGATATTTAACCATGCTGATCAACAAAACCAAGGGATTAAGATACAAGGTGAAACAGCTACAAAAGGATCAGTCATGAGTCATTATCTTGATCAAGCAGTACAAGTTCGCCAAGGTGAAGAACTTGATATTCAAGCCCTCACTCAATGGTTAGTGGCACAAGGACACACGGGGATAAAGCAGCCTCATCTTACACCGCAAATCACCCAATACTCTGGCGGCGCTTCCAATTGGACTTATTGCCTCACCTACCCTGATGAGCAAGTCATCTTGCGACGAGCCCCAAAAGGCACTAAGTCAAAAGGAGCTCATGACATGGCGCGGGAGCATATGCTTCAGCAGTCTTTAGGGCATGTTTTTGATACTGTGCCTAAGATGTTAGCCATGTGCGAAGATGAAACCGTCATTGGCTCTCAGTTTTACATTATGGAAAAATTGAATGGCATAATTCCGCGCAAGAATTTACCTCGTGGTTTACAACTTGATAAACAGCAAACCCAAGCGTTGTGCTTCAATATGATCAACACCTTGGTCAAACTGCATAAAGTGGATTATCAAGCAGCTCAATTAGCTCATATTGCTAAAGGAAAAGGCTTTATCGATAGGCAAGTCAGTGGTTGGAGTAAGCGTTATCAGGATGCCAAAACGTGGAATGTGCCCTCGGGCGACAAAGTCATTCGCTGGTTACAAGATAATAAGCCAGTGCATGAACATATCTGCTTAACGCACAATGATTTTCGCTTTGATAATTTAGTGTTAGATGAGCATGACCCGACAAAAATTATCGGGGTATTAGATTGGGAGTTAGCGAGCTTAGGTGATCCTCTAATGGACTTAGGTAATACCTTAGCATATTGGGTTGAGGCTGACGATGATTTCATTGCGCAGATGTCTCGCAGGCAACCGACGCATTTACCAGGTATGTTAACGCGTGCTCAAGTCATCGATTATTATTGCCAACAGATGGGTATAGACAATGTAGATTTCCGTTTTTATGAGGTGTTTGGCTTGTTTAGATTAGCAGGTATCGTGCAACAAATTTATTACCGGTATCATCATAAACAAACATCCAATCCAGCATTCAAGCAATTTTGGATATTTTCAAATTATTTAATTTGGCGCTGCCATAAGGCAATAAAGGCTAAGTAATATGTCGAAAGTGTTATTAATTAGGCACGGCCAAGCAAGTTTTGGTGCACAAAATTACGATCAATTATCTCCATTAGGTATGCAACAAGCTCAGCTTCTTGGTCAACACCTCTGTCAACGTGATATTCAAGATTGCAAAGTTATACGCGGCAATATGCAAAGGCACCTGCAAACATTAACCCACTGCATGGAGCAATTGACTTATGACGCGACAGAGCCGACTGTGCTACCTCAACTTAATGAGTTCGATCATCAAGATGTGTTACTCACTTATGGCCGACATCAAGCAGGCGATAATAGTATTGCTGAATTTAACAACTTAAATACGAAGGAAAAATTGAATACCAGTTTATTCATAAAAGTGTTTTACCAAGCGATATCTCGATGGCAATCAAGTTTATATGATGAACAATACAGTGAGTCTTGGTCACAATTTTGCCAACGGATCAATACAGGGTTAAATCAACTGATACAGCATAGTCAAGAAAGCCAACAGCCATTATTGGTATTTACTTCTGGTGGGGTTATTAGTCGCATAGTATGTCAATTACTTGGTTTAGCAGATGACCAGTTAATGACCTTCAACAAACATTTAATTAACTGTAGTGTGACCGAATTAAAAGTGGGTAATAAACGGACTGAAATCATCAGCTTGAATGAACAAAGCTTATTTGATGGCCCAAATAAGCCGTTAAGAACATTACTTTAGTTAACGGTAAAAAAATAAATTCAATAAGGACAGTTGCAATGACAAGAAAAAATATCCTCATTACAGGAGCAAGTTCTGGGCTAGGTAAAGGCATGGCAATAGAGTTTGCCAAGCAAGGGTGTAATTTAGCCCTATGCGCTCGAAGAGTGGAAAACTTACAAGTGTTGCAACAAGAATTACAGCAAATAAATTGCGGTATAAAGGTTGAAATTGCAGCTTTGGATGTTAACAGCCATCAAGATGTATTTAATGTTTTTGAGCAGTTTAAGCAAAGTTTAGGCAGTTTAGACAGAGTGATTGTCAATGCTGGCATGGGCAAAGGTGCATCAATTGGTACAGGCCATTGGCAAGCCAATATTCAAACTGCTGAAACAAATTTTGTGGCGGCAATCGTACAATGTGAAGCAGCAATGACCATATTTAGACAACAAAACAGCGGTCATTTAGTGACAATATCTTCAATCAGTGCAGTTAGAGGCTTTAGACGTGCAATGACAGTTTATGCGGCAACCAAAGCAGCTGTGACATCATTGAGTGAAGGTATACGAATAGATGTGATGAATACGCCAATAACAGTCTCTTGTATTCATCCTGGTTTTATTCGCAGTGAAATTAACGAAAAAGTAGAAAAGGTACCATTTATTGTAGATACAGAAACAGGCTGCAAAGCATTAGTAAAAGCCATCAACAAAGAGCAAGCTAACAGTTATGTCCCCTCATACCCTTGGGCATGGCTGCATTGGATTCTAAGAGTTGCCCCACTCAGTGTTATTCGTAAGTTCAGTTAAACAGTACCAAAGTTAGACGCAGTTTAATGTTGTTTGACTCACTCAAGTAAAGAATCCACCTTCTGAAGAAGGTGGCTTTCATTCAGCCCCCTAAAAGGGGGTGTTTCAGTTATTTTGTAGCCTCAGTAGCATCTATGAGTAATGATATTTAAAGCCGTTGAAAACATGGATGTTTTCGT
>NZ_JBHZSM010000012.1:0-141630 GCF_043643735.1 Shewanella maritima
CAACGGGCTTTTTTGTCTGTTCAGCTTTTGGAAGATTACTCGAACATGGGAAGTAAACAGCGCATGCGCAGCATGCATCATCACCATGTGATAAGTCGATAATTGCATCCTGCCTAACCGACACTCCAGCTATCCTTGGTGGCCGTAGGATGAAATGCTTGCGCTTATAAAGCGAAGCTTTATAGAAGAGTTGAACGCGAAGAACTTCGATAACTGCTCCTGCGTTACTCTAATTGCCGCCATCCACGCCGGCATGTTCGCTGGATATTTGCTGACAAGACTTTGGTTTATTAAATAGTAATGAAGAAGCCACCTTATTAAAGATCTTTGCGTTTGGGGGAGAATAAAATATTTTACTAACGGCTAGAATGAACCAGTATTCAGATCAGATGCTTTTCACATAGGCTGCTCATGATTACCTACTCCCAAGGTCAAATCGCCAGCGAAGTAGGCTCTCCAGCTTCACAAACAATTCAAAGCTCTTGAATGCTTTTCATTCATAGCAGGGCTTACAGCCTCAATGTGTTCGCTGCACGAACCTGAGGCGATTATATGCAACTGCATAGTCGACACTTCTCACATCCACCTGGGTCATTGGGCATTTCTAGAAGCCTGACTTATCTCGAAATCTATCTAATAAACCCCTAGACCTAGTATTAGTTTCTGTTTGGTTCCTCTAAGAATTACTTTTACAATTTACTGCTAATTATCAATTATTTCTGAATGAATAGTTTAGTTGAAAACATAACAAAGCATCACTTTAAGTAGGCTTATACGCATCACCAGGTGATGTATTTACTAGAGCAAACCACATACTTCGCTGAAACTTAATTATGGGTGTCTTGAGTTTTGTATTTGATCAGTCTCATATATTCACGGTTTTGCTAGAACTATTTCAGTTTGTTTGATCCTTTTACACCGTTATATCGTAACTAAATTCAAATGCACTTAATTTGCTTGAAAAAGCCGCAGTTAGTAGGTTTTACCGAAAAAGTGCTTTACCTTTTCGGTCTGTTTAAGCATAATGCACTTCGTCAACAGGGGTATAGTTCCAATTGGTAGAACAGCGGTCTCCAAAACCGATGGTTGCGAGTTCGAGTCTTGCTACCCCTGCCAAATTTAGAAGGCCTAGCAGAAATGCTAGGCCTTTGTCTTTTCTAGCATTTATTTTCTTATTTTAGTCTAATCGCAGTATGCTTCTTCATGCCTAAATAAGTCCAAAATTCAAATCGGTGACCACTAGGCTTTACTAGATGGATCTCTCATTATGATGGCAATCATATGAAACAGATTGTTAATTTGCACTTAAAACTAGCATTATTATTTTGCTTTAATTCATACCTTTTCAGACAGTAGAATTGTGAATAGGGCTTTACTATTTAATGGTAATAAGATTTGAGGTAGAAATTGCCTTACTTGATGTTAATAGATTTAAGACGAGTTGCTGAATTACTGAATTGTTGGTGTGAGGCTTGGTTTTTGTTACCTTAAAGAAGAGTTTGTTTGGATATGCACCCAGTTACTATCAAGGCAAATATCTAAATAAGAAAGCATTATTTTTTACCTACCTTCAAAAGGATTTGAAATGAGACTAGTACTCTCTCTGTTAATTATGTTTATTCCATTTATCTCGTTTTTAGTCAACGCTGAAACGAAATCAATAGTTTGTAATGGCTGTTCCTCCGAAGAAATGCAAATACAGGCCGAGCGTAGCTCGAACCGTTATAAGCAATCCCATGTGGTCGTGCTTGATTTTGTGGATGAAACAGCAAGAAAATACAGCTTAGTTCCAAGTGACGGTCGCTTTGGTAAACCAATTATGACTTCAAATGAGTCTTATATCACTTCAGGGGAACAGCATGATATTGATTTGATATTTAGCTACAGAAAAGAATTAATAAGAGTAATTAAGCTTGCTGAGGCCAAAAGTCAGATAAGTTTTCCTGTTTTCTCACCACAACAACATTCAACTACTAGCTCTAATAGTACAGAATTGCTTTATGCTGGTGAAGTTAAAGCTAAAGGAAGTCCATACGATTTTATGACTGCCAGCTATTATCAAAATGGAATTTATGATTTTTACTTTGAAGGACCAGATGCTCAGTTATCCCATATAATTTCTGATACTCTGGATAAAGTAAACATTCCTGATATGAAGGAAATGGGAGCCTATTTACGAATTATTTTTGTTTCTAATTCGGATGGAACCGGCCCAAATGGCTTCTTATCTGTCACATTTGATGTAGTAACTCAGACGTTTGATGTAATTGGCGGTAGAGATGGTGATAAGAATACAGTGCCTTTATCTTCTAGTGACGTCTTAGGTAAAGATTTCCAATTTACCTCAGGTGAGGATAAAGCTAAGTTTGAAAAATACTCTTCAACTTTAGTTGGCGGATCAACTAGTGGTAGTGGCGGCTGCACTTTGCAGGTTGTTGCTTCCAAGCAGGTTGGTGACAGATATATTTATACATATACCTGTGAATAAGCGTTAGTATCGGGGCTCGCAGTAATTCATGTTTTAATTAACATGAATTACTTTTTTAGCCTTCATTTGAGCCTATTTTGTATATTTAGAACCCAGAATGCTTAGCTTCAAACTTGGCTTTCCTGTTATAAAGTAGTTTATCTATGGTAGCTAGAGAGGCTGCGTACCTATGGTACGCTGTAATCTTGCTCGATTACCAATGCTACGACTTCCTACTTGAATTAAGCAGTGTAACTTCTACTTGTTCGTTTAGTCACTTTACACCTCAATAACTAGATTCTATTCCATTATTAAAGTGTTCTGTTTTATAAAATCATAGCAATCTTCTTAAACCCCATAGATGGATCGTATCTCTCCATTTTCGACTGTTAAATATTAGTTTAAAAGCATCGGATAACTGGTATTTTGTTCATTTCTCTTTCATTATAGTTTTTGAGTAATCACCAAGGTTAGAGTTATTGGTTTTGTTACTAAATCATTAGGGAAAATAGGCATGCGCGCTCGTTTATTATTAAATGGTAAAAAAGCCTCTCAAGAAGATATACGTGAAGCTGTTTATAAATTAAGAGCGGAAGGATACGAGCTTGAAGTCCGTCCGACCTGGGAAGCAGGAGATTTTGAGCGCTTAGTATTAGACGCTGCGCAGCAGAAGGTAACGCGTATTATTGCCGGTGGTGGCGATGGTACGGTTAATGAAATAGTAGATACGTTTTTAAGACATAATATTACCTCAATTGAGTTAGCCGTTTTACCTTTGGGGACAGCCAATGACTTTGCGTCTGCTTGTGAAATTCCTACTAATGATGCTTATCAAGCCTTGAGCCTTGCTGTAACTGGGCATAGTTATCTAGTCGATGCGGCAAGCGTTAATGAAAGGTATTTCATCAATATTGCCACAGCTGGTTTTGGTGCGCAGGTTACTGCTAATACTCCAGTCGCCTTGAAAAACTTCTTAGGTGGCGGCGCGTATACCTTATCTGGCTTAGTTCAAGCTCTCAATTTTCTACCTTTCCAAGGTACTGTTAAACTTGATGGTAAAACTCGAGAAAGTAATGTGGTTGTTGGTGCTATATGTAATGGTCGAATGGCAGGTGGCGGACAGTTATTAGCACCAGAGGCTTATATAGATGATGGTTTACTTGACGCTGTTTCACTTGAGTCTTTTATGCCTTCAGATATGGCAACGGTGATTGAAGAACTGCAGCAGAAAAACATTTCGTCTGGCAACTTTGTCTACCGTGAGCAAGTAAAACAAGTCGAGTGGATCTCTGAGTCGATAATGCCAGTCAACTTAGATGGTGAGCCAATAACGAGTACCCAGATAACGATATCTGTTTTACCTCAGGCAGTCGCATTGGTATTACCGGATCGATGTCCTGTTTTGAAAAATGCCATAAGAGCCACAATTTTGTAGGTTGGGGCTTAATCTCTAAATCGTTTATATTCGTTGCCTGTTAGGCTAGTCACTATTGTTTTAGGTGACGTTTCGTTTATGGCTGTGCTCACCACAATTATGTCCTCCTAAGAGTGCGAGTAACAGTTGTTTTTTGTGTTTATTATTAGTAATAAACACTCATTAAGTCGTTTTTATTGAGAGTAACAAATATGTCTAAAAGTTTTGAAATGACGGGTATCATTCATAGCATGGGTGACACCATGACGTTTGGAAATAATGGTTTCACCAAGCGCGAGTTTGTGATTAAGGCTACTGGACCTGATGAGAATACTAGTTACCCTAATTATATCGCATTGGAATTAATTAAAGATAAATGCAGTTTACTTGACCAATACCGTGTCGGTGATGAAGTGCAGGTTACTTTCAATATCAGCGGCCGTCTTTGGCAAGCACAAGATAAACCTGAGCGCTGCTTTACTAGTTTACAAGTTTGGAAAATGGCCAGTGCCCAGCAGTCTGACAATCAGCAGAACGAACATGTGCAACCAGATATGCCTGCCACGCCACCTAAAGCACAGACTTCCCAGCCAACCCAAAAGCCAGTTGTTGATGTGTGGGATGATGATATCCCGTTCTAGATCATGCTAGATTTAAAGGTGTAAATATAAGCACCAATTAATGGCTACCTCACGGGTATGTTATTCAAGGAATAGATGATGCTGACAACCTTAAAACAGTTTATGAACCACTCAGCCCGCTCGCGGCAGATTCTAACTGTACTGGTAAAATATGGGTTAGCAAATTGGATTAAGAATACTGACCCTGAGTTTATCAAGAGTGTATTTGTTGATGATTCTGGTCAGCAACTAGCTTCATTGTCGTTGGCCATTCGCTTACGTTTAGCATTTTCAGAACTGGGTACTGCTTTTATTAAACTTGGGCAAATACTCAGTACCCGTGCCGACCTTGTTGGTCAAGAAATAGCAGATGAGCTGGCAAAGCTTCAGGCTGATACGCCCGCTGATACTCAAGCGCAAGTTATCTCGACCATCGAAGCGGAGTTTGGTCAGCCATTTGACGCACTCTTTTCTGAGTTTGATTTCATCCCTTTAGCGTCGGCCTCAGTGGGGCAGGTGCATCGCGCTGTAACACTTGATGGCTTAGATGTGGTTGTAAAGGTGCAACATAGCGGCATTGAGCGAAAGATAACCGCTGATGTGGAAATCTTAAAAATGTTGGCCACTTTGGTAGAGCAATACCATAAAGACTTAAAGCTATACCAACCCTCGAAGCTGATAGTTGAATTCACCAAGTCATTGATGAATGAGCTTGATTACGTTAAAGAAGCACGCAGTATGCAGCGTGCGAGTGTGTATTTTGCCTCTAATACCCAAGTGCATATTCCTGAGGTTTATCGTGATCTTTCTGGTAAGCATGTATTAGTGATGGAGCGCCTTAAAGGCACGCATATTGCTGATATAGAGCAGTTAACCGCCAATAATATTGACACTCAGCAGATTGCAGAGCTTGGTATTAAAGTTTACTTAGACATGATTTTTGATCTTGGCTTTTTCCATGCAGACCCTCATCCTGGCAATATCTGGATTTTAGAGTCTAAGCAACTCGGTATTTTAGACTGGGGAATGACAGCTAAGCTCACTCAGGCTATACAATTGCGTTTCCAACATTTGCTTATGGCACTGGCTGAGAAAGATGCAGCAGAATTAACCTACCAAATTATTCAGCTATGCCAAACACCTGCCCATCTTGATAAGACACTGCTTGAGCAGGATGTGACTGACTTTGTGCAAGATTACTTGGACATTGATATTAACGAAATGGTGTTAGTGGATGTACTCAATGAGTTTATTCGTATTATTCACCACCATAAATTGTTAATCCCTACTGAAGTCTCCATGTTGCTTAGGGTGCTGATCATGCTAGAAGGGACCTCTAAGCAGCTCGACAACCAGATTAGTGTGATTGATGCAATCCAACCTTATGCGATGAAAATGAAGCTTGCTCAGCTTTCTCCGCAGCAAGTGTTTAAACAAGCCGTTGCATCCTCTACCCGTTGGCAGCGTGTGGTCAATCAACTGCCAGATCAAATTGAACAAGTGACGGATCAAATCACCAATGGCCAGTTTGACATCAATCTTAATCATCGTCATTTAGACAGTATTATTAATCGCCTAGTGTACGGTGTGTTAGGCGGCGCGGTGTTTGTCGGCGGTTGTATGATACTCAGCAGTGGTGTGCCGCCCTTGTATCATGGAGTGTCTATTATTGGGTTGGGGATTACAGGTTTAGGGAGCTTTTTAGTGGGGCGGTTATTATTCGCTATTAATCGCTCAGGTAACCTGTCTAACAAAGATTAACTCGTTTAACTGCAATAGCCTTAGTTGCAATCAATGCAAGGGATATCCTGCCAGCGTGTGGTGTATTGTGGTGTGAGTAGCTCGCGGCGCATATGCCATTTGGGGTTAATTCCTTGAGCGGCAACAAACAAGGTACCTGAGCCATATATGGCATTGATATTGTCTAAGGTCGGCATTAATTGTGTATTTTTGACTGGTTCAAACAAGTCTTGTTGTCGATAGCTTTCACTACTGAGATTAACGAGTCCAATCCCAATTTTGTAATAGCGTACACCCTCAGCAAACCTGGCATTAGCGACTTGATGTGTGACTTGGATAAGGTCAAATGTGTCGTTTGTGCCATAAGCGAAATGATGCGTATATTTAAACCCTGTTGGGCGTTCATCGTAAGGTGAGTTATGTGCAAAAATAAGCATGCTATGGCATAGAGAGCCTTGTTTTCTTGCCTTGGCAGCGGCAATGCTCGCGTGTTTACTCAGAGCTTGGCATAACTGCGCTAATGTGGTGATACGTTGACCAACACTACGAGTTGAAAAGATTTGCTTTTTGTCTGCACGAGCTTCATCCCAACCTTTACATTCTTCGCCATTAAGCTCTCTTACGGTACGTTCAAGCTCGATGTTAAATTGCCTCTTAGCTAACTCCGGTTTCATACAAGCCAAAGCATAGGCATTATTAATATTCATCTGTGCGAGCCGTTTGCCTATGCGACTGCCGACACCCCAAACATCTGTGGTATGCATGTGTTTGAGTATGTCGATGCGTTGTTGCGTGTTATTAATGGTGCATACACCGCCATAGCCCTCGAGGTGTTTTGCTGCGTGGTTGGCCACCTTTGACAGTGTGAGAGTGTTGCCGATGCCGACACATACGGGTAATCGAGTTTCTTTCCAGACTGCCTTTCTGATTTTCTGAGCGTGTTGTTCTAAACAGGGTATGGCTTTTGCGCAGTGCTTAAATGACAAAAATGACTCATCGATAGAGTAAATATGTTGTTCAGGTGCAAAGCGGCCAATCACTTCCATCATGGCTGATGATAATGAACCATACAGCTCATAATTTGAGGACAGGGCAATCACCCCTTTTTGTTGGCACAGCGATTTCACTTCGAAATAAGGTTTAAACTTAACAATTCCTGCGAGTTTGGCCTGTTTGTTTGCCGCCACAATACAACCATCATTGTTACTCAGTACTATGATAGGGCGATTGCGCCATTCAGGGCGAAACACTTGTTCGGCGCTACAATAAAATGCATTAGCATCAACCAGGGCGTACATTGGCGGCTCTCTCTAATACAGGGCTTTTGCGGTGACAACGAATAGAACGCACCACCACGCCTTCCACACTGAATGTGTCATGCTCAGTAATCGCTGTACTCATGTGATTTTCATTGGCAGATAGCAATTGCCGGTTAACTTTGTCGATAATTTTGCAGACAAAAGTGCCGTTATAGTTAGCAACAATCACATCTAAATTTCGCATATCAACATGTCTATCAACAATTAGTATGTCGCCATCATAAATACCGACTCCTTGCATTGAATCGCCCATTGCCTGACCGATAAAAGTGGCACTTGGGTGCTCAATGAGTAATTCATCAAGGCTCAGTGGCAGTTGTTTGTAATCAGCCGCTGGTGATTCAAAACCGGTGATCCCAGCGCTGGCTAAAATTGGAATGATGTTCATATAAAAATTATACACTGTATATTCATACAGTGCACGTATCAAAAGTATACGGTTTATTTTGGAGAAGAGCGCAAGTGAAAGTATGTGGCTTTAACATTGGCTTGAAAGGCTTGATGTAGCTGGAGTTACGTCATTAGCAAACCCAACAAAAAAGGCCCTCTTTCGAGGGCCAAACTGATAAGGTAGATATTAAACTAAATTACTTAGTTAACTTTCTACGTCCTCCTGCTAGTAAACCTAGTAGCGTTAATGCCAGGAAGCCTAAGCTACCACCGCTAGAGTCTGATTCTGGCTCAGGCTCTGGATCAGGAGTAGCTGGGACAACAGGCTCAACACCGTCAGAGTTTACGGTTAGCATGAAGCTAGTGCTGGCTTGGTCTGATGGGTAAGCCATATCGTGAACTGTGACAGTCACTTCGGTCATACCGTGCCAATCAGCATCAGGTGTGATAGTGAATGAGTCACCTTCAACCGTCGCAGTGATGTTTTCACCGCTCACCTGAATGCCGTTTGTGGTACCTTTCACATCATGGTAGGTCACAGTAATGGCACTTGAAGTGGTGTTTTCTTCGATTGTCATATCGGCAATATCGATCACACTGATATTCGAGTTAGTCGCAACAGTGTATGTTTCAGTAACAAGCTCTGAGTCAGCGTACTGCGTTTCGACTGTGATAGTGTTGTCACTGCCAATAGCATGACCAGAAACACGCGCAGAGAAGTTTAACGTTACTGCAGTTTGCTCTGGGCCGCGGTAATCAGCGCAGATAACCATGCCTTCAGCGATTTTTTGATCAACATCGTTGTAGGCGAAGCCATCGTTGTACCAACCGTTTGCTGGACCAAATGTGCCACGCTCACCCCAATAGCCGTGCAGGCCAATCGTACCGAAGTGAGGATTGCTAGTGGTTAACTCTTTATAAGCAAACATCACTTCAGGAGTGTTAGCTTCAAAGCTAATATCAGTCGCAATCACAGTTTGTAGGTTAAAGTTTGAGCTTAGATCTGGGTTGGTATTACCAACAAAGAAGTTAAACCACTCTTCACCACCAACCCACTGGAATACATAGTGATCGCCAGTGACGATAGCGTACACATCATCAACATATTGCGCACTACTCCAGTCAAAACTTGTCTCAGGCATCATCACATCACCACGCCAAAGCGGAGCAACCATGGTGTCAGGGAAGTTTTGGAACACTTCATTAAATGGAATGTGGTTATTCCAGAACTCATTTAATGGGTCAAACTGCACATAACCAAATGGTGAAATAGCAAGTGTATCTTGACCATACATTTCCGGGTTACCGTATAACGGTGCATGCGGAAGTCCATTGCTGCTTAATGGGATACGTAAAACCTGGTTAGAGTAGCCAGACATCCCCATAGGCGCATAGCCGTGAGAGGGTAGGTCAACATAAGTGCCATCACCATAAGGCAATTTACACATCTCATCTTCAAGGCTTGTAGTAAATACATAGTGGCGCTTAGTATCAGCTGATGAAGGCTGAGTCGCGCTAATATTAATTGTATTACCTTCTACCATTAGGTTATCACTGTAGTTACCTACACCACCGACAGAAATAGAATCTTCCAGCAGTTGAAGGTGCTCAGGTATCATAGTCTTAAAGGTAAAGTCGCGTTCACCTCCAAGTAAGTTAGGGGCTAATTCAATACTGAAGTCAACAATATCACCCGCTTTAGCAGCAGTTTGGCTTGCTGATATGTGTGTATCGGAACCAAGGTGTTGCAGTTTCACAGCAAATTCACCAAGGTTACCTTGGTTGTAATCATCAGTCCCTAAACCAACAACACCATAATAGACATCACCTTCTACAGCGCCAGGTAAATCATAGTTCAGCTGCAGTTGATATGGCTCAGTACCATTAGTCGATGCTGGACCTTCAACGGTTAGGTTAGCTGAATCTGTATCACCCACCATAGCTAAGCTTAAGACAAATTCGTCAGCTGCATTAGATGGGTCTTCATATTCCCATTTCCAGTTGGCTGCAATTGCCCAGTACTTACCCGGTGTTGGGTTGTTGATGGCACAATAGTCACCACTGTCAGTGAAAGAGAAACAAATCGCTTCATCCAACCATTGCACTTCACCATCTTCATTGACATCCATACCCAAATCAATGGCTGAGTAGGCTTGTTTGTCAACAGATAATACTTCCCATACTAAGCGTTTTGTGCCTTCAGGTACGTCAAAGAACGTCACTTTAGCGCCGCCATCGGCTTCAATCTCTTCAACAGTATAACCTTCTGAATATAAACGCTTATCTTGATTAGCACGTTTTAAATTAAAGGTGAACTGTTGGGCTTTAGTTAAGCCATACACTGAAGGATTAAGCGACTGAATTTCTTCAGTTTCCAACATTGGTGTTAGCGTATGACCTGTTTCACGATGTATTTGCCCAGCGACAGACACAGGTAACTTGTCAGCAGTGTAACGAACCGCTACAGGCATATGCTGAGATGGCATGCTTGTATCTTCTGGTGACAAGGTTACTGAACCCATCAATTGGATTTGTGAAGAATCCGCGCCGATAGCTTCAACATCTAGGATAGTGGCAGAAAGCATAATCGCTTGTGTTTCACCCGCTTTTAGGGTGAAGGTTTTCGGATGCGCTTCCAAGGTGAGCATTTGCGCACCGTCCATTTCTTGTGGCGTTGCATCAACCGTCCAAGTACCATCTTGGGTTGCTGTAACCGTTCTCATCCAAGTACAGCTTGTTTTACAGCTGTCATTGTAGAAGTAAGGTAGGTTTAACGTATGAATATTACCGCCATTTTTAGGGTTAGCTGCACGGTAGTTATCGGCTGTTTCATCAAGTAGTAATCCGGCATTGTTAGCACGAGATACGTTGATGACACCACTACCTGCATCGCTGAAGCCAGCCGCTACCGCATCCCATGGATAATCATCACGATTACGAGTGACACCGTCTAATGATGCTGTAGTCATTAATGCTGATTGAATTTGCGCTGGCGTCCAATCAGGGTGAGATTGGCTAAGCAGTGCCATTGCACCAGCAACATGTGGCGAAGCCATTGAAGTACCGCTAATCGCAGCGTAATCAGCTGGGGTGCCAATGGCATTAAATGGCATATCATCTGCGTAAGCTGCATAAACATCAACACCAGGGGCAGCAAGGCTTGGTGTCATGACATCCGGTACTTCCAAGTTTGGACCGCGAGATGAGAAGTCTGCAACATAATCAGCTGTGCCTTGGTTTGCAACCACAGTTGATGCCGTGATGGTAGCGCGATGATCACTACCACTACTTAACCATTGGTTAAGTCCGTACCAGTTATTCTCAGCTCCACCCCAGAAAGATGAATAGGTGATATTAATGCCAGGAATAGAATAAGGATCATTAACAGCTGGATCACTATAACCAGGGTTCCATAGAATAAGTGCACCAGCACCACCTGCTTCAATGTTAGTTGCTTTTTCAACGCGAGGGATATCACCTCGTTTACAGACCACAATAGGCGCGACATCAAACGGAATACCGTTAGGGTCGACACTGAAGAAGTCAGCTGGGAATGGATCATTACACATTTCATATTCATAGCCGTAAGATGCTGCGCTGACAACTGGACCTGTGTATTCACCAGTAATACCGCCACCTTGCAATTCAGGTAGAGGTTGATCACCACCAGATGAGTTGGTTAGCATTTTGCCTTCAACTTCAATGGTTCTTCCGTGAGTGGTAGCGGCAACTGACGTTAACCAAGGCGATAAATGATCAATAGCACCTCGCGCTTGTGAAGCGTAATTAGGATCATACGCATTACCGGCTGAAGCCGCGACAGAAATGCCCGCCTCACGTGCCGCTAGGAAACCTAATTCCATTGGGTCATCCCAAGGGAAACTACCGAAAGTTGTACCAATAGAGTAGTTAATCACATCGACGCCATCAGCAATGGCATCTTCAATACCAGCAAGTAGCGCAGAGCCTGGACAACCTGCAAAATCAGCACTTAATGAGCCATCACCAGGGAAACAGACTTGATATGAAATAATGTTCGCACGTGGTGCAACACCAGAGATTTTAGGGAACACGAGATCTGTGGCAATACCGTCGCTCGTTTCAGCCACTTCAGCAACTACATAAGGCACATCAAAAAGCTCATTACCAGCAGCGGTAGAAGCAGTATGTGAACCATGACCATTATAGTCTTCACCATTTTGTGGGCGTAATGGTTCACCATAAGGTTGGCCTTTATTAAAGGCCCAATCTTTATAGGAGTCAGTGATCGCAGCATATGAACGAATACCGATAAGCTTGTCGTTACACATATCAGCGAACTCTTCCATCTCACAGTCACCAATGTAACCGTCATAGCGAGCAGGCATAGTATGTTCATAACCGTCGCCAGCTACTGCAGCAAATGATGGATGATCAGAATTAATACCGGTGTCGAGTACACCGACAACAATCCCTTCACCTTTGAAATTATCGCTAGCCTGAGTTCCGCTCCATAGGCCATCAGCGCCAATATGAATTGGGCCAGTGTCTGAATGTAACTCGTAGTTCTTTTCTAATGTTACATTACGAATACCGGGTAGTTCAGATACTCTGGCTGCCTGATCTTGCGTCATACGCATAGCCATACCATTAAAGGCAAGCGCATATTGTTCAGTAACTTGTGCTGAAGAACCTGCCACACTTGAGATATCTGCAAGTGCTTGGTTTTGTTTCTCTGCCAAGTAATTCGTGTACTGTCTAACAGCTTGGCTATTAACGTCTAACTTATTGTAACCTCGTGGGTTCAACATAGTCGGTACCGTTGATAGCTTAGGTGACGTAGCCGCTAGATCTTGGATGCCACCTGTATAAAGTGACACTGGCTTATCATTTAACTCAATGATGTAAGTTTGTTCACCTTGCAAGCCTTGTTGGTGTTGAAAGGGGACCTTGTAATTGGTGTTGGTTGTAATTGCACGGTGATTGTTTTTACCCTGAACAGTCGAGCCATTGATTGAGCGACCAGCTCTATCTTTGCCACTGTTGAGTTGTTCATTATATTTGATGATAGCATCGGTTATTTCGATACTTCGCGCACCTTCTAAGGTACCTGACCCTGAAGATGCGGCAGCGCCAGCACCTGCGGCGTACAATGCCGCCATGGTCATCAAGCTTATTTTATTTAATTTCATATTTATTCCTGCTTCCTTGATGGTTTTTATTGTTTTTTGCTACAAACCATTAACAATCCTGCAGGTCTTGGTGGATGGTCGCTAATGCGTATTGTGTATATTTGTATTCATGGTATGCATATCGGTTAACATTCGTATCCAGTTGTTACTCTGGCGCTATTGTATTTTCAGAAAAGCTCATTTGTTTATAAGGTGTTGTTTTGTATTTGGTTTTTATTTGGTGTTAGGAGGTGATTGATTATTGGGCAATGGGTTGCATATACAATTATGGTTAATGATTTGTAGCCACTTTGCATCCATAAATGTTGTGCAGGATACAATTTGTTACGCGATTGTTAATCAAAGCTTGGTTAAGATGACTCTATAGCAGAACGTCGTACAAATAGGGTGTTTCTGAATGGTTATGCGTGAACTGTGCGTAACTTAAAATGGCTTGTGTGAGAGTTTATTTGCTTTGTTTATGCTTAGAGCATGAGTTTGTAAACACTGATTTTTATCGTAGCAGCCTAGGTACCCCAATAGATGATGTTAGTCAGAATGATATGAGCGCAAAAGGGTTTAGTTAACTTTTTGATAGCCCATCATAGTGAGATTACCGAGAATAGTAATATGGAACTCAAGCACTTAAGGCATTTTATAGTGCTCGCGCAGCAAAAAAGTTTTAGTCGAGCAGCAACAAAACTGAATTTAGCGCAGCCTTCACTTTCTAGAAGCATTCAAAAAATGGAGGACCTGCTGGGGGTAACATTACTGGATCGCGGAGCTAAAGGTTTTACTCTGACAGAGTATGGAGAGTTAGTTTTCAAGCAAGGAGAACTTATTGTCAGTGAGGTTAATCATTTAAAGTCCGAAATTGATACCATGAGAGGTATTGAGCGAGCAAAATTAGTGGTAGGTGCGAGTCCTATTCCATCAAATAGCTTTATCGGTCCAATTGTTGGACTATTTTTAATGGATCACCCTAATACCAGTGTGGAGCTAAAGGTAAACAGCTGGGATAAGCTTTATCGTGCTTTAAATCAGGGTAGCGTGCATATCTTTGTTGCCGAGACAGGCGGTATTGATGTTGAAAACCAACAAGATTTGGAAGTCATTCCACTGCCTAAATCTCCTGCAGTATTTTGCTGTCGCAAGGATCATCCATTAACTAAAGAGCAAAGAGTGTATTTACCCCAATTGAAAGATTTCCCGATTGCGGTACCTCGCTCTTTACCCACTAAACTAGCGAGGCAATTTGATGATTTATTCGACGCTGACAGAGAAGATTTTTCAGGCATGATTAGATTTGATCAATTTCATCCAATTAAAGAGTCATTGCAGAACTGCGACATGTTAGTGATCACCCCCAAAATTGCTATTCAAAAAGAGTTAAATCAAGGGAGCCTCGTGGCGCTGGATATCCTCAACATGCCCGATGTTTCAGCGAGCTTTAGTATTGTCTATTCCAAAAAGCGTCGTCTCACTAGAACAAGCCAAGAATTTATTGCGTTTTTGAACTCGGAAATACAGCAAAGGCTCGCGTAGTCACAATCCAGTATATACACGCTCCCCTATCAGTAATTCAGATTAAATTAGTCAATCTCGCTATTTGCATATTTTAGTGATTGTTTCGCAAATGAGTCGTCATTAATTGGTTTATTGAGCTGATCTCAATCGGTTGAACTCTTTCTATGTGATTGAATTTGTATTAGCATTTCTGTTAATAGAGCCTCACAAGGAATGATGATGAGCCAGAAAACGAAACAAGTGACATATATTAATGCTCAAATGCATCTTGAAGGTGAAATGCAAATTCAAGGCGCAGCCTCGATAGCAGGGAAAACCCGAGGTGTCATTCGCTCCACTGAAATCATTACCATCGAACAAGGTGGCGACTTTGACGGTGAATTATTCTGCCAAGAATTACATGTTAGTGGCGTTGTAAAAGGTAAAGCTTATTGCGATAAGTTGATCATCGTTGCTGGTGGTACTGTCGATGGCGAGGTTTCTTGTCATCATATGGAAATCCATGACGGTGGTCAGTTTATTGGTATGCGTAAAAAAGGCCCAAGTGACACGGTATTGCCGCAAATTGTGAAGAAAAATGTGGCTAAAAGTGCAACTTATAATGGTCAAACTGATAGCGCTGAGCAGAGCAATAAAACGGCGACTTCACCGCAACCGACTAAACAAACTTCGTCTACAAGCAAAGCTAAACCTTCATCTGTAGTCGAAACGCCTTCAACAAGCTCAGAAGCAGTCGCTAAAACCAACGTCAATTCGCAACAGTCATCCAAAAAATCACTGTGGTTAATTGTGGTTATCGTGATTCTCATCCTGCTGATCTTCAACGTCGATTTTGACTCTATGGTCAGCGAACCTGAACCGCAACCAGAAGAGCCGACATTATTTAATGATGTTGATAGCTCATCGACTGGGCAAATGGATGAGGTGGAACGCCAAGCGGCTTTGCAAGCCTATCAAGCTCAGAAAGCGAAAGCTGCTCAACAGGCAAAAGAGCATGAGCAAAATAGCCAAGCTGCGGCGCAATCTCAGGTATCTACAAAGCATTTATCCGCATTACAGCAAGATATCGTAAATTTGGATAATGATGATATTAATGCTGCCCCCACTACTGATGCTGCTAATGAAACCAGTGAAGAAGCGGCGAATAAGCTTGTAACAAGTGATTCTGGGATTACTGAGATCGTCAATACTGAGGCTGACTTAAATGATGTGGCTGAAGAGCTTGAAGCCGCGAGCACTTCAGTAGCTAAACCCGCCACTCAACAAGCTGTTTCGGTGCTAACAGAGGCGGTGGAAACACAAACTGAGCAGAACACACAAGACTCTGCAGCAGCAGAGTCCGGCACGCAAAGTTTATAATCTTATCAGCGTTTAAGTTGCTCAATGCTAAGTTGTGGCAACTTATTCGATAAGTCTGGGGTTATTTTTTGTTGATCGCCTCGGACGACTATCACCGGTTTTTGCAAATATTTGTTGGCGAGTATTTGAATATCTTGCGGCGAGAGCGCCGCTATTGCTTGATAAAATGCATTTGTTTGTGCCGCATTCTGCCCCAGTAATCGGCTGGTTAATATTTCAGACTCTTTTCCCGATAAACTATCCAATGCAATAATTTGTTTACCTGCAAGGTGTCTTTTGACGGCCGTTAATTCTTCAGGTGCCATAGTTTGTGTCTGTAATGTTTTGATGTGCTGAGTGATACCGTCAATAAACGCCCCAGAATGGGTGAGGGCTGTACTGCCATAGAAAGTGATAAACTGCCCCAGAGGTGCGGTATGGCAATAACCATAAATACCGTAGGTTAAACCACGCGTCTCTCGTAAATCATAAAATAACCTTCCCGAAAAACCACGCCCAAGAATGGCCGATAAGGCTTCACAGGCGACACGGTTTTCAAGTGCTTGCTCTGAATTGAGGTTGAGTGGTTCTGCCGCCAATAAATAGCCATATCTCACTTGAGTTTGCGGCGCATCATCGGCATTCAGTATACCGATGCTTAATTGCGGTGCTGTTTCTGAAGTTGGATTTGATTGGGCTTTATCTTGATTATGATGTTCATGCTTTTGGTTATTGCGATGCTTTTCGTTATTGCGATACTTTTCGCTATTAAGATGCTTTTCGTTATTGTGATATTGTGCGATATAACCAAACACATCAATCTGCTCAGATGATGTCAGCGTTGGTTTTATGTCTAGATCAGAAGACAGCGTATTTAACGCGTGAGCAGGCTTTGCGCTAAACACATGCCATTGACCATACTGAAATACTTGCTTTAACGTGTGATTGATTGCTGCTGAATCAAGTTGGTTTATAGCATCTGCGTTATTGGTATTTTGTTGGTAAGGGTGCTGCTTGCCGAGTAATTTTGAAAAATAATGCTGGTTTACTTCGCTTCCGGTAAACGCGTTGATATGTTTATTGAGTTTTAACTGTCGAGTTAAATTGGCTTGTTGCGTCGCCGATAATTGCATCTCAGGGGAAAGCAATTGGCCAAGTAATGTGCTTTTTTCGGTAAATGATGCATTGCAATGCATCTCAATGCTAATGCTATGTAGCCTGGCTCGTACCTTGGTTGCGTCGAAACACAATGCGTTTTCATATGTGCTTGATTGGCTCAGTAATGCCAGTCTCTGGTTAAGTGCAGCTTGCAGTATATCCGGGTTTGAAATGACCTGCTGGTGGATTAACGCGCTGAGTTTAAGGCGCTGATGTTGCCAGTCATCTAAAGCTAGCCACTGATGCCAATACAACCCATTTATTTGTAACGTATACGGCAATTCGATAGTCGGTGGTGCAACGTCGAGTGCATCTGTCAGTGATTGCAGGGCTGAATTTGGCGCTTGATAATTTGCCAACGTCACAGGTGCTGTATCGGTAAAGGTGAGTTGCTGATGTTGGCAAGCTGCTAGTCCGAGGGTAGCCACGAGTAACATACACATTTTTCGAAAACATTTGAAATATGCCGGCATCATAAGGCTTTGTCCTCAAGTGAATGAGTTAAGCTTTCAGGCAGCCACTCTAAAACGGTTTTTCCTGTGCGTATGTACCATGGTGGAAATAGATCTAGCCGAATGGTTTTATGCTGAAAGTACTGTTGAGCCACACGTTGTATGTCTTCATTAGTCACGGCATCAATGCGGCTAATCGGCCCTGAAAGAGGTTGATCGAGATCTTGCTGCGCAATATTGATTAATCGTTTTGCTACCGTTTGCGGCTGGTGAAATTGGGTAATGAGTGTACTAGTTGATGAGTGTTTAATACGGCATAAGCTATTAGCATCAATGCCTTCCGAGATAACCTGTTCGATTTGCTTTGTCACCAAGTCAAACAAATCATCCAATGACACCTTGGCCCGTGGCACGAGCACAATATTGGCTACACCATGGTTGTCCATCGCCATTGGGAATGAGTAATTGAATAGTGCTTGCGCCTCATTACGCTGAGTATGCTGCATTAAGCTGGTATTGTGACTAAATAAATATTGATTTAGCAGTGCTAACGCTGCTGCATCTGGATGAGAACGCCCTCGGGTATGCCAAGCCAGTAACAGCGCTGGCCATGGTCCACGATTATCATACACTTTTCCATGTACAGGCTTTGCTTGAATGTCTATAGGGGCAAATGTATGTGCCAGTGTAGTTTGAGCTTGCCAATCTCCAAAGTGGGCTTCAACCTTGGAATAGATATCACTGGGTACGTCACCAACAACAGCCATTGTCATCTTGTTGGGTTGATAATACTGTTGATGGAAAGCCTGCAAACTCGACGCCGTTGCCCCCAATACATCCTGCTTATTGCCAATAATGGCGTGACCATAAGGCGTATCAGATACTTGCGCTAATAAGAACTCCATTGCGACACGAAAAAAGGGCTGGCTATCAATGGTACTGGCCATTTCCTCTATCACAGCACCTTGTTGATTTTCTACTGAAGCGGGAGTGATGATAGGTCGTCTGAATCTGTCGCTTTCTAGAAATAAGGCTAACTCAATAGCATGACTTGGTATGGTGGCGTAATAATTGGTGTAATCAAAGTGGGTGCTGGCATTAAAACGAGCACCGATGCCATTCATCGTGTTGGGATAAGTATTCTCGGGGGCATTATCACTGCCTTTAAAAAGCAGATGTTCAAATAAATGAGCATAACCCGTTTGCCCCTTTCCCTCATTGCGAGAGCCTACATTGAACTGGCTCGCAATGGTAACCGTTTGCTTGTTAGCCATGGGTAGCCAGTATAGCTGTATGCCATTATCGAGATGCTGGCTTTGAATTTGCAGTTCTAGCTGCTGAGCAGTATGCAAAGCTTCACTGATATCGCACTGCATTGCGTTAGCTGTAGGGGAAATCAATATAGCAGCAACAAAAAGCGCTTTATACATAAGTAGTTAATATAGGTAATTATTGAATTTAGCCTAACTAGAATAGGGATGTTTCTCAATAGGCTTTTGTGATTAGGCTTGAACAAAGATGGCCAATAAATAGCTTGTAGCTATTTATCCGAATGGGGCAGTTACGGCTTTAGTGAGTGAAAAGTGCTTCATGAAAATGGTTGTTAATGCAGCAAATAACAAAAAGCCCAAACTGAGTTTGGGCTTGGTGGGGATAATTGAACGCTAATATTTATGGATTAATGCGCGTCGGTATGCCAGTGCGTTGCTCTAATAAGCGCTTAATGACAAACGAGTCAGTTTGCTCATGGGCAATAAAACGTGTGACATTTTTTTCTAGTGATAACGCAACTGGTGCGGTTGATTCAAACTCTTCTTGGGTGCGAGATAATGGCTCATGGACCTCCATGTAGCGACCTCCGCTGCTTTCTTCAGCCACTTTGATCGGTTGATTAATAAACTCAACACGGGTTCCCACAGGGACAGAGTTAAATAAATGTTCTATGTCATCATCACGTAAACGCACACAGCCTTGGCTGACACGCAAGCCAATACCAAATGAAGCGTTGGTGCCGTGAATGGCGTATAGGTTACCGATATATATCGCGAATAATCCCATTGGATTATCAGGACCTGCTGGCCACACATCTGGCAGTATTTCACCTTTGGCAGCATAGATCTCGCGTGTTTTCTTGGTTGGTGTCCAGGTCGGGTTTGCACGCTTACGGTAAACTTGAGTTACCCAGTTTTCAGGCGTGTCACGGCCAACTTGGCCAATGCCAATGGGCAATACTTGTACTGTATTGGTGCCTTTGGGGTAATAATAAAGACGCATCTCAGCAAGGTTGATAACGATCCCCTGACGTTTAGTATCAGGTAAAATCAATTTGTGTGGAATGATTAATGTGCTGCCCGGCGTAGGTAAAAATGGATCTACGCCTGGGTTTGCTTGCATTAAATTGGTCAAGCCTAATTGAAACTGTGCAGCAATTTCTTCCAGCGTTTGCTTGCCTTCTGGTACAACAAAGTATTGGTTCTCACCGATAACAGAACTACCTTTAGGCGGTAGGCGATATTCTACTGAAGTTGCTGAAAAACTTAGGACTAAACAAAGACTAAGAAAAAGGTATTTGGTAAAAGACGTCAACATCAATTCTCTCGATAAAGCTAAACACTGGGCGGCTCAGTCATACGCAATTGTTATATCTACGCATTAAGCTGAGCATTAACCGCATCCTCACTGATCCAGTATTAAAATTCAACCAATTTAGTGAAATTACTCAAGAAACACGCATTTTCATTGGGATGCTTAAGCTAGGGTTAAGAATAAAGAATCGCTTGGGTTAATACAGAGACTCAGGATTGTCTTTAGGTCGGGTCTTAAATCTTCGGTGTAACCACATATATTGTTTGCGGTTTCGATTGATTAACTCTTCAATAATCTGATTACCTCGAATGGCATCCTCTAACTCATTTTCACCGGGGAAGTTATCCAGTGCTGGTAGAATTTCAATATTGTAGCCAGTGTCTTGATCATTTCGCTCAACAAAAAACGGTAACACCTTTGCTTTACCAAGCTTTGCTAACGTGGTTGCACCTGTAATAGTTGCAGCCTGCTCAACGCCAAAAAATGGGATAAATACTGCGGTGTTAGGGCCAAAGTCTTGATCTGCCGTATACCAAATAACGTCTGGGTTTCTTAGGCTTTTAACCATCTTGCGTAAGTCACGCTTAGGTACTAAGCCTTTGTTAGAACGAAGGCGACCTTTAACCTGAAGGTATTCCATGACAGGGTTGTTATGGGGACGATATACACCGATGCCAGGATTAAACTGGCCAAAAATGCGTGCGCCCATTTCTAGTGGTAAGCAATGTACTGCAAATAAGATGACACCTTGACCATTTTCAAGGGTTTGCGAGACATGCTCTTCACCCTTAATGGTCATGTGTTGCTGAATTTTTTCATCAGACCACCACCAAGCATTAACCGTATCAAAGATGGCTTTACCTGTTTCTTCAAAGTTCTGTTGCAGAAGCGTTTGTTGTTGCTGCGCTGATAATTCAGGAAAACATAAGCGAATATTGGTTTTAGCCGTTGTTGTACGACTACCAGCAAAACGCATGGTCAGTCGACCCAGTGCGCTGCCCAATTTCATCTGCCAACGTAAAGGCAGAAATAATGTCAGCCGCATTAACAATGCGCCGAGCCACATTAACCAGTATTTAGGATGGTATAACTTTGATGTAAATTCAGCTTTCTCGACCACAAAAGACTCTGTTAGCAATCTGATTTTTTGATATTCTAACTCATTTAAACGCAAAAACTGTTACTTTTTGCAGAGGTTGCTAGTTGCAAGTGACCATGCGCATAAAATTGCAGAGAAAAATAAGTAACAAAGGCAGACACTAATGCATTGGATGAGTCACTTGCTAACAGGATTAATTGAAAAAACAGTAGTGCATTATTTTAATGCTTTTTCATTATTCTTTATGCTGCTTCTTGTATCCAACGCTGGGGGGGCAAGTGAGTTCCCCAGTCACACACCGTCAACTCCCCCAGTACAAACCTTGTTGGTGCGTCATATCGTTCCCCAACAGGCTCCTGACTTGTACCATCTCGCTAATGATAAACAACAAGATTTCCTTCATGGACGTTGGGTAGCGGTAAAACATCAGCAAGCACTTCTATGTGCGGTACAACAACTGAATGATTGTATTAGCCAATTGCCTTTCTCGCTGCAGCAGCTTGCCAGTTTGCAGCCCGATGTTATTAAAAATCAATTGGGTATGAAAACCGCTATGGTGCTTTCAATCAACCATGAAAACGTGGCTGGTATCGTGGTCTATAGCGATCATCAACATAATGCAGTACAAACAGCGACGGTGGCGAATGAAGTCTATAAGCTTGAGTTAAAACAACAATTGCTACTGTCTATCTGGCACGAATTGGGTCATTTGCACAATATTTCCATGCAGGGCAGTTTATTATCAGACACACTGACTCAGTATGAGCATGAATGGTTAGCCGACATTTATGTTTATTGGTTAGTGGCCCAGTCACAAGTAGAAATGAAGCTGATATGGCAGCAATTTCATCGCCGCAATCTTGCTGTGATGGATAATCGAAGAAACTTGCAACATTGGAGCTCTCCATATTTGTTACCTTTGCTAAACGAGCAGACCTTTATGTTGGCGAAGTCTACCCATGAATACTCTAGGTTTTTACAGCTGGTATTAGCTGATATGCCGAAATGGCAACAAAAGGATATTGATGAGATGGCGAGTTTACTCAAACAAACATTTGACTCTGGTGTAACCCAACATTTACCCCATTATCTTTTTTGGCGTCAAGCTGAGTTGAGTGACATTCTTCAACCGACATTGCAAATCGTCATGGGAGAGGAGTATGCGAAGGCTTGGCTTAGCACTCAATTTGTTGAGGTGAACTTGGTATTTTGATGAGAAAAATACATTTTTACACTTTTAAAAAACCGTTTGCACAAATTTTATTCAGCAGTTTGTAACTATTTCTAGCAGTTCTTGATACATATTACTTAAAAACTAGCCTTTGATTTATAAGTGTAATTTTTGCTCTTGTTAATTTTTTGTTCTAAATTGTGCGGTTAACTAGGATGATGTTCGGTTAAATATGTTGTATTAATGGTTAATTGTAGCAGAAATTCCTGTGGCACTTTGGTAAGCTCTTGCCAAAATGTAACCAGAGATAACCGAATATGGCCAAACGTTCTAGAGCGGAAACAGAACGCACAGTTAATTTCATCTTAGACGAAGCTTTAAAGCAATTGCTTACTATTGGATTTGAAGCGATGTCTTATACTACGCTGTCAAATGCAACAGGCATTAGTCGCACGGGGATTAGCCATCACTTTCCTCGTAAAACTGAGTTTTTAACTAAGCTTGATATGCGAATTGGTCAGTTGTTTGTCGATGAACTCAATTTCAGCAGTATTGCCAAGTTAGAGCAATCTTGGGATTTAGCGATGGCTAAACCACAACACAGTGCGGTGTTACGTTTATTTTTCAGCCTGTGTGGTGCCAACCAAAAAAGTATTGGCTTTTTTACTGCGATTGAGCACGCAAAAGAGCTTGCCGGTATTGAGTTAGGTGATGAAGGCGAGCGTTGTATCAACCATTTAATTGGTAAAAGCGCGGTTGTGTTATTGAGTAAAAATAGTGAAGCCAAAGCCGCATAAGCAGCTTTGGCTTTAACGATGTGCCTTGCTTTACTCTAGTTTAACTTAGCAACCTTGCTGAGTGTTCATTACAGGCAACGATTACTGTTAAAACCTTTCATTTAAAAGTGCCATTGCAAGTAAACTGAATTGTAGTTACTGCCGCCTTTAATTCGCCCAAAAGCAGAACTGGTTTCAAAAATGCCAGAACGATGGTGAATACTGGCACCTAACCACAAGTTTCGCATACTGTGTTGGTTAAAAATATCACCCAAATTGACATCTAAAGAAAAGTCGAGGTAGTTAAGTAGTTTGGACGCCTCGAACTCTTTATCCTGCAAGTCATTCTCTTCAATGTAAGTGGCTTTTGAAACATAAGATAATCCCTCTGCGACACCTAAGCGCCAGCGAGGGCCGAATGTAAAGGTATAGTAGGCTTTAAACCCGAGTACCCCTTCAGCAATATTATCTTGAACTTCCGAATCGTGGTGCCAAACACCACCTAATGTTAAGTAGAGTTCAATAGGTAATGTAAATAAGCTATCTGTGACCGGATAACCATAAAATAGTGAGGTTAACTGGTTATTATATTTATCCTTTTGGGTGTTGCCGGTTAAGATATCACCTAAGTTAGAGGGCGTAGCCCAACCATGTGCAAGACGCAAATATTCACCGGTTTCTTTTCTAACTGGGCGGTTAGCTTGAGAGTTCTTTTTATCGGGGAAAAAGCCAAACCCTAAGAAACTCTCTGCTTGAAATCGACTATCTACACTTGGCAGATCATAGATAGTATCTTCTAATCGAGTCACACCAATTCGTCCGAGTAAATATAAATTACTAGCCACATGGTATTTAATATTGGTACCTAAATTTAAAGAGACACCTGCGCTAGGATCAAACTGCGCAA
This sequence comes from Shewanella maritima, assembly GCF_043643735.1. Taxonomy (GTDB): domain Bacteria; phylum Pseudomonadota; class Gammaproteobacteria; order Enterobacterales; family Shewanellaceae; genus Shewanella; species Shewanella maritima_A. The sequence continues at coordinate 24,115 of NZ_JBHZSM010000012.1, forward strand.
TACCATAGTAATATTCATTAAAATCGGCACTTTTCCACTTTAATTCTGCATACGGGATCAGCTCCCAATCATTGGCTTCCCAGTAATACTTGGCTCTACTGTAGGCATAGCCACGCTTACTTGTGTCGCTTAACAATGCAATGTCAGCTTGCCAGTTACCGTGATTAAATTGGTATTGAACACCAAAATCATAGGCCGCTGCCTGAATATCGTTTTGCAACTCTTTAGGGATATCTACGAAACGGAAACGGCTATAAATATTGACTTCGTGCTGCTCGTTTTTCCATAAATGCACACCGCCTTCAGTTCCCCTAAGAAAGAAGTTTTCTCCCTCAAAGTAAAATAGCGGCATGATGTCATAAACTTCAGTGTCTTCAACATCAAATGCTATGTCTGCACGCCTCAAACCTATGCCTAAACCCCAATTATCAGCATAGTAATTGTCTGTGTATTCAATATTATCTTTTGCTTCAAATACGAACTCAGGTTTGTCATTTATTTGTGTCGGCTCAGTTGGCTCGTTAGCGTGAGTAGCTTGTGAAGCAATTAAGGTGCATCCATATATTGTCACTGCAAGGCGTAAAGAATGGCTGAGAGTCACTGTTGATTTCCTACCTTTAGTTGGTGTCAACGTTAGATAAAATGACGGTGATGCAAGGAGAAATGGGACTCGTTAGTCCTACAGTTTGCATCTTGTGTTAGTCATTGGTTATCTGATGTTTTTATGCTGGTTGTTATTGTTGGCGTATCCATACTCGTTGTAAGGATAAGCTGCTTAGCTTTTAAAAACCAACCTTTTATTAACATGATAGTGTAATGGCTTGTAGGTGTATAAGCAAAAAACACCCGCGAGTTAGCGGGTGTTTTCTACACAACATTAGTTAAAACATGGTGGTTACAGTGCTTTAAGAATCGCTTCTACGCTATCTTTAGCATCGCCAAATAACATTTGTGTATTGTCTTTAAAGAATAGTGGGTTTTGCACGCCAGCATAACCAGTATTCATTGAGCGTTTAAACGCAATCACGTTATCTGCGTTCCACACTTCCAATACTGGCATACCTGCGATTGGACTATTAGGATCTTCCATTGCGCCAGGGTTAACCGTATCGTTCGCACCAATCACCAGAACAGTATCAGTATCAGAGAAGTCATCATTGATTTCATCCATTTCTAATACGACATCGTAAGGTAGTTTGGCTTCTGCCAGTAATACGTTCATGTGGCCAGGTAAACGGCCCGCTACTGGGTGAATACCAAAGCGAACGTTAATACCTAAGTCACGCAGTTTCTTAGTTATTTCAGCAACCGGATACTGTGCTTGAGCAACAGCCATACCATAGCCTGGAGTGATAATAACTGAGCGAGAAGCTTTTAGCATATCAGCAACATCTTCGGCGTTTGTTTCGCGGAACTCGCCCATTTCTTCTTCAGTACCAGTACTTGTACCATCGCTACCAAAACCGCCAGCGATAACTGAAATGAATGAGCGGTTCATTGCCTTACACATGATGTATGACAAGATGGCACCTGATGAACCAACCAGCGCACCTACAACGATCAACAAGTCGTTTGATAACATGAAGCCCGCCGCTGCCGCAGCCCAACCTGAGTACGAGTTCAGCATTGAAACCACAACTGGCATGTCGGCGCCACCAATAGATGCGACAAGATGCCAACCAAAAGCAAACGCAATCAGTGTCATGATAATCAGCGGCGTAATCGTGCCACCTGACTGCACGAACATCACCATTAGGATGAGTGATACAACAACAGCTAAAAGGTTGAGTTTATGACGATGGGGCAGGGTTAACGCCTTTGAAGGAATTAGACCACGTAACTTACCAAAAGCAACTACTGACCCTGTGAAAGTGACCGCACCAATAAATATCCCTAGGAAGACTTCTACTAGGTGAATATTGAGCATGGCCCCTTCAAGGTGAGGATCGTGAGACGCAGCTTGACTCGCCTCGACAATCGCAGCCTTCGCGGATTCCAGTGTTGTATTCACGTCATCGCCTAAGGTGACGACAATTTCATTGATCGCTTGTGGGTGAATGTCAATAAAGCTATTAAAGCCAACTAACACAGCAGCCATACCAACAAAGCTGTGCAAAATGGCGACTAGCTCTGGCATTTCAGTCATTTCAACTTTTAATGCAAAGCGAACACCAATCGCGCCACCAATGACCATTGCAAGGATGATCCAGTGAACACCGCTGGTTTCTGGGTTTAGAATGGTTGCGCCAAGCGCGATCGTCATACCAATGATGCCGAATAAGTTACCGTTTTTGGCCGTTTCTTGCTTCGATAACCCAGCTAGGCTGAGAATGAAGAATACCGCGGCAACGATATATGATGCTGTTACCAGTCCTTGAGACACAATAATACCCCTTAATCTTTACGGAACATCTTCAGCATACGCTGAGTGACGGTGAAACCACCGAAGATGTTAATACTGGCGATAAGCACCGCGATAAACGACAGCGCCGTGACAATGGCAGAACCTTGGCCTATTTGCACCAAAGCACCGACAACAATAATGCCTGAAATCGCATTGGTTACAGACATCAGTGGCGTGTGTAGTGAGTGTGATACATTCCAAACCACGTAGTAGCCCACAACACATGACAGTACAAATACTGTGATGTGAGATAAGAACTCAGCCGGAGCCACTTGCGCTAACAAGCCAAATGCAGTCAGACCAGCTGCGCCAAGAATGTACTTCAATTTAGAAGGTTTTTTCTCAACAGCCACGGGTACTTCAACTTTCGCTGCGGGTTTCTGCGGTGCAGCAGAGACTGAAATTGCTGGTGGTGGGAAGGTAATTTCACCATCACGTGTGACGGTCATATTGCGCATCACTACATCATCAAAGTCTAATAACGCATTACCGTCTTTTTCTTTGCACATTAACTTCATTAAGTTAACTAAGTTTGTGCCATAAAGTTGTGATGATTGTGCTGGTAAGCGACCGGGTAAATCAGTGTAACCTAGTACGGTTACGCCTGATTCAGTCACGGTTTTCTCACCTGATACCGTGTATTCACAGTTACCACCTGTGGCGGCTGCTAAATCAACAATCACCGAGCCTGACTTCATGCTATCTACCATTTCTTTGGTGATAAGCTTTGGAGCCGGACGCCCAGGGATTAGCGCTGTGGTGATGATGATATCGACTTCTTTTGCTTGTTCTGCAAATAAGGCCATTTCAGCGGCAATAAACTCATCTGACATGACTTTGGCATAGCCGTCAGAAGATCCGCCTTCTTCATCATCAAATTCAAGTTTTAAAAACTCGCCGCCCATAGATTCAATCTGCTCAGCAACTTCTAAGCGAGTATCAAATGCGCGCACTATGGCACCCAATGAACCTGCTGCGCCTATGGCTGCAAGACCCGCGACACCCGCACCAATAACCAGTACTTTTGCTGGTGGAACTTTACCTGCGGCAGTAATTTGTCCGGTAAAGAAGCGACCAAATTCATGGGCTGCTTCGACGACAGCACGATAACCACCAATGTTGGCCATTGATGATAGAGCATCCAAAGACTGAGCACGTGAAATACGTGGCACCATGTCCATTGCCATAACGGTAATGTTCTTTTGGGCTAGCTTTTCAACCAGTTCAGGATTTTGAGCAGGCCAGATAAAGCTGACTAAAATTGTGCCCGCTTTCATTTGTTCAATTTCGCTGTCGCTTGGTGCGTTCACTTTGAAGATAAGCTCTGCACCATATACTGACTCGACAACTTCTGCTCCTGCTTGTGTAAATGCCGCATCATCAAAGCTAGATAAATTGCCTGCTTGGGCCTCAATGGCCACACTAAAGCCGAGCTTTTGTAGTTGTACCACGGTGGCTGGCGTAGCTGCGACGCGCGTTTCACCCTCGATACTTTCTCTCGGTATTCCAATCTGCATGACTGTTTCCTGATGGTTAATGAAAAAGGCCATATCTGAATTAATTTCAGATCCAATTTGCACATCGACTTCTAGGTCGTGAAAAGTAAATGTGACCAACATCAATTCATAACATTTGAAGTTGGGTTTGCTGCTAAGTTAACCGTTTTTATGTGATTGTTGTTCTGTTTTGAGAACGACGGTGTTGATAAGTAATTAATTATCAAATTAGCCCCTTAGCTTGAAGCATCAGCCACAAATGTGACAAGACCTTTAACCTGAAATAGGACTGTTTTTGTCTAGGTTTTATAAAAACTTTTAACTAAGCCACACTTTTGTAGCTCAAAAAAACGCCTTTGCATATTCCATAAAGGAATAAAGAATTATCTTTTATTCTTTTTTGTGTTTTAAGGGCACGGGTAAGATACAGTTATTAAATTGTTATAAGGCCGCCCTATGTTGTTAAAAGAACTTTCAGCTTTAGCCTCACCTTTGTCTCAAGGACAGGTAGACAAGCTAAAGCAACTCACTACTGAATTAAATGCTGTGCAACTTGCTTGGGTGAGTGGATACCTTGCTGCCAGTGCAAGTCAAACTAGTGGCGTTGATGTGGCATCAACATCTGCAGCGCCTGAACAAGTCATCACCATTTTATATGGTAGCCAAACCGGCAATGGCCGCGGTGTCGCCGAGGCATTGGCCGAGCAAGCTCAAAATAAAGGTTACAGCGTTAATTTAAGCTCAATGGGCGATTACAAATCCCGCCAGTTAAAGCAAGAAACCTTGCTGCTTCTGGTCGTAAGCACCCATGGTGAAGGTGAAGCCCCCGATGATGCGATGGAGTTGCACCAGTTCTTAAACTCAAAGCGGGCTCCAAAGTTGGAAAATTTACATTACTCAGTGTTAGCGTTGGGAGATTCAAGCTATGAGTTCTTCTGCCAAACGGGTAAAGACTTTGATATAAGGTTATCTGCATTAGGTGCCAAAGCACTTAGCCCTATGGTTGAGTGTGACGTTGATTATGAAGATGCCGCTGAGCAATGGCAGCAAAGTGTATTAGATGCTGTTGAGCCTCATTTAAAAGCCAATACAGCGAGTGTTGTGCCAATTACTCAAGCTCAAACAGGCAGTGCTCAGTACAGCAAAAAATCACCCTATATAGCTGAAATATTAGTGAGCCAGAAGTTAACTGGCCGAGATTCAGACCGAGACGTGCGCCATGTTGAAATTGATTTAGGTGAGTCAGGTATCGAATATCAAGTGGGGGACGCACTGGGTATCTGGTTTACCAATAATGAGCCATTAGTTGATGAAGTATTAGCGAGCCTTGGTTTTAGTGGTGATGAGCAAGTAAACAGCGCCAAGCAAAGCGTCAACTTGAAGCAAGCATTGATTGAACATAAAGAACTGACGCAACTCTATCCTGGTTTTATTCAACAATGGGCAGAGCTCAATGGTGATGCATCGTTAATCTCCATTGCTGCCGATAAAGCGCAAACTCGCGAGTTTATGCTACAACAGCAAGTGGCTGATTTAATTAAAGCTTATCCTGCGACGATTGATGCTCAAGCATTTGCCGATTTACTCAGACCACTGACACCGCGTTTATATTCCATTGCATCAAGCCAAGCAGAGGTCGAGACAGAAGTGCACCTAACCGTTGCTTTAGTTGAAGATGAGCGTCAAGGTCAAGCCCGATTTGGCGGCGCGTCACACTTCTTAGCGTCTGCTGAAGAAGGCCAAACCGTAAAAGTGTATGTCGAGCCTAACAAGCATTTCCGTTTACCTGAAAACCCTGACACCCCAGTGATTATGGTTGGCCCAGGTACCGGCGTTGCGCCTTTCAGAGCCTTTATGCAGCAGCGAAGTGCAGATGGTGTGAAAGGTAACAGCTGGCTGTTCTTTGGTAATCCACATTTTGAGCAAGACTTTTTATATCAAACTGAATGGCAGCAGTATTTAAAACAAGGTGAGCTGACGCAATTGGATGTAGCTTTCTCTCGTGACCAAGCTGACAAAGTGTATGTCCAGCACCGCATCAAACAACAAGCACAGCAAGTGTGGCAGTGGTTACAACAAGGTGCACATCTATACATCTGTGGTGATGCAGAACGTATGGCTAAAGATGTTCATCAAGCATTAATTGAAGTGGCACAAGAGCAAGGTGGGCTCAGTGAAGCCGATGCAACTGCTTACTTTGAGCAATTGCGTTCAGATAAACGCTACCAAAAAGACGTGTACTAATCATTTCTAGCAATTTGCACTGTTTGTGCGTCATCGCACGCAGTGCAGGTTTGCCAAATCAGTTTTAAGAGGTTGCCACATGAGTGAGCAAAAATTAGCAGTAAACGAATATTTAAAAACAGACAGTGATTACCTACGCGGCAGTATCCAGCAAGGCCTAGATACGCAGGTGACGGGATCTTTTAGTGATGGCGATCAGCAATTAATCAAATTCCATGGTTTTTATCAGCAAGATGATCGTGATTTACGTAATGAACGTAAAGCGCAAAAGCTTGAACCTTTATACAGCTTTATGCTGCGTGCGCGTGTGCCGGGGGGAATTTGTTCTCCTGAGCAGTGGTTAGATGTGGATAGAATTTCATCAACCTTAACAACTTCAAACAGTATTAGGCTAACGACGCGCCAGACATTCCAATATCACGGCATTCCAAAACGTAACCTGAAAACCTTGATTCAAGGTTTGGATAGGGCCGCATTGGATTCCATTGCTGCGTGTGGTGACGTAAACCGTAACGTGATGTGTAACCCAAATCCGATTGAGTCAAAGCTTCATGAGCAAGCATATGCGGTCGCGAAAGAGTTATCTGATCACCTACTGCCGCACACCAATGCTTATGCTGAGATCTGGCTAGATAAAGAAAAATTACTGGATACAGAAACCCATGAGCCGGTATATGGCAAAACTTACTTACCACGTAAGTTTAAAATGGCTGTGTCGGTGCCACCAGATAACGATGTTGATGTATACACTAATGATTTAGGTTTTATTGCCATTGCGGAAGAAGGTGAGCTAGTTGGTTTTAACCTTGTTGCAGGCGGCGGCATGGGCTCAACTCATGGTGAAGTGGAAACCTTCCCACGTTTAGCGGATGACTTTGGCTTTATTAAAACCGATGACGTGATCAAATTTGCAGAAGCGGTAATGACTGTTCAGCGTGATTGGGGTAACCGAGTTGTACGTAAGCGTGCGCGTTTAAAATATACCATTGTGGATCATGGTGTTGATGCGTTCAAAGCTGAGGTTGAGAAACGTGCAGGGGTGAGATTTGAACCTAAGCGCGAAGTGATCATCGGTGATCGTGGTGATCGTTACGGCTGGGTAGAAGGCATTGATGGCAAATGGCATCTAACCCTATTTATTGAGAATGGTCGCATTAAAGATATACCTGGCAAAATGCTGCAAACGGGCTTGCGTGAAATAGCGAAAATCCATAAAGGTGATTTCCGCATGACGTCGAATCAAAACATGATTATTGCTGGTGTAGCCGCAGATGATAAAACTGAAATTGAAGGGCTTGCACGTAAACATGGTTTGTTAGGTGAGGTACTGAGTAATACGCGTGGACACTCAATTGCCTGTGTTGCACTGCCAACTTGTCCTTTAGCCATGGCTGAAGCTGAGCGCTATTTCCCTGAGTTCATTGACCATATTGATGCGCTGCAGCAAAAGCATGGCATTGGTGAGCAAGCTATCGTGGTGCGTATGACGGGCTGCCCGAATGGTTGTGCAAGACCCTTTGCTGCAGAGATTGGTTTAGTCGGTAAAGCACCTGGCCGATATAACTTATATCTAGGAGCAAGTTTTGAAGGTACCCGCCTAAATAAGATGCACAGAGAAAACATTCAAGAAGCTGAAATTTTATCAGAGCTGGATGGTCTATTTGAGCGTTATGCTGCAGAGCGAGATGCAGGTGAAACGTTCGGCAACTTCACTGTACGCATAGGCGTTGTGAAGGCTGTGATAGATGCCGCTAAGGATTTTCATGGATAATTTAGCCAGTGATGTTGCTAATGCAGCGTTATCTGAACAAGGACTGATAGATGTGACTGCTGAGCAGTTACAACACTTGCTGACGGCTGATAAAGCAGTGCAGCAAGCTAAGCTTGAGCAGATAAACCTATACTTAGAAAAACTCACTGCACAACAACGTGTTGCTTGGGCATTACGGTGTTTGCCTTGTCAACCAGCTTTGTCTTCAAGCTTTGGTATTCAAGCGGCCGTGATGCTGCATATGCTGACGCAGGAGCAAGCGGATATTCCGGTGATATTAACTGACACCGGATATCTATTTAAAGAGACATACCTGTTTATTGAAGAGTTGAAAGAGCGTTTATCACTGAATTTGAAAGTATTTCAAGCTGTGCAGAGTACGGCATGGCAGGAAGCGATATATGGCAAGTTATGGCAGAAAGGTTTAGATGCATTAGATCAATACAACCGCATCAATAAAGTTGAACCTATGCAACGGGCGCTAAACGAGCTTAATGTCGGTACTTGGTTTGCCGGTCTGCGCCGCAGTCAGGCGAGTACCCGCGAAGCGCTACCCATTTTAGCGATACATGGTAACCGCTTTAAAATATTGCCTATCATTGATTGGAGTAATAAGGATGTACACGAGTATTTAACTCAGCACCAATTGCCTTACCATCCTTTATGGGAGCAAGGCTATGTGTCTGTTGGAGATACTCATTCAACTAAGCCGTTAGAGGTAGGTATGAGTGACGAAGATACCCGCTTTAATGGGGTGAAGCGTGAGTGTGGTTTGCACTACGAAATTTAATAAAACTTTTGAATGATTTTAATGCTGAGTATGGATTATCGTTATAAATGTTAGATAAAGTTATCGCACAATAAATTGGTAAGCCTAAGAATTTAAATAGGTTTTGTATGTTTTTACTTCACATCATGTTCCCAGATAATTGAGGTGAAAAATTTTTGATAAATTTAAGTTTAAAAAACATGCAAAACTGAAAATTTTAGACTAGCTTTATAGGTTCCCGTAGACGGTTTTTGTTGACACTTTAGGCGTGTGAATGCACTGCCCAGTACCTCCAAAGATCAGCTCCTTTGAGCACATTGATTGACTTGTTAGCGTAAGAGTCATCAAATTGATAATCCCCAGTTGGCAATGCTTGCCAGCTGGGGATTTGTTTTTTTTACATGCCGTAAAACCTGTAACCTGTTTCATTCCAATCTCTTTTGCAAAATCATTACTTGACTGATTCTCAAACGAAGCAGGTTGCTCATCAATTTCAAAATTCACCATCAATAATGATTTTCTAGTCTGGCTTTATAACTAACTTGCTGAATTTAATATCTTCTTTTTAATTGATTTGCCATAATGTTGTCACATTTTTACAAGTGGTAAAAATGTCATGGATGATAAATACCAAAGCGGAGAGATAAATGAAAAAGTTTTTAGCGGCCTCAGTGGTACTTGTAGCAGGAGTAAGTGGCTATTACCTAACTCAGCAAGATAGCGCATCGGTTGATGACGAAATGCTTAAATATATTCCAGCAGACACAGCCTTGCTATCTGCGCAAATGAAGCCTTTCCCATATAAAGATTATATCTCTGCCACGGCAGGCAATTATCAAAGCTTTGATGACTCAGCATTTGATGGTATGGATCAGCTTTCAGAAGCTCATATGCGCTTTTTCATGAGCTTAATGAAGCAATATACCGTTAAAATGTCAGATCCTAAATCATTACTGTCGCTTTATGGTTTACCAGACTCTGGAAGAAGTTACTTTTATAACCTCGGTCTATTGCCTGTGATGAAAATTGAATTAGCTGATGCAGCAGCATTGTGGGCTGAATTAGATCGCGCCGAGGCTGAAAGTGGTTTTTCTCACCAAATGAAACAGCATGAAGGTATCAATTACCGTGCGTACTCAATTGTCGCCGAAGATTCAGATTTTATTGATGTGGTTGTGGCTGAGCATCAAGGTTGGCTGACTGTCACCATGAACTCTTCATTAAATGAGCCGGTATTATTATCGCAAGCACTTGGTTTAGCGCCTGTGGATAACCCAATAGCTAACACCACAATCATTGCCGATATCATCAAACAATATAACTTTACCAATGACGGTGTGAGTTATATCAACCATGAAGAGATAGTGAAAGGCATCACCACACAAGATGGTAATTTGATTGCTAAGCACTTAAGTCATATCGCACAACAGATGGGCGCAGATGAGTTAAGCATGCTTAAATCGCCAGCCTGCAGTAGTGAGCTACAATCTATCGCGAGTAACTGGCCTAAGACGATAATGGGGTTACGTAAACTTGATGTGACCGATAGTCGTGTTGAGCTAGATAGCCAACTTATTATTGAGTCGAAAAACCAAGTAATATTAACGGCATTGCAAAAAATGCGCGGCTTTATTCCTTCAGTGGTAAATGATGCGCCTGTGATGTCATTTGGGCTTGGTTTTGATGTGAATCAGTTAGCACCAGCGCTTTCTGAAGTATGGAATGACTTACTTACACCTAGCTATCAATGTGAAATGCTGGCTGAAATTCAAGGCGAAATTCAACAGCAAAACCCGATGATGCTGGGAATGATGACAGGGATGGCGAATGGACTGAAAGGTGTTAGTTTTAGCGTTAATGGCTATAAGTTATCAGAGCAATATGGTGAGCCCAAGGTCGATGAGTTAGATGCGCTGGTGACATTGAGTGCTGATGACCCAATGATGTTGCTGAACATGGTGAAACCATTTTATCCACCATTAGCGAATCTTCAGTTAAGCCCTAACGGTGAAGCTGTTGATGTCAGCTCATTGCTTATGCTACCACCAGAGTTTGGTGTTAAAGCAAAGCTAGCTTTAAAAGGTCAACATCTAGTGCTGTTTAATGGCGCTAAAGCGCAGCAACAGGCAGATAAATTAGCCAGTGAAGCACTTGTAGCCAATGGTATGTTAAGCGCATCGGTCGATTATGCTCAAGCACTCACGCCTTTGATTGAAGCTATTGAACAAAGTGGTGAAGCAATGCCAGAAGAGCTGAAAATGATGCAAGGCTATGACATGAGGCTTAACACATCATTAGATGTGACTGATCAAGGTATCGTGTTTGATTTTGGTGTGATCAACCAAGCGCCAACAAAGTAATCTTGTTTAGACAAAAAAGGTGAGCCTAGGCTCACCTTTTTATTTCCAGTTTAAAACCAGACGGGCTAAAGTGGGTGTTAGTTACAAAATATCGTTTAGTGCCACACCAATACCAATGCGTTGGTTGTGATGATTATAATCAATTAAGCTTTCCCCATAGCCATTAAAATATTGGGTATAGAGGCGTAAGTTACCTATGATTGGATAGCTCCAAGTTACCTCAACTGCACCGCGGTTATCACTTGATAGGTTATTTCGTAAAAGCATTGTGAAGCGGTGATCACCTAAACCATAAACCCCGGTTAACTCAAAATTACCCATGTAGTCGCCTATATCAGGGTTATCATCCCCTCTGGGATCTGTTGGGTCTTCTTTTTCATCTTCAGGGATCCGCCACCAAGCTTTTAGTGCTAATGCGAAAGGTCCTCGGTCAAAAACCATGGTGCCATATATGCGGTTCCAGCTACGTGACAATATTTGGGATTGGCCATTCGATTGATGCACAATACCAAATCCCCAAAATGAATTTGTCAAACCTGCCACTTCCCAGTCATTGTTAAATAACATAAACATTTCAGGTTCGTGGTTGGTTTCTCGAAACGGTGAAGAAGCATCTTTGTTGTATACCTGCCAATAGGACTGATTGGTATAAGCAAAAAACAAATGACCGTTATCACCAAACACATTGTACCAAAGTGGGAATTTGAAACTGATCTGGAACTTGGCTTCCATCTCATCTACAGCAATGTCTTCATCGGGGTATTTGATTTCAAATGGGTGAGAATTAGGGCGTGTTTGATAAGTGACAGGCAATAAATAATTAGCTTTATGTGGGGTGATCACAAATGGTTTTTCAGACGTTTCTAATTCATCTTTTACACGCTCCTCTACTAACGAATCAGCCATGAGGGTATGACTAAACAAGGCCGTGGAAAGCAATAGTAGGTGAGTGATGAGTCGATTTTTTACACCGATTCCTAGAAGCTGAGACATATTCGCATCCTTTTGAAGAATATGTGTTTATTGTTATCAAAAAGTATCCGGTTGTCGATGGCAGAATTGTCTAATTTAACTATTGAGCTAATACTTATTCCTAAAGGTAATAAAAACTAACTATTAACTATTATATTTGGAATATATATGGCGGTATATTGAATCAAAATCACAGTCGATGAGTACATGTTATGGAATTAGTTACTATCCCCACACAGCACGCTAAAGGTAAAGTTTGGCTGGTTGGTGCTGGTCCTGGGGATGCTGATCTATTAACCATGAAAGCCTATCGTTTGCTGAAATCAGCTGATGTTGTGTTATATGACGCCTTAGTCAGTGATGATATTCTTGCATTGATTAATGATGATGCTGAACTGATTGCTGTGGGTAAACGCGCTGGCAAACACAGTGCGAGTCAGAGTGAAATTAATCAGCTATTAGTCACTAAAGCTTTCACTCGCAAGAATGTGGTGCGATTAAAAGGTGGCGATCCTTTTATATTTGGTCGCGGTGGAGAGGAATTACAGACTTTAGTTGAAGCCGAGGTCGAATTTGAAGTGGTACCGGGGATCACTGCTGCAAGTGGCGCTTCAGCTTATGCAGGTATTCCGTTAACTCATCGTGATTATGCACAAGGGGTGAGTTTTATAACCGGCCATTGTAAATTAGAAGATCGTTTCGTGAATTGGCAAAGTTATGCTAACCCTAACAATACCTTAGTTGTGTATATGGGCATTTTAAATGCCAATATTATCAGCCAAGGTCTTATTGATGCAGGTCGTTCACCAAACACGCCTGTAGCCATTATTTCTAAAGCGACAAGCTCTGAGCAACAACGTTTCATTGGGCAGCTTGATGGGCTAGATAAACTTGCCAATGATGCCAAATTACAAATGCCAGCCTTGATGATCATTGGTGAAGTAGTTAAATTAGCTGATAGCTTACATTGGTTTAAACAGCAAGCCTTTGAAGATGTGACTGCACATTCTGCGATCAGATAATATGACCGATGAGATACTCAGCCTGTAATGAAAAATGCGACCAAATGGTCGCATTTTTTATGAAGTACTCAATCAAATAGGTAATTTTACTGAGTGTAATGTTTTGATATTGAGATTAATTTAAGCCGCCTTTACACAATAACACGCTGAAGTACCCTAGCCATATTACCGCCAAGGAATCTATCCCTATCAGATGATTTAAAACGGGCTTTACGAAGGGCATCATCAATGCGGCTCATGCGGTCAATATGATTCAGCTCTGGGATCACCACGTGACGCGGTTCTGCCTCAAATCCCAACACGTTTTTCGCCCGAAGGCTATACCACCAGTCTAGGTATTGTTTTACCCCTTCTTGGTTATCGTTATCCAGAGCGAGTAAGTTTTCTTGACCTCGAAGTGGGTAGTCATTAGCTATAGCCACACTGCGTACTCCACCAATCCGACTGACATACTCTATTTGGCGGATCAAATCATCAATACTAGGCGTTGGGTTATTGGTGAGCCAGAAGCTCATCATGAAAATACCAAATACGCCGCCTGTATCGGCAATGGCGCGGATAACTTCATCGGGAGAGCACCTTGCATGATTGACGATCCCGCGGGCTGCACCATGGCTTTGAACGATAGGTGCCTGCGTTATTTTAGCGATATCGAGCGCAGTTTGTGGGCTTGAGTGGCTCACATCAATCAGCATATTCTTTTGATTGAGCGCGGCTATCAGCTGGTGGCCTTTATCAGTAAGCGGTAGGTTGAGACCCTGCATACCATCGTTATCTAATGCCCCGCCAGCAAACTCATTGCCATAATGGTGTGTCATCTGTAAGACGCGCAGACCATGTTGTCTAAATTGTTCAAGTTGCTGCCAGTTATTCGCATCACTATCGCCTTCTACACAGTCAGCGCCTTGAATTTGAAAAAAAACTGCCGTACGGTCACTGTCTTTAGCCTTAGTAATATCTAACCCTGATAGGCCTTTTACATACACATCTGGATGGGCTTCTACAGTCGCATTGGCTTTCGCAATACTCTTAATACAAGCATTGTAGGTACGTTTGTAATTGGTGGTGCCATCAGGTTGTGTAATGGACTCAATATCAGAGATATCAGCGATAAATGCGTCTAACTTTGAAGCGCGGACATCATTGATATCTTCAGGAAGGAAAGATAAACCATCGATATACAAGTTACGTGCACGAGCAAATGCAGGCATGGAAGCAAAGGGGCTGAGTAATGTAGCTGCGCCAATACCTTTTATCAATTTTCTGCGTGTGTGGTTGCAGTGCTTTTGGGTCATTTGCTTTCCTAATTCATAGAAGGTTATGTCGCTTGAGCGTGCTGATTAGTTTGCCGAACTCAAGTCGATAATGGCTTGGTTGAGAGCGTTAATCCCATTGGTTCTCGATGGACTTAATTGGCCATCTAATCCTAGCTGTGTAAAGTATTGCTCTATATTAAACCGCCCAAGTTCTTCAGAAGTTTTCCCTTGGGTTGCTGCGAGTAATAACGCGATTAAGCCCTTTACGATACGGGCATCACTCGAGGCGAGAAAATAATGCTGCTTGTCATGTTGATGGTGATATAGCCATGCCTGACTTTCACATCCCTTAACTTGTGCTTGTTCGAGTTGAAACTCTGTTGGCAAGCTAGGTAGTTTTTTGCCAACAAGCATAATTTGGCGGTATTTTTCTTGCCAGTTAGGGGCTTGTTCAATCAAAGTAACCGCCTGGTGGATCTCATCCGCTAAATCACAAAAAAGTGTAGCAGGTGGTGTGACAGTTTTGAGCATGGTGTTCTCTATTCAGGGGTTAATACCTTTTAGCACAAGTATGTGATCATTCCTGCTGGTTAAAATCGCTTATAACTTCGTTAAAAATTTTGTAGTTAGAGCAACTAGCTAGCTGCAATTTCTGCCTTGTTCTAAGCGATTTTTCCTACGCAATATTTGATCACTTATTTATCCTAATTGGTATAAGTTATTCAAGGTGAAAGTTAGCGTTATAGCAAGATAGATTTAACTTCTTTTAACGCATTGATAAAACAATCGATATCTTGCTTGTTAGTATAAACCCCAATAGATACCCTGCAGCAGCCTTTTATGGCTAAATGTTGCATTAAGGGCATTGCACAATGGTGACCACAACGAATTGCAATACCTTGCTGATCGAGCAAGATGCCAACATCCTGATGGTGCTCACCTTTGATATTAAACGCAACAGCACCAATATTGCTTTTGCTTACGTCTGCTGTACTTACTATACCGTATAACTCAATATCGCCTAGTTCTATTAATTGTTGCTGAAGATATTGCATTAAAGCTTGTTCGTGCTCACGTATTTGCTGTTTGGGTAAACTTTGCAAAAAGCTGATGGCAGCGCCTAAGCCAATAACCTCAGCAATCGGTGGTGTGCCTGCTTCTAATCGGTTCGGTAAGTCACCGAACTCGGTATGCTCAAAGCTCACGGTTTTAATCATTTCACCGCCAGTAAGCATGGGCACTAATGTATCGAGTATTTGAAAGCGACCATATAACACGCCAATGCCTGTAGGTCCGTACATTTTGTGGCCTGAAAAAGCATAAAAGTCACAATCAAGTTGTTGTACATCTACAGGTAAGTGCGCTACAGCTTGAGCGCCGTCGACAACGGTTATTGCATCAGCTGCTTTTGCTATCTCAATGAGTTGTTCAACTGGGTTATGGCTACCTAATGCGTTGGTGACATGGGCAAGCGCCACTAGCTTAGGGCGGTGTTGGTTAACTAATTGCTGAAAACTAGCCACATCTATTTGTTGTTGCTGATCTAAAGGAATCGCCTTTATGATTGCGCCCACGCGTGTTGCCAACTGCTGCCAAGGAACGATGTTGGCATGATGTGCTGCGGTATCTATCAGTATCACATCATCTTTATTTACTTGCGCATGCAGGCCATGTGCAATCATATTGATTGCGCTGGTAGTGCCTTGAGTAAAGATAACTTCCTGACTTCGCTTGGCGTTAATAAAGCCTTGGACTTGTTCACGTACTTTTTCATATTGCACAGTCGCTCTTGCTGATAACTGATGCGCCGCTCGGTGCACATTAGCATTGTCCAACTGATAATAAGCATTCATTGCATCAATCACAGACTGCGGTTTTTGACTGGTCGCCGCCGTGTCTAAATAACACAGTGGTGTTGATTCAAATATTTGATGCAATGCAGGGAATTGAGCACGAATAAGGTCATGGTCAAATGTTGGCTTTAATGAGCTATTGTCAGCGTGTGTCATATTTTGAAGAGTCGGTGGCAAGCAATCATGTTAAATAAGATCTTCAGATAAAAAGTGACGCTTTGCAACCTTTGCGATGATTTTACCTTGCTAACTCTGAAGATTAGCGATTGGTTTGCTGATTCAGTGAGTTTATCGCCACCACATAAGGTGAGATGGCGATATTACTGAAAGATGATTAATCGGTATTTAGATTCGCTGCGTTAAGGGCAAGGAATGCGATATTCTAAAGCTAACTCGTTAATGCGTAATATTAATTCATCACTTAAGGTGACTTGATGGCTATCAATATTTTCTTTTAGCTGCTCAAGGTTGGTTGCACCAATAATATTGGATGCCACAAATTGGCGTGAATTAACAAATGCCAGCGCCATTTGTGCAGGGCTTAGACCGAACTCTTTGGCTAAATCCACATAGGCCTGCGTAGCTGCTTTGGCCATATCAGTGCCATTGTAGCGGCTAAAGCGTTTGTATAGTGTTAACCTTGCGTTTGCTGGCCATTGATCATCGCAATACTTACCGGTGAGAGTCCCGAATGCTAAAGGCGAGTAGGGCAGTAATGAAACATTCTCTCGTAAACACACCTCAGAAGATGCCAGCTCAAAACTGCGATTAAGTAGGTTATAGGGATTTTGTACGCTGGCGATACGGGGTAAGTCATGTTTTTCCGCCAGTTTGAGGTATTTCATGATCCCCCAAGGTGTCTCATTAGAAATACCGATATAACGCACTTTGCCACTTTTCACTATTTCAGCGAGCGCTTCTAGGGTATCTAAAATTGGCGTACTGTGGTCATCTTCATCATGTTCATACATTAATTGCCCAAAAAAATTGGTTTGTCGTTCAGGCCAATGAACTTGATATAAATCGATATAATCTGTTTGTAGGCGTGACAGTGAGGCATCAATAGCTTGGTGGATATTACGCCAGTCCAGCTTCATTTCAGGACGAATAGCATCGCCATTGATCACTGTTGGTGCCACTTTACTGGCAATAATCAAATTATCGCGATTGCCCATCGCCTTCAGATAATGACCAATGATCCGCTCTGTTTCTCCCTGAGTCGTCGCTTGAGGGGGAACCGGGTACATCTCAGCGGTATCAATAAAGTTAACGCCACGACCAATAGCATAGTCTAGTTGTTCAAACGCTTGGGCTTGTGTGTTTTGCTCGCCCCATGTCATCGTGCCGAGACAGATCTCGCTGACCTCTAATGTGGAATGGCCAAGTCGGTGATATTTCATTGCGACCTCCTAGAATAATGATTAGGGCCTGTTGACCTTTCAAGATTGTTTTTGCAGCAACTTGTTGGAAGTTTATACAAGGCAACGACTTTGATGTGTGGTAATTCCACATGATGAGTCGTTAACGCAGTAGAAATGACAACAAGTGGTGCCTGTAAGGTTCGTTTAAAAGCACTTTACTCTTTGTTGTGAGCGAACTTGTTTAGATGACTAAACGTCATCGCTCACGCCTCGATTAAAGTGCTTTTAATTCGAACAAAATCTAATCAACAAAGATAAACAGGCCCTAACTTGAGGCTAACAAGCTTTATATAAAAAGCCTAGTCCTTTCTGTTATAAGGTTTTTTTCATTGCAATTTCACATGCATCGTGTCCTGTGTCGCCCAGATGTTGGCATGTTTTAAATCCAAGCTGGGTATAAAACTCAAGTGCTTCAACCAGAATCGCTGTGGTTTCAAGGTAGAGGGTGTGATAGCCATAGTCCTGAGCAAATTGCTGACAGATTTGGTATAACGGTAATGCCATCTTTTTGCCGCGAAGTGTTTTGCTGAAGTACATTTTCTGTAATTCGGCGACGTCACTGTGTTGTGTCAGTGGCGCGATGCCAGCACCGCCCAATATGGTATCACCTTGGCAAACGACCCAGTAATTTGCACCTGCATCGGCGTAGGTTTGCGCCATCTTGTCCAGTGTTGGATCGCTAACCCCGTAGCCTTTATCAGGCGTGAGGCCATATTCAGCAGATACTTGCCTTATAATTTTGGCAACTTGCGGGTTGTCTTGTCGCTGGATCAGGCGAATTGTAAAGTCTGCAGGTATAGGCGTCATGGCGTTCCTTACACGATAAGCGGTTGGGTTAAACCTGGTGAGATTCAAAAAGGCTAGGGTTAATAAAAGGGGCCATGGCTAAAACAATTGCCTGTGTATAGATGCTTGTACGTGTGGCTAAGCCTTGGGTTAGCAAGCCAATAGCCCCACCTTTTTGTTTAATATTTTCAGTATTAAATAGCGCATCCATCACATTTCCTAGTTCATCTCCTGCTTCAAGTGCTGCATATACCTTCTCAGGTAAAGGCAGAGCTGCACTCCGGCCGACCGAAAGTTGCCCTTGATGAATGATGGCCATATAAGCAAATGTGGCGGCGCCATGCTCAAACTTTTCAACGCCGCCTTCCATCGCGATGTAGTAATCGGCTATTTTTGCTTGTTGCTGGCAATATTTAGCTCGGTTAATTGCGCCTAATTTTGTTTGTTGCTCATCCATTGGTTGATCTGCAACTCCTGACGGAGCATGCATGCCTGAGCAAAAAATAGCATGGTTTGGATAATATAAACTTAATGCTTCTTTGGCAGCATTGATTTTGACAGGGTTGTTTGATCCAACAATGATAGTGAGAGTCGGTTGCTGTGTGTCAGATGTCATACTTTATACTCAATTTGTCATGCATTTCGAAATGGATATTGCAGTACACTGAGTCAGTGCACCCTAACAAAAGCATATCAATATATTGACCGGAATGAATCCTTTTAATGGCGGTTTTGTGGGTTGCATTGGTTCGCTTATATAGTGGTGGTTAAATTCATTAAATATGAGTGAGAAGACTCAATATGTGTTATCAATGTGTGTGTACTATTTTTGCGAATTAACTTAATCTATTGTATTTAAAGCATAAAATTGTTGGCAAAGTTTTTGCTTTAACTTGGCATACCACTTTGCCATTGATGAATAATATGGCAAAGTTATTAACAGGAACTTTTGGCGTTTATTGCTGAAAATATTAAGGAAAGAAACATGTCAGCTTTGCATTTAAGCCGTACCCTCACCGCAACTTCACTCATTTCAGTGCTATTAATTACGACAGGTTGTGTCGTTAACATTCCAGCGAGTCATGCCGACTCATTAGATCATCATCAGCAACAGCTCACCCTTAACCGAGCGCAGATGGATACCTTGGTTGCTGAAACAGGTGCTGGCAAACTGAAAGTGCAAGGTGCACAAGTTGAACAGATTACTTTGGTCGCAGATATTTATAAAACTGAAAATGTAGACGTTGACTTATCGCTTAAGTCTCACGGAGATGAAGCTCGTCTTGTCGCCAAAATTGACCGTCCTCTTTTATCTATGTCTTCTGATTCATCTTATATTGATGTGACGCTTAAAGTGCCAGCGGATATGGCACTGGAGATTGAAGATGGTTCGGGTTCAATAGATATTGAGAAAATGGTGGGGCAGATTGATATCAAAGACGGCTCTGGCAGTATCGATATTCATGGCGGTAAAGACATCACGATCAACGATGGCTCTGGTTCAATTACAGTTGAACATGCCATGGGGAATGTGAATGTGGCTGATGGATCTGGTGGTATCGAAATTGAGCACGTAAAAGGTAATGTGTCTGTAAATGACGGTTCTGGCAGCATCGTAATTGAGCATATTGCTGGTATGGTATCAATTAACGATGGTTCGGGCAGTATTGAAGTGGCTCATACTCAAGGGCTTACTATTGGTTCTGATGGCTCAGGTAGTGTTGATTTTGAACATATCAATGGGCCTGTTAGCATGAATAAAGATTAAGCTGCTAGCAATAAGCTGGTAACCAGCGAAAGGTGTCATCAACGGCTATCATTAGATAGCCGTTTTTGTTGTTTCATATTTAAGCAATCCATTAAAGAAAGCCCCGAGCAAGGTATTGGGAGATTTCACTTTTATCGACTTCATGGCATGATCTGCTTCATCTGCATCTGTTGGCTCTGCAAAGGTGTTGGCTATTGGTTATTCATCAGACATTTATTAAGGCAGTAATGGGATTATGGCAAAAAAGTATTATGTGGTTTGGCAAGGCAGAAAACCCGGCGTGTTTGATAATTGGAATGAGGCAAAGCTGCAGGTTGATAAGTTTGCCGGAGCAAAGTACAAATCATTTCCTTCCTTAGCTGAAGCCAAAGCTGCATTTAGTCAAAGTGCTGACAAAATCATAGGTCAAACTAGCTCTGCGGCTGCTAATAAGGCAAAAGCCAGCCCTAATAAAAAAGCAAAACCCAAAGCCACTGATTTTGAACTACCTAATAAAGATGTGGTGATTTTCACTGATGGTGGCTGCGAACCTAACCCGGGTAAAGCTGGCTCTGGTATCGCAGTTTATCGGCAAGGTAAACTCACTAGCCTCTGGTACGGGCTTTATGATGCTAATGGTACTAACAATACTGCGGAGCTTAATGCACTTCATCAAGCGTTACTCATGGCAAAACAAGCGATAGAGAGAGGCATGTCGGTACATATTCTCAGCGACTCACAGTATTCAATTAATTGTATAAGTCAGTGGGCTTATGGTTGGAAAGCCAAAGGTTGGACAAAAAAGTCGGGTGAGATTGCTAACTTAAGTTTGATCCAGCAAGCACATACATTATTTGATGACCTTAGCTCGAAAATCACCTTAGAACATGTAGCTGCTCACATTGGCATTGAAGGTAATGAGCTGGCTGATAGGATGTCAATTTATGCGGTTGATCAGCAACAAACTGCATTTTGTAAATACACTGACCCAATTATTCTAGAAGATATCCTCAGTTTAAGAGCGGGTTGATTAGTAACGTAAATTTAGTTTGGTATAGCGGGTGATCGCCCTTATTGCAGGCATCTTACTGTTTGCTTGTTTAAAGGTTTTGTGCAAATTATCAAAGGTTTTGTAATGCATCATGTCTTCAACAATATTTCTGGGTTGACACTCAAACTGTTTAGCCATGGTGATCAGTAAATCTGTACTAAATACCACAGACTGATTCATGAAATCACTGACTTGAGATTTACGGTGCTGCTTCAACTTTTCTTTACGCAGCTGTTGCTGCTGTATTGAATGTTTAAGTCGCAGCTTGTGCTTTTTCCATACTTTGGGATCAGTCAGTTGTTGTAGATCATCTTGAATTTGTTGAACCGAGCATTTGTGCTGTATGGCTAACTTTTTTGATAATTGGTTTGAATTAATGAAATCGAAACCTTGTATGGCTAGCCGCGTAATATGATCGCGACGAACATTTTGCTTTTCTTCTTGTTCTTCAATTTCTTGATGAAGGATTAACTGCTCAACATCATCCAGCGGCTGTGTTTGTTGTTGATTTTGATGCGTGTCGGTTACCGTTGGGGTTGTCCCTACGCTATATCGTTTTTGTTCTGAAGCTTCGCGTATTTCAGCTTTGCGCTGTCTCAAGCTTTTATTCGGTGTCTGAGTTGCGCCAGTTGCAGTGTACTCATTGTGTTTAATTTGGGTTGATGCTGAGCTGGCTCGTGATTGAGCGTTTTCAGTTTCAACCTGAACCTGATGAGAAGACTTAGTTGGCGACGACATATTCACGACCTAATACAACAAAATTTAGCATGCAATTAGGGTCAATCTAACTGACAAAACAGTGAAAATGAAGTGTTCTAGGTAACAAATTACATTATGTATAATTTGCCGTGATAGTTGTTGTTTTGGTGTTGGGAATGTGTGTGTTTGTTGTTGGTATGGAAGTGATTTGTAGGGCGCAGGATGACCTTTGCCCTGAATTGGGAGAGACGCTCAACTAGAAATAAATTGATAAGTTATCATTTAAAAAATGACAGTGAACAACTCTCTTAGCATCGTAATTATGGTTATCACTCTTCGTACATTTACTCTTCGTACATTAAGTAATGACTTTGCTTCATACCTAACGCTTCATAAGTGCGCTGTGCACGCTGGTTGTCATGCTCAACATATAGCCTAAAGCAGTCGCCATCACTTTTTTCAGCAGCGATGATTTTTACTTGTTTATATAAAGCTGAGTAGATGCCTTGACGGCGAAACGCTGGCAAAATGTAGACACTTTGGATCCAGTAATATTGTTGAGCGCGCCAATCACTCCATTCAAAGGTCACCATCAAAGAGCCAACCACTTGACCATCTATTTCGGCAACTAGGTAAAAGCCGCGCTCGGGATGCTGCAACATGCCTAAAACGCCTTTCTCAAGCGTATCGCCATCTAAAGTTAAATTTTCGGTTTCTTGTGCCATTGCTTGGTTGAAGTTAATCAGGCAATGGCTATCAGCAAGTTTAGCTTGTCTTATTTGCATATGTGTTCACTATTTTGTTGTTAAATAGACCTTGGTATTAGACTAAAGTCTACTATGCTTATTATTGTAATCGGTGCTGAAAGTGAGGCTGTGAGCGTTAATGATTCACCACGAGTCCTTGAACGCTTGAGAGTTATAGGGCTAGTCAAAAGCGCTTCATGCACAATCTCAATGTAAAGGTAAAAGTAAAAGGTCATAGACCCAAGTGAGGCCAGCGATGTCTGAACAAAAATCGTTTGAAAATCGTCATTCTCAAGATGCACGCCATTCAAGTACGCAATCAAGTCGAACTAGCCAACAACTTGCGTCCTTTTTACGCCATATTAAACCGAGTCGCAAATATAGATTCCGTGTACATCGTTTAGTCGGTGTTCGTCAGACTAGGGCTGGTAAGCTCAGTAACTCGATATCAGCTTCTTTGCAAAATCAGCAGCGTAAATGTGTAAGTCAATCACATACTCAGTCAGTGAATAAATCACAACCTCCTCAATTAAGGGAGAGAAATTCAATCAATCATCCTATGCATTTTTTGTTAACCCTAGTGACCTTTGGCCTATGGGGTGTTTGTTGGTGGTATATTATTTTGAAGTCACGCGGTCATGATGGCTTTATTAGTGCACTAGATGACGATTACTGGAGCTATTTAATCGAGCGTGAACAACCGCCTGCAGCTTTATATCCCATAAAAATAGCGAAAGAGGAAAGCCAACGTGAATACCTAGACGCGTGAAAATATTTCATCAAGATATCAATCAGGGTTAACGTCTCATGTTATATGCTGTTCACGCCTTCTATGCAAAGCTAATATTGCAAACACTTAATTATGCCTACTCCACTAATGGATAATTGAAATTAGTGTGACATTAAAGTAATGTGACGCCCATAGAAATCAGATCTATGTCACAAACTGCCTTAATTGATGGAGATAATTATGAAAGTTGCTGTACTTGGTGCTGCTGGTGGTATTGGCCAGGCTCTAGCTTTATTGTTAAAAACTCAATTGCCTGCGGGCTCACAGTTGTCTCTATATGACATCGCGCCAGTCACCCCAGGTGTTGCTGTCGACTTAAGCCACATCCCTACTGCTGTTGAAGTAAAAGGTTTTGCTGGCGAAGACCCAACTCCTGCACTAGAAGCTGCTGACGTGGTACTTATTTCTGCTGGTGTTGCGCGTAAGCCTGGTATGGATCGTTCAGATCTATTCAACATCAACGCCGGTATCGTGCGTAACTTAATGGAAAAAGTGGCTTCAGCTTGTCCTAAAGCGTTAGTGGGGATTATCACTAACCCGGTAAATACGACTGTTGCTATTGCTGCAGAAGTGCTGAAAAAAGCAGGTGTTTACGACAAGAACCGTTTATTCGGTGTAACTACACTAGACGTTATCCGCAGTGAAACCTTCATTGCTGAATTAAAGGGCTTAAACGTTGCTGACGTCAACATCAATGTTATTGGTGGTCACAGCGGTGTGACTATTCTGCCATTACTTTCTCAAGTTGAAGGTGTTAGCTTCACAGATGAAGAGGTTGCTGCATTAACGACTCGTATCCAAAACGCAGGTACTGAAGTAGTAGAAGCTAAAGCCGGTGGCGGTAGCGCAACATTATCAATGGGTCAGGCAGCTTGTCGTTTTGGTCTATCACTTGTTCGTGGTCTACAAGGTGAAGCGAATGTAGTTGAGTGTGCTTATGTTGATGGTGGTAGCGAACATGCTGAGTTCTTCGCTCAACCAGTGCTTCTAGGTAAAAATGGTGTTGAAGAAGTACTATCATATGGTGATGTGAGCGCGTTTGAAGCTAACGCTCGTGATGCCATGCTAGACACCTTAAATGGTGATATCAAAATCGGTGTTGAGTTTGTAAAATAATACATTACACCGAATGATGAATAACGCGAAGTCCTAGACTTCGCGTTTTTTTATGCCTGAAAGACCTACTACTTAACACTTTCTAGCGGTAAATGTTGTTAGCGCTAAACGCTGAAACTGCAAGCTTATAAGAGGCTATTGTTCATCTTTCTTGATAGCAAAACCCTCATAGGCAGATAGTAAGGTGTGTAAAGTATGTTATCCCTGTTAGATATATTGTTATTGGTGTGTAATAGTGGTTCAATTGTTCTAATCTTATCGTATTGATTTAACTTGAAGTCTTTGGAGGCTTTTATGTCGCTTTTTCGCCATGTGAGTGTGAGCACGAGTGTATTACTTGCTAGTTTGATAATGCTAACCGCTTGTTCTGATGCTCCAGTGCAGCAGGCTCCAGCTGAGTTACCTAGTGTAGTGGTGAATACTGCAACATTGCAGGAAATAAAGCCTATGTCTGAAATAGTGGGCAGAACCCAAGCGTCAGAAGATGTCGTGATTAAGTCTCAAATTCAAGGCCAGTTGCTCAAACGTGTATTTCGAGAAGGGCAAGATGTTGAGGCAGGGGATTTATTATTTGAAATTGACCCTTCAACCTATGAAGCAAACCTTGCACAGCAACAAGCAGTATTAAAGCAAGCGATCGCCTCGCGAGATGTGGCAATTATGAATTGGGAAAGAGGCAAGCGATTATTACCTGATGGCATGATCAGTGCCCAAGACATGGATGAACTCACTAGCCGCAAATTGACTACAGAAGCTGGCGTTGTGGAGGCGGAAGCTGCAGTGGAATCTTCAAAACTTCAGTTAAGTTATACCAAAGTTTATGCACCAATTTCAGGTCGTATTAGTCGCTCTAAAGTCAGTATCGGTGACATCATTACTCCGCAGACAGATATGGCGAGCTTGGTTCAGTTACAGCCTATGTGGGTTAACTTCCAAGTAGCTGAAAGAGCATTAATTTCGTTTCAGCAGGAACTAGATAAACATCCTGAAACCAATATTAAGGTGCGCGATGTATTAATCAAGCTTCGCCTACCTAACGATACGATATTTAATGAGACCGGTTCAATTGACTTTATCAGTAACCGTGTGGACGCTGCCACCGGTACATTGACGCTGCGCGCGGCGTTCGCTAACGCAGAAAGTCTAATGTTACCGGGGTTATTTGTGACATTGATAGTTGAGTCTCCAGTCGTTGAGCAGGCGATATTAATCCCACAAGCCTCGGTTCAAGAAGATCAGCAAGGTCGGTTTGTTATGGTGGTCAATCAGAATAATCAGGTTGAGAAGCGCGTCATTGAGTTAGGTGAGCGATTTGGGGTGGACTGGCGAGTGCTAAGTGGGCTTGAGCAAGGTGAAAAAATTGTGGTCGATGGTCTACAAAAAATTCGTCCAGGCATCGAAGTTAACCCTGTTGAACAAGACATGAAACCGTTCGAAGATCTGAATAAGTCTAACGCCGAAGCTGCCTAAGTAGGGGACTGTTATGATTAGTGATTTTTTTATTAACAGACCCAAATTTGCGTTTGTTATTTCCATAGTATTGACGTTAGTCGGTCTGATTTCTATTCCGATTTTGTCGGTGGCAGAATTTCCACAAATGGCACCACCACAAGTGAATGTTTCCACCAGTTATTCAGGTGCCAGTGCCGCGATTGTAAAAGACACCGTTGCTCAACCCATTGAAGCTGAAGTAAATGGCGTTGAAGGGATGATCTATATGGAGTCTAAAAGCTCCAATGATGGTTCATATTCACTCAGTGTGACCTTCGAAGTGGGAACTGATGCCGATATGGCTCAGGTAAAAGTACAAAACCGGGTACAACAAGCCATGCCGCGTTTGCCCGAAGAGGTGAGCCGTCAAGGTGTTAAGGTTGAGAAACAAAGCCCTAATATGCTAATGGTGGTGAATGTTTACTCGCCAAAAGAAACCTTTGATTCACTGTTTATTACCAACTATGCCGGTCTGAATATCAAAGATGCACTAGCGCGTCAGAGCGGGGTATCTAAGGTGCAGGTTATTGGTGGCATGGATTACGCCATGCGTATCTGGTTAGACCCCAATCAAATGGCTAGCTTTAGTGTCACGGCTGCTGATGTTATTGCCGCCTTACAAGAGCAAAATATTCAGGTTGCTGCAGGTCGTATTGGTGCTGCGCCAGTGGATCCTAACCAGCAATTTCAATATACCTTGCAAACAAAAGGTAGACTCACAGATGTCGATGAGTTTGGCAATGTGATGATCAGAGCTAATAGCGATGGTTCGAAAGTCATTGTCTCTGATGTTGCACGTATTGAGCTAGGCTCACAAACCTATGATGCTCAAGGTAAGTTAAATAATAAACCGTCGGCCATTATTGCGATTTATCAGGCGCCTGATGCGAATGCATTGGAGGTTGCCGATGCCATTAAAGCTGAAATGGAAAATCTGTCACAACGCTTCCCACAAGATCTAGAGTTTGCCGTGTTATACGACACGACAGAATTCGTTGAAACGTCTATTAAGGAAGTCGTTGAGACGTTATTTATCTCCATTTTGTTAGTGATATTTGTGGTATACATCTTTTTGCAAGATGTACGCTCGACATTGGTACCTGCGATTGCAATTCCTGTGTCACTCATTGGTACTTTTGCGTTCTTGTTACTATTTGGTATGAGTATCAATACGGTATCGCTATTTGCATTGATTTTAGCCATTGGTGTGGTGGTCGATGATGCCATTGTAGTGGTGGAGAACGTTACTCGTTTAATGGAAGAAGAAGGCTTGTCACCCAAAGAAGCCACTTCAAAGGCCATGAAAGAAGTAACAGGCCCGATTGTTGCCACAACTTTGGTGCTGTTAGCCGTCTTTGCGCCTACCGCAGTGATGCCAGGTATTACTGGACAAATGTACGCACAGTTTTCGGTCACTATTTGTATTTCGGTATTGATTTCATCGATTAACGCACTGACGTTAAGTCCAGCATTATGTGCATCCGTGCTCCGCCCTCCTAGGGAACATACTCAAGGTTTTCACGCAAAGTTTAACCATTATTTTGGTATTGCCACTGGCAAATACATGGGGCTGGTGAAAGGTCTTGTGCGTAAATTGGCTATTGTTGGTGTTGCGTATATTGTCTTGATTGGTCTAACTGGCGGTATCGCGAAAATCTTACCTTCTGGTTTTGTACCAATGGAAGATAAGAAAGCCTTCATGGTTGATATTCAATTACCAGATGGTGCATCACTCAACCGTACAGAAGATGTGATGCGTGAGTTAGTCAATCTTACTCTTGAAGAGCCGGGCGTCGACAATGTGATCCACGCCAGTGGTTTCAGTATTCTAACTGGCTCCGTTTCATCAAATGGTGGTTTGATGATTGTGACGCTATCTGACTGGGAAGAACGTACGGCCCCTGAAATGGCCGAGTCTGCCATTGTGGCTAAGTTACAAGCTAAATATGCAACTAACCCTTCGGTGAAAGCGATGGCATTCTCATTGCCGCCTATTCCGGGCGTTGGTAGTGTCGGTGGCTTTGAGTTTGTACTGCAAGATACACAAGGTCGAACCCCACAAGAGTTATCTTCTGTAATGCGCGCTTTGATCATGAAGGCTAATGAGCAGCCCGAAATTGCATTCTCCTTTAGTAATTTCCGTGCTGATGTGCCGCAAATGTTTGTGCATGTTGACCGAGATAAAGCCAAAGCGATGGGAGTTTCGTTGAATGAGATTTTCACCACAATGCAAACCATGCTTGGCTCAATGTATGTCAATGACTTTAACCGCTTCGGTAAAGTGTTTAGGGTGATGCTGCAAGCTGAAGGCGAGTATCGTAACTCAGATAGAGACATCGCAAAATTTTATGTCCGTTCAGCAGATGGTGAAATGGTGCCTTTGAGTACCTTGGTTAGAGTCACGCCGATACTTGGCCCTGATGTGATGAACTCATACAACATGTTTAGCTCCACAACCATCAATGGTTTCCCTGCACCAGGGTTTAGTTCTGGTGACGCTATTACTGCGATGGAAAGAGCTGCCAATGAGTCGCTACCAGCAGGCTATACATTTGAATGGACGGGACAAACATATCAAGAAATTAAAGCCGGTAACCTAGCGCCAGTGATCTTTGCGCTGGCGCTAATCTTTACCTACTTATTCCTTGTTGCTCAGTATGAGAGCTGGACTATCCCGTTCTCCGTCATGCTGGCGGTCCCCATTGCGGTATTAGGGGCGTTTGTCTATACCCTCGCGATGGGAGGCGATTTAAACCTCTACGCGCAAATAGGTCTAGTACTGCTGATTGGTTTGGCATGTAAGAACGCGATTTTGATTGTGGAATTTGCGAAGCAGCTTCGTGAAGAAGGCAAGAGTATTTTAGAGGCGGCAGAAACGGCGGCTAGACTACGTTTTCGCGCAGTATTGATGACAGCATTCTCATTCCTATTAGGTGTATTGCCTCTGGTTATTGCATCTGGTGCTGGTTCAGGTAGTCGCCGAGCATTGGGTTACTCAGTGTTTGGTGGCATGCTAGCTGCTACCTTAGTGGGGACATTGCTGGTGCCAGTGTTCTACGTGATTATGCAAAAGATGCGTGAACGTGTAAAAAGCAAAGTAGTTGAGTCTAGCTCAGGGACTGCTGAAGGCTAACAATACAGAGTGACACTAGCATATCCAATGCCCTGATTGTTCAGGGCATTGTTGTATATAGACTATTTCATTTGGCACTGACCGTTATCACAGCGCTTTTGGCCAGTAAGCCAATAAGAAATTTGATAACGGTTGGCGGCAAAAGAAAGGTAAGCTTTGTCAGCAATGGGTTTTATTAAGGGCAAACGCAATAGTTTTACCCAGCAGTGTTTGCCCACTAATCCCCATGCTCGGGCGGTCACATCTAACCCTAGCAACCATTGTCCATCCTCAGTGATACCGTGTAATACCGTATTGGCTCTTTCGACATCTAACATTGGATAACGCTCACTGATGTCTTCGGCGTTCAAATCTTCTAACAGAATCTTGTTGAAGCGATCATGATGCTTTAGCTGCGCCATTTCTCTGCTACATAATGGGCATGCGCTGTCATAAAAAATAGTCAATGTCATACCGCCTCCTGTGATGATGATTTAAGGTTTTGTTATCGCTGGTGTGCTTAGTGGTAACCGTTAGCATGTGCAGTGGTACATCATTCCCCTATAGATTATTTATCTATAAATTAATCATCTAAAAGTCACTGACCTATTAATCACTTAATTCGCTCACCTAAATAACTCATCGATTATGAGCTTGATTACTATAATACGTTACTAAACGGTATTTAGATTAATTGATGTCAAAATCTTGCGTTATCCGGTGTATTCATGCCATGCAAGCAAGCGGCTTTCAGCATAATAACCAAGAACGATTTTTGAACAACAAAGGGCAAGATGACGTATTCAAAAAAGCTTGCTTCAATAGCGGTGGCTTCGATAAAAAGTATTGTTGTATCCCTTATTCGTACCAAATTGTTTAGTTTGTGAAGGTGAATGCTTTAAAGTAACGAGAAATTGAATAAATTCATGAAAATGAAATGGTTTATTTGGTTGCGATCAGACATCATACAGTTAATGGATTTAAGTGAGAGTGGATTATGAGTCGTACAGTGTTAATTACTGGTGTCGGTAAGCGTATTGGATTTGCCCTAGCAAAGTTTTTCTTGGCCAAAGGCCATAAAGTTATCGGCACGTACAGAACGCACTATAAAAGCATTGAGCAGCTGAGCAAGTTAGGCGCGACCGTACTGCAATGTGATTTAGATGACGACAGCGCTATCGCGCAGTTGATTGAGCAAGTCAGCCAGCATCAAAAGCTCGATACCATTATCCATAATGCCTCAGACTGGCTGCCTGATAATGCGGATATGCCGGCATCAGAAGTGATGCAGCGTATGATGCAAGTCCATGTGAATGCACCGTATCAAATTAACTTAGGTTTAAGCCATTTGCTTAAAGTAAATGCCCAGTCAAAAACAGATACGATTGGGGCGAGCAATATTATTCATTTCACTGATTATGTGGCAGAGAAGGGCAGTAAAAAACACATTGCTTATGCTGCAAGTAAAGCGGCACTGCATAACTTAACCTTGTCGTTTGCTGCAAAGTTAGCGCCTGAGGTTAAGGTTAATTCAATCGCACCGGCCTTAATTCTGTTTAATGAAGGCGATGATGATGCTTACAAACAAAAAGCATTGTCAAAAGCGATATTGCCTAAAGAAGCTGGAAATGCAGAAATTACTTCATTAATCGAATACATTCTCAGTAGCCATTATGTGACGGGTAGAAGTTTTGCCGTTGATGGTGGCCGTCACTTGGTTTAAACGCACGCTGCCTTAAGTAAATTCACTTTTAAAGTAAGCTCACACTTTTTAGTTAACCCCCCATAAAGCTTGGCTTAACTTGCCAAGCATTCACTCATTTATCTCAAGTTTATTCAGCAATTGCTAATGTATTGTTGGCGCCATATTGGTTATGCTAGTCAGTAGCGAGTTTTGTTCAACCATTGCAAGGAGTCGCAATGAGGTTAACTAAATCCCTACTGCCCTTTATTGCGCTTGTAATTATCAGTGTATGGTGGAGCTATTACTATCTCGGTGATCACTACTACAATGACTTTGGCACTGTAAAGTCAGAGCTATATTTGTTAATCGATGGTTTATTGGTGCTGCCATTAGTGTGCTGGTTATGTATTGATGACCGTCAGCAAGCCATACTCAAAATTGCTGCTTATTCTTGTTTGATTGTATTACTGGGCAGTTGGATTATTCCCCAGCAAGAGCAGTTGATTTGGCATTATCTCACCCAAGGGCGTTATGTCATTTTAGCGGCTTTTGTGGCATTTGAAGTGGTCACTATGTGCTCGGTGATATGGGCGGTAAAAGGTGCACTACAACAAGCTATTTGCCCTGATTTAGCAATGCTAAAACCTATTTCACGCTTTTTTGGCCAAGGAATAATAGCCAAAGTGATGGCCGTCGAAACCCGAGTGTGGAGCTATGCACTCTTTGCTAATCGCATCAATATGCAAGCATTTGCAGGTCAGCAACATTTTACTTATCACCATAAAGATGGCATGCAAAGTCATTTACTTGGCTTTATTGTCATTATTGCCTTTGAAGTACCATTAGCGCACCTATTACTACACTTTTTATGGTCGCCAATGGCAGCCAATGTCGTCACTGCATTGACCATTATCAGTCTGGTGTTTTTTATTGGCGAGTATCGCGCGTGTAGTCGCAGGCCGATATCGATTGATCAACAGACGTTATTAATCCGCTTTGGCGTGTGGAATGTCATGGTTGTGCCGATAAGTCAGATTAAAGCTGCGTTGCCAAACCAAGATATTATCCACAGAGGTAGTGGGGTAAAACGCTTTAATGGCTTTGGCGCCCCTAATGTTCACTTGTCACTTGCATCGCCAATAGATGGATGCTGCCATGTGTATTTAGGGGTTGATCAACCTGCGTTATTGATCAAAGCGATTAATCACCAACAAACGCAGCTTACTCCGGCTGCGTAAATCGACGAGTCGGGGTGATGATGACGGGTAAAGGAATGTCCCAATATTGCACGGGTAATTCACTGGCTTGTTGGCAATCGTGAGCAAACCCCACGGCTAATGTTTTTGAATGGCTGAGGTTTGATAAGGTGCGATCATAATAACCGCCGCCCATGCCCATACGATTACCTTTATCATCAAAGGCCACTAACGGTGTCACAATCATGTCTAATTGCGCAGCTGTCATCACGCTGGTGACATCTAACTTTGGCTCTTTGATGCCATAGCGATTGCTCACCATGTCAGTGTGACTGTCATAACGCAGAAACAGTAAGTTGCCTTTACTGAATGGGTGGATAACGGGTAAGTAGGTTTTTACGCCAATCTTCCATAACGCTTCGATAATTGGTTTAGTATCGAGTTCACCATCATTTGAAAGGTATAAAGCGACATGCTGGGCTGACGTTTGCTGAATTTCTGACAGCAGATGCCGACTGGCAATCAGTGAAAGTTGAAGTTGCTCTTCACGACTAAGGCTATTGCGTTCTTGGCGAATGTGGCGACGAATGCTGTCACGGCTCATATCACAACAGTCAAATACAGCTTCGTGTTCAGTCGAATGCGAAAAAGTCGTAATTTGCGTTGGTTTAGTGTCAGGTTTTGCGTGAGGTAAATGCTCAGTCATGAAACGAGTGATGGACATAAATTGGAATGCTCCCCAAGATACCGCTGCCGGTGTAGCCCTTGAACCGTAGGTTCAAGGCGGGTAAACGTTTATATCCTAAGGCTTCTCGGTACTTGCCAAGCATGCACAATGTCAATAAAAGCGTTCACCCTGGGTTTGTAAATATCGGCACAGGGACATTACCAACTAACGCATATCCCAGGGAGCAAAAACAAGGTTGGATATTGCCTAAGCAATCATCCGAAATTCTATTTTAGTCGTCCTTGTGGCTACGTTCAATTAACGAATTCTCAAGTGTTAACTGAAGCAGTGAAATACGCTCGTCCATTTGCGCCATATACTGTTTGTTTTTCTGTTTCTCTTCAAACAGTTCATTACCAATGTTGAGCGCCGCCATAATGGCTAACTCTTCACGGCTTAAATTATTAGTTCGCGCTTTTAAGGTGTTTAGCTGAGCTTCAACATTGTCAGCAACCGCGCGCAAAGCATCCTCGCGTCCCTGAGGACAAGCGATTGAGTAGGTGCGACCGAGAAGGGTAATTTCTACTGCACTGTTACTCATAAGCTAGCGACGAGTTCCTTAATTAATTCACTATATTGGCGAACTATATAGGGCTGTATTTAAAAGAGCAAGGTACAGTGACGCCTTTTTGGCTATTTGCTGCTTGTCTGAGCAAATCACAACTTTAATATGACATCAAACGGGGGATTGTTTGGTGAGCCTTAGTAATTCTGGTAGCATTAAGGCATTAATACCTTGTAGGAAATTGGCAATGGCAACCCCACCTTCACTTTGTATCGAAAAACTAAAACAGGCCTTAGATGCTGCGGAAATTGGTCAACATCCAGTTGAAGTTCACGGCGCATTAGTCGGCTTAATTTGCGGTGGCGTATCTCAAACAGGTCAAGCATGGGTGAAACCTTTACTTGAACTGATGAATGATGGCCAAGCTTTACCTGCTGATTTGCAGCAACTGATCAGCGAGCTTTATCAAGATACCGTGACACGTTTAGCGGATTTTGAGTTTGGCTTTAGCTTATTGTTACCAGAAGAAGAAGTGTCACTTAGTCATCGTGTCGAAGCGTTAGCTTTATGGACGCAAAGCTTTTTAACGGCAATTGCTGTGGTGCAGTCAAAACTTAATAGCGCATCTAAAGATGTCAAAGAAGTGATCAAGGATTTATCTGAAATCGCACAAGTTGAGTTTGATGTGTCTGATGATGACGAGTCTGAAGCAGCGTACATTGAGTTACAAGAGTTCGTCAAAATGGCTGCCATTCTGTGCTATGCCGAGTTTGGCCCACAACCAGATAATAAAGCTGATGCACCCATTATTCACTAATTTGGTTGAGTGATTCAGCTAACGAGGTAACGTATTGGCTGAATTGACTCATACACCTATCATTTACAAGTATCATCTTTAGAGTGGATCTGGGCATTGGAAACACAAGATACCGCAACACCACATACCGTAACACCACATAGCTTTGATATTGTCATTGTTGGCGGCGCGATGGCGGGTGCGACATTAGCATTTGCACTGATGCGCGCCAATCAACAACTTACCCGCCCGCTAAAAGTGGCATTGATTGAAGCCCAAACCATTTCTAAGCAGCACCCCGGTTTTGACGCTCGCTCAATCGCTATCGCCAGTGGCAGTATCTTTGCGCTCAAGCAGTTAGGCGTTTGGCAGCACATCGCTCATTTGGGCACAGCCATCAACAATATTCATGTGTCAGATCGTGGCCATTTTGGGATGACCGAGCTGTTATCTGAACCCCTAAATTTAACCGAGTTTGGCCAAGTGGTTGAGCTGGCGCCCGTTGGGCAGGCATTAATGCAGCAACTTGAACAATTAGCGAAAACTCAGCCTCAGCAACTGCAATTATTTTGCCCATCAAGTGTGAGTCAGGTGACGGCTCGAAGCGAGCATCATCACATTACGCTCACTACTGGAGAGCAGCTTTGTGCCAAGTTAGTTGTGGCGGCTGATGGCGCTAACTCTGTAGTGCGTCAACAATTGTCTCAACCTTGTGAGCAAATCGATTTTGGTCAATCGGCAATTGTCGCCAACGTGTTGACCGATAAAGCCCACCAAGGCTGGGCTTATGAGCGCTTTACAGAACATGGTCCAATTGCATTATTGCCGATGGCAGATAGCCAAGGCAAAGCGAGAATGTCACTGGTATGGGCAATGCAACCTGAACAAATTTCTCGGGTGAAAGCGTTAGATAAGCCAGCATTTACTGCCGAGTTACAACAGGCATTTGGCCATCGCTGTGGTCAGTTTATTGATGTCAGTGAACGCGTCAGCTACCCACTAACATTAACGTACATGCCAAGGCCGTTTTATCATCGATGTGTGTTTGTTGGCAATGCCGCACAAACCTTACACCCTATAGCTGGGCAAGGCTTTAACCTTGGTCTGCGAGACATTGCCCAGTTAGTGAGTACTATCCAACTGGCTGTGACTCATGCTGATGAAGGCCCAGTTGATGTTGGCAATACACAATGGCTGCATCAGTATTATCAAGCAAGGCAGTCTGACCGAGACTTAACCATTACGCATATTGAGTTCTTAGTGCGTGGTTTTTCCAACCAGCATTGGCCGCTGGTAGCCGGTCGCAGCCTAGGCTTGCGACTATTATCTTGGTTACCACCGCTCAAACGCCCAGTGGCTGAAATTGCCATGGGCTGGCGTTAGTACGTTATCTTTTTAAGTAGGGATTTATTATGTATCAAACCCAAACCTTTGATGTCGCCATAGTCGGTGGAGGGATGGTTGGTCTAGCCACTGCTATCGGTTTAGCGCAGCAACAATTAAATGTCGTCGTCATTGACGCAGGCGAAGTAAGTGCGCCCTTGGGCGAGCCTAAATTACGTGTTAGCGCGATTAATAAAGCCAGTCAGCAATTACTGACTAACCTTGGTGCGTGGCCATATATCGACCTTGAACGCACAGGCCCATACCAACAAATGGCTGTGTGGGACAAAGACGGTTTAGGTAAAATCCACTTCGATGCTAATAGTATTAATGAAGCCAGCTTAGGCACTATCATTGAAAACCAAGCAATTAGCTACGCCTTAGCAAAACGTGCCAGTGAATTTGACAATATTACTCACCTTGAAGGGCAACGGCTAGAACGCATCGCCTTTGGTGAGCGTGAAGCTTGGTTAACCCTAGAAAACGGCGATAACGTATCGGCTGCGCTCGTTGTAGGTGCTGATGGCGCTAACTCTTGGGTGCGTCAACAATGCCAAATCCCACTCACATTCTGGGATTATGGCCACCATGCCATTGTTGCTACAGTGCGCACTGAATTGCCCCATGATGCCACAGCGCGTCAGGCATTTTTACCAGACGGCCCATTAGCACTACTACCGTTAAACGAAGCTAATCTTCACTCGATTGTATGGTCGGTGACACCTGAACAAGCGCAAACTTTATTAGCCAAAGATGATACTGAATTTAATAAGGCGCTTACTGCAGCCTTTGATAGTCGTTTAGGTCTGTGTCAGGTTGAAAGTGAACGTCAATCTTTCCCATTGCGAATGCGTTATGCCCGTCATTTTGCTCGCCATAGATTAGTGTTAGCAGGGGATGCAGCTCATACGATTCACCCATTAGCTGGGCAGGGGGTGAATCTTGGCTTTTTAGATGCTGCGAGCATAGTGCAAACCGTTAGCGAATTGCATAATGAAGCGAAAGACATTGGCGATTATGCTAATTTACGCTCACTTGAAAGGTGGCGTAAAGCCGAGGCGATGGAAATGATTGCTTCAATGGAAGCGCTAAAACGATTATTCGCTGGCAGCAATCCACTGAAAAAAATGGTACGAGACATCGGGTTATCACTGGTTGATAATATCTCAAGCCTGAAAACAGTGTTCATCAAACAGGCCGTTGGTAATAAAATTAATTTACCCAAATTATGCCAGCCACCTAAATCGCGCTGATTTTTAAAGAAAATGGTTATATATCAGTCGATACAGCCTGCTTACATTTGTTGAGTTAAAAGTCACACAAATAGCTAAAAAGTTTCGCATTAGCTAAGCTAATGCGAAGTTTCTCAGATTAGAAAATTTTTTTGTATACAATTCAACATGGTTGAGTATAATTTTCGCCGCATTTTATCAAATAACTAGATCACGTTTTCGAATATTATTCGAGCTGATTAACTAGATCACGTTTTCGAATTTCATTCGAGCTGATATAGCCCCAATAACAAGGGATAATAAATGGCTAGCAAAACTGTACTCTACACCAAGCACCTAGAATCAAATGCCAAAATGGTAGACTTTCACGGTTGGGAAATGCCAATTAACTATGGCTCTCAAATCGAAGAACATCACGCCGTGCGCCAAGACGCAGGTATGTTTGATGTATCACACATGACCGTTGTGGATGTCACTGGCACTGACGCTTGTGCGTTTTTACGTAAATTGCTGGCAAATGATGTCGCTAAATTAACCGTACCGGGCAAAGCGCTGTACGGTGGCATGTTAGATGAAAGCGCAGGTGTGATTGACGACTTAATCACATACTACTTATCTGACACGCATTACCGCGTCGTGGTTAACTCAGCCACGCGTGTTAAAGATCTCGCTTGGATCAACAAGCAAGCAGCAGATTTCGATGTTGCTATCACCGAGCGACCAGAGCTTGCGATGATTGCCGTACAAGGGCCAAATGCCAAAGCAAAAGCGGCTGAAGTCTTCAATGAAACCCAAAAAGCGGCGGTTGAAGGCATGAAAATGTTCTTCGGCGTGCAAGCTGACTCTTTATTTATTGCCACCACAGGTTACACAGGTGAAGCCGGTTACGAGATTATCGTCCCTGAAGCGCAAGCCGCTGACCTTTGGCAAAAATTGCTTGATGCCGGTGTTCGCCCATGTGGTTTAGGTGCACGTGACACATTACGTTTAGAAGCGGGCATGAACTTGTATGGTCAAGACATGGACGAAACTATTAACCCACTAGCCGCCAACATGGGGTGGACTGTGGCGTGGGAACCAAGCGACCGTGACTTTATCGGCCGTGAAGCATTAAGTGCCATAAAAGCACTGGGAACTGACAAATTAGTCGGTTTGGTCATGGAAGCGAAAGGTGTTTTACGCCATGATATGGCAGTATTTTTTACTGATGCAGACGGCGTTGAGCATCAAGGTAAAATTACCAGCGGCACCTTTTCACCAACATTAGGCTATTCTATTGCAATGGCGCGTGTACCAAACGGTATCGGTGAAGTGGCTGAAGTTGAGATGCGCAAGAAGCGCGTACCTGTAAAAGTGATTGCCCCAAGCTTTGTACGTAACGGTAAGCAAGCATTTTAAGGTTAACAACCAAAGGATAATATATTGCTAGGTCGCATTCGCGTTATATTGATCTAGCAAAGCGGTACCCAGAATAACAGTTTCAGTTTTGAACGATTAAATATAGGAATATCAACAATGAGCAACATTCCAGCAGAATTAAAATATGCTTCTTCTCACGAGTGGATCCGTAAAGAAGCTGACGGTAGCTACACAGTGGGTATTACTGAGCACGCGCAAGAGCTACTTGGTGATATGGTATTTGTTGAATTACCAGAAGTCGGCGATTCAGTATCAGCAGGTGAAGATTGCGCCGTGGCTGAGTCTGTAAAAGCAGCATCAGACATCTACGCGCCTATCTCTGGTGAAGTTGTTGCCATTAACGAATCATTAGAAGATTCACCTGAGCTAGTGAACAGCGACGCATTTGGCGACGGTTGGTTCTTCCGCGTAATGCCAACAGACGAATCAGAAATCGACGGCCTATTAGATGCTGACGGTTACCAAGAAGTGATCGACGAAGAATAATCGTCGGCGCTTAAAAGAAGCTCCCTCGGGAGCTTCTTTGCTATGGCGCAAATAACCATAATTTTGCTCATAGTACAAACGCCATCGTGCGTTTTTTGGCATTTTGTCTTACGGGTTAGGCAGCCACCATTTACTTACACTATTCCGGCTCTGTGCCCTACAGCATGACTTCCGGACGATTGGGAACACGATTTATCATGACCAAGCAAACACTGACACAATTAGAGCAGCATGAGTTATTTTTGACTCGTCATATTGGCCCAGATGAGCAACAGCAACAAGATATGCTCAACTTTATTGGCGCTGAATCGCTCGAAGACTTAACTGAGCAAACTGTACCTGGTGCAATTCGTTTAGAAAAAGAGCTTGCCATTGGTCACGCATGCGGCGAATCAGAAGGCACGGCTTATATCCGCACCTTAGCTGATAAAAACAAAGTATTTAAAAGCTACATCGGTATGGGCTACTACGGTACTGACGTCCCAAATGTGGTCAAACGTAACGTATTTGAAAACCCAGGTTGGTACACAGCGTACACGCCATATCAGCCAGAAATTGCCCAAGGTCGTTTAGAAGCGATTCTTAACTTCCAGCAAATGTCGATGGACTTAACCGGTCTCGACCTTGCTTCAGCTTCACTATTAGATGAAGCCACCGCAGCGGCTGAAGCCATGGCATTAGCTAAGCGTGTATCGAAAGCCAAAAAAGCCAACATCTTCTTTGTGGCAGACGACGTATTCCCACAAACATTAGACGTAGTAAAAACCCGTGCAGAATGCTTTGGTTTTGACATCGTGGTTGGCCCAGCAAACGAGGCCGTTAATTACGAGCTATTCGGTGCCTTATTCCAATACACAAACCGCCACGGTCAAATCAGCGATTACAGCGACATCTTTGCCGCGCTGAAAGAAAAGAAAGCCATCGTGACTGTGGCCACTGACATCATGTCATTAGTGCTACTGAAATCACCAGGTGAAATGGGCGCAGACGTGGTATTCGGTAGTGCACAGCGCTTTGGTGTACCAATGGGCTATGGCGGACCACACGCAGCATTCTTCGTGGCACGTGACGCACACAAACGCTCTATGCCTGGCCGTATTATTGGTGTATCAAAAGATGCGCGCGGTAACAGCGCTCTGCGTATGGCAATGCAAACCCGTGAGCAACACATCCGCCGCGAAAAAGCCAACTCAAACATTTGTACTGCGCAGATCTTGCTCGCGAACATGGCGTCATTCTACGCAGTATTCCAC
The DNA here is from genome assembly GCF_043643735.1 of Shewanella maritima. Lineage (GTDB taxonomy): Bacteria > Pseudomonadota > Gammaproteobacteria > Enterobacterales > Shewanellaceae > Shewanella > Shewanella maritima_A. The sequence goes on from NZ_JBHZSM010000012.1 coordinate 63,902, forward strand.
GGCGCAGTGGGCCTTAAAACCATTGCTAGCCGTATTAACCGCTTAACTGACATTCTTGCTCATGGTTTACAAACCAAAGGCGTTGAGCTGGTTAACAATACTTGGTTCGACACGTTGTCATTTAAAGGCTTAGATGTTGAAGCAGTGCGTGCACGTGCACTGAATGCACAAATGAACTTACGCTTTGATGCAGACGGCATTATCGGTTTATCTTTTGATGAAACCACTACTCGTGAAGACATCGCCCAATTATTTGATGTCATTCTAGGTGAAGGCCACAGTTTAGATGTTGCTGCCATTGACGCTGACATCATTGCCGGTAACGCTTTTGCCAATGGCCAAGGCTCAATTCCAGCAGAGCTTATCCGTAAAGATGCCATCTTGACGCACCCAACTTTCAATCGCTACCAAAGCGAAACTGAAATGATGCGTTACATCAAGCGTCTAGAAAACAAAGATTTAGCACTAAACCACTCAATGATTTCATTAGGTTCGTGCACCATGAAGCTTAACGCTGCGGTTGAGATGAACCCAGTCAGCTGGCCAGAATTTGCTAACATGCACCCATTCTGCCCACTTGATCAAGCTGAAGGTTACACCCAGCTAATCAATGAGCTATCGGATTTCCTTGTGAACATCACAGGTTACGATGCGGTATGTATCCAGCCTAACTCTGGTGCCCAAGGTGAGTACGCTGGTCTATTAGCGATTCAAAAGTACCACGAGTCACGCGGTGAAGCGCATCGTGATATTTGCTTAATCCCACAATCAGCGCACGGCACTAACCCAGCATCAGCGCAGCTTGCAGGTATGAAGGTTGTCGTTACCGCATGTGATAAGCAAGGTAACGTTGATTTAGAAGACCTAAGAGCGAAAGCGGCTGAGCTTGCTGACAACCTATCGTGTATCATGATCACGTACCCATCGACTCACGGTGTGTATGAAGAGTCTATCCGCGAAGTATGCGACATCGTGCACCAGCACGGCGGTCAAGTATACCTAGATGGCGCGAACATGAACGCACAGGTTGGTCTCACATCACCAGGCTTTATCGGCGCAGACGTATCGCACTTAAACCTACACAAAACCTTTGCTATCCCGCACGGTGGCGGTGGACCAGGTATGGGCCCAATCGGTATTAAACAGCATTTAGCACCGTTTGTAGCCGGTCACGTTGTGGTTAAGCCAGGTCGTGAAAGCGACAACAATGGCGCAGTTTCAGCCGCACCATACGGCAGTGCGAGCATCCTACCTATCAGCTGGATGTACATTAAGCTACTTGGCAACCAAGGCCTGAAAAAGTCGACGCAAATGGCGCTATTAAACGCCAACTACGTGACTAAGAAGCTAGCAGGGCACTACCCAGTATTGTTTACTGGTCGTAATGACCGTGTTGCTCACGAATGTATTTTAGATTTACGCCCACTGAAAGAATCATCAGGCGTCACTGAAATGGATATCGCTAAGCGTCTAAACGACTATGGCTTCCACGCGCCAACCATGAGCTTCCCTGTTGCAGGTACGCTGATGATTGAGCCAACTGAATCTGAGTCAAAAGTTGAACTAGACCGCTTTGTTGAAGCCATGATTGCCATCCGTGGTGAGATTGCCAAAGTAGAAGCAGGAGAGTGGCCAGCGGACAACAACCCGCTACACAATGCACCTCATACCATGGCAGACATTATGGACCCTGAGTTTGATTCACGCCCTTACAGCCGTGAAGAAGCCGTGTTCCCATGTGAAGCGGTGAGAGCGAATAAGTTCTGGCCGACCGTGAATCGTATTGATGATGTGTTTGGTGATCGCAACTTAATGTGCTCGTGTGTCCCTCTATCGGACTACGAATAATTGCTGCTTAGTCTCGCTATTACTGCGTTGAACCTCGGCTCCAGTGCTCATTGACAACAGTCAACTCCGCGCTATAGCCTTCGGTTCGCCTTGTACTAGCTACGCCAGCGACGCCATTATCGAGTAGCTGACCTCATTGAAGTTTAGTTGTTCATAAAGAGAAAAAGCGACCTAGGGTCGCTTTTTTGTTGGTGTCGATAAAGTTTACTCTGACCCCATTTATTCTACTGACCCCATTTATTCTAATGTCATTCCCGCAACGCTTTTGAGCGGGAATCTGGGGATAAAGAAAGCGACCTTGGGTCGCTTTTTTGTTGGTGTTGATAAAGTTTACTCTGGCCCCACGAATTTATTTAGCATAAACCGCAGACTAAAGTTTAGGAGTTTCATTGAAGTATTTTTCCCAATGTAGCTTCCAATCAGCTTTTAATGAGAACATGCTGAATTTAGGATGCATATCTTTTCTAATCAATAACCAAGGAAGGCTTGAGAATTTAGATGAACGTAATGCTCTAGAAACATTAGTTGGTTCTTTTTTATTTGTTTCATCAACAATAAAATTATTAATCGTAGATGTTATCTCAATGCCTTTGCTATATTCAAACCCTTGTAAGCTTCTAATTACAATGGCTGCAAAAACTAAGGTTATATATTCCGAGTTGTCAATTTTTATATTGTAAAAGTTATTGGGTATAAGCTCTCTAATAAGTTCTTGATTATCTAATTCATTGCTTTCATGGATATTTTCAAATGCAGATATCCTGTCGTCATCATTAAAGCTCATGGTAGTTTGAATGTATTTCTCATTAAATGAATGGTTGTTTTTATAGTTGCCTTTTAATGAGTAAATAAAACTTTTTAGTTTATCTTCAGCTGATTTTATTTCTGAGTCAACATTTTCTAGTGAGGATGTTATCTCTTCTCTTTTAAACTGTTTTGATAAGTATGAACAGACTGCATTTGAAAGTTGGGAGTTTTTTAGTAAATCTATTCCATCCCTCAAAATTTCATTTTTGTTATTGTCGCCCATATATGAGAAAAGCTCTTCATACTCTTTTTTTACATTATTGAATGATTCTTCATCATGGAATGGTAAGTCTGTGGATATTAATGATAAATATGTTTTTTCCTTAAGTATTTCTTGTAATAAAATAGCACCTAGCGGGGATATCCTGAAAGTTTCACCTTCATTTATATTAAAATTAACAATATCATCGCCATCAGCAGGTATTTCTACACACTCTATAAGTCGTAACTTAACGCAATCTTCGATTGCCGAAGCAGACCAGTTACTACGATATCCATACATTTTTGAGAAGTTAACGATTCGATTGAGTGGGATCCCGTGAGTTCTTTCACTTTGCTTAAGTGAATAATTTAATAAGTATAGAATTCTAATTTTTAAGAAATAAGACTGGTTTACATTTTGGTTAGGTATAAAAATGTTTGGGAGTATCGCAGATTCACCATTTTCTTGGCTTATCATTAAAGTAGAGATAACCTCTTCAAACTTCCATTTTTTTTCACCTAGTTGTTTGTGTACTTTCCTCAATAGAACATGGAATAATCTTATGTTATGCCATGATATACACGATAAAGTTTCTAATGTTCTTTGGCCTGATATTTTATCTTGCAAACTTTTTTTCAATGTTGTGGTATACCTTAAGCATGATGTTTTAAAATCAATTAAAGAGTGGTTTTGTCTCCACTCTTTTACTCTGTGATCATCATCAAAATGGTTTTCAATATATTTAATTCTCTTAGATATCATTTTGTTAAAGTCTGGTGCTTTTAAGTGAATTACTCGATCGCCACTTCTGACATCTAGCCAACCTTTATCTTTGTTTTTGAAATATGTGAACTCTCTCATGGTGATGATAACGGTAGCTCCTGATTCCTTAGAAATTCTATGAGCTAATATATAAGTCTCTTCTTGAAAGTCTTCTGATGCCCTGTCAACATTATCTATGATTAAAATTACATTATTCTTTTTTTTCTTCTGATTCTTAAGTGATTTAATAACAAAGTCTTCAATATTTGATTTCAGCCCTTCTAATAATTCAGCTTCTTTTTCAATATATTTTGACCTATCTGTTGAAAATACCTCTTTATAAGGTCCATTTTTTAATGCATTAATTTCTGCGGTATAAGTGCTTTTTAATTCTTCGTAGTTATGTATTTCTGGGAATTTTTCTAAAAATGTTTCATTAATTCTTTTGAATATTATGCCGCTGGCAATTTTTATATTTTTTGAAACGTCATTGATTAGGTCAACAATGATTGGGACTGTGTTTGATTTGTGATACCTTCGAGTTTCATATAATACCTTTCGTACTAGAGTTGTTTTCCCACAACCAACTGACCCAGTTATTAGAATCACTTTACCTGTCCCTTTATCATCGATTATCGTTGCTGCACTTTCACCTGGTTCAAGGTCTTCAGTATCCGATGGAAGGTAACTCGGTGCAGTATCTTTCAGAAGCCTTTTAAGATCACCTTTATATTGTTCAAGTTTTGAATCACTTACAAAACAATGTTCGAGCATTTTTTGCTGATTACTATTTATTATTTCATCAAAAAAATTCTTGTAAAATTCATCCAAATGTTTTTCTTGATTATATTTTCTCCAAGTTAATGAGCCATAATCTGATCTTAATATTTTACAAATTGGAGAGGGAGCATAGTTTATTTCAGAAATGTAACTTTCTAAATTCCCTGAAACTACATTTTCCTTTGATAGTAAATCGTAGAATAAATCAAAGTAAAAGTGACCTGAAAAAATATTACCAAAATATATCCCTTTCATTCCATCTATAGTTTTTCCTGGTTTTGGGATAAGTTGTAGTACAAACCATTCTGCGCCATTAGTTAAAACTGCGTGAGTTACTCTCTTATCAGTGCAGTAATCAGTGGCCTGCTGAATTGTTTCTGTTAGTGATTTTTTAAATGCCTGTTTGAAATAAGATACAGTGTACTCATGGTTTGATAGCTTCTTGTTGATAGGGGAAGCGAAAGTAATGCCGATTTTTTTGGCTTCAACAACTAATTTTGGAGTATTGTCATGCTTCAGTAAATAATCGATGTAGCCGTTTGAGGAGGTATGACTTTCAGGGTTGAATTCTTCAGTTTTCCAACCAAGTATTTTAAGCACTTCATCAATGAGTATTAATCTAGTATTTGCTTCATTAGCAGTATGTACTTCGAGTTTTTTAGCTTCATAATTTTCGGCTAAGCTTCTTATTTTTTTTGAAGCAGTCTCTTTATTTGATGTTAATGGCAAACTAATTCCTCAGAATAAGTAAGTTAAATAAATGAGGTCAGAGTAAACTATTCATTTTGTGCTTGTGTGGTTCAATTGAACTGACTTTTTACAAGCAAATGATTGGCTTTTTCTTCCCTGAAAGGCGTACTCTTATCTGATTAAGAGCTCGGCCTGCATTTTGTTCAATTGGCTATACATTACGCTATTCTGTCTGATTCTTGCAATAGTTTCTCGTATGTATTTTTTGAATAATGTTATGTAAAGCAGGGTGTTATATGCTGTATCGCTAATGTAGAATAAGTGGGGTCAGGGAATAACTGGGGTCAGAGTAAGCTTTTCACTTGGTGCTTGTGTGGTTAAAAATCAAATAGATTTTACAAGCGAATGATTGGCTTTTTCTTCCCTGAAAGGCGTGCTCTTATCGGATTAAGAGCTTGGCCTGCGTTTGTTTCTGTTGGTCATTATTTCTCAATTAACCGATAAAAGTGAGCCTAAGCTATCGGATATTGGTTAAGAGAGACTATCTGCAAAGCGGTCAGTGATATTCAAATGCAATTTTGAACTTATCACTGACCTATTAAGCTATTTAAGCAGGCGGGTTGTATTCATTTGGATTGAAATGGCTATAACCCATGTGCGTAATATAAGGGTGATCTTCAAGGAATATCTCAATCGCTTTTTTGACTTTGTAGCGGATAAAGTCAATTTTCTCATCAAAAAAGTTTTCACGATGATCTTCGCAATCAAAAATGCCAATCACGTCACCTTCCGGATCAAATATTGGACAACATAACTCAGACTTAACCTTAGCATCACAGCGATAATAAGGGCCTGTGTGTTTTTCTACATTGGGAATATAGTAATGCTGTTTTTCCATGATCACGCGCGTATTTATCGACTTGTCTAAATACTCTGGTGCAATAGGAAACTCTGCTTTCGACATTTCACCGTTGTACACATACTTCACAAGCTTGTCGCCATGAGACAGGTAAATACCAAACCACATGACATCGGTTTTTAAGTGGATCCAGCGCACTAAACGATTTAGTCGAGTGACTAAATCAAGCAAGTTTTCCTGTTGCTCAGGTGAATCTGCATACTGTCGTAGATCATAAGTATCGCCCGGCTCTTTAAAAATTGGGCAAGTGCCATCTTCATTGAGCTTTGGCTGAACATATGACAGCAAATGTTCATGATTATCCAGTTGGTTTACTGGCTCATAAAGAACCGACAAAATATCGAATAAACGCATAAAAGTTTTTGTCCTAAGTGGCGGAGCTATTTTGTTAAAACGTCGCTTTAACTTATACCAAGTTTAAAGGTATCAAAGGTAGCGAATTTTAACTTAGCCTATAGCAAGTGTGTTAGATCATTTTGTCAATACTATTAACTAAATCGAAGGTAGATATTGTTGAAGATCAAAAGTGGGAGTTTTGGTGCTGGATGCAGGTGTGAATAAGTGGGGTCAAATAAGTGGGGTCAGAGTAAACTTAATAAGTGGGGTCAGAGTAAACTTAATTTTCTGTTTGTATGGTCGTCCCATTTTCTAAATAAGAGGGGGATAGTAAACTTTTCTAAATTATTGCACTTTTTCTTGTAAATTATTGTTTATCTACGACTAATGTCTGAGTCCTATTCCGCTTTTATTGTTCGCTATGCCTGCGCCCTTCAGTTAAGGTGCCTCTAATCTATTTTGTAGTCCACTCGAAAGCGGGTGAGTAATAGGGTTGATATGAGCAGTAGTTCAAAGTCAGTGCATTCGCCTACAGGTGCAGAGCACGGGGCGGGTGACGGTCAAAGTTATCAGCAGCAACACCGAGCGAGTTCAACGTTTGAGTCACGCGAAGCGTATCTAGAACATGAACTGACCATCATGAATCCCAAGCGTTGGCGGGCCAATTTACCGGGGCGAGATTATCGCTTTGAGGCAGAAGATTCGATTGCAGCTATGGCCGCGACAATCGGTAAGGTGGTGATGGTTGGTGCCATTGCCACAACCTTTGCCACCTCGCTTGGCTTGCAAGAAAGCTTTATTTTAGAAAACGTTCGTTACGAGCTGATCATTGCCGCGTTTTTCATTGTGGTTTTTTCCGGTTTTCTTTTACCTACTGCCAATTTGGCGGGTACTCATGGTCCGCTGATCCCTATCATTCCCATTGTGGTGGCAGCCGGTGGCCATCCTATGGCATTTGGCTTGCTGATTGGTGCGCTAGGCTTAATATTGGCCATCAGCAAAGGTGGCAGTATGTTGGCCAACCTGACCAGTAAAGGCGTGTGCGGGGGATTACTGCTGTACCTCGGTTTTGTTGGCACCGCCTCGCAGGTGAAAAAGCTTTATGCGTGGGCTGAAGGTATTGGTATGGCGCATATTGCGTTTGTGGTGATATTTTGCACCATTATCTTATACGCGTTGCTTGAGCATTGGCGTAAACGTTGGCTGGCTGTGCCCTTAAGTTGTTTGCTTGGTGGTACGTTAGCGTTTGCTATGGGCGCGCCTTTTGAGTTTCAAACTGCGCCTGGTTTGCCAAACATGAACCCCATGTATTGGTGGGGCGAAGATTCTGGCTGGATGTTAGGTTTGCCCACTATTGAAAGCTTTATGGTGGTGCTACCGTTTGCCATTTTAGCGGTTGCTATGTGGTCGCCTGACTTTTTAGGCCATCAAGTTTTTCAAAAGATTAACTACCCACCGCGTACTGAAAAAGTGCATATGAACATTGACGATACCATGACCAGCGCATCTATTCGTCAAACCTTGGGCTCTTTGCTTGGTGGGGCCAACTTTACCTCATCTTGGGGCACTTACATTGTACCGGCGGCAATTGCCAAGCGGCCTATTCCTGCTGGCGCACTGCTTACGGCGCTGTTTTGTGTGATTGCTGCGTTATGGGGTTACCCAATGGATCTGGCCATATGGGAGCCAGTTCTGTGTGTGGCACTAGTTGTTGGGGGGTTTATTCCGTTACTTGAAGCGGGGATGGAGATGACTCGTGAGGGTAAAACCACTCAATCTGCGGCTATTGTGGTGTTCTCGTCGGTATTGGTTAACCCGGCCTTTGGTTGGTCATTGACTATGTTGCTAGATAACTTAGGTTTAATTGGCTGCAAAGACAGAAGCGCTAAACTCACCAAAATGAATCGCTGGATAGCGCCGAGTATTATGTTTGTTATCCTTACTGGGGTGATGGCGATGGTTGGCTTGCTACCCGGCATTCCACCGCTAATTTTGGGGCTTAAATAACCTAAGTCTACAGGTTAGCGAGCACAGGTTAGGGCTGACATGCTCGTACTCCCAATGCAAAACAGGGCATTGGGAGGTAACGGGTTAAATAAGTGGGGTCAAATAAGTGGGGTCAGAGTAAACTTAATTTTTGGCTTTGAAAGGGGTCCCATTCTTTTTGGTCTCATAAATTAAGTAGGGTCAGAGTAAACTTTTATAAATAATTGTGATTTCGCTGGTAAATTATTGTTTGTAAACGACTAATGCCTGGGTTGAATCCGTTTTCATTATTCACCCTGCCTGCACCCTTCAGTTAAGGTGTCTCTAATGTATTAAGTAATCCACTCGGTAGCGGGAGAGTTATAGGGTTGATATGAGCAGTCATTCAAAGTCAGTGCATTCACCTACAGGTGCAAAGCACGGGGCGGGAGATGGTCAAAGTTATCAGAAGCAACACCGAGCCAGTTCAACATTTGAGTCACGCGAGGCGTATCTAGAACATGAACTGACCCCATTTATCTCCTAACAATGGTGGGATAAAAATAGGGTCAGATGTCAGTTAATGCTGGTGTAGTCAATTGTTACTTTTTATGGGCTTTGTCTACAGACTTGCGAAAAGATTCCGCCCAGTTATCAAATGTTTGCTTAATATCTTCCCAAGTTGACCAAGGTGTCGCATTAAAGAAACGTGAGCCTCTTGATTGCATAATTGCGACAGCATCAATTCGGTCTGTCGCAGCCTCGCGGAACACTGTTTCAATGGTGACTTCTCCCACGCTAAGAGCAAAAGGAGCCAGCACAGTTGTAATGTTTGCTGCGGCAGAAGGGACTTTTAACCCAGAGATTTTAAAGGTGATGCGCATGGCTTTATCTACATCACCACCAACTTGATAACCTGCTTGCTCAAGCTCTTTAATCACAGCTTGTTGCAGGTATTGCTGCATTTTTTCAGCTTTCTCTTTATCGAGATCGTCGTTGTTGTAATCAGCATCAATGAGGATCACTGGGTCAATAATAAAGCGTTCGTATTCATTGAGATTTGGAGCTCCAGGTCTTACAAGAACGACACCGGGGGCTTCGCTTGTATCACGCTCTAAGCCTTCAGTGTCAGCGACTGGGTCATATCCTTGTACTTGAACTGGTTTAGCACCACAGGCCGCGAGTAGGCCAACTAAGCCTAGGACGAGTGGAATTCGAGACAGTTTAATAAGTCGTTCCATTGTTTATTTCCTGTTGGTTTTTGTGTCTAACTATTTGAAAAATTTGCTTACTTTGATTTTAATATCAATCTTGTTATTGAAGGTATTAAGTGGATCATAGTCTATTTTGAGTTAAATATTTGCTTTATTTACCGCCTCTCATTTCACCTTTGGAATCAAGGGCTTTCAGTTCATTAATTAAGTGAGGTCTTAAGTGGGGTCAGAGTAAACTTAATTCCAATAAAAAAGCGACATTAGAGTCGCTTTTTGTATTTTAATAATGTGTTTTAAACGTGTTTGGGAAGCATCACAGTTTTTACTGGTATCAAAATACGGGCAAGTTGAACTTGCCCTTAAACACTAGTATGGAGAGTATTCATAAAGTGGTGTATTAGAGCAGGTTATACGAACATACCCAGTTGCAGTGGATTCACTGTCAGTACGATTGGTTCTCACATAGGCTGAAGAATAGTAATTATAATTCACTGCTAGTCCACCTGGTGTGCTATAGCTAGTGGCTGTTCTCTTATAGCCTCCTGGGCAGTACGCGCTGCCATATTGCCAATATTCATAATCTAAACAACCAATGAACTCTGATACACAGGTACGGGTTTTAGTTAAAGGTTGAGATACGATTACAATGTCTGATGCCTCTCTACATAGCAATCGTCCATCTGTGCGAATGCCTGCCACATAATATCCTTCGTTACATTCATCTCCTAAAGATGTTGATAGGGTGTTAATTCTATTGATTGCAGTATTCAATTGACTTTGAAGATTACTGATTTGAGAACTGGTATACGAGTCTCTGTTTTGCAGTGTCCTAATTTGATTGGCGATGGTTTGGTATTGTTGAAGAGCCCGGTATTGATTGCTTGCAACCGTCATATCAAGTGAATTAACGCGGCTGTATAGCGTATTTATTAGGTTCACTTGTAAGTTGTTGAGTAACTCTTGTGATTCGACTTGACCCGATAATAAATCGATTGCCACCATGTTGAGCTCAATTTTTTCAGCCATTAACGCATCGGCTTCTTTACTTTGGGCGTCAACTGTATCAATTTTTGCGTCTAACTCATCAAAACGTGCATTAATGATGACCAACTGCTCTGATAAAGTCATATTTAATAGATCTATTTGACTTTGTAGTAAGTCGTCTCGTGCTGTTAATGCCGCATCGGCCGCATTTAAAGCTTGAATAGATGCTTCTGTAGCAGCATCGGATGCATCCAAAGCTTCATTGGTTGCATCAATAGCAGCATTCGTGGCTGCAATTTGTTCTTCTAAAGCGATAAAGGGTTTTCCATTGGGATTATCTTTGGCATGTGCATGGCTAATCATTATGGCAACCAAGACTATGCCATATAGAAGTGCTTTCATTTCAATATTCCTTATTTGAAAATGATATGAGTATTTGAAGCAAACTTTAAGAATGAAAACTAAGTTCACTTTTACATAAACTTTTCTGAAAGTTCCTGATCGGCTTGAGTATAGGAAAGAATCATTTTTTCACTTGAACTGTGGACTTCATTTGATTTCAATATTGCTGGAATATCGGTACTTTTGCATATATAACACGCTTGATGAAAGCATCAGGGAACAACTTTAGTTAATTGTTTCAGTCACTTTAGTTAGTGCTAAATAACAGAAGGCCTATTGACTTAATAATCTAACTGTAATGGTCTGACCTCAATAATGAGTACTTTTGACTGGCTTGGAGATTGTAATAGGTGAGTTAATTAAGTGGGGTCAGAGTAAACTTAATTTCTAGTTTTATAAGGTCGCCCGATTTTCTTTGGTTTTATGCTCATGCCAGTTATTTTCTCTATCTCATCCTTAAACTGTTCACTTCCAATTACCGACCCTTTGTTAGTTGCTTGACGAATATCATCAATGACTTTGGTATCGAGTTGGTGTTTGAACAAGTCACGATAAGCTGCTTGTCTCGATTTTGTTTGGCGGTCAATTGAAAGGTAAGTTTGATGAGGTGTACAAAGCTTGGATTTTTTTCCTAGGGCGTTAATCTGATAGCTAGACCATTTGTAATGAGCAGGATCGTTAACCATGTTTGCTCTCACAGGGTTGAGCTCTATATAGCGGTATAACTGCAATAAATAGTCTTCTGTTTGCACCAGACAAGACTTAAACCTTCCTTCCCATAGTGTCCCTGTTCGCTTATAGGTGACATTGAAGTATCTCACATATTGTCGACCGAGGGATTGCATCATCTGGCTAATTGCTCTTGGCTGCAATGGGGTGCAAAGCAGGTGAACATGATTAGTCATGAATACCCAAGCGTGGACTTCAACTTGAAACTTTGTTGAGTAATCCTTGAGCCACCCAGTATAGGCAGTAAAGTCTTGTTCAGAGGTAAAGCATGCTTGGCGATTATTGCCACGTTGAATAATGTGTTGAGGAACCCCAATAGGGCTAATTCTAGGCAGTCTAGGCATGTGCAAGTTCCATTTGCAAAGGCGTATCAAACCAAAAGTATAGTTGAATTGAAAAAGTTTACTCTGACCCCACTTTATTAAGATGATTATCGTTTAAATATTCGCCTTATTTGGGTCACTAAATTGAGTTTAAATGCTTGTTTCTTGGTTAGTAATTGTGGTTGGAATTGAGAGGTTAAACGATACAAGTGATAGTGAGATACTTTCTTCGCTATCAGCCAGTCAACACGTAAAAATGAGCCTTGAAGGGTAGCGCGCTCAAAATCGACTAAACTCACCTTGTTGTTAGTATCAACAAGAATATCACGAAGCGGTAATGCGTGGCGTGCAACACCCGCATCCAACATTTTTTGCACTATTACGATTAATTCTTGTAAATTCGCCTCATTCAAATGAGTGGGGGTGTTGCCATGTAACCTCGACATTACTAGCGTTGTTGTATCATCATCAGAATGGATTAAATTCGGGATATTACTAATATTGCCAAGCCGAATTAATGACTCTTTTTCGATATTGTAACGCTTAATGTATTTGCTGCACGGTTTGAAATGCTTAGTTACGGAATCTTCACCAATGGTTAGGTGCACTTTTCCCGTTTCATATACACCATTGACGATTTCTGTTTCAACTTTCATTTAGGTTATTTGTTTGCATGAGTAGTATTAACTTGTTTTAACTCTAACATTTTTATGTAGTGGGACCGATTTAAACTTATCCATATGTGTGGCAGATTAAGCTTTATTTCTTCCGCCTCCTTAATTCAACTCAATAAATCTCACTTTATGAACGAAATAGGGCTAATTCTAGGTTGTCTAGGTATGCGCACGTTCCATTTGCAAAGGCGAATCATGTGGAAGTATAACCGAATAGAAAAGTTTACTCTGACCCCACTTTTCAGTTTGACTCGAATGGGTCAAATAAGTGTAACAAAGCTAGCCTTTACCTTGTGAATTCACTCGTCTATTTATTGTAAATACGCTTGTATTTTATGCTCGTTAATAAACTGCATACCTAACTCGAAGCCGTGTTTATAGTCGGCCACAATGCTTTGTTCTGAGCTACCTAAAATGGTGGTTTGCAGAGGCTTTTGCGGTTTAATTTCGAGTACATACAATTCTTTAGGTGGCGAGCTAATAAATGCTTCAGCTTTCAAATAAGCGTCTTCATATTCATCCACAAGTTTTATGAAAGTAGGGCAGTTGCCATTATTACAAACGAGAGTTTTTAAGCTTTTTATCGATTTCGGAACTAAGTTATTTGTGTATACGGTGGTTCTAAAGGTAATGATGGGTTTAGCTTTATGTTCAATGAAATTTGAAAAACCGATGATGTTATTCAAATAAACCGAACATAAAGCTTCGCGTTTGATTAACTGAGTTTCTCATTAAAGAAGTCTAACGTGCGCTGCCAAGCTAGATCGGCATTTTCTTGGTCGAATCGAGCAGTAGAGTCATTATGGAAACCATGCTTCGCACCTTTATACATGTGCATTGTAAATTCGACATTAGCAGCTTTAAGGTCTTGCTCGTATTCGGGCCAAGACTTATTGACGCGTTCATCAAGTTCACCTAGTTGAATAACCAGTGGTGCTTTAATATTCTTTCTTAATTCTTTGCTTGCTGGTGTGCCATAAAAAGGCACGCCCGCTGACAGTAATTGACTATCAACAGCGGCTAGGTAGTTAACCATATAACCACCAAAACAAAACCCAACCGCCCCTAGCTTGCCATTACTCAGTGGGTGCGATTTTAAGAAATTGGCGGCGGCAACAAAGTCATTTTGAATTTTTGCTCTATCAAGCTCTCTTTGTAAGGCTCTACCTTCATCATCATTACCAGGATATCCGCCTACAGGAAATAGCGCATCTGGCGCGAAGGCAACAAAGCCTGCTTTCGCTAGACGTCTTGCTACGTCCTTAACGTAAGGGTTTAAGCCTCTGTTTTCATGGATAACTAACACGACAGGGTAGTTTTGCTGCTCTTTAGTGGGTTTGACTAAATAACCTCGGCCTTTTCCGTGACCTTCTGGTGAGTCAAACTCTTCATAAGTGGCATGAATATCGTCATCATTAAATGAGACTTGCTCAGCTAATGCGTAATTCGGTAATAGGGCTGAAGTGAGCACCGTCATTGAATAACCCAAGGCAACAAGTGAGCCGAGCTTTTTCATAAAAGTACGTCTGTCCATTCCGCCATGGGCGTATTCGTCATACCAGTCAAATGCTTCTTGGGGAATATGGTTTTTGTTGATAGTCATTCTTTATCCCTTACTATTTTATTGTTTCCCTTATAAAAAATGGGCACCCTTTTGAGCTGCACACTTTTTTTACTCGCTAATGAATAAGAACCTAACCACTTTAGATCAAATATTTCAGACTGTATAACTTTTAGCCAAACATTTACAAAGCCACTCAACTGCAAGAGACAAAGCACCCTGATGTATCACTGAATGTATGCAAAAGCTATCTTATCCGTACCTAGTTAATGCTGTATCTCAGAGTGATTAAAACGGCCATGTTTGAGGTAAAAGATAGCTTGTTCCGCTACTTGCTTGTTATAACGCATGCCCGAATGGCCAACATCAAGCGCAATGAAATCTGAGCTCTGATCAAGCTTGGTCGAGTCTACAGACACTAAGCCATCATTAGGGCCTGTGAAAGCATCATTTGTAAGTATCGAACTTTTCGTACCTGCAATGACGCCAATATCTATAGGCAGCTCTTCAATCTGATTACCTAGGCTAGTATTGCCTGTAATCAGTGATTGACTCACTTCTCCAGCCACTTTCATTAGCCAAGAGTCTTGAAAATGATCGGCCAGTTCACTGCCTTTATTGGGAGTGCCAATTAATATAACTTGACCTAGACGTTCACTGGCAGCAAAGTCTGTGTGGTTTTGTAAATAATTTCGGATCACCAAACCACCCAATGAGTGGCCGATAAAGTGTACTGATGGCGCAGAGGATATGCATTGATCTATTTGAGTTGTCGTGTTGTCAAACACACCTTGCACGGTTTCACCAATGCTAGCGTAATTGAGTGTGCAAACGAGGTAGCCTGCGTTCTCAAGTCGTTGAGTAAAGCGCCACATTGCTGTATCACTGCGGCCTAACCCATGGGCGAGTACCACAATTTGATCATCTTTGTTGAACTGTGTTGTCGAGTCTACAGAACCTGCGCAGCCAAACAATAAAAGACTGGCAAGGCTAATCATCACTAGCAGGATTTTTTTCATATCAAAATTGTTCACTTTTTACTGGTTTTGGCCTTGTTATTTATTGAGCTTTTGCGTCTCATTTTTCACGCACCTTACTGAAAACATGTATTTTTTGTTTAAAGGTGCTCGACGAATTTCACCCTTGTGTGGATTCCACCAAGCATAGGCTAGCGTTCGAGCAAAAGCCTTCTTTTCACTGACGTTAGTGGCGGTCCAGAACTCTGTATACTTGCCTTGTGCAATATACCAGTTACCAATTTTGACACCTGCGGGCGTGGCAAAGAATTGGTACTTGTTCACTAAAGACTGATCAAATGATTTGAATAAGGTATTAGGCTGAGCAGTTTTGATAGTATTGGCGATATCTTTGTCACCTCGCCAGCCCTCGCTGTTCACTGCATCTTCTTCAATACCAATGGTTCTTTCAAGCTGTTTCCAGTCTTCATCTGTCGCAACTCGCCATCCTACTGGACATAAATTATTTGGGTTGCTTACATCTTCCCAGCTATACACTCGACCATATTGGTTAAGTAAGGTTTCATCGTCATTTGGAATGAACCCGGTGTTGACTGGTGTACCGTCTTGAAATTGGGTACTTCTGAGATTTTCAGCTAACCAAGTTTGTAGGCCGATTTTTACCGTGCGATATTGGTTTCCTTGGGCATCGACCACGACTTCTGCAGGCTCAGCTTCGACAAGTTTGGCATGATTGATCGATTCTGTTGGCGTTAGCATAAGCACCCCTAATAAAAATGTGATTGTATTCATCTGTTTTAACCTTGGTATTAACCTTTGGCCAATCGTTAAATTGACCAATTAAATGCGGTTTGTTGTTCCGATAATGCCCATAACCTAGTTAGGGTATTTTTTTCCAACACAAAAGGGGCAAGATGACATTCGCCAACAGGGCCGCCAAAGTTCATCACGCCTGTTGGGCCATAATAAGCGCGTTGAGTTAACCCTGTTTGCGTGGCACACATCACCTCGGGGTAAGCGCCTTTTTCTGCCGTTTGGGCGAGCCCTAGTTTAACCATCAATGACCATGATAAGCGGGTTGCTAAGCTGGCGCTTTCTCGGATCAATGAAGTATTTGACGCGCCAGGGTGGCATACATAGACCTCAACGTGTTTACCTGCTGCGTTAATTTTGTCTTGTAACTCATAGGCAAACATCATTTGGGCAAGTTTGCTTTGGCTATAAACCTTGTTGGGATGATAGTTTTTGTCCCAGTTCATGTCGTTGAATTGGATGGTTTTCAACCCTAATTTATGTCCTTCACTGGCAACCACTACAATGCGACCTTGTGATGCTTCAATGCGCTCAAACAATAATCCTGATAATAAGAAGTGGCCGTAATGATTCACCCCTAATTGACTTTCAAAGCCATCTTTAGTGAACGATTGCTGGGCAACCTGAGCAATGGCACCATTACAAATCAGTGCATATATTATTGGTACTTTCGATAATATTTCATTCGCGGCAGTACGAATGGAAGTGAGAACAGCTAAATCCATGCTGACATAGCTCACGTTGGCCTGTTGCCCAAACTCGCTTTTGAGTTCATTTATTGCCGATTGAGATTTACTCGGATTGCGGTTGAGCATGACCACCGATGCGCCTTTTGAAAGTAAAAGGCGGCTTGCTTGAAAGCCCGCACCAGTATTCGCCCCTGTGATGAGGTAAGTTTTACTTGTTAGAGAGGTCAGTAAATCTGGTGTCCAACCCTTTGGGCCAAATTGGTTTTGCTGAGTCATGGTATGGCTTCCTATGATGGATTATTCGGTGCTTTGGCGAGTAATAACGTTAGACGAAATGGCTAAGCATTATTGACTGTTAAAACTTGATGAGTGAACTATATATGTCAATATGGTATATAAATAGGCGATATACTCGCTAAAACATGCCTAATTGTCTCAGTTGCTTGAGTGGTGTTGTTTGGCTTGTTAGCGTGTAAGTTCATTTTTTGATGGTGTAGTGATGATGAGTAAACAGCAGATCAAGCAGATAGTAGAGACTCAGGTGAATGACAGTGTCATGATAGAAACGGGCATCAAAGGTGTGCAATTGTTTAAGGTAACCGCCCCGATTGAATGTGCGCCAGCAGTGTATGAACCCTCGGTAACCGCATTAGTCAGCGGCAGCAAAGAAGCCATTGTTGACGGTAATAGGCATGAATATGACGCCAGCAAATACATTTGTTGTACCTTGTCTATGCCAATAGAAACTGGGACACCTGAGGCTTCGCCCGATAACCCTTTGCTTGGTGTCTACATTACCTTAGATACACGACTAATGACTGAACTTGTGATTGAAATGTCGCACTCTTCGTATCGCAATCGAGGTCTAAAAAATGGCATTCAAGCACAAGGTTTATCAACAGCAAGGTGGGATGATGCGTTTACTGATGCGTTATATCGACTATTGCAGCTCATTGATAAGCCGACTGACATTGCCATATTGGGGCAAAGCCGTTTACGTGAGCTTTACTATGCCATTTTAACTGGTGATTCTGGGGAATCTGTCAGGCGGACATTTGATGTGGGTAACGATATTGTCCGCTCTATTGAGTTTTTGTCTTCCAACCTGAAACAGCCAATTACTATTGACGATATGGCTAATCAAATTGGGATGAGCAGGGCAGTGTTCCATCGAAAATTTAAGCAGGCGACGAACATGTCGCCGATCCAATTCATTAAATCGATGCGATTGAATAAGGCGGCAATGAAAATTGCTGAAGGCATCAATGTGAATGTCGCGGCAATGGACGTGGGTTATGTGAGCTCTTCACAATTTAGCCGTGAATTTAAACGTATGTACGGCCAGTCCCCTAAGCAGTGGCGTCAAACCAAAACATTGGCAGCCCAAGCGTAATAATGAAGACATTTTATTTGCGATGAAATAATGACCACATCTGTGAACAGGGCAAAGTGCATGAAGCTGTTATGAGCTTATTCACGTAACTGTTTATAGTTGGTTATACTCATAACAGGCTAACAATTAACATATTAACTGTATTTGCTAATGGCACTAACCTAGTCAGATAATGAGTCAAGTGTCATTTTAAGGCTGAGTATCAGTATGAGGATAATGCGATGAATGTCAGTGAAATCATGACCCACAACCCTGTGTGTATTAGTGATCAAGCCAGTTTAAAAGACGCACATTTGTTGATGCAGACTCGTAATGTGCGTCATTTACCGGTAATTTCAGAAACCACTGGTGAGTTTGTTGGCCTACTAACCCATAAAAAAATGATTGCAACAGTGCTTACTACCTTGAATAAATATGGCCAAGGCGCGTTAGATCGAAAAGAGCGTTACCAGCCCATTGCTGAGATTATGGAAAATGATGCGCAGATACTCGGATTAGATGAGCCCTTAACGATTGTGGTGCAGTACTTTATTGATAATAAATTGGGCTGTTTACCGGTATTGGATGAGGATAATAAAGTGCTTGGTATTGTAACCTCATCAGATTTTGTCAAATTGTGCCAACGACTTTTGCTTGTTAAGGGTTAGGGGTAAGCGTTTTTACAGCGTGAATTTGTTTACCATCTCGTTGGTTAGAATACACCGCTTTTTTGTTAGGTGTATTACCCTATTTAGCCGATTAAATTCTGCTATTTGTATGATAAACAGCGTAATTGTGCGTTTTGTTCTTAGCATATGTCATCTCAGTAACCCCTTTTGTATTATCTGGGCTAACTATCAATAGCCTTACCTTTCCCAACGCAAATAATTGCTAAGTCATGTGTGTTCAGAGCTCACTGAACATGCATGTTGAACACGAATAGTTGGTTAAGGTTTTTAATCACAGAATAATACAATTATGGACACTAAATACTATTTAAAGATTGCACTTTTGCTGTCTATTCCATTGGCGGTTCTCGCCTTCCTTTTTATCCAGGCTGACTCTTGGCAAACCTTTGTTTCTTATTTTGTGATTGGTTCAGTCGTGCTTTTCGGCACCAAAATCATCAAGTTTATTTTCAATAAAATTAAAACCCTGATAACAGCAATATTGTCACGGTTTAACCCTTAAATGATCTGTAATCACAGCCATAAATATCAATTTTATAAACACGCCCATTTTTATAAACACGCACGGTCATGGGGCTTGGTAAAATCTAATTCAGGGCCTTTAGGTACCACGCCGGTTGGGTTTATGGTGCCATGACTTTGGTAATAATGCGCTTTGATATGTTGCATATTCACCGTCTCGGCTACATGTGGTACTTGGTAAAGGTCTTTTAAGTAATCCCAAAGGTTAGGGTAGTCGACTATTCGTTTGATATTGCATTTAAAGTGGCCGACATACACAGCATCAAATCTGACTAAAGTGGTGAATAAGCGCCAGTCAGCTTCGGAAATGGTATTGCCGGTTAAATAGCGTTGATTGGCTAAGCGCTGCTCTAGATTATCAAGCGCGTCAAACAGTTCAGCCACAGCCTCATCATAGGCTGCTTGGGTCGTTGCAAAGCCTGCGCGATATACACCGTTATTGATATTGGGGTAGATATACCCATTTAATTCGTCAATTTGAGCTTGTTTATCGGCGGGGTAAAAATCAATGGCACTCGCACCTATGTCGTCAAAAGCTTCATTAAACATGCGAATAATATCGGCAGACTCATTACTCACAATGGTTTGCGTGTGTTTATCCCACAATACCGGCACAGTGACACGACCTGAGTAATTGCTATCGGCTTTGGTGTATATCTGATGTAGAAATTGTGCTTGATGAATAGGATCTGCAATCACCCCATCAGCTGGGGCAAATGTCCACCCATTTTCTGCCATGTAACTGTTGACGACCGAAACAGATATCATCTCTTCTAGGCCTTTTAAGCTGCGATAAATCAATGTTCTGTGTGCCCAAGGGCAAGCCAGAGAAACATACAGGTGATAGCGGTTAGCTTCTGCTTTAAAGCCTGCATCACCACTTGGACCTGCACTACCGTCTTTGGTGATCCAGTGGCGAAAACTTGAGGACTTTCGGACAAATTTTCCACCTGTTGATTTGGTGTCATACCAATCGTCGTGCCACTTGCCTTCAATGAGTTGTCCCATAATGTCAGTCCTTATGTGTTGGTTTGATAATAAGTTAGGCAAAAAGCCCATTTTGATAATCTCTATAGGCTTGTAGCACTTCAGCTTGTGTGTTCATCACGAAAGGGCCGCCACGGGCAACGCTTTCATTTAATGGTTTACCTGCAATGAGTAACACTCTTGCTGAATCCGAGGTGCTAATTTCCACTTGAGAAGAGTCAAAATTACTACTCTTACTGAGTATGCCAATTTGCTGCTGAGCTAAGGTTTGTTGACGATTCTCACTATCAGTCACGTGAATTTCACCGTTAACCACATAGATAAAAGCATTGTGCTCAGCTGATAGAGGTTGTTGTAGGCTGGTATTGGCTACTAAAGTGATATCCATATAAGTGGGTTCAGTATAGCGGTTGGTGACTGGGCCAACTGTTCCCTTTGCTGTGGTGCCAGCAATCACTCTTATGCTTGAGCCATTCAGATGGCGTTCAACAGGTGTATTTTCTGGTGGAAATTCTTGATAATCAGGCGCAATCATTTTGGCATGTTTCGGCAAGTTTACCCAAAGCTGAAAGCCCTGCATTCGACCAAAATCTTGCTCTGGCATTTCAGAATGAAGCACGCCTTTTCCTGCTGTCATCCATTGCACTCCGCCAGGAGTCACTACACCTTCGTGGCCTGCACTGTCTTTGTGTCGCATTTTACCGTGCAGCATATAAGTGACAGTTTCAAATCCGCGATGAGGGTGGGTAGGGAAGCCGCCGATATAATCTGCTGCATCGTCACTTTCAAAACAATCCAGTAACAAAAATGGATCCAGCATATTGATATATTGATTACCAATAATTCGAGTGAGCTTAACGCCATCACCATCCGATGTAGCTTGCCCAGAGTGCACCGCAACAAGGTGTCGATTAACTATTTTTTGCATGACGAACTCCTACCCTTTACTGATGAATTTGTTAGAAGTACTTGGAAACGGGTTATTGAGCCTCTTGCTTTTTGATGTGGCGTGTTGCTCTGTTATCGAGTGAGTAAGCACCAGCACCTTGTGCAACCAGCAATAAAAAAGCACCAGTAATGGCAAGATTTTTCATAAAGCTGATTATGTCTGTTGTGTTACTAAAATCAGCATGGAACAGCACTGCTGATAGGAAGGTGAAACCCGCTAAGCCAAAGGCGGCAATTTTGGTTTTCCAACCCAATATGATGGCGATGCCACCGACTATTTCTGTGATTATCACTATCGGTAGTAGTATGCCCGGCACGCCCATTGCGTCCATGTAACCTTGAGTCGCTTCAAATTCACCGAGTTTGTTCACACCTGACATGACAAAAATTAGTGATAGTAAAAAGCGGCCAATCGGGGCTGAAAGTTGTTGAATTGCGAACATGGGTATCTCCGTTTAAATAAGCTAAATGCAATGACAGTTTCAATGACTATTTCAATAGCAATGATGCTACCTGTTGATGGAAACGTGATAAACATTGATAATGAGCAATGATAGTTCTCAAAATGAGAACAATAGGTTTTGAGAACTTTTGGTTGTTAGGCTGATAGTTCATTAGAACAATACCACTGGGCTGTATTGCTTTAATGGCTCGAAGAACTAATTCCGTGATGGGGAATGAAGGTGACATGGGACAGTTAGAAAGTATTCGTATTTTTATCACCGTGGTTGAAACCGGCAGTATTACTAAAGCTTCAGAGCGATTAGGGATTGCTAAGTCGGCTGTAAGTAAACGTTTAGGTGAGCTGGAATCCCAATTGGGTGTGAAACTGATTAACCGTACAACACGCAGCTCAAGTTTAACCGAGGCTGGGCATCGCTACTTTAATAAAAGTAAGTTAATTGCCGAAGAGTTGGATGAGCTGAATGCGCAGTTGAGTCAATCGCAACAGCAGCTAAGTGGCCGGTTGAAAATTTCTGCTCCACTTTCGTTCGGTATCGAACACCTCACTCCGGCGTTAGATAAGTTCTGTCAGCTTCACCCTCGATTAAAGCTGGAGATCGATTTTTCTGACAAGCGAGTCAATTTAGTTGAAGATGGTATTGATCTCGCACTGCGTATTGGAGTGTTAGATGATTCATCGTTAAAGGCTAAAGCCATTACGACTATTCGGCATCTGTTATGCGCAAGCCCAGTTTATTTAGAAAAGCACCCCCCTATAGAGTCACCTGCTGATATCCAGCAGCATCAGTTCTTAAAGTACAACCAATTCTCTTCTTCAGGCATTCCATTTATAGCGCCTGATAACACAACCTATCTTGCGCCAATCAATGTGCATCTAGTGGCTAATAATGGTGATTTTTTAAAAGACATGGCCATTGCAGGTCATGGCATTACTATTCAGCCGACATTTATCATTTGGCGGGCATTAAATAGTGGAAAATTAGTGCCTTTGTTGCCAGATTATCAATTACATGAAACTAAGGCCTATGTTGTGTACCCCTCAACCCGATATTTACCACAAAAAAGCCGTTTATTAATTGATTTCTTAGTCGATTACTTTGGTGACACGCCTTATTGGGATCAGGCGATATCATCGCATAGTAACCTAAGTGGGTGATGATAAAGCAGCATGAAATCAACAAACTCACCAAGTGACTGAGCAGTTACAAGTGATTTATTGCACGTAAGTTAAAGATAACTGCTGGCAATGATTGAGCAATATGCCGACATTGCCTAAAATAGGCCTAATATTTTTATCATTGGACAAAACCATGACGGATACAAGCAAGCCTGCACTACCAGATCGCCTTTCAATTAACCCACGTAGCCCGCATCATATTGCTGAAATTTTTCAGCACGATATTGGTATCAAAGTGAATGATAAAGAACGTTTTGATGTAGAAGAGTATTGCGTGAGTGAAGGCTGGGTGAAAATTCCTTCACCAAAAGCGTTAGACCGTCGTGGTCAGCCGTTATTAATGACAGTAAAAGGCACTGTAGAAGCTTTCTATAAGTAACCTTATCTAGCTTAATGCGCTATAGTTAATACATTAAGTTATTATATTTATTGAATAAAAGCCATTCGTTATGAATGGCTTTTTGTCAGTGACGCCTTTGGCCTAACTTAAGTTCAGCTGTTTTTACTTTAATTCTTTTGCGTTAACTATTAGTGGCTAGCTTTAGTTTTAACAGCATTTAAGTGTGTTTTGCAAAACTCACCATTTAAAATAGACGCCAGTGGCCCATCACAGTGCTTGATAACGATGTCATCTTCAGCACGTCTGTTATCACAGGTTTCGCTAAAATCTTTTTGAAAAAACTCAATAGTTTCCTCATCACTGTTCATTCTATTTTCGTGATAAGCACTCATTTCATTGGATTTAGCAATGATATCATTCAACTCTTTGATACGTGCTTCCGACAGTTCATCTCTATGCTTGAGTAATTCTGACAAAGCTTGGTTGCCTTGCATGGCAAAGTTCCTTCCATCTATGAAGTGTGATGAATGATCTTGTTGTTTATCCTTTAAGCGCTGTTCTAACATTATGCACAGTCGAAAGTGATACTCGTCCATGACTTCCACATTACCTGTAGTCATGTTGGCTGTTGGGTTGTTGTCAGTAGCTTGGGCTAAAACCTGTGGTGTCAGCAATATTGTGCACAAAATTGACAGTCTAATTACAATGCTTTGAACGAGTCTGCTAAATCGGCGAAATTTGTTCATATTTTCACTCCTTTTATCGCCACTAATAAATGAAATCAGTACACCTGTAATGAGCAATAATCTGCATTCACGGCATGTGTTTTGACGCCTAACCAAGCCGAATATCATTACGGAGTACTTATTAGTAAATCATAGCGAGTTACTTGGTATAAAAGCTTGATCTAGCTCTTATTTGAATCAAGTGTTGCAATGATGTTGCTAGTGGCGGGGTGAGGAGTCGCACGATAGGAGTATGCTGGCTTTGAATCTGTTAATACTTATAAATGATCTTTTAAATGAAGCTGGAAATTGATATCAGCTGATGTCGTAAAATGATTAAAAAGCCATTCGTTATGAATGGCTTTTTTTATCGCTAATAAAACTTGAAGCGTGTCTACGCCTGTGGTTTTAAAACTTACATTGAACGCTTATTGAGTAGCGTTACCCCATACGTTCACATGTCATTTTGTCATCATCGTTTTAGAACAATTTGTTACCCGCTAAGTCTTCAACAATGCCTGAATTGAGATTGATATAGAAGTGGTCAGCAGGTTGTGCTTTACGGAATTGATGGTACATACGTGCCAATGAAGCAAATCGCGTTTTTAACGTTGATAAGTCAAATTCATCAATTTTGATACTGCCACCACTGGCTGGGTTTTGGTCGACATAATCAGTTTCCCAATTAATATTGTCTAAGTCGCCATCGGCATCATTGGCGGCGAATAGGTCCATTGCCACATATATAGGCGTCATTAATTGGTAAGTGACATCTTCGAAGGCCAGCTCATCGCCGTTTCGTTGATACAAACTGGTTAAGCAAACCGTGTTAAAGCCAAGGGAGATAAAGTGGTCGCGGCTGAGTGAGTAATCCGAAATGTGGCTATCTACAATTGCTAACGCTGCTGTCATTTGTGATGATAAATTGAAGTCGTCAAACAGTGCAATGATGTCATTGTTGCTGGCGGTTTCAGTCATTGACTCAAGAGCCAATAAAGCCTGCTGATTTGAGAGTTCTGCATCGAGCGCAGATAATGCCATTAGCCAGTAAAGTGGTGTTTTCAGCTCGAAAAGTGTTGAGATATCGGCTCCCCAGCCATTTTTTAGACGCATATTCATTAATACATCTAAGTGGCGGAACATAAAGTCACGATAGTCAGTTGCTTCAAGCATTTGCTTCCAAAGCACAGCTTCACCTACCCATTCACGGTGCTCTAATTCTTGTTGGTAATATGGGAATAGTGCATCAAAGTCTTTCACTTGTGTCAGTGTTTTTGTTTCAACTTCAAATAAGCTTGCTGTATGACACGTCACGAGTTTGTAGGAAGGCGTATAAGCGGCTAAAGAGGGCGCTTGAATGTTTACCAAGGTGCCTTTTTTACTATGATGTACCGCTGTGTCGTTGACATGAATATGGCCCCCAAAATGTACCTTTACACCTGTTTCAATGACTTGCTCAGCAGTATCTGTTGAAGGAACGCGAGTGTTGTTATACGAACCATCGTTGAAGACATAGTAAAAATCATTAGCACTGCTATTTAAGTATTCAGTCGCAGGGTAATGGCTGAATACAACCAAGGTTTTACCTAGCTGCTCTGCTCTAGAAGTGACATCCGTTAACCAATCCATGACTTGTGGCTTGTAGTGCTTTCCTTCTTCCCAACCAACTGATGCATGACTCCAATTACCGTCTTCATCAGGCAAGTAAACGTTCATATCGACAGATACAATCCACAGTCCTTCAATGGGTTCAGCTAAGTATGACGCGTCAGGACACCAGTATTCAGTACCGCCTTCTTCTTTGGCTATCATCAAGCCACGCTTGTCAAACTCATCGCTACCCCATGGTGTTTCATAGTAAAAGTAAGATGGTTTATTTTGGAAACCGTACTCACCCAGTACTTCAAACATTTCTTGGTAACCCGTGCCCCACATGCCTTGGGTAACGTGCTGTGATATGACAACATTTCCAGGGGTAAAACCACGGTTCTCATCACTGGTGACTTCTACACTTGCACCTGTGTGATGTAGGAATCGCTTGGTTTCATCACGACCGTAGGGTCTAACTGGGTCGTGGTTACCATTGGTGATGAAAAACTCAAATTGATACTTTTCAATGAATGGTTGAACAACTCGATTAAACCCTTTTAGGGTGTCTACTTGGCCATCATCTGAAAAGTCGCCTAATAGACAGATGTATTTAACACCTTGCTCGCCAAGCTCTTCTAATGCCGAAATAAATGCAAAGTAGTTCTCGTTAAACATGCGAGTAGATTCACATGAGTCTTGCATGCTGCGGATTGTCACTTCGCTGTGATAGTTTGCGAACTCATAGTCACCAAATACATCGTGAAAATGCACATCTGCAAGCATGGCTACTTGAACGCCTGAAATATCAGGTTTCTCAGGACTTGAGCTATCACTGTTACACGCTGAAAGGATAGGAGCCGCAGTGGCAACGGTGGCGACTTTCATGCTGCCACCAAGGAAAGAGCGTCGAGAAATATCTTTATTCAGTTTCATTGTCTTTGGTTCCGCTTCAGTTACAAAATAATCTTGGGAAACCGAACCTTATTTTGCTGATATTTCACTTTGGTTAAACTTAAAATAAAAAATACTATTTCGAGGGTTTTTATCTATTTATTAACTGTTTAGATTGAATTTGTTTACTTGGTATCAACCGCGTGGGTCAATTTTTTTAAAGCTTGTTCTATAAGCGGAACAATTAAACTATCTCATTAGCAGTGGCGGTAAATTTGGCAAAGTTGTCATACTCGTGCTGGTGTTTTGCCGGAATAGGGTGGCTGTAAACAATCGCTGCCGCTGAGATGTATCAATTAAATCCCGCTTTACTTTTCTTCAAGTTAGATAGCTGTAAAATCCGCGCCTTGTTGATTTTATTCATTCTTTTTAGTCGCGAAAACCATGATTGATTTTGCTTTACTGCCTTTGTACTTAACCACTGTGATAGCGCTATTGCTGATCCCAGGCCCTGATATGTTGCTGATTGCCAGCTCGAGTTTAAGCTACGGCCGTAAAGTGGGCGTATACGCTAGCTTTGGTAATGCGACTTCAGGCGTGATTTTGACCTTGCTTGCCGCCATGGGAGTCTCTGCATTAGTGGCCATGAACCCACTTGCCTTAGATATATTACGTATATTGGGCGGCGCTTATTTGTTGAAAATGGGATGGGACTGCTTAAGAGCAGAAGCGGCAAGTGCCCCTGATGTGCAGCAACAGGACAATCTTGCAAAGCTGCTTTATAAGCGTGCAGTGTTCAGTAACTTGCTCAACCCTAAGGCCTTAGTGTTTTTTGTATTGTTTCTACCGCAATTTGTATCGACCCAATTAACGGCAAGCTCTGGTGAACAAATGTTAGCACTTGGCTTATTGCTTAATGTGATGGGGCTTATATTCAACTTATTGCTGGTGGTGTTAGTGGGCAGTTTAGGCCGGCCATTATTGCAAAACACGCGCTTTAGGCAGAATCAAAATAAGTTTATGGGGATTATTTTCATGGTGTTAGCTGTGTGGTTGCTTTCATCTCAACTCGTCGTCTAATTTCTTTTTAAACTACAACGAGTAGCACGAAGGTATCTCTATACGTCGATTAACGCGAGGTGAAAGCGATAATCGACGTAGTGTTCTACACAGTGCAAGCTTTAGGCCGCTTGAGTTACCTTGACCTCAGTGTATTGTGATGGATTTTGTAGTTGATTACACTCAATGTAATTCATTAAGTATTCGGCATCTTTCCATACGCCACCTAATGTAGCCGAGCCACGCGTATATAACCAAGGTAGACCGATGAAATACAAGCCTTCAATATCGTTGCTCACGCCACGGTAGTTACTTGGGTAATTCATTTCATCAAATGAAATACCATCAATCCAGAAGAAGTTTGGTTTAAACCCCGTTGCCCAAATGATGTTTTTAATCGAGCTAACAGTGCCTTTTTGGAAAGTGATGCTGTGCTGGTCGGCAGACAAGGTTCTGCCCATATGAGTGACATTGGTTTTGGCTAATAACGATTTAACGTCAGTGCCAATTACGGGCTGAACACCTTTGCTCAGCCATTTACCTATTCTGCTGTAACGGTTAACACTCAAAAAGCCTATTTTGCTAAACCACCACCATAAGGTTTTACCGAGAAATGTCTGTGGAATGGCTTTGATCTTGTCACTGCCAGAAAAATACACATTAGCGCCGGTATCAGCTATCTCAGATAAAATCTGTACACCAGAGTCGCCAGCGCCGACAACTAAACAATCACCAGTTTGTAATTGGCTTGGGTTTTTATAGTTTTCACTATGAATTTGAATAATGTCTTCGGCGATATCCGTGTGACATGCTGGGGTGAAAGGCGTATGAAACGGCCCAGTGGCTACAATGACCTGCTTGGCTTGGTATTGGGCGGTGTTACTGGTGATTTCAAATACACCATTCACCTTTTTAATGGAGATGATCTTCTGGTTAAATTCAATTGGGATGGCAAACTTTTCCACGTATTGTTTTAAGTAATCAGCCACTTGGTATTTATTCGGATAAAAGCCTTTTGGAAAAGGGAACGGCATACTCGGTAAATGGTTATATTCGGTTGGGGTAAATAAGGTTAATGAATCCCAGCGCTTTAACCACGGCGCACCAATAGCGTCATTAGCGTCGAGGATCAGATAATCTTTGTTGTGTTGGGTTAAGTTGTACGCCATGGAGAGTCCAGACTGTCCTGCACCGATGATGATAAAATCTTTCATTAAACCCAACTACTGATGATTGTGTGATGTGGCGCACATTCTACCAGAGTTCGCTACTGAATAGTGGGCTAGCACAAAACTATACATCTTTGGCCTGTAAACTCTGCAGCACTGAAAAGCTTGATATGAAAAGCTGCACAAGTAAAGAATCCACCTTCTGAATAAGGTGGCTTTCATTCAGCCCCCTAAAAGGGGGCGTTTCAGTTATTTTGTAGCCTCAGTAGCATCTATGAGTAATGATATTTAAAGCCGTTGAAAACATGGATGTTTTCGTCGAGCCCACAGGGATGTGCTTGCTGCGTGCTTTAAATATCATTGCATAGCTGAATCAACCTCAAGCTGGCATGCCATACAAACAAAGATACAGGCAAACCCTAATTGATGATAACCACCTACTGAAGTAGGTGGTTTAGGGCTGAAAATAATAAGGCCATATCCAGTAAATGAAAGATCAATAATGAACAATAGATATATGGCCTTGTGACTATTTAAAGCGACTTTAGGGCGTTTTATTTCAATGCTGCAATTTCTTGCTTTACCGCTTCAACAACAGATTTAGGGTGAGATAAGTGCTGTGAGTGGTCAATGAAGATAGCGTTATCATCGACAACCATAATCAGTGCGGGGAAATGTTGAGTTCCAATAATTTGTTGGATCTCACAGATATCATTGAGCGCCTGCTCTGCATCAATACTTAATTCTGCTTTGAACACTTTATTAGACGGCGACAGCTTAAATCGCTCAATAATTGATTTAAAGTCACGCTTATCATTGAGCGGGTTGCCATCAACAAAGTGAGCATGTTGCAGCGCATTAAGCACATCCAATTGTTTTTCTGGTTGTTTGTCTTGCAACCAACTCATGAAGTTAGCGGTTTTGATTGAGTCTTTAGCTTGGCTGATTGCGGATATATAACCTTTGCTCACAGGCACATCGCTATTGTCAGTGACCGCAGAGACCTGCTCGGCACTAGCACCGTCTTTGCCAATATAATGGGCGCAGTGCAGTAAATTGAGTGTCATTTTCGGAAATGCTTGATGTAAGGCATTGACCACTTGGGTGGTCGCATAGCTCCATGGACAATGAGAGTCGTAAATAAAATATAGCTCGGTAGACATAGATAAACGGTGTTCCAATTCAGATAGGGCAATCCTAATCAGTTTAGCGGTGAGATTCAATTATTAGCGGCTAAATTGATAACTGACAAACGTTAAGACGGCGTACTGTAAAGCCTGTCTGCCAAAGATGCACAAGATTGCTCGCCTACTGCCTTGATGTCGATAACAGCGGTGTTAACAGGGAGATGAGGTTGTAAATCAATCATGACAGAGGATTTATTCACTCAATAGTCAACATAAGCCTGACATGCTAGGTTAAGCATGCCTTAACTAAAATGACAATAATAAACGTTGCATTGCCGTTCATGTCTGATGGTCATTTCCCTAAACGCTATTTTAGCGAGAGACGATATATTTTGAACGTGGTGGCAGCGGAGAAAAGGATTTAATTATGAAATGCCCTTTAGGCCATCAATCTTCAGACGCCACAACGTCTGCAGGTTCAGAGCCCGAAAACGCGAACTTTCGTCCTCTTGAAGATTCCATTCATACTAATTTTAACGATGACATGTCTTATGGCGATTACCTTAAGCTAGAAAAGGTATTGTCAGCGCAGCAGCCTTTGTCATCAGAACATGATGAAATGCTGTTTATTGTTATTCATCAAGCCAGTGAATTATGGTTAAAGTTAGCTGGGCATGAGCTTAGTTGCGCCGTTGAAAATATTAAAAGCGGCGACTTTGGTCATGCGTTCAAAGTAATTTCCCGTGTAAAACAAATCCTCAATCAACTGACCCAATCTTGGGCGATTTTGGCGACGTTGACCCCTGTTGACTACTTGAAATTTCGAGATGCATTAGGGCATTCATCTGGGTTTCAGTCATATGGCTATCGTAAAATAGAATTCTTATTGGGTAACAAAAATGCTGACTTGTTAGCAGTGCATCAGAGTAATCCGGCGGTTCATCAAGAGCTATCAGACATTCTTAACGCACCAAGCTTGTATGATGTATCACTACAGGCACTTAAGCAAAAAGGTTTACTTAGTGATGAAGCAGTGCTTGCGCGAGATGTGAGTCAGCCATATCAAATGCAGCAAAGTGTATTGGATGCTTGGATTAAAGTTTATCAAGATGCCGATAGTCATTTTGAGTTATATGAACTGGCTGAAAAGCTAGTGGATATAGAAGACAGTTTCCAGCAGTGGCGCTTTAAACACATGTATACAGTGCAACGTATCATAGGTAACAAATCAGGTACGGGAGGCTCATCTGGCGTGGCATTTTTGAAAAAGTCACTGGATATTAGCTTTTTCCCTGAGCTGTTCGAGCTGCGTACTCATCTTTAATTAGCTGACGATTGAATCTTTAAGAGAACTGTTATGACGACATTTAACGCCCAAGCACTGCAATCTCACTATCAAGCATTTAAAGTCAGTGAGCGCATTTTATTATCTGGCCACTCACACCAAGCTTGGCCTGATGTGGCTAAACAAGGTGTGTTGCAAAGCTATGATGATGCTGCAAAACACATTGATGAGAAATGGGGATTAGCTTTAGCAAAAGCAGACCAAGTTCGTGATTTTTACCGAGGTTTATTGGGTGAAAAACACGCTCAAATTGCGCTGGGCTCATCAACCCATGAATTGATCTTACGCTTCTTATCAGATCTCGATTATTTTAAGCAAAGCCCAAAGCGGCCATTAAAAATAGTCACTACCGATGGCGAGTTTCATTCACTGCGTCGTCAATTACAGCGCTTACAAGAGCTTAATTGTCATATCGAGGTTGTGCCAGTACAGCCGAGCGAGACATTAGCGCAGCGAGTCATTGATAAGTTAGATAGCGACACTGATGCTGTCATGTTATCAGCGGTGTTCTTCAATTCTAGCGAAATATTTTATGATGTTAGTCAGGTCGCTGCCGCCGCTAAATCACTGAATGTACCTTGCCTTGTTGATGCTTATCATGCACTGAATGTAGTGCCGTTTAATCTAGCCACATGGCAATTGGAATCTGCATTTGTGGTAGCTGGTGGCTATAAGTATTGTCAGGCGGGTGAGGGCAACTGCATGATGCGCATACCTGCTGATTATCAGGGCAGTCCGATTATCACAGGTTGGTACGCTGAATTTGATGTGTTAGACCAAGCACCGGGGAAAGTGGGTTATGGTCAAGGGCAGTCTGCATTTGCTGGCTCTACGTACGATCCTACCAGCCATTACCGCGCAGTTGCCGTGTTTGATTTCTTTAATCAGCAGCAATTAACTGACATCCAGCTACGTGAGATTAATCAACAACAAATTGGCCGGTTGTGGCAGGGAATTGCAAGCTTGAATGCGCCATCAGATGCTGCGAGCTTACAGTTGCCAAGTCATGAGTTGAGTCATAACGGCGGATTCCTATCTTTGACCACACCTCAAGCGGCAAATTGGGTAAAACGCCTCGGTGGGCATAATGTGTTGTGTGATAGCCGCGGCGATCAATTACGTTTAGGCAGTGCGCCTTATGTTACAAATACTCAAATCGATGAAGCGCTAAATATTATTGAGCATTTGCAACATACATTTTAAGGCAATGACTTAGCTTTACACTTCAATGGGCGCGTCGGGATCTGGCGCGCGCATTCTATCCCACCATTGCTCATTTGCCACAATTTGACCTTGTTCATCTATTGCAGGATACGGAATTTTTTTGCGACGACAGGCTTTGGCGTAAATTGGGTGTCCCTGCTCAAACAGCAGAGTTTGGCAGTATTGTTCATCAAGTTTGCGAGTGCCATACATGCCCGCTAGCTGACGTTGTCGTTGTGCTTCATACATGATTAGCGCACCCGCCACTGATACATTCAGTGATTGCACCATGCCTATCATGGGAATAATGATGTGTTGATCGGCGCCAGCAACGGCCTCTGGACTCACTCCGTCTCTCTCATTACCTAACAAGATAGCTGTGGGCTTAGTGTAATCAATCTCTCTAAAGTCGACAGCTGAGTCTGAAAATGTGGTTGCCAGGATTTGCATGTCTTGTGATTTTAAAGCCTGTTTAGCTTCTGCAAAATTAGCATGGCGCTTAGTACTTACCCATTGCTGACTACCCGATGCGGTATTACCTGATAGCCACATTTCATGATCAGGCCAAATGGCGTGAATCTGGTGGATCCCTACGCTATCGGCTGTGCGAACCACCGCAGCAACATTATTGGCTTTATGGACCTGATCGAGACAAAGGGTTAAATCAACTTGGCGATTATCGAGCATCTGATTGATGCGTGCAAAACGTTCTGGGCTCATGTCAGTTCTTAATAGCAAAAGGTCAAACGGGTTTGTGGATCACAAACATTCAATAAGGGCGTGATTATAGCGCCAAATGACACGTAAACTCGACAGTTAACTCAGTGTAGATTGTGATAATCAATCATCTTGTCACGATAATCTTTGGTCATACACATTGTGTAGAGACTAATGGGTCATTACTTAGCAAGAAAGATAAGCTTAGTTACCTTAAAAAAGATGGTGATTGGCATACTTTATAGCCATTTTTGAAAATATTTGACTGGTACGATGTCTAGCTGTTCGCGTAAAAAACGACAATAAAATTATTCATACGTTTGTTTGAATACTATGCTTTGTTGTATGTATCGCGCTTTCGGTGTTTTAATCCAGCGTTTGAAATGCGGTCATTTACTGAACAGGTGTTCGCCAAAATCCTATAGGAGAGCTTGATTTATGGTCACTGCATGGCTGGATATTATGCCCTAGCAATGGCAAGTTAAGTTTAAATCTAAAGTTATTACTCTATATGCAATGGGATCTGTGTGGTGTCTTTGGACTGTTATTTTTTGCAGCTTACCAATGACATTAATTCAATTAACCTACTAAGTTGCGCGGGGATATGGAGTAATAACCAATGAGCTGTTGCAAGTTGTGGTTTAGCTAGGTGTTTTAGAAGGTGCTTTAGTACAGCACTTTTACTCGACACTTTTAACACAAAGCCTTTATCACAATCACAAAGTAATGCAGCAGTATCAAGGGTGGAGGGATCAGCTTTACTTCACTGTGATCACATAAAAAAGGACATAATAACAATATGGATTACCGTCTTCCTTTAGTGCAGATGCAGCATAATGTTGCCTCTCACCCAGATAAAATCTGGCTTCATCAACCTGTTAATCGCAAATGGCACACTTACACATGGGCAGAAGTGGATGTTCAGGCGCGTAAAATTGCCCAAGGGCTGTTTGACCAAGGGTTAACCCAAGGTGACAAAGTCGCCATTATTGCTAAAAACTCTGCTGAGTGGTTCATTTTAGATATGGCACTCATGATGGCTGGGATGGTTAGCGTGCCTATTTACCCAACGGCTTGTGCCAATAATATTGGGCATGTGTTGAGCCATAGTCAGGCGAAAGCGATTTTCATCGGTAAACTCGATAGCACAGATGCAATTGCCAAAGCCATGCCTGATGACATACTGTCCATCGCATTCCCTTATCCTACTTTGGCTTGTCAGCAACAATGGCAAGACTGGATCGGTAAATACGAACCCATCAATGAATTACATCAAGCTCAAGCCGATGACATTTTCTCTTTGATTTACACGTCAGGAAGTACTGGTTTAGCGAAAGGTGTGGTGATTAGTCATAAAAACGTGGCCGCTTCAGCCAGCAGCGCAGCACGTTTAATGTCAGGTGGTATTCAACAAAGGCTAATGTCATATCTGCCTCTAGCGCATGTGACAGAGCGCTGCGTGATTGAACTACCTTCACTGTACCAGTCTGCTGACATTTACTTTGTTGAATCACTAGATAGTTTTATTGATGATGTGAGATACGCAGAACCAACCAGTTTTATTTCAGTACCTAGACTATGGACTAAATTCCAGTCGCAAATTCTTGCCACTATTCCTAATCGTAGATTACAGCGTATTTTAAAAGTCCCGTTGTTAGGTAAATTTGTTGCAAAGAAAATCCGCACTAAATTGGGACTCCATAAAGCGAGTTTATTTGGCTCTGGCAGTGCACCTATTTCGCCAGAAGTGTTGCGTTGGTATCACAAAATTGGCATCAGTTTAGGCGAAGGCTGGGGAATGACAGAAACAGCAGGACTTTCTTGCTCAAATATTCCTTTTGACCTTGACCATATCGGCACCATTGGTACGCCGCAAGATTGTGTTGAAATGAGCTTGTCTGAGCAAGGTGAGATACTCGTAAGGGGCGAGGCGGTATTTTCTGGTTACTATAAAAATCCGGAAGCAACAGAAGCTGCATTTGTGGATGGCTGGTTCAGAACGGGTGATAAGGCCGAAATCCTTGATGATGGTTCATGGAAAATTATTGGTCGAGTGAAAGAACAATTTAAAACCAGCAAAGGTAAGTACGTAGCCCCTGTACCCATTGAGTCTGATCTTGGCCGTAATCCAGACATTGAGCAAGTGTGTGTGATGGGCAGTGGCCGTTCTCAGCCCATTGCCATCGTTGTATTAGGAGAAGGTGCATCGAATGATGAGGCTGAACTAAAAGTGCAATTACAAGAGACATTGACTGAAGTTAATAGTGAGCTTGAAGCACATCAGCGTCTTGATCATTTGATTATTGTTGATGAGCCTTGGAGCACCGAAAACGGGCTATTAACGCCAACACTTAAACTGAAGCGTGAGCAGATTGAAGCGCGCTTCAATCATTTATTAACGGCACGCTTCAAGGATCCGCTCGTTTGGGAGTCAAAGCATGTCGCTTAAATAGCTAACCAAGGTTCAAATGAAAAAGACCTGTGATTACATTGAGTATTGGCAGGTCTTTTTTATGGCGATTATTAGCGACTATTCCATTCACAAAAGGCTACAGCTTTTCTCGGCATTATTTTATACGTCGACATAACTGCTTGAGTTTGTTGTTACTGATTTAGTGTCTAATCCATTGACTGGTAGAGACATTCAGTGAGGCATGTTGTTTACCGTTTTGACTGATTAAATCAATGATACCAATGTCGGAGTTGTAACGCGTTGCGCGCCAGCCGAACTTTTCAGTAGCCCGTTTTAACAACTCTGCAGATCTTGGAATATGATGTACTGCAGCTTGCAGTAAATATGGATCTAATTCTGTTCGGATATAAGGCGGGTAGATAGGTGTATCGAAATCAATCTTAGCGTATATATTACCTTGCTCATCAGTCGTAATATCAACAATTTGATACACGCATTCTTTATAAGTGTCGATTCGCCACGTGCCATTACTGCTTTCATGGCCAGATAGAATAACCACAACATAGCCTGGTTTACCGCGTTTAATTGACTGAATATGACGATAGCGCTCTGCTTGACCCAGTCGTTTGTCACCATTATTTAAGTAAACCAATCCATGTTTGTTTTTGACTTCCTCATCCCAAATACGCAAGAACACAGAGTCTTGATTCTCAGCCCCCCAAGACCATTGAACATTGCTCAGTGGCGCTCGAAGATTTTCGCTAAAGAAAACAGACATAGGTTTGGTATTACTATTCATCATCTTCCTCTTGTTGCGTTAGTGGCTTACCACAGCCTAAACAGTTTGGTTGTAAGTTAGGTGGCAAAGTAATGATTAAACTGCAATGAGGGCATAGGTCGCCTTGGTTTAGCATCTTCTTTACACTCCAACTCATGTTGTTCGCCTGATTTAGCAAAGCATTGAATAAACCAATACATAGGTATGTACAGGTGTATATTTCGGTGCAATTGTACAGGTGTATATCTTTGTGTCAATTTTATGGTTGAGGTCATCATAATATTTGAGATCTTAGTAACACATTAACTAAAGTTGACCTATTCAATATCAATTAGTACTGACCAAATCTTGCTAGTTTTTATTTATAAATTAACGGGGTGTATTGAATTGGTTAGGGGGGCTTGTCAAAGGTACTTTAGCGTGAAAGTGGATAAGTGCTTACTGTGTACTTTAGATCTCATTGTGTAGTTGGAGGAGTCTGAAACGAGTATGCCAAGCAAAATTGACGTGTCAGGCAAAGCCTATTTGATGATAACCACTTAGCAAAGTGATTTAGGGCTGAAAACAAAAATGCCAACCTAGGTGGTTGGCACTTTTAGTTAACGCTGAGAGGTTAGATTACCAAATGCGCACACGTTGATCTTCTGGAAGATATAACTTGTCACCTGGTTTTACATCAAATGCTTTGTACCACGCGTCATGGTTGCGCGGTGCTAATGCACGGTAGCGACCTGGTGCATGCGTACCAGCACGTAACTGGCTAAGCATGCTTTGCTCGGTGCGTTTTTCTTTCCATACTTGTGCCCAAGCTAGGAAGAAGCGTTGGTCGCCTGTTAAGCCATCAATAACAGGGGCTTCTTTTCCATTTAGGCTAAGCTGGTATGCATGGTAAGCCATTGCTAGTCCACCTACATCACCAATATTTTCGCCTAAGCTATTGCGACCATTCACAAAGTTATCTGGGATTGGCTCATACTTGCTGTACTGGGCTGCTAGCATATCGGCTTTTGCTTCAAATGCTGAGCGGTCTTGATCAGTCCACCAATTACGCTGGATACCATTGGCATCTGATTTTGAGCCTTGGTCATCAAAACCATGACCCATTTCATGGCCAATCACTGCACCGATGCCGCCATAGTTCACTGCTGGATCAGCATTTGGGTCGAAAAATGGTGGTTGCAGAATCGCTGCTGGGAATACAATTTCATTAAATGAACTGTTGTAGTAAGCATTAACGCGTTGTGGTGTCATGCCCCAACGATTGCGGTCAGTTTTTTGTAGCTCTTTTGCAACGCTATCTGCGTGGAAGAACTGACGTAAATTGTGGATGTTGCCAAGTAAGTCTTTGTTCGTTAGCTCAAGTCCGTCGAGCCCTTGCCATACATCAGGGTAGCCAATTTTCGGGTTGAAAGCGGCTAACTTAGCTCGGGCATTGACTTTGGTTTCATCACCCATCCAATCTAAACCATCAATACGTTGACCTAATGCCGTGCGTAAGTTTTCAACCAATTCAGCCATTTGCTTCTTAGAAGTCTCAGGGAAGTAGCGTGATACGTAGACTTTACCGATAGCAAACCCTAACGATTGCGTACCCGACATTTCTGATACTGCGCGCTTCCAACGAGGACGAGGTTCTTCTTGACCACTTAAGGTTTTGCCAAAGAACGCAAAGTTAGTGTTATACACTTCTTCAGGTAAGTAACCGGCGTTATTACTGATTGTGTGGAAAGTCAGGTAGTCCTGCCATACAGAAAGTGGCTCACTGTTAACTAAGGCAATCATGGCATTGATTGGCTCAGGTTGAGTCATGTTAACTTGTGGTAGTTGGTAACCTGTTTGCTCGATAAATAGGTCCCAATTGAAGTCAGGGTATGACTTAGCTAAATCACCGCGTGCAATTTGGTTAAGAGTTAAATCGCGGTTACGACGTTTTTCACGTGGCCATTGACCTTGAGCAATCTTAGTTTCTAAATCAACAATCGCTTTTGCACGTGCTTGACCATCTTCAATACCAGCATATTTCAGCATTTCAGCAATATGTTCAACATATGCGGTTCTAATATTTGCAAAACGCTCACTTTCTTCAAGGTAGTACGAACGGTCTGGTAAACCTAAACCACTGGCACCTAATGACATTTCATACTTGTTCGGGTCAAGACGGTTAAACCACATGCCGCCAGCAATAGGTGAAGATGCACCTGTTAGCCATGCTTGACCAAATACCTTAGTTAAATCGTCAGTAGATTTGATGGCATTAATATCATCTAAAGTGGGTTTGATTGGTGATAAACCTAACTTGTTGATGGTTTCAACATCCATGTATGCATGATAAAAGTCAGCAATAAGTTGTTCTTCAGCATTTAAATCACTGCGACTGGTGATGTCATCAATAATCTCTTTAACTTGTTTTTCACTGCGCTCAGCTAATGCATTAAATGCACCGTAGCGAGTTTTGTCGGCTGGCATTTTAAAATTGTCATACCAAGTACCACTTGCATACATGAAGAAGTCGTCGCCAGGCTTAACCGCTTCGTTGCGTGCGCTGAGATCAATACCAAAGCTGCCAAGTTCTGCTTTGCCAGAGGTGACAGCCTGCTGAGTTTCATTTTGAGTTTGTGCCACATCAGAAGTACCACATGCACTCAAAAAACTTGAGGCTAGGGCGATGGCTATTAGTGATTTTTTCATTGTTATGGGGTCCTTGCATCCTTGAAGTGTGCTTTATATTGACAATATAAGGGGGTTATTCATCAACAATAAGCAAAGTGTACAGAATCTACATTTATAATTTTTAAGTGATTTATATTGTTAGACCTGAAAAAAAAGTCAACTTTTTAATTGTAACGACATGCTAGATTTCAATTGCATACCAACCTTGATGGTGGGTTTGGTGCTGAGTTTTGCCGGGTGATATTAACTATTACTGGCAAATTATCACGACTCTTTAAGTCATAACCTAGTTGTGATTATGCCATGATTAGCAGTTAGGATTGTAATGATAAACAAGCGAAAATAGTGGCTATTTTCGCTTGGGGAGAGGTGCAGTGTCGCCTAGATGAAAGTATTTGCTAATTTCAACTAAATATTTTGCGTCACATTAAGGCAATTAGCTTGCTTGTGATTGACTTATCACCGGTAAGTGAGTGGTGATTAGGCAAATAAGTCATCACCCACGGCTCGTTGCAATTGCTGCCTTTCGAGTAGTGCTTCGAGACGC
This sequence comes from Shewanella maritima, assembly GCF_043643735.1. GTDB lineage: Bacteria > Pseudomonadota > Gammaproteobacteria > Enterobacterales > Shewanellaceae > Shewanella > Shewanella maritima_A. The sequence goes on from NZ_JBHZSM010000012.1 coordinate 103,311, forward strand.
TTTTTTACTTGTTTACGCTGTTGTAGTTCAGCCGCTTTTTGTTTGTTGGTGGGCTGAGTAAATGCTGCGATTTCGGCATCATTTGGAACCATGTCGAGTAATTGAGCCATAACGAATTCCTCATAATTGAGTATCCATTTTCTTGCTCGTCACTTCTTGCTACTGATTAGCTGGTAAGAAAGAAAATGTGCTGATACTTCTAGTTCACCTAAATTGCTCACTATGCTGGCTAAACGCTAAATTAGTGAGTGCTTAATTGGTAATTTATCAGGCTGTTATAGACAGTTTTGAGATCTGGGTAACAAAATGTATCTAATGCATATAAAGTGCATATTCTTCAGGTGAAATTGAGACTTGGCGCACGTTTAATTCTAACTTTTACCACTCAGTCTACTTAAGTTGCTTAGCTCGATATTATAGGTCGCTGATTAAAAGCACTTTATTGGTTTGGCTATTTAATTACTTTCTGTTTTTCTCAAGAAGCCTCTCTAAGTTGCTATACCAGAATAGCATCGCTTAACTGCATATATATGTATTTAAAATGTTAACAAATAGTTTGCTGGGTGTAAAAGGTGGCTGCTGTGGATGCTATATGTAACAAAATGTTTGCTGTTTTATAAGAAACACTGCTAAAGCTAAAAAGGCACCTATCATAAACAAAAGGACTGTCTATGAACCAACAAAACTTGTTAAGCCAATCTACGATTGTATTTACGGGCGCCTGCATTACCTTCGCTTTATTTGTGTTTATGTCGCAGCTAATTAAAACCGATCATGTTTATCAAAATGCCCCTGACCATCTAGGGGATCTGCAATTATTTTTTAAGCCTCCCAAAGAGGCTGAAGTCATTAAAAAAGACAGAATAAAACCTAAGCCAGATGTGCCACAAGTGGCAAGAGTTGCGCCGCCTACAGCAACAGAAAGCGAGGAGTCATTTTCACCTATAGACATTATTCCGCCAGAAATTCCCACGACAAACGAGTGGGTAGATAGTTCGCGTAATAATGCAGAGGCATTGCCAGTTGTGCAAATCTCACCGCAATACCCTATGGATGCTGCTAGAGATGGTAAAGAAGGTTATGTGGTGGTGATGTTTGATATTGCTGCTTCAGGTGAGGTGATTAACGCCCAAGTAGTAGAAGCACAGCCAAAGCGGATCTTTAATCGAGCAGCTATTCAGGCAATCAATAACTGGAAATACAAACCGAAAATGGTTGAAGGTAAGGTAATCAATCAGACTGGTGTACAAGTTAGATTAGACTTTCAACTAGACAAAGCCAATTGAAGCTAGATGCTATTTCAATCATAACTTCATCACGCTGTGACGATGATTAAGTCAGTGTGTTAAATGTGTGATAAATCAGAGTGTTAATAGAGAATGAATAAGTGCTAGCGCACTAATATTATGCGCTAGCACTTATTACTTTTATACCAAAAAACCGTCTAGCCAATTTGTTTCATTTCATTCAATGTAAATTGTTCGACACAACCGTCTGTCGCTGCCATATAGTTTGCTAAGTGTTGGTTGTTCATGTGAGTTTGCCACAACTCCCTGCTTGTCCAGTTTTCATAGAAAGTAAAATGAGCAGGATTTTCATTATCTTGATGCAAATCATAATTAATGCACCCTTGCTCTTGGCGGGTGATTGCGATGAGTTTGATCAATTCAGCTTTCACATGCTCAATGTTATCTTGTTTAGCAATGATGTTCGCGATGATGGTTAACTTGCTCATAATATTTACCTATTGAATGGTTATGTATGTCATTGATGGAGTAAGTATAGCGGGGCAATCATGTATAGATAAACAGAGTAATAATTGAATTATTATCAAAAATATTTTGAATAACTGCTGCGGGTTATATGATTTTCTGTAGGCCTGAATGCGAACTTCAACACTTAAGTGCCTGCGTCATGTTCAGTTGCTCGCTATAACAAATAATATTTTTAAAATATTCGGTTCTATTATTTTCAACTTGTTTTAGACTAGGGCTTGTTGATCTTTGCTGAGCAGAATTTGTTCGAATTAAAAGCACTTTAATCGAGGCGTGAGCGATGACGTCTAGCCATTTAGACAAACCCGCTCCCAACGAACTGGACTCTTTGCAAAGAGCGTAGGTACTTTTAAATGAACCTTACAGGCTGCACTTGTTGTCATTTCTACTGCGTTAACGACTTATCATGTGGAATAACCACATATTAAAGTCGCTGCCTTGTAAAAATTTCCAATAAGTCGCTGCAAAAATAATCTTGAAAGACCAACATGCCCTATAAAAAACAACGCAGGATAAGACCAAATGAAGCGTAAATTACCGCTTGGTGAATATTTACCTGAGGTCAGTGACCTCGTTTATGGTTGTATGGGATTGGGAGGGAATTGGGATGATAACCTCTACGATGCCAGTCATGTAAAACAGGCCAATACAGTGATAGATAGCGCATTAACTGCGGGTATTAATTTATTTGATCATGCTGATATATATCGAGGCTCGAAAGCTGAAACCGTCTTTGGTGAGGCTCTTAAGCAGCGCGGCGATCGTGGTTCGATATTTATTCAAAGTAAATGTGGGATTCGATTCGATGATGATTTAGGGCCTAAACGTTATGATCTATCAGCAGCTTGGATAACTTCCAGTGTTGAGCAAAGCTTACAAAGATTAAGCACTGATTACTTAGATATTTTACTCTTGCATAGACCCGACCCTTTAATGCAAGTGTCAGAGGTCGCTGATGCTTTTAACGCGCTAAAACAAGCCGGTAAGGTGCGTTACTTAGGCGTATCTAATATGCATTGGCCACAAGTACAACAGTTACAACGTGCGATTAATGCGCCCATCGTTGTCAATCAAATGCATATGAGCTTGCACAATCATGCATGGGTAGATGAGACACTTTATGCTGGAGAATCTCAGGGAAGCTGCATTCATTTCTCTCCAGGCACTGTTGAGTATTGCAACCAGCATAAGGTGCAATTGCAATCTTGGGGGAGTCTAGCCCAAGGTTTATTCTCTGGTGCCAGTCTTGAAGGTGAAAGTCAGGCGACTCAGGCAACCGCTAAATTAGTTGAACAACTATCAAATGAGTATCAAGTTAGCCCAGAAGCTATCGTTCTAGCATGGCTAATGCGACATCCTGCTAATATACAACCCGTAATTGGTACCACTTCACCTCAGCGGATCCTCGCATGTTCACAAGCGAGTAAAGTACAGCTATCAAGGGAGCATTGGTATGCTCTTTTTGTATCAGCTAAAGGGTTAGAGCTACCATAATGCCTGAGTTAGTGTGAACCGCATTTGTTCAGTCTCATTATAGCGTTCGATGTTGAAGGAGGTGAGTTGTTGGGCATACAAGACATACGGTGGCAACATAGTAAAGAGCAAGTGATTTAACTTACAAGCACAAAAAAACCAGCCTAAAGGCTGGTTTTTGCATCAGTGATATCACGCGCTATTATAGCTCGTGGCAATCAGCACACTCTTTGATAGATAGCTCAGGAGTGTGGATTTCTGGATCTGGCTCGTGCATGCTGCCAAAGTCATGACAGTCATTACAAGTACCGATAGTCGCTTCCATTTCAGCGTGCTCTTCTACATTGATCTTCTCGTGACATTCAGTACAGTCAACGGCGTATGCAGAACCTGCAAATGCTAGGGCTGCGATCATAGCTAAATATTTCATAGTAACTCCAGTCTCATCAGTTTGTTGGACGAATAGTCCAAAAGCAAATAGCTTCATCATCTGTGCGGGCCATGAAACATATCCAAATAAATAAATCCGTTATTTAGCAACAATGGACACTGGATCTTGGTTAGCACTTAATAAATTAGTTTAAGGTAAAGCGTACAAGTTTAACAAGTATTGCTTGAATAAAAAGCAATCCAATCAAACTTAAGGCTCATTTAAGCAATTTTTAACAAGAATGCTTAATTGAACCTTAAAAATGATTTTAACACTAGTTTTTTATGAAGCCACGCAGAGACTTAAACTAAATATTAGAGCTAGATCATATTTATATGCATTGAATTACAAAATGACTAAAGTTTGCTAATTCAGCTATTTGTTACACCTTACGCTTCTGATTGTAAGCGTTGGAACAGCATATCTTTTAGCTCAGCTCTGTCATGCTTTAACTGGTGCATATCTTCATCACTAATGGGAGCACTATTCAATTCAAGCTCGCGTATTTCTTTATCTAAGGCATTGTATTTATTGGTTTCTTGAGCGAAAGAAGGGTCTTGCTTACATAGTAATAATATTTTATTTTCGTGCTCAGGAAATTCGTGCGTAAGAGAATGGTTTTCACCCAACATAGTCACTCCTTGTGATGTAAATAGTTGTACAAATTATACACAAAAGTAATTAAAGACCTTAAAGAGGGGAGTGACAAGTCGTGAGCATGAATTTTGCGAGTAAGCACAAAAAAACGAGGCTTATGGCCTCGTTTTTTACACCGCTGATTATCTTATCATTTCAATGATGTGTTGCGATTGTCACTGGTTACGGCACTTGCAGCTTTAATATTGGTTGAAAACTCGCAATTGGAGTCATTTGGACGTGCAATGATGTTCGGATTAACGTTGGTTCCACAATGCCAGTTAACAAAGCTCCCTGTGCTGGAGATTGAAGGAGTCAATGTCACTTGCGTGCCCATACCAAACTCATCTTCCAGTTTAACTATCAATTCACTATTCTCAGCAAGGTGAATACCGGTGATCATCGGGTGAGCACGGAAATAATTCACAGGTAGCACAATCTGATCATCAGGTGTTGGTAAGCGACTTTGCTGCATATAAAACTCTGATACAGACATCTTCGCTAATTGAGTAAGTTCAACGATTGCGGCTAATTGATCGGTCATATCCTTGGCAATAACTTCATCATCAGTTTGTGGTACTTGGCTAAACTGTTGTTCATTATTTGGCTGCTCAAGTAAGATTGGCTGCAGCTGTTCATTGTCAGTAGCGTTGATACTCGCAGTTTCAATGGCGAGTACATCATCTAAAAATTGCTCTTGAGTTTCCTGGCTTGCTGTCGTTGTAGGCGTCATCGCTACCATTGTTTCTGTATTACTCACACTGATATTTTCTGAAACAGATTGTTCAATATCAGATTCTTTCGCCTCTGTTAGGTGATTATCAGCTACTTGTGCAACGACTGCTGCAGTCTGCTGCTCAACCTCTGGTGGTGCGGTTGATATAGGAGCATATGCTTGTGTCAGTTCAGGTTTAGTGTTTGATGTGGCAACTAATGCACTCTCAGTTTGATTTATTTCAGGCGTAAGTGCTGGTGCAGGTTCTTTCTCAAGAGCGCTCGCGATAATAGTTTCGGTTACATCATCAATATTATCTTCAGGGGCCAACCTAGCTTGCATTATATCGCTGGTTATTTCGGCTTCATACTCAGCGCTCGGGTCAGGTAACTTTTGTTGGCTATCGTTAGCAACTTGATTGTTAGCGACTTGGTGCGCTTCAAGTAATGCAATTTCTTCGTTTGACGCTTGATTAATAATAAGCTCTTCAGCTGAAGGGGACAGTATTGCCAACATTTCGTCATCGGCACTGATTGTTGAATCATTACCTAAGGCGTGAGTAGTTGAAACATCATTTGAATTTTCAAGGCTTGCCGTTAGTTCAGGCTGAGCTTCCAATTCAGAGTTTACCGAAGTAATGGCTGGCTCACTTGTGCTAGTTGTGCTTGTAATTGTGCTGCTATTTGTTATTGAATCTGTTGCTAACTGAGAGATTTGCTCTTGCTCTAATTGAGGAGTGAGAGCTTGTGAGACCTCAGCTTCAGCCGAGATGACATCTGCATCATTAGTTCTGTTAACTTGAGCAATGTCGTTCGCACCAATAATAGATGTATCAAGCTCTACCGTTTCAGTAGGGTCTGTAGGGTTAGACTGCACTTGAGCTAGCTCAACGACTTCTTCAGTTTGCTGTTCAATGATTTCTTCAACACTCGGTTCTACCTGGTTTGAAGAAGAGTTGGCTTGAGCTGTCATATCAAGTGTGATGTCTTCAGGAATGGCAACTTCGGAAACGTTAACTTCAGCAGGCCGAGGATCAATTGAGGCTATTTTATCTGAGTTGTTTTCAAGTGAGCTACTTTCAACAAAACCGCTTTCATCAGAGCTGCTTTCAATAGTGTTTAACTCATCTGAACTGATCACTTCAGCGATTAATTGTTCTGAAATGACAACATCTGTTGGCGCTGTTGCTTCTGGTACTTCGGCTTCAGTAGATGCAACGATTGAAGTCGCTATTTTGGAGTTAACCGTGTCTGAGTCAATTGTTTTAATACTGGTTTCGTCGTCAGCGACTATCGCACTTAGCTCTATTTCTAATGCTTCTATATTGACTTCAGAGTGAGATAAGCTAGTTTCGTTCTGTGCAATTTCTACCTCAGGCTCATCGGCCATAAATTCATTGTAAGCTTGTTTTAGTTGCTCGAAAAAGCTTGGTTCTTCATTTTCAACGGCTTTAATTGTGGCTAATTCAGCAGGTGTGGTTGTTACTGTTTCTGCTGCAATAATGATTGATTCAGGGGTCTTTGTTTCAATGCTACTTGCTTCAATTGCATTTGTTTCAGCAGAGTTTGATGGGGCTGTGTCAATGTCAATTTGTGCTAATTCTGAGGTAATGCTCTCAGCACCAGTCATTTCTGCGCCAAGCACATCAGTGTCTGTGACTTCAATGGTTGTAACGTTAAAGTTAGCCACGTCAGACGTCGCTATTGTGCTTACAGCAGCTGTAATGCTTGTACTTTCTTGAACAATATCATTGGTGGCTTGGGCTGATGCGAACTCAGAAGTGTCGTTTTCAATTTGAAGATCTTTTTTAGAAACAGAAGCAGCTTCAGTAGAAGTAACCTCTTTTGCAATGAGCGGTTCTGCAATTAGCGGTTCTGCAATGAGCTCTGCTGACACCTCTTGTGTAGGTTCTAAAACGGTTTCAACTGACACTGAATCAATTGAGTTGCTAAGGTTTACATCAGCTTGGGTGAATAATGCCGCTTCAGAGACAGTAGCAGTACTTGTAATGCTACTGTCTGTATCTATTTGGTCAGTAGTCATAATATCAGTGGTTTGCTGATTGATATCTGTATCAGTTGCGACAACGACTAATTCATCAGCTATCGTGTCATCAATGCTTGCAATAAGTTGCGTCTGGCTGATTTGATCATTTTCTAAAGACTCAGATGAAGGCTGTGTATATGTTTCAGATTGCTTTGTAAGGAGCTCTCTCGCATCTTCGAAAGCAAGCGAGTTAACCTGTTCTGCATCTATTACAATCGCAACACTTTCTTCCTTAGTTATGACTTGTTGAACTATATTTTGAATTTGTGCTTCTGTCTCTTCATTTGCCAATAGTGGTTCGTCTTGAGGGGACTCAGGGATTAAGGATTTAACCGAAGTAAAGGCGGAGCTTACAGTGTTACTGACACTTTCAGAGGTGCCTTTATAGTCATATGAAGCGATGCGGGTAAACAGAGACTTTTCATTGGGGTCTCTTGGAGTGTCATCTGTTAAGAAAACGACTTTTACAAATACAGAGAAAACTAATATGAATGAGATGTTTATTAGCCATTCATTTATCCCACGTTCCTTGGTTTTATTTTTCTTCTTATTGGCCGTAGGACGCACGATATTCTTGTGTTTAGCGATAACACTTCTGGCGATTTCTTCAATCTCTTGACGATCGAGCACTGTAATTTCATCGAGCGCTTCAATGTAATCGAGGGGCAAATCAATATGCTCAGGGTGCTTGTTGCCATGGCGCAATGCATCTATTTCTAGTACGCGGTTTTTAATTTCATCGACAATGGCATTCTGTTGGCTACTCTGGTTAGCGCTTGCGGCATTCATTGCGGTTCTTCCTTGCTTAATTTTTTGTCTTAACTGATGCGATGTTGGTTTTAGTTTTTATCGGCTAATTTGGCAGCAGGAGAGCGGCAAAGACTGTAATTGGTTTTCATTATTTATTCCTTTAAAAACAAAAGCTAATATAATTATCGTTATTTTCCCAGCAGGGATACTACCCGTATTTATTACTGGAGCTCTTATTGGGCAAAAGCGTATTCGCCAAAAGATGCTTGTTTAAGCTTTTTTCGCCGTAACCTCGTGGAATGCTTTATTGCGGAGATAGTTTGGCCTGGAGGTTACTGCGCAGCGCTTCCCTCGCTGGCTACAAGATAACCCATCTTGGTGATAACTATCAAATGTTTTTAACAATTTGATAGCATTTGGGTTTTCGGGTTGTCTAATTTTATAAAAAGGCGTTTATTTAGAGTTGTTTAGCTAGCTCATATTGAGTGAGATTAATCCTGTTTTTCACGCAAAGTTGCTGTAATAAGACGGTACGTAGACGCTTATTTACAGCAACTTATAAGCTGTTATGGACTTATTTTTTCCATGGGTTGAAGCTGCCATCACCGTTAGGAATAGCTTGCTGACTTGTGTCGGGTTTATTCTGGCCCTGTTTATTGACGGCTGTTGGTTTACGTGGTGCGCTTGAGTGTGGTTCTTGTCGATTACTTATGGTTTGCTTTTTATTCGTAGATTTATAAGGTTTGGCGTCAGATTTTCCTCTTGATAAAGCGGGTTTCTCTTCCCTTGTCTTTTGCAGAGGTTTTTGTTTTGGTTTTTTAGGTACATAATCTAGCACGGTGTCAGGTACCACTTTTTTGGGCTCAAAGCCTTCAATAACACGTCGTTCAATGAGTTTATTTAATTTGCGTTCTATGGCGATGAGATTTTTGAAATCATCTTTAGACACAAAAGAAATCGCTTCACCCTTTGCTCCGGCTCGGCCTGTTCGACCAATGCGATGAACATAATCGTCAGCTGGGAAGGGGAGGTCGTAATTAATCACTATTGGCAAGCCATCAATATCAATACCGCGTGCAGCAACGCCTGTGGCAATAATGTATTTTACGTCACCTGATTTAAACTCCGCCAATAACTGTTCTCTTATGGCTTGGCTACGGCCACTATGGAAAGCTTGAGCTTCAATACCACGTTTTTCTAATTGGCTGACTAATTTAGCTGCGCCATGCTTAGTCTCAATAAAAATAAGTGCCTGTGGCCATTGGTTAGTTTGAATCAGGTGGGCCAGTAATGCAGACTTTTTGTCTTTATCAACGGTGGTTAACCATTGCTCAATATCGGGCTTTGCCTCTGCTTGATGAACAACAGAAATTTCGAGTGGTTTCTGCATTGCTGATTTAGCAAGCGCTTTTACTTGATGCGATAAAGTGGCCGAAAACAGCAGGTTTTGGCGTTCATCAGGTAATTTCTCAATGACACTGTTGATGTCATCAATGAATCCCATGTCGAGCATTTTATCCGCTTCATCTAGCACGAGTGTTTGGGTTTCATCGAAACGAATGGCCCTTTGGGTATACATATCCAGTAGTCTGCCAGGGGTGGCAACTAAAATGTGAATACCTTTTAACAGTGCTTGTTTTTGTGGCCCAGATGCCACGCCACCATACATAGCTAAGGTGTTGATATTCATTCCCAGACAGTACTGCTGAATCGCTTTATCAACCTGAGATACCAGCTCTCTTGTAGGCGCAATAATAATTGCTTTGGCCCGTTTAGGCCTGACTTGGTCGATTGACTTTAATTGCTCAATAATGGGCAGCACAAATGCAGCGGTTTTACCTGTACCTGTTTGCGCACTGGCTAATATGTTTTTCCCAGATAATGCAGCTGGAATGGCTTGCTGCTGTATTGGTGTTGGAGAATGGTAACCTAGTTTTGCTAAGTTATTGGTAATAGATGAACTCAATCCGAGTTGCGCAAAGGGCATAGTGGTTCTCATTAATGGCGGTGTTCAGTCTTAATCTTATGAGCTTTAATCGCTATTCTGTTAATAGGGCATCATCACAAGGTTAACTAATGGGTAGCCTATCACTCAATAAAAAGTGCAGGGCATGTATTTATCTATCTAGTTCAAAATATAGATAAAGTATCAAACTACCAATAAAGACTAGATCGTAAATATATTGCCCAAATTATACATGATTAATGCTATTAAGTAGCGTTATTGAAATATTGCTTAATCAAGTCTGATTTACTCATTGGCTTGGATAGTAAAAATCCTTGTAGATAGTTGCAATCTAACTGACTTAATAAATCAAATTGTTGCTGAGTTTCTACACCTTCAGCAACCACTTCAACGCCTAGACTGTGAGCCATGCTGATGATGGCACTTATTAATGAGATGCTATGTTCATTATTGTGCATATCTGTAATAAACGAACGGTCAATCTTCAAAATATCAATATCAAGTTGCTGCAAATAGCTCAATGATGAATAACCCACACCAAAATCATCAATGGCAACATGGATGCCATTTTTGCCCAATTTTGCAACTTGCTGCTGGGCTGAAGAGCCTGGTTTCATCAAGATATTTTCAGTTATTTCAATCAGTATGTTTGGCTTTTGCTGATTATCATTATCGATATCCGAAATAGCATCAATCCAGCTTTGTGACCAATCTTCAAGTAGTTCTATTTCTAATGGAGAAGTATTGACCGTGATTTGTAATTCGCTTTGAGATAGCTGACTAAATTGTTGCCAATCGCTCAATGCTTGCTGCCTGACCCACTGGCCAATATCTGCGATTAAACCGCTATCTTCTGCAGCAGCAATAAATTGGTTGGGTAACATCAAGCCGTTTACTGGATGTTGCCATCGGATCAGTGCTTCTAATTTCCATATTTTCTTATCTGCGACCCGGAATATTGGCTGGTAAAAAAGCTCAAACTGTTGTTTTGCAATCGCTTGACGTAAATCGTCTAACAACTCGCGCTTAGCGAGCGCTTGCTGTTCAATATTATTTGAGAAAAACTCAAAACAATTACGGCCTTTGTTTTTCGCCAAGTACATTGCTTGATCGGCGTGTTTTATCAGTGTTTCTATGTCGTTTCCGTCTTGAGGATAAAAAGTAATCCCAATACTGGCGGAGACATTGGCTTGTTGATTTTTTAGGGTAAATGGCCCCGTAAGTGCTTTACGGATCATTTCAGCAATTTGCCCTGCTCGGTCAAAATCGTTAACCCCCTCCACAATTAAAGTGAACTCATCGCCACCTAAGCGAGCGACAACATCTTGGCTGCGTACACAATTGCGTAAGCGTTTGGCTACTTGAGCGAGCAAAGTATCACCATAATCGTGACCCAGCGAATCGTTGATTTCTTTAAACCCATCTAGGTCTAAAAATATTAATGAAAACTTATTATTTCCTCTGTCAATTAACTGTTGTAAGTGCTCATAAAAATAGCGTCGATTTGGCAGCTGTGTGAGACCATCGTTATAAGCAAACTCATGTAGCTTCTTATTAGCATTCTGTAACTCTTGAGTACGAACTTTCACCTTGTTCTCGAGCTGTTTGTCACGCTGCTCGATGGTAGTAAGCATGCCATTAATACAGCTTGCTAGCTCGCCAACTTCATCATTGGGTAAGTTCTGAACCCTGAGACTGTAATTGTTCGATTGGCTCACTGATTGAGCGACTTCTGATAAATGTAATATTGGTGTGAGAAAGCGTTTTCGCAGAAATAGTGAAAGGAAATAGCTAAATCCAATGGTAAATAATAAAAGCACCGCAATAAAGTAGCTATAGAATGTTATGCGATTGCTGAGGTAGCTATTATCAGTAACTATGGCCACAGTTCCATAAGTTTGTCCATCTAGCGTTAATAGGGTCTCTCTCTGGGTATATTCTTTGTTTGCGCTATTGATAGTTACAGGATAGTCACCCTGCATAGTCGTATGTTCGTGTATGGTTTTTGCGTAGTTCTCTGCTTCTCTCGTCACTTGCGCAATAACGGCGCCATCATTGTCTTCTACAATCACCTCGACCACATCAGTGCGAAGAAATAACGGATGAATAAACTCTTCAACGGCTTCTGCATCATCAAATAATACCGCGGCTGTAATATGAGGCGTAAGTACGTTTATTAAGGTGTCTAACCCTGCCGCATGCTCGCGTTTCGCTGTGGTATATTCATAAGCACTAAAAATGAAAGTAATGGTAGCAATGGATGAAACCGCAACACTCATTAAAATGAATAAAAGCTTTTTACTGATACTGTTTATGTTAAAAAATGACACCATACTCACCTTCCTACCACTTTGCCGAGGCGAAGTACTTTTGAGCTGATGTTGATTGCCGAGTGTTTTAAGTGATCAGGTGACACTTCGAAGCGTATTTTTCCGCCTGATAGGAAAAAGCGAATATGCCCACCACTTTCAATAAATCCGTCTGATTCGCCAACTAGCATGGCATTGTGTCCAAAATCAGAAAGAGGAGGAGAAAAAGTCTCTGCCGTGATAAATACGATATGACATTGGTTTGTCGGCTCATTGGGGAGTGGAGCGATAATCTGAGTCGTGACTGGTTTACCTTTAATCGTTTGGCTTGATAATACTTCGTCAGCTATCTCAATAAATGTGGCATCAGGGCTGCAAATATTGAAATTGTCGACTGAGTCTTCAAGTGATTGCCATTGGCTATAGCGAGCGAAGTTATACAAAAATCCGGCTTTAATTGCATATTCTTTTTCAGCAGCCATGGTCGTCACACTTGCAAAGAGCGTAAGGATGATAGTGAAGGCTCTGACGAAGTGTTTCATAGTGAATTCATGTCACTGACTAAAACTGCATTTTGAATTTTAGGCTGTAACTTTCGTCAATATAGTTTGGAATGGTATAGGTCTCTCCTGTATTTTTATACTCAATGTGGGTACCTGCAAATAGATTGGTACCTGTTAGGGCCAAAGATAAGTTTTCATTAAGCTGCCAATTCCATGTGATGTCTAATGAAGTAAAATCATCGGTATTATAAGCTTCACCATCTTCAACCCTTAAAACAGCAAATATATTGTGCTGTTGGAATATGTGCCAATCAGTTTTGACAAAAATCTGGTCAGTTGTTGAAGTATCGCCAATAGCTGGGAATGTGTCATCGGGCAAGGTATATTCAAAATCATTGTAACTGTAGCCAAATTCAGCATTGAAGCTGTCATTAGGGAACCAGGCTATAACAGCATCACCACCGTAGGAAGTGAGTTCTCCCTGCGACACTATGTCAAAGTTAACTGTTGTCGCTTGCAGAGCTTGAAAAGCCTGTGCAATAAGCCCTTGTTGTAGCAAAGTAAATGCTGGCACAAATTGGGGTAGGTTAGGGTTGACTTGAATGACTGCTACGTCTTCTGATTCAGTGTAATAGAGTGAGACATCTAAGCTCCAATTAGGCTTTGTTTCTCGATAGCCTAATTCAAATGAGGTCGATTGCTCTGCTTTAACTTCGTCATTACCATTGAGAAAGGTTTTCACGTGATATTCGTCTATCAGCTCGACCCCAGTTGGAGCAGGTAATTGGTCGGACAGTTGTACCCCTTGTATGGCATAGTTATCATTAAATTCTATTAAAGAAGGGATACGAGCACTTTTAGAAATAGACCCCCAGAAAATGCGGTTGTCTAGTGGTTTCCAAACGACTTTGGCGAGGGGCTGACTTTCCCAATCAGTAAGATCATTATGTTCATAACGAACACCCAAAATAAGATGTAGCTGCTCTGGAATCACGCTATATTGAGCTTGTAAGAAACCGCCATATTGTTGTAAATCATCTAAGTTTTTATCACTGTGGATAAAAGAGGAATCTTCAAAATGGATTTTGCTATCGCGAAAATTTAGACCCCAATCTAACTGCCATTTTTGCAGAAGAAAGTTCATTTGGTAGTCGATATCAATCGACCTAAACTTTTCTTTTAGATAGGCTTGCGAACCTTTTTGTTTTAATAATGATGTTTGTAACATTTGGTTGGCTTGGTCGTTAATTCTGTGTTCCAGTCGACCCATTACTCTGAAATCTTCGCGCTCAAATAAACCCGCAAGTTCAGTATTTTCGTTACTGTCATCTATCACACCGCGAAAGTTTTGACCTAACTTCGAGTGGGTCGTGTCGGCTTGTATAAACCCAAACCAGTCGTCTGTGGGTGAGTAGTCAAATCTAAATCCGTAGGAGTATTGCTCAGTGGAGTCATTGGGAGGGAATTCTATGCCGCGATCTGACTCTTCACCTTCTTTGTAATGGCCAAAAACTCGGTAGCTACTGTTTTCACCGATGACATCACCATAGCGTAAGTTGGCATTTAACTTGGTTTGATTCCCCGTACTGACATCTGAATATAAGCCGCGACTATCCAAGCTATTTTTGGTGATAATATTAATCACGCCATTATTAGCATTACTTGCCCATAATAAGCCGCCTTGGCCTCGAATAACTTCAATACGTTCAATATCATATAGCGGTACATTAATTGTTTCCCAATAAACCGCAGCAAATTTGGGGGTGTAAAGGCTTTGGCCATTGATCATCACCAACATTTTACTGGAAAACCGTGATGCAATACCTCGTGTGGTTATGGCCCATTGGTTGTTGTCTAACTGTCTTACAATCAGTCCAGGTACCATTTTTAACACCTCAGGAACACTTGCGGCGCCTGAGTGTTGTATACGTTCTTGAGTGATAACATAGATGGAACTTGCTGAGTCGAATGTTGACTGAGAGCGACGCATCGCTGAGGTGACCTGAACATCCATTTCCATTAAAGATTCAAGATCGAGATCGGCAAATTCTGCTGAAGCCATCAATGTGCTGGGAAAGCAGTATGCTAACCAAAGAAAACAGATAACTCGCTTCATTAACGCCTCCAGTACAGCATCTTCAATTTGATAATGAACTTTGTAAGGGTAATTTTAACACAAGGTTAAAAAAATGATGTTTTGTATGGCTAAAGTTTGACCTGTCGCATAATAGATAACGATTAGTTGGCGAGCTTCTCAAGGTAAGTCTATGATTTATATGCTCTCTAAATATAAGTAGTGATTCATCGGTAATAAGTTAACGATAAGAGGCTGTTTCTTTAGCTGCATACTCCATTCATTGAAAAGCAGCTAAATCAATCTTTCTGCTAGTTGGCCAGATACAATATTGTGAGTCAACATAGGCTTATGTAGTCTATATATCTGCTTGCGTTGTCTATTATCGATGTATTTTGTAGCTGTTTGATGTGTTTTTATGGCTGATTAACTCGTATGTCACTGTTGTTACAGTTATCATTTGACTAAATGGTATGTGAGCTGCTTTTACATTGTGCTTCATACTTGGCAAGCTGATTAAGTTTCAAGTTGCTGAGCTGAATAAATTGCGAGGCAGAGTGCCTTTTGTGGCAGTGATAATTTATTGTTACCCTGTCTGTATATGGATGTAAGACAAACTTAAGTATTGAGACGTTTATACATGAATACCCATTTGCATCCCTTTCTACCATCAATAAAAGTAGTCGATGGTTCGATTGTCTCTATTAATAACTCGTTTAAAGAATTATCGGGTTATGTGGATAAGCATGTGTTGGGTAGTAGCTTTTCCAGTAAATTGAGTGATATCGTTTGGAATGAACAACATATAGCATCATTGTATCAATTAATCAGCCTACAAGCTTCTGTGCAAGACGATTTGTACTTTGAAGCCGTGTTAGTCGATGGTAATCAGTTTAAATTACCAGTGACGATTCATATTCAATTTACCTCCCATGACAAAAAAGACTTCATCGCTTATTTCCAAGCGTTCAATAATAAATCCAGAGATCCGATTACAGGTCTGCCAAACGGCTGGGCTATTAGTTCTCGTGCAAACTATATCATTGACCATTATGACGCTGTTCAACGTAACTTTGTTGTGATTGCAATTAATGTAGATAATTTTTCCACCATCAATTATCGCTATAACTTTGATATCGGTGATCAGTATTTGAAGATTGTGGGGCAGTTACTCAAACAAACAGTGACAGAGGATCATCTCGTTATTCGTTTCTCAAATGCGAAGTTTGGTGTGCTTTATGAAAATACTGCTGGATTGTCGAATAAACAGTTTGAGCAACAAGTCATCACGGTTTGCCAAAGTTTGTGTGACTTAGGCAATGCGCCTGTTTATTTGTCAGATGATATTGTGATTCGAAAGTCTTTTAGTATCGGCGTGAGTGCCCCGCGTGTGGTTTATGACAATTACCATGCAATGGAGGTTGCTGCTGAAACCGCCATTGAAAATGCCAAAAAACAAAGTGTGTCGTCTTTTGTTTTAGCTGATGAAAAAATGGCGAATAGCTTGATGGCACAAAAGCTGATTATTGATGAGTTCCCCAATGCACTCGCTGAGCAGCAAATAGAAGTACATTATCAACCGCAGTATGATCTGCAAACACATCAGTTAATTGGTTTAGAGGCGTTATCTCGCTGGCAACATCCACAACTGGGGGTTGTTGCACCTGATGTTTTTATTGGTATCGGTGAAGATATTGGTTTTCATTTTGAGTTTGATTTGTGGGTGTTTCAGCAGGTTTGCCAGCAGGTAATGGAGTGGCAGAGACAACAGCTTCAGTTTGAAAAGGTCGCCATCAATGTGTCATTTAAGACAGCAGAAATGGTAAACTTCGTAGATCGACTTCAGGATATATTGCTCAAAACAGGTTGTGACGTGCAATGTTTAGAAATTGAAATCACAGAAACTGCACAGGTCAATAATGAACAAGCAATGAGACACAATATTGCTGCACTACAACAGTTAGGTTTTCGTATTGCGATTGACGACTTTGGAACAGGATACTCATCGCTCAATATTATTCGTAGCTATCATGATTTCTTTAATGTAGTTAAGTTAGATCGCAGTTTGATCGAGCATATTTGTAATACTGAAATAGATCGCCTGTTTGTTGCTCAAATCATTGATTTGGGCAAGATATTGAAATTGAAGGTATTGGCTGAAGGGGTAGAAACTGCTGAGCAAGCGAGCTTACTCGCACAGCTTGGTTGTCATTTTGCACAAGGTTATTATTTCGATAAAGCCTTACCAAAAGCACAAGTTGAGCAACGTTTGAAAAAGTTAGATTAATCCCCGCTGTATCAAAACTTATTGATTAGTAAGTAAAATAATTCTGACATCTCCTTCTCTCCTTCAGCAAACGGTTTTAGCGGTAAATAGCACTTGTCGGAACAAAAAAGGCTAACCCATTAGGTTAGCCCTTACACTAGTCACTAGCACAAGCAAAATTAACGACGTCTTCTACGGCGACGCATACGATTTTCGCGCTCCGCTTCCGTTTCTTCAGCTACTTCTTCGCTTTGATTTTTCTCAGGGGTCGGTTTTTTGTCATTGCCAGTCGTTAACTTAGTGACGTTGCTCTCGACGTGGCTATCCGACTTTTTTGCATCACCTTTGAATACAGACTTTAGGATGCTACTTACTCCTAATTTGTCATCTTTGTTAGATGATTCTGCTGTTGTTTCTTCAGTGAACTCAATTTTATCAATTTTAGGCTTCGGCTTGGACGCTGTTGCATCCAATGAAGGTGCTTTAGGCGTTTCAGCAACAGGATCTAGGCTGGCTGCCACGTCTTTTGGCTTAACCCTTACCGCGACATTATCTAATGATGAAGCTGATTTAGGTTTTATTTCAGCAACATTATCATGTAAATCTGCGATACTCGGGACTGCTGCTGGAGGCACGCTGATACTAGCAAGTGCTTCAGCTTCACGTTCAGCAACACGCTTATCAAATTCTGCAATCACTTCTTCAGATTCACCCTTTGCAATAGCGAGGGCGTTAGCGAGTTCTTCAAAAGTGCTATTGAACGCTTCATACTTTTGCTCAAAAGGTCTGATATTACCTTTCACTTCATCAGTTAAGCTGTTTGTTAACCGCTTATAGATATTTATTTCTTGCTCAAGTTCATAAAGGTAAGTTTTAGTGAACTTAATGCTGTCATTCATTGATTCAACTTTGTTGGCTATATCTTGCTTTTTAGCAACAAAATCATCAATTAAAGATTGAGGTATTTGAGCTGGTGGCGCAATTTCAGGCACAAGCTCAGCAAATTCGTTTATTTTACCAACTGGCTTCCAGTGAGTAAAAGATGGATGCCATCCGTAGCACTCAGGATCATTTTGAACGAAAGCTTTTGCTTCTGCTTCTGATAATGGTCCAGTGACATCGCCATTTTTTGAAAAAAACCATTTAGTCATAGTCATAATTCTTATTTTGGGTTAATCAGTATGTGTTAAACCTTTACAGTCATATTGCTGAACATTAATTTTCTGATACGCCAGCTAAGTTCTTTTGCAAAGCTGCGTACTGTTCATTAACACTGCGAAGAGTTGTTTTAACTTGCTCATTTAAATTCTGCGTCGTGGTTTTACAACGATTGGTATCACGATCTAAATCGGCCAAAGAACCCGTTATGGTTTGCAGTGTGCCTTCAATTCGATTCAATGCTGAATTTAAGTCTTGTTCCTTTGCAAGATATCGTTCGATTAGCTCTTGCGGAATTTCGATCGGTGGAGGAGGTGGGGTAATGGCAACCTCAAACTCTTCCACGTCGCTGATAGGAACCCATTGTGCGTACGATTGATGCCAGGCGTAGCTCTCAGGGTGTTCTTTAATAAATTTGTTCGATTCTTCCAACCCTAATGGGCCGCTAATCTCACCATTATTTGAGAAATACCACTCTTTCATAGTTCCACTCTTATCCTTAATAGTGTTCTACTAAAACTTAAATAAATCAGGTTACTGTGGTGCTTTGGAATGACACATTTATGAATAACGTAAACTATTTAGGTAAGGTCACACATATTGCACCGATACAGCTGATTACATTAACTCATATTTATTAACACATCTACACTTGAAGCCTTTTCAAGTGAATTTTTTTTGTGTTAATTCATGAAAATTTAGTTTTAGTTTTACACCTTTGAAACTCTCGATAGGCGCAACCCTAGGTAAACACTGCCATTGGTAAAGATCGTAAATTATTAATATTGGATCTTTATTGCGATCAAAAAAATGATCATATTTTGAATTTTGCTGCAAAAATATTCATAGCTAAATTGTATTTGTTAAAATTGATCGTATTTTGTTACCCCATTTTAGGTGGGAGCGATTGGTTGATTTATACCCAAAATGATATTGGATTGTGAATTGTGATGGTATTAGGGGGAATGTGGGTTTGTGTTTGTTGTTTTGTTAGTGTTTTGTTTCAATAACTTGCTGTTACAATTACCTTTTCAAACCTTTACTTTGGTTTACTTTAGTTAGTTGTGCTATTCGTTAGAATAGCCCCAAGTTATGCATTCAAGGCTTGGGTTTACCGCATGAAAAAGTTATTCATCTTCACTGTTATCGTCAGTGTTATCTTATTGAGCGTTTTGGTTAATCGCGATCTGTTTGCAGGTAGAGATAACCAGAATGGACAGAAACCGGCTAGTCGAGTGGTTCCAGTGATCACTTCAGAAGTCGCATTGCATCAAGCGTCACAAGAACTTTCCTTGATCGGCAAATTAGAAGCCGATCGCGCGGTATATCTATCTCCCCAAGTCAGTGGATTGATCAGTGAGATCAACCTCGGGGTTAATAATGAAGTCTCGCAAGGTAGCGTGGTTATTCAACTTGATGATGCGAAAGCAAAGGCAGCAGTGTCTGAAGCCAAAGCATATCTGGTAGATGAAGAACGTAAACTTAATGAGTATCAGGCGCTTATCGTTAAAAATGCCATCACGCAAACTGAAATTGAGGCACAAAAAGCCAGTGTCGATATGGCGAGAGCAAGATTAGCTTCAGCTCAAGCTGATTTAGATTATCATGGTTTAACCGCACCATTTAGTGGCACAGCAGGCCTAGTTGATTTTAGTGTTGGAAAAATGGTGAGTCAGGGCAGTCAATTGCTTGCGTTAGACGATCTGAGTTTAATGCGATTAGATCTACAAGTTCCAGAAGAATATTTGTCGTTGATTGAAACTGATATGCAAGTCTCTGCTTCAAGCCGGGCATGGCCTGACAAAATATTTACCGGCACGATTTTAGCGATCGATTCTCGCGTGAATCCAGACACGCTTCACCTTAGAGTTCGCATCGTATTTGATAATCAGCAGCAGTTACTCAAGCCTGGCATGATGATGTCGGCTACTTTGGCATTTGCCCCAATCTCAGAGCCTATGATCCCAGTGCAAGCAATTGAATACTCTGGTACTAAACGATTTGTTTACTTGGTGGATTCAACAGGCCATGCAAAACGTACAGAAGTTATCCTAGGCGCGCGTATTGGCGATCAAGTATTGATCTCATCAGGTGTTGATATTGGCGACCAGTTGGTGGTGCAAGGTTTGGTAAATATGCGTGATGGTTTAGCGCTGGATATCATACCTATGGATATCCAAAGTCCAACGAGCAACAATCAGGCTAGTAGTAAACAAGCCAATAATAACCCAGCCATTAATACTCAAGCCAGCACAGCGCAGGAGAGCAGCTAATGTGGTTATCTGATTTTTCAGTAAAACGTCCTGTAGTCGCAATCGTACTGAGTTTACTGCTTACTGTTTTTGGCATTGTGTCATTATCAAAGTTGTCGATTAGGGAAATGCCTGATGTAGAAAACCCTGTTGTGACGGTTTCAACCACATACTCAGGTGCATCTGCCACCATTATGGAAAGTCAGATCACCACAGTATTAGAGGATGAGCTGACAGGGATCAGTGGTATTGATGAAATTACCTCTGTCACCCGTAATGGTATGTCACGTATTACCGTCACTTTCTTACTCGGGTGGAACCTAACTGAAGCGGTCAGTGATGTGCGTGATGCTGTTGCCAGAGGCCAACGTCGTTTACCTGATGAAGCTGATGACCCTATTGTGTCAAAAGATAATGGTACTGGTGAGCCTTCTGTATACGTTAATTTAAGCTCTACTTCTATGGACCGCACTCAGCTAACAGATTACTCCAAGCGTGTACTTGAAGATAGGTTCAGCCTGTTGACTGGGGTCAGTTCAATTACTCTGACTGGTAGCCTAGACAGAGTGATGTATCTTGAATTAAACCCTGAGTTAATGGCTGGGAGAAACGTATCGGCCAATGACATTGTTAACGCATTAAGATTAGAAAATGTAGAAACACCGGGTGGTGAGGTGCGTAATGACACCACAGTCATGACTGTTCGTACAGCAAGGTTGTATCATCAAGCGGATGAATTTGAATACCTGCTGATCCGAAGTGCTGAAGATGGCACACCTATTTACCTAAAGGATGTTGCTAAGGTTTATATCGGGGCACAAAATGAGAACTCGAGTTTTAAAAGTAATGGTGTACCTAATTTAAGCTTAGGTATCGTTGCGCAGTCTGACGCCAATCCATTAGACGTTGCCAAGTTGGTTCATCAAGAAGTCGAGCGCTTACAAGCCTTCTTACCTGAAGGTACAGAACTGATTGTTGACTATGACTCCACTGTATTTATCTCGCAATCAATTAGTGAGGTGTACAACACAGTCTTAATTACCGCGGGTTTAGTTGTTTTAGTTTTATATGTATTTATCGGGCAAGCAAGAGCAACACTCATTCCTGCTGTCACTGTTCCCGTATCATTAATCGCCGCATTTATTGCTGCCAATAGCCTTGGCTATTCGGTTAATTTACTGACATTAATGGCGCTAATCTTAGCCATTGGCTTGGTGGTTGATGATGCGATTGTGGTGGTTGAAAACATTTTCCATCATATTGAGCGAGGTGAACCGCCTTTACTCGCTGCCTACAAAGGCGCACAAGAAGTGGGCTTCGCTGTTGTTGCGACTACAGCTGTGCTGGTAATGGTGTTCTTACCCATTTCATTTATGGAAGGCATGGTCGGCCTGCTATTTACTGAGTTTTCGGTGATGCTGGCTGTGTCAGTGATGTTTTCTTCACTGATTGCATTAACACTCACGCCAGTGCTTGGCAGTAAAATATTGAAGGCCAATGTTAAACCGAATCGTTTTAATCTATTTGTCGATGGCATTTTTAATGGCTTGGAACGTCGATACCGAGTGGTATTGTCTCATGCTCTAAAGTGGCGATACCTTGCACCGATAGTCATTGTTGCCTGTGTGTTAGGATCGGGCTGGTTATTACAACAAGTACCAGCGCAACTTGCTCCTAAAGAAGATCGCGGCGTCATTTTTGCCTTTGTTAAAGGGGCTGAAGGGACAAGCTATAACCGTATGACAGCCAATATGGACATTGTTGAGCAGCGACTCATGCCACTATTAGGTAATGGTGTGATTAAAGCCTTTAGCACTCAAGCGCCAGCATTTGGTGGGCGAGCAGGCGATCAAACCGGTTTTGTGATTATTCAATTAGAACCGTGGAAGGAACGTGATCTCAATGCACAACAGGCTTTGAATATGGTCTCGCAAGCACTGGCTGGCATTCCTGATGTCATGGTGCGTCCTTTGCTCCCAGGTTTTAGAGGTGGCTCAAGTGAGGCTATTCAATTCGTATTAGGTGGCAGCAACTATGACGAGCTATTCAAATGGGCACAGATTCTAAAAGAAAAAGCGATAGAAAGCCCAATCATTGAAGGTGCGGATTTAGATTATGCTGAGACCACCCCAGAACTAGTCGTGACGGTTGATAGACAACGAGCTGGCGAGTTAGGGATCAGTGTCTCAGAAGTATCAGATACCCTTGAAATCATGTTGGGTGGCCGCAGTGAAACGACCTTTATTGAGCGTGGTGAAGAGTATGATGTATACCTGCGTGGTAACGAGAATAAATTTAATAGTGTCTCTGATTTAAGTCAGATATACATGCGCACAGCAAAAGGTGAGCTGATTACGTTAGATGCAATCACCCATATTGAAGAGGTGGCATCGGCGCAAAAGCTCAGTCACGTTAACAAGCAAAAAGCGATTACCCTCAGCGGTAACTTAGGTGAAGGTTATACCCTTGGTGAAGCGTTAGACTTTCTTGACCAGCAAGCCATTGAACTGTTACCGAGTGATATCACAATTGGCTATACCGGTGAATCAAAGGACTTTAAAGAAAATCAATCCAGTGTGTTTATTGTATTTGGATTGGCATTATTAGTGGCTTACTTAGTCTTGGCCGCGCAGTTTGAAAGCTTCATCAATCCATTGGTTGTTATGTTCACTGTCCCGATGGGCGTTTTTGGTGGCTTTTTAGGTTTGTACTTAACCGGGCAAGGCTTAAGTATTTACAGCCAAATTGGCATGATTATGTTGATTGGTATGGTGACCAAAAACGGTATTTTGATTGTTGAGTTTGCCAACCAGTTGCGCGATAAAGGCCTTGAGATGGAGCAAGCGGTAACAGACGCCGCAGCCCGAAGGTTACGTCCTATTTTGATGACAGCATTTACCACATTATTTGGCGCGCTGCCGTTGATTTTATCAACAGGTGCAGGTTCTGAAAGCCGAATTGCAGTGGGTACAGTGGTATTTTTCGGTATGGCATTTGCCACCTTGGTGACCTTGATAGTCATCCCTGCTATGTACCGATTAATCTCTGGTATGACGCATTCTCCTGGGTACGTTGAGCAGCAGTTGCAAGATGCCATCGCGTTGCAAGAGCAGAAATCTCAACAGGCAAAGGGTTAACACAATACCCTTAGCTGACGTGGTATTTTCCGTGCTTTTTTGGTAACTTTTTAGAGCCTAAAAAGTTACCAAGGAACTTGGTTTGCCAAGAACAGCACCTGCCAATAGTGAAGCGCATGAGCGTTTCCTTACTCGACAAGCGATTAATGCGTTTGCTGATATGCAGCAGCGTCAATCGCCTAAGCGCGCCGTTATTGGCTCGATGATTGGTTCGCTGCTGGCAATGATGTCAGTGTCTTTTATCGCGTTTTATGGCTATATGTTTGTGTGGATGTTTTTTATTCCAGCGTGGTTTATTGGCCACTTAGCCGGGCAATGGGGTTGTTTATATCAGCGAAAATACGCGTTGATCCCTGCAGTAATCGCAAGTGTCAGTCATTGCCTATTAGTTATGGCATTACAAGATGATGCCATTTCACTGCTCACAGTACCTATTACTTTTGCTGTTGGATTTTATTCAGGGCAGATGCAGTTAAATGAAGCGCAGCAGCGTGCGCTTTGGCGCAAAGAGTTAGGCCGCATTTAATCCTTTTTCAGTTACCCCCTCCTATACACGCTACATACTAGACACTAAACATTACACTTCTAGCGCTTGATAGTTTGATGATGGTGTCACCAGCTCTTGTTGAGCTGCAATGGTTTGCAGTTCCCATTGCTGAAGCTTTTGAGTTAAGGTCAATACCCCAAAGCTTGCATTAGTAGCATGTTCGAATGCCGCGACAGGGCTATTACCTTGTAATAGCGCACCTGTGAACAAAGCTGAAATCAAATCACCGACGCCGACAGGCTGCTTATCAAATGCGAGGTGTGGGCGTTGGATTAAGTAACATGCATCTTCAGTGGCCAGCATCATAGAAAACTGTTCATCTGACAGGCTATGTAAATGCTTCACCAGTACCATTTTAGGACCAAGTGATAATGCTTTAGCACAGGCTTTTTTAGCCTGCTCAAGATCGGTAATAGCCATTCCCGTGAACTGACTTAGTTCAAACTGATTCGGTACAATTACATCGGCAATTGGCATCACTGATCCGGTTAACTGCTCAGTGATCCCCTCGGCGACAATACAGCCTTTTTGAGGATCGCCCATCACAGGGTCGCACACATAAATTGCGTTTGGGTTGCTGGCTTTTACCTTGGCAACGGTATCAATAATGGCCTGACATTGTGCTGCACTGCCTTGATAACCTGACAACACTGCTTGGCAGTCATTCAGTTTACCTATGTTTTCTAGGCCAGCAATTAATTGATTGATGTCTTCCGCTTCAAAAGCACGTCCTTTCCAGCCAGCTTGATACTGAGTGTGGTTAGAGAACTGCACAGTGTGGATTGGCCATACTTCTATTCCCATACGTTGTAGCGGAAATACCGCTGAGCTATTGCCCGCGTGTCCATAAACCACATGAGATTGAATTGAAATAATACCTTGCATTGCCTATCCACCTTAATTTTGCTGTTTTACATCTAAGTTGCACTTTGCCGTAGCTTATAGTGCCTATTGCTACAGATAGCAATCTTGCTAACGATAGATTGTGATCTGCAAAAAGGAATGCACTTAGCTGCAGTGATACGCCCTGTGAAATGAATCTTGTCGGTCATGACTTGAAAGCGAGCAGTTTGCTTTACTGGCTATTTAATTTATTTCGCAAATGACATGGCTAATCAGTCAGTGGCAGGTTTATCAGTTTGGGAAGTAAGTCAGAGTGAGTCAATCATGTTGAATTAGTAATCAAATATAGGGGGGACACAGTGATATTGACGACAGAAACCATCAAGCCGTTTGGGTTCTTTACCCAGCTTTACATCATCAGTACTTGAACTGACATTAACAAATTGCTAACAATGCAGCTTGGTTTTTCTTTTAAAAATCGAATATACAATCGATGATACAAGTTGTAACTTCTGCAAATGTGTTATTTAACAGTGTTTTATGCTTACATTGCAACATGATGAAACATGTTTAGTTGAGCTCAAATTAAAATCATTATTATTATTACCATTCATTAATATTTACCAAGGAACCTTAATGGCGGGAGAAAAGTACCAGATTGGCAACTGTGTTTTAGACACCAAACTGATGTCACTTAGTCGTGGTGAAAATAGCGTCAAGCTCTCCGCTAAAGTCTATGAACTACTAATTCTGTTTCTCAACAGCCCAGATAATATTGTTTCTCGCCAAGATGCTATTGAAACTGTTTGGCAAGGTAACCAAGGTGTGGGTGAAAAAGGCTTCACTAACGCAGTATGGGTGATCCGAAAAAACTTTAAAGAGTTGGGGATTGAAGAAGATATCTTTTTAACCTTACCAAAAGTGGGCTATCAGTTAATTTTACCCAATCAACAGCACGCCGAAACGACAGATATCTCAGTACCTGCAATGTCAAACCCACAAGTGTTAACCTTGGCGCTGGTATTAATATTATTCACTATCATCTTAGGGCAGTTTTTTTATTCACAACAAACACAACCGCTTGCAACCCCCACACCGGCTAAGCAGCTATTAAAACAAAAAGTGACCAACTTTGAAGGTGTTGAAGAACATACTGCCGTGTCTAATAATGGCCAGTTGCTTGCCATGCAATGGCGAGCAGGGGATTTACCCGGCAAAATTTACATCAAAGATTTATCACGCCCCAATGCGCCGCTAAATCAAATATCGCTGGAAGCCCATGAAGAAGCATCACCAGCATGGTCTGCTGCTGATGACAAGTTAGCGTATGTTCGTGTTGCGCCATCAGGTGTGTGTGAAGTGAGGGTGCGTCATCTAACCAATAACACTGATGATTTAATTGCATCTGATTGTTTTTACTTGCCCTTTAAACGCGTGCTTAGCTGGTCACATCAAGATGTCGATACACTGATTTACGCTAAACAATTACCCGATAGAGTTGCACTGGTAAGCCATTCATTGGCAAGTGGAGAAGCACAGCAAATATCATTCCCCGGTAAAAATGAAGTGGATTTTGCCCCGCACGAATTACAAAGCGCACAAGATATCGCCTTTATTCGTGAGAAAAGTGCCTCAATGCAAATGAGCTTGTTGGTGCAAGGTGTCAATCAAGTTACTCACCCTTTGGTGGAAAATCGCGTCACGATTGTCGATTTTGACTATAGTCGCCAAGGTGGTCATTTTTATGTTAATTATTTCGATGGTTCAAATTTATTAGTAAGCAAAATGAACCCACAGGGTGAGGTGTTGTATCAAGTGCCTCATTCTGGCATGCCCAGTAATTTAAGCTTCTCTGATACTAATCAGGCACTGTATATCAGCATGCACATTTCTAAAGAGTACATTGCACAATTTGATCTTCAAACCGGACAAAAGCTGCGGGCTATCTCGTCATCCTCGCGCGATATGTATGCTCGTTACTCACTAGAAACTGATGACATTTTATTTATTTCTAATCGTGCAAAACTCTGGGGAGTTTGGAAAAATAACGGTGCGAGTAGTAAGAATCTCACCAAAGAAATGGGTAATGCAGGTATTCCGAGTGTCTCACCTGTTAGCACTGAGTTTGTTGTATCGGTAAACAACAATGATCAGCACACCTTATATTTGGGGGATTTACAATCTTCATTATTTGAAGAAATCGACCTTGGTGGCATTTCAGCTGAAAACTTGTCATGGAGTCGCGATGGAAAAGCTATCTACTTTAAAGGCACTAAAGGCGATAGCATCGCCATCTATCGCTATGAATTTGATACTCAACAGCAAACGCTTGTTTATGCGGGTGACGGTAACTATGTAGTAGAAGGTGAAGCGCCGCATATTCTGTACTTGTCTCGCTTTAATCAAAATGGCATTTGGCGGCTAGATACGCAAACGGAACAAATCAGCTTGTTTACTAATGCATTGGCTAAATACGACTTTGGTTCTTTTTACTATCAAGATAATCATGTTTATTTCATCAGCAGAACAAATGATCTCGATAAAATTGAGCGACAGTCAATCAATGGTGAACTTGATACTGTAATGAGTTTTCCTGCTAACACAGTGCGTAAATTCTTTGGCTTATCACAAGCAACAAATGATTCATTATTGCTCACGTTAAAGGTAGCAAATGAGGCCGACGTTAATCAGTTTACATTTTGATTTATTAGTCTAAGTAATTGTTATTAATTGTTTTAGATAAAAAATAGAGGTGAATTAGATATACCTAGATTTAAATTTGACGATTAACTGAGACTCAGTTGATTGTGACCTGTTTCTTCAAACGTTATTACTTAGTTACAGCCTTGTTACGAGGTTTGCTAACAACAATAATGAGAAGGAATAGAAATGAAATTCAGGAAATGTACCATCGCCATGTGCGTGACTTCTGCAATTTTGTCGGGCGCGGCCTTTGCCAGTGTTCAGTCAGAAGTAAAATCGGCACATCAGCTTGTTAAAGCAGAAAGTAGCGAGAGAAGCAGCTACACATTCAACTTGCAGCAACCGAGCGCGTTGACGCCAAATTCGGCTTCACAAGCAGAAAAAGTGAAACGGATTGTAGCGGAGCAAGATGCCTTTATTAGCCAAATCAAACAAATTGATCCTGAAGCGAAAGTCATTTCTCGCTCTCACTTACTGGCAAACATTGTCACTTTAGATATCTCTGAACAGCAGCTCGATGTGATTAAGTCTTTGGTGTCGGTTAAGCATACGTTTAATTCATCAGCGAGCTCCATGGTTTCTAATGAGCATAATCTCGCGCTTAAAAACAGTGACATAAATACCACTACGGTTTCTCAAGCTGAAGCTGTTGAGCTAATGACGCCATACACGGGTGAAGCCACGGCAGGCTCGGGTGTGAGTGTTGCCATTATCTCTACAGGTATTGATTACACCTTAACGCAATTTGGTGGCTCAGGTGTCTATGGTGATAATTCCGATCCAGAAGTACCACCTGCAGCAGGTAGTTACCTTGATGCCTTAGCTAATGGTGCAATTGAATATAGTGGTTTCCCAAATGATGTCGTTGTGGGCGGTTGGGACTTTTCAAGTGAAAACTATGGTAACGATGCCAATCCAATTGATCAAAACCTAGAATATGTACACTGGAATGGTTGGGAATACCCAACAGGCATGGGAACAGAGCTTGCGAGTATTGTTCGTCAACTAGCACCAGGTGCAGAGCTGCATGCATATAAAGTTTACAACGTATCAGGCGCAAGTTGGGATCCAACTTATATTTCAGCTCAGGGACCCACTTTAGATAAAATCGTACAAGCATTGGAGCACGCATTAGATCCTGACCAAGATGGCGATATGTCTGACCGCATCGACGTTGCGTTATTAGAAGCATCAGGAGCTGGTGCTTTCTTTGATATAGATGGTGTTGCTAGCCCAAGCTTGATGCAGTTAATGATTGAAAAAGCCTCTGCTCAAGGGATGACGATTGTGACCCATGCCGGTGAGCTAGCTGAATACGGTATTTATGATGAAACAGATGTGAAGCACCGTAGTTGGATTTCTCACGAAGGTAGCCCAACATCAGCGATTACTGTTGGTGCAGTTGAGCGTGATGGTGAGAGTTTAGTTATCCCAACTTGGGCGCCATTGGGGCCTGTTCGTGGTTCTAAAGCTCTTAAGCCAGAGCTACTGACTTATACCGATAATCAACCGGTTATCACTATTTCAAATGCCGATGCAGATGCACCGACAACTGCAACACGTTCAGATGCAATATCTGGTGCCGCACGTATTGCAGCCGCTGCAGCAGTGATTAAAAGTCATCATCCTTCATTTGGCCCGACAGAAATTAAGGCGTTACTGACTAACTCAGCTGTCAATGACGGCATATTAGAAAGCGATGGCGCAACGTTAGCAGAATTGATTGCCAGCGGTCATGGTGTTGAAAATGTAGAAGCGGCAATTGCATCACCCGTCGTCATGTGGGACACAGAAAATCACCAGCCTTATTTACAGTTTGGTATGCACGAAGTTAACGACGTTAAAGTGCTACACAAGCAAGTGATGATAAAAAACGTGTCAGATACAGCCCAAAGCTATGAAGTGGCGTTTAATTTCAACGGTGACAAGCCTGCCCATGCCGCATTATCTGTCAACTTACCGCAAATGGTAAGCGTACCGGCTAATTCAAGCGTTGTTGTACCTGTGACGGTTACGATTGATGGTAATGCTTTGCCTGATTGGCCACTTGTGATGAGTGCGCAGCATACTGATGCAAACCTGAAACTAACTGAATTAAATGGTTACATTACGCTGACGGCTGAAGGTAAGCCTGAGCTTAATTTAGGTTGGATGGTCAAAGCGCGAAATAATACTCGCGTGACTAAAAAGCCTCGTGCCACAGAGTTTCCTACTTACTTAGGTTGGAACCCAGAAACGTTCCAAACTGAGTATACCCACTTAGCTTGGGGGCATAGCATTTACCCACCTACAGAGCTGTCAGATGTGAGTTACTACAGTCTGGTTGCTAGTTTTGTTAATGAATCAAAAACAGAAACTCAGTTTCAAGCGTTTCCATTACTGATCCATAACCGTGCAGAGCCTGTTGGCAAAGAGGAAGTTAAGGGTCATAAAATCCGCGCCGTGGGCGGTGGTATGTTTGACGATGCCATGTGTACGGTAACCGGCAAAAAAATCTCGGTTGCGGTGAACTTCTTTCAACCTGCACAGATGAGTATTGCAAACTTCAGTGACAAAATTGGTCCATTGTTGTTTTTCTATGACTTATTCCCTGAAGAACGCGTGATGGCAGAAGGTTGGGATGAAGGGTTTTATGGCGCTTACGGCGTAGCTGAATCAGAAATGATTAACCAGCCTTTTGTGACGTTAAACAATGAAGGCCAACCAACTACCTATTACATCGATTACAACAAAGAATATGACTGGAATAACCCTACGGGTCGTTATACCGAGTCAAGCTTACCGACCTACTTTGCCAATGATGGTCGTAACATTGTATCGCAGTTATGTGTTGAAGATTTATACCATCATGAACTGGATTCAGTTGAAGACTTTGACCAAAACTTAGGTTTCCACATTGAAACTGATAGAGACTCTGGCCGTGAAAAGGGCGAGCCTATCGTACAGTTCAACCCTGTTAAAAATGGTTATTACAGCTCTGAAGAAGTGTGTGGCACGGATTGGTTTGGTAATCAGTACTGCGAAACCATTGTGAACGATCTTTCAGTTCATGCCGGTTTTGCTGCAAAAGGTGAAGATGATGATCTAAGCACCATGATGTTCTCTCAAAGTTACACCGCTCAACCTGGGGAAGAAATCTACATTGCATCTGTCAGTGCACCAGAGGTGTTTGGTCTATCTGGACCACAAGCACCAAAAGGATTCATGGTGATGAGCAGTAATGATGATTACTTTGAAGTCGGTTACAACGCATACCTCGATGATGACGGCACTATTTTAGCAAAAGTGGCGGTAGATCAAATGCTAATGGTTGATGAAGATGCTGAAGCAGGTACTAATCTAGGTCAGCTTGAACTTGATACTCAAGGCTTCTTTAGTTTAGGTGAGTCGGATTGGGAAGAATTCGAGTTGATCATTGTCAACACGCTTCCGGGCACCCCTTTTGCTATTGATAGCACTGATAACTCAATTTATGTCACTAACCCTGATGCGCTTGATTTTGAGAGCATGTCTGAATACCAACTGAAAATAGTGGCTAAATCCGGTAACAGCGTAGGTGAAACAGAAGTGGTTACCATCAAGGTGAATAATGTCAATGACATCGCGCCTATGGTTAACTCTGCTGTTGCTGACGCGATTTCGGTACCAGCAATGACCTTCAAAAAAGGCAGTACAGCTTCGTTCTCTGTAGATGTATCTGGATTATTCATCGAAACAGAAGGTGATGCTCTGGATTACTCTGTTACTGGCACAGGTTTTAATTCGCTAGCAATGGATGGCATGAATGTAGTAGGTGAATTGGCTGAAGAAGGTAACTTTAGCTTTACAGTCACTGCCACTGATGGCGAGTTCGAAGCTAGCCACAGTGTGTCTGTTAATGCTGAATTTGAACCTGAAGATGATGATGGCGGTAGCTTAGGCTGGTTGTCACTATTGTTAGCGGGTTTTGTTGCGGCTCGTCGCCGTCATTAATGGATGTTGGGAAAGTCGCTAGCGGCTTTCCCTTTTTATTTCATAAGGAATTCCAATGAAATTAAGTCGTATTAGTTTACTTGTGGGTTTGACAGTCAGTGCTGCATTTAGCGGTTCAGTTATGGCTGATGACGCCACACCTGTGAACAGCATCATTGCGGGCAAAGAAAAAATCAAACAAGCCCATTCTCAAAAACAACGTCAAGATAATTTGTACTTTGTGCGCTTTAATCAAGCACCCATCGCCAGTTACCAAGGTGATGTTAGTGGTTATAGTGCAACCAATATTCAAGTCGCAAAGCATAATAAAACCAGTACTGGCCAGCTTAATTTAAAGTCAGCGGTGAGTATTAATTACGGCCGATACCTTGAGCAGCAACAACAACGAATGACAACTAAGCTCGGGCAAACAGTTAAACGTAGTCTACAGCCTACACATCAATATAAAGTTGTGCTTAATGCGGTTGCTTTAGAGCTTACTGCAGCAGAAGCCGCGATGATTGCACAAGATCCAGAAGTCGCAGGTGTTGAACCGGTTGGCATGCATCAGTTGCACACTTCTTCAGGCCCTGCGTTTATCGGCTCAAAACAAGTATGGGATGGCACTAGCGGTGGTGTTGCCACCAAAGGTGAAGGTGTCATTGTTGGTATTATCGATAGTGGTATCAATGCATTACATCCATCATTCGCCGCAAAAGGTGATGATGGCTATGAGCATGTCAACCCGCTTGGCGAAGGCAATTATTTAGGTGACTGCCAAACGTTTAATAAATTCTGTAATGACAAGCTAATCGGCGTAGTGAGTTACCCTGAGATTGTCGATTATCGCCCAAGTATTGTTGAAGATATTTATGATGATATCGATGACAAACTCAAAGTCGGTTATGACTTTAACGGCCACGGTTCACACGTTGCATCAACCGCAGCGGGTAATATCGTTCACAATGTGAATTACTACCTTGCGGTTCAAGATGAAGAAGGCGTGATTGCGGGCGAAAGCGATTTCGTATTTGACGACATCAGTGGTGTAGCGCCACATGCCAATATCGTGTCGTACCAAGTGTGTAACTACAATGGTAGTTGCTACCCAGAGCTGACTATTTTGGCCATTGAGCACGCTATTGCCAATGGTGTTGATGTGTTGAACTACTCGGTAGGTGGCGCGGCTCGTGACCCTTGGACCAGTGCTGATTCATTAGCGTTTTTGAATGCACGTGAAGCGGGTATTCATGTCGCAACATCTGCTGGTAATAGTGGCCCAGAAGCTGAAACAATTGGCTCTCCAGGTAACTCGCCTTGGATCACCACCGTTGCCGCTTATACCCATGACCGTGCATTTACCGACAAGCAAATCAGTGACTTTATTGGCGGTGATAATGCGCCTGCTACTTTAACCGGTAAAGGCGCTACAGATGGTATTCAAGCCAGTGTGGTATTAGCCGACAGCTATGGCGATGGCCAATGTTTAACTCCGTTTGAAGCTGGCACATTCAATGGTGAAATTGTGGTGTGTGAGCGCGGCGAAATCGCCCGTGTGCGTAAAGGCTTAAACGTGCTGGAAGGTGGCGCTGGTGGCCTGATACTCATTAATGTTGAAGGCGGCGCTGAAACCGTTGATGCTGACAGCCATTTATTACCTGCTATTCACCTGTCTGCAGCTGACGGTCAGTTGGTTGTTGATTGGTTATTGTCAGGCACAGGGCATCAAGCCACGATAGGTGGTTCAGAGTTAACTACTGATGCTGACGTGGGTGACATTGCTGGGGTATTTACCTCGCGTGGGCCTAACTTACCGTTTCCGAATATCTTTGCGCCAGATATTGCCGCACCAGGTGTTGATATTTATGCAGCCAATGCGCAGGACCGTCCATTTGTTGCAGGCGCAGGGCATATTCCTTATGTGACAATGTCTGGTACTTCTATGGCAAGTCCACATGTGGCGGGAGCATTAGCATTAATTCATGCGGTACGTCCTGATTGGACACCAGCCGAGGTGCAATCTGCAGTCATGAGTACGGCACATCAAACCACTTACAAAGATGACGATTACTCAGGTAATAAGTTGCGTTCAGACTTCTTTGATCAAGGCGCTGGTAGTATACGCGTATCAAGAGCGGTGAACGCAGGTTTGGTTCTAGATATCAGCAAAGCTGATTATGTGGCGGCATCACCAGATGAAGGTGGTGACCCAAGCACATTGAACTCAACCTCAATGGTGCAAACTGAGTGTATTTCAAGCTGTAGCTGGCAGCGTACAGTAACAGCGACTCAAGCCAGTAGCTGGGCGGCGAACTATGAGTACCTTAATACGGGTTTCACCCTTGAGGTATCACCTGCAAGCTTCAGTTTAGCGGCAGGCGAAACTCAAGTGTTAACGATTACGGCTACAGCTAATATCGACCTTGAGCAAGAGTGGGTGCATGGTTATATCAATTTGGTTAACAGTGATCAGTCAATGAGTGATACCCACTTGCAGGCTACTGTCGGCTTCAAAGCCGGTCAAATTATCGAAGAGACTTCAGCCAGTTTGAACAACCTAGATAACACTATCACCATTAAAGATATCACCACATCGGGTACCAATGAGCTACAAGTGAAAGGCTTTGGGTTATACCCGTCAACCTTGCATGAAGGCAGTGCAGTTGGTGCAGCTAACGATTCAGAACGTGCCAGTAGCTGGTTATACCAAGATACAATTTTCAGTATCTCAACAGTGGTAAAACCTTACACCAAGCGCTTAATTGCAGAAATTGTCGGCACCACCGCTCCTGACATGGATTTATATGTGGGCATTGATGAAAATGGTGACGGTTTACCAGATGCAACAGAGAACTACTACTCATTGATTTGTATTAGTGGTGCGATTGATTCCAATGAACGTTGTGTTGTTGAAACGCCGCCAACGGGTAATTACTGGATTTACGCACATAACTATCAAGGTACAACTGATGGTGAAGCGGATGACGTGACCATTCGTTTAACGCAAATAACTTATACCAACGAAGCGAGCTTTGATATTGAAGCACCGACAGCTGTTGCTCAAGATGAAGCGTTTGATGTTGAACTCACTATCAACGGTTACTTAACTGACAATGAGCAAGTGGAAGCACTCGTTGAAGGTCAGCAATATTATGGCCTGCTAGAGCTTGGAACTAAGAGCAATCTTAAACGTAATGTAGGGGCAACACTCATTAACGTAACAGGGCTTGCGCCAGTTGAGATAACGCCAAATACTGCGCCTGTGGTGGCCAGTCCATTGACTGATATGTCACAGCAATTATCAGACTCAGGTTCGGCTAGCTTTAGTGTCAATCTTGAAGGCGTATTTAGTGATGCTGAAGGTGATGAATTGACCTTAAGTGTCACGGGTAGTGAGTTATTCTCAATCACCGATGGCGTGCTATCTGGCACAGTCACCAGTGAGCAAGTAATCGAACTCGTCGTAACAGCCAGCGATGGTGAACTGAGTGTGAGCGATTCAATGACAATCACTGTAGAAGCCGCGCCCGTTGTTACGCCAACAGATCCTGTTGAGCCACCGGCTGATACTGACAGCGGTGGTGCCTTAGGTGGCTTGTGGTTAATGCTTGTGGGCTTAGGTTTGGCGAGGCGTCAGCGCTTAATGTAAATACTAATCCCGCCCCTTTGTTTATTGTGAGTTGTAAATAAGGGGGAAGTAAAACCACTTTTGGTTAGGGCGTGTTTATCTTTGTTTATTTTTTATGTTGAGAGATAAAATGGCTTTAGGCAAGGCGGATAATTGCAGGCATAGTTTTCCTACGTCGAGATTATCCAACACCGCATAAAGCCATTTTAGCCTCAACCCTGCGGGCAGTAGCTATTTTCCAGCCATACTGCCCACAAATTCACTTATTTAGCGGGCTAAATAGCGCTCATTTGTGATTGCCTGTCAGAAAAATAGCCAACTGCATAATTTATCAACAAAGATAAACACGCCCTTTCAGCAATGCTAGCCTTTTTTGTTTGTGTGTCATCAACTTGTCTTATTCAAGTCACAGCTTTGCAATGTCAGCTTTCTAATCTGTTCAATAATGCGTTGTAATAAGCCTATTCAGCACCTTGACTCGGTTATTTTTGCGGCTGCTACACTGGTAAAGATGAACACAAAGGGTAATGTCATGGAGCATTCTAAAGTAATTGTACTGATCCGAGGCTTGATGCGAGATAGCCGCCACTGGGCAGGTTTTGACAATATGCTGCGTTCTAAAGACGTCAGAGTGATTACGGTGGATGTGCCCGGTAGTGGACGCTTGCATCACTTACCAAGCCCAACAAGCTTACAGAGTTACTGTCCGCATTTATGGCAACAAGTTGAAGCTCAACTTGAAGCCGACTTTGGTATGGATCGCGCTCAACATATCAGTGTCCATCTGGTTGGTTTATCTATGGGCGGCATGTTGGCTTTGCTACTGGCGCAATACCGCCCAGCACGCGTAAGTAAGGTTAGTGTGATCAATAGCAGCGCTGCAAACTTATCGCCTTGGTATCAAAGGTTTAAATTTTCAGGTTTGTTATCTGCACTCACCCATAACTGGGTAAGCAGTATTAAAGTGCCATCTCATATTGCACATTTTAGCCGCCTTGAAGCGTATACATTGGCATTAGTGTCGCATCAGCATCAACATGATGTGAAATTAGTTGAGCAGTGGAGTCGCTACCGTCGTCGAAACACCACGTCTATGGGCAATGGTGCTAGACAATTATATGCCTCCGCTAAGTTTGTCGCGCCAGCGATTGAATGCCCTGTACAGGTCATTGTGGCTAATAACGACAAATTAGTCTCGGCAAATTGCAGTTACGCGTTAGCGCAATTTTATCAAGCACCTCTAGAAGAAATTTCAGATTGTGGCCATGATGCGAGCCTGGATTACCCAAATGAAGTGGCACAACGTTTACTTAATTAGCAATGGGTAGCGGATACTTGTGATACGTAACAGTTTTTTAGGTTAATAACAGGTAAGATAAGCCTCTTTACAGGTCAATGGGGCGATGCGTGTTAACACAAATATTGATTACGATTTTGGTAATAGTGGTCGCTATGACTTATCTACGTCATCAACGTCGGTCAAAGCAAAGTCATACCGCTAAAGTAGTTACCGAGCAATATCAGCAAAAGCCCTTTGCCGCCAAGTTAAGTGTATTTGGCCTGATTGCCATCTGTTTAGTCGGCACTATTAGCTACTGGGGCTGGAATTGGTACGACAGTAATACCATCGTCAGAGTCACGATAGCATCGCCGTTAGAAGGACAGTCTGATACGTATTTAGTGCGTAAAAAAGACATCGACGTGAATCAAATCACCACAGTAGATGGGCTGCAAATTCGATTGTCGAATCAAGAAAGGTTAACGATAGCGCCAATGGATTAAGGGCAAATGGACTAATAGCCAATATGAGCATAAAGGCTGAGCTATAATTTGTGACTAAGTCATGTAAGCCTAACGTTTTGCATTCACTTTATTATTGACTTGTTAGCTCGGTAAGTTGACGAGTTCGGTGACCCTGCTTGTCGTTTCTTCTGTAAATTGTGCAAACTGCTCATCAGTAAAAACCTGATTTTTCCGAAGCGCGACAATTTTGAAAAATAGATTATTTCTTGTTGGGTTATCGAACATTTCTGCGATTGAATCATTACCACTTTGTACCAAATCATAAAGCTTTAAATATGCCTCATGCTCTGAGCTTGCTCGAGACTTTGATAACACATCAACTTTCTCAAATATGTCATTACAAGCTTTTGATAATAAAGCCGGTTGTATCTTTCTAAATAGTTTCCAATCACTTTCTGGTACTGAAGACATCTCATTTCCTTTTAAGTGCTATCTATGGGCTCCATCGACATCTCGATGACCAATTAAACGACCTAAGAATGCAGACAAACCAATTGTTAGCTTATCTTTTAGTTAAATCGCACGATTTAATCATATTGACCATTTAGCACGGCAAGTTATAATCATACGTGATTCCAAGTTTGGAGATTGATTATGCATACACTAACAGCAAATGACGCCAAACGTAATTTTGGTGAGCTGCTTCTTAGCGCCCAACGTGAGCCAGTGAAGATTAGCAAAAACGGTAAAGATGCCTTGGTCGTAATGTCTATCAAGGATTACGAGGAGCTAGAGGCATTGAAAGCTGAACACCTTAAACATTGTTTCGAGACTGCCAAACAAGACTTAGCACAAGGCAATGCAGTTGATGGTGAAGATTTCTTGAGCAACTTATAATTTGTTATGCAAAAGAATAGCTACAAACTTGGTAAATTAGCTCAGGCTCATTTAAGAAAAATCAAAAAATATACCGTCAGTAATTTCTCTGAAGCTCAGTGGCGCAACTACAAAGATACATTACTAATCGGATTTCAAATGCTTGCCGATAATCCAGCCGTAGGCCTTAGTTGCAATGAAATCTATCCAAGTGGTTTTTATTTTCCTGTGGGCAACACACGGCGTATTTCACAAAAGAAGATGGCTTCATTTTAGTTGTCGCTGTACTTGGACAATCGCAACTCCCACAAAACCATATATAACTTAAACATCACACTGAAATTAGCACTAGGGTGATGAGTTGGATTGGTAACGCCCGCATAAGGGGCTGATAATAGTTTGCTAAAATGTGTAGCGAAGCGGAATCGAGCAAACTGTTAGCAGTCCCATCACTTGATGCGCTTGTATGGATAATAAACCCACCTAATTAACAATTAATTCCCTATTTCGGGTAATGTGAGACCCAGGCTTTAGCTGCA
>NZ_JBHZSM010000013.1:0-140772 GCF_043643735.1 Shewanella maritima
AAACAAAGATACAGGCAAACCCTAATTGATGATAACCACCTACTGAAGTAGGTGGTTTAGGGCTGAAAACAAAAAAGAGAAATGCATTGGCATTTCTCTTTTTCAATAAATGTTTAAATTATGCTGCAGCAGTGTGTCTGCGAGTGACTCTTCTTGCTGGTTGCAGTCTATCGTGCATAACCTTAATCGTATCAAATTGATTTAGTGATTTGGAACCACTCAATTGGCACGAAGGAGACAGTAATAACACTGTCGCAGCCTGTAGGCTGTTCTCAACAACTAAGGCTAATACACGTTGATTGTTGCATGTCAGTTGGAATAATTTACCCACTTCGCTATAAACGCATTCCTCTGAAGTTTCAAAGAACCACGATTTTGGCATTTGCGGTTTTAATAGGAAATGTGCAGCAGTTGCATTAAGTGCGGTTTGCACGATAGCAGCATCAGACATGGTTAATATTTTAGGTAATTGCTCAAGCATATTCATATAAAATTTAGCGTGCTCGACACTAAATTCAGATGCCTGTAATGCATCTGGAATAAGTAGCTTTGCGTTGTATGGGGTCAGGAACTCCATTTCAGAACCTAATGCAATACTGAGCGTTTTATGCTCCGCATTAAATTCCCAATGCCAGTCCTTATTCGGCATTAATAACATTGCTCTACACACCTAAAATATTTCTGTGATTCATATACTAGTGTATATTTCAAGCAATATCAAAAATATTTTAAAAAAATTTTGATATGAATCATAATGTTACCGCGATCTAAAGATCCTTTTTTTGATCGCGGCATGCTTTTTGATCAGCTAAATTTGATCTAAACGTGATCGCTGATTATTTAAAGTCGCATTGATCGACAATTTCTTTTACAAGTTGTGGACCTTGATAAATAAATCCTGAGTAAATTTGTAACATTGTCGCACCCGCATCAAGTTTATCTTGAGCATCTTTTGCACTGTTAATGCCACCAACGCCAATGATTGGTATTGCACCATCAATACACTCTGCTAATTGCTTAATTACTTTAGTAGATAATTCAGTTAACGGCTTACCGCTTAACCCACCAGTTTCTTCTGCATTATCAAGACCTTGAACATTATCCCTGCTCAAAGTGGTATTAGTTGCGATGACAGCGTCAAAATTATTCTTCTTTAATGACTCCGCAATGCTTTGAATTTCTTCAAGTGTTAAATCTGGAGCAATCTTTAAGGCAACAGGCACATACTTGCCATGCTTTTGTGCAAGCTCAGATTGTTTTACTTTGATCGAATTTAACAGATCATCAAGCAACTCACCGTACTGCATGGTGCGTAAACCAGGCGTATTTGGAGATGAAATATTCACTGCAATATACGCAGAATGCTGGTAAACCTTATCCATACAGATGAGGTAATCATCTTTGCCCTGCTCTACTGGAGTATCTTTATTTTTACCAATATTAACACCCACCATGATGTCAGACTTTTTAGCCATCAAATTACGCACTAGGTTATCAACGCCTTTATTGTTGAATCCCATACGGTTGATAATGCCTTTAGCTGGCTTTAAGCGGAACAAACGTGGTTGGTCATTACCCGGTTGTGGACGTGGTGTTACTGTACCGACTTCAATATGACCAAAACCCATTGCATAGAATGCATCAATTGACTCACCATCTTTATCTAAACCCGCTGCTAATCCGACTGGATTAGGAAAAGTTAGCCCCATACATTCTACTGGAGTTGATTTTACGTTCTGACTATAGAAACAATTCAATGGATTGTTTCCAGTCATTTTAAGACTCCCAATAGCAATGTTGTGCGCTACTTCAGGGTCCATCTGGAACATAACTTTTTGTGCGAGTTTGTAAAACATGTTTTCTCCTAGACCTAAAAAAAGCCCCAGCTAAATGCTAGGGCTCATTAATATTATATCGAATTAACTTTGACCTTCACAATGTAAAATCAATAAGTTTAATTCACGTAATGCGACCGAGAACTTAGCAAATTCATGTGTTTGAGAAACTTTGAAATCTGCAAGCATATGGAACCAGCGTTCTAGTAATACTTCATTGTTGCTGATCCATTCATTGATGACAGTGTCAGCATTACAGCTATCAGTACAGGTTCTCAATACGGCAGAGCTTAACGCACGCTGTTGCCAATCAAGTTCTTCTCTGAATGCCGCACGGGCAAGTGCTTGCCAGTGATTTGATACCGGTTGCGCACTAATTTGCTCTAAGAACCAATGCAATTCAACTTGTGCACCTAGCTTAAAGTAAGTTTCTGACACTAACTCAACAGACTTATTCTCAATCTGAGCAATTTGAGCAATATCTAATGCCGAGAACAATGTGCTCATCTTAGCCACAATCTGTGCCACTGGTTCAGGTACATTCTCGCGAGTTAGTGCTTTAATTTCAGCCGAAATTGCCGTCACTTCAGCTTCAATCATGTATTGATCAGCATTGGCTTTAAGCTGTTCAAACACTGGTTTAAAGAACTCAACGGTTTGCTCAATGTTATGAGAGCGATTACGGTGACGAATAAACCAGCGACAAGCACGGCGCATATTACGACGCAATTGATGCAACATTTCACCCTGAACGATTGCGGGTACTATACCGTTCAAATCAGTAATCGACTGCGTTAAGCTATCAAGCTCAAACACTTCTCGCGCCATAGTGTAACTGATTGCTGCTTCAGCTACTGAGGCACCTGTCTCATCTTGCATACGTTGGACAAAATTAAAGCCCATATCATTCACTAATTCATTAGCTAATGAAGTGGCAATGATCTCCCCTCTAAGTGGGTGACTTGGCATTTTGTCAGCGTACTTTTGTTGTAGCTGTTTAGGGAAATACTCAACAAGCAGCTTGCTCAAGAAAGTATCTTCAGTGATTAATGGCGTCACTAATTGCTCTTTAAGCACCATTTTTGCATAAGCCACTAAGACTGATAACTCAGGGCGCGTTAGACTCTTACCATTAGCAAGGCGCTCAGCTAGATCATCTTCTGATGGCAAGAACTCAAGTGCTCTATCCAACTTACCTTCTTTTTCAAGATGATGAATAAAGCGGATCTGCTCTTTTAACTGTGACTCACCACGTACCTGAGTAACTGAAATTGTACGAGTTTGATCGTTACAATCTCTTAAAACAATTTCAGACACTTCATCAGTCATGTCTTCCAACAACTTGTTACGTTGCTTAACGGTCAATTCGCCATCTGCAACCAATGTGTTTAAGAAGATCTTGATGTTGACTTCGTTATCGGAACAATCTACGCCACCGACGTTATCAACGAAGTCAGTATTCATACGACCGCCTGCTGCAGTGTATTCAATCCGGCCCAATTGAGTGCAACCTAAATTACCACCTTCACCGATAATACGTGCCTTCACTTCACTGCCGTTGACACGAAGTGCATCATTAGCACGATCGCCTACTTCAGCATGCGATTCAGAGGTCGCTTTAACGTAAGTACCAATACCACCATTCCAAATTAAATCGACCTGCATTTTCAGCAGCTCAGTTAATAGCTGGTTTGGCGTCATAGATGTTAATTCGGTACTAAGCATGGACTGCATTTCTTTAGTCAGCTTGATTGATTTAGCTGAACGCAGGAATACACCACCACCTTTCGAAATAAGTTTGCTGTTATAGTCTTCCCAGCTGCTGCGCGGTAAATCAAACAAACGCTGACGCTCTGCATAACTTGTTTCAACATCAGGTGTTGGGTCAATAAAGATGTGCATATGGTTAAATGCAGCAACCAGTTTGGTGTGCTTAGATAGCAACATACCGTTACCGAAAACGTCACCCGCCATATCGCCAACGGCTAAACAGGTAAAGTCTGTTGTTTGGCAATCAATGCCAATCTCACGGAAATGGCGTTTAACGGATTCCCAAGCACCTTTAGCCGTGATACCCATTTTCTTATGGTCGTAGCCATTACTGCCACCTGATGCAAATGCATCACCCAGCCAGAAGCCGTATTCAATCGCAATTGAGTTAGCAATGTCTGAGAAAGTTGCAGTACCTTTGTCAGCTGCAACTACTAAATAAGCATCATCTTCATCATGACGTACAACATCTGCTGGTGGAACAACTTCACCATTGACGATGTTGTCGGCTAAATCTAACAAACCACGGATGAATAAACGGTAACACGCTTGGCCTTCATTAAAGAATGCCTCTCGGCCACCGTCAGTTGGCAATTGTTTACAAACAAAGCCACCTTTCGCACCCACAGGCACAATAACAGTGTTTTTTACTTGCTGTGCTTTCACCAGACCTAAAACTTCAGTTCGGAAGTCTTCTCGTCTGTCTGACCAACGTAAACCTCCGCGAGCAACTTTACCACCACGTAAATGCACACCTTCTACTCTTGGCGAGTATACGAAGATTTCAAACTTAGGAAGCGGCTTTGGCATCTCAGGGATCATCTCTGGCGAGAATTTGAATGAGATATAAGGCTTGTTTTCTCCCGCACTGAGTGTCTGATAGAAGTTAGTTCTTAGCGTCGCATTAATTAAATCCAAATAACGGCGAATAATGCGATCATCATCCAAGCTAGATACATCATCTAGCTG
Organism: Shewanella maritima; assembly: GCF_043643735.1. GTDB lineage: Bacteria > Pseudomonadota > Gammaproteobacteria > Enterobacterales > Shewanellaceae > Shewanella > Shewanella maritima_A. Next base: position 4,575 of record NZ_JBHZSM010000013.1, read on the forward strand.
TAGATTAATTTGTTCAACGAACTTACCTAATGTTCTCGTCTTAAGCTTAGGGTTAAACTTACGTATGAACATTTTCACCAATAGTTCGGCAATCTTAGGATAACGACTAAAGGTTTCTTCTATGTACGATTGACTGAATGTTGCGTCAATTTGGCGCATGTATTTAGCGTAAGCACGCACGATTGACACTTCACGGCCAGATAATCCAGTCGATAACACCATACGGTTAAAACCATCGTCTTCAAGTTTCTTCTGCCACACTTGTGATAGTGAATCTTGGAAGCGATCTTGGCTATCTGCTAGATTATCTGTAGCAGCACCTTGCACTGTCATTAAGAAGTCTAGGATCCAGTATGTATTACCTTCAGCTGTTTTGATTTCGTATGGACGCTCATTAATCACACGTAAACCAAAGTTTTCAAGCATTGGTAAAACATCTGACAAATGAATTGGTTCATCTTTATGGAAAAGTTTTAAGCGAACTTTATTATCATCCAATGCCGACTCTTGCGGCTGATAGAACAACATTCCAAGTTTATGTTCGTCATCCAGCGCTTCTAGTTGTTGGATATCAACTACTGCCGAGCTTGGTAATACATCATCCTTATAACTTTGTGGGAACGCATTAAGATATGACTTAGTTAATCCAGTACCGAGTTGCTCACCCACGGTGTTGTTTAAAGAGCTGTGCAGTTTATCCTGCCATGAGCGCGCGGCTTCTGTTAGGTTTTGTTCAATTGCAGCCACATCCACATCCATATTATTATTATCAACTTTAATGATGTAATGAGTTCGAGCCAAGGTTGACTCAGAGAAATAAGTCGTAAATTCAACTTCTTCATTACTGTTGAAGTGCTGAGCCAAAATACGCTGTGTATCTTGACGCAATTTAGTGTTGTAACGATCTTTCGACACATACACTAAGCAAGATAAGAAACGACCAAAGCCATCTTTTCGGACAAATAATTTCAACTTGTCACGATCTTGCATTTCTAGCACACCATGAGCGATAGATGATAATTCAGTTTCTTTTGCTTGAATTAACTCATCACGTGGCAGGGTCTCAAGAATATTCATCAGCGCTTTGTAATCATGAGAACGTGGCATTAAGCCTGAATGATCTAATACACGTTGCACTTTTTGCGACAATAAAGGGATTTCACGAGGGCTTCGGTTATACAAGTTTGATGCATAAAGACCGATAAACCTGTCTTCACCAATGACGTTGCCTTTCTTATCGAAACGCTTGACGCCAATGTAATCAACATATGCTGGGCGGTGAACACGGCTCTTAGCTGAGCTTTTAGTTAATACCAGCAAACTGTCATCAAGGGCTTCTTTACGAGCTGTTTCAGACAGTGACGATAATAATAAACTGCGATCACTTGTATTAGATTTTGAACGCCCCATCAACCCAAGACTGGTGGACATATCTGGAATTAATTCAACATCACCTTCAACACGGTTTAAATCGTAATAGCGGTAACCTAGCAAAGTAAAATGATGATTATTCAAATATTTTAGAAACTCAACTGCTTCTTCAAGTTCTTGTTTATCACCAGGAAAAGGACGTTTAGGTAGTTGCTTAATTGTGTCAGATAAGCGTTCTGATAAGTTTTTCCAGTCATTAACAGAGGCTGAGACATCGTTAAATACGGATTGAATTTCTGTTTCAATCGCCTTGATGTCTTCTGCGCTATTTTGTTTATCAATTTCGACAAGGAATACAGCGACGTGATCGCCATCTGACTCTGATTGATGAATAAATGAAACCTGATCAACTTGTTTACCTGAACGTTGAACATTCATCGGCGTATGGAGCATCACATGCGCTGTAATCCCCATGCGATTCAATGCCATGGACAAAGAGTCAACCAAGAATGGCATATCAGGTAAAATAACTTCGATAATACTGTGTGTCGATTGCCAGCCATGCTTTGACTGGCTCGGGTTAAACACGCGAATGTGAGTATCACCTACTGGGGTTTTATTAAGGGCATTCCAAAGGCTAACTACAGCACCGTATAAATCGCTATCATTGCGGGCGTGTAAGTCATCCTTCGACATATGGGTGTACAAACAGTTAGCAAACTGCTCAACCTGTTTAGCTTGTGAATTAGGGATTTTCGAATGAATTAAAGTGACTACATTTTCTAGTAGTACTGAAGGCATTGCATCTTTCAAGGCCATGTTGCAGATTCCTTAAGCGTCTATGGCAGCGCTTTTATCATTATTTGAATGCTTCGCTCGTGACTCAGTTAAACTCTAAACCAAAACATACTGAGATCTGGCGCAAAGTTTATTACTAAATTGCTGCTTTATCGAGAAAAATTTTAGTGGTAGATCCTGTATAAATCCAGTTTTAACTGGCTTGTGAAAAACAAAGTGACATTTGAATCGAAATTGCAGGTTTTCTATGCAAAAAAAAAGAGAAGCAAAGCTTCTCTTTTTCAATATAACTTGTTTATTTACTTACGTTTAGGCCAAAACAGTGCTGAAAGTGCTGGCAGAATAATAATTGCTCCCAACATATTCACTAAAAACATGAAGGTTAACAAAATCCCCATGTCCATTTGGAATTTAAGCGCTGAAAAGAACCAAGTACTAACGCCAATAGCAAGTGTAAGGCCAGTAAAGATGACAGCACTACCACGTTCAACTAATGCTTCGTAATAAGCTTGTTGAACTTGCATCCCCTTTGTTAGCTTTTGTGACATGGTAGATAAAATATAAATACCGTAATCGACACCAATACCGACACCTAACGCAATCACTGGTAATGTGCTCACAGCAAGGCCAATATCCAACCACGTCATTAGTGCCTGCGCTAAAGTTGAAACAACATATAAAGGTATGATGACAGCAATTGTTGCCTTAATAGATTTAAAACTAATCAAACACAACACGAACACCGCGCCATATACATACAACATCATAGGTAATTGCGCTTCACTCACAGCTTCATTCGTTGCAGCCATTACACCAACTGGACCTGAAGCGAGTTTAAATTGCAGCTCTGGTGTATTTAATTGCGCTGCAACGTGTTTCACCTTAGCGATGACTACTTCAATGGTTTCTGCTTTATGATCTTTTAAGAATAAATAAACAGGCATAACTGAACAGTTACTGTTGAGTAATCCAGAAGTGGTTGGTACTCGCCCTACTGCTTGAACTAAGCTAGCGGTTGTACGTGGTAACACTTCCCACTTAGGATTACCTTCGTTAAAGCCAGCGTTCACTTTCTTGGCTATCGATGACAAACTCACCGTAGATTCAACTCCTGGTGTATTCGCCACCATCCATTCAAATTGCTCAATTTGAGTCAATACAGAATGGTATGTACAAGCCTCAGGTGTTGCCTCGACTATCACAGACATAACATCAGTAGTAATTGAAAACTTCTCTGTAATAAAGAAAGTGTCTTGGTTATAACGTGAGTCTAAATGCAAAGCAGGTGCACCACCTTGTAAATCACCAATCTTCATATTAGCTGATTGCTGAAAACCGAAGGCATAAAGCACAGCGGTACACACTAAAACTACAACGGCATATTTAGGGGTCGCGAACTTAGACATGGATAACCAGAAACGTTCTACCTTTTCCTTTTTGGCCTTATCAACAGTCAGTTTTGATAAATCAGTGTATGAAATCACTAAAGGTAGCAAAATTAGATTAGTTAGAATAATGACAGCCACACCTAATGAAGCAGATATCGCTAGTTCACGAATAATACCAATATCAATAGCAAGTAATGTTAAGAAGCCGACAGTATCTGATAATAACGCAACCCCGCCTGGAATTAATAAAGTACGAAACGCTGATGCAGAAGCGGCTTTCGTAGCTTGACCTTGTACAACACGACTACGCACACCATTAATCATTTGCACGCCATGGCTCACACCAATTGCAAACACTAAAAACGGTACAAGAATCGACATGGGATCTAGGCCAAATCCAACGACGGTCAGCAGGCCTAATTGCCATACAACAGCCATCAAGCTACAAATAAGCGGTAGAACCGTTAGCACAATCGATTTAGAGAATAGATAAACCATCACTGCTGTTATCGCGATGGCAATAAGGAAAAATAACAGTACGCCTTTGGCACCTTCAGCTACATCACCTGCCATTTTGGCAAAGCCAATGATGTGAATTTTTATATTTTCATTTTGAAATTGGCCACGTAACTCTTGTTCTAATTGATTGGCAAATGCAATCGTATCTAGTGGTTCACCGGTTTGTGGGTCAAACTCCATTAGCTGCGCTGAAACCATCGCCGCAGAATAATCGATGGCAATTAATCGGCCAACAATACCCGCCTTTTCCACATTCTCCCTAACCACACCTAGGCTGTAATCATCATTGGTGAAATCAGCCGGAATAACAGGACCGCCAGCAAAGCCATCCTCTACGACTTCAGTGAAACGAGTCGAAGGAGAATATAAAGATTTTACTTGTGAGCGCTCTACACCCGGAATAAAAAATAGCTGATCATGTACATTTTTTAATGCTTCAAAGAATACAGGGTTAAAAATATCACCACTGGTATCCTCAACTGCAACCATAATACTGTTAGCGCCACCAAAATCCTTTTGATGCTTAGTATATGTTTGCATATAAGCATGATTTAGTGGAATATTTTTGCTAAAGGCTGCATCCATTTTTAATTGGCTAGCTTGAAAGCCTAAAAAGCCTGTCATTAATATAAATGACAAAATCACCCACATTCGGTTACGAAATAGGTGTGACTCAAATCCATTGACCAGTTTATCTAACATCTTAAGGCCCTATTATTTTAATTATTGATTAGCCAACTATTAATCTTGTAGCTGGAATAACCCTTTGCTACCTGCAAACCACAGTTGCCCTTGCACATCTGCAGCGACAGCGACAATATTTTCACCCTGACGGCGCGCCAGTAGCGCTGCTGTATTATCTTTAATTTCAATGATGCTGCCTGCATTGCCAACTAGCAATAAACGGCCATCAGTGGTTTCGAATGCACCATTGATTGAAGACTCAACTGGGAGTTCGATTTCTTGCCATTGACTAAATGTATGATCAGTTTTAAATACGTGACCACGCAGTCCCATTACGTAAATATTGTTTTGATATTCGATGGCAGTAAACATAGAGCCATCGTAATCAAACTCAACTTTATCAAAATGTTTACCTTGGTTATCAGAGATAGTAACAGTGCCTAATTCACCAACCATCAAAATGCGGCCGTCAGATAGCTTAACTACACGATTGAAATGGGGTAATAATGCAGATTTTTCAGAAAGGTATAATGCCTCATCCTCGAGTTTCAATTCAGCTAAATAGGCGACATCTTCTTCAAACAACAATTCTTCATGGAATTCTTCTTGCCAGTTCTGGCCTCCATCCGATGTACGATAAAACAGACCATAAGCACCAACAGCAATACCATGCTGCGGATCAAAAAACATGACATCTAAAAACGGTTTTTCAATGTCTGGCGACTGCATTTGCAATTGCCAAGTCATGCCACCGTCTTGAGTATGGATAATGGTTGCGTCATGGCCAACAGCCCAGCCATGGGTATCATTAATAAAAAAAGTTTTGGTCAATTGCGCAATGACTGGCGTGGCGACTTGCTGCCAATCTTGTTGTTTAATAAGCACATGACCTCGTTGCCCAACAGCCACTAATTGTTTGCCTGTCGTGGCGATATCAAGCACTAATGAAGATTTAGCGAGAGGTTGAATTTGAGCAGCGAGCGGATCAAGTTCAGCATGAGCTGGCATATGGGCAATTAAGCCCAAGCCAACTAACACTGCGCTGCGAAGTATGCTAAACGACATACAGACTTCCTTTACAGTAGATAGGGGCGCAAGCGCCCCTCATGAGAACTAATTAACGAATACCAGAGCGACGAAGCGCATCAGGTGTGAAATTACGGCTTGATAGTTTGGCATCGAAGTTATACATACGACCTTCATTATCTAAGCCCATTGCTAGATAACGACGTGACTGCAAGTCATGGAATACTTCTAACGTACTCCAGTGAGTTGGCACTTCGTAATAATTGATACTGTGTGCTGTTGCGACACGGTATAGTTCATCACGGTTATCGTACATATCGGCTAGCGATACTTGCCATGAATCCTCATCAATATAGAACACACGCGTTTTATAAATATGACGCATACCGTCTTTTAGTGTTGCTTTCACTTCCCAAACACGGTGTTTTTCCCAACGTGCATATTCAGGGTTTATATGGCCCGGTGTGAGAATATCTTTATATTTAAGTGCATCTGAATGAAGCTTATAGTCGTTGTAAGGAATATAGATCTCTTTCTTGCCCACCAATTCCCAGTTATAACGAACTGGAGAACCATTGAACATATCAAAGTCATCCGTAGTACGTAAGCCATCTGACACTGTACCTGGTGTATCAAATGCAACATTTGGCGCTTTACGTACGCGACGTTGTCCTGTGTTATAAGTCCATGCCTGACGTGGTAAAGCCTCTTGGTCCATGGTCTCTTTTACGAGTAGGGCTGTACCCGCTAAACGAGCTGGTTGGGTGACAACTTGTTTGAAAAAGAATAACGTGTTGGTTTCTTTTAGTTTCTCTAATGTCACTTCTGGGCGAGAATACTCAAAGCGGATCTGCTCTTTATTCTCAACTAGTGTATATGAGCCAGATGCCGTCGGCGCGGCTTGACTTCGACTAGTTTCAACATCGACACCGCGGAAACGCAGAATATGATTCCAAATCGCTTCTAAACCATTTTGTGGAATAGGAAATGGAACACCAATGGTGGCACCAGAAATGCCGTTCCCCTCTGATACAAGTTCAGCACTGGTCGCATTCACTTTAGTTGCATCATATACATACTGAGGTACAGATGCTGTACGACGTGTTTGGTACACATTCATTTTATAAGTGTCTGGATACAATTCAAATAACTTGATTTGACCAGGTGTTAAATGTTCTGAGTATTGAGCCTTATTGGCATTAGTAATAGTAAATAACACTTTATCAGCCGTAAAAGGATCAGGGTGATGCATGCCCTTCTCATATCCAGCTGGTGCTTGTGTAATACCACCATTCCATTCAGGAATAGACCCATCAGCATTAGCAGCGACTTCAGCCCCTAATGGCGTTAAGCTAGTGCCTAGTTTTGCCGCTTCAGCTTCTGATACTTTTGCAATCACAGTGCCAGAGCTCATTGCAAGTAACATGGCTGCCGATAATATCGTCAGTTTCTTCATTATAATTATCCTTTTTATATCGAAAACTTAACGTTGAACGAGACATAGTCTCTATCAGACATCGCGTTTGTCGTACCAACACCACCAAAGAAACTGTTATATGAGAAATCGAATCCCCAGCGACTTTGATAGTCAAAATTCACACCCAGCGCAACTGACTTTCGGCCTTCAGTAAACAAAAACATAGGGTCAGGCGTAATACCACTTACATCGTGGGAGAAAATAACCCGTGGAGACATATTCATGCCAGCCATTAAGTTATTGAAATCAGCCTTTGCAACTAAACGGTAACCCCAAGCAAAGTCAGTTGGGAATGGGTTGGTTTCAGGACCGTTGTGCAACGCTTCAATAATACCTGGCATATCAGGATTACCACCAGAACGTGCAGTTCCTGGACCATTTAGACGAAGCTCATCAAAACCTGGCATATCGTGGATCCAGACACCACCAACTTCAGCCAACATGACGAGGTTGTCCATACCTAATGTTGGACCAAATAAATGAGTGACAGTTGCCTGTGCCTGAGTGGTGTCAAGTTGAATAAACCCGTCAACCGTTGCACCTGGCTCAAACACTTCCATTTGAGAAATACCATCGAGGTCTGGGCGCAATTCTGCATTAGCCAATTGTTGTGGCATTGCAGCAAAAAGTAACTCTACGTCATCAATTTGTAATGGCTCATCCTTACGGTGAGCGATTTCGCCCGCAACGGAAGTATCACCAACCAAGGTATTGAAACTTGCACCGAATAGCTGAATATCTTCAGGGTACACAATTTGTGCTTTGGTGAAGGTCTTCATTTGTAGCATCAAGTCGCGATCGATTTGGCCACCACTTTGTGCCAGTAGCCCATAATCATGAGCGATTGCAGCTTGTGTGAAATCAGACGCGGTACCACTAATAAGCGGACGTCGACTGTGGTAATTCATGTAGTACAAACCGAATTCTGTTTCGCCGAGCTCTGGTGAGTAATAACCCAATTTAACACCGAATTGGCCATCATCAGGCGCATCTTGAGCATCTTGAATTAACGCAACCTTTGTTGCATAAGGTACCATGAGACCTGCAAGTGACGGGTCAAAACCGGTAGCCCCTGCAAATTGATAAAGATCAGAATACTCTGACATTAAGAAATCTAGGTTGATATCAGGATTCGCATTAAACCCTAATTGTGCGTTTTGGTTATAACCACCAAAACCCGCGAAATCATTTGTTGCAAAAATAGAACCAGGAGCAGGCACCCAAACTTGCTGCCACTCATATTGATAGAAAGCTTCTACGTTTAAGTTTTCAGTCAAACCTAATGAAGCCCATACCATACCTTGTGGTCTAAATGCTTCTTTAAGTTCTGCACCCGGCGCATTGAGAATGTTCAGGTCAACTGCGTTAATCACACCGATACCATGTGGAATAAGGGTACTTTCCCCCCAAGATACAACCTGATTACCAACTCGAACAGTCAGTGGGTTTTGACCATCATTTAAATCCCAGTTGGCATAAACAAATGCATCTAACAAGCGGACATCTTTACATTGTACTTCTGATGCTTGATCATCTGCACAAGGGTCGTATGTATTGCCTGTTAATGGGTCATTGAAGTCATAATGGCCATCATTAAGTTTACGATCATAGAAGTACATACCGCGCACGAATAAACCGTAGTTTTCATATTGCAAAGACAATTCATGCAACCCTTTGAAAATTTCAGATGTACGGTCACCTTGTGAGTACAGTAGGTTACTTAAGTCGTTATTACTGGAATAAGAGCCTGGTTGCTCCCAAATTTCTGCAGAGGTATAGCGTATATCACCAAATGGCGGCATGTCAAAGCCAGAATAGCCAGACCAATCAAACTGTGGTTGGTTTACTTTACCAATTTGGCCAGCCCAGTCACGCTCACTCACACGCCAACTAGCACCAAGTGTCCAAGTAGAGTCAAAGGTACCTTCAACTTCTCCCCAATTGAATGATACAGCAGAAACGTTTGCGCTCATTCCAAGATACAATGCCGACACTACCCCCAAAGCAAGCGCCGACTTGTTAAACTTCTTCTTAACGATATTCATTTATTTATTCTCCGTAACCTGCTGTATTCGTTGTTATAGGAATTTGACCAACATCTTGTTAGCTCACAGGCAACACCATTGTTACAGCATTTAACATCATTGAGCAAGTTCAATAACAAAGAAAATGTTTAATAAAATTAGTAGGATTAGGAGAAAACAAGCTAAATAAACAGTCGTTTATTTGAATATAAAAAGAAGTGAATAAATCAATCTGTTAACACTCGTAAAAAAAGTAACAAATTCATTTATTTAAAGATGAAATATAAGGGAAATGTGATAAACAGCTATCAATCAAACGTTTGAAGTAAATACTCTATATTTTTTTTAGTGATTGAAAGCCACCTTTCTCATCAACATCTAAACAAAACTGGCCTTTAATACCTTCAGGCTGTAAAAAGGGTAGAAAATATTTGGCATTAACATGTAACACTCTTCCAAACTGCTCTATTACTTCTACTTTATTCACATGACCTTGATAATAAAGTAAAAAGTCGTCATAGCTTATGTTACATCGAAAATAATACTGCATATTGTGCTCTGCTAACGCGTTGAAAAAAGGCAGCAACGCTGATTACTGCCCTATTGCAACATATAAAATTTGTTTATGACACCTGCTCTAGTGCCTTGTTTACTTTTTCAAACAAATCTTTAGATAAATCAGGTAATGCTTGCAATACTTTTAATTGCTCAATCATAAGTGACTGACGCTGAGTATCAAATTTTGAAAATTGAATCAGAGGTGTAATCATTCTGGCTGCCACTTGCGGATTCAGTTTATTCATTTTAATCAAAACTTTGGTTAAATATTGATACCCTTTTCCATCTATACGGTGGAATTGACTCGCATTACCGGCAGCAAAGCTACCTATTAATGAACGGACTCTATTAGGGTTATTAAAACTGAAACTTGAGTGAGTGGTTAACGATTCAATACGTTCAATCACATTCTCAGCACGATTGATTGCTTGCATGGTAAACCATTTATCCATAACCAATGGTACATCGCGCCATTGTTGTTCAAATTGTTCGAGTAAAGATTGCATGCAATCGGCCTGGGTTGCCACAGCCGCACAAAGAGCACCAAGTGAATCTGTCATATTAGTCGCATTATTGAACTGCTGCACCATCAATGCCTCATGCTCTTGGGATACATGACCTAATAGCAATAACAATGCATTTTTCATAGCCCTCGCAGGCGCTGAATCGACAGGTAGTAACTGGCGATAACGTGCTAAAAGTTCATCTTGACAATGCTCAGCTATCGATTCAATCACAAACGCCCTAGCGGCCATTAGTTTATCTAAATCAACTTTATCGACCTGTTCAATCAAAGCATGTGTTGAAGGAATTGATAGAATTTCAGCCACAAGTGCTTGGTCAAGTGAACCATCTAGAATAATGCCTCTAAAACCATCTACAACCCTGTGGTCAACATTCATCGCTTGAGCTTGGATTAGAAGCGCTACATTATGCCAAATAGTTTGACTCACTAGCTGTACAGATGCTTCCCAACGAGCCACTTCGCTACTTGCATAACGGGTTAGATGCACTAACTTATCAATACTGAAATCAGCCACTAATTTAACGGGTGCAGAGAAATCTTGCAGTAGTGAAACAGTTGGCTGCTGAGTGATATTCTCAAATTTAAACGTCTGCTCAAGTTCAGTCACATCTAACACTTGGTTTACTAGGCTGTTGCCTTGGCTATCTAACAACTCAATACTAAATGGAATGTGTAAAGCTTCGCCTTTGACTCCGTGCGCTTCAACATGCTGCTTCACATGTAATAAATAAGACTCAGTTGTCGCGTCATATTCTTCTGCTACTGTGAGTACAGGCGTGCCAGCTTGTTGATACCAACGTTTAAATTGTGTCAGGTTAACGCCGCTAGCATCGGCCATAGCGTCGACAAAGTCATCACAAGTTACCGCTTGACCATCATGACGTTCAAAATAGCATCGCATACCTGCTTGGAAATTATCTTCTCCTAGTATGGTGTGCATCATGCGAATAACTTCAGCACCTTTGTTATATACCGTCACAGTGTAAAAGTTATTCATTTCAATGACTGATTCTGGACGTATTGGATGCGCCATTGGTCCTGAGTCTTCAGCAAACTGTTGGTTCTTCATAACTCGGATTGCTTGGATTCGATTAACAGCACGTGAACCCACATCTGAGCTAAACTCTTGATCTCTAAAAACGGTTAAGCCTTCTTTCAAGCTTAATTGGAACCAATCGCGGCAAGTAACGCGGTTACCAGTCCAATTATGAAAGTACTCATGACCAACAACGGATTCTATACCATGGTAATCATCGTCAGTAGCACTGGCTTTGTCTGCTAGTACGTACTTGGTATTAAATACATTTAAGCCTTTATTCTCCATTGCACCCATATTGAAAAAGTCGACGGCGACAATCATATAGATATCTAGGTCATACTCTAAGCCAAATCGTTGCTCATCCCACTGCATTGATTTCTTGAGTGATGCCATAGCGTGATCGGCTTTATGCAGATTCCCTTTATCAACAAAAACTTGAAGTTTTACATCGCGACCAGACATAGTGACAAATTTGTCTTCTAATAAATCAAAATCACCAGCTACTAATGCAAATAAATACGCAGGTTTTGGAAATGGGTCATTCCACACCACAAAGTGACGCTCTGAACGCGGCATTTCGCCACGAACAACTTCATTACCATTACTTAATAAAAATGGGAATGCTGCTCTATCTGCTTCTACCCTTACCTGATAAGTAGCTAACACATCGGGTCTGTCCAAAAAGTATGTGATCCTTCTGAAACCTTCAGCTTCACACTGTGTGCAATAGGCGCCATCGGACATATAAAGCCCTTCCAATGAAGAGTTTGCTTCAGGATCCAATTGCGTCACTATGGTTAACTCGAACTCCGACTTTTTTACCTCAATCATTAATGAAGAATCAGTCTGTTTGTATTCAGCTGGGTTGCCATCGATCTTGACGCTTAGCAAGGTTAAGTTTTCACCATCTAGGATTAACTGACTACTGTCACTTAAACGTTCAACCTTTGAAACGGCAGTAACTGTGGTGTTATTACCATCAAGAATGAAATCTAAATCGGTATGAGTGATGGTAAAGGAGGGTTTTTGATAATCTTTAAGGTGTTTTGCTTGTGCTTGCGTCATAGCGCGTCCTTAATTAAAAATAAATATGAAAAAACGCGCATAAAAGCGCGTTTTTTATTGTTTAATCAGTGTTATTGCTGCTGAGCTTCTGCTCTTGCTAATTTTTTAGCATCTACCATATCTAATGTGATCATGGCTGTTTCATCTAGGAATGGATCTGGCATATCCTCAGCTTTCACATCCTCAGCATCATCTAAAGATTCAATTACAGCTAGACCATTTCGAGCACGGCGTTCATTCTCACGCTTAAGTGCACGCGCATCGTCATCATCACGCGCCGCAATACGTTCAGACTTAACTAATGAAATAGATTTTTCATCATGCTGTTTTCTGAACTCAGCGATATCTTCATTGATATAACCAAACTCAACATCAGTTGCAATTCTCTGCTGGTGATTAGCAGATAACATAGAAACAAATTCAGGTCGAATGTTTCCTAGGGTGCCATACTTAGCAACTGGCACTTGATCCCATGGTAAAGCATTTTTCTCTTCAGATTCACCGTACTCACCTGGCTCTAATGCACTTGGGAAAGCAATATCAGGTGTGACACCTTTTAGCTGAGTACTGCCACCATTAATACGATAGAATTTTGCAATGGTGTACTGCACATGACCAATTGGTTTTTCATACATATCATAGATACGGCCTAAACTTTTATGCTGCTGTACAGTACCTTTACCAAAAGTAGATTCACCCACCACTAACGCTCTGTTGTAATCTTGTAAGGCAGCTGCAAAAATTTCTGATGCAGACGCACTATAGCGATCGACCATAATCGTTAATGGACCATCATAAGCACTCTTACCATCGTTATCTCTGTTTTGAGTCACTCGGCCATTTGCATCACGAATTTGCACAACAGGGCCAGCATTAATAAACAATCCTGTAAGTAGCGTGGCTTCAGTCAACGCACCACCACCATTTCCGCGTAAATCGATAATCACGCCTTCAACGTTGGCTTTTTCTAACTCGACAAGTTCTTTACGCACATCTTCAGAAAGATTCATGTAAAAACCAGGGATCTGAATTACACCAATCTTTCGATTTGCATATTCACCTTCAGTTGGTTCTACTACTTTAGATGTCGCTGCGCGATCTTCAAGACGGATTTTGTCACGGACAATTGTTACTTCAAAAGGTTGTGCGTTGGCACCACCTTTATTAGGTAACACTTGTAGAATAACCTCACTGCCCTTTGGTCCTTTAATCAAGTCAACAACGTCATCTAAACGCCAGCCAATGACATCAACGATTTCCTCGCTTTTCTGACCAACACCAACAATTTTGTCTTCTGGAGACAATTTTTCGCTGCTTGCAGCCGGTCCACCTGCGACGAGGCTTTTGATAACGGTGTAATCGTCAGTCATCTGCAATACAGCACCAATGCCTTCAAGACTTAGGTTCATTTCCATTTGGAAACGCTCTGCATTACGAGGGGATAAGTAACTGGTGTGTGGTTCAACCGTTCGTGCAAATGCATTCATGACACTTTGGAATACATCTTCACTGTGAGTTTGACCTAGGCGTTTGATAGCGTTGTTATAACGCTTTCCTAGGATTTCGGTGATTTCTTCCCACTTTTTGCCAGTCAGTTCGAGGTTAAGTGCGTCATATTTAACTCGTTGGCGCCAAAGCTCATTTAATTCAGCTTCATCTTTTGGCCAATTTGCTTCTTTGCGGTCATACTCGTAAGCATCACCCGCTTGCTCAAAATCAAATTCTTTTTCTAACAATGAAAGCGCATAGGAAAAACGCTCATAGCGGCGCTGTTGAACAAGTTCATAGATTTTGAAAGCAGGTGTCATATCACCTGTTTTGACCATATCATCAAACTGATGTTTGTACTTATCAAAGCTTTGTACATCTGCAGCTGTAAGTACATTACGACGGAAATCTACTTGTTGAAGGAAGCGATCATAGATTTGCTCTGAAAAAGCATCATCAAGATCAAAGCGGTGATAATGAGAGCGAGTAAAAATGTTCGTTACTCGCTTGCTCGCCACTTTATGTTGTGGCTCTTGAGCTAGTTTGGGTAACTCGCTGATTTGAATAGTAGGTGACAATGCCCAAGCCGAAAATCCGACAAATAAACTGGCAATTGACACGGCTAAAGACATTTTTCGCATCAGCAAGTACTCCTTAAAGAATTATAGTAGAATGTGTTCAGCACGTACCTTTACGGTTAAACCAGAGTCTAGTTGTACGTGAACATCCTCTTTTTTGATGTCTGTAATTACACCAGCGACTGGGGATGCACCTAATTTAACATTGACTCGTTGATCCGCTTTAAGTTCATTTAGTTCTGCTTTCACTAAATTCACTTCTGGTGCTTTTTCTTTCACTGGACGAGGTTTTTTATGTGGTACTCGTTTATTTTGTGCGCGTTTATTATCAGTCGCCGCAGGTTTTTTTCCTGATTTCTTTGGTGCCTGAGCCATACGCTTAGCTTTCGCTTTCTCTTGACTCTCTTTAAGAGTCGTCTGCGCATGTTCAATGTGTTCTTGCTCTAATTCACCGCAATCGTTGCCATCTAGGTCAACACGCTGTACACCAGCCTTAATCCCTTTAAGGTAACGCCAGCTGCTTGTGTAACGGCGTAATGCAACACGTAATTGGGTTTTACTGACCTTAGAATCATCAGCTAACCGCTCAGCTAAATCTTGGAATAAACCAATCTTAAGAGGTTTAGTTTCACCTTCCTTTATAAAACATAAAGGAAAAGTTTCGTATAAATACGCCAAAATAGCGTTTGTGTCGGTCAACTTTTCTGTTGATTCCATTGTTACTTCCACGTTTAAAGGGACTCAAAAATGATATTTTTCAATACCATGCAGTCGTTCATCATTCATTGATCGTTTACAACGTTCAACCTACAAATTAGCACTATAATTGCTTTTGCTAAAGCGTTTGACACAAACCTTAACAAAATTAATAGCCGCATACATCACCCTAATGATAGAAATTCATTAGGGTTTTACAATAAGCGGCTTATTATATAGCCCACGTCAGCGAAAGCGACCTCCAATTACTAGATATTGTATGTAATCTAGCCAAATAGGACTTTTTCAAAAGTTTTTATGATCTTTTCAAGACCAATTTCATCTTCTTGGTCAAATCTGTTAAAGATTGGGCTATCTATATCTAACACCGCAATAACCTTATCACCTTGTCTGACAGGGATGACTATTTCGGAGTTACTGGCAGCGTCACAGGCAATATGTCCATCAAATTGATGAACATCAGCGATACGTTGAGTCTCATTGTTTGCAGCAGCCGTGCCACACACACCTTTACTCAGTGGAATACGAGTGCACGCGACCTTACCTTGGAATGGACCTAATACTAATTGGCCATCTTTTAATTGATAGAAACCTACCCAATTAATTTGCTCAAGATTATCATTAAGTAATGCAGATAGATTTGCCATTGCACACACAAGATCATTTTCGCCTGCAAACAAAGCTTCAACTTGTCTATTTAACGTATCGTAAAATTCTGTTTTCATACTACCTATGTTACCTAAGTAACGTCCTTATTCTTCAGATTTAACTTTCTTAGCTTTCGCTGGAGTGGCAGTTTTACCCTTTATTGCACCTTTAAGCAAACTTGAT
Organism: Shewanella maritima; assembly: GCF_043643735.1. Classification (GTDB taxonomy): domain Bacteria; phylum Pseudomonadota; class Gammaproteobacteria; order Enterobacterales; family Shewanellaceae; genus Shewanella; species Shewanella maritima_A. The sequence continues at coordinate 20,664 of NZ_JBHZSM010000013.1, forward strand.
AGTTCATCTTTATTAGTTGCTAAATAAAAAGCCAACTGTTCGCAGGTTTTTTCATCAAGTTGTAATTCAGATTTTTCTATGAAGGGAACCAGGTTATCTGAAATATCAAGCATCTTATCGTAGGCATCAGCCTCCTTTTTAGATGTGAACGTCATTTTCTCTACCCCTTCTCTGACCACGACAAATTGTGTGATTACGGCCATGACATACCTCTTACTGTTTTTATATACAGTGCATAAGGTCTCACAAATTTTACTTTGGATGCAAGTATTCTGATTAATCTGATATTATTATATTTATCAATTTCAATTGGCATCACAATTAATGCCTCTATAGAAGTAGAATTAATGGAATTAATGTCGATAAACAGGGTAAATGTGACTTGATGGCTGAGATACACGAACATAACTCGCTTATTTTATGTCGTAGCTGTGATCTCATGGTGAAAAAGCGAGCGTTACCTTCACAGGTTCGTGCATTATGTCCTAGATGCCATACTGCTTTATACGACACCCCGTACTGCTCCATTAATGGCATGTTGGCTATTTGCATAACGGCACTTATTCTATTCTTCCCAGCTAATTTTTTACCTGTGCTTGAAATCCATTTCTTTGGCAGTATTCGTACCACTACTGTCATGGAAGCTGCATTAGCGGTTGGTGAACTTGGTTATTGGATCGTTGCCGTTGCCGTTGCTGTATCGGCAGTCATCGCTCCCCTCTTACTTATCAGTTCGATACTCATTCAGGTGATGATTGTAAAATATGGCTTACATATATCTTGGTTAAGAAAAAGCTATATAACACTGCTAAAACAACACTCACTGTTAGCACAATTATCAATGTTAGAAATATATGTTCTTAGTTTTTTGGTATCTGCATTCCAGTTATCTGATTTTGCTGATGTCTATATGGGGATAGGTACAACTTGCTTCACACTATTATTTGTCATGGCGATTTTTTTGCAGCGTGAGTACAATTTAGAGCATATGTGGAGCAAACTCGATGACTAAACAGCATGTCGATAGTAATAAAGTTGGCATGTCACACGGATACTGCTTGTGTAAAGTGTGTCGCAGGTTAAATTCACATCAAAATGAATTTTGCACACGTTGTAACAGCAAGCTGGCGACCCGCAATTATCAAAGTGTCCAGCAAAGCTGGGCATTACTCATCACAGCTGTTGTTCTGTTGATTTTAGCTAACATCTACCCTATTACTTTGATAACCAACCAAGGCGTGGTGACCAATGACACCATCTTTAGTGGTACTGTTCACTTGGTTAAAACAGGTATGATCCCTATAGCGATCATTGTTTTTACTGCTAGCGTATTAGTACCATGGTTAAAAATCATTGGCTTAGCCATTTATTTAACAGCAATTAGTTTTAATTTACCGGTTTCAAAAAAACGATTAATGGTCGGCTTTCATATTATTGAATGGATTGGACGTTGGTCGATGTTAGACCTTTTCGTGATATCAATTACTGTGGCCCTCGTTAACATGGGCCAACTTCTTGATGCTAAACCCGCACCAGCAGCAACCGCATTTGCTTTGGTCATATTACTTACTCAGTTAGCTGCAAAAGTACTAGATACCCGCTTACTTTGGGATAGATTGGAAACAAAAAATGACACAAAGTGAATCACCAAAAGTTGTAAATAAAAAGCTTTTTTCTCCGATCTGGTTATTGCCGATAATCGCCCTCGTACTAGGTGGCTGGCTAACCGTTAAAAGCATCAAAGAAGCCGGTGTTGAAATTTCTATTCACTTCCCCAATGCCACAGGAATGGAAATAGGCAAAACCTTAGTAAAATACCAAGGTTTGACAGTGGGTAAAGTCACAGATATTAGTCTTGATGATCAACTACGTGGTGTAGATGTCAAAGTCGTTATGGACTACCGAGCGGAAGCTTTTTTACGTCAAAAAAGTCAGTTTTGGCTAGTTAAACCTAAAGCTAGTATTACGGGTGTAGAAGGTTTAGACACACTATTCTCAGGTAATTACATCACCATTCAACCAGGTAAAGGTGAATACACTAAAGATTTTGTTGCTGAACGTGAAGCTCCACCTATCCAACCCGGCACCGATGGATTAACAATATCATTAATCGCACCAAAACTTGGCTCGCTGGATGTTGGATCACCTATTTTTTATCGTCAAGTGCCAGTAGGAAATGTTGTTAGTTATAAACTAGATGGCAATCAGCGAATTATCATCACAGCATTCATTCAAGAACAATATGCACATTTAGTTAAGACAGGTTCTCATTTTTGGAATGTTTCAGGTTTAAAGGTAGATGCATCTTTATCAGGGATAAGCGTTAATACTGAAAGTATTGCCTCCATATTAGCAGGAGGGATTAGTTTCAGCTCAGAACAAGGCGACACCAAAGCACGAAATGGTTCTAGTTTTACCTTATTTGATAATATTGAGCAGGCAAACGGCGGTATTAAGTTTCAATTACTCACTGACAATAGTCACAACCTAAGCCAAGGAACACAAATAGTTTATCGAGGAATGCAAGTCGGCGAAGTTAAACAAACCACATTGCATAAAGATCAAGTTATTGTTGATGCCACTATTTTCACCGAATTCCAACCATTACTTACCAGCGATAGCTATATGTGGTTAGAAGGAGCAGATATATCTTTTGATGGTGTTAATCATTTGTCTCGATTAATTACAGGGCATGTAATTAATATACTGCCAGGTAACAGTCATCTGCCAATAGAAACGCCACTGCCTTTGTATGTAGACGCACCCGACCTCTTAGCCTCTGAAAAGCTTAATCTCACTGTTACCACTGAGGTACATACTGGCATTAAGGTAGGCTCAGAAGTCAGATACCGTCAATTGCCGATAGGTGAAGTGACTCAAGTCGACTTAGCACCAGATTTTAGTCAAGTAGAATATCGAGTGCAGATCCTACCAGAATTTAAACCTTTACTAACTAAAGACAGTTACTTTATCTCAGAGTCAGCAATACACATCAATGCAAACCTTGAAGAGTTAGAGGTTAAAACTAGAGATGTAAATACAATGCTTAATGGCGCTATCACATTAGTGCCGGGTCAGAGTAAAACTCTCATAGACGACTCTGGAACGCTTACCTTATTCGCTTCAGAGTCTGAAGCCAAGTTACAAAAAAAGCATGATGCTATGCATGTGGTGACATTACAGGGTATTGATGGTGCAGACTTAACTGAAGGCTCTCCAGTTTATTACAAGAAAATGCGTATTGGTGAAGTTAGCGCGATTGAATGGCGAGCCAAAAAAGATGTGTTCGATTTCACTTTACACATTTCTGAGCAATATAAACAATTGATCAATGAGCGCACAGTCTATTGGCGAAACAGTGCAGTAAAAATGAACGCTTCACTGAAAGGTGTTGATATTGATGTGGCACCGCTTGCAGGCGCAATTAAGGGCAGTATTGCAATAGGATTGTTAGATGATGCTCAACAAGCGTATTCAAGCCGAAGCAACCATTTGCATGATTCTCAAAAAATGGCTTTCATGCAGGCAAGTTTACTGAAATTTTCACTACCTGCAGATGCGCGCATTGCTGATAATGCGCCTATTCGATACAAAGGGCATGAAATCGGGTTTATTGACAATTTAACTCTAAATCATGACTTAGATTCATTATCTGCCAATGCTTATATATTTGGTGAATACGCCGCTCACTTTATAAAACAAGATACTGAGTTCTTTTTAGTTGATGCACGGATTTCACTCGCTGGCATTGAAGCACCTGAAACGCTATTAACTGGTGCCTATATCGGCGCACTTCCAGGTAAAACAAACTCTCAATCAAGCGAGTTCACAGTCAAACTTGAGTCAAGCTTTGATGCAAATGTTCCCAAAAACGCTACTCGTCTAACACTTATTGATGAGCAACTGGGTTCGCTTAAAGTTGGCACACCTATATTTTACCGTGGGATCAATATTGGTCAGATCGATGGTTACCGTTTAACGGACGATGGCACACAGATTCTGATTTATGCTCATGTTGAACATAATTACAGCCATCTAATAAATACCAGTAGTAAATTTTGGGATGCTTCGGGTATCAAGCTTAATGTCGGATTATTCTCAGGCGCACAAATAGAAACAGGCTCATTAGAAACATTGCTAGCTGGCGGCATCTCAGTCGTTACACAAGACGTATCAACTGCTGACAATGCGATTAAACAGACAGACACATTCCTGCTATTCAATAAAATGATGGATAAATGGCAAGACTGGAAACCGGAGCAAGTTAAGCCTGCTCCGTAATACGATTTTAAAACCTATACGTTTTAAAGTTGCTCAAACAGATTGTGTAAAAAACAAAAAGTAGCCAAACCAGCATCTAGCACCAATCAATTGCTAATACTGCTGTTTGAAACTATGGGCTAAAACACGCTCGTTTAGCGCTTTATTTGCGAGTGACATTTACGTGATCTGTTTTGAAGCAAGTTTATGGTTAACCGTGTGAAATGTTCGGTTAACCATAAAACCAATAACACACGCTGATAGCAGCAATAATGCCAGCAATATCAGCAAAGAGTCCACAACTCAGTGCATGGCGTCCGTGTTTAATACCTACAGAGCCAAAATAAACAGCCAGAACATAAAACGTCGTTTCTGTACTTCCTTGAAATATTGCTGCCAATCTACCAGCAAAAGAATCAACGCCATGATAGTCCATCGTTTCAAGCATCATCGCCCTCGCCCCTGAACCACTAAATGGTTTCATGAAAGCAGTGGGAAGCGCATCAACAAAACGACTGTCAAAACCGAAACCTGATACAATGACAACAATGAGTTGCAGTAAGTAATCTAATGCACCTGATGCTCTTAACAATCCAATAGCTAATAGCATGGCTAATAAATAGGGAATTAGCGAAATAGCTTGTTTAAAGCCATTACTAGCACCTTCAACAAACTCATCGTAAATCGCGACTTTCTTCATACCAGCAATTAATATAAAGCTCAGCACCAGTAACAATAAGATGCCATTGCCCATCATACTAGATACGACACCAATGGCTTCGGCAGATAAGCTTATCAAATACCAAATCAATGCACTGGCAAACGCAAAAGCCAATAATAAATAGCCAATTATGACGGTATTGAATAATGAAATCCTTTGTACCAGCGCCACAATCAATAAACCCGCTAATGTTGAACACGAGGTAGCAATTAGAATAGGTAAGAATACATCCGCAGGCGTTGCTGCACCTTGTTGTGCACGGTAGAGAAATACAGTGACAGGCACCAGTGTCACCGCAGAAGTATTTAATACGAGGAATAGAATTTGTGCATTAGTGGCCACACTTTTATTAGGGTTGAGCTCCTGCAAGTCATTCATGGCTTTTAAGCCAAGTGGCGTTGCAGCGTTATCTAACCCTAACATATTAGCGGTTAAATTCATGGTGATACTGCCATAAGCTTTGTGGCCTCGAGGTACCTCCGGCATTAGCTTAGCTAAAAATGGCTCAAATAAACGTGCAAGTTGGCCTACGACACCAGCTCGCTCCCCTACTTGCATCAATCCCATCCATAACGCTAGCACACCAACTAGTCCTATGGAGATTTCTGCAGCCAGTTTTGCACTCGAAAACAAACTGGCAACAGCAGAATCAAGTACTGCAGCGTTGCCAGATACTAGCTGGGCTACGATAGCTGCAGCTGATATGGCAAATAGCGCAAACCAAACACGATTAAGCAAACTCACTCCTGTAGGAAACAATCCGTTTTTTGTCATTCAAAACAACAGAGACAATCATGTCAGTGGCTACTGAGCACCAGCAATACATGCTATGATCTTAGCAATATTTCAATGATAGAAAATACAAATGGCACAAATTAATCCTAACTTTATCAAGCACATTGAACAAGAGATACCGTCACATTTGGATCTTGATGAGTTTTTAGAATATTGCCAGCGTCCATTACGACAATCTATTCGAGTCAACACGCTCAAAATCTCTGTCTCAGACTTTATCGAGAAGATGAGGCCTCAAGGTTGGCATTTTGAGCCAATCCCTTGGTGCAACACCGGTTTTTGGTTAAGTACAGAGACTGATATCCAAATAGGTAATACCATCGAGCATCATCAAGGCTTATTCTACATTCAAGAAGCCAGCTCTATGCTGCCGCCAGAAGCGCTTTTTGCTAACAATGACCAAACTGAATACGTGCTAGACGTGGCTTCAGCGCCTGGCTCCAAAACCACTCAACTGGCCGCCATGATGCAAAATGGAGGCTTATTAGTTGCCAATGAATATTCATCTAGCCGCGTTAAAATTCTTCATGCAAATACAGTGCGTATGGGGGTATCGAATGTGGCTTTGACACATTTTGATGGCTGTGTCTTTGGCCAATATTTATTTGAAACCTTTGACAGTATTTTGTTAGATGCTCCCTGCGGCGGTGAAGGCACGATTCGAAAAGATCCATTGGCCTTGAAGCACTGGGATGTAACGGATGTTAAAGCCATCAGTGAAACTCAAAAACAACTGATTGAATCTGCTTTCCTAGCATTAAAACCGGGAGGTACGCTGGTATACTCCACCTGTACATTGAGCCAAATGGAAAACCAAGCCATATGTCATCACTTACAACAAGCATACCCAGATGCTGTTGAATTTATCCCTCTTGTTGATTTATTTTTAGGTGCAGATAAAGCAACAACAGCCGAAGGATTTTTACATGTTTGGCCGCAGATATTTGACAGTGAAGGCTTCTTCATTGCAAAAATACGCAAAATCACCTCGGTAGAGCGAACATCAAAATTACCGAAGAAACAAAAGAAGAAACAAAAACAGTTTCCTTTCACTCCCGTTGCTAAAAAAGACTTTAGCCAACTGTCTAAGTATTTTTCTCAAAATTTTGACATTGAATTACCGGATCCCAACATGATTTATCAGCGAGATGAGGAATTGTGGCTTTTTCCGGAGCAATTTATCCCCTTAATTGGCAACATGCGTTTTCAGCGAATTGGGGTGAAGTTGGCTGATAAGATGAAGAAAGGTTACAAGATAAAACACGAAGCGTTAATTGCGCTAAGTCCTGTGCCATGTGTACATCAACGTAGTATTGCATTATCAGCCACCCAAGCTAAAGACTTCATGATGGGTAAAGATATAGCACTTCAAAGTTTTGATGAGAACACAATTTCAACGTTAGCAGAAATAGAACATGGTGAAATGGTTGCGACCTATCATGATGTGGCGCTAGGCATGGTTAAACACTTAGGTCACAGACTAAAAAATAATTTGCCGAGAGATTTAGTTAAAAACAGCATTCAAATTTGATGATAATAAGTGTTTAGTTTCATTCACTTACAAATATTAGATTTTTTTGATAAAAAAATTGGGAAAATCAACTGCTACTGCCTATAATTTGAGCAGATATTAACTCATTGAAGATAGCGCACGGCTCTGAAAAGAGCCATTCCCCTAGGCCCAGAACAATTGGATAGTTTTGGGTCTTTTTTTTGTCTAAAATTTATGTTCTGCCAGCAAGTTTGGCGGCTTGAGGAAATAACTTAAAGAAGTTCTCTGAGGTGTAGTCAGCAAGTTCAGGGTAACTCTCACCACGCAATTCAGCCACAAACTCTGCTACATCACGCACAAATGCGGGTTGGTTCTCTTTGCCACGATGCGGCACAGGTGCTAAATAAGGTGAGTCTGTTTCGACCAATAATCTATCTTTTGGCACTTTGCGGATGACGGATCGCAGTTCACCGGCATTTTTGAAAGTCACAATTCCTGAGACTGATATGTAAAAACCTAAATCGATGGCAGCTTTGGCCATTTCCCAGTTTTCAGTAAAGCAATGCAGTACACCACCGACTCTTTCAGCGTTGCCTTGCTTTAGGCGATTAATGGTATCTTCTCTGGCATCACGAGTGTGCACTATGAGTGGTTTATTGATTTCAACAGCAAGATCAATTTGCTGTTCAAAACATTGCTGTTGTAATAGCTTAGTTTCATTAGCGTAGAAATAATCTAAACCTGTTTCACCTACTGCCACCACACGCTCATCAGTTGCAAAACGTTTGATTTGTTCTACATCTAAGCCGTCTTGAACATCGAGTGGATGTACACCTGAAGACAAAAATACATTATCAAAGGCTGCAACTCTATCGCGCATTGCTTCAAACCCCTGCTGACGTACATTGACGCATAATAAATAGTCAACGCCACTGGCTTTGGCATTAGCCATAATTTGTTGCAGGGTTTTATCGTCAGGTGCAGATTTAAGACGGTCAAGATGACAGTGGGAATCAATAAGCATGGGAGTTCACTAGGTTAATCAAAAAAGCAGGTTACATGGTACAAGTCAGATCACCCGAAGACAATTCGTGTGACAGTAACTTTTCAATGTGATGTTTATGGCTTTCAGGCTCAGTGGTGATCTTAAGGCCAATGCCAGCAGGTCGACCACCAGATGCTCCAAGTGGATTAATCCACACGACGGTCCCTTTAAACTCATACGACTGAGAAGCTTTTGGTAAGCGATAAGATATCGTCAGTTCTTCACCTAAAAAGTGACTCTCTGTAGTAGCAACAAAAAGACCAGCTGGCTTAATAAATGGCATATAAGCACGGTAAAGCTGATGAAGTGTATCGTAATTAACGACTAAATCGACCATATAAAGTTTATCAATCCAAATATTTATAGTTATGCCAAGGTCAAGTGCCTAAAGCTTAATACATATTGCTGGCAAAGCGCGGCGCAATTTATATTCGACATCATAGTTAGCTTTTGGGTTGTTTGCATGACTTCCCCTGCTAATTCAGTTATTTTAGCGCGGATAAAAGGAGTTGTCTTGGTACTTTTTAACATATATTGGCGTAAGTACAAATAAAAAACGTTAAGGGCATCAACAATTTGCTTTTCAGAAACCTTCGCTAAGCCCCCTTGTAAATACCCTAGTTGTAAGCTTTGTACCCAATCATTTCTAAATCCAAGTAGCATGTTATACCTGTCATTAGTAAAGCTTTCGGCTAAAGCCAACGGCCCACCCACAACACTTAGGCACCAAGTAACATCTTCCTTCACACCATTAGGAACTAAGTTATGATTGCTTAGCCAATGTTTTATTTCAGTATTTGTCGGTGTAGTAAATGCTAGTAATTGGCAACGGCTTTTAATCGTTGCCAGTAATCGAGCATGTTGATCCGTTTGTAAAATCAATAATGTATTTTCACCGGGCTCTTCTAATGTTTTTAATAAAGCATTTGCCGCTGCTAAATTTAATCGCTCAGCTTGGTATATGATGGCCACGCGATATCCACCCTGCTGTGCTGTTTGCGTTAAATCAGTACAAAGCTGTCTAATTTGATCGACTTTAATTTGCTGGCCATCGGCATGGATTTGATATAAATCTGGATGAGAGCCCGCTTTAAGCAACAAACAACTTTTACATTGATGACAAGCTCCATCGGGTGTTGGTTGAACACAGAGCACTTCAGTCGCCATCTCAATTAGCAATGTTGACACACCTAAAGCGCTATCAATCGCAACTAAGTTAGCGTGGCTGACTCTATTTGCGTTTACTTGTGCCCGAAATTGCTGCTGTGGTTGTTGTAGCCAAGGTAAAGGCAGCTGCTCAATGCTCAATGCTTGTGTCATTTCGCTCTCTTATTGACTGGTAATTTGAATAAGCCGTGCATTTACTTGCTGACGAATATCATGGTGCACTTGTTCAATAGATTGACTGGCATCAATAACAACAATGCTGTCGTCCGCAGCGGCTAATGATAAAAAGGTCGCCCTTGCAAGTTCAAAAAACGCTATTTTTTGCGTTTCTATCCTATCTAGTTCACCACGATCAGCTGCACGTTTAAGCCCAAGTGCAGGTTCAATATCAAGGTATAAAGTTAAATCAGGTTTAAAACCTTTTAAAGTGATATCACTGATGGCTTGTACCATTGGCATTAAACCTCTGCCGCCACCTTGATATGCCAAAGACGATAAATTATGCCTATCACCCAACACCCACTTTCCTTGTTGCAGAGCAGGTTTGATCACATTATTGACCAATTGTGCCCGTGCAGCATAAAACAACAAACACTCTGCTTCATCACACAATGGATCATTGGGCTCAGCTATTTTAACTAAGTCACGCATTTTCTCAGCTAAAGGAGTTCCACCAGGTTCACGAGTACAAACTGGTTCACTTTGATTATGTTGTGTTAGCAGGGATTTAACCAATGCTATAGCTGTCGACTTACCGGCACCTTCTAGGCCTTCAATAACAACAAACTTTCCTAAATTCATTAACGATTTCTCTGATATTTATTGACGGCATTATTATGATCACGCAAGTTTGTTGAAAACACGTGGCTGCCATCATTTCTTGATACAAAATACAAGTAATCCACTTCTGCAGGGTTGGCAGCTGCATAAAGTGAAGCACCGCTTGGCGCCGCTATTGGCGTTGGTGGTAAGCCATTAATTCGATAAGTATTAAATGGTGTGTGTTCAAGAAGATCTTTACGGGTAATATTGCCTTGATACCTCTCTCCCATACCATAGATAACGGTTGGATCAGTCTGCAAGCGCATACCGAGTTTCAAGCGATTATTAAATACGGCGGCAACCCAATCTCGTTCATCGGCTTTGCCAGTTTCTTTTTCAATTATCGATGCAATGATTAACAACTCATAGGGCGTTTGTAACCTTAAGTCTTTATCACGCCCTTCCCATGCCTTAGATAACTGAGTTTGCATCATGTTATAACTGCGGCTCAGCACATCAACCAGTTTATCACCTGCATGATATTGGAAGGTGTCAGGATAGAACTTCCCTTCAGGCAGCCCTGAATCATCACCATTGAGTGTGAGCACTTTCTCAAAAGCATTGGGCTCAAATTGTAAATGTGCCGCATTTTGTAATGTTTGCTGCCACTCTTTAATCGTGCGACCTTCAATTAACGTAACTGAGAATGTCACCTGTTGACCTTGTTTTATCCTAGTCAACAATTGTGCCAGAGAATCACCCGGATTGATTTGGTAAAGCCCGGTTCGGATAGCAGTCCATTTAGGTTCTAATTTAACCAGATACTTAATTTTCCATGCATCTGTAATCCAGTTTTGCTGCTGTAATTGATTCACTAGTCGAGTCACATTCATGCCAGGCTCAACGGTTAACTGCTCTGTTTTGTCCACTAGCAAAGTCTGCTGTGGAAACTGCAATACGCTTTGCGTAAAGAAGTAGCCAGCAATCAAACAAAGTGTGATAGCGGTACTTACAACCGCAATGATTCGGGTAAGGGTCTTATTCATTATGCTTTAGTAATTTTTCTCTAAAAGAGGGGCTCTTCGGCCACATTTTAAATTCATAGTCATCAATAGCAATAACATCAACAATATGAAACAAACTGTTTGTCAGAAATACATGATCACACTTCGCAAAATGTTCAAGTGTCATTGGTTGTAACTTAACATTGAACCCTGCGGATAATAAATGCTGAATTAATCGCTCACGAGTCACACCTGCTACACCCGTTTGATTCAGAGCAGGTGAAATCACCTCATTGCCAATGACGGCAAAAATATTTGCCATGGATGATTCAATAACATTACCGCTATTATCACAAACCAACCAATCTTGATATGGGGCGACTAGCTGTTGGGATTTAATCAACACCTGTTCCAAACGGTTCAAGTGTTTCACCCCTGATAATAAAGGCTGATGCCCTAAAGTGACTTTACTTGATTGAATAGCAATCCCCTGCTGCTGCCATTTACTATAATGGCTAGGTAAGTCATGGGCCGATAAGACCTCTGTGAAGAGTGATTGCTCTGGCGCCGCATAACCTCGACCACCTTCTCCACGTGTGACCACCAATTTCAAGCAATGATTTGGGAATTGCTGTGCAACGTGTTGTATATGTTCGATCAACTTTTGATGCGGCTGCCATGAAAGGTGCAATCTTTCGGCGCTTTGTTTAAGTCTGGCAACATGTTCAGACAATAATAAAACATTGCCTTGATAAGTACGCATTGTCGCAAAAAGGCCATCTCCATATGCTAAGCCACGGTCTAAGGCACTCACGTGTTGCAGAGGCTGTTGATTAACCCAAACAGAGTCCATTGTTTTCCTTTAATACTACTGATAATAAAAGAGTCGTTAAACTAACTTAACGACTCTTTACCTTGCTATAAGCCAGCTTAAATTTCAATTAGCATTAAGTCTCTCGATCTATTTTGCTAATAAATGCTGCATTCTTGCTTTAAGGATGTCCGTTGCAATACGGTTTTTACCACCACGAGGAACAATTATGTCAGCATACTGTTTTGAAGGTTCAATAAATTGCAGGAACATCGGCCTTACAGTTGCTTTATATTGAGCAATCACAGACTCCATGGTGCGACCACGTTCAGCAACATCTCGAGTTAAACGACGTAAGAAACAAATATCAAGCGGTGTATCCATAAACACACTGGCATCCATTAAGTCACGAAGCTTAGGGTCAGTAAGTAACAAAATCCCTTCAAGAATAATGACCTTTTTAGGTTGCATTGTCGTGGTTTCAGATACACGAGTATGCTCTGTGTAGCTGTAGTTAGGAATGTCTACTGCATTGCCAGACTTTAATGCTTTAAGGTGTGTTGCCAACAACTCATGATCCAACGCTTTAGGATGGTCGTAGTTGGTTTTGACACGCTCTTCCATACTCAAATGGCTTTGATCACGATAATAAGCATCTTCGTTAATTACGCCAATTTGGTTGGTTCCCAAGTCATGGCACAACTCTTGGAAAATGGTATTGGCAATTAAACTTTTACCTGATGCTGATGCACCTGCAATACCGATAATGACACATTGCTGCGAAACCATAACTTACCTTACTCGTCGTCTGAAATACTGATTGAAACACTAGATTGAACTTGTTGCATCGCCAATTGAGCACCAATTTTACGCGCAATTTCACGATAAATTCCTGCCACCTCGGAATCTGGCTCACTGGCAACACACGGTGCTCCCTGATCCATAGATTCGCGGATATTAATATTCAGCGGTAATGCCCCTAATAATGGCACATTATATTTTTCAGCAATGTTGGAACCGCCATGTGTGCCAAACGGGTGCTCTTTATGGCCACACTCAGGACATAGATGGAAGCTCATATTCTCAACAATACCTAGCACCGGAATACTGACCTTATTGAACATGGTAATGCCTTTTTTCGCATCAGCTAGCGCAATATCTTGCGGAGTAGTCACAATCAATGCCCCACTGACAGGAAACTTCTGCGACAAAGTTAATTGAATATCGCCTGTTCCTGGTGGCATATCGATAACTAAGTAATCTAACTCTGGCCATTGTGTCTCGTTCAGCAACTGGGCTAATGCACCCGCTGCCATAGGACCCCGCCAAACTGCAGCTTCTTCATCTTGCAGCATGAAACCGATTGACTGTGCGGCAATACCGTGAGCACTACCGGCTGTCATCAATTTTCCATCTGGCGATTGTGGTTTGAAATGAGGAATACCCAGCATTAAAGGAATGGACGGACCATAGATATCAGCGTCTAAAATACCGACTTCGGCACCTTCCGCTTTTAACGCCAAGGCTAAATTCACGGCTGTGGTTGATTTACCCACACCACCTTTACCAGAAGCAACGGCAATGACTTGCTTAACATTGGGTAGTGGCTCAACTGAAGTAATGGCTGAATATGTATGTGGTTGGAAATCTATCTCGCATTCAACTTCATCAATTTGATCAAGTACAGCAAGTTGCTTAGTTACTGCCATAACAGTATCACGATACTGAGTCATACAAGGGTAAGGATAAACTAGACCAAGCTGTAAACGCTTTCCTTCAATAGCTAGTTTATTCACGCAACCTGCGGTTACGAGTCCCTTGTTAAGGTAAGGATCTTGATAAGCATCAAGAATAGGCAACACTAGGCCTAATAATTCATCAGATAACTGATAATCTGTATGCGCAGTAGACAAAAGAGCGACTCCCATCGATAAATTTGCTCGATTGTACCAGATTAATCGCATTTTTAAGTGGTTTATTGCGCTTTTTAGTTGATGATTTAATGAAAAATGACAGTTAATCAGTTAGTATCTTGGCAATATTTTTGACGTAATCCGATGTTGAGACAAGATGACAAATTCTAAGCGTAAAATCCTAGTCACTAGTGCCCTTCCATATGCTAATGGCCCTATCCATTTAGGTCATATGTTGGAGTACATCCAAACTGATATTTGGTCACGTTACCAAAAGCTCCGCGGTCATGAATGTCATTACATTTGTGCAGATGATGCTCACGGCACGCCAATCATGCTAAAAGCACAGCAGTTAGGTATTACCCCGGAAGAAATGATTGCTCAGGTGCAGAAAGAGCATGAACAGGACTTCGCTGACTTTAATATCCATTTTGACAACTTTCATAGCACACACAGTGAAGAAAACCGTCAGCTGGCTAGCGACATTTACCTTAAATTACGTGATGGTGGTTACATCAAAACCAAAACTATCTCGCAATTGTTTGACCCTGAAAAGCAAATGTTCTTACCTGACCGCTTTGTAAAAGGCACATGCCCAAAGTGTAAGAGTGAAGATCAATATGGCGACAATTGTGATAGTTGTGGTGCGACTTACAGTACAACCGATCTGATAAACCCTTATTCAGCGGTATCTGGTGCTACACCTGTCATGAAAGATACTGAGCATTTCTTTTTTGACCTGCCGGCATTTGAAGGCATGCTAAATGAGTGGATTAAGTCAGGTTCACTGCAGCAAGAAATGGCAAACAAGCTAAATGAATGGTTTGAGCAAGGCCTACAACAATGGGATATTTCTCGTGATGCGCCTTATTTCGGTTTTGAAATACCAGACGCTCCGGGCAAGTTTTTCTATGTTTGGCTTGATGCGCCAATTGGTTACATGGGCTCATTTAAAAACCTATGTGACAAACGTGATGATTTAAACTTTGATGATTTTTGGTCAAAAGATTCAGAAGCAGAAGTCTATCACTTCATTGGTAAAGACATTGTTTACTTCCACAGCCTATTTTGGCCAGCGATGCTAGACGGTGCAGGCTTTAGAAAACCAACCAGTGTTTATGCCCACGGTTATGTCACCGTTAACGGCGAAAAAATGTCTAAGTCTAAAGGGACATTCATTAAGGCACGTACTTATTTAGACAATCTAAACCCTGAGTATTTACGTTATTACTATGCCGCTAAGCTAAATAGCCGTATTGATGATTTAGATTTAAATTTAGAAGATTTTGCTCAGCGTGTTAATTCTGATTTGGTGGGTAAGCTTGTCAATCTTGCTTCTCGTACCGCTGGATTTATCAGTAAGCGTTTTGATGGCAAGCTCGCTAAAATTGAAGACACTAGCCTAACTGAGACTTTCCTTGCTAAGCAAAATATCATTGCAGACTTTTATGAAAATCGTGAATACGGTAAAGCGATGCGTGAAATTATGGCGTTAGCAGACATTGCAAACGCGTATGTTGCTGATGAAGCACCTTGGCAACTTGTTAAGCAAGAAGATAAACAGCAGCAAGCGCATCAAGTTTGTAGCAATGCATTAAATTTATTCCGTATTTTGGTTACATACCTCAAGCCAGTACTGCCAAAACTTGCGGCAGATGTAGAAGGGTTTTTACAGCTAACACTCACTTGGGATAATTTAGATCAAGACTTAGCCGACCATGAAATCGCTAAGTTTAAAGCGTTAATGCAGCGCATTGAAATGAAGAGCGTTGAAGCAATCATTGACGCCTCTAAAGAGAATCTACAGCCTGCTCAAAAAGTAGAAGCTAAGGTCGAGAAGTCTGAACTTGAAAAAGAGCCGATTGCCGATGAAATTAGTTTTGATGAGTTTGCTAAAGTTGATCTACGTATTGCCTTAATCGCCAAAGCTGAACACATTGAAAAAGCCAATAAACTGCTACGTTTAGAGCTCGATCTTGGTGGCGAGACTAAACAAGTATTTGCAGGTATCAAGTCAGCTTACGCGCCTGAAGATCTTATTGGCAAACACACTGTAATGGTTGCTAACCTAGCACCTCGTAAGATGAAGTTTGGTGAGTCACAAGGCATGGTATTAGCTGCAGGCCCAGGTGGTAAAGATATCTGGATTTTAGAGCCACATGAAGGTGCCAAACCAGGCATGCGTGTAATGTAAGCCTGTTTAATAAATATTTTAAGTACATTAAAAAGGCACTCAATGAGTGCCTTTTTTTGTATTTTAAGAGTGAAATTATCTTAATTGAGTAGATATTAGCAAAACCTGAATTAGCGTGTTATCTGTTGAGAATCTTCTATAGCATCAATTTTAGATTGATGTGCACTATCTTCGATATCGTTAAGCTGCTGATCACATTTATGTTGTTCAGCAAAACTTTGCGCTTTATAGGCCTCATTATCCTCAGCGATAGCCTGCTTCAATTTAGTTTCATACTCCATGAATAGACTTAAGAAGTCACCGCCATAACGTTCACCATCTGACCGCTCTACCCACTCGTTATATAAAACATCAGCGGCTTCTTGTTCAACTCTTCTATAGGTTTGTCTTTGTTTTTCAACCAAATCGCTGGGGTACCCCATCGCAACCATTGACGCAACACCCGCCTCAAGTGCGGAATGGTATGTTTCTGGCACAACGACATCAGCGCCCGCTTGGCGCAGCAAGTGGGTATGACCTCTATCAAAGGCACGCGAGATAACTTTTAACTGTGGGTATTTATGTTTTAAATAGGTCACTAGCTCTACGCTAGCTTGAGGGTTATCAATTGCAACAACAAAGGCTGCCGCTTTAGCAACTCCCGCGGTGTGTAGAAGATCAGGTTGAGTCGCATCACCATAATAGGCTTTTATGTTTACTTTACGTAAATTATCAATTTGGTTAGCTTGATGATCTAACACCACTGTATGAACACCATTTGAGATAAGAATACGGTTAACTATTTGGCCAAAACGACCAATACCCGCAATGATCACTGTGCCTTGTTCATCTACCACATCTTGCTCACGGTCGTTTGATGACTTTTGGTAACGCGGCACAATCACTTTATCGTAAAAGATGAACAGCCCAGGCGTTAAGAACATCGATAATGCCACAACTATTGACAATGGCTGAGCAAGCTGTGGATCAATAACGTGGTTTTGCTGACTATAACTTAATAATACAAAGCCAAACTCACCGGCTTGTGCAAGACTTAAGGTATATAACCAACGATCACTGCCTGTTACTCTAAAAATTAAAGACAAGATAAACAATACAATGGCTTTTATTGCCATTAATCCTAATGTGACACCGATGATC
Organism: Shewanella maritima; assembly: GCF_043643735.1. Taxonomy (GTDB): domain Bacteria; phylum Pseudomonadota; class Gammaproteobacteria; order Enterobacterales; family Shewanellaceae; genus Shewanella; species Shewanella maritima_A. Next base: position 37,968 of record NZ_JBHZSM010000013.1, read on the forward strand.
ATTAAGGCATGTTCACTCAACACGCTAAAATCGATGCCGGCACCCACAGTTATAAAAAAGAGCCCAAGTAATAACCCTTTAAATGGGCCAATATTAGTTTCTAATTCATGCTTAAATTCACTATTTGCTAATACCACCCCCGCTAAAAAAGTGCCTAAAGCAGGTGATAAACCAACTAAACTCATCAGCGTGGCAATACCTATAACCAACATAAGCGCAGCGGCTATTGAAATCTCACGTACCTTTGTATCAGCAACAAATTTAAATATAGGGCGGCTTAAATAATGGCCGCCTAACACGACAATGGCGATGGCACCTGTCACCACTAGCGCATAAGCATAACCAGGAAGACCTGCAACTAAAGAAAGCTGTTCATGATGTTCAGCCGCATCAGCTAACCCCTGCGAAGCAGAAATCAACTCAGGCGCAGCTAGAAGTGGAATAAACGCCAACATTGGAATGACGGCAATATCTTGGAATAGCAATACTGAAAATGCATTAGAGCCTGCAACAGATTTGGTAAGGCCTTTCTCTTCCAGAGTTTGTAAAACAATCGCGGTTGAAGATAACGAAAAAATTAAACCAATTGTTAATGCCACTTGCCATGTTAAGCCAAAATACATGGCGATCCATGTCACTGCCGCAATTGATAAACCAACTTGTAAGCCACCCATACCTGCTAAACGGTGACGCATTGCCCACAGCATTTTGGGTTCTAGCTCAAGCCCCACAAGGAATAACATCATTACCACACCAAATTCAGCAAAATGTTGAATGGTGTTTGTTTCACTCCCAACCAATCCCACAATTGGGCCAATCACTAAACCAGCACATAAATAGCCTAGAATCGAACCTAATCCTAAACGTTGTGCAATCGGTACCGCTATGACAGCAGCAGATAAATAAATGAATGCTTGTAATAAATACTCTGTCATAGCGTAAACCCTTTTAATTAAAGATTTTTACTGAATTTAGTCCGCCAATTTGTCGCCTTACACTGGATTAACAATATCGACAAAATGGCTTGTGATACCAAACTTATCGGATAAATGTTGCCCTAATGCTTTCACTCCAAATCGCTCAGTTGCATGGTGACCCGCAGCGAAATAATGAATATCTTGCTCCATAGCAGCATGATATGTACGTTCAGACACTTCACCACTAATAAATGCATCAACCCCAAGATGAACGGCCATATCAATATAATCCTGCGCCCCACCAGAGCACCAAGCTAGGCTAGAAATTGTTTTGTCACTACCGATATGTAGCGGAGCTTTATCCAATGTGTTGTGTAACAGTTCAGCCAATTGCGCTGGACTCATTGGTACAGACAACTTCCCTTGCCAAAGCAAGTTTTGTGGCACGCTGTCACACACAGAAACTTCAACTAAGCCAAGCTTCTCAGCGAGTTGAGCATTATTACCAACCTCAGGATGGGCATCTAAAGGTAAATGATAGCCCATCAGATTAATGTCATTAGTAATGAGGGCTTTTATCCGTTTATGCTTCATACCGGTGATGACATCAGGCTCATTTTTCCAGAAAAACCCATGATGCACTACAATCGCATCAGCATTGAGCGCGATGGCCTGCTCTATCAGTGGCTGACAAGCGGTCACACCAGTAACTATGGTGTTAATGGTGTCACTCCCCTCAACCTGTAAACCATTAGGGGCGTAATCTTTGAATTGGCCCACAGACAAATATTCATCTAAGTACTGGCAAAGCTGCTGTCTAGAAATAGTCATTTATTTTCATATTGTTTGGTGAATATTAATCTCATTCTACGAAACCAACACCAGCTTTGCACCACAACGGCCCTTAAAAAATGCTTTTATCGCCATTATCCTAGGTCAAATTGGACATTTATGGCGTTTCACCCTTAAAATAGGCCGCAACCTTAATTAACAAAATTCAAATAGGTTATATTTAAAATGACTGCGTTAACAAAAGAAGAAGTCATCAGCGCATTAAGTGCTGCACTGGAGAAACAATCTGGTAAGGCTGTTCAAATCGAGCAATCTGGTAGCTGGTACAAAATTGATGGTGGTAAATCAGTACGTTTCAGTGAATTAGAAAAAATGCTAGCTGAACTTTCAGGCGATGACACTCAAGCAGTAAAAGCTGCGCCTAAAGCTGAAGTAAAAACAAAAGCACCAGCAAAACCTAAAGCTGCAAAAAAACCAGTTGCGAAGGCTAAGCCAAAAGCAACGGGTAAAAGTGGTGGTTTAACGCCAAAAGAAATGTGGCGTGCAAAATTGGAAAAAGCGGCAGGTAAAAATACATTACCTCGCGGATTTTAATCCAATATGTTACTCACCAAAAAGGAGCGTTAAACGCTCCTTTTTGTTTTTGTAAACTGCGAGTCATTTTACATGGCAACATTTAAAAGGTCGTTTTTTACATAGCAATATCGACTCTCACAAAGCCCTTTAAATAAACCACGCGAACTTCATCTCCGGCAGTAAAAGGCATGCCTGGGTCAACATCTTGGATAACCATCACCTGCGTGCCATCTTGTTGGTCAATCATCAGCTCGATTAATTTATGTTCAAGGTAATATTGTTGATTACCTTGACGATTAGCTAAACCACCACCAATGAGTGCGCCAAGTACTGTCGCAACATCTTGGCCGCTTCCACCACCAAATTGATGACCGATAACACCTCCCACTAATGCACCACCAAAAGTACGCCAGCCATTGTTTCTATCTTCAACTAATTGCTTCTCAGTAATATGCTTAACTGATGTAACGTGACCATAGACAACTTTCTCTACGGGTACGGCTTGATTACGTTGATATGTCGCATGAGAACTAAAAACACACAACACCAATGACAAACTTAATATGAGTTTCCGATAAATACTGCTGCTAAAGATGTTAAACATGATGATTTTCCGCTAAATTAAACACATCCATACATCTAAATATACGCTTTTGTGAACTCTCTGTCTTATTTAACCTCACAAGATCAATTTCCTTCTCCGCATTTAGCGCTAGAAGAACCCAATGGCTTACTGGCCATAGGAGGAGATCTCAGTCCGACACGTTTATTAGATGCCTATTATCAGGGGATTTTTCCTTGGTTTAACTTTGAAGAGCCTATTTTATGGTGGAGCCCAAACCCGCGAGCTGTGTTTAAACCACAATTTGATCATGGCAGCAAAAGTCTTAAAAAGTTTCTTCGAAAACAAAAATGGCAATACAGAGTTAACAGCAATTTTGAAGGTGTTATTACTGCCTGTGCACAGCCAAGGGCTTATGAACAAAGTACTTGGATCACCAATGACATTATTCAAGCCTATACAGCGCTGCATCGAAGCGGTAGAGCCCATAGCATTGAAGTGTGGGATGATAATGAACTTGTTGGCGGCTTATATGGGATATCCATGGGTGGTGTGTTCTGTGGCGAATCTATGTTTCATACGCAAACAAACGCCTCTAAAGCGGCATTCATGTTGCTGAATCAGTTACTTTCTCAACATGATTACCATTTAATCGACGCACAAATTATCAACCCTCATTTATTAAAACTGGGCGCCAAACCTATCACCCGTGATGAGTTTTTAAATAAACTGACTTTATTGAGAGACAAGCCGGAGCAACCACACCTTTGGCAACCGAGAGAGGTAACTCTTGAACTCTAAGCCGTTAAACCTTGGTCTTACTAAAGCTTTTGATTGCAATTATATTCCAGGCAACAAAGAGCAGTTATTAGTTATACAAGAAGAACAACTCAACGGTCATTTGTTTGAGCAATTGTTAGGTATGGGCTTTCGCCGAAACGGTAATGCTATCTACAAACCGTATTGCCCCAATTGCAATCAGTGTCAATCAATCAGGCTTCCCATTGCAAAATTTAAACCGTCTAAACGACAAAAGCGCACATTAAAGGCCAATACTGACATTCAATGGCGATTAAGCCATAAAGTCAGCGAAGATCACTTTATTCTCTATCAAAAATATATCGATGAAAGGCACAGTGATGGACCCATGTTCCCAGCTTCTGAATCACAATATAAAGAGTTTCTTCACTGTGATTGGCTAGAACCAACATTCATAGAGCTTTTCATTGAAGATAAGCTTGTTGGCGTTGCAGTGACAGATCTCATGCCAAATAGCCTCTCAGCTATTTACAGTTATTTTGACCCAGAGTTAAGCCAACGTTCATTAGGCTCACTGATGATTCTATTACAGTGTGAATTGGCAAAAGTTTTAGGCAAACAATATTTATATTTGGGTTATCAAATAGACAGTAACCGCAAGATGAATTACAAACGCTTATACAGACCCTACCAGATTTTAACTTCACAAGGTTGGCAAGAACATCAACACCATAGCTGACTTTATTGCTAACGGCCTTTACAGAGCAGTGTTTTTGGTGCATGATACGCCCGATTTTATATTTAAGGCTAATGGGATAATTAATTAATGGCGAAAGAAGACAACATTGAAATGCAAGGCACGATCCTTGAGACCTTGCCAAACACAATGTTCCGCGTAGAGCTTGAAAATGGTCATGTGGTAACAGCCCACATCTCTGGTAAAATGCGCAAAAACTACATCCGTATTCTTACTGGTGACAAAGTCACAGTACAGTTGACTCCTTATGATTTATCTAAAGGCCGTATCGTCTTCCGTGCTCGCTAATCATTAGCCACATGATAAAAAAAACCGACACTTAGTCGGTTTTTTTATGTCTGATTATTTGCTTTCAACACACGTTAATCAAAAGAGTCAGTCTTGAGCGCACACTCGATGAATATTTCTCATCCACCGAGTGCACTAGCAGCAATCACCATCAATGCGGATTATGAAACCTTTTCAGTACTTTCACATTGAATATTGATTTCGCCATTTTTGACATCAATATGTGCGATACCACCACCCTCTAGTTCACCAAATAAAATTTCATCTGCAAGCGGACGTTTGATGAGTTCAGTTACCACACGTCCCATTGGTCTTGCGCCCATAGCTTTGTCATAACCTTTCTCAGCCAACAGTGTTCTGGCTTCATCACTCACATCCAGAGTGACTCGCTTGTCATCTAGCTGAGCTTGTAGCTCCACTAAGAATTTATCCACTACTTTGGCAATGACTGTCATATCAAGATGGTTAAACCACACGATTGAGTCTAATCTGTTTCTGAACTCAGGAGAAAAGACTTTATTAATCTCTTGTAGCGCGTCTTGAGAATGGTCTTGCTGTCTAAAGCCAATAGATTTACGTACAGTTTCTTGAACACCTGCGTTGGTGGTCATGACCAGCGTAACATGCCTAAAATCAGCTTTACGGCCATTATTGTCAGTTAATGTACCGTGATCCATCACCTGCAGCAGTAAGTTATACACATCAGGGTGTGCTTTCTCAATTTCATCAAGTAACACAACACAATGCGGATTTTTAATGACTGCATCGGTTAATAATCCACCTTGGTCATAACCAACGTAGCCTGGCGGTGCACCTATAAGTCGAGAAACCGTATGACGCTCCATGTATTCCGACATATCAAAGCGAATAAGTTGTAAGTTCATACAAGCCGCTAATTGATTGGTAACTTCGGTTTTACCTACGCCAGTTGGGCCTGCAAATAAGAAGCTACCGACAGGTTTTTTGTCAGTACCTAAACCACTGCGAGACAAGCGTATTGCCGCGCTAAGCCCTTCAATTGCCTTGTCTTGACCGAATACAACCATTTTTAAATTACGCTCAAGGTTTTTAAGTAAGTCTTTATCAGTAGATGAAACGCTCTTCTCTGGGATCCGAGCCAATTTAGCAATAATTTGCTCTATCTCATTTTGACCGATAGTTTTTTTGCGCTTACTTTGAGGCATCATCACCATTCGTGCGCCCGCTTCATCAATTACATCAATCGCTTTGTCAGGTAGATGTCTGTCATTAATGTGTTTATCCGATAAACTCGCAGCGCAGCTCAGCGCTGCTTGCGTATAGCGAACGCCGTGGAACTCCTCATACTTAGACTTTAATCCAATTAAAATCTTAGTGGTTTCTGCCACACTAGGTTCATTAATATCTACTTTCTGGAAACGTCTGGCGAGCGCGCGATCTTTCTCGAAGATAGATTGATATTCTTGGAAGGTAGTTGACCCCATACAACGGAGCTTGCCACTTGAAAGTAGTGGTTTTAATAAATTAGATGCATCCATCACCCCACCAGAAGCTGCGCCAGCGCCAATGATGGTGTGAATCTCATCGATAAATAAAATGGCGTGCTCATTCGCTGCCAGTTCTTTCAATAAGCTTTTAAAGCGCTTTTCAAAATCACCTCGATACTTTGTACCGGCTAACAACGCACCTAAATCAAGGGAATATACTGTTGCATCCGCCATGACCTCTGGCACTTGCTTGTTAACTATCCGGTAAGCTAACCCCTCTGCGATTGCAGTTTTACCCACGCCCGCTTCGCCAACAAGTAGCGGGTTATTCTTTCGGCGACGGCACAATGTCTGGACCGCACGTTCAACTTCTGCATCTCTACCGATCAGAGGGTCAATGCTGCCATCAATTGCTAACTGATTAAGGTTTGCCGTGAACTGCTCAAGCATCGTACGTGATTCTGGCGCATCACTTTGCTCTTCCAATTGCTCGCTGTCCATCGAACCTTCGCTACCAGTTTCATCTTTAGAAAAGCCATGCGAGATGTAGTTAACAACATCTAAACGCGTAATATCACAACGACGAAGCAAATACACAGCTTGGGATTCTTGCTCACTGAAAATGGCTACCAGTACATTGGCACCGGTGACTTCATCACGACCAGATGATTGCACGTGAAATACAGCACGTTGTAACACCCGTTGAAAACCTAAGGTAGGCTGGGTTTCTTTCTCTTCGACTGGCTCTGCAATGATAGGTGTGGTTTGTTGAATGAAATTAGCAACTTCTTCTCTGAGCTTATTGATATCTGCACCGCAGGCGACTAATGCTTCATAAGCTGCTGGGTTGTCTATTAACGCTAATAAAAGGTGCTCTACCGTCATGTACTCATGACGAGAGTCTCTAGCTTGTTGAAACGCTAAGTTTAAGGTGACTTCAAGATCTTTATTCAGCATACGCGCCCCCAATAATTAACCACAATTGCACGTTATTCCGTTTTATATTTTATGCTTTCTCAAGCGTACACAGTAACGGGTGTTGATGTTCTCTTGCAAATTGATTTACCTGTAACACCTTGGTTTCAGCAATTCCGAATGGGAAAACGCCACAAAGCCCCTTTCCTTTATGATGAATGGCTAACATGATGTCTGTTGCTTGTTGCTCATCTTTATTAAAAAATCGCTGTAATACTTCAACAACAAAATCCATTGGTGTGTAATCATCATTGTTCAACACTACCTTGTACATACTGGGAGGTTGGAGTTCCGACTCGACCTTTTCTTCAGTGTGTTCAACGCTTCCTAATTTTGCCATGTGTTAATACTAGCCTCTCGTTTACTATCCGACCACTTGATAATATTAAATTAATTAAATGTTGTCTTTTTGTTAATTTCTGCTTGACTTCTAATCGTACAAATTTCATTCTGTTTGCTTAGCGGCACTTTTAGACCGCTACTAGATAATAAGTTTTACTATCATACTGGTAAGTAGACAACAGAAGGAAGTGGAAGTATGGCAAGCGGAACTGTTAAATGGTTCAACAACGCCAAAGGATTCGGGTTTATTTGCCCAGATCAGGGTGGCGAAGATGTATTTGCGCATTATTCAACAATCGAAATGGAAGGTTACCGTACCTTAAAAGCTGGGCAACCAGTGTCTTTCGAAGTAGAACAAGGCCCCAAAGGAATGCATGCTTCGGCCATTTCTCCAACAAAATAGTTGGTGAAACTATAAAACAAAAAGACAGGGAGTGTAATCCCTGTCTTTTTTTATGCTCAATTTTTATACTATGCCAAAACAAGTTAAATAACTTTTCACCAGCAACAGCATTCAAGGTGCACCAACTGTGCTGGTACACCCTTACAATTAAGCTGAAATAATGCCATTAAGCGTTGCACTTGCTAACATCGCATTCGATGCTTTTGCTGCATCTAAACGGTAATAACCACCCAAATCTACAGCTGGGCCTTGTGCTTTATTTAGCTCATCAACAATCACAGTTTCATTTGACGCTAGTGACTCCGCTAATCCAGCAAATTGCTGACCAAGCACGGCATCAGCTGTTTGTGTTGCTAACGCTTGCGCCCAATACATAGCCAAATAGAAGTGACTACCACGGTTATCGAGTTCACCCACACGACGTGAAGGAGACTTATTGCTGTCTAGGAACTGACCAATCGCCGCATCTAGGCTATCTGCAAGTACTTGTGCTTTAGCAATACCTGCAGTTTGACTTAAATGTTCAAGTGAAGCTGCTAATGCTAAAAACTCACCTAAAGAGTCCCAACGTAAGTGGTTTTCTTTTTCAACCTGCTGAACGTGCTTAGGTGCACTACCACCAGCACCAGTTTCGAATAAACCACCGCCATTCATCAGTGGCACAATAGATAGCATTTTAGCGCTGGTGCCCAATTCTAAAATTGGGAACAAATCAGTTAAGTAATCACGCAAAACATTACCTGTCACTGAGATTGTATCTTCACCTTTATGAATACGTGCTAATGTGAATCGAGTCGCTTCAACTGGTGCAAGAATACGAAGGTCAAGGCCATCAGTATCATGCTCAGGCAAGTACTGTTCAACTTTTTTGATAAGCTGCGCATCGTGAGCACGATTTGCATCTAACCAAAATACCGCTGGAGTGTTACTTAAACGAGAACGCTTAACGGCAAGTTTTACCCAATCACGTATTGGCGCATCTTTTACCTGACACATACGGTAAATATCACCAACTTCAGCTTCATGGCTCATCAGCACATCGCCAGCTTGATTGAGTACTTTTACAGTACCAGATGCTGGGATTTCAAAAGTTTTATCGTGTGAACCATATTCTTCCGCTTTTTGTGCCATCAAACCAACATTAGGCACACTACCCATTGTTGTTGGATCAAAGGCACCATGTTGCTTACAGAATGAAATTGTTTCTTGATATACACCGGCGTAACAACGATCAGGGATCATGGCTTTGGTGTCTTTCAATTGACCATCCGGGCCCCACATTTGACCAGATGAACGAATTGCCGCTGGCATTGACGCGTCAATAATAATGTCACTTGGTACGTGAAGGTTAGTGATACCTTTATCTGAATCAACCATGGCTAAAGCTGGACGCGTTTCATATACGGCGGCAATATCAGCTTCAATTTCTTCTTTTTGAGATGCTGGCAATGTATTAATTTTGGCATAAACATCACCAAATCCATTGTTTACATCCACACCTAATTCTTCAAATAACGCTGCGTGCTTAGTGAAAACATCTTTAAAGAACACTTTAACAGCATGACCAAATAATATCGGGTCAGATACTTTCATCATCGTCGCTTTAAGGTGTAGTGAAAGCAGCACATCTTCAGATTTTGCAGCTTCAATTTCACGCGTATAAAACTCAACTAATGCTTTTTTGCTCATTAATGCTGCATCGACAACTTCACCCGCTTGCATCGCTAAACCAGATTTTAATACTTGCTCAGTACCATCAGCTTTAGCTAAAACAATGCTCAGAGAGTCTTGAGACGCTAATGTCAGAGATTGTTCGCTACTGTAAAAGTCACCATCAGCCATGTGTGCAACATGTGACTTAGAATCCGCGCTCCACTTACCCATTGAGTGTGGGTTTTTCTTAGCATAATTCTTGACAGAACCTGGTGCACGACGGTCAGAGTTACCTTCACGTAGTACTGGGTTTACTGCGCTGCCTTTGATTTTGTCGTAGCGTGCTTTTGCTTCTACTTCAGCATCGTTTTGTGGTTCATCAGGATAATTAGGAATGTCATAGCCTTTTGCTTGTAGCTCGGCAATACATGCTTTTAATTGAGGAATAGAAGCACTGATGTTGGGTAACTTGATAATATTTGCTTCTGGCGTTTTCGCCATTTCACCTAATTCAGCTAGCGCGTCTGAAATCTTTTGTTCAGCAGTTAACTTTTCTGGGAAGTTAGCAATGACACGGCCTGATAAAGAAATGTCTCGAGTTTCTACCGCAACGCCGGCTGCACTGGTGAATTTACGGATAATAGGTAAAAGAGACAGGGTCGCGAGTGCTGGTGCTTCATCTGTTTCAGTGTAAATGATCGTTGGAGCATTATCTTTCATGTTAATTCCTACATTATTGTTTAAAAATAATTTTTTATAATAATTATGTTTTAAGTTGCAGTGATAGTTCACATCGCAGGAATTGGTAGAAACACATTTGCGCGGCATATGCACAGTAATGCTGGCTTATGTCGCCGAAAGTATGTGATTCCCCCTATCCCACTATTTTGTTGTTATATCGCCTAAACAAGCCTGTTCCTTGGCGGCTAACTTGTTCGAATAATTAGGTACAGATCACATTTTTACGGGCACATAATATACCCAAAACCACTCAATAAGCGAGTTTCTAACAGCATTTCTTGATAATTAGTATCAACATAACTGGACAAAAACAGCTAAGGGTTTGATATTATTGAATTAAAAATTGGTAAACTTAATGTACCAATATTTAACCAGAAATCGACACCTCCGTAAGTCCAAAGTATGACTAAGTAATACCCTCGCCAATAATCAATGGCTCAACAATCTGTACAACAATGTCAATCCAATCACAAAAGCTGCTATGATTAAGCCATCATAAATGCATTTTAAACATTATGTCAGATAGACTTTCCGCTAAGCCCAGCAATAAAAATCACCGAAATAATGCCAGTAGTCATCAACGTACTACGCCAAGTGCAAAACAAAGTGCTAACAGTCATAAAAACAGTGCCAAGCAAAATCTTAACTCCATGACTAAGACTGCTAGAACCGCAAAGAAACACAACACGCGTTTTGCTAAGCCTCATCGCTCAAGCAAATCTATCGTCAATGATCCTAAAATTGTGCTGTTTAATAAACCTTTTGATGTGTTATGCCAATTCACCGATGAACAAGGTCGCAGCACCTTAAAAGACTTTATCACAGTGAAAGATGTTTATGCTGCAGGTAGATTAGACAGAGACAGTGAAGGTTTGTTGCTGTTAACCAATGATGGCAAGTTACAAGCAAAAATTACTCAACCTAAAAAGAAAACATATAAAGGCTATTGGGTCCAAGTTGAAGGTGAGCCCTCTGAAACTGCAGTTCAATCACTAATTAATGGCGTACAACTTAAAGATGGACCTACTCTTCCTGCAAAAGTTTCTATCATTAATGAACCTAAAGTATGGCCGAGAACGCCACCGGTTAGAGAACGTAAGTCAATACCAACCACTTGGCTAGATATTCAGATTTGTGAAGGAAAAAACCGTCAAGTGAGGCGAATGACAGCCCACGTAGGCCACCCGACATTAAGGCTTATACGATATAAAATTGGTCAATGGCAGTTAGACTCTTTGCCTTCTGGCGAGTTTAAAGTCATAGATATAACCAAGTAAATGCTTGTTAATAATTTAGGGTCTGTTGATCTTTGCTGATTAGAGTTTGTTTGAATTAACAGCACTTTAATCGCAGCGTGAGCGATGACGTTTTGTCATCTAAACCTGTAGTTTTTAACCACAGTGCTTACAACAAACTGGACTCTTAGCTAAGAGCCAGGAGCTTTTAAACGAACCTTACAGGCAGTACTTGTATTCATTTCTATTGCGTTAACGACTTATCATGTGGAATAACCACACATCATAGCCGTTGCCTTTTATAAATTGCCAACAAGTCGCTGCAAACAAAATCTTGAAAGATTAACAGAACCTAACTTAATAGGAATTCAGTGATGCAGCGCTACCGCCCCAATACGACTGTTGCTTGTGTAATACATAGTCAAGGTCAATTCTTACTCGTTGAAGAAATCATTAATGGTAAGCATTGCTTTAACCAACCGGCAGGCCATTTGGAAGCCAACGAATCAATTGAACAGGCGTGTCTACGTGAAGTATTTGAAGAAACCGGTCTTAAGGTAACGCTTTCCGGTCTTATCAAGGTTTATCAATTTACCGCACAAGATGGTACTGCATTTGTTAGGTTTACTTTTGCAGCAGAACTTGCAATGCAACAAAGCTGTGTACCTAATGATCCGGCAATAAAAGCATGTCATTGGTTTAGCTATGAACAGCTCAAACAAAATAACCTGCAACTACGAAGCCCATTAGTGTGCCAATCAATTGATGACTACCTCTTGCAAGCTGACAATATGCCCCCATTATCTTTACTAAGCAGCGCATTTTTATAACCAAAGCATCACTGGCAAAACATAGCCGTCAAACGTAATGCATGATAAAATACGCGCCGCAGAATTCTGCCCATATCTCGCTTGGCAACTTATTTGTTATGAACAACGGGCATTTTCTTTAATTTAATATTGATACTCAACGGTTTAGGATTTATGACTTCAACTCAATCCAATCAAGATAAAAAGGTTATCGTCGGCATGTCTGGCGGTGTAGACTCTTCTGTTTCTGCATACCTTTTATTACAACAAGGCTATCAGGTAGAAGGCCTTTTTATGAAAAACTGGGAAGAAGATGACACCGATGAGTATTGCGCTGCAGCACAAGATTTAACCGATGCACAATCAGTATGTGACAAGCTTGGTATCAAGCTACACACTGTTAATTTTGCTGCAGAGTATTGGGATAATGTGTTCGAATATTTTCTAGCTGAATATAAGGCTGGGCGCACGCCAAATCCTGATATCATGTGCAACAAAGAAATTAAGTTCAAAGCCTTTTTAGAGTTTGCTGATGAAATATTAGATGCGGACTATATCGCTATGGGCCACTATGTTCGTCGTCGTGACAATCAAGACGGTTCGACACAGATGCTCCGTGGTGTCGATAACAACAAAGATCAAAGCTACTTTTTATATACGCTAAGCGATGAACAAGTTGCAAAAAGCCTGTTCCCCGTCGGCGATCTTGAAAAATATCAAGTACGTGACATTGCGAAAGAAATGGGTCTAATTACACATGATAAGAAAGACAGTACCGGCATCTGCTTTATTGGCGAGAGAAAGTTTACTCATTTCTTATCGACTTATCTGCCAGCACAACCCGGTGATATAGAAACCAGCGAAGGTGAAGTGATTGGTACACATCAAGGTTTGATGTACCACACACTTGGCCAACGTAAAGGGTTAGGAATTGGTGGATTAAAAAACAGTAGCGAAGACCCTTGGTATGTCGTTGAGAAAGATCTCATTCGTAACGTGTTGATTGTTGGTCAAGGTGGTAATCACCCACGTTTAATGTCTCAAGGAATGCAAGTCAATCAATTGCATTGGGTCGATCGTAAAGGTCCTGTTGATGGCAGCAAAATTACTGTCAAAACACGTTATCGCCAACAAGACGTCGCTTGCACAATAAACTACCAAGATAATCAGACTATTACTGTTATGTTTGATGAAGACGTAGCAGCAGTTACACCGGGACAATCAGCCGTATTTTATGATGGTGAAGTGTGCTTAGGTGGCGGCATTATTGATAATTTAATTAGGGGCTAAGCATGAGTCACAATGCTGACCGCAATTTTTATGAACGCACGATGGCTTTTGCTGGTATTTTGCAAGCATTGACACAAGTGCAGTATTTAGCCCGTCACGGCAGTAGTGATGTCGATGCCCTTGGTGCCAGTTTAAATACCATTATCGTGACAGAACCCGACAATGTCAGTGATATTTACCCAAATAAAACTGAGCTAAATAAAGGTTATCAACTCATCCAAAATCAATTAGGGGATGGGAGCCAAAAAGATGTGGAAATTACCCGCTACTTAGTTGGAATTTTGGCATTAGAGCGAAAACTTGCCCGCTCCTCAGATGGTCTGGCTATTTTATCAGAGCGAATTAATCAAGTGCAGCGCCAATTACACCACTTTGCCATTACTGATGAGCAAGTTGTGACAAATCTAGCCAGTATATATAGCGATGTCATTAGTAATTTAGGCCCAAAGATTCAAATTAGTGGTAACCCAACTTGCTTACAGCAGGCAATGGTTGCAGAAAAAATTCGAGCACTGCTATTAGCTGCTATGCGCAGTGCAGTGCTATGGCGTCAATTAGGTGGTAAACGTCGCCATCTCGTTTTTGCCCGTAAGGCCATCATAGATATGGCCAAACAAAGCCAACAACAAAATTAACCTCACCCTACAACAAAAGTTCATCAAGGAGCTTATAATGGATCTTTCCGCACTAACAGCTATCTCTCCAGTAGACGGTCGTTATGGTAGTAAAACCGCCTCATTGCGAGCTATTTTTAGCGAGTTCGGACTTACCAAATATCGTGTTCAAGTTGAAATTAACTGGTTAAAGCTACTTTCTAGCTGTCCAGAAATTGAAGAAGTGCCACCATTTAGTGAGGAAGCATTAGCCATCCTTGATAGCATTAAAGACAACTTCTCAGAAGAAGATGCCTTACGTGTTAAAACCATTGAACGTACAACCAACCATGACGTTAAAGCGGTTGAGTACTTCATCAAAGAAAAAATTGCTGATAACCAAGAGTTAGTTGCGATTGACGAATTCGTGCACTTTGCATGTACTTCAGAAGACATTAATAACCTTTCACACGCGTTAATGCTTCATGAAGCACGTGAGCAAGTATTAGTGCCTTACTGCCAACAAATTGTTGATGCCATTAAGCAAATTGCCCGTGACAACAAATCAGTACCAATGATGTCACGTACCCATGGCCAACCTGCCTCACCGACTACACTTGGTAAAGAAATGGCTAACGTCGCAGTGCGTCTTGAACGTCAACTGGGTCAAATAAATGCTGTTGAAATCATGGGTAAAATCAACGGTGCAGTAGGTAACTACAACGCACATCTTTCAGCTTACCCTGAAGTAAACTGGCATGCACTTTCACAGCGTTTTGTGACCAGCCTAGGCATCAACTGGAATGCATATACCACTCAGATTGAGCCACACGATTACATTGCTGAGTTATTTGATGCCATTGCCCGCTTTAATACTATCTTGATTGATTTCGATCGTGATATCTGGGGTTACATTGCACTAGGCCACTTTAAGCAACGTACTATTGCTGGCGAGATTGGTTCTTCAACTATGCCACATAAAGTTAACCCAATTGATTTTGAAAACTCAGAAGGTAACTTAGGTATTGCTAACGCATTAATGCAGCATTTAGCGGCTAAACTACCCGTTTCTCGCTGGCAGCGTGACCTGACTGACTCAACTGTACTGCGCAACCTAGGTGTAGGTATGGCTCACTCCCTAATTGCATACCAAGCGACCTTAAAAGGTATGAGCAAGTTAGAAGTTAACGAGGCATCTTTACTGGCTGAGCTTGACTCAAACTGGGAAGTATTAGCCGAACCGGTGCAAACGGTTATGCGTCGTTACGGTATCGAAAAGCCATATGAAAAACTAAAAGAGCTCACCCGCGGCAAACGTATTGATGGTGATCAACTTGCGGTATTTATTGACGGTCTTGAGTTGCCTGACGCTGTAAAAGTTGAGTTAAAGAAAATGACACCTGCAAACTATATCGGCCAAGCTGAAATGTTTGTCGAGCAGTTAAAATAACTTAACACGACTTATAAAGGCGGTCATTGCACCGCCTTTTTTATGCCTATTATATAACTAACATATTGCTAAAATTGAGCCAGTTATGAATGCGAATGAATACAACTTATCAATTGATATTAATGATTTTATTGAAACGACTTGGCAAAAAAAGCCCGTCATTTTTAAAAATGCATTCAATCAGTTTCAAGACCCAATCTCAGCAGATGAGCTAGCAGGCTTGGCGTGTGAAGAAGATATTTCATCACGTGTCGTCATCACCAAGGGAAGTAACTGGGAAGTACAACAAGGCCCTTTTGAAGATTACCAAGCATTTGGTGAAACCCATTGGCAATTGTTGGTGCAGGCTGTGAATCACTGGTATGGCGAGTCACAACCATTAGTAGAAGCATTTCGCTTTTTACCAGACTGGCGCTTTGATGATCTGATGGTGTCATTTGCCACTAAACATGGCGGTGTAGGCCCGCATATAGATAACTATGATGTATTCATTATTCAAGGCAGTGGCGAGCGTCGCTGGCTAGTGGGCGATGAAGGCATTCACAATCCTCGTAATGGCGATCAAACCTCGCCATTAGTTGATGACTTCGAGCCGATCATAGATCAAGTATTACAACCTGGTGATGTACTTTATATACCACCAGGTTTTCCGCATTGTGGTGACACTCTCTCTGATACTGCATTAAGCTACTCAATTGGTTTTAGAGCCCCTAGCCAACAAGAACTATTAACACAATTGGCCGATAGTCTGATTGATGATAATAAAGGCCACAAACGCTTTGAATCAACCAATGCAAGTCAACATGCAGGTGTGGTAGATGATGCCGCTCAGCAAGGTATGATGTCACTGCTGATTGAACTGGCTCAAGACAAACAACAGTATCAAACCATTTTAGGCAAACTGTTGTCCCAAAGTCGTTTCGAATTGGATATTGTGCCTCAAGAGCCAATGTCACTTGACTCACTAACAGAGTTACTTGAAGAAGGTGCACAGTTACAGCGCATTGGTGGATTAAAAATCATTGCTTTGGAAAATGATGATCAACAACGCGTATTCATCAATGGTGAACAATACCAGTTACAAGGCATCGCAAGCTCAGACATTGAAGATTTTGTTAACCACGTAAGTTTCAGTCCATTACAAGCCAAAGAGTTAATTACCAACCCAGCGCTAGCCGCAGTAATAATCGATTTACTTGATCAAGGGCTGTTTTATCTTGCTTGATAATCTCTATTGCAGCGAAATTTCATTGCGACTGGATTTATAAAAGGTTTCATAAAAAAAGGCACTTTATGTGCCTTTTTATTAGGTAAATGTACTTACCTTATGACTAACCCCAGATTTTATCGTCATTACACATGTGATGAAGACTTTCAGCACGTGAAATTAGTAAGTTAGCAAAATCGAGTTGGGTTTTATCTTTGGTAACTCCCGATTGATGTAGGTTTTCAGCCTTCAATTGCCACATCATCGAAAAATGACGAATTGCTTCTCTCGCCGTAGCCGCCACTTTTACATCTACATAATCGGAAGGTAAATCGCCAGACATCACCCAAAATGTTTGTTTTTTAGGCTGTTTTGATTCCATTTTCCATACCGCTAAATATGGCGCTAAATATCGACTATCATCAGCAATCACCTTACTTGGGATAATGCCTTTTTCTGCTAAAAAGCGATTGGCCTTTTGAAAATGTTCACGTACCCACTGCTCTCTCAAAGCTTCTTGGTCTTGTGCTTGCTCAGTTGACTTATCAACTACTTCTTCAGTCATAACTTTTCCTATCTAATTGTTATATAGCAACAATTTTAAAACTCATCACTATTATTCTTATTGTATTGGCACAGAACTGCGTCGCTTATTATCCAAAATCTTTACGTTTACGTAAAGTGGCAACCAAAATTGCCAGTTAGATCACAAAAATAACTCAATCAAACTTTGTTGAGACTATCTTGAAATGCTATCGTTCTGCAATAAATATAACAACTCGATGTTAGCTATTATTCGAATTTCTACTGTTAGCTAACACTTTTTTATCGCAAGCGGAGAAAACACGTGACGGTATTTAATCATGTCTCGTTCGACGATCACGAAAACGTCGTGTTCTGTCATGACAAACAAAGCGGCCTAAAAGCTATCATTGCAGTCCACAATACCAACCTAGGCCCTGCTGTAGGTGGTTGTAGAATGTGGAACTACAATTCAGATGATGAAGCCATTAATGATGTATTACGCCTCTCTCGTGGCATGACTTACAAGAACGCCCTTGCAGGTTTAACCATGGGCGGTGGTAAAGCAGTCATCATCGCAGATCCTAAAACAACTGACCGTGAAGCACTATTCCTCGCATTTGGACGTGCTATCAATAAACTGGGCGGTACATATTATTCTGCAGAAGATGTCGGTGTTTCTACCTCAGACATTATGATTGCCAACCGCGAAACGCCCTATGTCGCAGGTCTTGAAGGTAAGTCGGGTGACCCATCACCTTACACAGCTTTGGGTACATACCTAGGGATTAAGGCCGCAGTAAAACATCAACGAGGCGTGGACAGCTTAAAAGGTCTTAAAATCTCTGTACAAGGTGTTGGACACGTAGGCTACTACCTATGTAAGCATCTTCATGAAGAAGGCGCTGAGCTGATTGTGACAGATATTCACCAAGCTTCATTAGATAAAGTGGCAACTGAGTTTGGTGCCAAGATTGTTGCGCCTGAAGATATATACGCCCAAGAAGTTGATGTATACGCGCCTTGTGCTTTGGGTGCCACCATCAATGACACTACAATTCCATTGCTTAAAGCTTCAATTGTTGCAGGTTGTGCCAACAACCAACTTGCTGAAGTCCGCCACGGTGAAAAACTGAAGCAAATGGGTGTACTTTATGCCCCAGATTACGTTATTAATGCCGGTGGTATTATCAACGTATCATTTGAAAGTGATTACGATGCGGCAAAATCTACAGCTAAAGTAGAGAAAATTTATGATACCTTGCTACAAATCTTCTCAAAAGCGGATGAAGAAAACCGCACGACTGCAGATGTAGCAGATGAAATGGCTAAGCATATTATTGACGCTGCAGCCAAAAGCTAGGCCCAGTGCTTAGCATCATTCATTAATACCCAAAAGCACTGCAACTATGCAGTGCTTTTTATCTCGGCCTATCCACAATTGTCATATACCTGCCATATCAGTTTCACTTGATTGTCATCATTTCAGCCTACATTTTGCTTTGAAGTAGATTGGGTTAACCGACTTACTAACCAGTCAGCTAGCCAAATTATCAACATTGCTAAACGTGACTAGCTTATGTCACAAATTGCAGTGTTATCAAATGCAAATAAAACCTTATTTGGGTCATGAATATGCAAGCAAACACATCTGTACCGCTGTTTTCTGTTGAAAAAATGATGCAAGCAAATTTACCAGTAGTAAATAATTCAATCCTTAATACACCAGTTAAAACTGCGCTACAGTATCTTTTTCATGAGCAACAATGTAATCAAATAGCAGATAAACACGCTCATTTATCAGGCATAGATTTTATCGAACAAGTTTTGGCAGAGTTTGATGTTAGTTACGCTGTACCAAATCAAGAAATCGAAAATATACCTGTTACCGGTAGGCTTGTGATTTACGCCAATCACCCCATCGGTTCTTTAGATGCGTTAGCGTTAATTAAACTGATCAGTCAGGTAAGAACAGACATTAAAGTGGTCGCAAATGAACTGTTGATGGCCATACCTCAATTACATTCAATATTAATTCCGGTTAAAAACCTAACAGGCGGTACTCCAAAGCAGCATATTGCCACTATTCATCAATGGTTGAATAACGAGGGAGTCGTGATTATTTTCCCTTCTGGTGAAGTGTCTCGACTTCGTCCACATGGGGTGACAGATCTGAAATGGAACTCAGGGTTTTTACGTTTTGCAAAATCTTGCCATGCACCGTTATTGCCCATTTATATAGACGCAAAAAACTCAGCCAGTTTCTATGGCGCTTCCATGTTATACAAACCTCTGGCTAGCTTACTACTGGTAAAGGAGATGTTTAAGCAAGGTGGAAATACATTACCGATGAGAATTGGTGAATTAATAGCAAAAGAAGTAGTCGCGAGCAACGAGCCAGTTCTGAAATCAAAAGTGGCGTTACTAAAGAATCATTTATATAGAATAGGTAAGGATCGTTCTGGATTATTTCCCACCCAAAAAGCGATAGCACACCCAGAGCCAAGACAACAACTACAAACTGCATTAAGCCAATGCACCTTATTAGGCGAAACGCCAGATAATAAACAGATATATTTATATCAACATCAGGGTAGTAACCCGATAATGCGAGAAATTGGTCGTCTACGGGAAGTGGCTTTTCGTGCAGTAGGTGAAGGGACTGGTAAGCGTCGTGATATCGATAAATATGACAACAGCTATTGCCACCTTGTATTGTGGGATCCGCAAGCCCTGGAGATTGCAGGTGCTTATCGTTTTGCCTGCGTACAACAAATCTTCAACCAAGACCCTCAAGGTCTATATAGCCAAACCTTATTTCACTACAGTCCGCAATTTCAGCCTTATTTCGAGCAAGGGTTAGAATTAGGCAGAAGCTTTGTACAGCCTAAATATTGGGGGCGAAGAAGCCTTGAGTATCTTTGGCTTGGTATTGGTGCTTATTTAAGGCTGCACCCGCAATACCGATATTTGTTTGGCGCGGTTTCATTAACACCAACAATTCCTAAAACTGCAAAAGACTTAATTGTTTATTTTTATCTTCACCACTTTGCAGACAGGCAGCAACTTGCGACCTCTACAAACCCATATGTACTTTGTTCAAACATAAAACAAACATATGACCAGCTATTTAGTAGCGCTAATTATGCAGATAACTTCAAAACGTTAAAACGAACTTTATCTAATATGGAGGTTTCCGTGCCGACACTTTTTAAGCAATATTCTGAGCTTTGTGACCAAGATTCTGGCGGCGTAAAATTTATTGATTTCGGAACAGATCCAGAATTTGGTGATTGTATTGACGGCCTTGTATTAGTAGATATCCATCAACTTAAAGCGACCAAGCAACAAAAGTATATAACCTCTCAAGTTAATTGATTAAGCTTATTGATTAATTTACATTTTTTGCAGTTGTGCTAACGTTAAATAACAAATATATCCCTAGGGATATAGTCGTTATTAGATGGAGCCGCTATGCAACAAGCTAACTTAACACCAGTATCAACAATCATGACAACTCGAATTGTCACCATTGATTTGGATGACAGAATGTCTGTTGCGAAAGAGATCTATGATAATGTGAGCTTCCATCATTTATTGGTATTGGATCAGGGTAAATTGACTGGCATTTTATCCCACCGAGACTACCTTGCGGCAGTTAGTCCACGTATAGGTACGTTAGCGGAGTTTACACGTGATACGGAAACCCTAAACACACGGATCCATCAAGTCATGACCCACCGCCCTATCACAGTCAGTGGATCAACTAGCATTTATGATGCCGCTCGCGTGATCCTTGAAAACGATATTGGTTGCCTACCAATACTGAAAGAAGGTGAATTAGTTGGCATTATAACCTGGAAAGATCTGCTCAGTTTTTATCAGCAGCAATTAATCACAGAAAATGTTTAACAGTCGTTAATTTCGATTGCTATCAACGGGCCTGTTTGTTCTAAAAGCTTTTGCATGTTTGGCTATTGTGTGAATTAGAATTAGGTGAATAGCTATTGTTTGAAAACGACTGTTTTTCACTTTCTGTAACCATCCTTTTACCCAACTTTTATCTATAAAACAGCTAAACTGTACCTACTTTTTTACAAGCATCAATCGTCAGTTTTGCAAGGGTTTTAGTGATAAAAATATTTTCCTATATTGAGCAATAACATACCGGCTAATTCATTTTTCTGTCTTGAAACTCGGTTAATCTGTACCAAACTTAAGATTATCGATTAGATTGAACGCGACCTAGGATGGGATGATGATTACATTTAAGTATCAATTAAATCAAACAGATATCAAGTTAATGATCAGTGATTGGTTCGGATTGGAACGCGTTTTTATAAACAATAAACTGGTTTCAAAGAAATTCAGCTGGAGCCAAACAAGTATTCATAAAATCAAATTGCAAAACGGCAAAACATGCCGCTTGCAATTGTTACTCGATAACCAAACCAATTTAATGAGTTGTCGTATTTATCAACAAAACACCTTAATCACGACATTGAAGCAAGGTAAACAACATCTAAAAGATAATATGCGTTTTTTAGAATTTGGTACTTTAGCTCTCACCTTTAGCTTAGTTGCGTTAATCTTTACGCTTTAACATTCATTACGATCTACTTAATGTGAAATCTAGTTGAACCGTTGTTTGTGCAGGCACAGGTTTACCATTTTCAAACTTAGGCGCATAGCGCCATTGTTTGATGGCTTTAATTGATTCTTTCACAAACTTTTGACCACCTTCTGAGTCACGCACTTCAAGGTTTTTAACGAAGCCATTTTCATCGACGACTAAATCGAAACTGACCCAGCCCTCTTTACCTCTTTTCGCGTAATTTAGCGGGTATTCAGGGTGAACGCGATACAAGGGGGTTTGTTCTTGATTTTCATTCCAAGGTGTCATTTTACCAATGGCTAAACAGTGCTCTGTTGCTTGCTCACTATCACCTTTGCTTTCAAAAATTTGCACCATTATCGAATGCGAATGAAGCTCATAGGGATGAGTAAAATCTAGTACTTGCATTTGCTTAATCACATTTGAGTAATGCTTAATAGCTTGATTATATTGCTTTCTTGAATAGTGAATAGAAGCAACCAAATATTCAGCTTCAACCCGCTCAAGTGAATCTTCTGGGTAAAGTTTTTGGTAAGTATCAAAGGCGCTAAACACCCATTGTTGAACTTTCTTGCTATAAAACCGTGTTTTTGCCACAGCACTAAATGCATCAATTTTGGTTGAGGCGTGTAAAAGCTCGTTACCACTTTGTTCTGCAATATCAATTGCTTCATACATGGCTTCTTTAATTATTTTCCCTTCAGTCGCCACATTTCCAATCGGGATCAAAACATCAATTAACTCGATAGCATCTTCTGCATAGTGTTGACGATAAATACTGAGGGCCGCTTGATATAAGGCGAGTGCCTTTGTCTTCTGTGCTTTTGATTGCTCAGCAAGTAAGTTAGCCCAGTTAATTTTAAGGTTTGCTAAAGAAATATCATCTGCAGGGAGTTGGGCGACACCTATCTCATGGGATTGCTCGGCAAATTTTAATGCATTAGCGGTGTCATTTTGTGCAATGGCTTTCTGATAGCTAGCGTGAGCTTCAGTCAAACTTTCAGCCTGTACAGGTGTAACTGCAAGCGCAAGCATCAATGAGGCAGACAATGCTGCCAATGAGAGTTGTTTCATTTGAAGTCCTTTTCTCTTATAACTTACTATATCATATAGTGTTCTTTCTTTATTAGTGTATTAAGTTGTATCGCTTATGACATTTATCGCATACAAATTTTAATGACAGCACCATCAACGCAGACACTTTGTGTTTCTGTATAACTGCCGCTTCCTGCTGTGACTGTGGTGATGTCTATTTGATAATCATAAAACTCACTTTCAACCAACTCAACCTGAGTGATGGTACCATCACGTGCTAAATGAAACGCGGATAGAAAGTCACCCACTTCCAAGTCACGATATAATTTAACTGCCATAGAGCCAATTGAACGAGGCTCTAAGCGCCCTTCCTCAATCGTAATACTGTAACCATTGCTCAACTCAAAAGCCTCTGCGAACACACCTGATTCTTTCTCACAAGTAATTTCTGGGCAAGATGGGCAAGGTTTGTCGCTTTGATTCGATTGTGAGTTAGCCGAACGTGAGTCAAGCTGTTCATTGGTTGTTTGTTCTGTTTGGCCAAAGGTATCGTTTAACCATTGATTAGAGGCACAGCCTGTCATTACAAAAGCAGCACAGAGAACCAAAACAAATCGTATCATTACATGTTCCTACAAAATCAAAATAACTGGATAGCATTATATGGGGCTAGTATAAGCTAGCCTCGTTGTTGGCTCTATAGTTGTTGTCAAAATTGTGCAATTTACATCGGTTTAGCAGCTATCCCTAGCAAGTTACTCTCATCTAAGCAATAAAAGGACTATGGTTATTGCTCACGCTTCGGTAGTAGGATTTGATTTACATCAAACTTTGTTAAGTTAACGTTATCAATATGTTGATGTTTACAGTCGTGCTGTCAAACTGAATCAATCTCATAACAATTAATTCAATTATGGAGATTGCATGTCAGCAGTATTAAAACTATTCAGTGCGCTGCTCAATAGCTTTAAAGATCTTGTTCCTATCATTGTTGTTGTCGCTTTTTTCGAAATATTCGTTCTGCAACAAGCACCCGATCATCTAGGCAGTATTCTGATTGGCCTTGTTTTCATTGTATTAGGTCTCACCTTTTTTGTTTTCGGCCTTGAAATGGGGCTATTTCCTATTGGCGAGAGTTTAGCTCAGGCATTAGCACAAAAAGGCAGTATCTTCTGGCTAGTGATATTTTCATTTTCATTAGGTTTTGGTACCACCCTCGCAGAACCGGCACTGACAGCTGTTGCTAATGAGGCTGCGCAAGTCGCCGCCGAGTCTGGTGCCATTGCTAATACTGAAGATGCGATGGACGGTTATGCGAACGGATTAAGACTCACAGTGGCCATTTCTGTTGGTTTGGCGATTTTATTAGGTGTGATGAGAATCATTAAAGGTTGGCCAATTCATTATTTAATTATCGGCGGCTATATCACAGTCATGGTGTTAACCAGTTTTGCCCCTCAAGACATCATTGGTATTGCTTATGACTCAGGTGGTGTCACCACCTCAACGATTACAGTGCCCTTAGTAACCGCTCTTGGTGTCGGCTTAGCCACCGTCATTAAAGGCCGTAATCCCATGCTAGATGGTTTTGGATTAATTGCCTTTGCCAGTCTTACCCCAATGATATTCGTGCTGTTATACGGCATGATAATCTTGCACTAAGGAGTAGCTATGTTTGCAGACTTATTAGAAACCTTGCTACTTACTGCTCGCGATGTTGTACCTATCGCAGTGATACTATTTGGTTTTCAATTAGGGGTGCTAAAACGCAAAATTCCACATATCAAAACAGTTGTTTTAGGGTTCGTTTATGTCATATTTGGGTTAACTTTCTTCTTAGTTGGCCTTGAACTCGCCTTATTTCCTATCGGTGAAAGCATGGCTAACCAGCTCACTACACCTGAGTTTTTACACCCTGATGGCTCCCCGACACCATTTATTTGGCAAGATTATTTCTGGGTTTATATTTTTGCTGCGGCCATTGGCTTTAGTACCACAATTGCAGAACCATCTTTAATTGCAGTAGCGATTAAAGCCAACGAAGTCTCTGGTGGCACGATTGGCATACAAGGTTTACGAATTTCGGTGGCTATTGGTGTGGCTATGGGAATTTCACTTGGGTGTTTTCGTATTGTGGTAGGCGACCCAATTCATTATTACATTATGGCTGGATATGTGATTGTTGTTATCCAAACATTCTACGCCCCTAAAATGATTATCCCATTAGCTTATGACTCGGGAGGGGTTACTACTTCGACGGTAACCGTGCCACTCGTTGCAGCCCTTGGTCTTGGACTAGCTACAAATGTTGAGGGACGCAACCCTTTGATTGACGGCTTTGGTTTGATTGCCTTTGCCAGTTTATTCCCAATGATTACAGTCATGGGCTATGCCCAAATTGTTGAAGTATTAAATAAGCGAAAAAATGCTAAGGAGCAACAAGATGCGCTTTAAATTAATTATTGCTTTTGTTGATGACGACTGCACAGATAAGGTATTAGATGCTGCTAGAGATGCAGGTGCAACGGGTGCAACCGTCATTAACCATGCCCGTGGTGAAGGAATTAAAAAACGTAAAACCTTCATGGGGCTTGGTTTAGATATACAACGTGATGTGATTTTGTTTTTAGTAGAAGAGCACATGAGCCGTCATATTCTAGAAACCATTTCAGCGGTGGGTGAATTTGATAAAAACTCTGGCAAAGGTATCGCAATTCAAATTGATGTTGAAGATGCTGTGGGTGTTGCTCACCAAATAGAAGAGTTAAGTAAAGAGATTGAGGACCAAATATGAACAATCCAACCCCTATTTTTAATAAAGATGTGCTCAGTGATCAATATGCAATTATCGATGGTATGCACACTGTTGCCGATGCGATCAAAGTTGCTGTGGACAAGAATGTCAACATTTTGATTGTGGATAAGCGTCATGACCATGACGAATATGGCATGGTGTTACTAAGTGATATTGCTCGTCAGGTATTAGCAAAAGACAAATCTGCAGAGCGTATTAATGTCTATGAAATCATGAATAAGCCAGTATTCTCAGTACCGGCTGAAATGGATGTACGTTATACCGCCAGGTTGTTCGAACGCTTCCATATAAATAAAGCCCCAGTCATTGAATCTGGTAACATTCTCGGTTTCGTTACTTACGATGATATTGTGCTTAAAGGCATGATAAGTCAGCTTAAATAATTCAATTAAAGTGCGCTATCTTAGCGCACTCCCTCTTCCTCGCCAGAAACTCCTTGTTTACATAAGTTACTATCTATCTCAAAGCGAGTTGACTATCATATGTAGAAAATAATGATTAACCTTTCCCTGATGCAGTTGAACCGACTAATAAACTATGGAACAGAGCAGCATTCATTTGCTGCGGCTAACCGAATAAAGACGACAAATATCATTGGTTTAATAACCACCTGTATTTCTTTGAGTTACAGTTTATTTTTCCTTCTTGTGTTAGAACATTTCCAAGTAGGATTAATTAACCTCGCTTTTACCATCTCTTACCTCGGCACTAATATCCTCACTCGGCTAAACCGGCCTAAACTTGCAAAAATATGGTTCTTTTGTATTTTAATGCTGCACCTAGTTGCATGTACCCAGTATTACCTGACTAAATTCAGCGGCTTCCATCTGTATTTTTTTCTAGTGCCAACTGGCGTATTTTTATTATTTGAATTACGAGAAAGAATTGAGCAAATATGTTTAAGCTTATTAGCTGTCGTGCTGTTTCTCTATTGTGAAAACACACTCAACGCTAACCCGATGATCATTGTAAGCGCTGCAACTAACCATTTACTTTATCAATCAGTCATATTAATAAATATGATAGAAGTGATTGTTGTTCTGACCTATTTTGCAAAACAAGTTGATCATCATGAACAAAAGCTCATAACTCAAGCTGCTACAGATTCATTGACTAAACTTGCAAATCGTCATCAGTTTTTCAATCAAGGCAAAATTAAATTATCCCAAGCAAATCAACATAGTAGTGACTTATCTCTGGTGCTATTTGACTTAGATTTTTTTAAAAGAATCAATGATCAACATGGGCACTTTGTCGGTGATAAATGCTTAATCGCTGTTGCTGATGCAGTAAGATCAATTTGCAGAGAGTCAGATTTAGTTGCACGAATTGGAGGAGAAGAGTTTGTTGTGTTACTTGAGCTGAATCAACATCAAGCAAAATTAAAAGCAGAACAAATGCGCCACGCAATTGAAGAGCAAGTCATTGAAATAGGGTTAAACACTCGCATAAATTGTACTGCAAGTTTTGGCATTGTGAGCACGAATGGGAATGCACAACTTGAACTCAAAGATTTCTTGATCTTGGCTGATAAAGCATTATATAAAGCTAAAGAAAATGGCCGAAACCGAATTGAGTTGCATTTTGATAATGTCGCTTAAAGACCAATTGATTTATATTAACCGCAAAAGCTAATCATCAAACCGATTAACCTTATTGAGTAATGCCATCAAAGTTTGTTGCTCACTCAAGGTCAGTGCAGAAAGAAACTGTTCATTGACCCATTCTGCTTCTCGGATCAAATCTTGTTCTAATGCTTTGCCTTCATCAGTTAAGTAAATCTGAAAAACACGTCTGTTGTCTGCTTCTTGATGACGTGTAATTAACCCTTGAACTTGTAATTGGTCTAATAACCTTGTCATGGTGTAATTGGCAACATCACAATACTTAGATAATTCTGTTTGACTCAAGCCTTGTTTTTGCCAAAGGGAAAACAACACAGGCCAAAGCTTAATATCAAGTTGATAGCGTTTTAGGCGTGTGTCGAGCTCTTGCTGCAATGCAATATTCAAATGAGAAACTAGATAACCAAGATTTTCATAACGTTTCATCGCAACCTCCAAGACCAATACCTGCAGTCTACTACCCAGAGTTCAGTCAAAAATAACTGACTTAATATTTACCCTATCACTTTATACGAGCAAAGTAATAACTTTAGTCATCAGTTAAATATTGATTAATGAAACGGTAATAACAAGCGCGACCTAAAATACCAATAATACCGCGTTCAAATTTGACGGTGATAGCTTGTTCTTCGATATTGAACTGGCTGAGTTTAATCTCTTTATGTTCAGTGCCAATTAAGCTGGTTGCATCAATGAGTGTCTGCTCTTGAGCTAAAGCTGAAGATGCACTTAAATGATCATCAACGCCCTCAAAATCGGTAAGCACCAAAGGAAAGCGAGCGACACTCACTTTCACCTTTTCAACGGGAGTAATCAAATAATGCTGGCCATCAATGCAATGCAAAATGCCAAAAAACATTTTGGCAAATTTGCTAGGTAACGGGCTATTTTGATACAGCCAGTTTCCCTGTTCATCGATATGAAACATGGCACTATCTTGACATAGTTCAGGGTGGTCATCAGCTGCAACATCAGCTGAGTCAGTTACCTTTTGAGTTAACTTTGCTAACTCAGCACAAGCTTGTTGGTTGAACTCTTTAGGCATTAGCCACTACCTTAATCAATCAACTCAAGTAAGGCTTCGATTGGGTGCTGAGGTTTGAAACCTTCGAAGCGCTTAACTTGCGAGCGACAAGAATAACCAGATACTAATACTTTACTTGTCTTGCGAATTTCAGCCATCTTATCTTTCCAAGACATATCGTATAACGCTTTTGAACGCTCAAGGTTATGTAATTCATGGCCATAGGTACCAGCCATACCGCAACAGCCAAGGTTAACAGAGCTTAATTGGGCACCAAAGTGAGCAAATATAGCTTGCCACTCTTTTGCGGTATTCGGCTTAGCAGTGGATTCTGTACAGTGACTAAACCAGGTGTAGTGTTGTTCAGAACGGTTTGTAACAAGCTCACGTTTAACGATCACAGTTGCCAACCACTCATTCGACAGTAGTACTTCAAAATCACCTCGATTATCACCTAAGACTTGTTGATATTCGTCTCGATAACAAAGGGTTAATGCGGGATCTAATCCAACCATCGGCATACCAAGTTGTGCGACTTGGTTTAAAAAGTCTGCACTGTTTTGTGCCATCTTAGCAAACTTATCTAAAAAGCCTTTGATATGGGCAGGTTTACCATTTGGCTTATAGGGTAACAAAACCGGTTTGTAACCTAGCTTCTCTACCAATTGAATAAAGCGAAATACCAAATCAGCATCATAAAAACTGTTAAAGGGATCTTGGACGACTAATACATATTGCTGTTTATCTGATTCATCAATAGCTTGCAATGTTTCCAAGTCATAGCCTCGACTAGGATGGCCATCAAGGCGTTGTTTCAATGTTGGCACCGACAACATTGGTGCATCAACATAACCAATGGATTTTTTAATCACCCATTTACTCAATGGATTTTGAGACACTAAATTAGTCACTTTTGGCATAGTAGCCATTAACGGCAACGTGTCTTCAATACCTGCAACTAAATAATCTTTAGCAGGACGTAGATAACGTTTGTAATAAATATTAAAGAATTCAGCTCTGAATTTTGGTACATCAACTTTTACAGGGCATTGAGCACTACAAGCTTTGCATGCTAAACACCCTTGCAAAGATGCCATAACTTCATGTGAGTAATCGTATTCTTTATTTTTATTCAAAGTGTTTTGCGCACGTTGCAGCAGGTTCATCGACTTTGATTGCGCAAGCGCTAACACATCCACACCTTCTGACTCGAGTAATCGCAGCCACTCACGCATTAAGCCGGCGCGACCTTTAGGCGAATGAATTCTATCCCCGGTCACCTTAAATGAAGGACACATAGGCGAGAAACGACTGTAATTGAAGCATAAGCCATTGCCATTACAATCCATCACATCAGGAAATGCTTGGCGCACATTAACTGGTATTTGCCGATCAAATGTTCCTCGTTTGGTACTATCAACGTTAAACAACATGGGGCCGCTATTCGGCGGCGCGACTAACTTTCCTGGGTTTAAGCGATTTTCAGGGTCAAATAGGCCTTTAACCTGCTCTAAAACAGCATACAACTCGTCGCCGAATACTGCAGGTCCATACTCTCCGCGAACACCTTTTCCGTGCTCACCCCACATTAAACCACCATATTTCAAGGTTAGATCAGCCACTTGATCTGAAATCACCCTGAGCAGTTTTTCATCTTCTGCCGAGCACATATCCAATGATGGTCGAACATGAAGTACGCCTGCATCAACATGACCAAACATGCCATATTGCAAATTATGCGAATCCAATAAGGCACGAAACTCCATAATAAAGTCTGCTAAATTTTCAGGCGGCACCGCCGTATCTTCAGCAAATGCAAGCGGTTTCCGCTTACCTTTAGCTGCACCTAATAAACCAACAGCTTTTTTACGCATTGCATAGATTTGATTAATACTGGCGACATCATGAGTTATTTGAAAGCCCACTAATCCAGCTTGTTGTTGCGTTAACTGCGCTGTTAGCATGGTTTCTAACGATGTTACTTTTGTTTCGACATCATCGGGCTCGCCAGCGAACTCGACCATGTTTAAACCTTCAATGGTTTTATTTGGTACCGCTTGAATCAGATCAGATACCGAATGCCAAATGATATCTTCGCGCGCGAGATTTAATACCTTTGAATCTATCGTTTCTACTACAGTGGCATTGGCTGATAC
Organism: Shewanella maritima; assembly: GCF_043643735.1. GTDB lineage: Bacteria > Pseudomonadota > Gammaproteobacteria > Enterobacterales > Shewanellaceae > Shewanella > Shewanella maritima_A. Next base: position 68,575 of record NZ_JBHZSM010000013.1, read on the forward strand.
TAAGGAAGGTGCATGACGTAAGGCCGACTCAAATGAGTCATATTTGATATTCACCATGACACGTGCTTTTGGCAGCGGCGTAATGTTTAGTTTGGCTTCGGTGATCAACGCAAGCGTGCCCTCTGAACCGGCTAAGATTCTGGATATATCAAACTGATCAACGGCATCATTCCAAACATGCTTTAAATCATAACCGGTTAAGAAGCGGTTAAGTTCGGGAAACCTTTCGAGCACCTGCTGGCGCTTTTCAAGACAAATGTTTGCAATGCTTTTGGATATCTTATTAGCAAGAATATCTGAATCATTAAGTTGATCCAGCACAGATAATGGTTGTGGGCTTGATTGCATCACGCTGCCATCAATTAACACACTGGTTAACCCTAAAACATGGTCAGAAGTTTTGCCATAAACCAAAGAACCAGCACCAGATGCATCTGTATTTATCATGCCACCAATTGTGGCACGGTTAGAAGTTGATAAGTCTGGACTAAAAAAGTAACCATGTGGCCGTAGCGCATCATTAAGCGCATCTTTAACTGCCCCAGCTTGCACACGCACCCAGCCTTGCTCGGCATTAACTTCTAACACCTTGTTCATATATCGAGAGACATCAACAATCAGGCCATGGGTTAGTGATTGGCCATTTGTCCCAGTACCACCACCTCTACCGCTGAATGTCACTTGTTTGTATTGCACATCATTGGCTAGTGACAACATCAATTCAACATCCGCTTGATGAGCTGGATATACCACAGCTTGCGGTAAGAATTGATAAACCGAGTTATCTGTCGCCTGTACCATTCTCGCGCTGTAGCGCTTGTCGATATCACCTTCAAAGGCACTGTTTTCTAGTGCGTCTAGAAAAGATAAATAGATAGGCTCTAATGTTTGTTGGTGAGAAAGTAATGGCAGCATGGTGTTCTTGTTGTTATCAAATTGATGCCAACATTATAAACAAAAAAAAGCCGCTAAAAAGCGGCTTTTTCTCAACTTGACTAATTTGCGTAGTAAATGTGACTACTGCAAATAATTAAGCGTGTTCTTGAGCTAGGTATAACCAAGTATCAATCACAGTATCTGGGTTAAGCGACACGGTATCGATACCTTGTTCAACTAGCCAAGCAGCAAAATCTGCGTGGTCAGATGGGCCTTGGCCACAAATACCAACATAGGCGCCTTTTGCTTTGGCCGCTTTAATTGCCATAGACAATAATGCTTTAACCGCTTCATTACGCTCGTCGAATAAATGACTGATAATGCCTGAGTCACGGTCTAGACCAAGTGTAAGCTGTGTTAAGTCATTTGAACCAATTGAGAAGCCATCAAAGTACTCTAGGAACTGGTCTGCAAGTAGTGCATTAGAAGGCAATTCACACATCATGATGACGCGTAAACCATCAACACCACGCTCTAAACCTTCTTCCTTAAGTAATTCATTAACTTGTCTTGCTTCTTCAAGCGTACGTACGAATGGGATCATGATTTCAACATTCTTCAGACCCATTTCATTACGAACACGCTTAATCGCTTCACACTCTAATGCGAAACAATCGCGGAAAGATTCAGAAATGTAACGACTTGCACCACGGAAGCCCAGCATTGGGTTTTCTTCTTCTGGCTCATAGTGTTCGCCACCGACTAAGTTAGCGTACTCGTTAGACTTAAAGTCTGACATACGTACAATCACTTTTTTCGGGTAGAACGCACTACCAATTGTTGCAATGCCTTCAACTAGACGTGCTACATAGTATTCAACTGGCGAATCGTAACCCGCAATCATTTCGTTGATTTCTTCTTGCAAGTCAGCTGGTTGGTCATTGAATTCAAGCAATGCTTTCGGGTGAATACCAATCATGCGGTTAATGATGAATTCAAGACGTGCTAAACCTACGCCTTCGTTTGGTAAGCGAGCAAAATCGAATGCACGATCTGGGTTACCCACGTTCATCATAATTTTCATTGGTAAATCAGGTAAGGTGTCAACACGGTTAGTTACCACGTCAAATTCTTGCTTACCTGCATAGATAAGGCCAGTATCACCTTCGGCACATGACACTGTCACTTCATCGCCATTTTGAATACGATCAGTCACATCACCACAGCCTACCACTGCAGGGACACCTAACTCACGCGCAATAATTGCAGCGTGACAAGTACGGCCACCACGGTTAGTGACAATCGCGCTTGCACGTTTCATGATAGGTTCCCAATCTGGGTCAGTCATGTCAGTAACAAGTACATCACCTGGTTGGATTTGGTCCATATCATCGATAGACGCTAAAACTTTAGCTACGCCAGTACCAATCTTGTGGCCGATAGCACGACCTTCTGCCACTACGTCACCTTTTGTTTTTAGGTGATAACGTTCAATTAATTGAACATCTTCGCGGCTTCGTACTGTTTCTGGACGCGCTTGAACGATATAAAGCTTGCCATCATTACCATCTTTAGCCCACTCGATGTCCATTGGACGACCGTAGTGCTTTTCGATGATACATGCTTGTTTAGCCAGTTCCATCACTTCTTCATCAGTTACTGAGAATAAGCGACGTTGTTCTGGTGCAACATCTTCAATCTTAACTTGTTTGCCGTGAGAGCTATCATCTGAGTAAACCATTTGAATCAGTTTACTACCGATATTACGGCGCACAACGGCTTGATGCCCTTGCGCTAGAATTGGTTTATGTACATAGAATTCATCTGGGTTTACAGCACCCTGTACAACCATTTCGCCTAAGCCAAATGATGATGTGATGAATACGACATCATTGTTGCCTGATTCAGTGTCCATAGTGAACATAACACCAGAGGCAGCTTTGTCTGAACGAACCATGCGCTGAACGCCAGCAGATAATGCAACACCTTGGTGCTCATAACCTTGGTGAACGCGGTAAGAAATGGCGCGATCGTTAAACAATGAAGCATATACGTGCTTAATCGCAAGTAATACAGCTTCATAACCTTTAACGTTTAAGAAGGTTTCTTGCTGACCTGCAAAAGATGCATCTGGCATATCTTCAGCAGTTGCTGATGAACGCACAGCAAATGATGCGTCCTGTGTTTCACTTGATAGCTGTTCGTAAGCTTGACGAATTGCTTCTTCTAATTCAGGTTGGAAAGGTGTTTCAATCACCCATTGTCTGATCTGTGCACCAACTTTCGCTAATTCATTTACGTCATCGACATCTAATGTTGCAAGAATATCGAAAATTTTCTGGTTAACACCACTTTGCTCTAGAAACTCATTAAATGCATGAGATGTAGTAGCAAATCCGCCAGGTACTTGAACACCAGCGTTGGCTAGGTTACTGATCATCTCACCAAGCGAGGCATTCTTGCCGCCGACCTTGTTGACATCACCCATGCCTAATTCTTGATACCAGAGTATGTATTGCTGCACAGTTCTCTCTCCACAAGTTTATTTCAATGGCCACTTCACACGAGGGCAGCGGCATTCTACACTCTCCCACAACAACCGTAAATCTATAATTTTATTTGTAATTTTATTACCACAAGAGGTCGAAATGGCACCAAAAGTATTTTACATTTCAGATGGCACAGCAATCACTGCTGAAGTATTTGGTCACGCAGTGTTGTCACAGTTTCCTGTTGAGTTTGAAGCACTTACAATCCCGTTTATTGACAGCATTGCAAAAGCAGAAAAAGTTAAACAGCAACTTGATGATTGTTTTATTACAACAGAGGTTCGCCCAATCGTATTTCACTCTATCGTAAATGCGGAAATTAGAGACATTATTTTCGCCAGTCAAGCAATTGATTACGATTTTTTGAATACCTTTGTTTCGCCTTTGGAACAACAATTAGGAATAAAAGCTCAACCTGTGATCAACCGCACACATGGTAAAGCCAATGAAGGTTACGAAAATAGAATCGATGCGATTAATTACACATTAGATAATGATGATGGCCAAACCATGAAGCACATGGATAAAGCTGACATTATTTTGTTGGGTGTCTCACGTTGTGGTAAAACACCATCAAGCTTATACCTTTCAATGCAATTTGGCATCAAAGCGGCTAACTACCCTTTTACCGAAGATGACATGGATAACCTAAAGCTGCCACCGGAGCTTAAACACAATAAAAAGAAGCTATTTGGATTAACCATTGACCCAAACCGTTTGCATGAAATCAGACAAAGCCGAATGGAAAACAGTCGCTATTCTTCTTTACGTCAATGCCGCATGGAAGTGAAAGAGGTAGAAATGTTATACAAAAAAGAACGTATCCCATATGTAAATACTACCAACCACTCAGTCGAAGAAATAGCCGCTAAGATTCTAGACATGACTGGTTTAGAACGGCATATGTTTTAACCTGATCACTTAATATTAATATTTAGGCAAGAACAGCGTTTGTTTTTGCCTAAGTTTTCAACAACACACCTTGTTTTTGATACCTAATTTCACTATCTCAGATCATATTTATTAGTATCTTGCTGACATAATGTCTATTTTACCGTGATTAGCCTTGCTAGATTCGTTATAATCGCGAGCAATATGATGCTAAAGCATCGCAATTTTTATCGGTAAACTGAATGACGATTAAAACAGACGAACTGCGTACTTCGCTTTTATGCAAAGTGATTTCACCTGCCCAACTGGCTTCTGAATACCCTTTGACCCAAGAGGCTGCTGACTACCTAGTAGAGCAACGCCGTGAAGTTGAAGCCATTATTTCTGGCGAAGATCAGCGCTTATTAGTAATCATTGGCCCCTGCTCAATCCATGATACAGAGGCCGCTCTTGATTACGCGGAGCGTTTAGCTAAGTTACATCACGAATTAAAAGATGACCTTTGCATCTTAATGCGTGTCTACTTTGAAAAGCCGCGTACCATTGTGGGCTGGAAAGGCTTGATCTCAGATCCGGATCTCGATGGCAGCTTTAGCCCAAATAAGGGCTTACGTATGGCACGTCATCTTTTACAACAAATTACTGAATTAAAACTGCCCATTGCCACTGAGTTTTTAGACATGGTAAATGGTCAGTATATTGCCGACTTAATTACTTGGGGTGCTATTGGTGCGCGTACAACTGAAAGCCAAATTCACCGAGAAATGGCTTCGGCGCTATCATGCCCAGTCGGCTTTAAAAATGGTACAGACGGTAACATCAATATCGCTGTTGATGCAGTTCGTGCTGCAAAAGTCCCTCACATTTTTTACTCACCTGATAAAGATGGTGCAATGGCGGTTTATCGTACCCATGGTAACCCTTTTGGCCATATTATCCTTCGTGGAGGCAAGCAACCAAACTATCAAGCCGAAGACATCGAGAACGTGCGTAAGCAACTAGAAGATGTGGGTGTCAGCCAGCGAATGGTGGTCGACTTTAGTCATGGTAATAGCCAAAAAGTACACCAAAACCAACTTAAAGTGGCTGATGATGTCATGCAACAAATGACTCAAGGCTCAACGGCTATTGCAGGTATTATGGCTGAGAGTTTTATTAAAGAAGGCAACCAAAAAGTTGTTGATGGGCAACCTCTGACCTATGGTCAAAGTATTACCGATGCATGCCTCCATTGGCAAGACTCGGAAGCCCTTTTGAGGAAGTTAGCCAAGGCCTCTCGTCTTCGCAAACAGAAGCTAGCCAAATAAATAGGCTCACTGTTTCCCATATAAAACAATAATTTTATATTAAATGAGTGAACATGTTCTTAACAATGAACAACCCTTAACAGAAGCTTAAGTACACTGAAGTGAGGACGACCTCACCACTCAATATCATCATTGGGACGACCCAATACTTATCAGAGGTAGATATGTATTGGGTCATGTTATTTATAGCTGGCGTGTTTGAAGTAGTTTGGGCTATAGGTCTGAAGCAGACTGACGGGTTTACAAAACCATTCGCAAGTGTCATCACCTTAGTAGCACTCATTCTTAGCTTTATTTTCCTAGGATTCTCTATGAAAGGTATCCCCATTGCAGTCGCATATGCAGTATGGGTGGCTATTGGGATCGTTGGCACCTGCATCTACAGCTTTATGTTCACTGATGATATTTTTACAAGCTTCAAACTTATTAGTATCTTATTGATTTTAGCTGGTATAACTGGTCTAAAATTAGCTTCAAATCAATGAAGTCTCAACATGGCTTTGACTGATAAGATTAAATTGCGAAGCAACCTCAACAAAGCAATCCACCAGCAAAGGATCAAACAGCTGACCACATTCAGCTTTAATGTGTTCTACAGCTTCAGTGTGACTGATTGCTTCTCTGTGACATCGTTTAGACGTCATTGCGTCATACACATCACAAATCCTGACTAACCTTGCGGCTAATGGAATCGCGGTTGCGACCAACCCTTGTGGGTAACCACTGCCATCCCAATTTTCATGATGATGAGTGCATACCTGTTTAACAAGACGAATGATATCACTATTAGGAGCGATTGAATGAAGCACTCGGCTAATCTCAGCACCGGCCAAAGTATGGTGTTTTAGGCTTTCGTGTTCATCAGCACTGATCACCGAGTTTTTCAATAAAATACTTTGGCTTACCTCGATATTACCTATGTCATGTAACGTTGCTGCAGTGCTCAAATCCATAACAAAAATCTCATCTAGCTCATCAGGCTTATCTTCTTTATTGAGTAAATGATTGCCAAGCACTTGCACATAACGCTGCAATCGAGTGCACTGCTGCTCAGATTGGCTATGCTGGTATTCAGATAGCCAAGACATACCAGAAGAAAGTGCTGCAACGGTCGCATTATCCTGCTCGATCTTATTAATCATTTTTTCCATAACAAAGGTGATTGCAAACGTCAATAACGCGTTGGTAACAAAGAAGTTTAATGCTACAACACCATAAATGAAGGAGTTATAGCCTGATGTTTGTGGCCAAGAAAGAAGGTTGAAATGATAAGCCACACCTACGATAACAATGCTTATAAAATTTAGTAGCTGGGCCCATTGCCCTGCGCGCGAACCAAGCATAAGAATGGCTAGCGGTGGAAAAATAAACAGCCAAAACCAACCAGCACCAGAAGGGCCAATCGTCACTAAAAATGCTATACCGATGATATATGCTAACGCGCTGCCAAGTAGGTAATTACAGTGCTGTGGTAAACGTTTATTAAACACTGCGACTAATAAAATCATATAAGCAAATGTGTCAACTGCAGCCATCATCCACAGATCTGAAACAATACAAAGGTAAACACTGGTGAGATAAATAGGAATACAAATGATAGCTAAGCCACCAAAGACACGCTCAAAAATAAATTTTCGCCAAACACTAACAGGGTCAAGCTTGCATGAAACTGGTTTGATGACTGCGTCCATGTAATCACACTATCCTTAATCGGGTATCAGTGTTAACTTTTTGTCTTTTTTACCATTTAATGGTAACTGAAAGCGATTAACGATCCTTGTAAATATTAATCTGAACAAAAAGGTAACTATATAAAGTTGTTAAACAACTGAACTTAATTATTAGTGAATCGTGAGTTATTGCAAGTTATAAAACTCAAAGTTCGATTAAATTCAATATCAAACTGCGTCACTTATCTAAAGTTGCAATGAAGGTGATGATACTGACAATGGGTGTCAAGCTAACAGTTATAAATGATTAAAACACTGTTAAACTTTTAATAATAAATGCCATCACAAAGGAATGACTACGACATGAGAAATTCAATAAAGATTGTAAAAATGCCTCTGATTTTTACCTGCCTTTTGTTATTCCTGTTGTATTTTAGTCCATATGCTGTCGCCAACAGTAAGGACGATGACGCGAACTCAGTTAGTCAGGACATATCCATATTTTACCTAGTCAGGCATGCAGAAAAGCAAGCAGGCAGTAATCCCCATTTATCTATTGCAGGTAAGGCCAGAGCAAAGAGATTAGCCGATTTGCTTAGTGACACAAAAATTGAACAGATTTATTCGACATCATATAATCGAACCCTACAAACATCAGCGCCACTAGCAGCGAAGTTGGGGCTCAATACTCAAGATTATTCTCCAACCCACCTCAGTGATTTTGCATCTGCACTACTCGAGATGCCACAAACAAGCTTAATCGTAGGTCACAGTAACACCACCCCTGAATTAGTAAAAAAGTTGGGCGGTAACCCAATATCAAAAATTTCAGAGAAAGAATTTAATCGTCTCTACATTTTAACGGTTCATAAAGGCAAAGTAATCCACACTCAATTACTACGTTATTAGTGATTTAACAGCAAACCCAAAAGACATTAGGCTCGATAGGAGTATACAAATTAAGATTAGTGATGAGCAGTTCACATTTCTACTACACCTGTCAGTGCTGAATGCGTATAATCCGTGGCTTTTGTTAATATGCATATATTAGGTTGTAATATGTCTACTGCTCTATCAAATGATGCCGCCAGTGCTGCAAACTCCATTTTCTCTGAAGATGTTCAACGGCTAATTGAACAGTCTGAATCAAGAGTCATTAAAGCTATTTTCCCGTCAAACACGAATCATCATAATACGCTATTTGGTGGTGATGCACTTGCATGGATGGATGAAACCGCATTTATTGCAGCAACACGCTTTTGCAGAAAGTCATTAGTAACAGTTAGCTCAGATCGTATTGATTTTAAAAAAGCGATACCAGCAGGTTCACTAGCAGAGTTAGTTGCCAGAGTTATTCATGTGGGTAATACATCGCTTAAAGTAGAGGTTAATATTTACGTAGAAGACATGTATACAGATCATAGAGAACATGCAATACGTGGAGTATTTACCTTTGTTGCCGTTGATGAAAACAGACAGCCTACAAAAGTGCGTTAACTGAAATACAGTGTATCAAGTTAAGTACTTGATCAACTTATACCTTTACTCAAGCTCTCAAGCATTGTTTTCAAACACAAACATTAGACCAAAGTCTAATTTTTGTGTTTTTTTTGGGCTTTAAACTCTCAGCGCATTTAAAAGCCATGGTCATTGGAACCATTTATCTGTTACATTAAATTATCTTCACGCGCAATTAACAGAAAATGACAGCAATGAAGCTTGAAAACTTAAATATAATAATTGCAGACGATCATCCACTCTTTCGCAATGCCCTCAGACAAGCCTTAAGCAGTGCATTTACCAATACTAATTGGTTTGAAGCTGATAGTGCTGAAGCACTGCAACATTGCTTAGATGAGCACAATGCGAACTTTGATTTGATCTTGTTAGATTTACAAATGCCTGGTTCTCACGGATATTCAACTCTTATACACATGCGTAGCCACTACCCAGATATTCCTGTCGTAGTTATTTCTGCACATGAAGATATCAATACCATCAGCAGAGCAATTCATTACGGTAGTAGCGGATTCATTCCCAAATCATCGTCAATGGAGACTTTATCTCTGGCGCTTGAATCTGTTTTATACGGTGATATATGGCTTCCTTCTGGCACAGAACTACTCTCAGTAGATGAGGATGAAACAGATAAAATGGCCAGTCGTTTGTCTGATTTAACGCCACAACAGTATCGTGTATTGCAAATGTTTGCTGAAGGCTTGCTCAACAAGCAGATTGCTTACGATTTTGGTGTGTCTGAGGCAACAATTAAAGCCCATGCCACCGCTATTTTTAGAAAGCTCGGTGTACGTAATCGCACACAAGCAGTGATAGCCCTACAACAATTGGAAATGGATAGAGTAGATATTTAATTCTATGCAATTAGATGACTTACCGTTTTCAAGGGCCTGTGAAAACAATAAGCAATATATTCTATCGGCTATCACACCTTGGATAGCCTCCCATAATAGTGTGATCGAAATAGGGAGTGGTACTGGGCAACACGCCACCTATTTCAGCCATCACTTACCGCATATACAGTGGCAGCCTACTGATGTTTATAGCAACCTTGATGGTTTGAGGTTGAGAGTCAATGCATTTCAACAGCAGTGTCCAAATCTTTCAATACCTGTTGAACTAGATGTTGCAACACAATGGCCTGCCATTTGTTTACAGTCTGAATGTATATTCACGGCCAACACATTGCATATAATAAGTAAAAGTTTAGTATCACAATTTTTTCAGGGTATCGGCACATGGCTACAACATCGTAACGTCAACCCTACCCATGATATAACGGCACTTATTATTTATGGCCCTTTTAACTACCAAGGGCAATATACCAGTGAATCCAATCGACAATTCGATCAATGGCTTCGCACTAGAGATTCACAAAGCGGGATAAGATCAATAGAATGGATTTGTGAATTAGCTCAGTCGCAGGGCTTAAAGTTAAATCAAGATATTGCAATGCCAGCCAATAATCGCTTATTACAATTCACACAGCTTTAACGCTTAGTCGATAAAGTATCAGCTATTATCCCAGTTAACTAAAGGATTAATGTATGGGTTCTGTATCAACCAAACTTCACCCTAATGGTCTTCAATATGTAGAGATAGATACCGATTTTTGCTTTGCCACTATTTTCATGCAAGGCGCTCAAATAGACCAATTTAAACCAAAGGGGAAACAAGCTTTATTGTGGGTATCTTCAGCAGAAGATTATAATGCGGGTAATGGGATCCGCGGAGGCGTACCAATTTGCTGGCCTTGGTTCGGGGCTAGTGATATTGAAGGCTTCCCACAGCACGGCTTTGCTCGCACTCGCACATGGAAGTTAGATTCAGTCAATATGGTAAACCAAGTCGCCAAACTGAGTTTCAGTTTGCCGATTAGTGATCAAGACAGACAATATTGGCCACATGACACTTCAGTAAAAGTAGAGTTTGAATTGAGTGAGAGCTTAAAAATCAATTTAATTAATTATAATGCGGCAGATTACCCAGTCACACTTACCCAAGCATTGCACAGTTATTTTCCGACTTCTAATATTCATCAAACACGAGTATCAGGGCTAAGTGACGCTAAATATATTGAATTTGGCAAAGGGCCATATCCGCAAGCTGACGACTCGACACCATTTATTAAAGAAACGGATCGAGTCTACACCGATCTGACCTCTGAGCAAGTTATCCATACCCCTCAAGGCAATATAACGGTCAGCCGCCAAAATAGTCATTCTGCGGTATTATGGAATCCTTGGATAGATAAATCAGAGCGATTGTCTCGATTTAACTCAGATGACTATTTAACGATGTTGTGCCTGGAAGCGGCAAATGTTTTAGAAGATGCAGTGGTATTGCAGCCGGGGCAAACTCATACCCTCACCACTGAAATAAGTTGGGCTGAATAAGTGGCATTCTATTCGCTTACTGTATTTATCTAAGAGTACATCATTCATTAAAGTGTAGGTTTATCTAATGATAAGAGTGTTGTTGCTTTTATTGAGTATCATCATACTGAGTGCTGCACTAACTTTTAGTTGGTTGCAGCCCAACAAGGTAGAGCAACTATCACCACAACAAACAACCACCGTTCGTATTATTAACCGATTAGTGTCACCTTACGGCATCAAGGTTCTCAATCTAGATTCAGAAAATATTTCCCTAAAGCAATTGCAGATCCCTCGGTTAGTGCTCCAGGTAGATGACAGCCATATTGCAGTGCAAAACTTATCAGTGAGCCTAAAAAATAGCGTCGAAATGCTTTTGAGCCAATCAATGGGGCCTGACAATATTACCAGCATCTCTGCGGATCACATTTATATTGATTTAGGCGTGCAATGGCTTAACGCCCCTGACAGTAGCTCAAGTGGCGATAAAGCATCACTTCTCAATCAACTTGATGCGATTCCACAAATCAATATTGGTGAGCTGCTGATAAACCTACCGCAATTTAGCGGCCCACAACAGCAATCCAATAATCAAAAACCCAATTTAGTCGCTACTGTCAATTCAGTGTCATTTAAACCATTGGTATTTGTGCCACAACAGTCATTTGATACACAGTTATTTTTCGACCATCAGCCATACACAACAATAACGGGAAAAATAGCAAAAGGCACTATCACACTATCTAGTCAGATAGATCTTCAATCCACTCAACGCAGGTTGGTGAGTTTTACAGCCCTATGGCAGCGTGCAGTAAATGATTTGGGGGGCAACGCAGTACACAGTCCACTGTTTCAGCTAACTCAAGCTACCGAGGTGAGTAAACTACTTGAGCAACATGATATTGCTTTTACGGGTAAAGTTGACGCTCAAGTGCATTACCCTTTACTGAGTCGACATAAAAAAGACAGTTATAATAATGAGAGTAAGGCTGCTAATACTCAAGGAAACCAGCCAAGTGGTGAAAGTGAAAGCGTTCGTATCGATGTTTCATTTTCTGATTTAATGCTCGCTAAACACAATGTAGCCTCAATAAACTTTTCATTTCCCTTCGATATCTCAGTCAACATTAAGCAGCTTAATAATGTAGATAGACAGAGTGTAAACCTAATTAGCTCCCCTTTTAGCGCGCGAATATCGAAAAATCAGCGTGACAAAGCGTTCCAAGCCGATGAGGACATAAAAAACAAATTAACTGAGTTTGACACAATCACTTTATCGGTTGAGTCACTGCTTCAAGCAGATTGGCAATTTTCATCAAAAAATAATCAACTCCCCTTTTTAGCAGCATTAGATATCTCACCATTTAATGGTTTAGTCTCAATAGACTCCAATACAATATCCAGCCAATTAATTTTGCAAGAACTCCAGCTGTCAAACAGCCTAGTTGAAGCAAATTTCGAGCTGACTGCAAATGCTAAACCAGCACTTTCTGAAATTGCAGTAGAACTATTCAACATTCAATCATTTGATTTCAAGCAACTCAATTTATCTCTAACAGGAAATTTGGGGTTATCACTTACCCAATCAATGACTAAAGATACGTGGTTAGACTCATATAAAGTCAATCTAGACAAATTTATGATTGATGCTGATGAACTGTTTGTAGCTGATAAAACCACTCAAACAAAAGCAAAGCACTTGCAACTTAACAGCCATAACGTACTTAGTATTGACTCATCAGCCATAGCGTCAACTCCGGCAGTGACAATCCCATCAATGTCGCTGCATGCCGAGCATCTATCGACAAACAGAAGCACATCACTTGGAGAGGTCACCGAGTATAAGACCAATGCAGCCAGTATAGCCTTAGCAGAGACTTCATCTTTAAGTTTGAAGCCGTTATCACTGTCCAACAGTCTCTTAAACTGGCACTTTTCACCATTTGTCATAACTCGAATTGATAGTAAACGACGCCGAAGCCTACTTTTGAAAATTGACAATATGGATGTTAAGCAACAACTTAGTTTTGATAAGCATTTAGTCACAACACATGAGAACTGGTTTATTGATGATATCAATTTACAGTCATCTCATTGGTTAAGCCTTATTGGTAATAACCCTACATTTGCTGGTAGTTGGCAGTTTAATGAATCAATCAGTCAATTATATCAATTTGCTAAAACCTCAGTGCAAGCTAGCGAGCTAGATAGTCAACTAGGTGGCATATATAAATTCAAAGCTGATTTTGCGCTAAATCAATATAACCAAGATAAGTTTTTTCAGATAAAAATTGATCAACAAGCATCTAACTTTAGTGGTTCTTATTATGGGTACCATGTTGAAGATGCTAGCTTAACTGCGTTGTGCCAGTTTGACTGGCAATCGACCAACCAAGCGAAAAGGATGCATACTCAAAGTCAGCTATCATGTCCTCAGATGCAGTTAGCTGTGCCTAACGCCTATTTAGGTATAGATCTTCAAAACCTTAACCTGGATACAGATATTCAACTGACACGTAACAGCCAAAAGCCAAGTGCTAATTGGCTACAAAAAGTCACTGGGCTGTCAGAAACAGATATTAATATCAGTGCGAAAGCTAGCCTGCTTAATGGTTTTGTAGCCATTCCCAAAATGAATTTAAAACTGCACGACATCTCACAAGGCTACGTTTTATTACAAGGTTTACAGTTAGAACAACTGCTAGATCAACAGCCTATATCTGGTATTAACGCCACAGGTATATTTGATGGGGTATTTCCAGCTAAACTCGAGAACGGTTTGCTAACCATTGCTGGTGGTAAAATTGCTGCCAGAAAACCCGGCGGTCTAATACAAGTTCAAACCAATCAAGCCATGGATGAAATGACCAAGTCACAACCACAACTTGAAACCGTTTTTACCACTTTATCAAATCTGCATTACCAGCAACTTTCAGGTAACTTCGAACTGACTCCTCAAGGATTAGCTGACTTTTATATACAAGTAAAAGGCAAGCACCCAGAATTTACTCGACCGATCCATTTTAATTACTCTCAGCAGCAATACTTAATGCCTCTGTATCAAAGCTTGATTATCCCAGATAACATTGAACAAGGTATTGAGCAAAGATTAACCAAATAAGGAATGATGAAATGAAATCCATCAGTATTTTGAGCACGGTCCTTTCCAGCATTTTTATGCTTGGCTGTACGCCGACCGTTAATGTCGCACCACCAGAAGAACCGATTGAAATTAATTTGAATGTTAAAATTGAACATGAAGTAACAATATCAGTAGAAGAGCAAGCCAAACCATTGATAAACGATGAATAATTAAGCTTTTTTAGACTAGAAATAGTCCAACGACTAGCACTAACCTTATGCAAATGCTACATTTAGGTTACAAAAATGATAACAACAAAGACTGATTATGCTTAAAAAGTTATTAATAGCGGCATTATTTATTTGCTTCAGTCAAACTTTGGCTGCAAAGACTATCGTGAAAGTGGGTGGATACCCCTTCTCTCCTTATGTAGATATCAGTCCACAAGGTCACTATTCAGGCCTAACCTTAGATTTAATTTCAGCTTTAAACAGAATTCAAACCGAAGTTGTTTTCCAATTTGTTGCCACGAGTACTGAACAGCGAAGAAGAGCTTACGAATTAAACCGCTATGATGTGATTTTTTTTGAAGATGTAAAATGGGGATGGCAAGACGCCTCTTTAGAGTACCTGCCACTGAATATTAAAGATGGTGAAGTATTTATTAGCTTGAATGAACCTGTAAAACAGCAACAATATTTCGATTCACTCGATGCCAAAACTCTTAGTTTAATTCAGGGATATCATTATAAATTCGCCGAGTTCGAAACAAGCAAAGACAAACTGGCAGAAAAATTCAAAGTACAGTTTGTTGCTTCTAATGAGGCTTCCATCAAGAGCATACTCAAGCAACGAGCTGAAATAGCCCCTGTCACTTGGTCATACTTGAAATACTATCAAAAGCGAGAACCTGAGCAGTACCAAAAGCTGATTATTTCAAATAAGTGGGATCAACAATATGACTTTGGTGTGCTAATCAAACCCGAATCGCAAATCAGTATCGATAAAATCGAAAAATGGATGGCTGAACTCACTCATACAGGCGTTTATCAGCGCTTATTAACCACATACAATTTGTCGAGTCATTAGTTATTAGTCATTAGTCATTAGTCATTAGTCATTAGTCATTAGTCATTAGTCATTAGTCATTAGTCATTTGGGCACTCTTCCAAAAACAAAAATGATAAGTAAATAATACTTATCATTTTATCTTGAAGATCGGTATTAATTCATCGTTTTGTGCACATACCAAATATCATCCAGTGATGATAAATACCATTAAGTATTAAAGGAATTCACTGGAAAGCAAAACTACATTGTTGCCATGGCCCAATACTCTAATCTGTCTTTTGGTGAATATACCACCTGCTTACATAAATCTTTGTATTGGCGCATCAACACACCTAAGTTATTTCCGCCGCTTAACTTTGCCATTTGCAGTTCTTTAGCCGCGTCTAAATCTTGTTTAACTTGGCTAGGTTCCCGATATTGTTCTGCTAACGATTTTGCATCAACTGCTGACACTTTTAGTCTGTCACCTACTGCCTGCATTTGTGGTGCGTTCATCGCGCCAATCATTTGCGAGCTGATCTCATAGTAGGCAGCACATTGAACAACCTCATCAGTGAATGCTTTTTCGGCAGCATCTTCTGCTTGAGCAACAAATGCCAACATAGCACTACAAAATACGATTCCTTTTATTTTCATTATCGATCCTTTTTGTTTTATTAATTCGCACAGTGATGTTGATGAAATGCAAGACGCCCCTTCAAGTGTGATGACACTTGTGGCCACTCTTTATCTATTATAGAAAAAACTACCGTATCTCTTAATGTTCCATCAGCTTGAATTCTATGATTACGTAATACGCCATCTTGTTTAGCCCCTAAACGGGTAATGGCTTGTCTAGAGGCTTGGTTATGCCAATGGGTTCGAAACTCAACAGCAATACATTGCAGCTCATTAAAAGCGAAATTAAGTAACAACCATTTAGTTTCAGTATTCACCGCTGTGCGCTGAAAGCTTTTTCCATACCAAGTATAACCAATCTCTAACCGACGATGAATTTGGTCATAATGACAGATACGGGTACAACCTATGATTTTTCCGCTTAAGCGATGCCTCACAACAAAAGGGATGCAATCACCTGAGTCAGCATCAGTTAACGCTTGCTCAACATATGCTTTCATGCCTTTTCCATCAGGTATATGTGTAAACCACAATTGCCATAAATCACCATCACCCGCAGCGATAATTAACGCTGGCACATGGTCCAACTTAAGTGGCTCAAGGATAACATTCTCACCACTCAAACATGCATGCTTAACCTGCTGATTCATGGTCATTACCTTTGAAAAATAAACCAAAATTCACTTATTAGCATACCTTAATTTAGTTAACTTTAAACCCCTATTTATCGCTGACTAAACCGAGTATTAACGCAATTTATTTGAAAGTAAGAAAAAGCCAGCTTTTTAAAAGCTGGCTGTTTCTGCACAATCCTAACATTCACTAGAAATTACATTGCTAAGAAAGGACTTACAAGGTCAATTGGTATACCGAAGTGCTTCCACTGACTTCATTACCTATGATGAGCAGCGGTAAACCGGTTGGACTATCACTAGAGTGAACAAACTTCATTCCTTCAGGCCCTAAATCACCAGCCATTTCTACTAGCCCAGTGATATTTTCGCCATCGATTTCAAACTCAACGCTATAATCGCGATTATTAACATAATCTACAAAAGACACGTTCATCGGGTTGGTAATATCGTAAACCATGAAGCCACCAGTGCGCTCTAGGCCAATAAATGCATAAGTTGTATCACCTATTTGACCAATCGCAACAGCTTCTGGTTCAGGGCCTTTGTCATCGCTTCGGCTATCCCCTTTACTTTCTTCGTTATGATTATTGAAATTGTTACCTAACATCGCGGCGGTAATTTTTTCAAAGTCACTGCCACTGTCATACACTTGTACCCCTTCTTTAGTCCAGATTGAAAATGACCTAGCGCCATATGACACTATCTTGTCGTAAACACCTGGCGTTTCGGTTTCACCCATTGATGTTGTCACTTTCAAACGGCCTAATTGCGTGTCATCTTGAGCAGCTGCTACCTGAGAGTGATTCGCTGTGAGCGTTAAATCTTCTGCGCGTACTTCCTCAGAAAATCCATCATAATCTCGTGAATCACCTTCGTTAGCCGTCACAATAAAATCAAGCCCATTCCATTGGTAACTGGCAAGTGCATCCGGTTGATACATACCATAAACACCTTGATAAGTGGTGATATTGATACTGTCATCCTTGTCACTTGCATCAATTTCATTACCTAACAACCCATAATCTTTTAAACCTAGGGCGTTGATGCTTTCAATTGATTTATTTGCAAGGTCAATCACGGCAATGGCATTGTTTTCTTGCAAGCTAACAAAAGCATATTGACTGTCTTCAGAGATTGCGACGTATTCTGGCTCTAAATCTTGCGCCACATTGGCCATTGGCCCATTAATTTTTATCAGTGAGGAGAGTTCATCATGACGCGCCTCGCCTTGATTAAATGCTTTAAAGTCAACAGTATCAGCAATTGTGGCAGGTGAATTATCAGTGATTGCAATGAGGGAAATACTACCTTCAGGGTCAACAATATAACTGTCATTTGGTTCACCTTCATTTGCCACGACAAGTAAACTGCCATCTGGGGTAAATGTAAGATTATCTGGCAAAGCACCGACATCAACGGTAGATATGAAACTTGGCGCAGAGTTTTGGTTTAACCGATAAAAAGCCACCACGCCGTTACCTTGCTTACTGTTACCCAGCAGATCTGCTCGTTCAATCGCCATAGCCAATAAATCATTGGTGATGCTCACACTATTGACACTACCTAAGCCAGATAAACCGCTATCAGCAACTGGGTCTAACGTACTTATTAACGCTAAGTTATTCAGGCTATATGGTTGAGTGATGTCTGTAGGTTCAGATAAAGATGATAGATCGATAATGTCGACCTGGCCGCTTTGTGCATTCACCACAAATGCTTGTTGTGCACTCGGATAGTAATCCACCATCTCTGCCGCACTGTGGCCGAAAATACCAGATGCATAGCGACCAACTAGCTCGATATCGATATTGCCCTGTGCTGCTGCGCATTGATACACGTCTAAACTAGCGTCTATTTCAGTTGAGTCCAGCACACCATTTCGATTGGTGTCTAACCCTCTGCTAATCAGTGTGCCACCGTACACACAATGCTCATTCCCTTTTGCGATATCTGATACCGCGACAACTGTGTTAAAGCCATCATTACCATCGTTGCCATTAGTGCCGTTTGTTCCATCGTCACCACTACACGCCGTTAGGCTCATTGCGGCAAAAATCATTGATAAAGAAAACAGTTGCTTAGTCATTTTTATGTCCTTATGAAATAATTGCTTGATACATTAAGAGACGTATATGACAAAATCGAGAACGAAAAATGACCTCCATGTGACAGTGAATTTGGTGTGATATATCAATTTACATTTAAAACAAGCAAGCTAGATAAGTTGGGTATACAATATCGCGATAAAAATTAACGCATTTTGTTTAATTTGAGGTTGTATTGAACTCGTCCCACCCCAACAACTCTGATCTGGATTTTCAGCAATTTCCCCCACTAGCTTTGCTTATCCCTATGCTAGCTGCCATTGTCGCAATAACCCCTCTTGCTATCGACATGTATTTGCCTGCCATGACCATATTGGCGCAAAGTTTCGATAGTAGCGTGACAGTAGTGCAACAATCTTTAAGTATCTATTTAGCGGGTTATGCACTGGGCATGCTGACATTTGGCCCTATGGCAGACAGATTCGGCCGTAAGCGATTAGTGATTGTCGGCTTAACGGGATTTAGCATAATTAGCACCTGTATTGCTTTTACCCAGTCAATTGAGTTGTTCTTAATCTTTAGGCTAATGCAAGCATTTATTGGCGCTGCTGCGACGGTTGTTGTGCCGGGTTACATTAAGGAAGTGTATGGAGATAATACGGCTAAAGGGATGTCTTATGTCAGTCTCATTATGATGCTGGCACCGCTAGTTGCACCAACATTAGGCAGTTTAATTCTGGGTGTAGCCGATTGGCACTTTATCTTTTTAAGCCAAGCCATTTACGCGCTTGTACTGTTATTGCTAGTACTCACAAAATTAAAAATGCCAAGCGATAATGATCCTAACGCCCGTAGTCAGAAGTCTTTTTTCAAAGCCTATTACACAGTATTTTCTCGTAAAGGTGTCAAGCTGCATATCACCAGTGGCGTACTCACCTCTTTTGCTTTTTTCTGTTATCTAACAGCTTCGCCTTTTATCTATATGGAGGTTTTTGCGTTAGATAAATCAATGTTTGCCATATTATTTAGTACTAATGTGGGGGCTTTAATGCTCGCTAACATCCTTAACTCGCGGATTGTTGGGCGCTTTGGCTCAAAACGTATGCTCACAGTATCAACCTTCTTTGGCTTCATCTCAGCCTTAGGCCTACTCAGCGTTAATTTATTAGGGCTGAGTTATCATTACACTGTCGCCATGTTGATCCCGTTAATGGGCTGCTTGGGGATTATGTCAGTCAATGCTGATGCCATTGTATTAATGAAATTTAAACGTGAAACGGGCACCGCTACTGCGGTTATTGGCACGTTGAGGTTTGGTTTTGGCGCTATTGCAGGACCGCTGCTTGCGTGGTTTTATACAGGTACGGCAGTGCCCTTTTCGGCATTAATGATGATTTCTGTTTTCTTAGTTGCTGTGTGCCAATTTAGTCAAACAGTGATTAGCCGTACCGATGTGGAAAATCTCAACAGTAAAGTTGAAAGCTAAAGTGTAGCTAATTCAATATGAGTAGCTGACATTTAGACCCCCTTTAATAGCGGTGATTGCGCCTCTTCATCGACCTAACATAATGAACACCGCATTTGCCAATCTCAAAATCGATTGCAATCTATCAGCCTAATTTCAAACAATTACCGCTTGTTATCTAGTCAAAGTCTTCTAATAGTTATTTTCTTAAGCAATATCTTACCCTTAAAAAGTGTGTTTAATTTGCCCTGCTTAGTCTCTCAAAACTGAACAACTGGTTTTGATTGACAAGCCTTAGACAAAAATTTTAGCACCCACAAACATGAGTAAAATTCAAGTTTTGATTAAATCTTTAAATAACTGTTGAAGTAAAAATAAATTTACATATAGTGAAGGTGTTGCAAAGTTATATGAACAACATTAACTGTGGCAATAAGTGTCAGGATTACCATCTTGACTATTTAATAAAACGATTACCGTCGTTGTATTCAAAGATACTGTTTACCATACGGTAACTTGTGAGGGCTGTTTTATGGAAAAGTTATCTGGAGCGAGCATGGTTGTTCGCTCGTTAATCGATGAAGGTGTAAACCACATTTTTGGCTACCCTGGTGGTTCAGTACTCGACATCTATGATGCTTTGCACAAAGTTGATGGCGTTGAACATATCTTAGTTCGCCATGAACAGGCTGCTGTTCACATGGCTGATGGTTATGCTAGAGCAACGGGTAAAGTGGGCGTTGTACTCGTTACATCTGGCCCTGGTGCAACGAATGCCATCACCGGAATTGCGACAGCCTATATGGATTCAATTCCAATGGTGGTGCTATCTGGCCAAGTACCAAGTAATTTAATTGGTAATGATGCTTTCCAAGAGTGCGATATGATTGGTATTTCTCGTCCAGTCGTTAAGCATAGCTTTCTTGTCACCGACCCTAAAGATATCCCTGAGATCGTTAAAAAAGCCTTTTATATAGCCTCCACGGGCCGTCCGGGACCTGTCGTGATTGATTTGCCAAAAGACAGTTTGAACCCAGAGCTATTACACGATTATATCTACCCAGAAAACATTTCAATGCGTTCTTATAACCCCACGACATCCGGTCATAAAGGCCAGATAAAGCGTGGTCTAGATGCACTATTACAAGCACAAAAACCAGTGTTATACATTGGTGGCGGTGCAATTATTTCTGCATGTGATCAACAAATCCTACAGCTTGCAGAAAAACTGAATATTCCGGTGATCAGTACACTCATGGGGTTGGGGGCTTTTCCAGGTACCCATCAACAAAGCCTTGGCATGCTTGGAATGCATGGACGCTATGAAGCTAACATGGCCATGCACAATTGTGATTTGATTTTTGGTATTGGTGTACGTTTTGATGACCGGACCACCAATAATGTAGAAAAGTACTGCCCTAACGCTAAAATTCTTCATATCGATATTGATCCCTCCTCGATTTCTAAAACGGTGCGAGTAGATATCCCTATTGTAGGTTCTGCTGACAATATCTTATCAAGTATGTTGTCTTTATTAGATGACTCAGGCAAAGACAATAACAAAACCGCGATGGATAATTGGTGGACTCAAATCAATACATGGCGCGAGCGTAAATGTTTAGAGTTTGATCGCACCAGTGATAGGATCAAACCACAGCAAGTAATTGAAACACTACATAAACTCACTAATGGCGACGCATATGTGTCTTCTGACGTGGGACAGCACCAAATGTTTGCAGCCTTATATTATCCTTTTGATAAGCCAAGACGTTGGATCAACTCGGGTGGCCTTGGCACCATGGGGTTTGGTTTGCCTGCCGCTATGGGTGTGAAAATGGCGATGCCTGATGAAACGGTCATTTGTGTTACTGGTGACGGCTCAATTCAAATGAATATTCAGGAACTATCAACAGCGCTGCAATACGATACACCAGTTAAAATTATCAACCTAAATAACCGATTCCTTGGCATGGTAAAACAATGGCAAGACATGATTTATAGCGGCCGCCACTCGCACTCCTATATGGACTCGGTGCCTGATTTTGCAAAAATTGCTGAAGCTTATGGCCATGTAGGTATCACTATTAGTGATCCTAAAGAGCTTGAAAGCCAATTAGAATATGCATTAAGCCTTAAAGACAGGTTAGTGTTTGTAGACATCAGTGTCGATGAAACTGAACACGTATACCCAATGTTGATCCGTGGTGGTGCAATGAACGAAATGTGGTTAAGCAAAACGGAGAAAAGCTAATGCGTAGGATTATCTCAGTATTATTAGAAAACCAACCAGGCGCCCTTTCCCGTGTTGTCGGTCTATTTTCACAACGAGGCTATAACATCGAAAGCTTAACTGTAGCACCTACGGAGGATCATACTCTTTCTAGGTTAAACATTACTGTGCTTGCTGATGAAACAAAGTTAGAGCAAATTGAAAAACAACTGCACAAACTCATTGATATCCTCAAAGTGGCAAATATCACTGAAACAAGCCATATTGAGCGTGAAATTGCGTTAGTTAAAGTGAAAGCACAAGGCCAAATGCGTGCTGAGGTTAAACGCACTGCAGATATTTTCCGTGGACAAATTGTTGATGTCACAGCAAGCCTATATACCATTCAAATGGCAGGCCCAAGTGACAAAATTGATGCGTTTATTGAAACCCTCACAGAAGTCACTAAGGTGATTGAAGTGTCTCGCTCTGGGGTTGTTGGTCTTGCTCGCGGCGAAAAAGTGATGAAAGTATAGGTAAAGCACTCATATTAAGCCCTATAAAGCACAAATAAAAAAGCCGCATCAATGCGGCTTTTTTGATTCAATGATAAGGCGACTATTTTGA
Organism: Shewanella maritima; assembly: GCF_043643735.1. GTDB lineage: Bacteria > Pseudomonadota > Gammaproteobacteria > Enterobacterales > Shewanellaceae > Shewanella > Shewanella maritima_A. Next base: position 91,513 of record NZ_JBHZSM010000013.1, read on the forward strand.
TTTTATATCTACATCAACAATGTAGTGTCCTTGCAACCAATTACGTCCAATCAACAATTTGTAGCTCATCTTAGAACGGTCTCGTAAATTAGTATCAACCATAAACTCTTCACCAGGCTCACCGATTTTAAGCTTTACCATATAGCGAATTTCACTGCCTTGAGCATTTCGAATAAGGGAAGTATTGGTGATACGAGTTCGCACTTGAGCTGATTCACCTTTCTCGTTCTCAGTTGTAAAGGTGATGAATTTACCAATATTGTTGTCCATATTGGTTTTGTCTTCATCTTCAATGTGCATATCAATAGCATGTAATGAGTTTTCTACAGCACCTGTATCAATACGGGTTTTAAAATTCAGGCCAGACTCAACAATGGAAAGTTTTGCAACGGGTCCAATGAACTTTTTATCTGACACATCGACAACATAGCTACCTTTTAAAAAATTACGTCCTATGAGTAACTTGTAATCCATGTGTTCACGATCACGCAGGTTCACTTTGACAGTTTTGAGCGCAGACTTAAAACCAATATCCAGCTCGACCATATAACGGGTCTCAACACCCTGCGAGTTTTTTACTGTTGAGGTGTCAACAATCTTAGCTTCTAGGCGTTTTTTCTCACCCTTTTCATTCATGGTGGTAAAAGAAACGTGCTTACCAATATTCTTTTTCATATCGCTATCACCGCCACCCACAATGGTAAGGTCAACGGCATGCAAAGAGGAGTTACTCGCGCCGGTATCCATTCTGGCGGCAAACATTAAATCACTGCCAGCAACCGTCATTATTTCGGCTTGTTTCAGTGTTTTTTTAGGTTCTGCGACAGCGTGTAAAGAAAGAAAAAGTAAACTGAATATTGCGATACGCAAATACATGAAAATTCCTTAAATGTTGCTAGGTAGCACTTTTAGTTCAAAAGCTTATCAACTTCTTGATCAAACAAGTTTTTAATGAGCCCAGAAAATTCTGTAATAAATACATATTGTTGTGAAGTAGCTTGATGGTTACCAATACTGCCTAAGATCTCTTCAAGATCATACACAATCGCATCAATTTCTCTTATGACCATGTTACGCTGTGCAAAAGATAATTGCGGATTTTGGCTACAGACCGACATAATCTGTTCAGAGAGTTGTGTTTCAAACAGTGCCATTACAGAACCGGCACTTTGATCACTTGCTTCGGGGGTTTCAAATAAACCGAGATGTTCAGTTAAATACTGAATGAGATGAATATAACCGTCTTTATCAGTAACCATTGTTTCTCCAGTGAGTGCTTTGCCATGTTTAGTCCGTACTTAACCATTATTAAGCACGGACTAAAAATAAGGTTATTGCGTTAAGGTTAACACAAAAGTGACTGGCACAGCCAAGCTGATACTGGTTAATCCGGCAACTTCACGCAGTTTTTCAACCCCTTCGGTTAATCCGAAATCAGCTGCGGATACCACAACAGGCTGCAGACTTGTCACCACCATTTTGTCTTTGGCTAACTTAGCGACCATCACATCAAAGTTTTTATTCACTTTCATACCGTGAAGGTCAATTTCGCCAGTCACTTGTGTCACAAGCGTATCACCGACATTTAATCCACTCACTAATTTGGGGTCAACTTTTGCTGTCAGTTGTAGTTTTGGAAATTTTGCTACCTCAAACAATATTTTTTGCATACGTTCATCACGGATCTCAATGCCGGTATTCACGCTGTTGAGTGGAATTTTTAAACTGAATTCACCAGAATCAGAATACTGACCCGCTATTGCATCAAATGTATGTACTTCCGCAATATCTTGTTTCTTAATGGAAATGAAATTAACTCTAGAGTGAGCCTGACTCACTTGCCAATCTGCTGCATAGATTGATGATGAACATAGACTCAACATGACTATTGGTAACCACGTTTTCATAACGAAATCCTTTCTCTTTATGTACATTGAGGCAATAGCGCCGTGTTCACAATAGTATAGACAAAAAAGCCATATATTAGCGATGAGTTATTTTAACTTTGCTAGCCATTTATCCAGTGCTTGTGCAAATGCATGTTTATCGCTTTGGGAAAAACTACTCGGCCCTTGAGTTTGTATGCCACTACTGCGCATTGTTTCCATAAAGTCCCGTATATTAAGGCTTTGACGAACATTATCGTGCGTGTATACCGTGCCTCTAGGGTTTATGGCAATACCACCTTTTTCAATCGCATCAGCCGCCAAAGGAATATCCGCTGTAATCAATAAATCCCCTGCCGACATCTCTTGCACAATATAGTTATCAGCTTCATCAAACCCTGAACTGACACGTATTGACTTAATATATGCCGAGTTAGGAATGCCGATAAGTTGATTGGCAACCAGAATAACTTGCACCTGTTTGCGCTCAGCTGCGCGAAAAAGCATATCTTTTACTGGCCTTGGACACGCATCTGCATCAACCCAAATAGTACTCATAATATTATTCCTAAGGTGCTAAACGCGATACTTGCCAATCACTGGCTTGTTTTTCATAGATAAATCTATCATGTAGACGATTCTCACCGCCTTGCCAAAACTCAATACTGTCAGGTTTCACCAGATAACCGCCCCAAAACTTGGGTAGAGGCACTTCCCCTTCAGCAAACTTGGTTTTCATCTCATTGAATTTACCAATAAGCGCCTGACGTGCACTGAGTTTGCTTGATTGTTTAGACACCCATGCAGCAATTTGACTGTCTTTAGGGCGACTCATGAAATACTTGCTCACTTCAATCATAGATAAAGCTTCGGCCTTACCTGTTACAGCTACTTGTCGTTCTAATGAGTTCCAAGGAAATAATAAACTGACTTGATTATTGTGATTAATATGCTGGGATTTACGGCTTTCAAGGTTAGTGAAAAACACAAATCCGTTATCATCAAAACGTTTTAACAGCACAATACGTTGAAATGGTTGACCTTGGCTATCGACAGTGGCAACAGACATTGCTGTCGGGTCAATTAAGTCAGCCTCTTTAGCTTGGCTTAGCCAAAGCTCAAATAACTGCATTGGATTTGTGGGTAAATCTGCACTGCGTAACCCCCCTTGAGTATACTCTCGGCGGATATCACTTAAATCACTCATAACATTCCTTCTATGACGGTACTGAGTATCGATAAGCTGTAAATAATAAGCCAACATGACGCTGGCTTTTGACAAATAACTCTAAAAGCGAAAAGCTATTTAGGAGCCTTGTTATGACTCACCGCCCACGCATGCAACATCTCAAGCCCGAGTGTGGCCGCTGCAAGAGCCGTTACTTCTGAGTTATCATAAGCTGGTGCGACTTCAACTACATCCATTCCTACAATATTCAGCCCTTTTAATCCTCGGATGATTTTCATGGCTTTATCACTGGTAATACCGCCACAAACTGGCGTCCCCGTACCAGGAGCAAAAGCAGGGTCAAGACAATCAATGTCAAATGTTACATACAGTGGCATGTCGCCAACTCGTTGCTTGATTTGCTCAACAATTTCTTGCGCTGATATATCATTGGCAGTGGCTGCATCAATTACCTTGAAACCATGACCTTGTTGTTCATACTCAGTTCTAATCCCAATTTGAATCGAATGCTCTACATCAATTAAACCTTCTTTTGGCGCATGATAAAACATAGTGCCGTGATCATACTTACTTCCTTGGCTATAAGTATCCGTATGAGCATCAAAATGTAATAAGGCCATCTTTCCGTATTGCTTATGATGCGCACGTAACAACGGTAAGGTTACAAAGTGATCGCCACCAAAGCTCAATAGCGTTTTGCCTGACTCAAGCATGGAAGTTGCAAAGTTTTCAACTCGGCTTGTGAAGTCGGCTTGATCACCACAATCAAATACTAAATCACCGGCATCGACCATAGATAAACACTCACTGAGTTTAAAGTTCCACGGCCAGCGTGTTTCTTCCCATGCCAAATTAACCGACGCTTGTCTGATTGCCCCAGGGCCCATACGTCCACCAGAGCGCCCTGTTGTCGCCATATCAAAAGGCAGTCCAATAACCACTACATCGGCGTCTGAAGTTTGCGGTTCAAAATTTAAAGGCTGACGTAAATATCCAAATGCATTTGAATACAAGGAGTAATCAGGCTTTTGTGCAAACGTTGTCATAATACTCTCCACGAGAAAACTACTGTTAACATGGCAATATTGTGGGTGCCATTTTCTCAGAATGTTGTTGCTGAAAATGATTAATATTAATTTTATACCCCTGTGCTATGGCAAATGCACATTCCCCTAAATGATGATGCTGAGGGAAATGGTCACGAGGGATTTGACAGTTAAAACCAATAATATCCCAACTAGTGGGCTGTAATAAGTCTAATAGAATACCCACAAAATCAACTCCGTGATGTTGCGGGTTAACATTGGTTTCTAAACTCACATAAGAGCTTTGCTCTTGAGGCGTAATATGAATTGTAAAATATTCATTACCTCTAATGCCATTAACTGAATAGCCAAGTGGGCTAAATAAATGTTCGTCTATCGAAAAACCTGTAAACAAGTCATCTAATTGCAGTTGCTTCCTGATTGTTGAAGCAAGTTGCCCTTCTGCTCTTAAATAATCGGCGACGTTACCTGTAATGTGATACATCATCAATTCACATGATACGTCTGCCTTTTCTGCTCTAAAGTGGCTATCAGAAGTAAACAAAAAATGGTGATGTGAATCAAGATGGCCGATGCGACGTGCTTGACCCGGTATTAATGCATTGAGGCGCGTTGCATCTTGTACAAAAGAACTTGCCTGCTCATTTGCAAAGTATTCATTCTTGCGCTGATAACACACAAAGTCGATTGCTTGTTTGCCAAAATGTTCAATCACAAAACAGGCTGCATCGATTAATGTAGATAAACCACAGGTCAGTATCACCAATTTGTGATCCCATACAAACAAGCTAGATTCGCTGAGAATATAAGCATCTTGATGCTCATTCGATGTCACTGACAGAATTTCAGCCTCTGCTTTTGCCACCACTTGCTGCCAAAACGCCAACGGTTTTTCGCGCAAAGTGCAAGCCTGTGCGTTAAACACAATTTCTAGCTTTTTTTCTGAACCTTCAAAGACCATGTATTCCAACTTAATAAGCCAAAGCTCTGCTTTGGCTTATTACTATCTAAATCAAACGATGTTGTACCACTATAACATCACGCGCTAGGCTGAAGGGTGATTAAAATCTTCAAGATAAGTGTACCCTTCTAATCCTAGTTGTAACTCTTCTAAAATTGATGCCCTTTCATCTTCATCAATATGTTTGTTAACTAACTCTTCATAGGTGCGCATGAATGCAACTGCATCTAAATTGACGTAACGCAGTACATCAGCAACAGTATCGCCTTGTAGTACTGATTCAATGTTCACTAACCCTAACTCATCAAGACGCACAACAGCTGAATTGGTGTCACCAAATAAATTGTGCATATCACCTAAAATTTCTTGGTATGCCCCCACCATGAAAAAGCCAATTAAATATGGGCTTTCAGCACTCCATGCTGGCACTGGCAGTGTAGCTTCAATACCTTGACCATCAACGTATTGATCCACAATACCGTCTGAATCACAGGTAATATCCAACATAACCGCGCGGCGCTCAGGCGCTTTATCAAGCCCTGTGAGTGGTAATACAGGAAATACCTGATCAATACCCCATGCATCTGGCAGAGACTGGAATAAAGAGAAATTCACAAAGAACTTATCGGCTAATTTTGAATTCAATTCATCAATAACGGGTCGATGAAAGCGATTGTTATTGCTCAACAACCCTTTTAATTCATAACACACACGTATGTTCGCTTGTTCAGCCCATGCACGTTGCGCTAAGGTCAGCTGACCCACAGAGAACAGCGAGTGGGCCTCGGCGATATCACTTTGGGTATCGTGATATACCTCAATCAGTGCGCGTTGATCTAATCGACCACTCACTTCAGTCCAAGACTGCCACATATTGTGTAACAGTTGCGGAGCATCATCTTCTGGTGGCTGAATATCTTCAGGGTGGTATGCTTCTGTCCCAATAACATCGGTAATTAGTACTGCATGGTGCGCAGTTAAATGGCGCCCTGATTCAGAAATAATCAGCGGCATAGGTTGCTGATACTCATTACATAAATCAGTCAGTACATTAACAATATTATTGGCATATTCATGTAAGCCATAATTCATTGAGTTACTGCTTTGACTTCGCGTGCCGTCATAATCAACTGCAAGACCACCACCCACATCGAAACAATCAATCTGTGCACCTAATTGGCGTAATTCACAATAGAATCGACCCGCTTCGCCCACGCCCTGCCTGATATCGCGAATGTTGGCAATTTGCGAGCCAAGGTGGAAGTGCAATAGCTGCAAGCTATCTAGCATATCAACTTGTTGTAGTTGATTGACTACTTTCAATACTTGCGCGGCAGATAAACCAAACTTAGATTTCTCGCCACCACTGGCTTGCCAGTTGCCTTTGCCTTGGAAAGCAAGGCGAGCACGAATGCCTAATCGAGGTGTGACACCCAGTGCCTTGGCTTCAGCTAATACCTGCTTAAGCTCAGACATTTTCTCAAGCACGATATACACTTTATGCCCAAGCTTTTCACCAATCAGTGCTAAACGAATATATTCTTTATCTTTATAACCATTACACACAATCACTGAGCTGGCTTTTTGTGCCATGGCTAATACCGCCATGAGCTCTGGCTTACTACCCGCCTCTAGTCCTAATTGCGGTACTTCTTTCGATGTTTGACTCGCCAGAATTTCTTCAACAACGGTCTGCTGCTGATTCACTTTAATCGGATAAACAAGTAGATACTCGTTGTCATAATCATATTTTTTAATTGCATCATTAAAAGCTTCACACAGACTTTCTACACGGTAATGTAAGATTTGTGGAAAACGTACTAATACAGGTAGAGATACGCCGGCTTTAACCATATCGTTAGCCAGCTTGTTCAAGCTGATATTATGATGCGGTAACAAAGGATCCGGTGACACTGTCACTTCACCACTATCACTGATTGCAAAAAACTTTTGGCTCCAATGCGCTACGTTGTAACTAGCACGAGCATCTTCTATAGACCAGTTAGTCATATGTATGTTTCCGAATAAAGTTGCGACAATTGAATTGTCAATGTCGCGATACGTATCACTGTCAGTGAGCCAATACATTCGCTCACCACAATTAAATAATGTTCAATACATCTAAGTATAAACACCAATACGTCTGCAGCTGAAAAATCGTTTAGTAACCAATTTAATCATATGGCAACGACAAGCTGTTATACCGAGTGTTTCACTTATGTGCGTTAACGCTTGATACAATAATACTACGCTCAATATTAGCAAAACCATGTTGCTTTATAACAAGTTACCAACATAGATAGTCATATCAATAGGGCTTTAAATCTGCACTGATAAAAGCGGCGCAATTAAACCTCGCAAGTCACTTGAATGCAAGAAAAATCTTGAATGATCAACAGGCCCTAATAGATTATCCTAAAACATAGCATCAAATAACCAAAGATAGCGAAATAGGCCCGCTATCCATAGTGAATTATGTGTATAATTGGGCCGTTATGCAGTAATAAATTTGAATCGAGTGGAATATGATAGATATTGGTAAGCGTTATACATTAGAAGTCGTCAAACAAGTCAGTTTTGGTGTCTACCTTAATGCCCTAGAGCTGGGGCAAGTACTCTTGCCAAAGAAATATGTCCCTCAAGATTGTGAAGTTGGCGACATGCTTGATGTATTTCTGTATCTCGATTCAGAAGACATGGTTGTGGCGACCACTCAACAAGCAAAAGCAGAAGTCGGAAAGTTTGCTTATCTTAAAGCTGTGGCCACTAATAAAGTGGGTGCATTTTTAGATTGGGGCTTAGATAAAGACTTGTTACTGCCCTTTGGTGAACAAAAGCGTCCTGTTGAAGAAGGCCGCAGTTACTTAGTTTATGTGCATATCAATCATGTTGATGATCGTATCGTAGCATCTAACAAAGTTGATAAATTTTTAGATAAGACACCACCTGCCTATAAAGAAGGTGAAGAGGTAGATCTTATTATTGGCGGAAAAACAGATTTAGGCTTTAAAGCCATTATCAATAATCAACATTGGGGTGTGCTGTACCAGAATCAGGTGTTTAAGAAAATCTACTTTGGTCAGTCAATGAAAGGCTACATTAAGCAAGTTCGTAATGATGGCAAAATTGACCTTGTGCTGCAACAAGGTGGTAAAACTGAACTAGATAAACACGCTACGTTGATTATTGCAAAGTTAACAGCAGCAAATGGATTCTTACCACTCAATGACAAAACTGATGCTGACATTATTTATAGCCAATTAAGCATGAGTAAAAAAGCCTTTAAGAAATCTATAGGCGGTTTATATAAGGCTGGAAAAATTCGCATTGAAACCGATGGTATCTATTTAGCTGAATAATTGCTGTATTAACATTAGTTAACAGACTATGCCTTTGATATATAGCTTGCCTTTGGTATAACAGAGGCAAGCTATTTTATTTTGGGAACGTTATGGAACTCAACGCAAATCAAACACGTGTCATTGGTTGTTTACTCGAAAAAGAAGTAACAACACCAGATCAGTACCCTCTCTCGTTAAACTCTCTCACTTTAGCTTGTAATCAAAAAAGTAGTCGCGAACCTGTCATGGCATTAAGTGAGCAAGACGTGCAACAAACTCTGGATGAGTTAGCCAAAAAAAGGTTAATCAGCGAGCAATCAGGTTTTGGTTCAAGAGTCGTCAAATATCAACACCGCTTTTGTAATACAGAATTTAGCGAAAACCAGTTCTCACCTGAGCAAGTGGCTGTTATCTGCGTGCTGATGCTAAGAGGTGCGCAAACACCTGGGGAATTAAAGTCTCGTTGTAATCGTTTACATGCATTTGAAGATGCCCAACAAGTTGAAGCCGTACTTGTTGCGCTGTCACAACGTGAAAAACCTCTGGTAGCACAACTTCCTAAACAAGCTAATCGTCGTGACCATCAATATATTCAGCTATTTAGTGAACTTGATGAACAACAAACATTTGCCAGTGGCGATGCCGTCTCAATTTCAGCGGATGTGACACATAAAGTGGAACAACAAACCAAAATATCTGCACTTGAAGAAAAAGTGGCGGCATTAGAGTTACGAATTACTGAACTAGAAGCGTTAATTAAATAATCCTAACAAAGGAATGACTATGAGCCGGAGTGCTTCCCCCAATGACACTATTGCCATAAATAGCAATAGTCGACCTTCTATGGTTAATCATATTTGGCAATTGGCTAAATTTGAACTCACTAAACGATTTACCAACAAAAGCGGCATGATAGCGCTGATTGCTTTTCTGTTGGTGTGGACTGTCATCATTCTTTACCCTGTTCGCAGTGCGTCTGACATCCTATTGCAACCAGCCTTTAAGGATTTTATCACCAGCTTTTTGGGACCTAATAGCCTTAATCATTTATTTGAATGGCAGGTTGCTGAGTATGCTGTGTTTTGGGCGATTGCTTTATATGCTTTCCCACTATTTAGTATTTTTATCAGTGCTGATCAATTTTGCTCGGACAAACAAAGAGGCAGCTTTCGCTTTCTAACATTACGCGTCAGTCGTAGTGAGCTATTTTTTGGCCGGTTTATTGGTCAAATGCTTATTCAAGCAGTATTAATCAGCTTGACTCTACTTGTTACGCTGGCATTAGTATTAGTTCGCGATGCCAGTTTATTAGCACCGTCATTAATGAGTTGTGTAGTGATATTTGCCAACGTACTTATTGTGCTACTGCCCTATGTAGCAGTAATGGCAGTATTTTCATTGATAGCTAAAACGGCACGACAAGCTAGTATCTTTGCTATTGTCCTTTGGGCGATAGTGTCCATGATTATCACTATAGTGAATGTACAGTTTCCGACCTTAGCCTTTTTAGATTGGTTACTCCCTGGTGCGCAGATTTCACATATGGTGAATACACAAGGCTTCAATACTTTCTCATTTGCCCCCATCCCAATTTTACAAGCAATAGCATTGCTCATTCTCGGTAAAGTGGTTATGCAACGGAGCGCATTATGAAGCTAATTGAATGTAAAAATCTATCTAAAAAGTACGGTGATAAGCTCGCATTGAATGCTGTTAGTCTTGAGCTTGATTCAGGTGCGCCAATCGCGTTAGTTGGCCCTAATGGTGCAGGTAAAACCACCTTATTCAGTTTATTGTGTGGCTACATTTTACCGACAAAAGGTGAGCTAACTATTTTAGGTGAAAAACCTGGTAGTCCCAACCTTCAGGGCCGTGTGTCTGCGCTACCTCAAGATGCAGCTCTGGACCCAAACTTTAGCGTAAAGAGCCATTTAATTTTTCTAGCGCAGTTACAAGGCTTTAATAGTAAGCAAGCAAAGCAAGAAGCGATAAGAGTACTTGAGTTGGTTGATCTTGCCGATGCGGCTAAACTCATGCCGAGCAGCTTAAGTCACGGTATGAGTAAACGTGTTGCGATTGCTCAGGCCTTGATTGGCCAACCTGAATTGGTGTTATTAGATGAGCCGACAGCCGGTTTAGACCCTGCCAATGCCAGAAAGGTTAGGCAGATTGTGCAAGATTTATCTGATAAAACGACTTTTATTATTAGTTCGCATAATCTTGAAGAACTTGAAAAGCTATGTGATCAAGTACTTTACCTCGAGCAAGGGCAATTACAACAATCAGTGTCAATGCATGCGCAACAAGACACTGACTACCTAACCGTGACGATGCAATCGGCAAATGCTGAACAGTTAGTCAGTCCGTTACTTGCACTGGATAATATCATTAGTGTGAAACCGGTAAACAATGACCAATTGTTGATTGAATACCATAACCTGCAAAATTTCCAAATAGAAATTGCGCTACTAGGCTGGTTTAACAGCAACAATCATATGTATAAATCAATGTTACGTGGTAGAACATTGGAAGACACCTTATTTTCAGGGCAAACAGATTAGCGACATAAGGTCGCCAATATACAAAAACAATTAAACCGGTGAATATCACCGGTTTTTTATGTGTCATGTTGAGCCGACAAAATAATGTTTCGATAAATAATGTAATTTGTACAAGCATCTCTATCAGTTTCACATTTTACAGAAAAATACTTTGACTAGGTAATGAGAGCAGAGTGACACGTCTGACAGCGAAAGAGGAGTGAAGTGCAATTGACACTGAGATGAAGCGAAAGAGACTATTTATCTGAATTGCAAACCTAGATGAGCTTTAAACTGTTGGTAATTTTTAAACAAAAAAAAGCTGCGGTATAAACCGCAGCTTTTAAGTCCTTAATCACTAGCTTAATCGCTAGTCATTAATTAACCGACAACAGAAACGTTTTCAGCTTGAGGACCTTTTTGACCTTGAGTCACAGTGAAAGAAACTTTCTGACCTTCGTCAAGAGTTTTGAAACCATCTGAGTTGATAGCACGGAAGTGAACGAATACGTCTGGACCAGACTCTTGCTCGATAAATCCGAAACCTTTGTCAGAGTTGAACCACTTAACAACACCAGTTACTTGAGACATGATATAAATCCTGTAAATATAAATTAAAGCCTTTGCGGCGGTAAAGCTGGAAAATGCCGGTTTTACTATTACTCATGTTACAGGACGAAACTGATCGTATTGAAACACATAAATATAAGCCCAACCTTCAAGCTGAGATGACTATAAACCATTCTCAGCATAAGTCAACAAACATCATCCTTTATCATCTTTTTTTTTGAAGTAGCGTTTTTAAAGATTTTTTAAGCAGGTCAAATAGTTATTTGAGCAATCACTCAGTTGTCATAAACTCTTTTTACGATAAATTTCAATTTTAAAATCTAATTCGCATTTAAAATCCTGCTCAGACAGCTTTTGTTTTTGGTAATCTGAAAGTTTCCACGCATAAGGCGTCATATTTAGGAAGTTATCAATATCTTTTTTATCTTTTAATTCAATATCATAACTCAAGCATTCTTGATGAATATGCTCAAAACCATCAATTTGTAGCGCCTCATTACTGTGCAATTTAGGATAGTCATAAATCACCTGCTTTAATGCATAGTGATGCTTAGGACCAGGCGAAACTGTCACTAAATAGCCCTCATCTTTCATCACTCGATGTAATTCTTGCGGTTTTGAAGGCGCATAGATGCGAATGGCCAAATCAAAACTTTTATCTGCATAGGGCATTTCAAACACACTCGCCACACTAAAATTTAGATGAGCATATCTTTTAGCTGCGTAGCGAATAGCCGATTTAGATATATCTAAACCAAATAAATCAATTTGCTCATGGGCAGAGCCTAAGTGTTGATACAGGCGTTGACTGTAATAGCCCTCTCCGCAACCAATATCTAACACAGCTAAATCGGATAATCCTTTTACCTTATCAAGAGCAAAATCGTTCACCCTGTCGCTCAACTTCTGATAAAAACCTTGGTTCAAAAACTCACGTCGAGCCATCATCATCGCTTTATTATCACCAGGGTCTTTTGATTTCTTTTTTTGAACAGGTAATAAGTTCACGTAGCCTTCTTTGGCACGATCAAATTGATGCCCCTTTGGACATTGCCAACTGGTTTGAGCTAAGGACAAGTTTCCAGCACAGATAGGACAGATATAGGTCATATAATTTCAATAATAGAGTCAGTAAATGGGTTAGTGATCATCTGCAAGTTTATCCACAACATCCACTAAGCTTTTAGGTGCGAGTAGTTCAAAGCAATCGAGTCGGCGTTGTAGGGCTGCTATTTCATAAATATCCTGGGTATTTGCCGCCTCATTCAAACTCGGCCTCGATTGAGATTCTTGGTAACTGCGCCACAACCATTGACGTTTGCTTTCAAGCAAAGCATCAAGTCGACTTAATTCAGTAATTAGCTTTTGATCAACTACCCCTAGCTCGCCGCGCAAGTATAAAGTGATCTCTTTTCTAACTAAATCAATTTCAGAAATTTCGAGTGTTAATTCATTACTTGGTGCGTTAAATTGAGTTTGCCTAGCAAGTATGGCTGCCGCATTAGTATGGCATTGGATCTGTATGGGAGATCGAAGATCAAACTCTAGGCCGATTAGGTCTATTGACATAATCGTGTCAATTTCAACCTGTAACTGGTTATCTATTAATGATAAACAAAGGTCAACACCTTGCCTAAGGCTGTTCGACACTCTTTTAGGCTCAATCCCTAAAGTGCCATAACACCTAAACCCCTGTCCAAGACCTCTAGACAATTGCTTAGTCGACTGCGTTAAACCTGATAAATCAGTATTTTCCTTGTCTTTTATGGTGGCTGCTTTTACATCAAGATGGTTTATAGATATGTGTACAAAAGGCAAGTGCTTCACTACGAGCTGGACATTATTAGAGTCCATATGTTGCACGATTATTTCTATCATGGGATTTGCTGCATTAGCCAGCAAAGCTAATTCACTAACATCATCAGGTAAAACTATGTGCAAGCTGGCAGGCAATGATATAGAGACTAATTGCGGTGGTTCAGTAAAATTCAAATTCATTTATTTTCTATCCATGAAGGTACTGCTAATGCAATTTATCAAATCGATATTATTATCTATTAGGCAATTGGCAACCGTGAGATAAGATTGGCCAATAGTTATGCAGTTAATAGTACGGCACCGATAATCGCTCTACTTCTATATAACCCTTATGGTTTAATACATTTGGCTATAAATGAAAATATCTGTTAAATCTACATAAGTAAATAGTCATATCAAGATATACTGGCATTTATCAAGCGGCATTATCACTTTAATAAGTCACTCTAATTATTAATTCAATATTTTGACCATTGGGTACCGATTAAATCTATGAACCAACAAAATCAGCCAACACTTTTCTGGCACGACTACGAAACTTTTGGCGCAGTCCCTGCAAAGGACCGTGCATCGCAGTTTGCCGGTATCAGAACAGATTTAGATTTAAATATTATCGGTGAAAGTGAATCTTTTTATTGTAAAGTTGCGCCAGATTATTTGCCGGCTCCAGAAGCCATTTTAGTCACGGGTATTACCCCGCAATTAGCTAATATGAAAGGCATACCAGAAGCCCAGTTTATGCAACGTGTAAATCAGCTTTTTAGCCAACCTAATACTACGGTAGTTGGCTATAACTCGTTGCGTTTTGATGATGAAGTCACTCGATATGGTTTTTACCGTAATTTCATTGACCCTTATGCCCGCGAATGGCAAAACGGTAACGCGAGATGGGATATCATCGATTTAGTGAGAGCTTGCTATGCCTTTAGACCAGATGGTATCAATTGGCCTCGAAATGAAGATGGCAGTCCAAGTTTTCGTCTTGAACTGCTGACGCAAGCTAATGGTTTGAGTCATGAAAAAGCCCATGACGCAATGTCAGATGTATATGCCACCATTGGGATGGCAAAGCTTATCAAGCAAACCCACCCCAAACTGTATGATTATTATTTCAATTTAAGGCGAAAGCAGGCAGTAAACACCCAGATTGATGTGTTAAAGATGCAGCCCCTTGTGCATGTTAGTTCGAAAATTAGTGCAGCAAATGGCTGTACCACTCTGATTGCGCCAGTAGCTTATCACCCGACCAATAAAAATGCCGTTATATGCGTCAATCTCGCCATGGACTTAGCACCTTTGCAACAACTATCAGCTGAAGAGTTATTAGCCAGAATGTATACGGCTAGAGCCGATCTTACTGATGATGAATTGCCCGTTCCAATTAAGCTAATTCATATCAATAAGTGTCCATTTATTGGTTCTGCAAAATTGTTAGATGATGAAGTATGCCAGCGTATCGGTTTTGATAAATCTTTTGCTAGAGAGCAATACAAAAATCTAAAACAAATGCCGGATATTCGTGAAAAACTCAATCAAGTTTTTGAAATTGAAAACGATAGGTCCCCTACTACCGATCCTGATCTTATGCTATATAGCGGTGGCTTCTTTAGCCATGCAGACAAAAGTAAAATGGAGATTATCAGCCAGACCGCTCCCCAACACCTTGCGGCCCTTGATTTACAATTTGAAGATCCCCGCATTGATGAAATGTTATTCCGCTATCGTGCTAGAAATTACCCAGAAACATTGGATCATCAAGAGTCCTTAAAGTGGCGTGAATTCTGTCAACAGAGATTATCAGATCCTAATTATGTGATTCATCTCGAAAACTTGGTTGAAGAAACCAGCCAAAATGAGCACAAACAAAAGCTACTAAAAGCCCTATACCAATACTTACAATCGTTGTAGTTTGCCACAACATACTCCTAAGCATTCACAACGACACAATATTTTTAAAAATTCGAGGAAAAGGGATATGCAAGATCGCTTTGTTAAAAATATCGCACAACTACCAACACCGCTGGCGGATGCATTAATCCCCCATTTAGGTGATGGATTTAATGGTTACTTCAGTGCAGCTCAGGTAAATGAGTTAGCGACAGCTGCCAAACTGGATGAGCAAGCGTTACTTTTAGCGTTACTTCCCATCGCTGCTGCGATGGCTACCCCAGGAATTAGCCACTTTTATGTCGGTGCAATTGCTAAAGGCATTAGCGGCGATATTTATATGGGGGCAAACCTTGAGCTACCAGGTGAGTCTTTGTTTCACTCGGTACATGCTGAGCAAAGTGCCATCAGCCATGCCTGGTTAAAGGGGGAGAAACAAATTGTGGATGTGGTGGTTAACTTCAGTCCATGTGGCCACTGTCGACAATTTATGAATGAACTTGTTGAGGGGAGCAAGGTCATGGTGCACTTGCCTGAACAAGATGCACAACCACTAATCCATTATTTACCTTACCCATTTGGGCCTAAAGATCTGAATGTGCACCATCCATTACTTTCAGAGTCAAAGCAATCATTTGAATTGAATACCAATGACCCAGTGACAATGGAAGCCCTTGCACAGTTAGAAAAAAGTTACGCACCTTACACCAGTAACTTTGCCGCGGTGGTGTTAGAAACGAAAGATGGCAAAATGTTTGCTGGCCGTTATGCTGAGAACGCTGCGTTTAACCCTTCAATGCAACCAATGCAAATGGCCCTTTCAAACTTGTCTCGCAATAACTATCGCCATGAAGATATTTCTCGTGCAATTTTAGTGGAGTCTTCACAAGGGCAAATCAGTCTTGTTGGTGCAGCAATGGATGCGTTGCACGCAATTGCGGCCATTGAGCTGGAACATGTTGTGATAGAGCCTTCTGTATAGATTATTGACGGCTTTGAATTAAGCTTCGCAAACAAAAAAGGACGGTATTGACCGTCCTTTATATTTGGCGCACATTCGAGTTATCTGTTTTTTTCAAGACGCGCTAATAAACTAGACGTATCCCAACGATTTCCCTTCATTGCCTGTACTTCAGAATAAAATTGATCTACGAGTGCAGCAACAGGCAAGTGACTACCATTTCGCCTTGCTTCTTCAAGTGCGATGCCTAAATCTTTGCGCATCCAATCGATAGCAAAACCAAAGTCATACTCTCCGTCCCACATAGTTTGGTAACGATTTTCCATTTGCCAACTTTGAGCTGCACCTTTGCTGATCACATCAATCACTTTCGGGCCATCAAGCCCCACACTTCTGGCAAAATGTAAGCCTTCGGCAAGACCTTGTACAACGCCCGCAATGCAGATTTGATTGACCATTTTAGTCAATTGACCCGCACCGACCTCACCCAATAACTCAGCGCAGCGGCTATAAGCATCAATAACAGGTTTCACCTGCTCAAAAGTAGACTGACTACCACCCATCATAACTGTCAGCACCCCATTTTCCGCACCAGCTTGGCCACCAGAAATGGGCGCATCCATAAACTCGATATTTTCAGCTTTCAATAAAACGGCCAATTCACGGGCAACGTCTGCTGAAGCCGTAGTGTGATCAACCAATATAGCTCCCGCTTTCATGCCTTGAAGCGCACCATGCTCACCACTAACGACTTGACGCAAGTCATCATCGTTACCTACACAAGTGAACACAATTTCTTTTGCATCGGCAGCAAGTTTAGGTGTGGTAGCGTAATCGCCGCCATATTGCTTTACCCACTGTTCAGCTTTGGCAGTAGTTCGGTTATATACCGTTACCTCATGACCTTCCTTTGCAAGGAAACCTGCCATGGGATATCCCATAACACCTAAGCCTATAAATGCAACTTTAGCCATATATCCCTCTTCTTATTGTTTTTAATCTATTGTTGGCTTTACATGGGCTTCCATTTCAGCACCAATCCGTTTACGCATATCCATCAGGCGTAAAGCTGAATCACGAAGTCTAACATCGTCTTCCGTTTGTGGGACCCACTCGGGCACTGCTGTGGGCTTTCCTGCATCATCCACAGCCACCATGATGACAATACAATGTGTTGTGAGTTGACGCTCCGGTAGTTTGGGGTCGCCCGCTTTCACATCAATACCAACGTGCATAGATGACGATCCGGTGTAAATGATTTTGCCTGTTACCTCAACGATATTGCCCACATGAATGGGTTTAACAAATCGAATTCCACCTGCATAAGCCGTAATACAATATTTGCCACTCCAACCTGCTGCGGTGGCATAGGCAGCAAGGTCAATCCATTTCATAACGGCACCGCCGTGTACTTTCCCGCCAAAATTCACATCTGCAGGTTCTGCTAAAAACCTAAGGGTTAACTGCCTTTCAAGTCCTGCCATAAGAGTTACCTGTCACGAGATAGAGCTATCAGTTTACGTTAAAAAGTGGCATGTTTAAAACTGAAAAATAGTCATTAAAAACAAGAGCCAAACTAGTTGGCTGAATTATAAGCTTCCAATTTAGGTTATTAACAAGCCTTTGAATATTTAGGAATTCAGCGTAATGTCTTGTATATGAATTGTCTGTAATTGCAGTTGTATTGCCTCGTACGACTCATTGCCACTGAAAATAGTAGCGAAGCCTCAAACCAGGCAGCAATCACCTTCGTATGAGTATAATTGATCAAGGTCTCCGTCAATCTAGGTAATTTAACATGCACTTTTCAAGCGGCGTAATACTAAATGGCCATACACATAAATTGCAGATTATTAGTACGTTTAAACGACTGTTTTCAAAGCAATAAACTCTTCATTCTTGTCATTTAGTACTTTAATAATCAGTAATTAAACACTCCACCATTAATCCGGTTTTCTAACAACAAAATAAACGAGAACTGAACAGCGAAAAAAACTACGTGATAACTTTGCAGCGCTGTATGATTTAGATGCGATATAAAAATGACACAAAAAAGCCTCGCATGTTAACGAGGCTTTAATTTCAAGAAAATAATACTTACCAACTACATTTTTTTGAACAGTAATGAGCCGTTAGTACCACCAAAGCCAAATGAGTTACATAAAGCATAATCAAAAGTATGCTTACGAGCTGTGTGAGCAACAAAGTCTAAATCACAGCCTTCATCAGGGTTATCAAGATTAAGTGTTGGTGGCACTTGTTGGTCACGCAACGCAAGGACTGTGAAAATGGCTTCAACTGCACCTGCTGCACCTAATAAATGACCCGTCATTGATTTTGTTGAGCTGACCAACAAATTGTATGCGTGGTCATCAAAAACGGATTTCACTGCAGCGGCTTCAGCTTTATCACCTGCAGGCGTTGATGTGCCGTGTGCATTAATGTAACCAACAGCCGTTTTAGCAATAGCAGCATCTTTAATGGCATTTTCCATTGCAGCTGCGGCACCAGAACCATCCGCTGGAGGCGATGTCATATGGAACGCATCACCACTCATGCCAAAACCAACTAACTCTGCATAGATTTTGGCACCACGTGCTTTAGCATGCTCATACTCTTCAACAACCATCATGCCAGCACCGTCACCAATTACAAAACCGTCACGGTCTTTATCCCAAGGGCGACTTGCCGCTTTTGGATCATCATTACGTGTTGATAACGCTTTCGCTGAAGCAAAGCCACCAACACCCAATGGACTGGTGACATCTTCAGCACCGCCAGCAACCATCACATCGGCATCGCCATAAGCAATAGTACGCGCAGCAAAACCGATGTTATGAACACCCGTTGTACAAGCTGTTGTGACAGCAAAGTTAGGGCCAGTCATACCGTATTTAATCGAAACATGACCAGCAATCATATTGATAATCGTACTTGGAACAAAAAATGGTGATACTTTACGAGGACCACTTTTCATCAAAGCTGCATGGTTTTGCTCAATTAAATGCATACCGCCCATGCCCGCACCAATGGCAGTACCAACTCGGCTTGGATCAATGTCGGCCATATCCAAACCAGAGTCATTCATTGCTTGAATACTGGCAGCCATGCCGTATTGGATAAACAAATCCATCTTACGGGCATCTTTCTTAGATAAGTATTGCTCAACATCAAAGTCTTTCACTGAACCACTGAAGCGCGTTGTGAATTCAGTTGCATCAAACTTAGTAATGGGCTCAATGCCACTTTGACCAGCTAGCAGTGATTGCCATGAGGTATCAACATCATTACCTACTGGAGTAACGAGACCTAGGCCTGTAATAACGACTCTGCGTTTAGACATGGGAATTACCTATTTAAGTTATCGACGAAAAAACTAGAAAATAACGAAAAAAGTAAATGGAATGATTTTACTAGTAAATTTCGACTTGCTGTTATCAAAACAAAAACAGGCGGCAAAAATGCCGCCTGTTTCTGTGAATTCTGGATTACTGATTCTTAGAAACGTAATCGATCGCTGCTTGTACAGTAGTGATCTTTTCAGCTTCTTCATCAGGGATCTCGGTATCAAACTCTTCTTCTAGAGCCATTACTAATTCAACGGTGTCTAGAGAATCCGCACCTAAATCGTCCACGAAAGAAGCAGCTGATTTAACGTCTTCTTCTTTAACGCCTAGTTGCTCGATGATGATTTTCTTTACACGTTCTTCGATGTTGCTCATTAGTTCTCTTTCCTATTCAAATTACGCACTTGCGTAAGATTGCGAGTAGTTTATTCGATTTAGATGACATTGCAAGTATAGATTTTGTGGTCTAACCACAAATTTACACTTTTAATGGTACTCAATCGCGACTCAAAAAGGTAGTTGCCTACCAATCGCCCTTAAACCATATACATACCACCGTTTACATGCAAGGTTTCCCCTGTAATGTAAGCGGCTGAATCTGATGCCAAAAATAATACTGCATTGGCAATTTCTTGTGCTTGCCCTAAACGCTCCATTGGCACTTGAGACATGATAGCTTGTTGCTGCTCAGGGGTCAGCTCATCTGTCATGTCAGTTTGAATGAAACCAGGTGCTATAGCATTAACTGTAATTTGACGAGATGCAACCTCCTTTGCAAGAGATTTTGTAAATCCAATCAAACCAGCCTTAGCTGCACAATAGTTGACTTGTCCAGGGTTACCCATTGAACCCACAACAGAGCCAATACTAATAATGCGACCTTGACGTTTTTTCATCATAGATCTCATTACAGGCTTAGACAATTTAAATAGCGATGTAAGATTAGTGTCAATGATATCTTGCCACTCATCATCTTTCATACGCATCATTAAATTATCACGGGTGATGCCTGCATTGTTAATTAGAATATCAACATCACCAGCTTTTTCTTTGATCTGTGCATATAAATCAGCAACAGATCCACTATCAGTGACATTAAGCACCATACCATGGCCTTTATCACCTAAATAATCTTGAATGGCTTGTGCGCCTCGCTCACTGGTCGCTGTACCAATAACTGTCGCACCTGCATTAAGCAAGGTTTCAGCAATGGCACGACCAATTCCGCGACTTGCACCAGTCACTAAGGCAACTTTGCCTTCTAAATTAAATGTCATTGTTATTCCTTATTCAGTTAAGGCGGCAAATGACGCATCGTCATTTACAGGCTTAGCTTTTATCGTTTTATTAATTCTTTTAGCCAGACCAGCTAATACTTTACCTGGGCCACACTCAACCATTTGGTCAATGCCTTTTTCAGCCATTAACTCAACTGTTTCGCTCCATCTTACTGGGCAATATAATTGACGAACCAAAGCATCTTTTATGACATCAGGATCAGTTACCATTGCCACATCAACATTATTGATAACTGGGATACTTGGTGCGTTAAATTGAATCCCAGTCAATGCTTTGGCTAATTTATCTGCTGCAGGTTTCATCAGTGCGCAGTGTGATGGCACGCTAACAGGCAAAGCAACGGCCATTTTAGCGCCAGCGTCTTTACACGCAGCAGCAGCACGTTCAGTCGCATCTTTATTACCAGCAATAACGACTTGGCCAGGACTATTGAAGTTAACAGGGCTAACAACTTCCTCTTGCGCAGCATCTTCGCATGCTTTAGCAATCGCATCATTGTCTAAGCCTATAATAGCAAACATTGCACCAGTACCCGCTGGAACAGCCTGTTGCATCAGTTGACCGCGTAGTTCAACCAAAGATATAGCATCTTTAAAATCGATGACACCTGCACACACTAATGCAGAGTACTCACCTAAACTATGACCGGCCAATAATGCCGGCATTGGCTTACCCGTTGCTACGTATGCACGCCAAATGGCAACACTTGCTGCTAATAAAGCTGGTTGGGTTTTGTCTGTTTGGTTTAATGACTCTGCAGGACCATCTTGAACCAATGCCCAAAGATCATAACCAAGTGCATCACTTGCTTCAGAGAAAGTTTGTTCAACAACCGCTTGCGACTGAGCTAACTCAGCAAGCATACCCACTGCTTGAGAGCCCTGTCCTGGGAATACAAAAGCTAAATTGTCCATGTAATTTGTTACCTATTTCTTTTTATAAAGCCAAATCAATTAAAAGCGAACCAGAGCACTGCCCCAAGCAAAGCCTGCGCCGAATGCTTCTAATAACAATAACTGTCCGCGTTGAATTCTGCCATCTCTTACCGCTTCATCCAATGCAATGGGCACTGATGCAGCCGATGTATTACCATGCTTTGATAACGTTAATACGACTTTATCTAGGCTCATATTCAGCTTTTTCGCTGTTGCTTTGATAATACGGAAATTAGCTTGGTGTGGCACCAACCAATCAATATCTTCTTTCTCAACGTTATTGATGGTCAACGTTTCAGTGACGACATTGGATAACTGGGTGACGGCCACTTTAAATACATCATTGCCCTTCATTGTCATGTAACCCACAGCCTCAGAGCTTTCATTAGCCCTTGGTGGGAATGAGCACTTAAGTAAATCACCTTGGCTGCCATCTGCATAAATGTGGGTATTAATGATACCTGGAGTGTCACTTGTACCAATAACTGCAGCACCAGCGCCGTCACCAAATAATATGACTGTCGTTCTGTCATCAGGTTCACACAAACGCGATAAAACATCAGCGCCAATGACAAGCACTTTTTTTGCAGCCCCAGTCTTAACAAATTGATCAGCAACAGATAAGGCATAAACAAAGCCTGAGCATGCAGCTGCAATATCAAATGCGGGGATGTTATTGATGCCTAACATGGCTTGGATTTCACATGCCGCTGCAGGAAATGCATTTGGGGCACTAGTGGTACCGCAAACAATCATGTCTAATTCGCTAGCTTCAATACCTGCCATTTCGATGGCTTTTAGGGCCGCCTGATACCCCATGGTTGATACAGATTCATCTTCTGCGGCGATTCTTCGCTCAGAGATGCCAGTTCGATCAACAATCCATTGATCACTGGTTTCAACCATTTTTTCTAAATCTTGGTTACTTCTTACTTGTACAGGCAGATAACTGCCAGTTCCGAGAATTTTTGTGTGCATATTTGAGATCAGCTTTTGATGTCTAAAAGAATCGACTCTAAACGGTCATTGACCATTTCCGGGAGTCGACGTTCTGCTTCTATCGCTGCTAAGTTGATTGCTTGCACAAGTGCAGCTTCATCAGCATTTCCATGACTCTTTACTACTATTCCGCGCAATCCTAACAGACTTGCACCATTATAGTGGTCGGGGTTCATCTTGCTGAGAAGACTTTGAATATGTGGGGTGATGAGTTTGGACAAAAATCGTACAAAGAAACCTTGTTTTAGGCCTGTTTTTAATTGATGTACCAATAATTTAGCAATGCCTTCAGATGTTTTTAAAGTGATGTTGCCGACAAATCCATCGCAGACAATAACATCTACATTTCCGGTATAAATTTCATCACCTTCAACAAAGCCAGTGTAATTTAGCTGTGAGGTATTTTGTAAGATTTGGCTTGCTTGCTGTACTTGATCATTGCCTTTCATTTCTTCAATGCCAACATTCAGCAATGACACTTTAGGTTTCGGCAGTTTCTCTATTGTCTCGCATAATACTGAGCCCATGACAGCAAACTGGAACAATGTATCTGAATCACATACAACATTGGCGCCCAAATCCAAAAGATAAACAGGTTTGCCCTTTACTGTGGGTAAACAAGATACTAATGCGGGTCTATCTATACCTGGTAAGGTTTTTAATAGCACTTTTGACATTGCCATTAACGCACCTGTATTACCTGCACTAATGCAAGCAGATGCCTTACCGTC
The DNA here is from genome assembly GCF_043643735.1 of Shewanella maritima. Classification (GTDB taxonomy): domain Bacteria; phylum Pseudomonadota; class Gammaproteobacteria; order Enterobacterales; family Shewanellaceae; genus Shewanella; species Shewanella maritima_A. Next base: position 115,023 of record NZ_JBHZSM010000013.1, read on the forward strand.
ACGAACTAACTCTAATGCAACACGCATAGAACTGTTCTTTTTAAATCTGAGGGCATGTACAGGTCGTTCATTCATTTCAACTACTTCAGTAGTGTGAATGATGTCTATACGTTCAAGTATGTGAGGAGTGCTATTAGCTAAGTGGCGCTGTATTTCGGCTTTGTCACCAACCAAAATAATATTGAGTGAGGGTTGAACTGTCAGTGCCTGCACGGCGGCAGGCACTGAGATGTGAGGACCATGATCGCCTCCCATCGCATCTAACGCAAGCGTCAGATCTTTCATAAGATTAGCAACAAATTACTTGTTGATAACCTTTTTGCCGCGGTAGAAACCATCAGCAGTCACGTTGTGACGTAGATGTAATTCACCGCTAGTCGCGTCTACAGATAATTGAGCAGTGCCCAATGCATCATGTGAACGGCGCATGCCGCGCTTTGAACGTGATTTTTTATTCTGTTGTACAGCCATTTGACCTGTCTCCTACGATTACTTGCTCTTCAGTTTTTCTAACACTGCAAACGGATTTGGACGCTCCTCTTGAGCGGTTTCGATTTCGCCTACAGCTATGTCCTTTGCTCCCATATTGCAATCATCATTTTCATGCATAGGGATAATCGGCATAGCGACTATCAATTCATCTTCGATCAATTGATGCAGACGTACTTCGCCAATCTCATTACACTCAATTGGGTCATACGCATCCGGGAGCTCATCGATTTCTGTTTGAGTCTTACAAGGACTAAAACAAAAGTCGACCGTAACCTCAGTAGCATATTGTGTCATGCAACGTTGACATAGCAGAGTGAGCTCCGTCACAGCCTTCCCGCGAAGGTAGACTATCCCCTGTAAGTCGACGCCACATTCCAACGACACAACTACGTCGGAACAGTCGCCGGCAGATAATTCAGCTAACCGCTTGTTTTGCTTACCAGGAATGAGACCTTCATAAGAAGATTTACTCGCTGCAGCACGAACTGGGTCAAGTGAAACCGGTATCTTTACTGTTTGCATAAGGCGCGCATATTATAGTTTGCTAACGCTGGAGTCAAAGAAAATTTCCTTAAATAAGGTGATTTACCCCGTATTTACACGAGAGATTTTCTTTTATGCCATCGTCATATTAAAACGAAGCAGAATTTTACCCAACACACTTAGGCAACACAAGCTAATCTCGGCTAAAAATCCACAATTCTCGACTAATTTTAGTAAACTTGGCAGCAACAGTTAATAAATTATACTAATTGACCATGAACTACACACTAATACTCGGATCAAGCTCGCCTTTTCGAAAGGCTTTACTGGAAAAGTTGCAGCTTCCTTTTGATATTTACTGTCCAGATATAGATGAAACTGCAAAACAAGATGAGTCAGCAAACCAGTTAGTTGAACGACTAGCCATTGAGAAGGCTAAAGCCGCTGCCTTAGCTTATAGCCAACAACAAAATATCAACGAAAGATTAGTTGTTATAGGTTCTGATCAAGTTGCGCTTATCAATGGTCAGATTGTGGGTAAACCTTTAACCCACGAAAATGCTGTCGCGCAATTATTACGTTCATCAGGGCAAGCTATCACTTTCTACACAGGTTTAGCTGTATATGACAATCAAACTGAGCAAACCTATTCTTGTGTAGAACCGTTCACAGTGCATTTTAGAACGCTTACCCTCCAACAAATTGAATACTATGTTCAAGCAGAGCAACCATTGTATTGTGCAGGCAGTTTTAAATGTGAAGGTTTAGGTATCGCTCTGTTTGAAAAAATGGAGGGTGATGACCCTAATAGTTTGGTTGGTTTGCCTTTAATCAAATTAATTGATCTGCTGGCAAAACATAATGTGCAAGTTCTATCCTAGAAAAACCTAACATTTACTAACTTGCGTTATACATGATATTTATGGGGTTAGGATAAAAAACATCTATCAAGGGTAAACAGTATCTAAGCTCGTATAACCTGCATAATAGGATTACAAAAACTGTTTCAATGCGAGTGGATTATCGATAATAGCAATGGGGTTACATTGGGACAATACTTTATCACAATGGGCACCATAGCTCACTCCAATGCTGGCCACCTTGGCATTACTTGCCATGTTTAAATCATGACGAGAATCACCCACCATAACTGCACGACTAGCAGGCACATTAAGTTCAGCAAGAATAGACTCAATCATTTGTGGATGAGGTTTACTTTTGGCTTCACTGGCACTTCTAGTCGTTTTAAAGTGTTCAGATAAACCTGTTGTTGATAGCACGAGATCAAGACCAGGCCTTGCTTTACCCGTTGCAACAGCCAATTGGTAACCTTCACTATCCAGTTGATTCAAAAGCTGCCTAGAACCATTAAATAACGGCGTAGCATGTTGGCTTGCTTGGTGATGCTGTCGATAGGTCTCTATGATAATTTCATGCTTATCACCATAATCTGCAAACAATTCATCCATGACAGCCGGTAAAGATAAACCAATAATATCCCTAACCTGTTGCTCACTTGGCACCACTAACGATAACTCTGTTGCGACCGACTGCATACAGGCAACAATCTTACCGACGGTATCCATTAACGTACCGTCCCAATCAAAGATAACTAAATCGAATTTTTTGGTCATAGTGAATTTTAAATAGCCTATCGCATCAAAGTGAATATTGTGAATGAACTAACGCAATTAAACAGGCTAAAATGGCTCGTTTATTGCGTCATTGACGCTTGACATTACGCTTTCTTTAGATTTTTTAAGGTCGCGTTTAGATTATCATCGAGCGGTGCTTCAACAGTCATCTTCTCATCCGTTTCTGGATGTAAAAATGTCAGCTGAGCAGCGTGTAAAAATAATCGATTTAAACCTTTTGCACGCATACTGTCATCAAATTGCTGTTCACTGTATTTATCATCACAAGCAATTGCATGACCAGCATATTGACAGTGCACCCTAATTTGGTGGGTACGTCCTGTTACAGGGCTGGCTTTGACCAAAGTCGTGCCTTGATACTTTTGTACAATCTTAAAACGAGTTTCGCTCGGCTTACCTTCTTTATTAACCCGCACAATCCGTTCTCCAGACTTGAGCGTGATTTTTAATAAAGGCGCCTGTACGACTCTATCTTTTGCTTGCCACTCACCACGCACTAAGGCGAGGTAATCTTTTTGCATGGTCTTTTTACGCAATTGATCATGCAAATGTTTCAGGGCACTACGCTTTTTGGCAACCAAAAGGACACCAGAAGTGTCTTTATCTAAACGATGCACTAGCTCCAAAAACTTTTGCTGAGTACGTAATGAACGTAACCCTTCAATCACACCAAAGTTTACACCGCTGCCACCATGCACAGCTATGCCGGCAGGCTTATTAAGTACAATTAAATGATTATCTTCATGCAAAATACGTGATTCAAGCTGTGCGACTTTATCGAGATTGGCAGAAGGCGCGGTACGATAATCTTTTTCTGCCACACGCACAGGCGGGATCCTGACAATATCGCCTATCTGCAATTTGTACTCAGGTTTAATGCGTTTTTTATTCACCCTCACTTCACCTTTTCGCACAATGCGATAAATCATGCTTTTAGGCACGCCTTTGAGTTTTGTGAGGAGAAAGTTATCAATGCGTTGTTCAAAATTGTCTTCGTCAATCGTGACCAATTGAACTTTTAGGTAGGTTTCGTTATTCATGTTAAGCCATTATCTTAATTCGAGGCTATTGTACCTGAAAATATATTTAAATAGATACAATTACCCTCGCAGTTTTGATTGCCCAATTTTGTGATTATTGCTATATTTGCGCTCTGGTTGCGGATAAACAGTGGATAAAGTGTTCACAAATCCCCCACCATGCGAATATTAGCTCACAAAATCTGTGGACTTTACCAGTCGCAAGTCATTGATTTGCAAACTGTATAGTGAAATAACGATGCAAAGTTCGTTAGTACAGTTAAACTGTAAGCTACCACCTAAATTACTTGTGGTTTTCTGACGCTAATTCGCCCCAAACTCGAATAAAATATTAGCTTGTTATCGAACAACACGATTCGAATTTGGCATTATCGGAATGAATAAATAAATTTATGGGGTTTGTTATACATAACGAATTCCTTGTTTTTGTACTTACTAAAAAATAAGCCATAAATCGGATGCGACACGCAGAGATTGCGTCTTACAGAAATGCGCACCAAACAGCCTAACACCAGCCGAGAAGGTTGCAGTGTCGGTTAGGCCCATAATGCTGACAATCGTCGTTTGTTTGATGACCATTATTAGAAGATACACGTCATCATGAAACGTATGTTAATTAATGCAACTCAATCAGAAGAGTTGCGCGTAGCCCTAGTTGATGGGCAACAGCTATATGATCTAGATATTGAGAGCCCAGGTCATGAGCAAAAGAAATCAAACATCTACAAAGGTAAAATTACCCGTGTAGAACCTTCATTAGAAGCCGCATTTGTTGATTATGGTGCAGAGCGACACGGTTTCCTTCCTCTAAAAGAAATTGCCCGAGAGTACTTCCCCAAAGGTTACTCATTCCAAGGCCGACCAAATATCAAAGAAGTGGTATCTGAAGGTCAAGAAGTCATAATTCAAATAGACAAAGAAGAACGTGGTAACAAAGGTGCAGCCTTAACAACATTCATCAGTCTTGCGGGTTCGTACTTAGTACTCATGCCTAATAACCCTCGTGCAGGTGGTATTTCTCGCCGTATTGAAGGTGATGAGCGTACAGAACTTAAAGCTGCAATGTCTCAATTAGAAATCCCCCATGGTATGGGTCTAATTGTCCGTACAGCGGGTGTAGGAAAAGAAGCTGCAGAATTAAAATGGGATTTAAAAGTTCTACAACATCACTGGGATGCGATTCAAGAAGCGGCACAAAGTAAGCCAGCGCCTTTCTTAATCCACCAAGAAAGTAATGTCATTGTTCGTGCAATCCGTGATTACTTGCGTCGTGATGTAGGTGAAATCCTTATCGATCACCCTCGTATTTATGACGAAGCTAAACAACATATCGGTTTAGTTCGTCCAGATTTTGTTGAGCGTGTTAAGCGTTATAAATCTGAAGTGCCTTTATTTACCCATTATCAAATCGAGTCTCAAATTGAGTCAGCTTTCCAACGTGAAGTGCGTTTACCATCTGGCGGCTCAATTGTTATTGACCCAACAGAAGCACTAACGTCAATTGATATTAACTCTGCTCGTGCCACTAAAGGCGGCGACATTGAAGAGACTGCGCTGAACACCAACTTAGAAGCGGCAGATGAAATTGCTCGTCAACTACGTTTACGCGATCTCGGCGGCTTAGTGGTTATCGATTTTATCGATATGTCACCAGTACGTCATCAGCGCGAAGTTGAAAACCGTATGCGTGATGCAGTTCATAGTGACCGTGCACGCGTTCAATTAGGTCGTATTTCGCGCTTCGGCCTAATGGAAATGTCACGTCAGCGTTTACGCCCTTCCCTTGAAGAGTCGGCTGGCCACCTTTGCCCACGCTGTCATGGCCAAGGCACCATTCGTGGCACGGAATCACTAGCACTATCAATTTTGCGCTTAATGGAAGAAGAAGCCATTAAAGAGAATACCGCACAAATTGAAGCCATCGTGCCTGTTGATGTTGCCGCTTTCTTGTTGAATGAAAAACGTAAAGCGATTCGTATTACCGAAGAACGTCATAATGTTGAAGTGTATGTGATCCCAGATCGCCACATGGAAACGCCAGAATATCGCGTTGTTCGTCGTAAAACTGATGACGAAGTATCTGAAACTAGCTACAAGCGTGTTGAACAACCTTCATCTGAATTATACGAGCCGCGTAAACTTGAGCGTGCAGCGTCACCCCAACCGGCAATCAAAGGCTTTGGTGCACCAAAGCAGCCTGCTGCTGAAACCCAACCCCCTCAAAAGCCTGCGGCTAAAACGGATCAACAAGGCCTGATTTCTAAAATCATGGCCGCTATCGGTAGTTTGTTCTCATCTTCTGAAGAGAAGAAGGAAGAAGACAAACCAGCGAAAACCAACAATCAGCACAGCCGTCGTAACCGTCGTAATGATCGCGATAACCGTAACAATAAGCGTCGCGGTAAACGTGATTCAGAAGGCGAAAGCAAAGAGAACAATGACAACCGTTCTCGTAAAACGAATGAACGCAAGCCTAAACGTGCCCAAGATGATAACAAGCAAACTAAGCAAGCTGCTGAAAAATCTTCGACAAACAAGCCTGAGCGTGACAACAATGTTGAAAAAGCGCCGAAGCAAGAAGTTGCTCGCGAACGTCGTCAACGTAGAAATATGCGTCGCAAAGTACGCGTAGAAAATGAATCTCAAAATAAGCAAGCTGCGTTAACAACTGAACAAGTTGCTGTTGATGCTAACGCTACCACTGAACAAGCTAAAGAGGGTTCTCAGCCTAAACGTCGTCGTCAGCCACGTAAAGAACGTAACCAAGGCCGAAATCAAGAACCAGTGAAAGCAGCTGTTGAACCAACAAGCAACACTGAAGCTGTACAAGATGTCGTGTCGACCGAAAGTGCAAGTTCAGAAGTTGCTACTCAATCAGTAAGCAAAGTAGACAGCGCGCAGGCTCAGCCTGTAGCACCACAGCCTGAGACTGCCGAAACGCCAGTAACAAAGGTTGAAGATGCTGTTCAACAAAATGCAGAAAGTGCTGAAGCGGATACGAAGAGCAATGACCAAGAAGAACCGAAGCGTGAAGGTCAACGCAGAAGTCGTCGTAGCCCACGCCACCTTCGCGCTGCAGGACAACGTCGTCGTAAGGATGAGGATGATAGCAACCAACAAGCTGTGTTCACACCTGTTGATGAGCTAGAAAAGCAACTTGTTGCTGAAACGAAAGCTGAAAAAACCGAAGTAGAAGCTAAAATTGAAGCGCCAGCAGTTGAAGACAAAGCTCAAGCGCCAGTAGTTGAAGCCAAAGCTGAAGTGCCAGCAGTTGAAGCCAAAGCCGAAGCGCCAGTAGTTGAAGCCAAAGCTCAAGCGCCAGTAGTTGAAGCCGAAGCGCCAGTAGTTGCAGCCAAAGCCGAAGCGCCAGTAGTTGAAGCCAAAGCTCAAGCGCCAGTAGTTGAAGCCAAAGCCGAAGCGGCAGTAGTTAAAACTGAAGCCAAAGCTGAAGCAACTGCAGTAGAAGTCAAAACTGATGATACAGCCGATGAAGGCAATACGGGTGTACCCGAGGTGAAGGTGACAGAAGCAGAATCATCATCTGTTGCTTCTGCGCCAATGGCTAAACCTTCAGCGATTAAGCCTCCTGCGGCCAAAGCTGCAACGCCTGTAGAAGAGACTGTATCAGCTGCGCCAGTTGCTCCTCAACCTAAGGCATCTAACAGTCGTTATGGTTCTACTGCTTCATCACAGATGACTAAACCAAGCGTTGAAGTACGCCAACAGCAAGCGACACCAATAGGTAAGGTTTATGATTCTGAGTCTGCAGATAAGCCAAAAGCTAAATCGTTAATGGGTAACTCAGCTTCGGCGGGTATGACTAAACCCGGTCAGTAACACTAATAACATTTAGTAAAAAGCCTCGCCATGCGAGGCTTTTTTTCTTTACATCAAACTTCCCTCATCTAACTTAATAGCGGATCACACCAGTAAACCCTCTATAATTGAAATTTCCGCATCTTTCTTAAGATAAACTTAAATACAGGTTTAGTGGATGCGCAAATTTTGTTAACATGCCCGCGATTTTGCAGTTAACAACTAAACAAAAGTAAGAGGTTCAATGTTCGATCTCCTTCGCCACAAAACAAGCAGTAGTAAAGCTGATATTTTATCGGGCTTAACCGTGGCATTAGCCCTGATACCAGAAGCTGTCGCTTTCGCCTTTGTTGCACACGTTGAACCTATGGTTGGTTTATATGCCGCATTCATAATGGGATTAATTACCGCATTGATTGGTGGCCGTCCCGGCATGATTTCTGGTGCAACAGGTGCTATGGCAGTTGTCATGGTGTCATTGGTCATAGAACATGGAGTGCAATACTTATTCGCCGCAGTCGTATTGGCAGGTACTATCCAGATCCTCGCAGGTGCGTTCAAACTGGGTAAGTTTATTCGTATTGTGCCTTACCCAGTAATGATAGGCTTTGTGAATGGCTTGGCGATTGTCATTTTCCTCGCACAACTTGGCCAGTTCAAGGTTAAAGATGCTGCTGGAAACATGGTATGGATGCAGTCTGAGCCTCTTTTGATCATGCTCGCTTTAGTCGGTTTAACCATGGCTATTATTCATTTTTTACCGAAAATCACTACGGCAGTGCCCTCTTCATTAGTGGCAATTTTAGCCGTGACAGGTTTGGTTGTCGGTTTAGATTTAGACACTCGCAATGTATTAGACTTTTTAAAAACAATGAGCGGCAATGACGCTGCCACGATTGCCGGTAGCCTGCCAAGCTTCTCTATTCCGAGTGTGCCTTTTACTTTTGAAACCTTCTACATCATCTTACCTTACGCCTGTATTTTGGCAGCGGTCGGCTTAATTGAATCGCTACTTACACTTACCGTTATTGATGAGATGACCAATAGCCGTGGTAAAGGCAACAAAGAATGTGTTGGTCAAGGTGTTGGTAACATCACATCAGGTTTCTTTGGAGCTATGGGTGGTTGTGCCATGATTGGACAATCAATGATTAACATCAATTCTGGTGGCCGCGGCCGTTTATCAGGCATCACTGCAGCCTTAGCTTTACTTGCATTCATTTTATTTGGCGCCGCCTTCATTGAAATTATTCCACTAGCTGCGCTAGTGGGTGTGATGTTCATTGTTGTACTAGGTACTTTTGAATGGGCAAGCTTTAAGGTCATGCGTAAAGTGCCCAAACATGATGCATTTGTAATTATCCTTGTGACCACAGTGACGGTGTTTACCGATCTAGCCTTTGCTGTATTTGTTGGTGTCATTGTTTCGGCATTGGTGTTCGCTTGGGAACACGCTAAACACATCAATGTACAAATCGAAACCGATGCCAATGGCTGGAAAATTTACCGCTTAAATGGCCCGCTATTTTTTGGTTCTGTCGCAAACTTCTTAGAGTTATTTAAAGCTGAAGAAGATCCACAGGATATTATCGTAGATTTCCAAAATTCACGTGTTGCTGATCATTCGGCGCTAGATGCAATTGACACATTAGCAGAGCGTTATGTGAATGCAGGCAAGACTTTGCATTTGCGTCACTTGAGCCAAGACTGTAAAGCGCTACTGCACAAGGCCGGTGACTTGGTGGAAGTGAATATGATTGAAGATCCCTCCTATAAAGTTGCAGATGACCAATTAGACTCTTAATGACTGAGAGTGAATAAATTTAAAAGCGACCAACTTGGTCGCTTTTCTAATAAAACATGCCATGTGTTACTTTAATTTATCAGAGAATTTGCGCTTAAACTTGTCATACTTGGGCTTTATGATCACCTGACAATAAGGCTGTTGCTCATTACGCGCAAAGTAGTCTTCATGATATGCCTCTGCTTCGTAAAAGTGTTCAAACATACTCACTTGGGTCACAATCGGATTGATAAATGCCTGTTGCTCAGTTAACTGTTGTATGTATTGATTCGCTAATTCGACTTGCTGAATATTATGGGCAAAAATGACTGAACGATAATGTGCCCCCTTATCATTCCCTTGCTGATTTAACGTTGTGGGGTCGTGGCTATCAAACAAAACCTCTAAGAGAAGCTCAAAACTTATAACACTCGCATCAAACTCTATATGCACTACTTCAGCATGTGCTGTAAGACCTGAGCAAACAGCTTGGCAATTTGCATCTTCAGCATTGCCGCCACAATAGCCGGATTTAACACTTAGGACACCATTTAATTGGGCAAAGATGGCTTCTACACACCAAAAGCAACCTGCGCCAAACGTGGCATACTCAATCGAAGTATCGGGTTTTGATGTATTGTCCTTTGCCTTAAATGTCATTGAAACCGAGTTAACACAGTGACGTATATTTTTAGCAGTTAGGCCTTCTCCATGAAATACATGCCCCAAATGACCACCGCATTGCTTACATGTTATTTCAGTACGCATGCCGTCAGGATCTGCATGACGCTCAACAGCACCTTCAATTTCATCATCGAAAGCAGGCCAACCACAATGGGCATTAAACTTGAACTCACTTTTATATAGGGGACTATCACACTTCTTACATAAATAAACACCCTGCGCATCATGATCCACAAATTCGCCTGTAAAGGGTCTCTCAGTACCCTTTTGTTCAATTACATATTTTTCGAATTCAGTTAATGTTTTCATTCTGTAACAAGCCTTAAAATATTATTTATCACTCATTTTGCTGTGCTGATTTGCTATCAATACGACTTGCACCGCTGTATAGCTCACATACTTTCAAAGGCATTTTCACCTTAATGTTATGCAGATAACAGCAGAACTATCTCCCATTAATTAGTGTTAAGCAGCTCAAAAAATTGCAGCTTAATGTGACAAACGTTACCATTAGCTCGGGTCAAAAAACACTAAAACAAAAGAATATATTATGAAATTAGAAACCATAGATTACACTGCAGCAGATAGCGCACAACGCTTTGTACAGTCATTACATGAGACTGGCTTTGGTGTGCTGAGCAATCACCCTATCGACAAAGCATTAGTCGAAACCATTTATGAACAATGGTACGCATTTTTTAATACAGAAAAAAAACAGCAGTATTTATTCAAACCAGAAACACAAGATGGATTTTTCCCTGCTTCTGTATCAGAAACAGCAAAAGGCCATACTGTAAAAGATATTAAAGAATACTTTCATGTTTACCCTTGGGGCAGAATTCCCGATGAATTAAAAGACAACATTCTGACTTACTACAATCGAGCCAATGCCCTTGCTGCTGAATTACTTAGCTGGATTGAAAAGTACTCACCTAATGACGTATCACAGCATTATTCAATAGCCTTATCAAAAATGATTGAAAACAGCCAAAAAACATTACTTCGCGTGCTACATTACCCGCCAATGTTAGGTAATGAAGAACCTGGTGCTATTCGTGCCGCCGCTCATGAAGACATCAATTTAATTACAGTATTACCTGCTGCCAATGAACCCGGTTTACAAGTCAAAACCAAAGAAGATAAATGGATTGATGTGCCAAGTGATTTCGGTAATTTAATCATTAATATTGGTGACATGCTGCAAGAAGCATCACAAGGTTATTTCCCTTCTACATCCCACCGAGTCATCAACCCTGAAGGTATGGACAAAACAAAGTCGCGTATTTCTTTGCCGCTATTCTTACATCCAAATCCTGAGGTTGTATTATCTGATCGCCACACGGCAGACTCTTATCTAATGGAGCGTTTACGCGAGCTCGGCGTAATTTAAGCGATTGATTAAAAGCCAATTAAGCGCCTTATGGCGCTTTTTTTATGCTTTTCATTGTGTATCGAGGTAGAATAGCGCTTCAGTTTTCAGCGTAATAGGCAACATCATGGCAATTCAGTGGTATCCGGGACACATGCATAAAGCTCGTAAAGAGATTGAAGAGGCGATGCCTCAAGTTGATCTTGTTATTGAAGTACTCGATGCGCGTATTCCATATAGCAGTGAAAACCCAATGGTCGCTAAACTACGTGGAGACCGTCCTTGTATTAAGCTGCTCAATAAATCTGATCTTGCAGATCCTGAAGTCACTCAACGTTGGATTGAATACCTTGAGCAAGAGCAAGGTGTAAAAGCATCGGCTATTACGACGCTTCAACCTGGCATGGTAAAAAAGATCCCTGATATTTGCCGTAAATTGGTGCCACATCGTGATGTTACTGAAAAAGATATTCGCACCATGATCATGGGGATCCCAAATGTCGGGAAATCAACCATTATTAACACGCTTGCAGGACGCGTGATTGCGAAAACAGGTAATGAACCCGCTGTCACCAAAAACCAGCAACGAATTAATTTACGTAATGGCATAGTATTATCTGACACACCGGGTATTTTATGGCCAAAAGTGGATAACGAAGCCAGCAGTTACAGACTCGCTGTGACAGGGGCGATTAAAGATACGGCTATGGAATATGATGATGTGGCTATGTTTGCTGCTGAGTATTTCTTACAAGCCTATCCACAAGCCATTGCTGAGCGGTATAAACTCGACTCTTTACCAGAAACCGACATAGAACTGCTTGAAGCCATTGGTAGAAAGCGTGGCGCATTAAGACCTGGTGGCCGTATTGATTATCATAAAGTGTCAGAGTTATTACTGCATGAGTTCCGTTCAGGCAAGATTGGTTTACTGACGTTAGAAACCCCAGAAATGGCGGAAGTAGAAAAGAAAGAAGTGGCAAGAATATTAGCCGAAAAAGAAGCCATAAAGCAGCAAAAATTAGAGCAAGAGAAAATTAAACGCTCAGGCAAACGTCATTAACACTAGCAAGATTAATTAATTGAAATGTGCCGGAAATTCACTTCATTTTTTGTTGTAATGACCGGCCTATTTAGGGTTACGTTTGTTCTTTAATTGCCTGAGCGAGTGAGGACAAACTGTTTTCTAACAAATCCAGTACCACCTCAAACCCATCTTTACCGCCATAATAAGGATCCGGCACTTCCTTAGTCACTTGATCACCGAAGTCTAAAATCATCATTAATTTGTAGTGAAGGTGCTTAGGACACATGGCTTTTAGGTCTTTTAGATTGGCATTATCCGCAGCTAATATGAGATCAAAATATTCAAAATCTTGCTTGCTGACTTGTCTTGCGCGCATTCCACTGAAATCTAAACCACGCTTTGCGCCTGCTGCTACACTGCGTGGATCTGGGCTATTGCCCGTGTGATAAGCAATGGTACCTGCTGAATCAATTTCAATATTGAGTTGATATTCATTTGCAAGCCCACGAAAAACTGCCTCAGCCGATGGTGAACGGCAAATATTGCCCATACATACAAATAGTACTGAATCCACGGGGTGAGATAATTTCAAAAGAGGCTCCTAAGTTGATGACTTACCGCAAATAAATACTAAGTCTTGAGTTATCATATAGCAATCAAAACACCGATGACGATATTGATGCCTTGTTACTCTAGCGGCCTAATGCGCTTAAACGAGGCAAATTTTGGGATACCGTTCTTAGTTAAGCCTAAATATTGATAGGTAATGATTGCGCCTATTTGTGGTGGCGATTGCCTATCTTGCAGGCTTAACCCTGAGCCAATTTTAAATTGTTGACCATCTGGCATTTTGACAATCAACGCGCCGACCAATCCAGTAAACTTACCTTTGCCTTCGGTGTAACCAACAACTTCTGCTTCAGCATCATATCTCGGCTTGAGTTTCATAATATGTTTGCTACGACCCGATGTATACACGGCTAGTTTATGATGAAGCATCAAGCCCTCACCGCCCTTAGCAACAGTGTCATTGAGTTTTGAATACAAGGCATCTACAGTTTTCAGCTCAACTTGCTCAATGACATTGATATGAGTCTTGCCTTGTACCATTTGTTGTAGGGCTTGATAACGCTGTTCAAATGGCATATTTTCAAGTGCGTAAGTATCAAATAACATATAGCGAACGGGTAACCAATCAATGTCAGCTGCTTGTGTTTTGGCTACAACACTCGCAACCGCTTCAAATTTCCCTCGACCAATCCACAATTCCCCTTCAACGGCTATTTCTGGCATCTGTGCAATAAACCAGTTAGGTGCATTAATCACATTGCCGTTTTTGGTTAATAATTGCTGACCATTCCATACGCCTCTAATACCATCGAGTTTTTCACTCACTAAAAAGTCATTTACGTTGTCGATTGTTTGATATTGCGTGGCTAATTGAAGTAACAAATGTTGCTTAGAAGGTTTCTCTAAAACAGGCTGCGCAATGGCTACTGGTAAAAGGCTTAGGTGTAAAATGAAGCTGACAATGACTATCCGAAACATCAACATATGCACTCCTTGCTGGTTGTCGTCCTTGTTTAAACAGTGGCATAATGCCATCAGCAATTTTAGCCTATTTGCTCAATTTTACAGGGATTACGTTAGCTTTTATGAAACCAGCAAATTATGGATTAAAGCGAATTTTACGCGCCAGTAAGTTTTCAGCTAAAGGGTTGAAAGCAGCATGGGTTAACGAAGCGGCCTTTAGGCAAGAGTTATTACTCGCCTGCGTGTTACTTCCTATTGCATGGTTGATAGAAATTACTACTGTAGAGCGATTGCTACTGACAATGACAGTGTTTATCGTGTTGATCGTTGAGCTGATTAATTCAGCTATCGAAGCTGTTGTCGATAGAATAAGTGATGAAATTCATCCTCTTAGCGGCCGAGCAAAGGACATAGGTTCTGCAGCGGTAATGGTCAGTTTAATCCTAGGAGGTATCACTTGGGCAAGTATTTTACTCCCCCAAATGCTTGCATAATAAACCTATTTCCTATCATTCCCATGTCTAAATCACTGTACAAGTGATTTAGGCGGTAAGAACTTACCTTATAGCTTTGCTCTGAAAGTACACCATTTGTGAATGATTAACTAAAACCTCACATCACCTAATTATCTTTACAATGCAAAAAATCAGCGTCAAAAAAGCATAAAACGTCAAATATAACTATCTACTTAGCTAACTTATCCAGATAACTTACAAATTTTGACACTTTTCACTCAAGTGTTTTTCCACAAAATTGATTTAACACAAGTTTTTTGTACATTTTCTTCACATTTCCTTACAAAGTGGTAATATCCTTAATGCTTATTTCTAAGGTAACAGGTCTACATCTACAACTTAGGATGCACTTTGGTAAAAAGAAATTATAAAAATTATTAAATAGGTCAATTTATCAATGTTTAAACCCTTTGTATTTGCTGCAGCTTTATCGTGCTTAACCCCAATGGTTTTTGCACAGCAAGCAGTGTCTGAGATTGAAACCAGTGAAGATACATTCACTTTCATTGTGGGTGCATTTTATGCCAACTCTGATTCATATATGAATGTAACCAACCCTAGAGATGGCGGTATATTTCCACTTGATTTTGAAGATGACCTATTTTTAGAAGAAAAACACTTCTTACCTTTTTTTGAATTCGCGTGGAATTTCAATGAAAGACATCATCTCTATGCTGATTGGAAATCACTTCACCGCTCTGCTGACAGTCCTTTTGTAGAAAAAAGCTGGATATTTACTAACCCCGATAACGACAAAGAATATATCGTTGAAGCAGGTGCAAAAATCAGTACCACATTGGATATTGATATATTACGCATTGGTTACGGTTATGACTTATTTCTTGGTGATGACTACAATTTCGGTGCATCGATTGGTGTACACACCATGTTCGTCAAGACAATTTTCGAAGGTGAAATTGGTATTTGTAGCCCAACTCCAATTCTACAACAAGGACATTGTCAAGATGTGACAGCAAACCCAAGAGTTGTCGATAACAATACGACAGCGCCTTTACCGAACATCGGTTTATTTGGCTCTTATGAATTCTTACCAGGCTGGACAATTGCGGCACATGCACAATACTTCGCATTAAAATATGATGATGTGAAAGGTTCATTGGTTGATATACGTGCTTCTGTTGATGCCATGATAAATGAAAATTGGTCACTGACATTTGGCTATAATTACTACGAAGTCGATGTTGACTATAAACAGACAGCCTCAGCTGTGTCGATTGATTTCCATATTGCTGATTACAATTTGAACTACAGTTTCACAGGTCCAATGTTTGCAGTTATGTACCAATTTTAATCAGTTTATTTGATATAAAAGAGCATCTTAGGATGCTTTTTTTATGAGTCAATTACGCTAACGTTGACTCAGGTCTACGTAAAAAGGCTATAGTCATAATACAGTAGTCATCATTGACCATGAACTTAGAGGGCTGTATGTCTAATACATTACTTAAAACCGCTGCGGCAAACCTAAAAAAAGCCGTGCCATTAATGTTAAAGCATAATATTCCTACCACACCTACCAATTACGCATTGTGGTATGCCTACGTAGGCGAGCAAAATCCTCAACTCAATCAGGATTTAGATAGTGCCATTGCTCAAAACCAAAGCTGCTCTCCAGTCACCAGTGAATTACTTTATCGCAAACATGTTGCAGATCCCGTTGAGCTTGATGTTCGCGACATGCGTAAAAATTTAGATGCTATGGTTGTCGAATTATCTCAATCACTTAAAGATACCAATCTCGATACCCAAGTTTTTCAGCAAAATATTGATAAAGATTTTAGTAAACTATCTGAAATAGAATCCGGCGGCTTCAACCTTGAGCAAATCATTGCCATTGTTCGCAATATTGTGAAGGACTCTAGCCAAATCCGTTCCAGTACGGTCAGCTTTACTGAGCAATTATTAAAATCACAAGCTGAAATAGAATCACTAAAGCAGCGCCTCGCCGAGTCGGAAAAAGATATGCTGTTTGATGCGTTAACAAACGTACTCAATCGCCGCGCATTTGATGAGGACATTCAAGCCCACGCAACGCAAAACAATGATTATTGCTTAATACTGGCTGATATAGACCATTTCAAAAAATTTAATGATACCTTTGGCCATCAACTTGGCGACTTGGTACTTAAAGTCGTTGCTAAACGTATTCAGGAAGCTTGCCGTGATGGCATCAAGCTGTATCGCTTTGGTGGTGAAGAGTTTGCGCTAATTGTGCCTAATAGCCAACTGAGACTGGCAAGGCAATTTGCCGAAAGTATCAGACGTACAATAGAAAAGCTCAGTGTCAAAGACCGCCGAAGTAGCCAAGTGATTGACTCCATCACTTGCTCTTTTGGTGTCCACCAGCCCAAACCAGATGAAGCTGTTGAAACAGTGATTGAAGCAGCAGATAAGCTATTGTATGAAGCTAAACGTCTTGGCAGAAACCGCGTAATGCCAATGGCTAATTAAGTATTTAGATCTTTTTTAGAAAGCATATAAAGCCACGCATTTGTGTGGCTTTTTGATAACAACAAGTGTTAAGCGGAATGTTGCAGTCTGTATGATATATCGATACTTTTGGCTTGGATTACATAGCGATATTCAGTTTGACTGGCCAGATCTTGAAAAGGATAACAGGTTACCAAAGTTAATATATTTTCCTGTGTTGGCTGTAAAATTTGTGTATCTGATTCATGTACTATCTCAACCTTCTCAACCTCATATTGAATTTGATAACCCTCGTAGTTAATTAATTCGATAATGTCACCCACACTCACAAATTCAAGCAATGAAAAATGCGTGTCACGATGACCTGCGATGATGGTATTACCATGTTCGGTCACGTCAGCACCTAACATCATCATGCCTGGGCCAAACGCCAATGTTCTACCAGATGAACCAGCCAGCACGTACATACTTTTCGGCTTACCATTATCAATATGCCGTAAAAAGGTCATTTTCGCGACAGGATAAGTATCTGCCCAAGACCAGGGTTTATGTGGTTGTTGATCCAATAATGTTTTATCAAATGCATGTTCAATTAAGTATTGTGCAAAATGTGCTTTAGCCTGCATATAGCCTCCTTTAGCCATCATCAATAGGGCAATTACCAACGCAACAACGAGTTTTTTACTGATTTTCATCACCCTAGCTCCTAAATGTTTGTTCTCCAGTTTCGTGCCACGATTTATATATCTGTTACCTCTATACCAACTACCTATTTGCCAAGTTCCTTGCTAATAGTCTTGCCAAGTTATTTGCTAATAGTCTTGCCAAGTTATTTGCTAATAGTCTTGCCAATAGCACAGAGAAACTAACTTCCCCTTTAACTTGTGGCTTTGGAAGTGCTTAGTTAGAGGATTTACCAAGCAAATTGATAGACGGATATTGGCGTAATAAACCAATATTGAGTAAACACAGCACTAGCAAACAGCTACCAATGAATAACCACAATCTGCTATCTGTCGCGGTTTTAGGTAGGCGCATTTGTTTCATCATTTGTTGATTCGGTACAAATCCAGCGGGAAGTAGATTATTGACATATCCAGGCTGATTTAAATGCGCTAGCGGGTTAACAGGAGTGACATCTACCGCGACTAAACTGGTTTCGTTAGTGACTAAGTGGTATTGGATACCTAATGCTTCAATCTGTTTAGCAATGTGTTTTCTATTGGCGGCATTTCTATTTAACGACAGCGCAGAGACATATTCATTGGCCCATAAAATATCTAAACCGGCTTGAAGCGCACTGGGTGTTTGGTCAAATACCTGCTGCCAATAACGACCATTTAAATTACCTGAGATGACAATTGCTTCGTCTTCATGAGCTGCAGATTTAATACTGACGGTTAATGGCTCATTCAAATACAAATCGGCAATTGTTGCTGGCCAATAATCTGGGACACGACCGTCGGCGTAAGTTAGCTTTAAGTCTGTTAAAACAGGGCTTTCAAGCTTTGCCAATAAAAGCGCAACCTTTTGTTCTACTTCAGCTTCATTAGCGATGTAGAGGAAACTCCCCTTACCTGCTATTGCAGCTTTTCGCATAAAATAACTATTTGGTGCCGAACCTATACCAATGGTAAATAAGCGATTATCAGCAAGATGGGTATCAATTAAGTTAAATAAAAACTGCTCGTTCGACACCGCACCATCAGTTACAAACACCACTTGGCGTAAATACTCTGCACTGTCAGTTGATAGCGTATCAACTAACGCGGCGAGCAATGCAGGTTCCATTTCTGTGCCTCCATCTGCCGCTAATGCATCAATAAATCGCTGACCACGTCCTAGGTTGCGGCTATTAACACTGATAGCGTGAGGAGACATAAGCGTCGGACGCTGATTGAACGCAATAATATTAAACCTGTCATCCACTCTCAGTCCTGCCAAGGCAAATTTCAATGACTGTTTAGCCTGTACAATGGAAGCACCAGACATTGAACCAGAAACATCAATCACTAACACTAACTCCCGCGGTATGTGCTGCGTTTCTTTAAGTGCTTTTGGTGGCAACATCATCAATAACTGGTACTGATCTTGTGCGATATTCTTTGTGGTGGTTGTTTTTGAAGCTTGATTGCTTTCATTTGACTGCCAATGTTCAACAAGCTGACTTGCAGCATGGGTTTTCCCTTTTTGTGTGAACATATAAGCCTGAACTGAATCATCCAGCAATGGCCGCCAACTTAGCAAAAAGTCCCTGTCAGGCAGTGCCTCGTCAGCAAGGGTGATATTCCAGTTATCTTGTTGCTGTTCGCTCGTGATTTGATGGCTATCACTTAAGATATCGACTATTTCATTACCAGTCTGGATTTTGATGTTTATGCTGACTTTACCACTCAGTTCCTGTGTTTCATTCAAGAAACTGAGCTGGCTATTATCATGACTAAAAGCATAACGGATCTTGCTAAATAAAGAGTTGTCCTCGTTATCTACCAAGTATTTCGAGCGAGGTGAATATCTAGGTGTCATACTCATTGGGAAGCGAATTCGGTAGTGATCGTTTTTTAAAGCCATAGGTTGTTGATAAGTGAACACCACTTCCATGGTTTGATTAGGGCCTAAATTAGCCACTTCCGCGGTAAACATGTTTGGCCTGTGTTGTTTAAGCAAACTGGCTTGCTTACCTGCTTTCTTAGCTTTTTCAAAAGTTTGCTGTGCTTGCTGTTTAGGTTGGATAACCCCCACAATGGTGCGCTGGCCTATCACCATATTTAAGCTATCGACCGCAGCATCTTCGGGTAATGGAAATACATATTGGCCATTGACCCAGTGTTCAGTGTCATTATGGAAAGCTTGGCGAACGGTCACACGATTAACGATACCGGTGACTTGCATGGAAACGTCAGTTTTTAACGCCAGCATAATTTCAGGCATCTGAGTATGACTAGAATTGACACTATCAGGATAAGGGTTATTTTGATAAGCATTAGCGTCAGTGAGCTTGACCAGACCATGATTGAAAAGGCCAGGATTAATATCTTCACCTGCTGAACTTGCTGCAATGGCGGGTAACCCCATAGCCATAATGATAAATAGCAGGCAACATAGTTGCCCCAATGACGTTGTCCATAACGGTTTGCTTATTTGCATGGGTTCTCCTTAGCAGCATGGCATACCATGCCACTACTTATTGGAATGGCAATAGGGCCTGTAGCTCTTTGCTGATTAGAATTTGTTCGAATTAAAAGCACTTTAATCGAGGCGTAAGCGATGACGTTTAGTCATCTAAACCTGTAATTTTTAACTACAGTGCTCACAACAATCTGAACTCTTAGCTAAGAGCTCCGTGCTTTTAAACGAACCTTACAGGCAGCACTTGTTTTCATTTCTACTGCGTTAACGACTTATCATGTGGAGTAACCACACATCAAAGTCACTGCCTTGTATCAATTTCCATCAAGTTGCTACAAAAATAATCTTGAAAGATCTGTAGGCCCTAGTTGGCTGCTAGTTCACGATGTTGCTTGCCAAGCTTTAACGTCACTCGACGATCAAAGAAATCATTTTCAAAGTTTTGTTCTTCATGCAATGGCGCCGTTGCACCGTAAGCTTGGCCTTGAAGTCGCTGCGCATCGATGCCTTGCGCGGTAAGATATTGGGTCACTTCAATCAAACGTTGTTCAGACAATGCTTGGTTATAGGTAGTGTCGCCACGTCTATCAGCATATCCGGTTAAATCGAGCGTGAGTTCAGGTGATAAGGTCATCATGTAAGCGACATTATCGAGTTGCTGTTTAAAGATTGGTTCAATATTTGATGAGCCGGTTTTGAACTGTACATTCATGCCTATCGCGAGTTCATCTAACACTTGCTGCTGCGTAGCTTGTATTTGAGCTAGCTGTATTTGTGCCTGATTATATGCTTCGGTCATTTCTGAGAGCGATTGGTTTTGTTTTTCCATAGCAACGATAGTGTTGTTTTTTTCATCGATAACTTGCTGTTGCTGAGCGATTTGACTGTCATTGGCGACAGACTTACCAATAAATGTACCTGTCAGTGCGCCAATAAACGCACCAACAGGTCCGCCAACAACTGCGCCCAATACTAAACCTGAGCTAAAACCGACGACCTCTTCTGTTTGGTCAAGATCTTGTGATTTATCTGCTTCATTGGCGAAGCTAACTTGGCTAACAGTCAGTGCAGAGATCAGTGCAATTGCGATTGTGGTTTTTTTCATGGTCATCACCTTTATGTTTAATGTTTTTTAAATGGAGTGTTGAATCACTCGATGACATTCATTAAACACGACACAAGTGGCAGATTTGGGGAGCAAAAATGGCAATGCAGAGATCAAATGTGGCAACAATATGGCAATTTGCTTTAGCCACTTTTTTGCCAAAGTAAATCCTGTATAGTCAGCACTATAGAAGTATTACAGTCACACACTTATTGGCTTCGTTTAAGGAAGTCAGTATTTAAATCGCTTTTGTGACCGAGGTAAGAAGGTAACAATGAAACGAATTGCAATTGTTGAAGATGAAGTCGCGATACGCGAAAACTATAAAGATGTGTTGCAGCAGCAAGGATATAACGTACAAGCCTATGCTAATCGCCCATCTGCGATGCTAGCCTTTAATGCGCGTTTACCCGACTTAGCCATTATCGATATTGGTTTAGAAGATGAAATTGATGGTGGCTTTACTTTATGCCAAGCTCTCAGAGGGTTATCAAGCAGTTTACCCATCATTTTTTTAACTGCACGAGACAGTGATTTTGATACTGTATGTGGACTTAGATTAGGCGCTGATGATTACCTCACTAAAGATGTCAGCTTTCCTCACCTGTTAGCCCGTATTGCTGCATTGTTTCGTCGTTCAGAGTTAATTAGCTCAAGCCCAGCAGAAGAAAACTTATTGCAACGCGGCCCATTAACGATTGATGTCAATCGCATCCAAGTGAGTTGGTTAGAGCAGCCTATTGAGCTAACAGTGACGGAATTTTGGATGGTTCATGCCATGGCAAAGCATCCAGGCCATGTGCGCAGTCGTCAAGATTTAATGCAAGAAGCTAAAATTTATGTGGATGACAGTACCATTACTTCCCATGTAAAACGCATCCGTAAAAAATTCTTAGCCGTTGATGGGCTGTTCAATTGTATCGATACCGTCTATGGCATGGGCTACCGTTGGGATAGCCTGTAAATATTAATTAATTTGAAATATTTATGTATTTACCATTAGGCCTCAGGGCAAAAGTCATCATCCTTTCGTTATTCTTGCTATGCCTACCTTGGCTAGGCTACCAATACGTGTGGGAGATGGAAAAATACCTGCGCCATGGTCAAGAAAAAACCCTCGAAGGCACCACTCAGGCATTGGCTACCGCTTTGCATGAAAGACCAATGTTATTTGATAACCAAGCCAGTTTTTTAACCCAAGTTGAAAAAGGCAGAGATCTATATGCCTACCCGCTTATGGGGCCGATTCAATTAGATGGCAAGTTACAAGACTGGCAATCCTATCAACACCGCATGTTGCACTATGATAGTGAGCACCTGATTTATCAACAAGATGAGAATCTATCCACGGATATTAGTTTTACTCATATGGTGGGTAAATATGCTGGCTATTTATATGGATTCTTTGAAGTTAATGACCCTGCGGTCGTTTATAGGGGTAAAAATAGCCTCAGAGTGGATAGAAATGATCACTTAGTGATGGCGACATTAACCCCAAAGGGGGATTTTAAACGCTACATCATTGCCAATACCGAACCGGGTTGGTTGAGCGCCTACGAACTGCCTCAAGATCCTAGTCAAAGTATGCCCGTCGTCCCAGAAAACCGCATCCAGGGCCATTGGCAACAAACAGAAAGTGGATACAATATTGAGTTCAGGCTGCCGCTTGAAATGGTTGGCAGTAAGCTTGGTTTTGCAATACACAATGTAGATGATCCCAATAACCGCCAATTGGTAAATATTATTGGTACCTCTGCTACAAACTCTGTGTCTGAATTGGGCACTGTTTTAGTCCCTTCGCCTGAAATAGAAAACATCATCAAAGGTATGAGCCATAATAGCTCACGCATTTGGGTGGTCGATAATCATGGCCGCGTGTTAGCTAAATCGGGGGATATTCGCCGTTCAAGTAGTGCATGGAAAAGTACTGAGCTGTTGGAAACGCCAGAATCCACATGGTCACATTTCCATAGTCAGTATTTATTACCGCTTTACTATAAAATTTTGACCCGACCACCACAGGATTTTATTGACTCATTGCATGACTCAACTGAACTCAGTGGCAGCCATATTGAACGCGCACTATCTGGCAAGCATGGTTCAACTTGGCGCTTAACCCCAGATAACAAAGCCGTCGTATTAGCGGCTGCGAGTCCCATTTGGATTGATGACAAAGTGATGGGCGTGGTGATTGCAGAAGAAACCACTCATGGTATTAGAACCCTTCGTAATAAGGCACTGGAAAAGCTATTTAATGTCATTCTCACCATTATGAGTATGGGGACTTTAGCCTTGTTTATTTTCGCTTCGAGTATTTCAAGTCGTATTAGACGTCTACGCGACCAAGCTGAACTCGCTATTGACAGCCAAGGACGTATTAAACAACAGATTGAGGCATCAAAACATCGTGACGAAATTGGCGATTTATCTCGTAGCTTTGCCAGTATCGTTAGTCGATTAGGACAATATACCCATTACCTAGAAAATATGTCATCGCGGTTATCACATGAGTTACGCACACCGGTAGCCGTGGTACGTAGTTCATTGGAGCACTTAAGTCTACAAAACCTTGATGACAACACTGAAAAGTACGTTAATCGTGCCCAAGAAGGGGTTAACCGATTACACCTTATTATAAATAACCTTAGTGAAGCCACGCGACTAGAAGCAAGTTTGACCCAAGCAGAACGAGGCCAATTCTCATTACAAAAAGTGGTTTCAGGTTGTATGCAAGGTTATCAACTGACTTACCCCAAACAACAGTTTAAAGTACAAATTGAAGATAAACCCATGTTGTGTGATGGCGTTCCTGAGTACATTGCTCAGCTAATGGATAAACTCATCAACAATGCGTTGGAATTCAGCCTTGATGATACTCCCATTGAAGTGACACTGAGCCAATCTAATAAGCAGGCAGTACTTAAAGTGACAAACCAAGGCTGTTTACTTCCAGAGAATATGCACAATCAGATTTTTGAATCTATGGTCTCAGTGCGTAGCCAAGAAGCTAATAGCAAACCGCACCTGGGCTTAGGTTTGTACATTGCAAGATTGATCACAGATTTTCATCATGGGCATATCAACGCCAATAACATAGAAACACAGCATATAAACGGTGTTGAAATCAGGGTATCAATTCCATTAGAGAGTTGAGCATCAATTGAAAATAACTTATCACCCCTTTTATTTAGCCATCTAGATGTTAAGATAGCTAAAAATCAAGAAGAGAGAATATTAATGAGTGATTCAGACAAACTGGCTACCAAAATAGTGAGTACAGGTCGTGACAAAAAATACACTAAAGGTGTGATTAATCCGCCTGTTTATCGCGCTTCAACTGTAGTTTTTGACACTATGGATGCCATGCGCCATGCCATTAAGCATAAAACCGACGGTGAATTGTTTTATGGTCGAAGAGGCACACCCACTCATTTTGCATTTCAACAAGCCATCAGCGAGCTTGAAGGCGGTGCTGGAACATCACTGTACCCATCTGGTGCTGCAGCCATCAGCGGTGCATTACTGTCATTTCTAGCGAAAGGCGACCACCTATTAATGGTTGACAACGTCTATGAACCCACTCGTGATTTATGCGACAAACTGTTGGCCGACTATGGCGTTGAAACAACTTATTATAATCCTCTCATCGGCGCAGACATCGCAGAGTTAATTCAGCCAAACACTAAGGTTATCTTCTTAGAATCGCCAGGTTCAATCACCATGGAAATTCAAGACGTACCTGGCATATGCGCGGTCGCTAAACAACATGATATCATCACAATGCTTGATAACACTTGGGCATCACCAATCAATTGCCGCCCGTTTGAAATGGGGGTAGATATCTCAATACAGGCAGCAACTAAATATATAGTTGGTCACTCTGATGTCATGATTGGCACCGCAACAGCAAATGAGCAACACTGGCCAACATTACGCGAACGTAGCTATCTGATGGGGCAAACCACCTCGCCTGACGATGTTTATATGGCTAATAGAGGCTTACGAACGCTTGGCGTACGATTGGCTCAGCATGAAAAAAATGCATTAACGGTTGCAAACTGGCTTGATCAGCGCGCCGAAGTTGACCATCTGCGACATCCTGCTTTTGAAACCTGCCCAGGTCATGAGTTTTTCAAACGTGATTTTAGTGGCGGCAATGGATTATTTTCTTTCGTACTCAAACAAGGTAATTTAGCGGCCGTCACAGCCTTTGTAGAGAACATGCAACACTTCAAAATGGGGTTTTCATGGGGAGGCTATGAAAGTCTCATATTAGGCTACTTTGGGATTGATAAAATTCGTTCAGCGACAGGTTGGGACAACAGCAAACCACTAATACGATTACACATTGGCCTTGAAAATGTGGATGATTTGATTGCGGACCTAGAGAATGCGTTTGAGCGCTATAATGCGGTATTAG
Organism: Shewanella maritima; assembly: GCF_043643735.1. GTDB lineage: Bacteria > Pseudomonadota > Gammaproteobacteria > Enterobacterales > Shewanellaceae > Shewanella > Shewanella maritima_A. Next base: position 140,525 of record NZ_JBHZSM010000013.1, read on the forward strand.
CCAAGCAACCCACACAAGCTAAATAGAGTTAAGCCAACCTATTTAAACACGAATACTTAAGTTGCCTGTGATTGTGGCATTTTAATGTTAGCCTTAATCCAATACGAATGTTGCTTGAGTTAGCCGACAACCTGAACAAAAATCAGTAATAATAGTAACTTAGCCTACAATGTAAAGAATCCACCTTCTGAAGAAGGTGGCTTTCATTCAGCCCCCTAAAAGGGGGCGTTTCAGTTATTTTTAGCCTC
>NZ_JBHZSM010000014.1:0-128748 GCF_043643735.1 Shewanella maritima
CTTAGATTTTTGCGCAAGGGCTTTTTTGAAGTTTTTTATGAAAAACACCTCAACAGGTGCTTTTTTACGCGAAACGGGTAAAAAAGCCGCTTTTATGGCTGATTTACCCGTATTTTGATGTGTTTTAGTCGCAAAGGAGATATTCAAGAAAACCTAGCTTTTGCCTGCTAACGCCTTAAAGCTGTCACTTCTACTTACTTAACTACATGCTAAAGAAGCGTGTTTCTTGCTTAATGCTCACTGGCGCACCATTTATGCTGGTTTCAACATTGATATCAATATTTGTCACACTACGAGATAGCTCTGCTGGGTCTACTTCAACACTCACTGGCAAGGTAAAAATTTCCCCACCTTGAATCGTGATCGTATCAGGACCAATCCACTTAGCATTATCAATACCAGTGACACTCAACTTATATTCATTAACGTATTCTGTCTTATTGAGGATCTTCAAGGTGTAAGTGTTTTCGACATTACCATCCATATTCTCTCTATATAACGCATTACGATCTCGGATGACATCCATACGTACAGGTGAAATCGTCGCACTGGCATATATGAATAGTAGGATCATGACTGTCAGTACAACCCCATAACCCACAAGCTTGGGTCTCAGTACTTTTTCTTTGATACCCGCTAACTTATTCTCTGTGGTATAGCTGATTAAGCCTTTTTCATAACCCATACGCTCCATCGTGGTATCACATGCGTCAATACAACCACCACAGTTTATGCACTCATACTGAAGACCGTTACGAATATCGATCCCCGTTGGACACACTTGCACACACAGGTCGCAGTCAATACAGTCACCGAGTCCCATCTCTTTTGGATCTGCTTTACGTGAACGTGGACCACGTGTTTCACCTCTTGTGGCATCATAGCCAACAATAAAAGTATTTTTATCAAACATGGCCGACTGGAATCGCGCGTAAGGACACATATGCAGGCACATGATTTCACGCATCCATCCCGCATTACCGTATGTGGCCATAGTGAAAAATAACACCCAGAAATAAATGCTTCCGTCTGCATTAAGCGTAAACACATCAAGGTACACTTCTCGTGTTGGGACAAAGTAAGAGACAAATGTCATTGCTGTCAGTAATGACACTAGTACCCACGAGGTATGCTTGGCTGTTTTGCGCCAAATTTTGTTGAAGCTCCATGGCATCTTATCTAGCTTGATACGTTTATTTCTTGCGCCTTCAAACTTCTCTTCAAACCAGATAAAGATGAATGTCCATACCGTTTGCGGGCAAGTGTAACCACACCAAACTCGGCCTAAGTAGGTCGTGACAAAAAACAATCCAAATGCCGCTATCATGAATAATGCGGCAAGTAAGGTTAAATCCTGCGGCCAAATAGTAAGACCAAATACATGGAATTTTTGTTCAGCGAGATTAAACCACACAGCTTGGCGGTCTCCCCACGGGATCCAAGGCAAGATAAGGAAGAACAACATGGCAACCCAGCCCATACGGCGGCGAACATTGGTCCATAGACCTTCAACGGCGCGAACATAGATACGATTACGAGGGTTAAAACGATCCGCTTTACTGGCGTCGGGCTGATGAATCTTAATGCGCTTTTGCTTCGCAAAATCATTTGGTTTTGATTCTGTTGTCATTTTACAGCCTTACTACATTAACATTACATAGGAACTAGAATAGTATATACCTTTCTAACATTAACTCGGACAAAAAAATGAGAGGTTGGATAGGTTTAGCTATCATCGCTGGCATAATTTATTATTTCGCCACTGAAACAGATAAGCTCGATGAACCCATTGAATTCATCACAAATATGTTCACTCAGGCCGAACGCAAACTTGACTCAGTGACTGGGACTAAAATCCAGCGAGTTGATAAGCGCATCCCTGCAATCAAGGCAGATTTATCTCGCAGGCTAAATGTTGCTGAACTGGCGGAGTTAGACAATATTCTCAAAAGTAACTATTCATTAGAGGACTTTACTCAAACGTACTGCAGTGAATCTAATGCTCAGCATGAAATCTTCACTCGCGATAATTTACGGTATATCTGTGACCAACTTTAATGGATTTTATGGTTTCAATTGACCTGAGATTCAAATCGGCCTAGCCTTTCTGTCATATTTTGATAGAAGGCTAGATACGATATGACTCAGCAGGTTTCAGATATTTTTGACCCAACACTTTGGGATGTTGTTGAAGGGTTCAACTTTGATGACATCACTTACCACAGAGCAAAAGATCAAGGCACTGTACGCATCGCCATTAATCGCCCTGATTGCTTAAACTCCTTTCGTCCTAAAACCGTTGATGAACTTTACACAGCCTTAGATCATGCCCGTCAGTGGTCAGATGTAGGTTGCGTATTAATTACCGGCAATGGCCCATCTGCAAAAGGACAATACTCGTTCTGTGCAGGTGGCGATCAGCGCATTCGTGGTAAAGACGGTTATAAATACGAAGGTGATGGCGAGCATCAACCAGATGTGGCCAAAATGGGACGTCTTCATATTCTAGAAGTTCAACGTCTCATTCGTTTTATGCCAAAAGTGGTTATTGCAGTTGTACCAGGTTGGGCTGTTGGCGGTGGCCATAGCTTACATGTTGTTTGCGATTTAACGCTTGCTTCAAAAGAACATGCAATTTTCAAGCAAACTGACCCTGATGTTGGTAGCTTTGACTCTGGTTATGGTAGTGCTTACTTAGCCAAAATGATTGGCCAAAAGCGCGCGCGTGAAATTTTCTTCCTCGGTTTTAACTACAGTGCTGAAGAAGCCTTTGATATGGGTATGGTCAACCGTGCCATTCCACATGCTGAGCTTGAAACAGAAGCGTTAGCTTGGGCTAAAGAAATTAACAGCAAGTCTCCAACAGCAATGCGAATGCTAAAGTATGGCTTTAATTTGCCAGATGATGGTCTTGTGGGTCAGCAGTTATTCGCGGGTGAAGCAACGCGTTTAGCTTACGGTACTGATGAAGCACAAGAAGGCCGTGATGCATTCTTAGAAAAGCGCGACCAAGACTTTGGTAAGTTCCCTTGGCACTATTAGTTAGTGCGCTTTAGTTAGTGCGCTTTAGTTAGTGCGCTTTAGTTAGTGCGTTTTAGTTAGCGCAAATAGTTCGCCTTTCATCTTATTCAATGGTGTGTGATTAACTTAGCGTCAATAACAAAGCAAAAGCCTATCTCGCGATAGGCTTCTTTGTTTGTGCAGCTAATTATCAATGCTTACTAGCTGTACAGCTCTGTGTTTTGCAATGGTTCGCTTGAGCCGATTAACCTTATCGACAATATCCTCATAATAAGACTTTACAATCCAAATGATAATAATTATCATTTTCATAAGTTAACCATTTGGAGAATTCATTATGAAAAAGACAATATCATTTGCACTACTACACTTTGGCGTTGCATTTAGCATCACTTACTTATTAACTGGCAGCTTAGTGATTGGTGGCGCAGTGGCACTTATTGAACCTGCAATCAATACTGTGGTTTTTTACTTCCATGAAAAAGCGTGGAAGCGAGCGGAATCTAAACAAGTTCAACTCGCTGTGTAATATCAGTCTTTTTTAGGTGTTTGAACTAAACCAAGCTTATCTGCCAGTGGTCCAATAGCACCACCTTGAATGAATACAGAAAAGATCATGATAAAGAACACCATATGAACGATATTAATTGCATCAGGAACACCAGCTGCTGCTGGGATCAAGGCAAATACAATTGGAGTCGCTCCTTTTAAACCGATCATAGAAATGAACAATCGCTTACGCCAACTCGCTTTCGGGAAAGGTAAATAACAAAGCTGTACAGCCAAAGGTCTAGCCACCACAATGAGTAATATCGCCGGGATGAGCGATGCCCAAAATACTGTCATCAGCATCTGCGGGAAGATCTGCAATCCGAGAACAATGAACATCAACGCCTGAGCCAACCAAGACAAACTATTAAAGAAGTGAAGGTTGACCTGCTGCCCACGCTTAATAAAGTTACCAATCACCACACCTGCTATATAAGAAGCCAAGAGTATATTACCGCCTAAAAACTCAGCCCCATAAGTGGCAATAATAAAACTTGCAAGCACAAATACCGGGATTAAGCCGTATTCTGACAAGCTAATACTGTTCAGTAACCACACCGCTATACGAGCAACAATAAGGCCGACAACAATCGCCACAATGACTTGGGTAAATAAGGTAATAGAAAGTGATGACAGAGAAACAGATTGAGAAGACGATAACACCATCTCTGTCAGTACAATCACCATGAGCATCGCGACAGGGTCATTGGTGGCCGACTCAAACTCCAATATAGTATCGGTCTCTTCTTTAAGCTTTAGCTTTTTAGACTCAAGAATAGAGAACACCGCTGCTGCATCTGTGGAAGACACCACCGCAGCAAATAAGAGGCACAACAAGAAGTTAAAGTCGAGTAGCACATATAAAATGCCGGCAAAGATAATGGTCGTAAATACCACACCGAATGAAGCCAACATGCCACCTTCTTTGTAGGCGACTTTAATCTTATCGGTAGAAGTATTTAATCCCCCCACAAACACAATGACATTTAGAGCAAGACCACCTATCCACGCTGTTTGTGCTAAATCATCATAAACGAAATCAAATTCGCCATTACCTAACGCTAAACCCACTCCCATAAAAATGAGCAGTGAAGGGATACCAAGCGTACGAGAGGGGTGATGAAGCAAAATGCCAATTACGATCAATGCAGCCATGCAAATCATAATTAATTCCGTGGTCATAGCATCTCCTATAAATGTCTAATGTAATTATGCTCTAGCGGATACACTCCATTCGAATGAATTAATAAAAATTAAGTGGGTTAAATTGAAATATGTAAAACAAGGTTAGCTTCTATTAAAAGAGTTTTATCGTTAAATCGAAAAAACCTTCACTGTCATAAAACCTTCATAAAAAAATTATGTTGTAACATCTCCATGCAATATACACCAAAACCGTGACCCCAAAGTTAATTTAGACTTAACTTAAACTTAACCCCAGTACAAACCCCGAGCTCACATCCAACTGCATTAGCCCAAAACACCAAGTTCTCAGCGCGTTTAGCCACCAGCAGCAGCCTTAAGGTTTCGACTAAAAACACATAACAAACTTATCGTGAAATTATGTTCACAAACAATTAATAAACAATAACTTAACATTGTTTCAAACGGAGAAAGCAGCACGATTTTTCCCTACGCCGGCACTGTAATTTTACTGTCATATTCTTCTGACTTAATGCGCTTGCCTCAATCAAGGCACTGACATTTTTGTTGAACGAACATTGAACATTAACCCGATATTGAACACTCACTTTAAAAGAGTAGGAATCACAATGAAAAAGATCATTGGCTTATTAACTGCAGTTGGCATGATGACTGCGCCCGTTGTTAACGCTGGCACAGTGACCGTTTCAGGTTCAACCTCAGTTGCACATGTAATGGAAGTATTAGCCGAGAACTATCAGCAAACTGCCGGTAAATCTGTAGAAGTACAAAGTACAGGTTCATCTGCTGGTATTCGTGCAGCAAAAGACGGTACAAGCATGATTGGTATGTCTTCACGTAATGTAAAAGAAAACGAGCTAAACGCTAGCACTAAAGAAGTTGTGATTGCGCGTGACGGTATTGCTGCTGCGGTTAATAAAGCAAACCCAGTTACAAACCTGACTCAAGAACAAATTTCTAAAATTTACCGTGGTGAGATTACAAACTGGAGTGAAGTAGGCGGTGAAGCACGTCCAATCGTTGTCGTGACTCGCGAAAATGGTTCTGGTACTCGTGGTGCATTTGAAGAAATCATGCAACTACAGCGCACAGTTAATGGCCACAAGGTCACAGCTATTATCCCTAGCGCGCAAGTAGGTAACGGTAACGGTATGATCAAAACTATCGTGGCAAACAACCCTTATGCCATTGGTTATATCTCACTAGGTTCAGTTGATGACTCTCTACGTGCATTGTCTGTAAACGGTGTAGAAGCAACAGATAGCAACATTGCTGCTGGCGACTACCAAATTGCACGTCCATTCATTGCATTAATCAATGATGACGCGCCAGAGTCTGCACAAACTTTCCTTGAATACATCATGTCAAATGATGGCCAGCACATTGTGGCTGAAGAAGGCTACATCCGCGTTCAATAACGCTGAAGTCCCTAGCTAATCGGCAAGAAGGCTGTGCGCCTTCTTGCTCGTATTTATTTATAAGAGGTTATCAATGGAAGCGGCAAGTCATATAGCAGTCGGCAGCGCGCCACTCAAACCAGCCAAGAAAATGGATTGGATTGAATTACTGTTTCATGGATTATTTTTTGTCAGCGCCATGGTCGGCGTTGTCTCAGTTATCACCATTGGTTGGTTTGTTTTCTACGAAGGCTTACCAGCATTTAAAGAAGCAGGGGTGATTAACTTTGTCACAGGCAAGGAATGGCTGCCGCCAGCATTGTATGGCATTTTCTCAATGATCATCGCCTCACTAATTTCTACTGCAGGTGCAGTATTGATTGGTGTACCGGTGGCAATTTTAACAGCAGTATTCCTCGCGGAAATTGCACCTAAATGGCTAGCAGACATTGTTAGACCTGCGGTGGAACTGTTAGCAGGTATTCCTTCTGTGGTTTACGGTTTCTTTGGCTTAATTGTCATCGTACCGGCCATTGAGTCTATCTTTAATATTCCAGCAGGTAACACATTACTGGCGGGAATTATCGTGTTGGCGATTATGATTTTGCCAACCGTTATCACGATTTCAGAAACCTCAATTAGAGCGCTTACCCCTAGTTATAAAGCAGGGGCATTAGCTTTAGGCGCTTCGCATATATACAGTATTTTTAACGTGTTATTACCTGCTGCCAAAAGCGGTATTTACACAGGTGTGGCCTTGGGTGTCGCACGCGCCATCGGTGAAACCATGGCAATCATCATGGTCATGGGTAACGCCCCAGCAATGCCAAACTCATTGCTTGAACCCGCACGTTCATTAACCGCTAACATCGCAATGGAAATGTCTTACGCAACAGGCATTCACGCAAACGCACTTTATGCCACTGGCATCGTACTACTGGTATTTATTGTGTTATTGAACAGCGGACTTTTATACCTCAACCGTAAAAGAGGCCAAGCATAATGAGCCTATCTAATCAACAAACCAGACAACGCAAAGACACCGCGCTATTAGCGGGTGTATGGGGTGCAGCAGCCATTACCATCGTATTTTTACTGTGGGTTGTTTGGCACATTCTATCTAACGGCTTAGCGCATGTAACTTGGGAGTTCATTACTGGTGCCTATACTCGCATTGGTGAAGCTTCTGGTATTTGGGCAATGATAGTATCAACCGTGTATATGGTTGCGCTGTCATTATCGATTGCCGCGCCCATTGGCATCATGACCGCCATTTACTTAACTGAGTACGCTAAGCCAGGCAGTAAGCTGGTCACGGCTATCCGTTTCTGTATTGAATCGCTCGCAGGTATTCCGTCGATTGTTTATGGCTTATTCGGTATGACCTTCTTTGTCACCGTATTAGGCTTAGGCTTCTCTATCCTGTCAGGTGCGTTAACACTGTCAATGCTGATTCTACCCGTAATTATTCGTACTACAGAAGAAGCATTGCTAGCAGTACCCATGGCCTTCCGTGAAGGTGGCTATGCACTGGGTAGTTCAAAAATCTATACCATCTGGCGTCTCATTTTACCGAACGCCTTACCGGGTATTGTTACCTCTATCATTTTAAGTACAGGCCGCGTGATTGGAGAGTCAGCCCCTGTATTTTTAACGGCAGGTATGGTGACACAAATTCCACAAAGCGTACTGGACTCAGGTCGTACCTTAACCGTTCACTTGTACAAACTGACTCAAGAATTATTTACCCAGCATGAATGGGATCAAGCTTATGCCACCGCCACTATCTTGATCGTACTGGTATTAGCGTTAAACCTCACAACCAAAATTATTGCAGCTCGCTTAGATAAGCACTCACATTAAGGCATTGAACATGAACAAGCTTGAAGTTAACAATCTCAACCTTTTTTACGGTGAAACCCACGCGTTAAAAAATATCTCAATGCCGATCCCTGCTCGCCAAGTGACTGCATTGATTGGCCCATCAGGTTGTGGCAAGTCGACCCTGTTACGCACACTCAACCGCATGAATGATTTAGTCGCGGGTGTAAAAATTGATGGTCAAGTGACCTTTGAGAACGAAGATATTTACGCAGACATTGATGTCAAACAACTCAGAATGCGTGTGGGCATGGTATTTCAAAAGCCAAATCCATTCCCAATGAGTATCTATGAAAACGTCGCCTTTGGTTTAAAAGCCCAAGGTGAAAAAGATAAGAAAGTCATCAACCAGACTGTCGAAGAGTCACTACGTGGCGCGGCACTGTGGGATGAAGTCAAAGACAGATTACACACGCCAGCGTTAGGTTTATCAGGCGGTCAGCAGCAACGCTTATGTATTGCCCGCGCCATTGCCATGAAGCCAGAAGTGATCTTAATGGATGAGCCAACAAGTGCACTCGATCCAATCGCTACTCATAAGATTGAAGAGTTGATGGATGAACTGCGCAAAAAGTTCACCATTGTCATTGTGACCCACTCAATGAATCAGGCTAAACGTATTTCAGACAAAACCGCGTTTTTCTGGATGGGCGAACTGGTTGAACATGCTGATACACACACCCTATTCCACCACCCAGTAGATAGCCGTACACAAGGTTATGTCAGTGGTGAATTTGGATAAAGCATAACGGAATGCTATAAGGTCATGGACGACCAACGTCTCCTCGCCCCCTGTGCTTCAGCCCCTCCTTCACATCTTTCCCCTCAATCACTCATACTTTATCACTTGGCTTCAAATGCCCGATAGTTTCAGCCCAACACCTACAGGCCTATATCAATAGCTCAGCTTAAACGCACCTTGCTGATTAAACTCTTTCCAGTGTTGTATAGGGGTAGACTCAATGCAAGTATTGAATGCCATAGGCGTAAATCACCGTGTTTGTTTCAGCGAAGGCCATATTGAGCTGAAGCTAAAGTGGCAATGTTAGAGTGTGGTTTGAGGGTAAATTCGATACTAGGAGAGGGTGTAATGTGGAAGCGCCAAAGGTTTGAATTTCGCTATTGACGCCAAAGTCTCTTGTTATAAGCCATCTTTAGCACCATGCGTAAACAGTAAAAATTTAGGGGCGTATCCTGTGAATGTTACATAACCTGATATGTAGCCCATTATCAAAATCACAGCTGTGAATAACCAAATAAAATGGTCATAGGGTTCTGTGAAAGCAATGAAGATAATCATAGGGACAAGTAAAAGGGTCGATATAAAAATAAAGCCAGATAACACTCTAAATGGGGTTCTGGCTTTTGCTAATTGTTCCCTCGAAATACTCATACTTTCCTTGGCTTATAACGCCTCAATCAGAGGCAAAAAATAGTTGGTTAAAATTAGCGACGCAGGAGCAAAACCAACTGTTTTTTGTCCTGCTGAATTGACTTGTTAGCTTTCGTTGTGCTGAACAATAAACCGTGCTCTTTCATAAAGTTCATCAAAAGTTATTATCTCAGGATTAATTGTATTCTTACGAAACAATTCAAATGATCTAAGCTGGTCTTTGTTTACACCATGCTCACCTGAGAATTCCTCTAGACTACCAATAACTAAGAATGACTTAGGTTGATAATTAAATATCTCTTCGCCTGTTGGATTACCTGTTTTATCTTCTAAGCTAATTTTATTCGACAAACTATCAATTGCTGAAGCCACTGTACCTTGAACTTGAGCAACAGCACCAGCGAGTTCTTTAGATGGTGCCCAACAACCAGCCCTATAGGGCTTTGTATCGAGTAACTTTGTTGTATGTATTTTAATTTCCACAAAGCACAGATTAGAAATAATACCTTTAGTTTTCATTAAGGCATCAACTCGCTTACCGTGTTCCGTAACACTATGCCCTTGAACAACCTGCTCCAATTTTTTATCGTCTAACCCAGACAAAAACAAATAGCCCAAACCATAGCCGAAAATCCATTCATTTTTTCAAAATACTTTTGCCATAACCCTTCATCTTTAGTTTTCTTTATGGCTTTGAGCTCTGAGAAATATTGAGGATCATTTAATAGCCGCTTGAACACTTCAATCTGTTTTTTACGGTAACCGACAGATACAATATCTTTAGTTGTTACTTCTGAGCGAAGCACTTCAGTAAAAAGTTCATGATTATCTTCTAATAAACTTTTGGCCTGTGAATCCGACAAAACAATTTTGTTTAATTCTTCGTCTGTTATGTTTACTGAACCACGGCTTTTAAAGTTTATTGATTGAATGTTTCTTATGAACTCAACTAGCTTTCCAATTTCATCACCTACAAATGAAAAGCTAGCATTATGTGGTTTGTCAGTAGCTACACTGTAACCTTGGATGCTTAAAACGAATATGCCTTTTGTATCTTCAAAGAATTTAGCTGTAATGTATGACTTGGCATCGGTTTTATGACGGATTACAACTTCGCCTTTTATAGTTCCAAACGCGTAAGAATCTGGAGAATCAATTACTTTTGATGCGATTCTAACTTTTCTATCACCATTAAATTGGTTCAGGCTTGGACTGATATATGTCTTTCCTTCGATCGGGTTTTCATAATTATCCATAACTAGATTTAAGACTCCATATTCGAAAGAAACCTAACATTTGTATATTGCGTATGCACACTTAATGGGATTAATACACATGCGCGTTAATTCTAAAGACATTGAAATATGCGCACGGTTAACTATCTGTATTTCATTAAGTTAACAGAGAATATGCCAACACACCATCTGGTATATTGCTCAGAGCGTGACAACTTGTAGAACTCATATTTTCAATATTGATTAACGTCGTGGCGTTTATTAAATCATATTTTTTCTTATTTAACGTCGTGGCGCTTCGCCCACACCCGACGAAAGGGAAACAACAGCATTTCCCTTTTCGCTGATTTTCATAATAGCCTTGCCGTTCCCGCGAAGTGCTTATCCTCATGCTACAGAGTTAATTCACTAGCGCCTCATAATCGCCATCTGATGTATATGGATTTACGAATGTCGCGTTGGCATGGATGCCAAGGAGCGACCATGGCTCATCTGAAGCTATGTCGGCGTCGATAGGTAGGACACCTGAATGTCATGAAGTGCATGGATGCACGAGAATGACCTGCCTCCATCACGTGAATTAACTCAACGCATTCGGGCACTTCCAAGGGAATAAGTTGAACCTGCAGGCGCATCTTTAATAGCTAAGTAAACTACCTTTCGTTGTTCTCAATTGATGAGAAATTAAATTGAAGTTGCAGCCTACAATTATTCCCCGTTCCAAGTTGCTGAAATACGCAGATGAAAATACCGTATAACCATCATGGATGATGGTTAAAGCTCAGGGGCACATGGATGTGCCATCTGAGCTGTTAGGTATTTTTATTGGAGTATGAAGCTTATTCGCTTTGAAAGAATAACTTGGTTGGGGCGCTGAGGGATTGTTAAGGGAGGCAAGCGGTTCCTCCCTTGGCTCGGGTGTGGGCGAAGCGCCACGACTTTATTTATTACAAATAGGCCAAACTCAGTTTGGCAGAAAAATAACTCACACCATCATGACAACAATAAACCATATATAAATAATAAGCTTCTTGTTCGGGTATGGGTTGAAAACCCACGATGTTCTTTACCGTATACTAATACCCAAACAGAATTTGGAAAGAATACAAGCAGAGCTAACTTGATGGGAAAAACGGCTTCACAATACGCCACTTCGCATTGCCACAACGATCAGACACAACACCCCAATAAAAACAGCGCCGCGCCAGAAATACCCTTTACTAAAGTTACCACCATCCTCGTTATTGGGCGTATTTTTATCATCTGATTTGAGACCATTTTGCTGCATTTTGTTATGCATATATGCCGCAATCATCAAGGTCAGTAATGGCACAAGTACGATGAAAATAACCAGCTTCACAATATCACCTTTTTTGGGAAGTCATTTAAGCTAACATAATTAGCTCGCTTTGCTTGATTCGACAAGTAGCAATGCCACACTGCCTGAGCTTACTCACAACTTAGCGATAAATTAGCCAACAAGTCGTTGCAAAAATAATCTTGAAAGATCAACAGCCCCTAATAACTCAACCTTTGTGCATCTTGCTCACTAAAGTCTTTAACCGCTTTTCGCGCTAAATAACGAAACGGGCCGGCTTTGATGATCTCTTCAAAGGGTTGAATCGCAAATGCCCAAAAAATGGAGGCATCAAAATACAAAATTAGTAATGCACAAAGCGGGATAGAAACCACCCATTGGCCTGTGAAGTTAATTTTAAATACTGAAGTGGTGTATCCCATTGCCCTGAGCACATGACCATGCACAGTGTTATAACCACGCACTAATGGCAACAGAATATATATTGGGGCAATGACCGCCAGCGCTTGATAGGTTTCTGGCGTCATCTCAGGGTAAATGTCTGCCACCCAAAAGCTCAGGATCCAGAAGAACATCATAGTGAGCACTGATATCACCACCGCCAACTGGATGCTGACATTCACATTGTCTTCTAGATCTTGCAGCTGCCGAGAACCAATAGCTTGGCTAATACTGATTGCCGAAGAGTGCGCCCATGCCGTAATAAACTGACCGCCAGCACGCATCCATGGCAGCATTAGCGTAATCGCAACGTACGCATTAATGGATAATTGCGAATACAGCAATTGATACACGCTCACCCCAATCGACAACATGGTGACATTGACAGCCACAGGGAAGATTTCAATGGCGTGTTTACGCATATTGGCCAGAAAACTAGTTGGACTCTCAGTGGCAGTATTGATCCGCAGCGACAACAAGGCAGATTGATTTTCTAACTTAAGAACACACACACCTAAGAAGATGAAGCGTACGGCAATGGCCACAATGCTACCAACTGCGGCGCCAACCACGCCAAGTTGAGGTGTCAGCGACACGTCACCAATTGTCAGGCCATAGATAAATGCATAGGACAACGCCGCATTAATCGGTAACTCAATTAAGTAGCCTTTAAAGGCAATTTTGGTTTGGCCAAGGCTATTAAATAAGGCGATCAGCACTTGCGTGACGGCATTAAACAGCACCACGTATTTAGCCACGGCTAAATAACGTAACACTTGCTGCTGCAATGCTTCATCAGCCGTAATTAACGCCACGATGTCAGATTCAAATAACAGCAGTATCAACCAAAATCCGGCCGCGACCACAAAGTTAATTGCCATCGCAGACCAACAAGCCTGTGTGAGCGCCTGTTGGCTTTGGGAGCCTACGGCACGACTCATCACCAATTGCGAGCCATTGGCTAATGCCATTTGAATGCCCATGATAAAAGCAACAATGGTGGTGGCGATCCCCATCGCAGCAAGCGACACTTCACCTAATGGCGAAACCAACAAGGTATCTATCATCAACATTGACTGCATTAACAACGCATTCAACGCTAACGGCCAAGCAAGTGCAATGTTCCGACGAACATACTTACTGTGCCAATATTGGCTGAAAAAGTTGTCTTGCTTAATCATGTTATTTCACTCTTGTTGGTATGGTGAATGTTCATTTTCTCTCTAATCTATTCAAAGATCAGGCTGAATTCCTGTAGTCACCCGGAGCATTATGTTGCAATAAATACCCATTTAATCATACCGTTAACTCGTCGGTTTTAATATGCGAAAAAGCCTGAGACAGGCTCAGGCTTATATCACTAACCGCTAATCAACCGACTCATCTGGGTATCAACACTAGCTAATATGCATTGCACCGCTAAAGGTGATTGTTTCGCCATTGATACTGATGCTGGTTTGCGTGTCTTGGGTTACGCCAGCTTTATTGCATACCAATACCTGCACCTGCTTACCGCAAGTGAGTTTTAACGCGACAGCTGAAGCCTCATCGTTATGGGTAAGCACAGTCACACTTGCCACTTGACCACGGGCATCGGTACTCGCCTCAATTGCTTCATTGAAGTAGCCATGGGTTTCGTACACGGTCGCAAATAGATGATCTTTCCCTTGCTGACGCAAGATAATTGCCGGTTCGCTGCGCAGGTTAAAGTCAGGGTCATTTGCGCCTGTACGGGCAAAAATCACTTCACTTCCAGCTACTGCACTGCTCACCATAGAGTAATAGCTTTGGCCATGTAACCAGCTGACTAAACTGCCCGCTTCCACTTTGCCACTTGCCACATTCCACAGGTGTTGGTAACCCGCTTTGTCGCCCAATGGTTTTAGCTTGCTCTCGGTTTGGTATTCAAAATCAGTGCGAATAATCTGACCACTGTGGTGCATCACATAATCATAAGTGTGCTGTTGTTGGCTGCTTAAACGGAATAGGTCTAAAACAACTGGCTTGGCAATACCTTCAATATTGAACATCAACACACTGCGTTGTTGATCAACACCTGGGTAATAGTCACGCACAAATGCGCTCATACCTTGCTGGCTTTCGCCTGCAACAAAGAAGTGTGCTTCACCCCAGCGGGCTTCAGCTGTGGCTGTGTCGCCCGCATTTTGGCTTTGTTGATCTACCACAACGGTATTATGTGCAACCGTTTGCTTAGCATAACTTTTGTTTTCAGGAATATAGCGACCACCAAACTTTGGCTCGACATTCACCCAGCGACCAAAACCATAGTCATGAGTCACTTCTTGGCCATGGTTAAACAGACTTAAATGCAAACCATCAAAGTGACCATGATCTAACGCAGAGTGTAATTTGTGGTCACTGCCGTGCTGACCATACCAAAGCAATGCCATGCTATCGTCTTGGTTAGAATCACGGTGACGTAGAATAGAGATACCACCGCGGTCGCCATCTGCGCCGTCGGTATGTTGTAAACTACCCCAGTTAAATCCTGCTAGTTCACCCGCATTAGCCACGCCATCAGACAATGCTGCGCCTGAACCATGTACCCATACTTTATCTTGGTGCACAGCCATCGACATTAAGTTGTCATCTTTCGCATAACGCTTGAAGCACACACTTGTGGCAATCAACACGCCTTCGTCTTTAATGTCCATGGTTTTCGATGAATCATTTAGCGCAGGTAATACACCATTTGGAAACGCAGTCGACATCACTGCATAAGTGGTGGTTTTAATCACCTGATCTTTCAGCTCATAAATACCAATGTCTGGCTGACGACGCTCAATGGCCTCAGCAAACAAGTAGATTGGGCGTAATGAGAAGCGATGGTAATAAGGGCCTTCCATGTAATAACCATCAGGCGAGAACAATTGTGTCAGCTGAGCAATGAAGCCACCAGAAACACTGTCGCCTTTTAGGCCATACAAGGCTTTATCAACACTGGCTTGGTCATTAATGGCATAGCCACAAATACCCACACCAGCCACAGCCCATAAGCCATGGTTATGCACAATGTCGAAGTCGTGGGCATAAGTGTCCACAAACAGGTCGATCATTGGACGGAATAAGTCGCTTTCAATTAGATTGATTTCAGCATCTGTCAACTTATGGCGAATGCACGAATAGGCGCACGACGCATATAGCATCCACATATTTTCGTTTAGCGTTTGGTGGAAAATACGCCCTGGTGGGTTTGAATCACGGCTGGTGTTCAGCTCAAAGCTGGTATACACCTTGGCATATTCAACCAACATGGTTTTAGCATACTCAAGATAACGCTCATCTTCGGTAATAAGGTATAAACGACCCGCTAAATCCAAATGAATATAGTTTTGCTTGTGACGGTTATGCTCATAACCGCCCGCTTCACCGTGACCCGGAATTTCGATGCCAATCGGTAAGTAGGCTTCAAGTGCAGCCACTTCTGTGGCAATTGAGCGGCCCATCAAGCTGTCAGTATTTAGGTGAGTACGTAATTGAGCTGCTTCTTCAAAGCTCATTAATAAAGGCTGATAGCTCATGATTAACCTCTTTGTTCAACAGCAAAGTAACCTTGCCATTGGAATGTTTGATTATCGAATGTGACACTGTTGCTGGTTTCTGCAGTAACACCGACTTGGTTGCTCACCATAACGATTAAGCTAAAGTCATTGGCAACAACTTCAATCACAGAACCTTGTTCATTGCTACCAATGACCTTAACCGCTGTAATTTGACCGCGGGCCTCTGTGCTCGCTTCAATGGCTTCATTAAAGTAACCGTGGGTTTCTAATACGTTAGCAAATAAAGTGTCTTTTGCTTGGCGGCGCAGTACCAGACCAGGCTCACTGCGTAAATTGAATGATGGATCATTTGCACCTGAGCGAGTAAAGAACATTTCATCATCAGCACAACTTGCGCTTAACCAAGTGTAATAACTATTGCCTTGTAACCAGCTCACTAAAGAGGTGTTGGCTTCATTAGCCACTTTACCTTGACCGACATTCCACAAGTGTTGGTAACCAAAGTTGTCACCTAAGGTGTCTAGCTCACCATGGGTTTGATAGTCAAAGTTAGTGCGAACAATCTGACCTTCATAGTGAATCGCGTAATCATACTGATGGGCTTGTTCACTGACTAAACGGAACAAATCAACCAGAATCGGTTTTGCTAGCGATTCATGCTTAACCAACAATAAGCTACGTTGCTGATCAACGCCGTCATAGAAGTCACGACAGAACGCGCTAACGCCTTGAATATCTTTATCATCGCCACTAAAGAAGTGTGGTTCACCATGGCGGCTGTCAGCTAATTTCACATCAAAGTTGTTTTGACATAACTGGTCTACTGCGACTGCGTTGTGGGCAATAGTTTGGCGCGCGTATGACTTGTTTTCATCAAGGTAACGTCCACCAAATTTAGGCTCAACGTTCACCCAGCGGCCAAAACCATACTCACGAAGCACTTCTTGACCGTTATTGAAAAAACTAATGCCTAGGGTATCAAAGTGACCATGACCCATACCGTGCTGACCATAGTTCATCACTAGCTGGTTAACATCGCCATTGTCAGATTGCATGCGGATAAAGGCTTGTGCACCACGATCGCCATTCGGGCCTTCGTTTAGCTCGACACTCGGCCAACATGGATTTAGCTCAGCTTGGTTATTTTCAAAGGCTTCTGATAACGCTTGGCCACAACCATTTAGCCAAACAGTATCTTGGATTTTTGCCATGCCAAGAATATCGTCATCGATACCATAGTGCTTAGCGTATAAGCCTAGTGCGACCACGACACCCGCATCACAAATATCCATTGTTAGCGAAGCATCATTTAACGCAGGGAATACGCCATTTGGATAAGCTGTTGCGAGCATAGCTTTAATGGTTTTACCAATGACCTGACCATTGAAGTTAAAGATATCTAGCTCAGGGCGGTGACGGTGAATCGCTTCAGCAAATAGACATAATGGACGAATAGCATATCTATGGTAGTAAGGGCCTTCCATATAATAGCCAGATGGCGCGAACAACTTACTGATCTGTGCAAGGAAGCCACCTTCAATGTCGTCGCCTTTCAGGCCGTGAATCGACATTTCAACGTATTCAGGCTTATCAAGCGCAATACCACACATTGCCACAGCGGCAACAGCCCAAATACCGTGGTTATGGATACGGTCAAAATCAAAGCTATATTGGTCAGTGAACATGTCGAGCATTGGCTGGAATAAACCATCAATGATGGTTTGTTGCTGCTCAGCTGATAAGTAATGACGAATGCAGCTATAACCTAAGCTGACATTTAATAAGAACACATGCTCATTAAGAATTTGGTGGAACAAGCGACCCGGAGGGTTGGTATTTAGCTGTTCGTGGAAACCAAGTTTCAGGTATTTATCGGCATAAGCCAATAAAAGGTCAGCGGCATATTTAGCATATTTTTCTTCACCGGTGACAAGGAAAAGGCGACCTGCTTGGTTGATGTATTGATAGTTTTGTTTATGACGGTTGTGAGCATAACCGCCAGCCTCACTATGACCCGGTACCTCTACACCCAGAGCAATAAAGGCATCGGTATCGGCAATTAACTTAGCTAAGCTTTTGCCCATTAAGCTATTTTTACCTAGCTCGTTGGCAATAGATGCGATTTCAGACTCTTCAAAAAGTACCGCTTTTATGGCTTGCGACATGTTTACCTCAAAACTGGAAACGAAAACTTACTCTAAAATAATACAAATAAAACAAAATTACAGTAAATATCGAATAATAATAGAGCTAGATCACTTTCATTTTTTGCTAATTCAGCCAACTTCTGCAATATTTAAAATCATGAAATATCGGTTAAAAAAATTTTAACCTTACAAATCAGCAAGATGCGAAATCTGGCTATATCGTATGACAAAACTAATTAGAAGCAGATCACAGATATGCGAGATTTGTATTACAAATTAATATAGAATATGAGTAAACTAAGGTCATGTTAGTTTACGACTGTTTCAATTGCACAGTGAGCAAGTGTTCAATTGCAACAAAATAATTAAATACGGCATCAAAGCCTAGCAGTTTCAATAGTAAAGCCGAACGCAAAGGAGATGAGAATGAACCCATTTTATGAAGATGATAAAACGCCATGGGAAGAATTAGGTGATGGCTTATACCGCAAAATCATTGGCTATACGCCTGACTTAATGGCAGTTTTTGTCAAGTTTGATAAAGGTGCTATTGGCCACCCACATACTCATGATATCCATGATCAGATTGGTTATGTTGCCGCTGGTAGTTTTGAAGCTGAAATTGATGGCGTGAAAAAAGTACTTAAAGCCGGTGACGCATATATTGCACCTAAAAATGTATTACATGGCGCAGTCGCACTTGAGCAAGACAGCATTTTAATCGATATGTTTAACCCTGCTCGTCAAGACTTCCTGTAACACTGGAGAGAAGCTGATATGTCAACATTAACCGTCGCAGTTATCGGCGAGTGCATGATCGAGCTGCAACAACATAACGATGTTTTGGTGCAGAGCTTTGGTGGCGACACCTTGAATACTGCTGTGTATTTGTCACGTTTAAACCAAGATAAATCAATGCGTATCAGCTACTTTACTGCCTTAGGTAAAGACCCATTCAGCCAGAATATGCTACAGCACTGGCAAGATGAAGGCATTGACACACAACATGTGTTGCAGATGGACAATAAGTTACCTGGGTTATACGCCATTGAGGTGGATGACACAGGTGAGCGTCAGTTCCATTACTGGCGCAACGACTCTGCTGCAAAGTATTGTTTTGAGCATGCGCCAGAGCAATGGTTAGCCACGCTCAGTCAATACGATGTGCTGTATTTATCAGGCATCACTTTGGCCATTCTCACCGACGAGAGTCGTGAAGTACTTTTCGAAACCTTAGCTAAGTGTCGTGCCAATGGCAGCAAAGTTATTTTTGATAATAACTTCCGCCCACATTTATGGCAGTCACACGCTCAGGCAAAGTCAGCCTATTTAACCATGCTCGGCCTCACTGATATAGGTTTACTGACCTTTGAAGATGAACAAGCCGTATTTGGTGACACGCAAATTCAAACCTGTATCGATCGCAGTTTAGCTGCAGGCTTAACTGAAGTTGTCATTAAACGTGGTGCACAAGAGTGCATGGTAATTACAGCTGAACAACAGCTAAGCATCCCAGCAACCTTGGTCGAAAATGTCGTGGATACCACTTCAGCGGGAGACTCGTTTGCCGCAGGTTATATGGCAATGCGACTTCGCGGACAATCATACTCGCAAGCTGCTGAGGCAGGCCATCTTCTAGCTGGCACAGTGATTCAATATAAAGGGGCAATTATTGACATTAGCTTAATGCCAACCATTACGCCTGTTGTTAAACAAGCAAGTTAAGCCTTTGTATCACAGAACCGCTAAGTACAAATTAAGTCCAAATTTAGATGTAAAAGGAACCAAAATGAGCACGCTAAACGACAAACTAAAACAGCTTAAGGTTATCCCTGTGATTGCCATAAAAAATGCCGATGATGCGGTAAAGCTCAGCCAAGTTTTAGTTGAAAACGGTATGCCATGTGCAGAAATCACGTTCCGCACGCCCGCTGCAGCCCAAGCGATTGCCAACATGCGTGCAGCTTATCCAGACATGTTAATTGGCGCAGGTACAGTATTAGATTCAGCAACAGTTGATGCTGCTATCGATGCTGGCGTTGACTTCATTGTGAGCCCAGGCTTTAACCCGAATACGGTTAAATATTGTCAACAACGCGGCATGCCGATTATTCCTGGCATTAATAGCCCATCGTTAGTTGAACAAGCGTTAGAAATGGGTCTGGATACAGTGAAGTTTTTCCCAGCCGAGCCATCTGGTGGCTTACCTATGCTTAAAGCATTAACCGCTGTTTACCCTATATCGGTGATGCCGACAGGTGGAATTTCACCAAGCAATATCAACGACTACCTTAAGCAAGATGCCGTTGTGGCCTGTGGTGGAACGTGGATGGTGCCTGGCAATCTGATTGATAACCAGCAATGGGACGAAATCGGTAAGCTAGTACGTGAAGCGGTGGCTTCACTAAGTTAATACAACAGTTAAGCTGTTTTAATTCAAGAGCAACTCTCAACGAGTTGCTCTTACATATCTAAACAGAGATACCACAACCTTATTTATAACAATAAGCTCATTTTAATGGGCACTGCAATGCCAAATGATTCTCGCTCCCCGAAATGGAATTTAGGGATTTTTTAGTGATTATCTATCGCTGTTTTAGCACGAGTATCGCCTTGTGCCACTCAGTTATCACGTAAACGTCCAACCTAATAAAGCTTCATCGGTTTAAACAAAGAGAAATAGTATCAGTTACGAATTATCTGTTTGAACGGCCCTTTGGCTTTTCCAAAAATCTGCACCCACAATGCCATCAATAACTCAGCGGTCGCTACCGCATCTACAGAGGCACTATGTCCATGATATTCAGGTAAACCATAGCGTTGACGCACTGCTGCTAGCCGATAATCCCCTTGTTCCGTCTCACGATTAAGTGTCATTGATTTTTCTATCGCTAAGGTATCAACCCAAAGCAGAGGCATAGGCGGTAAGCCGTATTTCTTCTTAATATAGTGATCAATAAATTGCTGCTCTACTTGTTTGCCATGCACTAACAAAATTTTACCCCGCATTTGTTCGAACAAATGGGTCATGACAGTATCAAGCTTTCGGGCATTGTTGAGCATTTGCGGCACAATATGGTTAATGACCACAGTTTCAGGGCGAACAACACCTTTTATGTAAGTATGTTCAACACTATTTAAGTCAATACTCTTACCCACCATAGTGACATAGCCGACACTCAGAATATGGTCCTTCTGTGCATCTAAACCACTGGTCTCAATGTCCATCGACAAATACGTTTGTCGCTCAACGGCATCATTAAGCTCAGGTAAGGGCTCTAATAACAGCAACTTCAATACTTCTGGCATGTCAGGATGCGCAGCAAGGTAGGCGCTGCGCGCTCTAGCAAGCCTAGATAATGGGTGAAAATAGTGTAATAACTGAGTCAGCATTTATCACTCGCTAAAGCGCAGCTTGGCGGCTTCTTGTAGGTTGCTGATGATACGAAAAGCATCTTTCAAATGCTTACGCTCAAATGAACTAATGGCACTGGGCTCAATATGATTATTAGGCTGTAAGCCTTGACGCAGCGCATTAAGTTGATGGTTATAGCGCACTTGCGTTAAAAACAAAAAGGCTTCAATGGTGTCTTTATAATCTTCTTCGCTTAACAAGCCTTTGGTCACTGCATATTTAAACCTATCTTGAGTACCGGTTTGATTACAGCCAACGGCTAGTCCATAAATCCTAGCTAAATCAACAATCAAGGTCAGTGCATATTTTTTAATGTTCAATACCCGAGTGTTATTACCACTTTTTTCTAACACCAGTTTGTTGAAGATCCCTAACGGTGGCTGCACACGGATAGCATCATTCACTAATGAAGGTAAGAATTGGCTTTCCTCAGCAATTAATTGATGCAGATGGTCCTGCAACTGCTGTGAAAACTGATTATTGCCATGGATACTGCGCACTTCAAGGAACACGCTCACATTCATCAGCATGCCATATTGTGGATTAGACACCCATTTCTGATAAAACTGTTTCCAAACGCTCAGTGTTTGGCACCACTTTGCATTTGACGCCATGTAATGACCTGAGCAATTATCAAAACCGCATTTATCCATGCCGTCGGTAACAAATTTGCTCAGTTGGCTAAAGTAAACTTTGTCGGCTTCAGTAGCAGTATCACTGAGGATAATGGCACTGTCTTGATCTGACATCATATGGATTTCATGGCGTGCGTGAGACCCTGCAACAATCCAATCATAATCACACGGTGGTTCACCAAACTCTTGCTCTGCCATTTGTATCAAGCGGCGGTTATAAGCATCCATGATCATTGCCATCACCTGACCAATAATATCTGCATTGACATTGCCTTCAACCAGCGCCTCAAAAATAGCCTGACGCTCGGAGGTCAGCGAAGGTAACTCCTCAAGGGTGTTGGTATATTTGACTTTTTCAATCAAAAAAATCGCTTGCATACGGTGCTTTTGCACGAGGTTTGAGGTGGTTAACAAACCTAAAACCTCATCACCTCTCACAACTGGTAAGCTGCGAATACCATATTGCATCATCAATGACGCCGCTTTTAAAATCAGATCGTCGGGGTCAATGGTCAGCACTGGCGTGGTCATCACATTCTTAATGGGCTGGTGAATATCTAACCCATCAGCAATCACTCGCTTGGTCATATCCCGATCGGTGATTAAGCCAACAATTTTACCTTGTTGTTTAATGACTGCTGTGGAGCTTCTACAAGCATTACGCATTTCTTTTGCAACATCTTGCACACTCATATCGATATCAACAGTGGCCACCAAACCATTGGCGACCTCAGATACCTTTTTAAGAAATAAGCCCTTTTCCTTATTCGACCAAACCACATTTAGCGCCGAGCGCAAACGTAACTGTGCGCCCGCTGCGACACTCTCATTAAATTGAGGGTACTTTTGAGTCAGCTTTAACAGCTTGGCGTGGGGGATCAAATACAGCAGCGTATTTTCAATTGCGGTCGCGGTGTAACCATCTAATACCTTTTTCAATGGCGCGAGAAAGGTAAAACCAAAGATATCTTCAGGGCCAAGCTTAGAACGTAACACACCATCTGGCTTACGTTGCTCCATTGAGCCGGTACGCACAATATAGAGATACTTTTCACTTGAGTCTTCGCTGAAATGGATCTGCTCACCTCTACCTAAATAAGTGATGCTAATACAGGCAGCCACCTCTTTGAGCACATCGGCAGGCAGTTGATCAAAAGGGTCAATTTGACCGATAAAATCAACAATATTGGGAATTAAGGATTCATCCATGATGGCAACTCACAGCAAAAGTTTTATTTGTATGATTTATATCATAGCCTATTTTATAGCAAAAAAGGCAGAGCTAGATCTCATACAATTTAAGCAACTCACACACTCCATTTTATATTCTGGCCAGCATGAGAATAACGCCAACAAAAAAGCCAACCTCATCAGGTTGGCTTATGGATTCTATGTGGGTTTCCCCTATAGATTGAGATACTTACTTAATGGCTTCTAACTCATGATCACTGGCAGTCAATAACTCCAAACTTGCCTGACGGGCTTTTTCGGCATTACCAGCCATGATGGCCTCATAGATATCTCTATGCTCTTCAATACATGTGGTACCACGCTTTGATGCATGGTGGAAAAAGCTTTTGAACATGGTTGAAAGTACATTGGCAAACGGTAAGAAGAAGCTATTACCGGTTGAGATGAAAATCAACTTGTGAAATTCGAGGTCAACATCAACCCATTCATCCTGATCAAAGCCTTTGGCAATACTGTCCATTTTTTGGAATAGCTCTGATAACATCATGCGCTGTTCTACCGAAGCATTACGGGCTGCAGCCGCACATGCTTCAGGCTCAATAGCCTTACGCAGCTCCAAGAACTCCACGTAAAGATACTCGGTCTTTTCCATGTCGATGAGCCAATCAAGCAATTGAGAATCAAGATAGTTCCAATATTCTTGAGTACGAACACGGGTACCCACTTTTGGTTTAGACTCGAGTAAACCTTTAGAGGTGAGCAACTTAATAGCCTCACGAAGTGCTGTGCGACTCACACCGAATTGAGTGCAAAGGTCCATTTCTCCTGGGATAATTTCCCCTTGAGGAAGCTCGCCTAAAATAATGCTGCGAGCCATTTCACATGCAACTTGCACATGTAAGCTGCGTTTCTCCCCGCCAATCGGCGTAAATTTTGTGCTCATACGGTGAATACCCAGTTAAGATTAACTTGTTAATTAATACAAAAGACCCTGTTTGCACAAAGTTTACACAGCCAAAGAGATGTAAATTCCTTGAGTTTGTAACCTACCTGATACCGAAATTTTGCAAAAACCGGCACTAGCTTGCGACTTAAATTCTGGTTTCTACCAGTATAAATACAAACGCTTTTATTTTTTACATCAATAAGTAAGCGCCTGCCAATCAGGTTAGCACGCTTTAGGTTAGCTTGTCTCTTGCTCTCATCTTTTTTAAAAGCATAAACCACTTTCCCGATGGTTTATGAGCTGGCATAGCTATTTATACCAGTAATAATATTTATGAACTTATAATAGCCCGAAAAATAGTTCAAAACCTACTTTCAGCTCACACTTATTCTCTATGGCGATACATTGTTTCTCATGCTGTTAAAAAAAAAGCGCTGCCAGCTTAACTCTATTGAGTGGCTAGACAGCACTTTTCGGTGAGGTTATATAAGCTTACCAGCTATATTTGTAGCCAATCTCAACTGCATTATCACGCTTACCGTACCAATCATAACCACCGTTATTGTCATACATGTGGCTATTCTTCAGCATCTCAGTTTTCACCTTGTACTTCGCATAAATGGTGTTTTTCTTAGCGTATGGGAAACGATAGTTCACGGCAAACTCATGCTCCCAACTGTGTTGCTTATTGTTGTTGTAGACGTGCTGCTCTTCGCCGTTGCTGTTTAGGTTAGAAGAGATTTTGCTGTAATGAATCAAGTTATACACAAAGCGGAAGTCACTCCAGCGGTAAGTTAACCACATGTCGTAACGCATCTCTTTGTTCTTGTCATCACGGTAGTAGCTATCTTCCGGATTATCTTTGATCGTTAAACGGTCAAGGTGTTGGCTATAGCGAGCGCGGAACTTCACTTGCCATTCACTATTGAATTTATAACCGTAGTAACCACCAAACCGAACACTGTTGGAGGTTTCTTTGGTTTGATAATCCAATACTGGACCAGCTTGATGCTCTCTATTATCACCCCAACGGAATTCATAGTCCGTTTTAAACGTTAGCTCATACTGTTCAGGGGCGAAACCTACTTCTGTTTCAGGCTTGCTGCGGTCATATTCCCACACCTGTTCAACACCGAACTTAAAGCCATTGCGCATACGGTGACCAAACTCCACTTTAGGTCGGTCGGTACGGCCATCAAGGGTTTTATGCTCCCATTTTATTGCAACACTACTTTTACCAGGGCGAAGGTAGTCATCATCACTGGCCACAGAGTTAAAACTTAACGCGCCTAATACGGCAACTGCTAGGTACTTTTTCATGTATTTATTCCTTGTTAATTCTTAAGTTGGTCAGTCATTATTCAGCTGATTCAGGGCCAACATCAGCTTCAGTGAGGATCACTAAGCCCGATGCACCTTTATCAGCGACATTGCCGCCAGCTGTTGCTAGGAATAATTTGCTACCTTCGGCAGATTCAGTTAACTCGGCTTCACCATTACCTAATAGGTCACGTTCGCCAGCTACTTCGTCGTAGTTACCATTAGAAGTCAGATCGGTTACTGCGAAAACGTTACCAGACCAAGTCGATTCGGTGCTGATAAGACAATCATCACGTACGCCTTTATCACTCGATGTCACACCATCAACACCATTGGCAACTAAGTTGTCATTTAAATGCACAACTGAATCATCAGTACAGGCTCCAGACTTACCAAAGATAAAGCCTTGCTTTGCACTCACAATAGTGTTGTTAGCTACCGTAGATGGCGCTTTATCTAAAGTGTCAATTTCTTTATCTAATACTGAAATCGCGCCAACTTCATTACCCGTTTTAGAGCGAGAGTGGTTGTACACATAGTTGTTAGTCACAGTGTGACCTTTAGAAATAATACGAATACCAGCTTCATACTTACCGCTATCATCACCCGCACCATCATTAATCATAATGTTGCTGTCAGCGGTGTTGTTTACACCGGCTTCAAGAGACACAAAACCGTTTGAGCTGATGAAAGTATTTTTCTCAATGGTATTGCCACTGGTACGCACATAGATCATACGGCGAGACGCATTCACGTCAGTGAATAGGTTTTCACTGATAGTAGTGTTTGTCACATAGTCAGTTTTAGATGAGCTTGAAGTACCTAAACGGATACCAAAAGCATCGTTAGTCCCACTGAAGGTGTTGCCCACAGCGAACTTATCGAAATGGTTATGGCTAATCACCACATCTTTATGCGAAGAACTCGTACCTTGCACTGTGATGATTGAGCCTTTTTCATTTGGCTTATTGGCAAATAGGTTATGGATGATTTGCGTACCTTCACCACGGACCATGATCCAATCAGTGTGGTCACCATCATGACCATTTGACGCTAGGTTTTCACCATCAATAGTCAATTGTGATAACACAACACCTGCTGGCTTACTTTCAACAGTATCGTATTCAGTACCCATAGAACTTGAGGTACCGACATTGATTAATGTTGTGACCGAGCTGTCTTTACACGTTGGTACGACATCTTGGAATGTGATGTTGTGAAGTTGCATGTTGTCATTAGAGATAACAATACAGGTATCGCCACCAGTAATGGTTGCAGCATCACCAAACTCTGAACCTTCCTGACCATCATAATCGGCATCACCACCAATTAAGATAACCGGTAATTCGTTATCTAATACTAGCGTGCCCATGTCAGCAAAGCTCACGGTATTGTCTAGCATGATAACCAGACTACCATCTTCATTTACGTCAGTTGTGTTATCGATAAAGCTTCTTAAATCAGCGATATCACCACTAAACACAGCATCTGGCTCAAGTTCACCTACTGGCGGCTCAGGCGGATCGACTGGCTCTTCTCCACCGCTACCGGGTTTATCATAAAAATCACATGCTGATAGCGTTGTTACAGCGAATACAGCACTAATAAATAATGATAATTTATTAAGTTTCATACAACGTCCTTAGTCTTTATTTTTATATATTTAAAAGTTAATTTTTGATTATTTTTGGATGGTATAGCTCGCACCTACATCCGCCATGGTTAATACTTTCAAGCCCTTTGCACCGACATTAAGGTCAACCGCTTCTAACAAACCATTCTCAGCAACTTTTAACTCTGGTTCTTGGGTGCTTACGCCGTTAAAGCTTGATAAGTCAACATTTTGAAGTTCACCAAAATAGACTTCGTTCTCATAAGTCGGGTTAACTAACTTGGCGACTTCATCATTGCCTTTTACAGCGAGTGTTTTCTTGATTGTGGCGTACGATAGGTTGTTACGGAACTGGGTGTCGACCGCTGCAAACACGGTAGAGACCTTGGTATTGTCATACAGGCTGACACGGTGTTTTTTGTCTGAATACAAGATGTTTTGGCGAGAGTTAATCACAGTGTTGTTTTCAACGATAACCTTGTTTGGTGTTGCCTGCTTGTTTAGACCTTTGCCTTTCACTTCAGTGCTGAGTCGTTCACCATTTTGTACATCTGTGATGCCTGTGTTGATGGCAATACCACCACGCACATTACCCGTACCCATTACCCGTTCAATGTAGTTATTACGAATGATTTGGCCTTCGTCATATAAGCGGATACCACCTGAATAGCGCTTACCGTTACCAATAATCACGTTGTCTTCGACAAGGTTATTCACACCGTGGCGAATCGAAATCATTGATGCACTATTGATCACCGTATTACCACGTAACACGTTTTCGCCTGACTTAAGAGAAACCAGCTCAGTCTCTCCATCACACTCGTAGAAAAGGTTTCCTTCAATGGTTGTTTTAGAAGGGAAAATTGAACTTTTTGAATCACCTACACGAATCGCTTCCCAGCTATTTGAGTTGTATCGAATCGCATCGCTAATTTCGAACTCTTCGTAGCGGTTATGCTTTTGGTCGTAAAATAGGTTGCCTTTAATAAGGTGATTATCGGCTGTCTCATCACCCTTGGCTTTTTGAATACCGATTAACGTGCCGCGTTTGTGTTTACCCTCAAAGGTATTGTTTAGCAGCTGGTTGTTCTTACCGTACAAAGACAACCACAAATATTTTGGATATTCATCTCGCTTACGATCAGGCTCGTAGGCGTATTTGTCGTTAAAGAAAAAGAAGGTTGAATTTTGTAGGGTATTGTTATTACCGCGGAAAGTAATGCCGCCCATTCGCTCAGCAGGACCACCCTCTGAGAACACAACACCATCAATCGTGATGTTATTACCCATTAAATTAAGCTGCACTAAACCCGTAAACCAAGTTTTACCCGGCTCTTTCGCTTTAATAACTACGTTATTAGCAGTAATGCTAAGTCTGCCAAGGTCAGCATATTTACCTGGCTCAATGATTAGCTCAGCACCGTCAGCCAAGTTTAACAGTTGATTTTTTAGCTGAGCACTGTCGACAGCTTTAATAGAGTTCGCTGCAATCACAGATTTATCGTGAGCAACCAAATTTTCAATGGATACTTTATTTACTTGCGTTCCTTCTGGCGCTTTAGCGTACTGATCTGTTGGCGCACATCCAGCCATTAAACCTAAAGTTACTAGTCCTGCAATCAAGCTAATCTTCATCAATCTGCCCTCTTATTTGTGTTATGTTATTTTTTAATTTTTGTAAGATTATATCTGTGATATGGCGCAACTTTTAATAAGCTTTTCTATTAATATTTTGTTTACACATGAAACAAAACGAAATAACCATATAAAAACAACAACTTAAAAAGCTGATAAATTTAACTCAAAATTTTGTGATTCCAATTTTTGATAAGGATCACATTTTAAATTTCATTAAACAAGCAAAAATTTGAATTTATATTGTATTATTTATTAACAATTTTATATACAAAAGTATGGTTAAGATGAGACGAGTTCAACGAAGAATACTTACCTGTGGATTAATCATAATATTGACAGCCTGCGGTGGCAGTTCTGGAGGGCAACCCCAAGAACCTGAACCTGGTGATGACGAATGCCAAACATGTGATTGGAATATTGAGCAGTGGAAATTAACTCTACCTGTTAGTCGCGATGACTTTTACGGCACTGGTGGTGATTCAGCAGCAGAGCTCATCCCAGCAGACTGCAGTGGAAAACAGCGTCTATCAAATGAAACAGAGTTAGACTACTTCTGGGTTGATCATCACGATGAGCGCATGTACTTCCAAGTCAACCTCGGCGATGAGGGTGCGACCACCACTAACTCTTCTTATGTACGGTCTGAGTTAAGAGAGCTATATAATTACCAAACGGAAAACCGCTGCAGTAGCAGTAACCAAAACTGGCAATTTGCCAATCAACACTCGCTTAGCGGTACGCTCAACATTGAGCAATACCCACAGATAAGTGGCATTGATCCGAAAGTGATTGTGGGTCAAATTCATGGCTATCAAATCAAACAAGCATTAATCAAACTGCAGTGGGATGGGCCAAACAAGCCTGTGAGAGCCATTTTCAATGACACATTCTTGCCGAATAACCAAAGCTGCGACCATTGCCAATCCTTTAGCGTTTCATTAGGGACAGTTGACGCCAATAACACTTGGTCTTATGACATAGTTGCCGATCAACAAGCCGTCACCATTAACACCCATATCAATGGTACAACCCAAAGCCAGCGCTTAGCGTGGGGCGAACCTGTATTGGCGAATGACGGCAATTACTACACGCTAGATCCAAGTTGGCTTCAAGAGCGTTATTACTTTAAAGCGGGGATTTACCCTCAAATAAAGCCAGATACCAGTTATCAAAATCAGATATTCACTGTGTACTTTGACCAAATAGCGATTAACCACGAATAACCATTAGCGACTAATAGCCATAAGCAACAAATTAAATAAGCATAAGTACCGCCGCTAACCCAGTGTTAGCGGCTATTAGAAAACAGGTTTTAATCTAGATCCCGTTTTGCAAACAAAACACTGCATGTATGACAAATTACCAAGTTGGTCAACAGTAACAACTTCATGAGAAGAGTCGATCTCGAATTCTCAACCAACAAAAAACCTTTAAAACCCTAACTTAACAAGGGATTATTACGATTCAATCCAATTTCATATGGCACAAGTCGACAAAGATCACGACAAGTATGTTGCTAGCGCACGCCCTTAATTGTATTATTTTATATAAATAATGAACAATAACGATACGCAAAATGAGGGATTAGACTGTGACAACATTGAAATTACGACCTCTTGCTTTCATCATAGGTGCACTCACCTTCTGTCAAACTAGCTTTGCGGCTGAGTTTGTATTTTTAGATGAGCAACAATTACAAAAAAATCGCACGCTCCTACATTCCGCTAAAGCCAGTTCAGGCATGCAGCAGGCCTATGAACGATTGCTTCAGGAAGCCGATACCGCCATGGCGCAGACACCATTTAGTGTTGCTCACAAAGGCATGACACCACCCAGTGGTAATAAGAATGACTACCTCAGTATTAGCCCTTACTGGTGGCCTGATGAAACCAAAGCTGATGGCTTACCTTGGATACGCCATGATGGCAAAACCAACCCTGCATCCAAAACAGAAGAAACTGACTCTCGCCGTATCGGCAACTTTACCCGTTCAACTCGTGCGTTAGCACTGGCCTACTATTTCAGCCAAGACGACAAATATGCCAAACAAGGTGTCGAATTTGTGCGTACTTGGTTTATTAATGAAGCCACCAAAATGAACCCTAATGTCAATTATGGTCAAGGTGTACCTGGTCGAGCAGAAGGCCGACGCGGCGGTATTATTGATACACGCACATTGGTAGATCGTATGCTCGATGCGATTGCGATTCTATCCAATTCACCTTATTGGACCGAACAAGATGAGCAAGCCATTAATCAATGGTACAGCGACTATTTAGACTGGTTAATTGTTGATGATTTATCTGGCGGACCAAAAGGCGAAGCACAAGCGGCTAACAACCATGGCACTTGGTATGACTTTCAAGTCGCAGGAATTTCCTACTTCCTAGGTAACGAGATCCTTACCAAGCAAATGGTGCAAAAAGGCAAAGTGCGTGTTGATACTCAATTTGAAGCCGATGGTTCTCAACCCCATGAAATTGAGCGCACCCGCGCTTACCACTACCATTACTTTAGTTTAGTTCCGCTTGTAGGTATTGCTGAGCTAGGTGAAAAAGTGGGTGTAGATTTGTGGCATTATCAAAGCCCAAAGGGCGGCTCATTGACCCAAGGTATTCAGTTGATGGCGCAATATCATGATCCTCAAATCAAATGGCCTTACTCACAAAAAGACAAGCGTCGCCGAGTAGAACGCATGACCAGCATGTATTTAAAAGCCGGTGATGCGCTGAACAAACCTGAGTGGACGTCTTTAGCTGTAGAGACCGACTTTAGCCAGTTCACCGTAGAAAAGAACCTCGCAGAAGTATGGGAACAGCGCGACATTGAATTGCTATACCGTCAGTAATCATAACGAATACTCAATATCAGGTTGAGTACTCAGCCTGATACTTCACCTTATTGCAAACAGGAGACACTATGTCACACCGTTTATTCACGTTAAGCACTGCATCAAAACTGATGATGAGCCTTGTTTGTCTGGCCACCAGCTCTGCGGTGATAGCCAATAGCGATACCTTAGCAAAGCAGCAGCAAGCCTATAAAGAATCACTTATGAGTCAACTCGACCCTAGCGCGGCCCCTGCACGTAATTTTGATTTGTCCTATTGGAAAATCACACTTCCTCTACCAGATCACAAACCTTCTCGCCAAGGTAGAGTCATGGAAATCATGGCCGATGAACTCAATGACCCGATTCGTCCTTACACCAATCATTTTTGGTTTTATACCGACCCTAAAACAGGGGCGATGGTCATGGCGTCACCGAATACCGCACCCACCACCCAAAACAGCGCCAATGCTCGCTCTGAATTAAGAGCCTTGATTGATAAGGATGACCCTTCAACAAAGTTTGGTGATCCTAAAAACAACTTTGTCATAGATGCACACCCACAAAAACAGCAATATGGCGCCGTAGGTGGCAAACTAGCTGCAACCTTATCA
The DNA here is from genome assembly GCF_043643735.1 of Shewanella maritima. Classification (GTDB taxonomy): domain Bacteria; phylum Pseudomonadota; class Gammaproteobacteria; order Enterobacterales; family Shewanellaceae; genus Shewanella; species Shewanella maritima_A. Next base: position 32,272 of record NZ_JBHZSM010000014.1, read on the forward strand.
GTTGACTGGGTCAGCACCAGCGGTGACGACAGTAAATTCCCTTCTCACTCAGTTGTTGTCGGGCAAATTCATGGTTCGAGTAAAGTTGAGCCATTAAAAATCTATTACCGTAAGTTACCTAACCATGAACATGGGTCATTGTTTTGGAACTATGAAATCTTCCCTGAAGATATTGATCAGCGTTATGACATTCCCATTGCTATTTGGGGCGCGCCCACTTTAACTAGGCAAGATGCAGACCCTGTTGAAGGTATCAAACTCGGTGAGCTTTTTAGCTATGACGTTGATGTATCAGGCAACATCATGACCCTAACTTTTGTTAAGAACCCAGGCACTGACGCAGCAGAGGTTAAAACCTTTAAAACCGACCTCAGCCAGCCCTACCCAGATCAACCACTTGACCAAGGTTACGCCAACGATTGGATGTACTTTAAAGCTGGGGCATACAACCAATGTAACCAAGGCACTAGCCACCCAACTTGGGGCACGGGTTGTACTAACAATGGCGTAGAAGCAGGTGACTACACCCAAACCAGCTTTTACCAGCTAGAGATTAGCCACTAAATCTGACTAACAAGTTTCTCATCGCACCATGCCAAAGCCGACTACAAAGTCGGCTTTTTATTTTGCCACTCCCAGCTTCACACCATCAACTTTCTATTCAAACCATAAGTTTGATACTAACAACACAATAAGCTCTTGTAAGCGTCGGCAAAATGACCTCTATAACACTAGTTTACATTTCTACATATGAACTCAAAGGCAACCTGTGCTCAACAAACTAACTGCTATGCTTACTTTAAAGCATGCATTACAGCAGGTTTAAGCCTGCGACTGAGCCTAATAACCATTACTTGAACCAGCCTAGCTGCTAAAGATATGGGAAAGCGTCAATAAAGGATAAATTCACGATGAAGCATCATGATAACCAAGATACACTCAGCCGATTTGAAGCCATGGACAGAGCCTTTATCCAGCTGTCTCATTTGGAGTCGGCATTAGGTCAACACCCGGTTATTACCTCCGATCCAAAAGCAAAACAACTCTACGATAACGCGCTGGAAAGTTTAGCGGTGTTATATCAGCGTTTGAGCGTACTTAACAATGAGCAACAACCTGAAGATGATTAGCAGGTCATTGATTAATAGATAGGTTGACCATTGAAGACGCTACGACTTCAACCAGCCACAAGACAAAGCCACAACAACGCCGCACATAAAAAAAGCCACTTGCAAGAACAAGTGGCTTTTAACCGCGTTTAGTTGTTAACGGTTATTCTTTCACAGTGTGTTAATTCGTTGGTTCGACTTCTAATGCATCGTCATCCACCTTGTCATCCACTGCCTTAATCAGCAATAGACCCACAGATAATACGATGGTGCCACACAGTACGAAGATGAGTCGGCCAGTCAATGGGTTCGGCAAGAAGAACATGGCTGTAATCGCGATACCTGCCACTGAAATCAGACTACCTAACATCTTACGTTGCTTGTTATCTAACTTCTTCTGTTCATCACACTCAGACACGAGTGGCGTTGCTAAGTTATCAAAGAACTTATCAACATCCTTTTGGCGCTCATCTGTCAATGGTTTGTAGAATAAGGTTGAGGCGCAGAAGAAGCCTGCTGTAAACACTAAGTGTCCAATCAAACCAATCGCCACTTTAGCCTCTGACCATTCACGCGCTGTCAGTTCGTTGTCTAGGCTGAATGCAGATTGAATGATTTCGGGTGTGATAACAAAGCCAACCACGAATGATACAAAACCACCGACAACCAAGGTTCCCCATGCTGCCCAGTCAGGTGTTTTCTTAATAAAGAAGCCACAGAATGCTGGAATCGTCATTGGGAAGCCAATCAAGGCACCCACATACATCATAGTATCGAACAGACTTAGGCCTTTAAGTGAGTTGATAAACAACGCCACTAAGATAATCGCGATTCCAAAGAAGGTTGAGGTTAACTTAGATACTAGTACCAACTCTTTCTCATTGGCTGTCGGTCTGACAATCGGTTCGTAGAAGTTTTTAACAAAGATACCTGAGTTTTTGTTTAAACCTGAATCCATTGAAGACATAGTGGCAGCAAACATAGCAGCAATCAGCAGTCCCACCATACCAGCAGGCATGTAAGTCTCAACGAAATATAGGTATGCAAAGTCTCCAGACTTATTACCTGCATCTGGGTACGCTAGCGCTAAATCAACACCTTGTCCTGCGATAAACCAGCTAGGCATGAACCAAATCACCGGGCCAATCGTCATCAGTACACAAGCCAAAAGTGCGGCTTTACGTGCGTTTTTAGAGTCTTTAGCAGCAAGGTAACGGTAAGAGTTCAACATATTATTGGTAATACTGAACTGCTTTAAGAAGATAAATACGCCCCACAGTGCAAAGATACTTAAGTAGTTGAGGTCACTACCAACAATGAATGATTCTGTTGGGAAGTTTTCAATAATGTTGCTAACACCGCCGCCATGAATAATCGCTGCAACGGCACAGGTGACCGTCACAGCCATAATCACCAACATCTGTAAGAAATCAGACGCGATAACGGCCCATGAACCACCAGTCACCGACATCACCAATACCACTAAACCCGTTAGGATAATGGTTGTCGTCATATCAAAGCCAAAAATGCCTGATGCAATAATTGCCAGACCATTTAGCCAAATACCTGCAGTAATCACACTGTTTGGCATACCTGTCCAAGTGAAAACTTGTTCGTTGGCTTTACCAAAACGCATCCGAATTGCTTCAATAACTGTCACGACACGTAATTGTCTAAATTTGGGTGCAAAGTAGAGGTAATTCATTAAATAGCCAAAGGCATTGGCTAAGAACAAAATGGCAACGGCAAAACCGTCGGTATAGGCTTTACCAGCAGCACCGGTAAAGGTCCAAGCACTGAATTGGGTCATAAATGCTGTCGCACCCACCATCCACCACAACATGTTCCCGCCCCCGCGGAAGTAGTCACTGGTGTTTGTGGTGAACGATCTGAACATCCAACCAATACCAATCAGGAATAAAAAGTATACCCCTACGACAATCGTGTTTAGTTCCATTGTTCAACCTTAATCTTATACGCTTTAGTCGACTATAATCTAAAAGCCTCTTTTAATTGTACTACAATATAGCAAATGTGTGATCGAACGCATAACACTATTTTCATTAGAGCGTTATCAATCAAATTGAAACTGTGTTCTAAAATAAAGACACTCTAAAGAAAACAAAAATAAACTTTAAAAAACAACACCATAAATAACACCTCACACCTATAACTGTTTAGTTTAATATAGTGTTTTTAAATATAAGATAAAGATAAATGAGGCTAAAATTGAATAAGCGAAATCAACAAACCACCTTAATTGTAGTATTATTTAATAAAAATGATCTGTTTTTGACAAATCAAACTCTTGGGTGCCGTAAAATGGCTTTCATTGACAGCTAATAATTTACTTAAGCAAAACATCACAGCACCTCCATCACCTGAGAGCTTAACGAAAGCAACCTATATATCATGCTCACCTGATAACAGCGCTTTATCAAAGCCACCGATAACGGGTTTCAGCAAATTAAAGGCGAGAATTTATTAGGATACAAGCGGTGTACTAAATCTTTACGACAGTAAAGTACTTTCAGCACAGAAATAGCAACAATCATGTTTGAACGTTACTGGGCTGGTTGATGTGGCAGAAGAGGCCAAGCAAAGCGCTGGCTTATTGAAGGTGTTGCTAAGATAGAGTTGAGAACAATGAGAGTATTAAAGCAATACTCTCTCATACTTAGTCCACAATACAATATTTTCAATCAGCGGTATAACCCATACCGCGCTATGATCATCTTTACTGAGGCGATAAAAGAATAATTCATCATCTTGAATATTGTGCTTACGAATTTCGCGATAAAAGTACATGGCTGAGTCACTCACATTCTCAGGCCGAATGAGGTTCTTTTGTGCCAATTTAACGTGAAATGCTTCAACTTGAATATCGCCTATTTTCTGACGATATTGTTCAAACTCACCACGAACTTTGTACTTAATAGGCGTGGTTAAACAGTCTTGATCCGTCAAACAAGCTGAAAAATAAAACTTCCCTTGTACGGGCTTTTCATAAATCAGCGAGATACCTATATCAGCACGTACCAGAAGTTGATCAGCGACAGGAAAATAGATATCACCATGATAATGGTGCTCTTCAATTTCACTGTTAGGCAAGCCATGGGCAGGGATTAGCTCACGGTTGTATCGAATACGGTTCTCCATAACCTGCCTTAACGCATCAAACTCGTGCATATCTAGCTTGGCTGGCCTTTTATTATCTATCATTGCCAAATTAACCAGATTCTTTCCTTTGCAATCCTCGTTTTCGGCATTGATACAAACCGCCATTGAATAGAGCTGATTATCAGCCATGGCATAGCCGGAAAAATCAGTCACGTTTGATAACGCCTGACCACTTGGCAAGATATGCTGTTGCCACATTGACGCTTGTAAGGATGTTTCAGACTGATGCTGGATCAACGTCAAACTGTCCGTTAAACCTTCAACGGTTATATCAATATTACTGTTTGAGTCGAATTGCGCGGTATGCCGTATCACTTTATGCAAATCACTGACATACCAATAATAACCAAGCACCGCGAGAGCCAATAACAGCCCCAGCGTTTTGACCATCAAGGACACATTCCATAATGCAGACTTAATTGAATCAGCATCATTCACTGCAAGCATAGTGACATGGGAGGTGTTAGATATATTGAGCTGATAGCCGCGTCGAGCCAGGGTTTTTAATTGGATTTCAGAATAAGGCTCAAGCTTTTTACGTAATGTGCTAACACACTGAGTGAGTGAGGTTGGTGCAACCACCCTATCTGGCCAACCTGCGGCTAAAAGCTCCTCTTTAGTAAAAACCTGATCGGGTGCGGCCACAAGGCAGGCAAACACCTCTGCTTCAGAGTAGGTCAACTCTACAGTGAGGTTATGCTTTTTATCGGTCAACACCTTGGCTTCATGGTCAAACTCAAGGTAAGGGGTTACTTTTATCACTAAATTTCAAGCAATTATTAGATTCTATTCAACATACTAGAGCACCAACTTTAAAATTTTTGTGACAATTTTCTCAAACCGTACGCCTCAACGCTAACGTAATAACCACATCGTGATGAGAGTCACATGTCGCTTTTAGTTTCTGCATTTGGCTTTAATGATTAACTCACATGTCGCTTTCTCTCAATAGCGCTTAGCCCACAACATGATGGTTAATGCGTTTATCAAGCAATAAGATCAGCAACATTGGCCAAGCACAGGCAATTAGCATCATTAATTCAACAGGCCAAGACAGCAATGAAATGCCATGGAAAGCGCCGATGCCTTGCTCTACAAACATCAGATTAATCGCGCGAAAAACATCTGTTGGGTTGATCAGCACTAATACATTCACCAAAAACTGTATATTTTCCCCTAAGTCAGCCACCAGCAGAGTAAGAAGCAACAAGTCAAACAACATCACAAACACAAACCACAGTGATAATAAGGCTGCGATAACTCGTGCTTTTTCAGCAAACATCAAACTAGCAAAGTAACTAAACAATACGTAAGTGATTGCCAAGGTAGCACTGGAAAAAATCAATCCTCCAAAAGCAATAACCGTGGCTTGAAATTGATAACTGTCGGTAAATAGCATTAATAGGCTGGCGCATGTACCAAAACTAAAACTGATGGCCGCCACTAACAAACCGGCATGTGTCAGCAATTTACCAAACAGAATATCGATACGTTCAATCGGCAAACTCATTAATAGCAACATGGTGCCAGACTCTTGCTCACCAACAAAAGCATCGTAGCTAAGCATAATAGCGGCCAATGGAATAACAAAAACTGCCAACGTTGATAGGCTGGTAATCACACTATTTAACGGCGGAATAGCCACACTACCGGTGACCACACTGCCGGTGAATGACACACTTAATGTCATTAAGCTAAATAGCCCAAATATCACGATTAGCCAGCGGTTACGGATACTGTCCTTCAGCTCTTTTTCAGCAATAATGCCAATAGCCTGTAGTCTGGACGGTGTTTGCAGTAATTCCATCTTAGGCTCCTAATACTTGTGCTTTGGCTTGCTCAATTAAACTTAAGCCCTCTGTGGCATGGGTTTGCATAGCGGCAATTTTTTTATGATAAATGTCAGTGAGGCTGGGGGAGGTAATCGTAAAATCAAACAACTGACATTCTTGTGTCAGGTATAGCACCACTAAGCTTCGTTGTACTGCACTGCACTTCAACATGCCCGACTGATAAAATGTCGCCAAATAAGGATGTTGCTCTACCAAACTGGGAATGGCTGAAGATCGAATCGTAACAGGTAGGTTCTCCGTTTGAATCAAACTTTCAATGTCACCAAACGCAAGGCAGCGACCTTGACCCATCATCATTAACACATCCAAATGCGGCTCGACTAAGTTCAATTCGTGGGTACAAACAATCACACTGCAGCCGTTATCAGTCAGTTGATTGACCTTGGAATACAAAAACTGCGACGCTTGTGGGTCCAAGCCAACTGTAGGTTCATCAAGTAGCAGTAACTGCGGCTTGGCAAGAATTGCTTGAGCAAAACCAAGACGCTGCTTCATGCCTTTTGAATAGCCTTTTATGGCTTTATCTTTAGCATGTCCCAATCCAAATGCCTCAATAGCATCCGCCACTTCAGCAGGGTTAACGCCCTTTAATTTAGCAAAAAAGCGCAGTACCTCTTCACCGGTCATGTTGTCATAAAAACTGATATTTTCAGGTAAATAACCAATGTTGGCCGACTGTCGACCGTGAACAACAGACTGCCCTAATACTTGCACATCACCCGATGTCGGCTTGCTTAATCCCAACATGATTTTGATTAACGTCGACTTTCCAGCCCCATTATGACCAAGTAACGCCAGGGTTTGCCCCGCAGCCAGTGATAAATCGATATTTTTTAGGGTTTGTAATTCACCATATTGGTGGCACAAATTCTGAATATGGACGGTGTTGTTAACGGGACGATTAAGCGTATTAGTGACTGTGTTGATGCTCATATTATTCACTACCTAGTAAGGGTGGGTTGATCAATGGAAAGCTATCAATCACCCCACTACTTTGATGTTGCTGAAACTGGCTATCTATCCATTTAAGTAATGCCACCACTGGGCTACCCATTAAAAAACTGGCTTCTGGATAAATCCAAAACACTCGGTCTAAACGATCGTTGGCGACGTATCTACTCTGACCAATACCGTCACCATTCACATCCCAGCCTTGGTAATCACTCCAATAATTACCTGATTGTTCATTGCTCCACTCAACTGATGTATCGCCTACATATTTCACCTGAGTTTGATTGGCGATAAATTGATTGCCATACACCTGATTGTTTTCGCCACCTAATGCCATCACGATGCCGACTTCGTTATGGCCAATGTAATTATTTACCACTTGGTTATGCTGCGCACCGTAGATAAACACACCTTTTGCTTGAGTAAATAAATCACTGTTTGCCGCGCTTAGGGCGTTAAGCTGTGACGGATAGGTTTGGTAAATGTGATTAGCGCGAATCACGGCGCGGTTGGTCATATTGAGCAGCACACCAAACTCAGTGGCTTGAGCGACATGATTGGCCACCAGCTCAATATCATTTGAATTCATTAAGGCATAACCACCTTGTACCTGCTTAGCATGATTGGCTTTCGCACGATCTTCTTGGGTATACATGTAGTGGATGCCGTACTGCATAGAGACAAACTGATTACGGTCGACTTGACTACCACTACCAGACTCCAAATACACGCCATCTCTAACATGACGAATTTGATTCTCTGTCACGATAGGGTTTTCAACGCGTAGTAAGTGCACGCCATCGCCTCTATCCAGCATGAATACGTTGCCATCACCCGTAATATGATTGTTGTGAACCACGATATCTCGGGTTTTCTCAGCGTAAATACCAAAGCCAGAACCTTGCAGCTGGTTATACTTAATCACCACTTGCTCAGCATCTGGTTTCACGTTAATGGCCGCATTTTGCTGATATAAATCATTGCCCCAACTCTGAATACGCAAACCACATAGGCTGACATGACTGGCTGTTATTGTGATTGCACTACCTTTAGAGTGCGCATCCAGCATGGCGTGTTCGCCCACTAAATGCATTGACTTATCAATGATAAACTCGCCTTGATACACGCCTTCTTGCAACAAAATGAGGCTGCCTGCGTCGGCATATTTGAGCGCATGCTGTAATGCTTTAGTTGAACTAACTTTCACGTCTGCTTCGCGTTGCTGACATTCATTGGCGAGCACAACACACGGCAATAAGATTGCAAGTGCAATGCTCTTAGCTATGGATTGTGTTCGCTTATAAGTCATTAATGGTTCTCGCTTATCTCTTGTAACTTAAGCTTTATAGCTTGCTTAGATACTTATACTGGGCGCCGATTGTTTTTTATCTTTAGTGACTGCTGAGTAATTCAAGGGTGATTTGGTCAAACTTCAGTACTGCACCACCATATTCTTGGGCAAACTCGGTTGCCGCCTCTTTGGTAGCAAAGGACGCGACGGCGCTGCCCATGACAGCTTTGCGACTGGTGCCATACACATACCAAGCCGATGTAGCATTAATTAAGTGTTCATCATTGGGCGTTTGCCAATCTGTACTGCCAATATCATGCACAAACATGCCTGCTATTTGGCGTTGATTTTCAGGCTGTAAGGCAAAATTAAACATATCTCGGGTAGAACAAAACTTTGGTGACGCTTCAGCGTTTTTTAAAGCGATTTCACCTTTAGGCCCTGGGTACTTGGTGATCATCATGCCGCACATATGGCAACGGTCATGATCGTGAATACCTTCAGGGTGTATATGTTCTGCCGAGGTTTCAGGACTATTGCACGCTGATACCATTAAGCCTAATAGCAAGCTTACAAGTAATTTCTTCATTTATAGATTCGCCTATCTACTGTGATGAGTGATATCCACTCGATAGAAATAGCCATTGCTGCCAACACCCGACTGGAATAAGGCGAAGGCAACAACGCTATGGATTGCTATACCGTCCTAGTTAGATAGCAAAAGTTTGTCCTGCATATAGAATAAACATACGTAGGCACATCATGCCGCCTACTGCACATAAACCGGATAAGTAGAACGCACGTGCTGAGTGACTAAATTGCTTACCTGTTGCAAAGTTCAGCAGCAATGGACCACCAAAACCAAGACCCACAACACCAAACCAGAACACCAATGCCCACACGCCTTCATGGAATGCTGCAAACGCACTTTGTGCACCTGCATTTCCCGTAGCGAGTGACATGATGATCATGAACAGGAATAGTGCTTCAGCAAACATAATTGGCCATTCTGCACCATGCAGAATTTTCATATCTTGGCTGTGCAAGTCTTCTTTAAACAGGCTAACAGCTAACATTTTTGCCGCTGCTGCACCTGCCGATAACCCCGACGCCACAAATAATGCTGGTAACACTGAGGTGTTAATGATCGGGAAGCGCACAAGCGCTGAAATCAGGAAGCCTGTATATGCACATACTGCCAATGCAAGTGTCAGCACCGCGTATTCACATGGACGACGAATACCACGCAACTTGTCAATCACAGGGATTAGCAGCTTTAGAATCGGGAACTTAACCGCAAACTGCTTAATTTCCTCTTCTAAGGCAAATAACGCCATCACCATAGTTAACGGGATATAAGCACACAGTGCGATTACCCCCACAGACATCACGGAATTTAGGTTGTAATAAACCAGTATTCGCCAGAAAAATAGTGGGTTGGTCAAATCAAGCACCAGGCATAACATCCCCAATGCAATCGTGACAAACGACACTAACGACGCCGCTTTCAAGAAAGGTGTGTTAGTTGTTTGTTGTTTATAAAAACGAATAAACAAGGCAACCGCTAATGCACCGCCAGAAATACCGGCAAAGAACAAGTACACGGCAATCGGCCAAGGCCACGCGACCCCTTCAGATAACCCCATTGAAAAATCTAATGCTCCGTCCATTGTTATACTCCCTGTTTAACGATTGGGATGTAACGCAAGCTGGGTTGCGTGCCGAAGTGCGCTTTGATCCTGACCGAGTCTTTTACAGCTAATAACCTGCTGACATAAGATGTTGGGTCGCTGATATCACCAAAGATCAAGGCATCATAGCGACAGGATTGCACACACGCTGGTAACTCACCCTTAGACAATTTACTGTCTAAGCAGAAGTCACAGTTGTCTGCCACATCAGTTTCTTCATTAATAAAACGTGCATTGTATGGACATGCCGCAATACAGTATTTACAGCCTGCACACTTGTCTTTATCCATGGTAACAATGCCGGTCTTCTCATCACGATGAGCAGCACCTGTTGGACAAACCGTTGCGCAAGGTGCGTTCTTACATTGCTGACAAGACACACGTACATATTTACGTTCGCATTCACAGCTGGTTTTACCGCAATGAGGGCAAACCTTTCCTTCAACACCACCGTTTTGCTGCTCTAGCAACATACGCGTTTGGCCCTCAGGTAAGTTATTGGCTTCATTACAGGCCAGCTTACAATCTCCACAACCAACGCATTTATTTTGGTCAAACACCATAGCGTAATGCGGTTGGCTGCCATCAGTTTCCTCTTTGACTGAGCTACACCCCAAAGGGGCAACAATCAAAGAGCCAGCACCTAAGAATTTTAGGAACCTTCGTCTCTCTAAATTTTCACTCACAGCATCCTCCATCTGTCAGTAATACTGACTTTTTGTAACCTTGTTGGTGACTTCTACTCAGATGTCGTCACTTATTGGTTAGCGATAGCTTGCTCAGCTTTTTCAATCGCGTTGTATATTGATGTTTGATTAACGCTGGGATTTTTGCTGTCCAATAACTGCTGCCAATGGACGATGGCTTTATGAAAATCCTTATTCAAAAAGGCATCGGTCGCGATCAGTAACAGGGATTGAACCTCATTTGGATCGAGAGCAAGCGCCTGGGATAAGGTCAAAGTGACCTCCATGCTCATGTCTCGACCATCACGGTAATAGAGCGCATTAGCTTTCATTCCTAACACCTCTGCGTCTTGCTCTATTGCCAGTAATTTGTTTAATGTTTCCACCGATTCGTTATATTTACCGCCTTCGGCATAGGCATGAGCGAGGTTTAATAGCGCCACCTTATTTAATGGAGATTCGCTCACTTCGCGGGCATTCCTGTTGATGTCCGCGGCAATTAAGTAGTCAATGTTTTCGTCGATAAAGCCGTCATTCCACGTGTTTAAGTGGCCAATCTGACTGTAAATAAAGAAAGGAACGAGTAGCAATACCAAGGTAATAAGACTGGTGAACTGTTTGCCCGATGTTGTGGTGAGGGTAAGGAAGCGATTTCCTTCAACATCGGCAGAATCAGCTCTCGCAGCAACGGTCCAAAGGGGCGCGATAAAGCACAGAAGTGTCATCACAATTGCTAAAGTCAGTACATTCATACCTAATTCCTACTCGTTCCAGTGAAGCGATTACTTATGGTAAGAACCCATCATGCCGTCCATACCCATTCCAGATAGCCCCATGCCATGGGCGTTTTCACCTGGCGCTTCCACTTTGACTAATTCAACCTCAAAAATGAGCGTTGAATTTGGGGGAATAATACCTACTTGCCTTTCTCCATAAGCAAGCTCAGCAGGAATAGTTAAACGATACCTGGAGCCTTCTGGCATTAGAGCAATGCCTTCTTTCCAACCATCAATCACGGTCAATAAAGGGAAACGATTAGGTTCATCACGCTCGAATGAGTCATCAAATACCGTGCCGTCGATTAACTGGCCTTTGTAGTGAACGGTCACTACGTCAGACTCAAGCGGTGTTTTACCATCGCCCTTGCTCAGAACTTCATACTGCAAGCCAGAGTCCGTTTGTTTTACGCCTGACTTACTTTGATTATTCGCTAAGAAGGCTTGGCCTTTTTCGAGGTTTTCTGCAGCGATTGCTGCAACACGAGCATCATTGGCAGCATTGAGCATTTCTGCACGGGTATTAAGGTGGGTCAGGATATCTTCATCTGACATTCTTGTTTGGTCTTTCAACGCATCAATTACACCGGTAACAACGGTATCGATTTCCACATCTAGACCCAATTCCACTTGACTATAAACACGACTAGAAATGTATTTACCCACCGACGCGCCAAGTGCATAAGAGGCATTTTCCACCTCTTGTGGTGCTTTTTCTTGTGCACTGGCCATAAAAGAAGCGCCGCATAATACAGCGATACAAGTCATAGAAAATGTGTGTTTTATCATTGATTTCATGTTAATTCTCTCTATCTAATTGCTCTCAATTCGGGATTTTAAATTTATTATTTTTGTTATTAAGGCTTTTCAATGGGGCGATTTGCTAGGCGCCATCCATAAATACCATCGTGCATCCGCATGACATTGGTGTAGCCCAACTTCAAGGCTTCATGTGCTGCGATTTCACTGGCGTTACATAAGCGGTTGGCGCAATAAAACACCATTTGAGTGGCTTTATCTTCGGGTAATAAGTCTTTCCAGTTACTGACGTTTATGAAAGTGGCGCCAGGGATATAACCTTCACCCCATAACTCCAATGTATTGACATCAAAGAACTTAACTTTTGGATCTTTTAGTAGCATGGCAGCCTGACCAATACTGATGTTCATCAGGTCATGCTCATATCGATGGGCGGGTTGCATGTCGCCACCACCACCTGCTGAACACATAAAAGCGCTGGTTGCGAGTACGCTGGCGAGAATGAGTTTGCAGATATTCTTCATGTTTTTTCCTCATCACCTCAGCAAAGTAAATTGCTGAGGTGATCCGTTAGTTTATGACAACTGATTAGTAACCGTTTTGGTCAATAATGTTTTGTGCTTGTGTGACATAAGTCAGTGCAGCGTCAAGACGTTTTTGACTGTAGCGGAAACCGTGAACACCCCAAGAACCATCGGCTTTAATTAAGTCGACTGTCTTCTGTGCTTTTTCAGTGAGTAAGTAAACTTGGGTTTTATCTTCAGTTGATAACTTGGTGACTTCTAACAATTTGTCGATGCGTACAAGCGCTTGTTCTACTTGCTCGTACACTTCTTTAATTGGTTTTTGCCACTTCATCACTTCACCGTAGATTTGCACTTGGTCGGTGTAGTGCAAACCAGTTTCAAGCTCTGATTGGAATTGGCTGTGACAACCTTTGTTCTCTACCACGTCGTGATCAGAGATTGCAGTACGAGCACAAGACCACATCAAGTCAAGGTATGGACGACCGTCTTCATCTTTCGCTACAGTCCAACCTTTACCACCATCAGGACCTTGCGTACGAGGCTCACCTTCAGGTGGGTTAAGGGTTTTACGTAGTGGGTCAACGTCAATCTTCCACATGTGAGACTTACGTACAGCATCGAAACCTGCTTGGTCTGGGAACTGCATCGCCTTGAAGTTCTCACAGCTACCCATGTTAGGCATGTGACAGCTTTGACATGTTTGTTCTGAGTGAGTGTCAGTATTGTTTGCAATCAAGGTTTGCGCTTCGTGACAATCAGTACAGTCTTTTTTCAACTTCGGCTTAGTAAAGCCAGACTGCCAATCACCATCTGTCACTTCATGCGGGTCATGACAAGTCGTACAACGCATGCCTTTCTCGTAGTGCATGGAGCCAAACATTTGCGAACCTTCAGTACCACAAGATGGGCAAAGTGACTTCATTTTCACGCCGAATGCAAGTTCAGGCTTACCTTTCTCAGCAGCGGTTTCTTCCATGGTAGGGTCATACTGGAAGCGTTGGTGACAACGTTCACAATTAGACTGCATACCACCAGTACCACCATCTAAGTGACCACCGGCGCCATGACATTCTTCACAAGCAATACCTTTAGAGATGGTGTGCTCTTGTAGCTTCTTAGGATCGCCTAATGCATCGAAGAACTCTTGCTTGTCTTGGAAGTCAAACTTGAACGTGTGGCACACCTCACAGTAAGAAGACGCTGGTTGGAACAGCATTTCTTTGCGGTATTTAGCCCCGTAAGAACTCATTCCTTGTTGGTGCGAGCCTGAAGCACCGAAATCAGCAATTGTAAGTGGGAAGTCAGGTATGACATCGTTGATTTTTTTCGACATTTCAGGGGTTAACCATTCAGCCCAACCACGGGAGAACTGGTTAGCACCAGCGACCATTTTACCGGTACCGTCACGTAATAAACCGCCTTCAATGTGATAAGTACCACGTACTAACCATGCGTCGATAAAGCCATACTTAGTACGAGGTGTACCAACAGTTGCATAGATTGCATCTGGAGTAATACCGTCCGGTAAGATGGAGGTATCTTTGGTGTCGTACATGGTTTTTTCTAAATCGTTATCCACTTCAGGGTGATCGCCTGGGAAACGAATTGTTTTCGCGTGACGAGAGCGTTTCCACTTCTCATATTGCGCAGCATGACACTCTGCACACTTCTCTGGGCCAACAAAGTTATTTGGGTAATCAAGAATAGATTTTGCACCTAACCGGTACTGAATTGCACGAGGTTTACCATCTAACTTGCTGTATTCTGGACTTAAACCTGTATCTAAATACTCTTCACCACGGTCACTGATGTGGTAATCACCCACAAGATTGCCCGCTTGCTGATATTTAAACATGGGGTGGTTTTCAAATAAGAAGTCAAAAAGCTCGGCTTCTTGAACAATATAGTCTTGTAGCGTTTTTACACCGTTTACGTTTTCCATACCATCGTAATTAGCGATCGCTTGTTTGGCGGTTTTGCCCATTTCTGGGACTGAATTATATTTACCACCAGCAGCGTTCACATTAGCAATGGTACTGAAACAAAATAGCGCGCTTATAGCTACCTTGTATTTCCATTGTTTCATCATTCACTCCTAAACCTGTCATCGAGTTTTATTTTTTTACCTTGAGGAATAACTCATCCTTTTCGTTATTTCTCATTGGATTTTCTTAACGCTAACCGTTCATCAAACGACTAATACAACTGAGCAAGTTCAGTATTCTTCACATTAATCAGCGCAAAAACTTGATGTAGCGCACAGGGATTTTTCAGTTAGATTTCAAAAAATATAAAAAATATAAAATTCAATAAAATCATGGCTAAAACTTTCTTATTTGATGGTTACTTAAAAATAAATATTGCTGTTTTAGATCTAAAAACAGCTAAAACATCGCTTTTATTTTTGAAAAGTTTTGAGGGAATTTTTAACTTGCACAGCATCACAGAAGCGATTTGAAAGCTGATTTATTGTCGGGGGTGAAAATAAAAAGTACGCAGCATTAGCATGCAGTACTACAAAGACTACCGAGATTAACTTAATTAAATGTGGCACTTATTATGGTTGCTGAAATAGGATTACTGTTACTGATCATTGCACTCACATTGGCAATTTCTGTCAGTGTATTCCCTGCAATAACGTATCACGCATATAAAGATAGGCATCAACCCCATCCTCATAATGAGACGGCATTACTGATGCACTTAACGACACTGGCACTCGTCGCTTCAATTGCGCTACTGACAGTGTTGTTTTTAATGAATGACTTCTCTGTGGTATATGTTGCCAATCACTCCAATAGTCAATTGGCCACCATCTTTAAGGTCGCGGCTGTATGGGGAGGGCATGAGGGTTCATTGCTGTTATGGATAGTGTTAATTGCACTGTTTGCTAGCATTGTGATTGAAACAAACAAAGACAAAGCTGAATTTTGTTATTACTTCAGCGTGGCAAGCGCATTGATATTATTTGGCTTCTTATGTTTTCTCATTTTTACATCTAACCCCTTTGCGCGTTTATTGCCAAATATCCCCATTGAAGGGCGGGATTTAAACCCCATTTTGCAAAATATTGGCTTGGTATTTCACCCACCTTTATTGTTCATGGGATATGTCGGCTTAACGATCTGCTTTGCCGGCACAATGGCAACGTTATTCGCCCCAGTAAAACACGCTCACCAACACCTTATGGTGTTGAAGCCTTGGGTAATATTTTCATGGGTGACGCTAACGGGTGGTAATGCTTTTGGTTCGTGGTGGGCCTATAACGAATTGGGTTGGGGAGGCTGGTGGTTCTGGGATCCGGTAGAAAATGCCTCTTTTATTCCTTGGTTGGCGGCTACCGCATATTTGCACAGCATTATCCTCAATGAGCGCTTCAAGCGTTATTACGCCAGCACGTTATTTATCGGTTTGCTTGCGTTTTCTTTATGCTTACTGGGTACATTCTTAGTTCGCTCAGGCGTAGTCCAGTCGGTACACGCGTTTGCTAGCGACCCAAGTAGAGGTATGTCAATTTTAGCGCTTCTACTTAGCTGCACCGTTGTGGGTTTCACTGTCTTTATCTACAAGCTACCACTGTTCATGCAAGCTGCTGCGCTCCCACAACATCGCGCCAGCCCAATCAAAATTAACAAGGTAGACACCAGTACTAGCTTGTGGATGTATTTAGGTATCTTATTGCTTATTGTGGCGGCAATATCAGTGTTAATTGGCACCTGTTATCCGTTGCTTTATCAGGTTGTTGTTGGCCATACCATTTCAGTCGGAGCCCCATTCTTTAACTTCATGTTTGTGCCTATGGTGTTGCTGATAAGCCTATGTATGGGGCTGGTACCTTTATTGCGATTTCGCCGTCAAGCTCACTTTAAAATACACCTGATTACCATGTTGGCGCTAAGTGGTGTCATTGCTTGCGCTTGTTTATGGCTAACGACTGCTGATTGGTTATATTTCTGTGGTTGTTTATCTGCAAGCTGGTTATTCATTTCGTTAAGTTACTGCGTGTGGCAATTTATCCAACGGCCTTCTGGTGCAAAGTTGCGCTTTAGTGCCATGGTCATTGCGCACCTAGGTGTCATGTTCAGCATTATTGGTGCGACGACAGTATCTAACTTTGAGCAGCAAGAATTACTGCGGATGGGCCCAGGCCAAGGCAAAGAAATGGCTGGGTATACCTTTATCTATCGCTCAACTGAAGAGGTAACAGCCAATAGCTACAGCGCTATTCAGGCCAATATAGAAATACAAGACAACAAAGGGAGCACTCTGACTACCCTGACCCCACAAAGACGAACTTTTAACACCAATGCCATGCAGTTATCGGCAGCCTCTGTGCACAGTAGCTTAACGGGTGATTTATATGTCTCGATGGGACAAGCCTTGAGTGAAGACGAATTCCTGATCCGCTTAAGTTACAAACCATTGGTTAACTGGATATGGCTCGGTGCTGGCTTAATGATGTTTGCCGGCACCTTATGCTTAATCTACTTCAGACGAGTATCAATCAGCCAACGCCAAACATTAGCAAGCCCATTAGAAAACACAAATGAGTGTACACCTAGCACGGCAAATCAGGTAAAAGAGGAGTTGATATGATGCTTTACCACAATCACACCTTGTTCAGAGTGATGACTTATTTGGGGCTGATTTTGATAATGGTTTTGTTTAGCTACCATGGTATCGCAAAAGAAAGCGCTCAATACAATCAAGAACAAATTAAAACGCTGGGATTCGATATTGCTAAGTCACTTCGCTGCCCAGCATCCATCAATAAAAGCTTATTTGAGTCGCAAACGGCTATCGCTAATGAGCTAAAAGCTGAAATCTTTTTGCAGCTAGAGCAAGGCCAATCTAAACAACAAATCATTAATTTTATGGTTGAGCGCTATGGCGAAAAAATCCATTACATGCCCAGTTTTTCTGCGGCCACCAGCGTACTGTTTTTATTGCCATTGGCATTACTGATATTTGCAGTCAGCTTTGTTTGCTGGCTACGCAAACGACAGCTCACCACTCAAGCTTATTCCACAGGTGATTCTTATGAATAATCTATTTAAAACCCTAATCATCAGCGTAACGATGCTAGCACCGATGTCAGCCAGCGCAACCCTACCCAGTGAAAAGGTCTACAACACAGGGGAGAACATTGAAAAGCCAATGATCATGTCGCGTTTTATTGAAATGACTCAGGCGCGCAAAGTGAATGAGGTGCCATTTACCGATTTAGAAGGCAACACTGTCAAACTCAGTGACTATCGCGGTAATTTAGTGGTGATGAACCTCTGGGCAACTTGGTGTGCTCCGTGCATTAAGGAAATCCCGATGATGCAAAAAATCAGCGCTGAAAACCAAAATAACAAACTCGTGGTAATGCCTGTTTCGATAGATGAAAAATACGACAAAGTTGAAGCCTTTCTTGGTCGCCATAACTTAGCAGGCTACCCAACCTTGATTGACCCACAGGCCCACATAAATCAAATGCTACCCATTAATGTTGTACCAGCAACTTACGTGTTTGATGGTCAAGGAAATTTAGTAGGGTTTTTGAGGGGCTACCTCGACTGGGGTGACGAACAAGTTCAGCCTTTTTTAGAACAATTGACCCAGAAATATGCAGACCCCATTAATCAGTTTAGCAATGCTCAATCTCGGGAGGTATACGCTAGGTAACCCAGCCTACCTTTTTTATTGCTCCCGCCCAGTACCTCATCATTTAGCTGGGCGGATTTTTCATTCACACAGATTGCTCTCAACTAGCCCTTGTAACCTTTACACTCCCTGCCTACCATTAATCACTTTCTCTATCAGTTGTAACCCCATGGCAAAACCCAACAAAAAAGGTCCGACACGCACAGTTGATATCTATTGTGGCCAATGTAAGACCCAACTGTTCAAGTATCGTAAAGGTGGAAAAGGCGCATTAGTAAAGTGCTTCAAAGAGCGTATTAGTGTTGATTACACCACCAAGGTTGGCCATTGCCCACAATGTGAACAACAGTTTGCCCGTGACACGTTAGTCAGAGGCGCACCAGCATTGAAAATCATTGGAAATAAAGCCGTGATGAAATAAACAGCGGCTAACACTAATCGCAATGAGTCACTGTTTGCATAAAAACACCAATTAAACCAACTGGTCTATTAGGCAGGTGTTCACGTTTTGCTTTTACTTGGTGATCTATGGTTTAACGATGTAAACCTAACCAACAATACCATTTATTTTTAGATCTAAAATATTCTCAAGACCTTGATAAATCAGCTTAACTTAACAAAACAGTTATTGTATTCCACTATCATATTCAACAAATAACTTGTTTGTTTCCATCATCAACATTATGCAGGTTTTGCATCGAATATTGGCGATGAATTAACTAAAAGGTGTCACTATGATAAAAAAATCTCACTTACTACTATTGTTGGCATCATGCCTATTGAGTCACAGCGCACTCGCCACGGAAACCGAAGCCACACTAGAAACAAAAGATGCCATAGGCATAGGTGGGCTGATGATTTGTGATGTTTTTTTCAGTGATCATGAAATGCCCATTCAAGGTGCTATTGTGAAAAAAGCGGTGATGGACCATCAAGCTGCTGGAGTGGAAGATATGATAATGACCCAGGATACCAGCGATGAATTAGAGCGCTACCTCTCTAAGTTTAGGGCTTCAGACAAAGAAAATAAGATGCACTTATGCAATCAAGCCATTGAATACGCAAGAAACAGTAGCTTTACTCACTAGCCCCTAGTCTAACTATTTTATTGATGGATGAACTCTTCCCCTGCTTGTTTTCATCCATCATTTTCAGTTGTCGATAAGCTAACAGCGCTAGAAATACGTCACCCAAAAGAAATAAACGGTAATAGTGCAACTCATCATAATCACAAACCAACGCATGTAATGCTGAGGGATCCGCATCGAAACACCTGCAGATAAGTAACCACCAATGAGTGTACCAAGTAATACAACGACACCTTCAAACCACGCAATTGCATCATTTACCACGAACAACACAATTGCCACTAATGAAACCGCCGATGAAATCACTAACTTGATACCATTCATGGTATTGATATTGGTGTAACCGGCTAATGCCAAATAGCTTAGACCAATAATCCCAAGGCCAGCATTAAAAAAGCCACCATAGATACAAATGGCCAACAATACTAGCGCCAGCAACCCAGCGCCTACTTGAGAAGCATATTTATTTTGTTTAGATAATTGCTTTGCTATGCGGTTGATATGACCACCAAACATAAATAATAAGGTGGCAAACAATAACAACCAAGGAATTGCCTGTTTAAAGGTAGCTTCAGACGCCCATAACAGTAAAAAAGCACCTAAGGCGCCACCTATTACACTGGTAATAATGATGACTTTGATTTGCTTGCCGTGGCCTTTTAGCTCCTTTCTAAACGCATAAGCCCCGCTAAGGTAGCCAAAAAAAGAAGCGAAAGTATTGGTCGCATTAGCCATGATAGGTGGCACACCAACAAACATTAGCGCTGGAAAAGTCACAAAACTACCGCCACCCGCGACAGAGTTCAGCACGCCACCCAATACACCAGCAAAAAAGAGTAGTACAACCTCAAATATCATGATTATTCCTAAAAAGAGTAAATAGAATGAAAGCTATTCATTTCACCATAATTTCAAGGAGATACTATGCATAATGCAGCTTAAGGTTAAATTAATCTCAATGACTAAGCTCAACCTAATTGGTTAACCTCTTGATAATATATAGATTAAATCATTGATTGTGTTTGCTATTTACTCATCTATCAAGGTGCTTTTTGATGTGTGCACTATACACAGCTTTGTATCAGTGATGCGATATTATGAGTCGCTGACAATTAAAAATGAAGAGGGAGATAAGCTTAAATCAAGCACTAAAATATGAATAACGTGCTGAGTCTATTATTCATAACAACTAATAGACTCAACTAGTTAAAACCGACGTTATCCTTTGTATTTAACAGAACAACCATAAGGCGGAGTGAGCTTCTTGGTTACTTCTTTACCTGCCAATAATGCTGTCATTGCTTGAGCAACATAATTATCCGCTTTGGCAATATCGGCTGGGTTTGCTGATTTAATACTATCAATACCACCAGCATATCTTAGCGTGCCAGCAGGATCGATGATGTACATGTGAGGTGTCGTTTTCGCGCCATATAACTTGCCAACCTCACCTTCTGCATCGAACAACACATGAGCCGGCGCAGCATTACGCGTTGCGGTTAATTCATCAGATTTAGCGGCATCAATGTGACCCTGCTTACCCTCTGCAGAAGAAATAATAGATAGCCACACAATTCCTTTGTCAGCATATTCACGCTGCATGCTAGGTATATTGTCGCTATCGTAATGTTTCTGAACATAAGGGCAAAGGTGATTCGTCCATTCAAGTACCACATACTTACCCTGATAATCAGATAATTGTACTTTCTGTCCTTTTGAGTTAACTAAGCTGAAATCAGGTGCAGCTTGATCAACTTTAACTGCGGCCACGGCATTGCCAACCACTCCTTGTAAAAAAACACCCAGTAACAAAACAGCGACTGACATAAATTTTTTGCTAATCATTATTCACTTCCTTTTTTGCTGTGTTAATTGCCCCGACAACGGTTTCAGGGGTTAAGATTTGTGGCAATACTTGCTCATAATCATTACCGGCATACATAACATATAGCGGTACACCTGAGCGTTGGAACTGCTTTAAGTAATTAAAAATTGTATCGTTTTTATTGGTCCAATCACCCACCAAGTAATGAACATTGTGTTGTGCTAACGCATCTTTCACTTGAGGAGTACTAAAAGCAACCTGCTCATTCACTTTGCAGGTAATACACCAATCTGCTGTCATATTGACCAGCACAAGCTGATTTTTATTGCGCAATTGCGCCAACTTTTCAGGGGAAAATGATTCATGTGTGCTGTTGGTGTTAACTGCTGTCGCATTGGTGCTATTAAGTAAACTCGTCACCAGTAAAACAATAGCCAATATTAAAGCTAGCAAGCCATAAACCTGTTTAATTTTGCTACTTAACCAGATTAACAGTGCAAAACCAACCAAAGACATAAGCAAACCAAACTGCTCTAGCGCGCCGGTTTGGCCGAGATAAACCCATACCAACCAAACCACAGTGGCCAACATGGGGAACACTAATAACTGCTTAAAAGTGTCCATCCATGCCCCGGGCTTAGGCAGCAATTTGGCAAAGCGATTTGATACAAAAAGCAGCGTTAGTGGCAAAGCAAAACCCATTGCCAACGCTGTGAAAATTAAATAGGTCGTTAATGGTGGGCTCACAAGTGCAACACCCAAGGCGGCAGCCATAAACGGTGCGGTGCAAGGTGAAGCAACCACAACAGCCAACACGCCAGTAAAGAACTGACTCCCAAAGCCATTACCCGCAATTAGCGATTGCCCTAAGCCAGCTAGCCTGGCACCTGATGGCGCAACATCCATTAAGATAAGCGCAATAAACACAAACAAATAGGCTAAAAAGGCAATAACAGCGGGTTCCTGCATGTGGAAACCCCAGCCAACGGCTTCTCCACTGGCCTTTAATGCAATAATCACACTGGCAAATACATTAAAACAAACCAAAACACCTAAGCCATAACCAAGTTTTTGGCTGAGACTCATCTGTGCATGACCTAATGACATTGCTTTAAATGACAATACAGGTAAAACACAAGGCATGATGTTTAATACTAAACCGCCGATAAATGCCATTAATAACAACATCAACAGCGTATGACTGGTTTCAATTTGGGTGTCATTTAAACTCGCGGTGATGTAATAACCTGACTGACCATCGGTCATCAAAAATGCTAATTCATCCGCGTCAGCAGTAAAGTAATCTGACAAGCCAATCACTTGATGATTGACGTTCCCTTCATTAATAACGGTTTGTTTTTCATTATGCTGCACAATATCGGAGCGCAAAGGCAACAGCTGCCACTCTGATTGATAAGGAGGTTGGTATGACAAAGTGAGGTGTTGCTCGGTGACTTCAAATTTTGCCGTTAACTGCGTTTCATTTGGCAATTGCTCACGTGTTTGCGCAAACAAGGAGGCATGGGCTGATAATTGCTTCGCCTGTACTACTGGCAAGGTAATACTTAAATCTGCCCAACCGGGAATACAGTCCTCTTTACACACTAGCCATGACAGCGAAACATTTATCTCTACTTGTTTATCAGCAGCCTGAGAGTGAGCAAACTCAACGGGCACCATTAACAGCACTTGGCCTTCATAACCATAATTAACTAAGTGTGCGACGGGGATCTGTTGCGGTATTGGCCAGAGAATGTCGCCAAAGGTTAAATTGGCCGATGCACTCCAATCCACACTTGGAGCTTCTCCTGAATCACCCGGGTTTTGCCAGTACGTGTGCCAGTGCTCTTCTGGCGAGAGTAATACACCTATCCAATTAGTTTTTTCTGGCGATAGCTGTTGATGCTCAGCTACCAGCGCCACTTCAATATGATCACCTATAGCTGTGGATTGAGCCCAAACCAAGTTGACAGGCAACCAAAACAGACTGAGCATAAAAGCAGTTATTCTTAGTATATTCATTATGTTGTTTAGCTTTCTATTATGTAAATAGGGTTTGATTGCAAAATGTTCAATACTAGATATATCACAGGCTATTTTTTAAGGTAAATAATTATGTATGTGAATGTAAATTCAACGGCAAGTGGGCAAATGAGACAGCAAAGTAGAGGGTAAAGCTAACTGGCTTAATACTGAGTTTCCTCTGATGATTGAAAAGCAATACAACATTCATAAGTGATAAATACGCCAAGCATAAATCAGGAGGGGAGTCTCGGCGGCATTAACCAATTAACTAAACCAGATTAGCTAAATCAGAGTGATAGTCTAAACATATTACTTAAGTGAGTTTTATACCCCATAAAAAAACGTTAAAACAGGTATATCACTTGCGTGTTATTGGCGTCGTCCACTACACTTTTTTATGATTGTACTGCAGGAGCGTCAAGTGAACATACCCAGCATAGGTTTTAATCATCAACAGTCTGATGATGAAGAGTTAGAAATCATCGATTTAGCCTCAATAAACCAAAGAAGCCAAAGAAATCACATTGACCATAATCCACAAAAGCCCCATAAAGTGACCTTTTTCATGCTCATATATATTGAGCAAGGTCACGGTGTGCATATGATTGATTTTAATCGCTACCCATTTAAACCGGGTTCAATCTTGATAGTACAACGCGATCAAGTTCATGCCTTTGATTTTTCATCTAACCCCCAAGGCAAAGTGCTTATTTTTACTCAGGCTTTTTTAGATCAAGTGCATGCGAATATGCGCCTACCTAAATACACTCCTACACACCTTAATCAACAGCATTCACCTCAGTTTGAATTAGACAACGCCACTTTCCAGCGAGCCAATATATTAATCAAGCAAATCCAATTAGAAATAACTCACTCACAACCCGACTCATTGGTGATCATGTATTTATTTTCGGCACTGGCATTAATTTTACATCGCGTCCGTCCCGAGGCTAAACACGACAAAATTTCGCAAGCTCACAGCATAAAGCTGGCACAGTTTTATCAATTAATGCAGCAAAACTTTCGGCACACTCGCGATGCTAGCTGGTATTCCAACCAACTCAATATCACCTATAAAACCCTCAACCATATATGTAAATTGGCTACTGGCTTAACAGCAAAACAAATGATTGATGCTTTTACCGTAATAGAAATCAAACGCCATATGGTAATAAGCCAAAAACCTTCACAACAAATTGCCTATGATTTTGGGTTTGATGATGCCAGCAACTTTGTTAAGTACTTTAAAAATCAGACAAACACCACACCAAGCCAGTTTCTAAAGCAAGTGTAATGAGTATTTAAAATGTAGCTAAAGTTCGATATGTACCATTTTTACTCTTAAATACACTCTGCCAACACAATTGTGTAAGCCCTAATATTGTTGCCACGCAAACAGAGGGCAAGACAATGACAACATCCAACCGACTCAAGCACATTCTTATCACAGCGAGTTTATTAAGCCTAATGGCATGTTCATCTACCAGTGAGGAAACCACTATGTCTGATCCAACACAATCAATGACTAACTTACAAAAAGCCGTAGCGGTTATTTCAAGCATCGAAACGGGCGATAAAACGGCCATAGCCTATATCAACCCTGAGAATTACACCCAACATAATTTAGCCGTAGCAGATGGGCTTGCTGGATTTGGTGCGGTATTACACCAATTACCTGAAGGTAGCGCTAAAGCTCGAGTAACAAGAGCATTTCAAGATGGTGATTACACTGTTACACACACTGAATATAACTTTTTTGGCCCCAAAGTCGGTTTTGATGTGTTTCGTTTTGAAGATGGTAAAATTGTCGAACACTGGGATAATTTGCAAGCCATCGCCCCATTAAATCCAAGCGGCAGAAGCCAACTTGATGGTGCAACTGAAGTTACAGATTTAGATAAAACCGACGCGAATAAAGCTATTGTTACCGATTTTGTTGAAACAATTTTAATGAATGGCGATATGAGTAAAATTGGCCAATTTATTGATAGTGAAGACAGCGATTATATCCAACACAATCCTGCTATTACAGATGGGCTTAGCGGTTTAGGCAAAGCATTAGGCGAGTTAGCAGCTGCAGATATGCCTATGGTAGTCAGTAAAAATCACGCAATATTGGGTCAAGGTAACTTTGTATTATCAATTAATGAAGGTACCTTTATGAACCAACACGTTGCATTTTATGATCTGTTTCGCCTAAGGAACGGCAAAATTGTTGAACACTGGGATACGATTGAAACCATTCCAGCACCAAGCGAATGGCAAAACCCTAACGGTAAGTTTGGTTTTTAACCTTAGCATCTAAAAGCTTATACCAATCACGATAAGTAAGTGATCAGAAATAGCGTAGAAAAAATGCT
This sequence comes from Shewanella maritima, assembly GCF_043643735.1. Taxonomy (GTDB): domain Bacteria; phylum Pseudomonadota; class Gammaproteobacteria; order Enterobacterales; family Shewanellaceae; genus Shewanella; species Shewanella maritima_A. Next base: position 58,042 of record NZ_JBHZSM010000014.1, read on the forward strand.
TGAGAACAAGGCGGATTTTTTTATAAGTAGTTATTCTACAGTCAAAAAATCTAACGCCGATATCGAGTATTTTCACAAGCTAGGGTGAACAGTTATTTATTACGATCGGTATTATATATTCTTTCCAAAAAAGCCGCTTAATGAATCCATTAAGCGGCTTTTATCAAGCTAAATTATAATTAAATCAAGCGCTTACTCAACCGTTACGCTTTTGGCTAGATTGCGTGGTTGGTCCACATCCGTCCCTTTAATCAATGCCACATGGTATGACAATAATTGTAGTGGAATGGTATAAATCAATGGCGCCATGAACTCATCACAATGCGGTACTGGGATAACCTTCATAGTATCGTCTGACTCAAACTCTGCGTCTTTATCAGCAAATACATACATCAAGCCGCCACGAGCACGCACTTCTTCAACGTTTGACTTCAGCTTTTCAAGTAACTCGTTATTTGGCGCAACCACAATCACGGGCATATCGGCATCAATCAGTGCCAATGGGCCGTGTTTTAGCTCACCAGATGCATAAGCTTCAGCATGAATATACGAAATTTCTTTGAGCTTAAGTGCCCCTTCCATCGCGATTGGATATTGATCGCCGCGGCCTAAGAATAATGCGTGATGCTTATCAGCAAAGTCTTCTGCAAGTTCTGCAATGGCGTCATCTAGACCTAATGCTTGCTCAACTTTCGCTGGCATAGACTGCAGGCTTTGGGTAATCGCAGATTCCATGTCACAGCTCATGCCATTGTGACGACCAATGGCAGTTGTGAGCATTAACAAGCCTGCAAGCTGAACAGTAAAGGCTTTAGTTGACGCAACACCAATCTCTGCACCCGCTTTCATCATATACGCCATATCAGACTCGCGTACTAGCGATGAACCTGGTGAGTTACAAATAGTCAGCGTCGCTTTGTAACCCATTTCTTTGGCTAGACGCAGCGCCGCTAAGGTATCTGCGGTTTCACCTGATTGAGAAATCGTCACTAATAAGCTGTTAGGGAACAAGTGTGATTTGCGGTAACGGAACTCTGATGCAATCTCAACATTACACGATACACCCGCCCAGTCTTCTAACCAGTAGCGTGCTGCCATACCAGCATGATAACTGGTACCACAGGCAATAATCTGTACGTGTTTAATGTCTTTTAAGAATTCAGCGGCGTTTTCTCCAAAGGCGCTATCTAGTACTTTACCAGCCTCAACTCGGCCATTTAATGTGCTGGTAATGGCTGTTGGTTGCTCATAAATTTCTTTGAGCATGTAGTGACGGTATTCACCTTTATCACCCGCATCATGAGTCACTTCAGACTCTTTTACCTCACGCTCAACGGCATTACCATCTACATCAAAAATATTAACGTTCCGGCGAGTGACTTCAGCCACATCACCTTCTTCTAGAAAGGCAAATGAACGTGTTACGGGTAATAATGCTAGCTGATCAGAAGCAACAAAGTTTTCACCTAAACCAAAGCCGATTACTAATGGGCTACCACTACGAGCGACAATCATACGTTCGCTATCGCGACGGTCTATCACCACTGTACCGTAAGCACCTTCTAATTGCTCAACGGCAGCTTGAACTGAGGCTAATAAACTATCATGTGTTTTCAGCTCATGGTGAACAAGGTGACAAATCACCTCAGTGTCTGTGTCAGACTCAAATACGTAGCCTTGTGCTTTTAGCATGTCACGTAATTTATTGTGATTTTCAATAATACCGTTATGTACAACCGCAATATCACCTTGAGACTGATGCGGGTGTGCATTGCGCTCACTAGGTTCACCATGTGTTGCCCAGCGAGTGTGAGCAATACCTGTACCACCAATCAACGGTGCTTGCTCTAATGCACTTGATAATTCCTGCACCTTACCTAAACGGCGTGTACGGCTCAGCTCGCCATTGTTCAGCACAGCTACACCTGCGCTATCATAACCACGATATTCTAAACGCTTTAGTCCTTCGACTAAGATCTCTGCAACATCTCTTTGCGCTACAGCGCCAACAATTCCACACATAGCCACTACCTAAAATAAATGTATTTTTATAAAAAAGTTTAAGCAATATAAGGCGCGAGTATCACTTTTACGCCGTGCTGTTCAATGTTTTCAATGGCTGAGCGAGATAAATTATCATCTGTGACTAATACACTGATGTTATTCCACGGCAGCTCTAAATTTGGAATACGTCGTCCAAACTTTGCTGATTCAAGCATAACAATGACTTCCCTTGATACTTCAGCCATCACCTTACTTAAACCGGTTAATTCATTAAATGTGGTTGTACCACGAGTAAAGTCAACGCCATCTGCACCAATAAATAATTGGTCAAAGTTATATGAGCGTAGTACTTGCTCAGCGATTTGCCCCTGAAATGACTCCGAATGAGGATCCCATGTTCCACCGGTCATCAATAAAGTCGGTTCATTCTCGAGTTCATTAATCGAATTGGCTAACGATAGAGAGTTTGTCATCACCAGCAAACCACATTTTTGATTTAATTGGGCAATAAGCCCAGCCGTTGTGCTGCCGCTATCAATAATGATGCGATTATGATCTTTAATCAGTTGAGCAGCCGCTTTGGCAATGGATAATTTGTTAGGCGCAATCTTGGCACTAAATTGCAGGGTTACCTCTTCTGGCATAGCCACAGCACCGCCATATCGACGTAACAATAACCCTGCTTTTTCAAGCGTTGCCAGATCCTTTCGAATCGTGACTTCAGAAGTTTCGAAACGAAATGATAAATCATCAACACTGACTTCACCCTGCTGATTAATCAGACTAATAATGCTATGTCGGCGCTGTTGAGTGTTACGTTTATTCATAAAACCTTAATTAAGTTTCGTTTCGAAAGGTAATTATATATAAACGAAACTTAAAAGCAATTTGTTGAGCACAAACAGATGTCTAATGATTGAACGGTAATATTCTAAATTTATGCAGCTTTTATGAATTGATGTGTTGCGATTTGTTTAAATAAAAAGGCAGCCTAGTGGCTGCCTTAATGAAAAATTTTACGGATTAAAACTTAGCTTGAAGTGCTAGGCTGAAATGACGACCATCACCAATCGATACATCGTTGTAGTCACCACCTTCTAGGTAATCAACATCAAATAAGTTCTTAATGTTCATTCTTACACTGACATCACTGCCCATGATATCCATTTGATAAGCAGCACCTATATCAAAACGTACATAACTGTCTTTGGTAATAGTGTTGTCAGTACTGGCAAAGCGCTCGCCTACATAAATAGCACCAAAGTTAAATGCAAGATCTTCGGTCATCTCATAACGGGTCCATATGTTGGCAGACCATTCAGGTGCATCAATAGGTGTTTTACCGTTTAAGGCATCTTCTTCTGGACGAATATACTCTGCATTCAAGTACATCATAGAACCTGTCATGAACCACTTGTCACTTAGCTGACCTTGAGCACCCATTTCAAAACCTTTATGACGTTGTTCACCGGATTGAGTAGTGATAGTTTGACCATCTTCAATCGTTTCGGTAACCGTGACATTATCAACAGTAATATCGAATATTGCACCGGTTAACAGCAAACTGCCATTAAGTAGCTCCCACTTAGTACCAATTTCGTACTGAGTGCCATATTCAGGGTCAAGGTTCATACCGTTATTGATGTCATCATCATCATTGACAATGCCTTGTGGTGTGAAACTTTTAGAGTAGTTGACGTAAATACTACCGTAGTCTGTAGGTGAATAAATCACACCAAACTTTGGCGACACAGCATAACTGTTACCACCAGCTTCATCTTTTTTCTGCTCGTCATAACGCACACCAGCAAGCGCTTGCCATTGGTCGTTAATTGTCACTAAGTCTTGGATATAAAAGCCATAATGCTTGTATTCAGACTCAGACTTTGCATCATCATCTCTGTAATCAATATCAGGTCTATCAACTGGCACCCCCGGAGTGACTTCAATTGAGTCACCTTTTACCCGCAATTGGCCGTAGTAGTAATCCAGCATATTGGCACCAATCAACATTTGATGGCTAACACTACCCGTAGTGAATTCACCGGTGAAGTCAACATAGGCCGTTTTATGCTGCCAATCGTCATATCGATCAAAGGGATTAATGGTATAAGTGCCATCTTCAATCACATTGGCATTATAGGTAGGTGATGAATCGAGTCGCTGACGATTAAACTGTTGATCGTTAAAACCGGCTTTCACCTTCCAATCATTAGATATGTAATATGTTAAATCTGCGCCAAAATTAGAGATAGTGTTATCAGTAAAGGCCCAGTGTTGATCCCAGATGATATCTTTGCCACCAATTAACTCGCCATCGCTGTCTAACCAGCCACCACTATCAATACCGGTTTTGTCTTCTGTGTGGTCATATTTAACTGACAGTAACAAATCATCTGTTATATCAAACTCAAGATTTAAATACCCTAACCAGCGGTCACGCTCTTGGTTACTACCATCTTGATACTCACGCCAATATTGCGTGTCTTGCTTAACTAACACTGTACGGTAACGGATACTTTCTGACTCATTTAATGCGCCTCCCGCATCAATTTGATAACGAGTAGAACCATTTTCATCTGTATCAAAGCCAAATTCGAATAGCGACTCGTATGTAGGCTTTTTAGTCACCATGTTAATTAAGCCACCAGGACCTGACTGACCATACAACATGCTTGAAGGGCCTTTTAATACTTCAACTTGCTGTAAGGTTTCGATAGGCTGTACATAGTGAGACCACTGCTGGTGGCCGTTAATGAGATAGCCTGAACCAGACGATAATTCATAACCACGAATATTAAATACTTGGCGATTCCATTTTTCGCTACCACCTGTCACGCTTGAATCATTAACTAATACTTCAGATAAGTTAGTCGCTAACTGTTCATCGGTAACAAAGTCTGGAATGACCGTAACAGATTGTGGCGTATCCATTAGATCAATATCACCACGCATAGCACCTGATGATGAACCAATTTTATAGTCGTTAAAGCTACGACCTGTTACTTCAATTCGCTCAATATTAGTTGTATCTGGCGCTTCGATAACGGGTTGTTCAGCATAGGTTGCCATTGAGGCAATACTGCTAGCAATCGCGACTGATAAACAAGATATCTTTGTTGATAGTTTCATCTCAAACCACTCTCTTATAAATATTGCGGCTAATACTATTTGAGAATGATTATCATTAAAAGTGATTTATCTAAAATTTACCTTTGTAGACAAGGGGTAAACAAAAAGCGGCAAAACTGTAAATTTTTGCCGCTTTTTTATTTTAAAATCAGACTATTTAGATTGTTTAATCGGTCTTTTCCAACCTTGTATATGGCGTTGTTTAACGCGGGTAATCACTAACTCGCCGGCCAATACGTCCTTGGTAATAGTAGAACCAGCAGCTAATGTAGCCCCTTTACCTATCGTTACTGGTGCAACTAATTGAGTGTCACTCCCAACAAAAACATCATCTTCAATTTTGGTTAAATGTTTGTTAGCACCATCATAGTTACACGTAATTGTTCCGCAACCAATGTTAACACCCGCACCAACTTCAGCGTCGCCTAGATAAGCAAGGTGACCTGCTTTAGAGCCTTTGCCTAAACGGGCTTTTTTCATTTCAACAAAATTACCAATATGGCTATCTTCCACCAGCTCAGCACCCGGTCGCATACGTGCAAAAGGTCCAGCGCTACTTGCCGGGCCAACTTTGGCATTTTCGATAATAGTATAGGGTTTGATGGTTGCACCGTCAGCAATCTCTGAGTTTATGATGATGGCGCCTGCACCTATTGACACATTGTTGCCAAGTGTCACTTTCCCCTCGAGAACCACATTAACATCAATCATGACATCCATACCTACGCTAACCTCACCCCGTATATCAATACGTGTTGGATCACGAAGGTTTGCACCATTTATCATTAATTTTTCGGCTTCACGACGTTGATATGCGCGCTCTAGTTGCGCCAGTTGTACACGGTTATTGGCTCCCTCAACCTCGACAGCACTATCAGGTTGCGCCGTCGTAATATCAACACCATCAGCATTGGCCATAGCAATAATATCCGTTAGGTAATATTCACCTTGGGCATTGTTATTAGATAATCTAGCAAGCCAGTGTTTTAGTTGCTTACCAGGTACTGCCATTATTCCCGTATTAACCTCATTGATAAGTAGCTGCTCAGTATTGGCATCTTTTTGTTCAACTATACCGACAACTTTGCCAGATTCTCTGACAATACGACCATAACCTGTTGGGTTTGCTAGATTCACCGTCAAAATAGCTAAACCATTGTCACTACGGGCATTAAGTAATTTATTTAACGTGGATTGCTGAATGAGTGGCACATCACCGTAAAGAATGAGTACAGTATCGTCGTCATCAATATGAGGGCTAGCTTGAGCCACTGCATGTCCTGTGCCGAGTTGTTCTGATTGTAATACCCAGTTTAGTGGCTGTTCAGCTAACGCTGTTTGAAGCTTGTCTGCACCATAACCGTACACAAGTTGTATAGTTTGTGAGCCAAGCGAGTTAGCGGTATCAATCACGTGCTGAACCATGCATTTGTGAGCAATAGGATGAAGGACTTTAGGGAGATCTGAACGCATGCGCGTTCCTTTGCCTGCGGCTAAGATCACAACATTTATCGACATGGTTTTTCCTTTTAAACAACACGATTATCAAAGTGTGTAGTTTAACGGAATTAGGTAGGAAATGAAAAAATCATGCTATAAAGCAAAAAAGATGTCTGTAATTAACTAGAAAACAAGCAATAAAAAAGGCGATGCTTTTGCAAGCATCGCCTAGTATTCAGCAAATAATCAAATTATCTGGTGATGTTCTTTTTGATGGTTTCAACAACACGTAATTGAGCCAAAGACTTGGCTAATTCGATTGTTGCCGCTTCATAATTAAAGTCAGCACCTGCAGAAGCAATATTTTCTTCTGCAAGACGCTTAGCTTCTAGCGCAGCATCTTCATCAATATCATCAGCACGCATTGCAACATCAGCAAGAACAGAGATAGATGCAGGTTGTACTTCCAGGATTCCACCTGAAAGGTACATCACATCTTCACTACCGTCTTGCATGATCATGCGCGCCATGCCAGGTTTGATTTTTGTTAGCAAAGGAGCATGGTTAGGCATAATACCTAACTCACCTTCAACGCCGCTCACTTCAAAGAAGCTAACTTCGCCGTGGAACATGCTGTTTTCTGCACTAACAATATCAAGATTGACTGTCATAGCTGCCATCGAGTTCTCCTTAAAGAACTAAGCTTTACGGCCTAGTTATTTCTTTTTGTTAGCTTTCTCGACAGCTTCGTCGATAGAACCAACCATGTAGAACGCTTGCTCTGGTAGGTGATCGAATTCACCGTCCAAGATACCCTTGAAGCCACGGATGGTGTCTTTAAGAGATACGTACTTACCTGGAGAACCAGTGAATACCTCTGCTACGAAGAAAGGTTGAGATAAGTATTTCTCAATCTTACGTGCGCGGAATACAGTTGTTTTATCTTCATCAGATAATTCATCCATACCCAAGATAGCAATGATATCTTTCAGCTCTTTATAACGCTGTAATACAGTTTGTACACCACTTGCAACGTCATAATGCTCTTGACCAACTACTTGTGGATCCAACTGACGAGAAGTTGAATCCAGTGGGTCAACCGCTGGGTAAATACCTAGCGATGCAATATTACGTGAAAGTACAACTGTCGCATCTAAGTGAGCGAAGGTTGTTGCTGGTGACGGATCCGTTAAATCATCCGCAGGTACATATACCGCTTGTACAGATGTAATAGAACCAGACTTAGTTGAAGTAATACGTTCCTGTAGGACACCCATTTCTTCAGCTAGTGTAGGCTGGTAACCTACTGCAGATGGCATACGACCTAGCAGTGCTGATACTTCAGTACCCGCTAGCGTGTAACGATAGATGTTGTCAACGAACAATAGTACGTCACGACCTTCGTCACGGAACTTCTCTGCCATAGTCAAACCAGTTAACGCTACGCGTAAACGGTTTCCTGGAGGTTCGTTCATCTGACCATATACCATGGCTACTTTATCAAGTACGCCTGAATCTTCCATCTCGTAGTAGAAGTCGTTACCCTCACGAGTACGCTCACCTACACCAGCGAAAACAGAAAGACCCGAGTGAGCTTTAGCGATGTTGTTAATCAGTTCCATCATGTTAACTGTTTTACCAACACCAGCACCACCGAATAGACCAACTTTACCACCTTTAGCGAAAGGACATACAAGGTCGATAACCTTGATACCTGTCTCTAAAAGCTCTGTCGTGCTTGACTGATCTTCGTATGAAGGAGCTTCACGGTGAATTTCATAACGCTCTTCTTCACCAATTTCGCCAGCTTCATCGATAGGTTGACCTAATACGTTCATGATACGGCCAAGGGTCTTAACCCCAACCGGAACTGAAATAGGTGAACCTGAGTTTGCAACCTCTAGACCACGACGCAGACCATCAGAAGAACCCATAGCGATGGTACGTACAACACCACCACCTAGCTGTTGCTGAACTTCCAGCACCAAGCCATTACAGGCGCCTTCACCTGTGATCTTCAGAGCGTCATATACCTGAGGTACAGAATCTTGTGGAAACTCTACGTCCACAACCGCGCCAATTACTTGGACAACAGTACCTGTGCTCATGATTAATCCTCTAAACTTGAATTCGTTACCTAACCTAAACCGCTGCAGCGCCTGAAACAATTTCCGACAGTTCTTGCGTAATCGCAGCCTGACGGGCTTTGTTATAGACTAATTGCAAATCGTCGATCAGTTCGCCAGCGTTATCTGTTGCTGCTTTCATCGCTACCATACGGGCAGCTTGCTCAGATGCAACATTTTCAACAACGCCTTGATAAACTTGAGACTCAACATAACGAGTCAGTAATGTTTCCAAAATTGCTTTTGGATCTGGCTCGTAAATGTAATCCCAAGGATATTGAGCTACTTCTTCTTCCGATTTAGGCAAAGGTAGCAGCTGCTCGATCACAGGAGTCTGAGTCATCGTATTCACAAATCTGTTGTATACGATGAATAGACGATCCAATTTACCTTCGTTGTAAGCTTGCAACATAACTCTTACTGTACCAATGAGGTCAGCAAGTTTAGGCTCATCACCTAAACCAGAGGCATGGGCAGATATTTCACCACCAAAGCTTTTGAAAAATTGAACAGAACGAGCACCGATAGGACAAAACTCCACTTCAGTACCTTGGTCTTTCCAAGTTTTCATGTCTGAAACAACCTTTTTAAATAGGTTGATGTTCAAACCACCACAAAGGCCACGGTCGGTTGCCACAACAATGTAACCAACCCGCTTAGCATCTCGAACTTCCAAATAAGGATGTTTAAATTCAAGAGTACCTTGCGCGACGTGACCGATCACCTTACGCATATTTTCTGCATATGGACGGCTAGCTTCCATGCGATCTTGTGCTTTACGCATTTTACTCGCAGCTACCATTTCCATAGCGGAAGTGATCTTCTGAGTGTTTTTAACACTCGCGATCTTGGTTTTAATCTCTTTTGCGCCGGCCATCTCTACTCTCCAATCTGGGACCGAAGGTGCCTTAAGACACCTCGATAATTATTACCAGGTTTGGGTTTCAATGAACTTGTCCATGCCCGCTTTTAACTCACCTTCGATATCAGCGTTATAATCGCCAGTAGCGTTGATGTTGTTCATAAGCTCAGCATGTTCGCTGTTCATGTATGCAAGCAGAGCGGCTTCAAAGCGACCGATTTCATTTAAAGCAATACCTTTCAGGTAGCCTTTTTCAGCTGCGAAAATAGACACAGACTGGGCAGCAACGCTCATAGGAGCATATTGCTTTTGCTTCATTAATTCAGTTACTCGCTCACCATGCTCAAGCTGAGCACGTGTTGCATCATCTAAATCAGATGCAAACTGTGAGAACGCTGCAAGCTCACGATACTGTGCAAGTGCGGTACGGATACCACCAGACAGTTTCTTGATGATCTTAGTCTGCGCTGCACCACCTACACGAGAAACCGAAATACCAGGGTTAACAGCAGGACGTAAGCCTGAGTTAAATAGGTCAGTTTCAAGGAAGATCTGACCATCTGTAATCGAAATTACGTTAGTCGGTACGAACGCTGATACGTCACCAGCTTGGGTTTCAATAATAGGTAACGCAGTTAAAGAACCGGTTTTACCTTTTACTTCACCGTTAGTGAACTTCTCTACATATTCTTCGTTTACGCGTGAAGCACGCTCTAGTAGACGAGAGTGTAGATAGAATACATCACCTGGGTATGCTTCACGTCCTGGTGGACGCTTCAATAGCAATGAAATCTGACGGTAAGCAACTGCTTGCTTAGAAAGATCATCATATACGATTAAAGAATCTTCACCGCGGTCACGGAAGTATTCACCCATTGAACAACCAGAGTATGGTGCTAAGTATTGTAGTGCCGCAGCTTCAGAAGCTGATGCTACAACAACAATAGTGTTAGCTAATGCACCGTGCTCTTCTAGCTTGCGTACAACGTTAGCGATTGTTGATGCTTTTTGACCAACAGCTACGTATACACACTTAATGCCAGAATCTTTCTGGTTAATGATTGCATCGATAGCCATCGCTGTTTTACCAGTCTGACGGTCACCAATAACAAGCTCACGCTGACCACGACCAATAGGGATCATAGAGTCAACGGCTTTATAACCAGTTTGAATCGGTTGCGATACAGACTTACGTTCAATTACACCTGGAGCAATAACTTCAACAGGAGAGAAACCATCGTTATCGATTGGTCCTTTACCGTCGATTGGCTCACCAAGTGTATTAACAACGCGGCCTAATAAACCATTACCTACTGGTACTTCAAGAATACGACCAGTGGTTTTTACTTTTGCGCCTTCTGCTAGATAAGCATAAGGGCCCATTACTACGGCACCGACAGAATCACGTTCTAAGTTCAACGCGATTGCAAAACGGCCACCAGGCAGTTCGATCATTTCACCTTGCATTACATCGGCAAGGCCGTTAATGCGAATGATGCCGTCACTTACTGCAACGATAGTACCTTCGTTGCGAGCTTCACTAACGACGTCGAACTGCTCGATCCGCTGCTTAATCAGATCGCTGATTTCAGTGGAATTCAGTTGCATGCTCAAACTCCCAATTACGACTGTAACGATTCAGAAAGGCGCGATAACTTACCGCTTACCGAGCCATCAATGACTAGGTCGCCTGACTTGATTACCACACCACCAATCAGTGATGGGTCAATGCTACAGTTCAGCTTAACTTTGCGTGCGAGACGTTTCTCTAAAGAAACACTAATTTGCTGCTGTTGTTCAGCGCTAAGCTCAGAGGCAGAAACGACAGTCGCTTCAACTTCTTTTGCCCACTCATTACGATATTCAACAAACAATTGCGATACTGAAGGTAGTAACGCTAAACGACCATTTTCAGCCATAAGCTTAATCAAGTTATGACCATGTTCGTTTACTTGTTCGCCGCATACTTTAATAAAAAGTGACGCCAATTCTGCACTCGCTAAAGTGCCGTTTAGCAGAGGTTGCATTGATTCGTTTTCACTTACCAATGCAGCAAAAGCTAACATTTCTGTCCAGCTTTCTACTGCTTCTTTTTCAACAGCAAAATCAAAAGCTGCCTTTGCGTAAGGGCGAGCGATGGTGCTTAATTCAGCCATAACTCAAATCCCCTATCAAATTTCAGCAACAAGTTTATTAACAATGTCACTGTGCGCTTCTGGATCAATCGAACGCTCAAGAATTTTCTCTGCGCCTACTACGGCAAGAGTGGCAACTTGCTTACGCAAGTCATCTTTAACACGATTACGTTCGCTTTCTATTTCTGCTTGACCTTGAGCGATAATTTTAGCGCGCTCAGCATCAGCTTCGGCCTTTGCTTCTTCAACGATTTGAGCTTTACGCTTATTAGCTTGCTCAATAATTTCGTTAGCAGTTGCCTTTGCTTCTTTAAGCTGCTCAGTTGCTTTCGCTTGAGCTAGCTCTAGATCTTTTGCAGCACGGCCGGCATCGGCCAGACCATCAGCAATTTTCTTCTGGCGCTCTTCGATAGCATTCATCAGCGGCGGCCATACAAACTTCATGCAGAACCACACAAAGATCGCAAAAGATATCGCTTGGCCTAGCAGGGTAGCGTTAATACTCATAACGACAACTCCTTATAGGGTGCTAAATTAGCCAGCTAGTTGAGCTACGAATGGGTTCGCGAATACGAAGAATAATGCAACACCAACTGCAATCATTGAGATCGCATCAAGTAGACCAGCTACGATGAACATCTTAGTTTGTAATGCTGAAGCAAGTTCTGGTTGACGAGCAGAAGCTTCTAAGAACTTACCACCTAAGATTGCGAAGCCAATACCAGTACCTAGCGCTGCTAAGCCAATCATGATCGCAACAGCTATTGCTGTAAAGCTAATTACAGTTTCCATTTTATCTCCGATAAATAACTAATTTTATTAAATTAATGTTCTTCATGAGCCATGCTTAGATAAACAATCGTAAGCATCATGAAGATAAACGCCTGAAGTACAATTACCAAAATATGGAAAATTGCCCAAGGCACTGATAATGCGAACTGTGCCCACCAAGGCATCAGTGCAATCAGAATAAAGATCAACTCACCTGCATACAGGTTACCAAACAGACGAAGCGCCAATGAAATAGGCTTCGCAATCAAGGTGACTGTTTCCAATACAAGGTTAACTGGAATCAATGCCCAATGATTGAATGGGTTTAAGGTCATTTCTTTAGTGAAACCACCAATTCCTTTCACCTTAATGCTGTAAAATACAATCAGCACAAACACACTAAGAGACAAGCCCAGAGTGACGTTTAAATCTGTTGTAGGAACAATTTTAAGGTAAGGAACACCTAATAATCTGTTTGCGGCTTCAGGTACAAAGTCAACAGGTACCAAGTCCATTAAGTTCATCAGGAAAATCCAGACGAAAATAGTCAGACCAAGCGGAGCGATAAGTGCGTTACGTCCATTGAACGAATCTTTCGCAATTTTATCGACACCTTCCACACACATTTCAACAAAACATTGAAATTTGCCTGGAACACCCGTAGTTGCTTTACGCCCTGCTTTGAGGAATAACCACAAAAACAAGACCCCAAGGCCTACTGAAAACAAAAGTGAGTCAACGTGCCAAGTCCAAAACCCGGCGTCTTGACATGCATAGTTAAAGGCAATTCCGCCGTCGGCAGAACACATTTTAGCATTGGTCAAGTGATGCTGGATGTATCCGGTAGCAGTTAATGCTTCACCAGTTGTCGCCATGATTAATCTCACTTAATTTTGCTTGAAGTATAAAGGGGCTGTCCACGGCACTACTAAGCTCAGAGCATAGGTGAAAAATAAGGGAAGAAATTCCAATTTTAACAACCCAAACGCCAACGCAAATAATACGATGGTTAACAGCAACTTTACCGCTTCCCCAAAAAAGAACGCTAATACGACTTTTTTTGAAGCACTTGCGCCTGCGTGGGCAAATGCAAGGGTAGCGAATACAAAATTGGGTAGAACCGCAATGAATCCACCGGCTAAGGCCGCCCATCCATACGATGCTCCCCACAGAACGAAGAATAAAACTGATGTTCCCCCTGCAACCGCCGCCTGTAACCACACCAATTTATAGGCTGAAAACCGGCCACGCCGCGCTAAAACATTGCTCAATTAAATTCTCCGCATTTACGCTTTTTTACGCCGTGTAGTCTAACTAAAAAATATTAACTTAGACTTAACTAGCAAAAAGCCTGCAAAGTATACCTGCTCGCGCTTTGTTTGCAACTTTGTTCATAGCAAAACAGCGTTTATCAGCGTGATTTGCCTCTAAATTAGTAAAAACAATTTTTTATCAATTGTCACAAAGTTACTAATCAACGGTTGTTGAGTAGAGTTTTTAGTGAATTTTACCTAAAATACCGTCTAATTCAGCTAGATTCTGGTAATTAATTACAATTTTACCTTTACCTTTACTGCCATGATTAATTGTCACTTTGGCACCTAATTTTTCAATTAATTGCTGCTCTAAACGACCGACTTCATGATCTTTTTCGGGTTTTTCAGGGGTTTTAGGAGGGTTTAAGGTCTTATTGACTAATCGTTCAGTTTCCCGAACAGTCATTTCTTTTGAAGCGACGATTTTTGCTAGCTCAGTTTGAACATCACCTTCAATGGCAAGCAATGCTCGCGCATGACCCATATCGATATCACCATGCTCAAGTAATTTTTTAACTGGGTCATTCAAATTATTGAGTCTAAGTAAGTTTGAGACTGTCACTCGAGACTTACCCACCGCTTCAGCAACCTGTTGATGAGTTAATTCAAACTCATTTTGTAATCGCTGAAGCGCAATGGCTTCTTCCATTGCGTTAAGATCTTCACGTTGGATATTTTCAATTAGTGCTATCGCAACAGCCGCTTCATCAGCCACTTGTTTAACAATGCAAGGTACCGAAGCTAATCGGGCTAACTGGGATGCACGCCAGCGACGTTCACCAGCGATAATTTCATATTTAGAATCAGATACTTCACGTACAACAATCGGCTGAATAACCCCTTGTGAACGGATTGAATCGGCTAGCTCTTCCAAAGCTTCTGGTGACATGTCTTTACGTGGTTGATATTTTCCAGGCTGCAACAGTTCTATATCGAGCTCGATTAAATCATGACGCAGATCAACTACATCCGCTTGCTCTAACTGTGTTTTTTTACTAGCCGCATTGCTGTTACTTAATAAGGCATCCAAGCCTTTACCTAAACCACGTTTTTTTAATGACATTTATCTGTTCCTAGGCTTGCTCAGCTTCAGTTTGTTGCTCTGCTCGACGAATAATTTCGCCAGCGAGGGCTAAATAGGCTTTGGCCCCTGCGCTAGTTTTATCATAATACATGGCAGGTGCACCAAAACTAGGGGCTTCAGCAAGACGAATATTTCTTGGGATAACAGTACGGTACACTTTTTCGCCAAAATGCTGTTTCAATTGATCTGATACATCATTTGAAAGCCTGTTACGTGGATCATACATAGTACGTAAAATGCCTTCAATGCTCAGTTCTTTATTCACCATCGCACTCAACTTGGAAATGGTATCGATCAACGCCGTTAATCCTTCAAGAGCATAATACTCACATTGCATTGGCACTAACACTGAATCAGCGGCACTCATGGCATTAACCGTTAGCATATTTAATGAAGGCGGGCAGTCGATAAAAATGAAGTCATAATCATTTTTGACTGACTCTAATGCATTTTTTAACCGAATTTCTCGAGCAAAAAATTCCATTAATTTTATTTCAGCAGCAGTCACATCTCCGTTACCGGCGATCAGGTCATACTTACCAACCGTATCCTTGATAACGACATCTGAAAATGGCTTTTCTTCTACCAATAATTCATATGCCGTATTATCAACGTCATACTTATCGACCCCACTTCCCATTGTGGCATTACCTTGGGGATCTAAATCAATCAACAACACTTTACGTTTAGTGGCCGCCAATGATGCTGCCAAATTAACACATGTAGTTGTTTTTCCTACGCCACCTTTCTGGTTAGCTACGGCAATAATTTTTCCCACAATATCGTCCTGTTTTAAATTATTGATGTCCGGTAATATTTATCGCTATGCTTGTTTGATTATTTTCAATAGATGACGCTGTTCATCTAATGTTGGTATCTGCAAAGCGATGGTTTGCAGCAAACTAAAACCTGCAGGCATATTATCCAGTTCTTGCTCAGATAATTGGCCTTTTAGTGCATAAAATTGCCCATTTTGAGCAGGCAAGTGATGGCACCAAGTTAACATATCTTCGATTGATGCAAAGGCACGACTTAACACAGCATCAAAACCTTGCTCAGGAGTATAGGCTTCAACACGGCTTTCAACTGATTGAATATTGTCAATCTTCAGCTCAAATTTCACCTGTTTTTGAAAGCGAATACGCTTACCTAAACTATCCAATAAAACAAACTCTTTATCTGGGTTCATAATAGCTAATGGAATACCAGGTAAACCAGGTCCAGTCCCTACATCAATAAAGCGTTTACCTTCTAAAAAAGGTGACACAGCTAAACTATCCATCACATGACGAACCAACATTTGTTTTGGATCTCGCACTGAAGTGAGGTTATAAGCTTTATTCCATTTGTTGAGCATTTCAACAAAACCGACAAGTTGTGATTGTTGTTGCTCTGTCGCAGAAATATTCATTTCAGCCAAATAGCCACGCAGAAGTTCAGATAACACAAGTGCCTCACAGATGAAGTTGGATCGAATGGTATTATGATGCGGTAAAAGCATGAAAGGAAGCCTTTAGGCTCCCTTTCGACTTTAACAAGTAAAAAACTTAGATTTTATGCAGTTTTTCTCAACAATCCGCGTTTTTTGAGGTGAACAAGCAAGATAGAAATAGCGGCCGGTGTGATCCCTGAAATCCTTGACGCCTGACCAACAGTTTCAGGTTTATGATTATTCAGCTTTGCGATCACTTCATTTGATAGACCTGGTACTTCTTGATAATCCAGATCCAACGGCAATAATGAGCTTTCATGACGAATAGCTTTATCAATTTCATCTTGCTGACGTTGAATATACCCCGAGTATTTCACTTGAATTTGCACTTGCTCTGCCGCGCGTTGATCTTCAAGAGCAGGACCAAAGCCTTCTAATGACATCAGTTTAGGGTAATCCATTTCAGGACGGCGCAGTAACTCTTCAAATGACGCTTCTCTTGAAATCGGCGTATTTAATTCAGGATTTAACACATCAACTAAAGGCGAGTTAGGGTGAACCCATTGGCTACGTAATCGCTGTAATTCTTGCTCAATTGATTCTTTCTTATCGCAGTACTTTTGCCAACGATCGTCATCAACTAAACCAAGCTCGCGGCCTTTTTCTGTTAAGCGCAAATCAGCGTTATCTTCACGCAATAATAAACGGTATTCAGCACGAGACGTGAACATTCGATAAGGTTCTTTAGTGCCTAAAGTCGATAGATCGTCAACTAACACGCCTAAATAAGCTTGATCGCGGCGAGGACACCATGTTTCTTTACCTTGAACCTGCAAGGATGCATTCATTCCAGCCAATAAACCTTGTGCACCAGCTTCTTCATAACCTGTGGTGCCATTAATCTGGCCAGCAAAAAATAAGCCACTAATAGCTTTCGTTTCTAAAGAGTTCTTTAAATCACGCGGATCAAAATAGTCATATTCAATAGCATAACCAGGACGAATGATCTCAGCGTTTTCTAAACCTTTGATTGAGCGTACTAAATTTAGCTGAACATCAAAAGGTAAGCTGGTTGAAATGCCATTAGGGTAAATTTCATTGGTGGTTAATCCCTCTGGCTCAATGAAGATTTGATGCGAATTTTTGTCTGCAAAACGCATAATTTTATCTTCAATAGAAGGGCAATATCTTGGTCCAACCCCTTCGATCACGCCAGAATACATTGGACTGCGATCTAACCCACTACGAATGATGTCGTGAGTTTGCTCATTGGTATGAGTGATATGACATGAAATTTGTTCTGGATGTTGATCAACTTCACCAATGAATGACATGACAGGCAAAGGTTTATCTCCTTTTTGCTCTGTCATTTGGCTAAAATCAAGCGTGTTGGCGTCTAATCTTGGTGGTGTACCAGTTTTAAGTCGGCCTACTCGAATAGGTAATTCACGTAATCGATGTGCTAAGGCAATTGCTGGCGGATCACCAGCTCGGCCACCACTGTAATTTTCTAACCCTATATGGATTTGGCCACCTAAAAAAGTCCCAGCAGTCAGTACGACACTTGGTGCTTCAAACGCTAATCCCATTTGGGTAACAACACCAATGACTTTTTCATTTTCAACAATGAGATCATCTACACCTTGTTGAAAAATGCGTAAATTAGGTTGGCTTTGTAAAATCTGTTGGATCTTTTGACGGTAAAGTGCGCGATCAGCTTGTGCACGAGTTGCGCGAACTGCTGGCCCTTTACTGGAATTGAGGGTTCTAAATTGTATTCCTGCAAAATCGGTGGCAATAGCCATTGCACCGCCTAATGCATCAATTTCTTTCACTAAATGGCCTTTGCCAATACCGCCAATTGCTGGATTACAAGACATTTGCCCTAATGTATCAATGTTATGAGTCAGCAATAAAGTTTTTGATCCCATACGCGCAGCAGCAAGTGCGGCTTCTGTGCCGGCATGACCTCCGCCGACAACAATGACATCAAACCGTTCGTGAAAATGCATTAGATGACCTTCAATAAAAAAATGAAATTTTGATCGCTTGGATAATTTGAGCAGAGCATTTTACCACTGACTGTACACAAGGTGAAAGATCATTTTTAGGGGTTTGATCTAAGGGGGGTGGACTAATAGATCTTAAGATCTTTTTAAAGAGATCTTTATTATTACTTACTATTAAGATCGCCTTTTCCTGTGGGTAACGCTATAAATTATTTATTATCAAGGGTTTATAAGATAAACAACTTGTGATCTTTAGTTGATCAAACTCAATATAAGTTGGGGATAGATCGCATACTTATCCACAAGGTGGATCATTAACCGGATCGAGGTGTGAATAGTACAAAGTTATGATCGGTTAAAATAATAGTTTATCCACACATTTATCATTTTAGATCATAATATGTGGATAAATAATTCAACCTTGTGGGTAAAAGATCGTGTTATCACAAAATAATGACGATCTTTATATTGAAATTGATCTTATATTTGAGATTGCCATGTTGAAAGCCATGACAAAGCGGTTTCTTCTGGAATTGGAGTATCTTGTACGTCAATTTCGATCTTATCCACACAAGCTTTGGATCCTGCCTGTGTAAATAATTTTTCCAATTTTTTTGGACCTTCACAGAAAGTGTCGTAACTCGAATCGCCGATTGCACATGTGGCAAATTTTACGGCACTAAGATCGGGTTGAAATAGCATTATTTGTTTAAAAAATGGCTGAATATTGTCAGGTAAATCTCCTGCACCGTGAGTTGAACACACTAAAATCCACAGTGAAAACTGGCTTATTTCATCCAGTTTTGGATCGATAAAAACGGCTGCTTCATGTCCTAGTTCAGTTAATTGTGTTGCCATATCGTCGGCAACATACTCTGTACCACCTAATGTGGTTCCTACTAACAATGCAACTTTTGTCATCTTTATTTCCTAAATTTACGTCATTATGGCTAGTTTACTTGGTTTTCAGTTTATCTACCTAGGGTCTGTTAATTTTTCAAGATTGTTTTTGCTGCCTGCAAGGTTCGTTTAAAAGCACCTATGCCCTTAGCAAATAGTTCAGTTTGTTGTGAGCGAATTTGTTTAGATAGCTTACGCCTCGATTAAATTGCTTTTAATTCGAACCAATTCTGATCAACAAAGATCAACAGGCCCTAGCTATTGCACATTGATAAATTAATCAGTAGCTTGAGTTAATTATTAACAAATACGTAACTTATATGACTCTTGAACAAATAACCCTAAAAGCTGCTGACATAGCTTGGGGCCCACATATGCTGCTACTCGTGGGTGGCGGTGTGTTTTTTCTACTTTATTCTCGATTTGTACCGTTTCGTTATTTACGTCATGCAATAGAAATTGTTGCTGGCAAGCACCCTGATAAGGGAGCAAAAGGGCATATTAGTCATGCAGGGGCACTTTCCAGTGCGATGGCTGGCACAGTCGGCATGGGTAATATAGGCAGTGTGGCTGTTGCTATTATGGTGGGCGGCCCCGGCGCGATATTTTGGATGTGGATCAGCGCAATCGTTGGCATTGCCACTAAGTTTTTTACTTGTACTTTAGCCATTATGTATCGTGGGACTGATGAAAATGGCCAAGTGCAAGGTGGGCCGATGTACATTATTACTCAGGGCTTAGACAAGAAGTGGCATTTTTTAGCGGTGTTTTTCTGTGTTGTTGGTTTAGTGGGTAATTTCCCGTTATTTAACGCTAATCAATTGGTACAAATCGTGCGAGAGTGGTTGATCGTTAAACCAGGTTTAATCGATTCAGCAGAGGGTACCTTTTGGATTGATCTTAGCTTAGGTGTGGTAGTGATGTGCGTGGTTGCTAGTGTGATCTTAGGTGGGATCAAACGTATAGCAGCAGTTGCGCTTAGGGTCGTGCCATTGATGATTTTGCTGTATCTCAGTTGTGCATTTTTTGTGATTGCGACCAATATTGCTAATGTACCAGGCTACTTTAAGCTAATCATTACTGAAGCTTTTTCTTTAAATTCAGTGGGTGGTGGTATTCTTGGTACCATGTTAATTGGTATTCGCCGCGCAGCTTTTTCAAATGAAGCAGGTATTGGTACTGAGGTGATGGCTCATGGTAGTGCCAAAACATCTGAACCAGTGAAAGAAGGGTTAGTTGCCATGCTTGGTCCTGCAATTGATACATTGATTGTGTGCACAGCAACAGCGATGATCATCTTAATTTCGGGTGTCTGGCAAGGTACTGAGGCTCAAGGTGTGAATTTATCTGCTCAGGCATTCAATGTAACCATTCCTGGAATTGGTCCCTATTTACTGATTATTTGTGTCATCTTTTTTAGTATTAGTACTATTTTTACTCAAGCATTTTATGGTGGTCAGTGCTTTGCATTTTTATTTGGTCGCAAGCACTTACGTTACTATCGCTATGTGTTCTTGTTAGCAATTTTGTTTGCCGCAACGGCAACAATTCAGGAAGTAGTTAACTTAATTGATGCTGCTTATGCGCTGATGGCTATTCCTACTATGACGTCTGCTATTTTGCTTGCACCAAAGGTGAGGGCAGAAGCTAAGCGCTACTTTGCCAAGCTTGAAAGTAAATAATCAATGATAAATCATTGTGGTTGCATGGATGCTAGCTAACATTCACTTTGCTGGCATCCATCATTTTATACTCGCTATGATTACCATAAAAGGTTGCTATAAATAAAAGTTAAAAAAGCGCTATAAATGCCTGTTATTTCCAACTAGACAGTAACTTATTTAATAGAGTATCTAATTGTTGTATTTCATTTTTTGATAAAACAGACAATTTTTTCTTTTCATTTTTATGAAGCTCAATAATAACGGCATCAACAAGTTCTTTACCCTTTTGTGTTAACTGAACCAGTTTGCTGCGTTTGTCATCTGGGTTATCAATTCTTTCGATTAATCCAGCTTGTCCCATTCGATTAATGACTTTTGTTAACCCACCTGAACTGAATAAAAGGGAGTGATAAAGAGCCGTAGGTGATAAACAATAAGGTGCTCCGTTTCGTCTCAGGGTCGCTAAAATACCAAAATCTGCACCTTGTAATTGATAATTGCTTAGTAAGTTTTCAAGATCTGATCTAATGAAATGATGAGCCCTTACCAACCTTAATATAGATGGTGAAATACCGTCATATGCTTCAGACCAGTTTATTTTTGTTGTTTGTAAGATACTGTCTACACTTTCTAGTTTTGCCAAAGTCAGCTCATTTTGTTATTGAGTGTTATCGCTAATATATCTTGCTAGAAAGGTAAATTCTAGCTAGTATCTTTCTAGAAAGATAGTTTAGAGGTGTTAATGCAACAATCCATATCAAAAAGCTTAATACTGTTACTTGCCGCAGTTTATGCCATGACCCCTTACGCAATTGATAGTTATTTGCCTGCCATTCCCATAATTGCGACAGATTTTAATGTGGATACTTCGATGATTGCGATCACCGTTAGTATGTATATTTTGGGCATGGCAATTGGCCAGTTAATTGGTGGGCCGTTATCAGATAGGCTCGGCCGTCAGCCAGTGATGACACTCGGGTTATTGATTTTTGGCGTGTGTAGTTTGATGCTCGCATTAGTTGAATCTTTAGAAGCATTTTGGTTTTGGCGCAGTTTACAGGCTATTGGTGGTGGCATTGCCGTTGTCGTTGTCCCTGCTACTATCCGTGATAATGCGGAAGGCAAAGAAGCGGCTAAGTTATTCTCGCTCGTCATGTTAATCATGATGATAGCGCCTTCAATTGCGCCTGCAATTGGTACTTTTATTATGATGAATTCTAGCTGGCATTGGATTTTCAATTCTTCAGCAGTGCTGGCGATAGTGGTGGCAATCAGTGCATTTTTTATCATGCCAAAACAGGTTAAGGCCGCTGGTGTTAAATCTAATGCTAGTTTTAAAAGTGTGCTTAAATTTGCTCCCGCAAGAGGGTATTTAGTTGCCCAAGTATTTTCTTATGCAGTGATAATTACTTTTATTACTAATGCGCCATTTGCATATTTGGTTAAGTTTGGCATCAGTGAAACCCTTTTTTCAGGCTTATTTATTGCCAATGTTGTCGGCGTGGTGATTATCAATCGTTTAAATACTTTCTGGCTGAACCGTTTTGATGCAGAACAGTTATTGCTGGCATTTTTAGGATTAAAAGTAATTGGCGGATTAATTTTAGTTATCTCAGTCTTGATCATGCCACATAACTTATGGCTGACTGCTAGCGGGTTTGTTATTTGTATGGCTGCGACTGGCGGCACTATGTCTAATGCCAGTGTTAGCTTTTTAAAACATTTTGGAAAAAGTGCTGGTACTGCATCAGCGTTAATGGGGGCGATGCAGTTCTTCTTTGGTGCGATGATTAGTGGCATAACAGCATTAATGTTGAAAGATTCATTATGGCCAATGGTGTTGGTTATGCTTGGATGTTCGCTGATTGCGCTTATCGCAACGTTTAAAGCAAATAACCTAAATAAAAATACGAGCGAGATAGGAACTAAACAATGTTTTAGCTAATAACCTTTCTACCTTTAAATATATAAAGCCCCAATGCCATTTACACACTAATCTGCATTTTTACATTGGGGGGTCTTATATATTATTTCGATTGCCTTAGAAAATGTTCCACATGAAACAGCTTTATTTATATATTTATCATCGCAATTTAAACAATTTGCTAAAGGTACTTTGCATGAAACCTTAAGTGGTCTTCAATAAAACTACTGATAAAGAAATAACTATGATCATATCCCTGCTGCATGCGTAATGTCAGTGGGAAGTTCTTCATTTTTGCAGCTTCAACTAATGTTTCT
This sequence comes from Shewanella maritima, assembly GCF_043643735.1. GTDB lineage: Bacteria > Pseudomonadota > Gammaproteobacteria > Enterobacterales > Shewanellaceae > Shewanella > Shewanella maritima_A. The sequence goes on from NZ_JBHZSM010000014.1 coordinate 81,158, forward strand.
GGCTTTAGTTGCTGATTTAAGAAGTTATCGTCACTACCTTGATCCACCAGCATAGGTACAGATGATTCAGCAACTTTCATTAACTCAACACTGTCGTACTCTAGCCAGTCTTGCTGGTTTTCTCCCAAATAGCCATTAAATGCTTTTTGACCCCAAGGGCAATCAATGGGGTGACATATTGGACTAAAAGCAGACACGCTGGTGTAGCGCGATAAGTTTTTGAACGCAATGGATAACGCACCATGGCCGCCCATAGAGTGGCCGCTTATTGCACGTTGACTGGTTACCGGGAAATGCTGCTCAATTAACTCTGGCAGTTCATTAACTACGTAATTATACATATGATAATGCTGGGAAAAGGGGGGTTGAGTTGCATTGATATAAAAGCCTGCGCCTAATCCAAAGTCATAAGCCCCATCAGCATCATCTGCAACTCCATCACCGCGCGGGCTCGTGTCTGGTGCAACAATTGCCAAGCCTAACTCGGCTGCAATACGAAGTGCGCCGGCTTTCTGCATAAAGTTTTCATCGGTGCAAGTTAAGCCTGATAACCAATAAAGCACAGGTACATTTTGTTTTTCAGCCTGTGGTGGTAGGTATATAGCAAAGCGCATATCACAATGATTGCTTGATGATGGGTGGGTAAATTGTTTGTGCCAGCCGCCAAATGCTTTAGCTGCGCTTATTTGGGTTAAACTCATTGTCTGTACCTTGTTATGGCTGTAAACAGAGTAAAGCTTTTGTTCGCTGAGTTATTTATACTTCAGCGAACGAAGGCTTGTTTAGGTTACTTATCGAAATGAATCACACTGCGGATACTTTCGCCTTTATGCATTAGATCGAATGCTTCATTAATATCACCTAGCCCCATTGTGTGAGTGATGAACTGGTTAAGTTCAAACTCACCATTTAAATATTGCTCTACAATGCCAGGTAGTTCGCTACGACCTTTAACGCCACCAAATGCGCTGCCTTTCCAGACTCGACCAGTGACAAGTTGAAATGGACGGGTTGAGATTTCTTGCCCTGCGCCAGCAACACCAATGATGACAGATTCTCCCCAACCTTTGTGACAACACTCTAATGCGCTGCGCATTACATTGACGTTACCAATACACTCAAATGAGTAATCCACGCCGCCGTCGGTCATTTCAACAATGACTTCTTGAATCGGTTTATCAAAATCACTGGGATTAATACAATCTGTTGCGCCAAGCTTTTTAGCGAGTTCAAATTTTGACTCATTAATATCAACACCAATTATGCGTGATGCACCTGCCATTGTTGCACCAATAATGGCAGATAAACCAATGCCGCCTAAACCAAAGATAGCAACGGTATCACCTTGCTCCACTTTAGCTGTATTGAGCACCGCTCCCATACCTGTTGTTACGCCGCAACCAAGCAAACATACTTCTTCGAGTGGTGCAGATTTGTTAACTTTTGCCAGTGAAATTTCAGGTAAAACAGTATATTCAGAAAAGGTAGAGCAGCCCATGTAATGGAAAATTGGCTCACCCTCTTTGTAAAAGCGGGTCGTACCATCTGGCATTAAGCCTTTTCCTTGGGTTTCACGAACTGCACTGCATAAGTTAGTTTTACCAGACTTACAGAATTTACATTCACCACATTCAGCAGTGTATAAAGGAATAACATGATCGCCGACTTGTACGCTGGTAACACCTTCACCGACCATTTCTACAATACCGCCACCTTCATGGCCTAAAATAGCTGGGAATACACCTTCGGGATCATCACCTGAAAGGGTAAAGGCATCGGTATGGCATACCCCTGATGCAATGACTTTTACCATCACTTCCCCTTTTTTAGGGTACATCACATCCACTTCTTCAACTTTTAGTGGTTGACCCGGACCCCAAGCGATAGCCGCTTTTGATTTAATAAATTGTGCAGACATGTGGTGATTCCTTTAGGAGTAATATTCAGATTAAGTGTAGAAGATTAAAAGATTGTAATTGTTTTCATATAAATGATAATTACCCAAATATGTAAATCACTTTTACGAGATAGTAATAATGAATCCATGGGAAGGTGTTATAGAATTTGTGGCAGTGGCAAAGTCCGACAGTTTTACTGCTGCGGGTAAACGGCTCAATATTTCAACTGCGCAAGTGAGCCGTCAAGTGAGCCAATTAGAAAACCGTCTACAAACAAAATTACTCTATCGCACCACACGTAAAGTATCGCTCACCGAAGAAGGAGCGGTATATTTAAGGCATTGTCAGCAAGTATTAGAAGGCCTTGATGAAGCTGAGCGTGCAATATCTAGTTTGCAACATACGCCTCATGGCCTGATTAGAATGACAGCCCCTGTCACTTATGGTGAGCGGTTTGTTATGCCTGTTGTGACAGACTTTATGCAACAATTTCCATCGGTTGAGGTAATTTGTGAATTAACCAATAGGCAACTTGATTTAGTTGAAGGTGGTTATGATCTCGCCATTCGGTTAGGGCGATTATCTGATTCAAGTATGATGGCTAAAAGGTTATCTAGCCGGCAGCAATATGTGTGTGCTTCACCTGAGTATATTGCTCGCTATGGTGAGCCAAATACGTTAGCTGAACTGTCGGAACATAATTGTCTGTTGGGTTCGCAGCCTCATTGGTATTTTGTTGAATCGGATAAAACTCGCAGCATAAAAGTGCAGGGAAGTTTACAGTGCAGTAGTGGTATGAGTTTATTGGATGCAGCAATCAAAGGGGTTGGGATGGTGCAATTGCCTGGATATTATGTGCAGCAAGCAATAACAGAAGGAAAGTTACAAACCTTATTAACCTCTTACCAGCAGCCTAAGGAAGGAATCTGGGCTTTATATCCACAAAATAGGCATCTTTCATCCAAAGTACGCTTGTTGGTTGATAAGCTCGCGGTGGTTTTAGGGAAAATGGAATAAATAATAATCGCGCCACTTCACTTTTTTAAACATCTATCCTACTAAATACTAACAAAACGGCTATGGTTTAGGCTTACTTCACTATCTAGCCCTTTTATAGCTGCACAGCAGTGCCTGTTGCTCTGATTATGTTAACCATCTGCAAGGCTGCAATCGCTATAGATACCCTATTATCTAAATCAATTGAGCCCATGATGAATATTTTAACCTTGTTCTTATTTGTAATTATTTTTTCTTGTCTTTGTGTTTCGCAGGCTTACGCTGCAGATGACTCACCTGATGGTATTGATGTGTCGGGTACCTTAAGGGTCAATTATGCTTATATCGATTATAACCAAGCCTCTAAAGACAAATTAGGTGATTTCACTTTTGATATGGCGGCTATTAAGTTTGATGGCAAATTAGGTCAATGGGGGCTAGCGACTGAGTATCGTTTTTATGATGGTTGGCAAACATTGCGATATGGATATGGTTTTTACGATGTGAATCCGCAGTGGCAGCTACAGTTTGGCGTGACACAAAAACCGTTTGGTAACCCGGGATTTATTTCAAATAGTTTTTGGTTTGGTGTGCCTTATTATTTGGGTTTTGAAGATGATTATGATTTGGGTGTTAAAGGTGTGTATCAACAAGGTGCTTGGGGCACTGAAATCGCCGTATTTAAAAATGGAGAGTTTTCCGCCAGTAACAATGACCGCTATTCACCGGACTTATACACTGGAACAGTCAATGGCACTGAATATTATAATGAGGAAATTAACCAGTTTAATCTCAGACAAACTTACAAAATCAGTTATGAAGGTGGCCAAACCTTGTTTGGCGGCTCTGTGGAAGTTGGACAAATATATAACAGCAACACAGGTAATACGGGGAGTCGCTACGGTGTCGCTTTGCATATGGATAGTAGTTACCAAAATTGGAACTTACAACTACAAATCATGCAATATGAACATGATGCGGCAGATGCCATTGATGGCAATAAAATTGCCGTAGCGGCCTATAACTGGCAATACGAAATAGCCTCTAAAGCACAAGCTTACAGTGTTAATCTTGCTCGAACTTTCAGTACTGATTGGGGCAGTGTAAAGGTCTATAACGATTTTGGTTTAGTGACGCCAGATGTTGCTGATAACTATTATGATGATAGCTATCAAAATGTCACTGGCGCGGCTATTTCAGCAGGACCGACGTACACTATGATTGATTTTATTATCGGTAAGAATATGTATGCATCTACTGGTGATAATAACCATGTAGGCTTACCTGGAAACAGTGATGATTGGGATAAGCGGGTTAACATTAATTTCGGTTATTATTTCTAGAGGCCATTTTCAGATACCCGATTGCTGATCTATATAGGCTTTAATAAATCGATGACCCACAAAAATGCCAACTTCTAGGTTGGCATTTTGCTATATGGTTAACTTTCCATTTCTAATCATTATAAATTAGCGAGATAACTGGCTACTTTAGCTTTTGGCATGGCTGTAATCGTTAATATCTGCTCAAAACTCAATGGGGCTTTTTTGCTGAGTTGTTCAATGGTTTCAAGTTGATGTTGCCATAAATAGCCAGTCATGGTGGCATCGGCCAAAGCTCTGTGAAAAACACCATCAGTAGGCAGCTGATGATAATCCACTAATGTGCCGAGCTTATGGTTTGGGGCATCTTGATGAATACGTCTTGAAAGCAATAAAGAACAAGCAAATTTACCATTATAACAATGGTTTATACGTTGAAACTCAGCATCTAAAAACTTTTTATCAAAGCTAGCGTTATGAGCCACAAGATTGAAGTCACCGATAAAATCTGCAAAATCAGCCATTACAGTTTCGCAGTTGTCGGCATTAAGTAGCATTTGGTTACTGATACCAGTGTAGTTTTCAATAAAGCTGTTCACACGACGGCCAGGGTTCATTAGTTGTTGAAATGAGTCAACGATTTTACCGTCAACCATTTTTACCGCACCAATCTCGATAGCTCGGTCGCCGTTATCCGGTGATAATCCTGTGGTTTCGAAGTCGAGTATCACGACGTGATTAGCTGGTGTCATGGTTTATCAATTACCTTTTGTAGACATTATATTATGTGGAATGTTGGTATGAGTGAAAGTAAAACGCTGCAGAGTGTTTGCAGCGTTACCGTTTGCAGCGTTAGCACAGTACTTTTCAGCTATTTACCGATGCAAAATGAACTGAAAATTTTACCGAGTAGATCATCAGAAGTGAACTTACCGGTAATTTCAGACAGTGCCATTTGGCACATACGTAGCTCTTCTGCGAGTAATTCGCCAGCTTGAAATACTTCAAGTTGCTCTTTGCCTAGCTGCAGATGGCTTGATGCTAAATCTAATGCTTCAAGATGACGTCGACGAGCAATAAAGCCACCTTCGAGATTACTTTGGTAACCCATTAATGATTTTAAATGTTGTTTTAACTCATCAACACCTAAGCTTGTTTTTGCTGAAATACGGTAAACTTCATTACCTTGTTCAGTGGTGTGATCCAGTGCTTCGCCAGTTAAATCGGCTTTGTTGCGTACAACGGTTACACCCAGGTTTTTAGGTAGGCGGTCAATGAAGTCTGGCCAAATATCGTGAGGGTCTATGGCATCGGTTGTTGTACCATCCACCATAAATAGCACTCTATCTGCTGTTGCTATTTCATCCCAAGCACGTTCAATACCTATTTGTTCTACTGTATCTGTGGTATCGCGAAGACCAGCTGTGTCAATGATGTGTAATGGCATGCCATCAAGATGAATATGCTCGCGTAACACGTCTCGAGTGGTACCCGCTATTTCTGTCACAATAGCTGACTCTTTGCCTGCTAATGCATTTAATAGACTCGATTTGCCAGCATTCGGGCGGCCAGCAATAACCACTTTCATACCTTCACGAATAATTGCGCCTTGCTTTGCGCTGGCTTGTACTTTACTGAGTTTATCAATGATGTTGTACAAGGCATTGGCAATTTTACCATCGGATAAAAAGTCGACTTCTTCATCAGGAAAATCAATGGCGGCTTCGACATATAAACGCAGGTTAGTTACTTGCTCAACAAGTTCGTGCACCTCACTGGAGAACTCACCTTGCAGTGAGTGCAAAGCACTTTTGGCTGCTTGTTCACTGGTGGCATCAATTAAGTCTGCAATTGCTTCAGCCTGAGTTAAATCAAGCTTATCGTTCATAAAAGCTTGCTCACTGAACTCACCAGGCTTGGCAATACGTACACCTTCAACTTCCATAACTCGCTTGATCAACATATCTAAAACAACTTGGCCGCCATGACCTTGCAGTTCTAAAACATCTTCACCTGTAAAAGAGTTGGGTCCTTGAAAGAATAGGGCGATGCCTTGGTCAATGACTTGGTTCTGTGCATCTTTAAAATCACAGTAATCGGCATAGCGCGTTTTAGGCATTTTACCGAGTACGGCTTGTGCTACTGTTGATGCCAGTTCGCCAGATACGCGAATAATACCAACACCGCCACGCCCAGGTGCGGTTGCTTGTGCCACGATAGTGTCTGTCTTCACGTTAATACCTGTTTGTTGATAAAGATAAAGGCGACTAAAAGCCGCCTTTATTTTATAGCTAAAATCAGCTTATTGACTATTTAATGCCACTTTTCTCAAGGTTAGCATAAATCACTTTTTGCTGAATAATTGCCACTAAGTTACCCACTAACCAGTATAGAACTAGACCTGCTGGGAACCATAGGAAGAATACAGTGAAGATCACTGGCATCCACTGCATCATCTTTATTTGCATAGGATCCATGGTTGGCGACATAGGTTGCATCTTTTGCATGAACCACATAGATGCACCCATTAGTAGCGGTAGCACGTAGTAAGGATCTTGCACTGACAAGTCATCAATCCACAGCATGAATGGCGCATGACGCAATTCATAGCTTTCTAGTAATACCCAGTAAAGCGCGATGAAGATTGGCATTTGTAGGAAGATAGGTAAACAACCACCCATAGGGTTTACTTTTTCTTTCTTATAAAGCTCCATCATTGCTTGACCCATCTTCTGACGATCTTCGCCATAGCGGTCTTTTAGCTCAGCAAGCTTAGGCTGTAAGTTACGCATCTTAGCCATAGAAGTGTATTGCGACTTCGTTAATGGGTACATGATGAAACGTACAGTTAGGGTAATTAAGATAATTGCAGCACCCCAGTTACCAACAAATGATTGGAACATCATCAATAGCCAGTGAATTGGAATCGCTAACCACCACAAGAAGCCGTAATCTACAACGAGGTTAAGTGATTCTGAAAGTGCAGAAAGCGCTTTCTGATCTTTAGGACCTACATAGAAGTGCGAGCTAATAGTTTGTTGTGCACCAGGAGCGATGTCATGTACTGAACCGCGGAAACCAATGTTTGCTAAACCACCAGCACTCATACTTGAGAAAATGGTGTTTGAATCATTTGCAGGTGGTACCCAAGCCGATACAAAGTAGTGCTGTAGCATTGCCGCCCAACCACCTAGCGTAGTTTGGTTGAGGTTGCTTTTTGCTATGTCACTGAAGTCATACTTTTCGTAACGAGTATCTTGAGTTGAGAATGCAGAACCACGATAGGTTGGCATCATCATACTGCTTTCAGATGGGCGTACAGTTTGTTTAATTTGACCATACATCTGCAATTGCAAAGCTTCTGCTGTGTTATTGCTGATGTTGTAATCTACTTTTACGTCATATTGACCACGGGTAAAGGTAAAGTTCTTAACATACACAGCACCGTTTGCATCGGTGAAGGTCAGTGGCACAACTAAGCTATCTTGACCATCAGCTAAGGTAAATGACTCACTTGGTGCAGAGAAATAAGCACGCCCTTGTGCAGTGTCGATACCATTGCGGCCAATCAAACCACTTTGAGCAATGTAGGTAAAGTCATTGGTTTGTTCAAGAATAACAAAAGGGTCATTCTGGTCGATTTCAACTTTATGCTTAACTAATGCTGCATAAACAATATCACCACCCACAGGGTTGATTTTAATGTCTAATGTGTCAGTTTTAACCGTGATAATTTCAGTGTTAGCGGGTAGCTGAACTGGAACACCGACATTATCAGCTTCAGGAACATCTGCGCTGTAATTTGTTGCTGGCGTCGTTTGTGCGGCTACTTGTGATTGAGCCGGTTGTGGCGCTTTATCTGATTGCCATTGTTGCCAGAGTAGAAAACTGACAAAAAGCAGACCAATAAGCAATATATTGCGTTGAGATTCCATAATCTATTTATTACACCTGTCATTTTTGGGTGGGACGGGATCAATTCCGCCGGGATGTAAAGGATTACATTTTAATATGCGTTTCGCTGCAAACCAACACCCTTTTAACGCTCCATGCGTATTTATTGCCTCAATTGCATAATGAGAACAAGTTGGGTGAAAACGACATCGTTGCCCTATCAGAGGGCTGATAAAGAGTTGGTAGCCTCTGACTGCCTTAATGGCTAGCCATTGTAACGGCGATTGAGTTTGCGCCATAACTTCTCTATCAATCGATGTAGTTGGTCATTTTCCATATCTACAACGCCATTTCTAACCAACACCACTATATCGAGATTAGGGAGATCATGTTGATGTAATCGAAAACTGGTCCTTATCACTCTTTTTATACGGTTGCGATCACTTGCGTTTTTGACAAAACGTTTAGCTACAGTTAATCCAATCCGAGGATGTTGCTCTGAGTTAGGAATTGCAAGCAGAGTAATTTCAGCAGAAGATGCTTTGATGGGGTTGTTAAATACAGATTTAAATTGCGCGGGAGTTAATAGTCTTAACTCCCGCGTAAAGGTATAGCTAGTCACCTAGTTCACTACTTATTAAGCAGATAAACGTGCGCGACCTTTTGCACGACGACGTGCAAGCACCTTACGACCACCTACAGTGGCCATACGAGCGCGGAAGCCGTGAGAACGCTTGCGCTTCAGGTTGCTAGGTTGAAAAGTACGTTTACTCATGATGGCAATCCGTCTTTGTTAGTTAATAATCCTGCACTCTAATAAAACTATCAGAGGTAAGGGCAAAAAAGAGGCCGAATTGTAATCACTTTAGTCGCTAGCGTCAACAACGAAAGTACTTATGTGGTTAAATTCTGCCAATCTTTATTTGATACTTTACCGTTTGTAGCACCAGAAGATGTGGATAAGTCTGTTAACTAACACTATATCTTGTGGATCTTGGCGGCTTAAATTAGATCAAAGGCGCTTATTATAGATCAAAGTCGATCTGTTTATAAAGCGGGTAGCACATCAAATTATCGAGAAATGGATCGAAATTGATCTTTAATGATCCAAGATATCCACATACAATGATCGCTCTGGGGATAATTCTTCGATAAAGCATAGCGATCATTGAAGTCTCGCTATAGAATACACCTCCTTTAACAAGATATTTGGGGATAAATAAGTGGCGGTTTCACTTTGGCAACAATGTATCGGCAGATTACAAGACGAGCTACCTGCTCAACAGTTTAGTATGTGGATCCGTCCGTTACAGGCTGAAATGGAAGGCGATACCCTCGTGCTTTATGCACCCAATCGTTTTGTATTGGATTGGGTCCGCGACAAATATATCAATATCATCAATCAGTTTTTTACTGAGCACATGGGTGGCGATGCCCCAAAGTTACGTTTTGATATCGGTAGTCGGCCGTCTGCGCCGAAAGCAAAGGCGGGCGTAACCGCTATGCCTAAAAAAGCCAGCACGGGCCAACCCAAAGCTGCGCAAGGTACGACGTTTAATGCTAAGGCTGAGCCTGTCATTGATGCCAATCACCGCAGTAATATCAATCCAACTTATCAATTTGATAACTTTGTTGAAGGTAAATCTAACCAACTGGGTAAAGCCGCTGCATTACAAGTCGCTGAAAATCCAGGTGGTGCATATAACCCACTATTTTTATATGGCGGTACGGGTTTAGGTAAAACCCACTTATTACATGCTGTGGGCAATGGCATTATTAACAACAACCCGAATGCCAAAGTGGTTTACATGCATTCTGAGCGTTTTGTGCAAGACATGGTTAAAGCCTTACAAAATAATGCCATTGAAGACTTTAAGCGTTATTACCGCAGTGTTGATGCATTATTCATTGATGATATTCAGTTCTTTGCGAACAAAGACCGCTCACAAGAAGAGTTTTTCCATACCTTTAACGCACTGTTGGAAGGTAATCACCAAATTATTTTAACCTCTGACCGTTACCCAAAAGAAATTGATGGTGTAGAAGACCGCCTTAAATCGCGTTTTGGTTGGGGATTAACAGTGGCCATTGAGCCACCTGAATTAGAAACCCGTGTTGCGATTTTGATGCGTAAGGCACAAGAAAGTGGCATTAACCTCCCTGATGAAGTGGCATTCTTTATTGCTAAGCGTTTACGTTCAAATGTACGTGAGCTGGAAGGGGCATTAAATCGTGTCATTGCCAATGCTAACTTCACTGGCCGACCAATTACTATTGACTTTGTTCGAGAAGCGCTAAGAGACCTCTTGGCACTGCAGGAAAAATTAGTCACTATAGACAATATTCAGAAAACCGTAGCTGAATATTACAAAATTAAAATGGCTGATATGCTATCAAAACGCCGCTCGCGCAGTGTGGCTAGACCTCGACAAGTGGCAATGGCACTATCTAAAGAGCTCACTAACCAAAGCTTGCCTGAAATTGGTGATGCATTTGGTGGTCGTGACCATACGACAGTGTTACATGCTTGTCGTAAAATCGCGCAGTTACGCGAAGAGAGTCATGATATAAAAGAAGACTACGCCAATTTAATTCGAACACTATCGTCTTAATTCAGGGAATGTGGACTCAATGAAATTTTCAATCGATAGGGATGCCCTATTAAAACCGTTACAACTGGTGTGTGGCGCGGTTGAGCGTCGTCATAACCTACCTATTCTAGCCAACTTACTTGTTGAAGTTAGTGAACATTCACTTCAGCTCACAGGTACTGATTTAGAAGTTGAACTCGTTGGGCAAGCGCCAATATATGGTGATATTGAGCTTGGGCGCACAACGGTACCAGCTAAAAAATTGCTGGATATTGTTAAATCATTACCAGACAACTCAGAATTAAAAATTGAGCAGCAAGATAACCGTTGGTTATTACGTTGTGGCCGCAGTCGTTTTACCTTAGCCACTTTGCCTGCTGAAGATTACCCAAATGTTGAAGCATTCAGCGCTGATATTGAATTTAGCCTAAAGCAGGGTGTGCTTAAGTCAATTATTGACTCGACCCAATTCTCTATGGCTAACCAAGATGTGCGCTACTATCTCAACGGATTATTATTTGAAACCGAAGGCAATGTGTTGCGTTCAATTGCTACAGATGGCCATCGGTTGGCGCTAAGTCATCGTATGGTTGAGCAGTCATTACCTGAAAAGCAGGTCATTGTGCCCCGTAAAGGGGTGGTTGAAATGTCTCGCTTGCTGGATAGTGAAGACCAAGACATTACCATTGCTATCGGTGACAGTGCGATTAGAGCAATCACTAGCTCAGCAGTATTTACCAGTAAGTTAGTAGATGGGCGTTTCCCTGATTACCGTCGTGTGTTACCTAAAGGTGGTAATAAGGTCGTGATTGCGAGTCGTAACCACCTAAAGCAGGCACTTACTCGTGCGTCTATCTTATCTAACGAGAAATTCCGCGGTGTACGCATTCAGCTTGAAACAGGCTTATTAAAAATTACAGCTAATAACCCTGAACAGGAAGAAGCGGAAGAGATCATTGATGTAGAATATGACTCTGGTGACTTAGAAATTGGCTTTAATGTGAGCTATTTGCTTGATGTGTTAAACAATCTAGCCAGTGATGATGTACGCATTACCTTGATTGATGGTAACTCCAGCGCATTGATTGAAAATCACAAAGAAGAAGATTCTATGTACGTTGTGATGCCAATGCGTTTATAAAACAACGCCATACTCGTGTAAAGGTGCTTTTTACTGTGTAACAAGCGCCTTTTTTGTCTTTAGTCGGTTTGATTGTATCTTAGGGTTTCATGAGTTTATCCCGTCTTAATATCAGCGGTTTTCGCAATATCACTGAAGCTAAATTGGCTTTAAGTGATGGTTTAAACCTGATTTATGGAGAAAATGGCAGCGGCAAGACGAGTATTCTTGAGGCTATTTTCTTTTTGGGGATGGGGCGTTCATTTCGTAGTCACTTGTCGCAACGCGTGATAAATACCGAACAAGATAACTTAACGTTATTTGCTGAAAAACAAGATGACGTACTTCCTTGCAAAATTGGTTTGCGCAGATTTCGTAATGGCGATATTGACGTCAAAATTAACGGCGACAATATTAAGCGCTTATCCACGTTAGCCGAAACATTACCCATCCAAGTTATCACGCCAGAGAGCTTTTCTTTATTGTTTGAAGGACCAAAATCACGTCGGCAATTCATTGATTGGGGGGCGTTTCATTGCGATAGTACTTTCCATCAAGCGTGGGCGAATACTCGCAGAATATTAAAACAAAGAAATCAGTTACTTAGAAATCAGTCTAGCTATTCCAATATTCTATTTTGGGATAAGGAGTTGGTGCGGTATGCTGAGCAAGTAACCGATATACGAAATCAATATGTAGACTCGTTAAATGCGCTACTAAAGGGTATAATCGGAGAGTTTTTACCTCAGGTTGATATCAAGGTTTCTTTTACCCGAGGATGGGACAGCAAAACGGAATATTTGCAGCTACTTGAAAATCAATATCCGCGAGATTTAGCATCAGGATATACAAGCAGCGGCCCCCATAAAGCGGATTTACGTTTACGTGTGGGCAACCTTCCCGTTCAAGATGCACTGTCCCGTGGACAATTAAAATTATTAGTCTGTGCACTGCGTATTGCACAGGGAATGTTGCTCAAACAACAACTGAATAAGCACAGTATTTATTTAGTCGACGATTTACCGTCGGAGTTGGATGCAAAGCATAGGCAACTATTGCTGAAACAGTTAACGGCTACAGGGGCACAAATATTTGTCACCGCCATTGACCCATCGGCAATAGTCGATTCGTTATCTAGCCCACCCAATAGGACGTTTCACGTGGAGCAGGGCAAGATAACGGTTATTGAATAACAACGAGAGAGAAATATGTCAGAGAATAGTTACGATTCTTCCAGTATTAAGGTATTAAAAGGCCTTGATGCTGTACGTAAGAGACCTGGTATGTACATTGGTGATACTGATGACGGTACCGGTTTACATCACATGGTATTCGAAGTCGTCGATAACTCAATCGATGAAGCGTTAGCAGGACACTGTAACGAAATTACCATCACTATTCATGCTGATGGCTCTGTATCTGTACAAGATGATGGCCGTGGTATTCCAGTTGAAGTCCACCCAGAAGAAGGCGTGTCAGCAGCAGAAGTTATTATGACAGTACTGCATGCTGGTGGTAAGTTTGATGACAACTCATATAAAGTTTCTGGCGGTTTACACGGTGTAGGTGTATCGGTAGTGAATGCACTATCGGAAAAACTGCAAATGACTATCCGTCGTGAAGGCAAAGTGTATGAGCAATTTTACACTATGGGTGTACCTGAAGCACCAATTGCACCAGTAGGCGATACCGATAAGACCGGAACAGCAATTCGCTTTTGGCCGAGTAAAGAAACTTTCTCAGATACGCTATTCCACTTCGACATTCTAGCTAAGCGTGTGCGTGAGTTATCTTTCTTGAACTCTGGTGTGGGTATTCGCTTGGTCGATGAGCGCGAAGAAGACCGTAACGAGTTCTTTAAATACGATGGTGGTATTAGCGCATTTGTTGATTACTTAAATCGCAATAAAACACCGGTTAACAAAGATATCTTTCATTTCCAGCATGAGCGTGAGGACGGCATTACCGTTGAAGTGGCGATGCAGTGGAATGATGGTTATCAAGAAAACATTTTCTGTTTTACCAATAACATCCCACAGCGTGATGGTGGTACTCACTTAGCCGGCTTCCGTGGTGCGCTGACTCGTAACCTTAATAATTATATGGAGCGTGAAGGCTTCAATAAAAAAGGTAAAACAAACGCTAGTGGTGATGACGCGCGTGAAGGTCTAACTGCTGTTATTTCGGTTAAAGTGCCCGATCCAAAATTCAGCTCGCAAACTAAAGATAAATTAGTTTCAAGCGAAGTGAAAAGCGCTGTTGAACAAACCATGGGTGAGAAGTTAAACGACTACTTACTTGAAAACCCAGTGGACGCAAAGCTGATTGTTGGCAAGATTGTTGATGCAGCACGTGCTCGTGAAGCGGCACGAAAAGCCCGTGAAATGACGCGTCGTAAAGGTGCATTAGATTTAGGTGGTTTACCCGGCAAACTTGCTGACTGCCAAGAGAAAGATCCTGGTCTTTCTGAAATATACATAGTGGAGGGTGACTCTGCTGGTGGTAGTGCTAAGCAGGGACGAAACCGTAAGAACCAAGCTATTTTGCCACTTAAGGGTAAAATCCTTAACGTAGAAAAAGCACGCTTTGACAAGATGTTATCTTCGCAAGAAGTTGCCACCCTTATCACCGCTCTTGGTTGTGGTATTGGTCGTGATGAATACGACCCAGAAAAAACGCGTTATCACAACATCATCATCATGACCGATGCTGACGTCGATGGTTCGCACATTCGTACCTTGCTGTTGACTTTCTTCTTCCGTCAAATGCCTGAACTGATTGAGCGTGGTTTTGTTTATATTGCACAGCCACCGCTATTTAAAGTGAAAAAAGGTAAGCAAGAGCAGTATCTGAAAGATGAGCCAGCATTAACAGAGTACCTGACAACACAAGCGTTAGATAACACGCACATCTATCCAAGCCAAGGCGCACCAGGTATGTCTGGTGAGCCACTTGAGCGTTTGGTTCATCAGTATCGTGACGTAGAAGCCATTGTGCAGCGTTTAGAGAAACGTTACCCAACAAATCTTACGGACAGAATGTTATATCATCCAGCTGTTACTGCTGACATGCTGACTGATGAAGCCGCTATGAAAGCTTGGGGGGACACGTTCGTTGCTGATTTAGTTGAGCGTGAAAGTGATGGTGTCATTTACTCTGTGATAGTAACTCATGATCCAGAGCGTCAAGTTTATACACCAACACTGACCATCCGTAAGCATGGTATCGATACCAACTATTTATTTGGTTATGATTTCTTCAACTCAGCTGATTACCAGCAAATTGCTAAGATGGGTGATGCTATCAATGGCATGGTTGAAGAGGGGGGCTATGTGAAGCGTGGTGAGCGTATGAAAGAAGTCAGTAGCTTTGTTGAAGCACTTGATTGGACCATGAGTGAAGCTAAACGTGGCTTGTACATTCAACGCTACAAAGGATTGGGCGAAATGAATCCTGAGCAGCTATGGGAAACGACAATGGATCCAGAAACTCGTCGTATGTTGCGCGTAACCATTGAAGATGCAGTTGCTGCAGATCAATTATTCACAACACTGATGGGTGACCAAGTTGAACCACGTCGTGACTTTATTGAAACCAATGCATTGAATGTGGCAAACCTCGACGTGTAATGTTGATGAAGTCATTGTTATACATTCTTCTGATCTAGGCGAATGACAAAAGGCACTTTTAAAGTGCCTTTTTTATACTTGTGTGATTACCGAGACAAATAACAGTCGTTTTTAGGTCTAAAATAACTCTTACTAATAGTCATTTCTAAGGCGCATGCTGGTGGTTGGAAAACTTTTTAAAAAGCTATTCAATATTCGCGATACTAAACCTCAAGCAAAGTTTACAGGTACTCCCGCGGCCGTAAAGCGTCAGCAGCATGCCCAAGCAACATCTTCAATCGTGCTAACATCTAATGAAACTGGTACTTCACCTTCAGTCGACGTAGATTTATCAGCTTTATTTTATGGCTTATTGTTTCCTCAGCAGCCCCATGGAACTGTGGCAGGAACCAATAAATTAGAGAAAAAAGTCATGGCCGAAATAGAGCAAGCATTAACAGCAGTCGATGTAATTGCAGAATCCACACTAAAACTCCCAAGTAAAATTGTTGAATTAGATAGACAATTGGCTGATGACAGTATTGATACTGATGCTTTGATTGCGTTAATTGAGCAAGATCCTCTACTGAGCGTTGAGGTCTTAAAACTATGTAATTCACCGGCTTTTCGGCGCAGCGATAAAGACATCACTAGTTTGCAACAGGCGTTAGTACAGTTAGGTCGAAGCCAATTAAGGCGCTTTGTTAGCAGCTGTTTAGCTCGTGAAATGATAGACATTAAGCCTATTTATTTTAGACGGTTTGGTGCCAAAGTTTGGCGTCATTCCATGCAGGTAGCCTTTCTTGCCAGTGAGTTAGCTAATGAGAATACTGAGTCAGTTTTCCTGCTGGGCCTGTTACATGATGTGGGGAAAATTGCCATTTTTAAGCTGTTAATTGATGCATTTTATCAAGCTGAGCCAGGTGAACAACCGCGTTCATTATTGTTCAGTCAGGTGATGACATCAAAGTCATTGACGTTAAGTGCATTGTTAGCGAAAGAGTGGCAACTACCTCCGACATTTTCAGATAATTTGGCATTATTAGCAAATAGTGACAATGTGCCGCAACCTGAGTTGGCACTTGCGATTTGGCAAGCCAATATTATCAGTGAGTGTTCTATGTTAAAGCAGGAAAATAAGCTTTCTGATGCTGCTTTAGTCACGCTAACCGCTAAGGTAGGAATATCTATCGAACAGTTTGAAACCTTACATGAAAAGCTTATTCAGTTTAATTAGTTTCTATCTTAATTAACCTGTAAGTCGTTTGAAACTCTGTATATCGGTCATAAAAAAAGCGCCATTAGGCGCTTTTTAAATTTCACATCACGGTTATTAATCGTTACTGCAATAGTGAGATATCAGCGGCATGCAAGAATTGCTCTCGCAGGCTGTTCAATAATGCTAAGCGGTTATGCTTAAGAGCTTCATCATCAGCCATCACCATCACATCTTCAAAGAAGGTATCTACACTTTCACGCAGGCTTGCTAGTAGCTCAAGAGCTTGTTGATAATTAGCTTCAGCAAATAGTGGTGCAAGCTGAGGTTGAAGTTCTGCTAATTTCTCTGCAAGTGCTTTCTCAGCATTTTCCACTAACAAGTCATTATTGATACTTGAGGCAATGCTACCGTCAACCTTTGCTAGGATGTTTGATACACGCTTATTTGCTGCTGCAAGTGCAGAAGCTTGCTCTAGTGTTCTAAAGTGCGCCACAGCTTTAATACGGCTTTCAAAGTCAGCAGGTGAAGTAGGGCGACGGGCCAATACAGCTAAGATAACGTCAACACTTACACCTTGATCTTGGTACCAAGCACGGAAGCGACCCATGAAGAACTCAAGAACTTGTTCAGCCACACTCTCATTACTTAAGTTATCACCGTGAAGTGACTGTGCTTTAGCAATTAAGTCGACTAGATCCAGTGGTAAGTTGTTCTCTAAACAAATACGTAAGATACCAATTGCCGCACGACGTAGTGCAAATGGATCAGCGGCGCCTTTAGGAGCTTGGCCGATACCAAAAATACCCACTAAAGTATCAAGTTTTTCTGCCAGTGCAACACAGACTGAGATCTCTGCAGTTGGTACGGTATCACCTGAGAATTTAGGCTTGTATTGCTCTGCAAGTGCTACCGCTACCGCTTCCGTCTCACCATCAAGACGTGCATAGTGCATGCCCATTGTGCCTTGTAAGTCTGTAAATTCCATTACCATATTGGTCATGAGATCAGACTTTGATAGTAAGCCTGCGCGTGATGCTTGTTCAGCATCTGCGCCAATTGCGGTTGCTATATAGCCTGACAATTCTGCAATACGGCTAACTCGGTCTTTAATAGTACCCAGTTGCTTTTGGAACACGACAGTTTCTAAGCTTGTTAAGCGAGACTCTAGCGTGTGCTTTTTGTCGGTATCGAAGAAGAACTCGGCATCAGCAAGGCGAGGACGAACGACTTTTTCATTACCAGAAATAATTTGCTGTGGATCTTTAGATTCAATATTGGTCACGAAAATAAAGTTAGGTAATAGCTTGCCGTTATTATCAAATACTGGGAAGTATTTTTGGTCACCTTTCATGGTGTAAACCAATGCTTCAGATGGCACGGCTAAGAATTTATCTTCAAAGCTAGCTGTTAAAACCACAGGCCATTCTACGAGCGATGCGACTTCTTCAAGTAGGTCATTTTCTAACTCTGCTACACCACCAATCCTTTGGGCAGCAGCTTCAGCATCAGCTTTAATTAACGCTTTACGGCGTTGATAGTCGGCTATTACTTTACCTTGCTGCTCAAGTTCAGTTAGGTAATTGTCTGCATGATCTAATTCAAAAGTATCTACGCCCATGAAACGGTGGCCGCGAATAGTGCGCGCTGATTTAATTCCTAGAATTTCGCCATCAATTAGTTCATCACCAAGTAACATAGTAATGGTGTGTACCGGGCGAATAAATTGTGTCTTGTTTGCTCCCCAGCGCATTGGCTTAGGAATAGGTAATTTATCTAAGGCTTTTTGCGCCATGCTTGCGACAAGGCTAGTCGTTTGTGCACCAACAACACTGGCCTTATGTAATAGCCACTCACCTTTGTCTGTTTTCAGACGCTCAGCTTGCTCTACACTAATACCATTACCACGAGCCCAGCCCATAGCAGCTTTAGTTGGGTTACCTTCAGCATCAAAAGCTTGTGCAACAGCTGGGCCACGCTTTTCAACGATTTTGTCAGCCTGAGCGACAGCAAGTTGTTCAATATAGATTGCTAAACGACGAGGTGCAGCATACCAAGTGGCTTTTTCAAAGCTAAGTTCAGCTTTGGTTAGCTCTTCACTAAAGTTTGCGACAAATGACTCAGCTAATTTACGTAATACCTTTGGTGGTAATTCTTCAGTACCCACTTCAATGAGTAAGTTTTCAAATTTCATTTTCAATACCTCTACTTACTCTTATTTACACATTGGGAAACCAAGCGCTTCACGTGCTTGGTAATATGCTTCAGCTACACCTTTTGCCATGGTACGAACGCGGAGAATATAACGTTGGCGCTCGGTAACAGAAATGGCGTGGCGTGCATCGAGAAGGTTGAATGCGTGAGAGGCTTTCATTACTTGCTCGTAAGCAGGTAAAGGTAGTGGTTTCTCTAAGCCTAAAAGATGCTGACAAGCCTTTTCACAATCTTCAAATTGTTTGAATAATACCTCTACATTGGCGTGTTCAAAGTTATATGTTGATTGTTCAACTTCGTTTTGATGGAAGATGTCACCATACATAACTTTACCCATAGGGCCGTCAGTCCAAACAAGATCGTATACGCTGTCAACTTCTTGAATATACATAGCTAAGCGTTCTAGACCATAGGTGATTTCACCTGTGACAGGGTTACACTCTAATCCGCCAACCTGCTGGAAGTAAGTAAACTGTGACACTTCCATGCCGTTTAACCATACTTCCCAACCGAGACCCCAAGCGCCTAACGTTGGTGATTCCCAGTTATCTTCTACAAAACGAACATCATGCACGTTCATATCGATACCTAACGCTTCCAAAGAACCCAGGTATAGTTCCTGAATGTTATCTGGAGATGGCTTAAGCACCACTTGGAATTGGTAGTAGTGCTGTAGACGGTTAGGATTGTCACCATAACGGCCATCAGTTGGACGACGTGAAGGCTGAACATAAGCACTGCTCATTGGCTCTGGGCCTAATGAACGCAAGAATGTCATTGGGTGAAATGTACCGGCACCAACTTCCATATCTAATGGTTGTACGATTGCGCAACCTTGCTGCGCCCAGTACTCTTGCAGGGTCATAATAAAACCCTGGAATGTTTTTACGTCGTGTTTCGTCGTCATATCCGCTTGTCTACTGGTTTAGGCTGAATAGAAAATGGTGTTGATTATACCTTGTAGATCCACGCTTATGTAGGTTATTTTTTACCGTACTGAGCAATTTTAATAATGAGTGAGCAATATGGACGTTAAACGTTGCCAATGGTGTGGTTCAGACCCTATTTATCAGGATTATCATGACCATGTATGGGGGAGGCCTGTGTATGATTCACAAGAACTGTTTGCAAAGTTGTGTTTGGATGGCCAGCAGGCGGGACTTTCATGGATTACTATTTTGAAGAAGCAACAAAACTACGAGCGTTTATTTGCTAACTTTGATGCAAAAATTATTGCCACTTTTGATGAGGCTAAAGTTGAACAGCTTTTACAAGATGCAGGCATTGTTCGAAATCGCCTAAAAGTAAACTCGATTATTAGAAATGCAAAGGCCAAGATAGCGTTTGAAGAGCAAGGTAATGATTTTAGTCAGTTTTTATGGTCGTTTGTTGGTGGTAAGCCAGTAATTAATCACTTTGCATCTATGTCTGAGTTACCTGCACAAACACCCGAGTCAGAGGCAATGTCAAAAGCGTTAAAAAAGCTTGGGTTTAACTTTGTAGGCCCCACTATTTGTTATGCATTTATGCAAGCGGTGGGAATGGTTAATGATCATACAACGGACTGTTTTCGTTACGGAAAGTGATACTCCATTAGCTTTGTTTATAGCTATAGAAAAGGGTGTTCCACGTGGAACACCCTTTTTGATTCATCAATTACTCTTAATTAATAGTGATAGCTACTTAGTCTCGAAAAAGAATGGCTGACGTTCTCGCTTATCACCATTCAACTCGTTCATGGTTTCTGCATTGTATAGCTTGCCATTTACCATCGTGTACGTGACTTTATCTGAACTGCGAATATCCTCTAAAGGATTGCCATCAATGACGATTAAGTCAGCAAGTTTTCCTGGTTTAATTGAACCTAACTGATGATCCATGCCAAAAGTTTTAGCTGGGTTAATAGTGGCTGTTTTCAATACTTCCATATTGCTCATTCCACCTTGAGCGAACATCCACATTTCCCAGTGTGCGCCTAAACCTTCACGCTGACCATGTGCACCAATATTGGCTTTGATGCCAACCTCATTGAGTTCATTGGCAACACGTACCACATTGAAGTGATTGTAATGCTCATCTGGTGCTGTCGTGCGACGCATAGAACGGGCATTCAGTAGATCACTTGGCACATATTGACTTAGGCGAGGGTGAGCCCAAACATCCGTTTTATCATACCAATAATGCTCACCAGAAATACCACCATATGCCACCACTAAAGTTGGTGTATAAGCGACTTCCGTTTGGCTCCAGAATTGTTTGATATCACTGTAGACAGATGCCGTCGGTAATGAGTGCTCAATCGTAGTGTGACCATCTGCAATCATCGTTAGGTTATGTTGTAATAAACTACCGCCTTCAGGTACAACCATCATTTCTAGCTCTCGCGCAGCTTGAATAACTTGTTGACGCTGATTACGGCGTGGCTGGTTGTAACTCTTAACACTAAACGCGCCAACTTTCTTTAAACGTTCTAGGTGGAATTTGGCATCATCCAGCGAATCCACATGGGATGTATAACCCGGTAAATTCGCACCGTACAATATTGTACCCGTTGAGAAAATACGTGGGCCGACAATGTTACCTGCTTTTTGTTGCTCAGAAGCGGCAAAGATTTCTGTCGTATCATTAGATGGATCATGTATTGATGTGACCCCTAACGCAAGACCAGCGTAAAGAGACCAGTTTTGTTGTGGGATGATTTCATCTTCACCTTGTGCACCATGAGCATGCGCATCAAATAACCCAGGCATGATTGACTTGCCTTTGATATCAATCACTTTAGCGTCACTTGGAATGTCAGTATTCGCATCGCCAACAGATAAGATTTTGTTATCCTTAACGATAACGACACCGTTATTAATAACTTGCTCATTTTCCATTGTGATTACTTGGCCACCGACAAATGCTACTGTTCCACGTGGAACATCAGCATCATGTTTAAATCCAATATCATGAACTGTAGGTGCTGGCTTAGCTTCTTTATCATTGTATTGAGTATTGACTGCAGCTTGATAAAGCTCGGGGCCGAGCGTCCAGTAAAGCGAATCACTTTTGCTATTCCAACTAATACTTTCACCAGCACGTGCACTTAATTGGGTGACAGGGAGGTTGTTAGCTTTAGGCCCAATATTGATCGTTTCTCCATGCTTAGCAAATGGTGTGACATAAACGCGGAAGCGCTCTGCAAATGCTAAGTGTTCACCATCAGGCGATACTCTGAATTCGGTAGCATGTTTACTTGTATAGTGAGTGCGTTTCTCATGACCATTTAAATCGATTGAAGCAAACTCTGGTGACTCACCGTAACCCATAAAATATACACGGTCATTTTCACTACCGAATTGTGGTTGATGCCCTGAAGCCGTGATAAATTGATTACGCTTACCTTTTGCATCAACTTGATAAAGGCCAGGTTCTTGTGACCAAGTTCGTGGTGTTATGTAGCCACCTTTAGCTTTTCGGTAAACCACTGTTTTACCGTCTGGGGAGAAGGTAGGTTCTACATATTTACCTGGCTCTTTGGTTAGCTTTTTACTTTTACCACCACGAGCACTGACAATGCGTACTGAGCCTTGGTCTTGATCATTCCATGTCGTAAACACAATTTGTTTGCCATCACGAGACCAAGTAGGGAAAAGCTCATTTACATTGTCATTTAAACGAGTTAAACGTTTTTGCTTACCGTCTTCAATGTCTCTGATCCAAATTTTACCCAGAGCTTCAAAAACGACTTTCTTACCGTTAGGTGACACTTGCGCCATACGGAGCATTTTCACGTCAAATTCGTCTTGGTCTAGATTTTGTGTAAAGCGTACAGATGGTTGCACATCCAGCTTAGTATCGACTTTAAATGGAATGTCTTTGACTTGCTTATTTTCAACGTTTAGACGGTTAATCTTACCGTTAGCCCAAAATACAATATCTTTATTATCATTTGTCCAAGACATTGTTGGATAAACACCATGAATAGCCCAAGTTTCTTGCATGTCTCGATCAAGCTTGTCATACAACTTGGTTTGCTCGCCAGACTTTAAATCAAGTAGGTATAGTGTTGATTGGAAACCATCGCGTTTAATGTAGGCGAGTTTACTACCATCAGGACTAGGTGTTGGGCGAATTGCACCACCTGTGCCTTGAATTAGAACTTTAATATCACCCGTTTGGGTGTCATAACGTTTAATTTTGTAGATGCCTTTCACCGAGTCTTTTGAGTAGTGGAAGGTTTTTCCTGGCGTTGCATCTTGGCTAAAGTAAATGTACCGACCGTCTGGTGAGTAGGCTGGTTCACCCAGATCTTTCTGATCATTAGGGCGCTCTGTTAGTTTTACACCTTCGCCACCAGCGACATGATACATCCAAACTTCACCGGCACCGAGTGAGCGGCTTGCGGTAAAGTGCTTACGCGCAACAAGGTATTGTGAGTCAGGACTCCAAGCTGGGCTGTTTAATAATCTAAATGTTTCTTTTGTTACTGGTCGTGGGTTTGCACCATCGGCATCCATTACCCAAATATTATCGCCGCCATCTTCATCTGATGTAAATGCAATTGATTTGCCATCTGGGCTATATACAGGCTGCATTTGCCATGCGATACCAGTTGCAAGCGCTTTCGCTTCGCCGCCAGAGATTGGCATTTGATATATATCACCGAGTAAATCAAAAACAACGTGTTTACCATCTGGCGAAACACTGACATTCATCCATGTACCTTCAGAGACATTGATGTCGACTTTCTCTAGTGGTGCTTGTGCTGGGGCATTGACTTGCCAGCCTGTTGCTTCATCTGCAACGCTGTTGGTGGTGACACCTAATGTTAACGCGATGGCAGTATAAATCGGCGTGAGTTTATGTGAAAACATGCAGTATCCATTCAGTTTGTAATTATTAGAATTTGAGCACGCAAACCATTGCAGCCCAATGAAGTCAGGCTAATTTATCTCATATATTGGTTTGAAGTAATAGTGCTTTTCTGTTTCTATTTATGACAGCCAGCCTTAATAGTGAATAAGCTTGATTGTATGAGTTAGAAACTAGTTTTGTGCGTAGAGAGGCTTGTGAAAGAATGGATAGCTTTTGAATGATTGATCATTTCTATTGGAGATTGCCGGTAATTTTAAGGCTTGGGTTGGGTTCGCGTTAAAGTGCCTATTCGTTTAATGAAACCTGATCTGTCAAAGTGATTTTGCCAGACTTAATGACTCTTGCTGTCACACCTCCGCGCCAGTCTGGAGATAATGCTGCCTCTAAGCCTTTAACGGCTTGTTCCATTTTTCCACATGGGTCGGTTTCGCCCGTGATTTCGAGTATGCAATCATTACCTATTCGAATTGATTTACCGACATCATTTGCTGAAAAAATATAACCCTCAATTAATAGATTAGCGCGTCGAGTTAACCAATCTAAAGGCTGTTGTAACTCATTACAGGCTTGCTGCCATTGTTGTGCAGAGAGCAAGGTTACTTGTCGCTTTCCTGGCCGGCCAAAAATATCATTATTAACCCCTTTCTCAACGGTCACATCGGCACTATCAACTGGCAGCATTTGGCCTAGTTTAGCCTTTTTGAAAGCAATGCCTGTTAACGTGATTGACATGATTACAGTCCTTTTTTAATTAAGTAGCGATAGGGAGTAGCACTAGTATCACTGGAAATTAAAGTATGATCCATAAATTCGCAAAAGCTAGGAATGTCACGTGTTGTAGCAGGATCATCTGCAATGATGAGTAGGGTTTCACCTTCTATCATTTTTCGTACTGCTTTACGGATCATCATGACAGGTTCAGGACAACGTAAACCAAGCGCATCTAATTGGTGGTTTGCTTGTTGAAAATTTTCAGACATACAACTTTATCGATAATTTGAATTGGCTTAATTTTACTCTTAGGTTCAATGGATGCCAAGTTTAGTCTTGGCTAATGTGAAGTGAAACCGGAAGGTAATGTTCCACAAAGAAACTGTCTTAAGTGAGTGTTTCACGTGGAACATGAGTGTAGCACATAGAAAAATGGGCCTAATCATATGATTAAGCCCATTGGAAACATTACTCTGATTTATTCAGTTAAGAATGTTTGTGCAAGTGAATACCAAAGATTAGCTATCTACACGCTCAAATATGGTCGCGATACCTTGACCTAAACCGATACACATAGTGGCTAGACCTAACTTAGCATCTTTCGCTTCCATTAGATTGATAAGCGTGGTTGAAATACGCGTACCTGAACAGCCTAGTGGGTGACCAAGTGCTATCGCACCACCATTCAAGTTTACCTTCTCGTCAACAACATCCATTAAGCCAAGATCTTTTACGCAAGGTAGAGATTGTGCCGCAAATGCCTCGTTCAGCTCAATTACATCCATATCGTCGATGCTGAGACCGGCACGAGCAAGTGCTTTTTGGGTGGCTGGCACAGGACCATAGCCCATGATGGCGGCATCACAACCGGCAACAGCCATTGAGCGAATGCGCGCGCGAATAGGTAAACCTAGTTCACGGGCTTTTTCTTCTTCCATAACTAACATGGCAGAAGCACCGTCTGATAGTGCTGAAGATGTGCCCGCGGTTACGGTACCATTTGCTGGGTCAAATACTGGGCGCAAACCTGATAAGGAATCCATTGAGGTTTCTGGGCGAATAACTTCATCATGTTCAACTTTAACTAGCACGCCGTTTTCATCATGGCCTTCAATTGCTACGATCTCGTTAGCAAAGCGACCTTCAACGGTTGCAGCATGTGCGCGTTGATGAGAGCGAACAGCAAACTCATCTTGTTGCAAACGAGTGATACCATGCATTTTACCGAGCATTTCAGCCGTTAATCCCATCATTCCTGATGCTTTAGCGACATTGTTTGCAAGACCTGGATGGAAGTCGACACCGTGGTTCATTGGAACGTGCCCCATGTGCTCAACACCACCAACGATGAAGGTATCACCTTGACCCGTCATAATCGCACGAGCAGCTTGATGAAGTGCATCCATTGATGAACCACATAGGCGGTTAACGGTCACTGCGCCAGCTGTTTTTGGTATACCGGCTAAAAGAGCAGCGTTACGTGCAATATTAAAGCCTTGCTCTAGTGTTTGTTGCACACAACCCCAAATCACATCTTCAATGGATTTAGGATCAAGTTGTGGGTTACGTGATAAAAGTGACTTCATCAATTCTGCAGATAAAGTTTCTGCACGTACATTTCTAAATACTCCAGCCTTAGAACGGCCCATTGGAGTACGAATACAATCTACAATTACAGCGTGTTTCATGATGTTATTCCTTAACCGCTAATTAGGCTGGGTAGTAGCTACCGTTATTGGCAGCAAGTTCGCGCATGGTATCAGTGACCTGATATAAGCCACCAAGGTGAGCGTACTTATCTGCAAGTGCAACAAAGTTGGCAACACCCATAGTGTCAATGAAACGGAATACGCCGCCTCTGAAAGGAGGGAAGCCAATACCGTAAACCAAGCCCATGTCACCTTCAGCAGGAGAAGCAATGATGCCTTCTTCTAAGCAGCGTACCGTTTCAATCACCATTGGGATCATACAGCGTGCGATAATTTCATCGGCATCAAAGTCTTTTAAGTCACCAAACTCTTGTTGCAGTAAACCGTAGCTAGTTGGGTCTAAATCTTTCTTTGGCTTGCCGCGGCGATCGACAGAATATTGGTAAAAACCAATTTTATTTTTCTGACCAAAACGCTCATTTTCAAACATGATGTCAATTGCGTCTTTTCCACTTTTACCCATTCGGTCTGGGAAGCCTTCAGCCATAACGGCTTGTGCATGATGGCCTGTATCTAAACCGACTACATCGAGCAGATAGGCAGGGCCCATTGGCCAGCCAAATTGTTTTTCCATGATTTTATCGACTTTGGCAAAATCTGCGCCGTCAGCCAGTAATCCGCTGAAACCTGCAAAGTAAGGGAATAAAACACGGTTAACAAAGAAACCTGGGCAGTCGTTAACAACGATAGGCGTTTTACCCATTTTGCTTGCATAAGCCACAACTGAAGCAATTGTTTCTTCAGATGTATTTTCACCTCGAATAACCTCAACCAATGGCATTTTATGTACTGGGTTAAAGAAGTGCATACCACAAAAACGCTCAGGTTTTTGTAGGCTCTTCGCCAGTAAGTTGATTGAAATAGTCGAAGTGTTTGACGTGATGATGGCATCTTCAGCAACTTGTTGTTCAACCTCAGCCAGCACTGATGCTTTCACTTTTGGATGCTCAACAACAGCTTCTACAACAACATCAGCATCTTTTACAGGTGCATAATCGAGAGCGGGTGTGATGTTGTTCAGCACTTTCGCCATTTTGGCTGGTGTTGAACGACCACGCTTTACTTGTGTTTCAAGCAACTTCGCAGCTTCACCTAAACCTAAATCAAGAGCAGGTTGGGCAATGTCTTTCATGACAATCGGTGTGCCTTTACTGGCGCTTTGGTAAGCAATGCCGCCACCCATAATGCCAGCACCAAGCACAGCAGCGCTATTAACGGGTTTAGCCTGTTTAGCTGCTTTCTTCGCTTTGCCTTTAACAACTTGGTCATTCAAGAAAATGCCAATTAATGCGGTAGCAGCTTCTGTTTTAGCCAGTTTGATGAAAGCTTTATTTTCAATTTTCAGTGCTTCTGCACGTGGTAAAGCTGCCGCTTTTTCAATGACATCAACAGCCATCATAGGCGCAGGGTAGTGTTTACCTGCCACTTTAAATACCATGCCTTTTGCTGTTGCAAATGACATCATAGCTTCAAGCTTTGGTAGTGTTAGTGGTGATAGTTTACGTTGACGACGTGCTTGCCAATCAAGTTTTTCAGCTAGTGCATCTTTTAGCATTTGAATAGCTGCTGCTTCGAGTGCTTCTGGTGCAACAACGGCATCAATGGCACCAACTGCGAGAGCGGCTTGTGGTTTTTGTGGCTTACCAGTTGTAATCCACTCTAAAGCATTATCAGCACCAATCACGCGAGGTAAGCGAACCGTACCACCAAAACCAGGGATTAAACCTAATTTGGTTTCTGGTAAACCGATACTGGCTGATGTATCCGCAACACGAAAGTCAGTCGCAAGGATCGTTTCGCAACCGCCGCCCAGCGCAAAACCGTTTACTGCAGATACAGTTGGAAACGGTAGATCTTCAAGCTTGTCAAAAACCGCACTAGCTTCTTCAACCCACTTTAATAGTGTGGTGTCGTCTTGTTGGAATAAACCTAAGAATTCTGTAATGTCTGCGCCAACAATGAATGTACTTTTGGCAGATGTTAATACAAGAGCTTTAACATCTGATTGTTGGTTTAAGCTGTCTAATGCAGCATCTAATGAGGCGAGAGTTTCCCTATCGAACTTGTTGACCGAGCCCGGTGCATCAAAGCACAGCTTGGCAATATTATCTTCTAGTAACTCAACCTTAATGGTAGGGCTTTGGTAGATCATTGCTTGCTTCCTTATTGCTTAAGCGATTTCCACATCATTGTCCGTGTAGTTATCAAGCTTATTTTTACAGCATGTAGGTCATCTGTTGACCAGTTGCAGAACAGTGTGCGTGGAAATGAGATAAATTACAACACCCAATTTAAACGATCGTTTAATAATTTGTCTTTGATGTGCATTTTTAAGATTGTGATAGACTGTCGAAGGAAAATTATTGTCACAAGGATTGAACATGGATCTGCTTGCAAACCTATATCATAACCACATTGCAGAGTTAAATAGACGTGTCGCGCTCGTGACCGAAAGAGAAGGAATTGATGGATTAGTTATCCATTCTGGCCAATTACATAGACAGTTCCTAGATGATATGGATTATCCCTTTAAAGTGAATCCTCACTTTAAAGCTTGGTTGCCGCTACTTGATAATCCAAATTCTTGGATTATTGCTAACGGTAAAGATAAGCCGACGTTAATTTACTATCGGCCTGAAGACTTTTGGCACAAGGTGAACGATGTACCAAATACCTTTTGGGTTGAGCACTTTGATATAAAACTGCTAACTAAAGCCGATCGCGTTGCTGAATTATTGCCAAAAAACGTTAAAAGCTGGGCGTATATAGGTGAACACCTAGATGTAGCTGAAGTATTGGGTTTTACGTCGCGTAACCCCGATGCTGTATTAAATTTTCTGCATTTCCATCGCGCAGATAAAACCCAGTATGAGCTTGAATGCTTAAGACGTGCAAATCAAATAGCAGTGAAAGGGCATGTTGCGGCCAAACAGGCTTTTTATAACGGCGCAAGTGAGTTTGAGATACAGCAGCAATACTTATCGGCAATAGGTCAATCTGAAAATGAAGCCCCATACAGCAGTATTATTGCGCTTAACCAAAACGCCGCCATATTGCATTACATGACATTAGAGCACCAAGTACCAGCTCAACGACATTCATTTTTAATTGATGCTGGTGCCAATTATCATGGATACGCAGCGGATATATCACGGACGTATGCTTTTGAAAAAAGTCGGTTTTATGAGTTAATTGTGGCAATGAATCAATTGCAGCTTGAGATTGTTGATTTAATGAAGCCGGGTGTGAAATACCCTGATTTACACATTGAAACTCACGCCAAGCTGGCAAAAGTATTAAATGACTTTGGCTTAGCATCAGGTGATGTACAGCAGTTAATTGAATTAGGTGTGACACGGGCATTTTTCCCACACGGGCTAGGGCACATGTTAGGTCTACAAGTACATGATGTTGGCGGCTTTGCCCATGATGAACGTGGTACCCATATTCCAGCACCTGAAGCACATCCTTTTTTACGCTGTACTAGAACGTTAGCCGCAAACCAAGTTTTTACCATCGAACCAGGCTTATACATTATTGATAGCTTGTTGAGTAAGCTTGATAATCAGGCCAAAGCAACGGTCAACTGGCAACAAGTTGATGACCTTAGACCCTTTGGTGGCATTCGTATTGAAGATAACATCATTGTGCATCAAGACCGCAATGAGAACATGACGAGAGAGCAAGGTTTAGTTGACTGAAGAATATCTGATCCCGACGGCTGAGTTGGTATTTGAAGAAGAGATTAAGCGCAGTCGTTTTATCTCTTTTCTGTTTCATTGTGATAATCCACAACAGTTGAAGTTAGTACTTACTCGCGTTAAAGAGCTTTATCCTGGGGCGAGTCATTATTGTTATGCTTTTGTTTGTGGTGATCCATCGGATCAAGTAAACATGGGATCTTCTGATGATGGTGAGCCATCAGGCAGTGCTGGTCGGCCTATGCTAGCTTGCCTGCAAGGTTCGGATGTTGGTGAAATCGGTGCGGTTGTCGTACGCTATTTTGGTGGAACCAAATTGGGTGTCGGTGGACTGGTTAGAGCCTACTCTTCCGGAATAAAACAGGCTTTACCACAACTACAAACTACACTTAAAACACGGATGTATCCGGCCACAATCAACTGCAACTATAATCAGTTGGCAGATGTTGAATATGTCATTAATCAATGCCAAGGTGTGGTGCTAGATAAACAATTTACCGAAATGGTCCGCGTGACATTTGAAGTATCTAAGGCGCAACAATTACAATTTAATCAATTGTTAGCGACACAAACCCAAGGAGAGCTACAAGTTAAGTTTACAGCTTGAAGCGATAGTGCCAAAATGTCATTTACTTGTTAATTCCCTCTAAACTCTAGTGGTCTGCGGCGCGCTAAATGCAATATAAAACAATTATAAGAATCACAGGTTTATTGATGGGGTTGTTCTCAATCACCATGTTACCACCAGCTTTAGTGGCTGTGATCTATAAAGACGGTGGTGGTACCGCATTTATACAAGCTTTTTGTTTGAGTTTGTTCCTCGGTTTTTTACTTTGGTATCCCAACCGCAGACAAAAGGGTGACTTACGTACCCGTGAAGGTTTTTTGATTGTCGTATTATTTTGGACGGTACTGGGTTCTATCGGTGCTTTACCCTTCATCTTCACTACTGAGCCTAACCTTAGTTGGACTGACAGCTTCTTTGAATCATTTTCTGCCCTTACAACAACAGGGGCGACAGTCATCACTGGATTAGACCATTTACCTAAAGCCATTTTGTTTTATCGCCATTTACTACAGTGGATGGGTGGTATGGGTATCATTGTACTGGCCGTCGCTATTTTACCGTTGTTAGGTATTGGTGGTATGCAGTTGTACAAGGCTGAGGTGCCGGGGCCGGTTAAAGACAGTAAAATGACCCCTAGAATCGCCGAAACTGCAAAAGCGTTATGGTATATCTACCTAATGCTAACTGTGGCGTGTGCATCAGCATTCTACTTTGCTGGAATGGATGTGTTTGATGCGATTTGTCACTCGTTCTCAACCATTGCAATTGGTGGTTTCTCTACTCACGATGCCAGCCTTGGCTATTTTAATAGCCCGCTTATTAATGTTATTTGTGCTGTGTTTTTATTGATTGCAGCGGTTAATTTTAGTTTGCACTTTGCAGCATTTAGTCGCCGCGGGATTAATTTAAAGGTTTACTTTAAAGATGCAGAGTTCAAGGCGCTTATTGCTATTCAGTTAACGCTCACTGCTATCTGCTTCTTCACGCTTTATCAATCTGGTGTATATGACAGCGCAGAAGAAACATTGGATTATGCATTTTTCCAAGTTGTTTCTATTTCAACCACCGCTGGGTTTGGAACAGAAAGCTTCCATTCTTGGCCGCTGTTTTTACCCGTACTGTTGATTTTTTCAAGCTTTATTGGTGGCTGTGCTGGGTCCACTGGTGGCGGTATGAAAGTCATCAGATTGATTTTACTCTTCTTACAAGGTTCACGTGAGTTAAAGCGATTAATTCATCCTAAAGCCATGTACTCAATTAAGATTGGTTCAACAGCACTGCCTGATAGAATTATTGATGCGGTGTGGGGGTTTTTCTCTGCTTACGCATTGGTATTTGTGATTTGCATGATGATATTGATGGCGATGGATATGGATGCCATTACTGCGTTTAGTGCAACTGCAGCCAGTATCAATAACCTTGGCCCCGGTTTAGGTGACGTTGCCAGCAACTATGCCTCTATTAGTGATGGTGCAAAATGGGTACTGGTCGTGGCAATGTTGTTTGGTCGATTAGAAGTGTTTACCTTGTTGGTGTTATTTACACCGACATTTTGGAAAAATTAGTCAAATGCTTTAGATAACGCTAAACGGATCACGCTTACGGAAATCCGTTTGCTTTCCGCCATTGCAGCCTATTGGGCGCAATATTGGCGATGTAATATTGAAATGATCTCAGTTACTTGCTCATTTTTAAGTGTGTAATACACAATTTGTGAACTTTTTCTTGTCGCCACTAAATCTTGTTTACGTAGCACTGCCAGGTGTTGAGATAAGGCCGATTGGCTTAATGGTACGGTTTCATTTAACTCGGTAACGCTTAACTCTCTGTCTAATAAAAGACACAGAATCATTAAGCGATATGGGTTAGCAATGGCTTTCAACCACTTCGCAGCGGTATCTGCATTGTTGAGCATGGTACTAACGTCAATTTCTTGCTGCATTTAAGTTACCTACGACCAATCTACATCTGAAGTGTTTATCATACTGAGACAGTAAATTTAACACAATTGAATTAGTTAAATTATATGAGCTATTTCTAATTTGTGATCCTGAGTGGGGTATCGTCAGTGTTTTTTTGCCACACTACAGCCAATGTGAATTATTAGGTTTAATTATTTATGGCAAATATTTTGGTGGCTTACTACTCTCGCGGTGGGCACACGGCTAAAATCAGTCAGGCTATTGCTCAGCAGATTATTGCGCAGGGAGATCAAGCTGAGGTTGTTAATATTAATGACACAAATGAAATCCAATGGGATAAATTCGATGCCGTAGCGCTGGGGGCTTGTGTGCTTTATGGCTCATACCATAAGTCAGTATTTGAGTTTACTCGCCAACATCAGCATGAACTAGCCAGCCGACCTCACAGCTTTTTTTGTGTGAATGTGGTGGCAAGAAAGCCTGAAAAACGCATTCCTGAAAATAATAAATATTTGCAAAAGTTTCTTGAGTTATCAGAGTGGAAACCACAAGACGTCAAAATAATAGCCGGTAAAGTGGATTACCCTTCTTGGACTTGGTATGACAGCTTAGCCATTAAGCTAATCATGAAAATGACCGATGGCCCCACAGGCTCAAAAGATGTCATCGATTACACTGATTGGGATGATGTTAATCAGTATGCTGAGCATGTCGTGCACTTAGCTAAATAACGGTATGTTGAGATGCAAATAAAAAAGCTGAGATTTATCTCAGCTTTTTTTGTGGAAACAGTGACTAACCAGTAGAAATAGCGACTAAAAGAAAAATGCACTCGGCTGGAATAACTTTTCAACTGCGCCAACGTATTTCTTATGCACCAGGAATAAGATAACGTGGTCACCTTGCTCAATTACCGTTTTATCATGTCCCATTAGTACCTCATCATTTCTCACCACAGCACCAATCGTTGTGCCCGGCGGCAGTTTAATTTCGCTGATTTTTCGGCCGACCACTTTCGAAGTGTTTTTATCACCATGAGCAATCGCTTCAATGGCCTCCGCTGCACCGCGGCGCAGTGAGTAAACATTGCAAATATCACCCTGACGAATATGGGTTAACAATGCCGAAATCGTAGCTTGTTGTGGCGAAATAGCGATATCAATATTCGCTTCCTGAACAATATCAACATAGGCCTCACGCTGGATAAGTACCATGACTTTCTTAGCGCCGTTTTGCTTGGCGAGCAGGGCTGACATGATATTGGCTTCATCATCGTTGGTTACAGCAATAAACACGTCAGTTTGTTTGATGTGTTCTTCGAGCAATAACTCTTGATCTGATGCATCCCCGCAAAAAACGGTGGTGTGTGTTAGTTTTTCAGATAGTAATTCAGCACGTTCTTGATTACGTTCAATCAGCTTGACTGAGTGCTGGCGTTGTAGTTTTTCTGCTAAACCAAAGCCAATATTACCGCCACCTGCAATCATTATGCTGCGGTAAGAGTTATCCAACTTTTGCATTTCACTCATCACTGCGCGAATATGGCGGCTGTCGGCAAGGAAGAAGACTTCATCATCAGCCTCGATGATGGTGGTGCCTCGCGGCATAATGGCTTTTTTCTGTCTGAAAATGGCCGCCACTCGGGTATCAATATTCGGCATGTGCTCACGCAACGTGGCAAGCGCATTCCCAACAAGTGGACCACCATAGTAGGCCTTTACTGCAACAAGGCTTAATTTTCCTTCTGCAAACTCCAATACTTGAAGTGCGCCAGGATACTCCACTAAGCGTTTAATGTATGACGTTACTAGCTGTTCAGGCGCAATTAATTCATCAATAACAAAGCCACCACGCAAACTTTCATCAGACTGCTTAACTTCTGTTTTAATAAATAACTTGTCCTGTAATTCTAGGTAAGGTTCTGAACGAATACGGGCAATTTTAGTGGGGGTACCAAACAAGCTATAGGCAATTTGGCAAGCTGCCATATTACACTCATCGCTGTTGGTGACAGCAATGAGCATGTCGGCATCTTCAGCGCCAGCTTGCTTTAACACACTTGGATGGGCACCGTGTCCGGTAACAACACGCAAATCAAATTTATCCTGTAGGGTTTTGAGTCTCGCCCTGTTGCTATCTACCAAGGTGATATCATTATTTTCACCTACTAGGTTTTCAGCTAACGTGCCGCCAACTTGTCCAGCACCTAAGATAATAATTTTCATTGTATGTTGTAGACCTTATATAGCTTTGACCAATCTCGCGTAATAAAAACCGTCCATATCATCTTGGCCCGGTAATATTTGCCAGCCAATGTCTTCTGCTTCTGGTTGTTGCTCAATGGCGACTAACTTTGCATCGGGTGTGCTGGCTAAAAATGCAGAAACTTGATCACGGTTTTCCTGCGGTAATATAGAGCAAGTGGCATAAAGTAGCGTGCCGCCAGGCTTTAGCCATTGCCAGCAATGCTGCAATATTTGTTGCTGCAGCGCTGCAAGCTCTTCTATATCTTGGTTTTTACGCAGCCATTTAATATCTGGATGACGTCTAATCACCCCCGTAGCAGAGCAGGGGGCATCTAATAAGATTCGGTCGAACTTATCGCCTTGCCACCACGATGGAATATCTGCTGCATCTCCATGAATAACTTGCGCTTTTAATTTCAGCCTGTCCAGATTTTGTTGTACACGTTCCAAACGTTTCTCATCGAAATCAACGGCTGTTAGCTGGACCTCTGGGGCAATCTCTAATAAATGACACGTTTTACCACCCGGTGCGGCGCAAGCATCGAGTACGACTTCGCCATTTTGAGGCGCCAAAAGAGAAGCGGCCCATTGTGCGGCACCATCTTGTACAGACACACTGCCACTAGCAAAATCAGGTAATGCATTCACATCAGTCGGCTTGGCAAGCAATATTGCATCCTCGCCAGCACCCGATTGAGCATCAATGCTTTCAGCACTTAACTTTGCCAAAAAGTTTTCACGAGTTTGTTGTTGCTGGTTATTACGTAACCACATCGGGGGGCGTTGATGACTTTGCTCAATGATTTGCTGCCATTGAGTAGGATAGGCTTGCTGTAATCGTTTAATGAACCATGCCGGTGTGTTGTATTTCAACGTATCTACTGAATCACATAAAGGCGCTTTTTTGCGCTCAATATTACGTAATACACCGTTGACTACTTTGACTAAGCCATTGAACTTTAATTGACGACAAGCTTCAGCCGTCTCGGAAACCGCTGCATGTGCGGGAATACGAGTGAAGTAAAGCTGGTAACAACCAACAATGAGAAGCTGATGGATAATACGTTGCTTGCCTTTGAATGGCTTGGATAAACAGTCGCTGACACATTTATCTAGCTGGGGCAGGTGACGCATGATGCCATAACAAATTTCAGCAAGTAGGGCTTTATCTTTACCATTCTCAACATGCTGCTGTTGTTCTGGTAGAGCGACTGATAACGAGATACCACGCTCCAATACATCAAATACAGCTTTGGCTGCTAACGCACGTACATTCATTTACTCTGTTCCTAGCTGGGTACCTGGTTCAAACCATTGGGCGCGTGAATTTAGTACGTCGGCGGCTGATAGCGGTTTTTTATTAGGAAGCTGCAATGTTTCAATGACTAAAGCACCTTCAGACGTGGCAATCGTGATGCCAGCTTTATTTGCCGCAATAACGGTTCCTGGCGCTTTGCCTAGATTATCCTGTGTGAATCGACTCTGCCAAACTTTGATCGTTTGCTGCTCATGGCTGAAGTGACTAACCGGCCATGGGTTAAACGCGCGGATCTCTTGCCAAAGCTGCTTAGCCGGTTTTTGCCAGTCTAGTTTTGCTTCTTCCTTAGACAACTTTTCTGCATAGTTAGCCTGTGTGTCATCCTGTTTTTCAGCTTTTAACGTGCCAGCGCTTAATCCAACGAGCGCTTCAACGAGAGCATCAGGGCCTTGTGCTGCAAGCTTTTCATATAAAGTTGCTGACGTGTCACTATCTTCAATTGGCAAATGCGTTTTGAGTAACATGTCTCCAGTATCTAGGCCAATATCCATTTGCATAATGGTTACGCCTGTTGCCTCATCTCCGGCCCACAAAGCACGCTGAATCGGAGCTGCGCCACGCCAGCGAGGTAAGATAGACCCATGTACATTAATGCAGCCTAATCGAGGCGTATCGAGCACAACCTGCGGAAGAATGAGACCATAAGCCACAACAACCATGATATCAGCATCTAGAGCCGCGAGTTCTGCTTGCGCTGCTTCATTGCGTAATGATTTAGGTTGGTAGACAGGTATCTCATGTTCCATTGCCAATGATTTAACTGGGCTTGCTGTCAGTTTTTTACCTCTACCAGCTGGTCTATCGGGTTGCGTATATGCGGCAATGACCTGATGCGGAGAGTCGATTAAAGCTTGTAAATGACGCGCAGCAAAATCCGGCGTGCCAGCGAAGATGATTTTTAGCGGTTTCAAAATAAATCCTATGCGTTACGGGCGGCTAAACGTGCTTCTTTCTCTAGCTTAGTCTTAATCCGTTGACGCTTTAGAGGTGATAAGTAATCAACAAACAACTTGCCTTGTAGGTGATCCATTTCATGTTGCAGACAGATGGCAAACAATTCATCTGCTTCAACGGTAAATTCTTCACCGTTTCTGTCTTGTGCTTTTACTGTGACCTTTTCTGCACGATCGACTTTGGCATAGATACCTGGAACAGAGAGGCAACCTTCTTCATTGGTAAAATCACCTGAGCTGGCAATAATCTCTGGGTTGATAAAAATTGTTGGACGCTCAACGTCGTCTTGCAAATCCATTACGATTAAACGTTGGTGGAAATCTACTTGTGTTGCGGCAAGGCCAATGCCTTTTTCTTCGTACATGGTTTCCAGCATGTCGTCGATTTGGGTTTGTAGTGCTGGGCCGAAATCTGTGACGGGTTTAGCAACGGTACGTAATTTTTCGTCCGGGAAACGTAAAACAGTTAGTAATGACATATATAAACTCTTAACAAGTCTGTAAAATTTCAGCCAGTTAGCTATACTGGCATGTGTGAATAGGGTAATTTTAATCCTAACGGACTATCAATAACAGCAAAAAGCGCTTTTAAACGCTTATTAACATGGACCTCGGCATGAGACGTTTACTTATACTTGCTTTATTAGCATTAAATTTTACCCCGGTTGAAGCTGATACCCTCACCCTAAAATCGGGCCACCCAGACACCTATGTTGTTAAAAAAGGTGATACCTTATGGGATATTTCTGGCTACTTTCTCAACGATCCTTGGCGCTGGCCTAAATTATGGGGAGTAAATCCTCAGATTGCCAACCCTCACTTAATCTACCCAGGTGACAGGCTCACCCTTGTTTTTATTGATGGTGAACCTCGGTTAGTTGTCAAAAAACATATCAAGAAAAATGTCTCTGGACGTATTGAGCCAAAAGACGGTGCAATACCACCTGTGGACTTGTCACTTATTCAAAACTATTTGGTACAAAATCGGGTTGTTGACCCAGAGTGGTTAGCCACCTTGCCGATTGTCATGAGTGGCGAAAGTCCATCTCGTTTCCATACAGCTGAAAACGTTATCTATGTGAACCGAGCGCTAGCAATGGGCGCAAAAGTAGCTATCTACGAAGAAGGTCGTGAGTTCACCGATAAAGAATCTGGTGAATCATTAGGGCAAGAGATTATTTTAGCTTCCAGCGGCCGTGTTATTGAATCTGGCGATGTTTCAAAAGTGAAGTTGCTGAGCAATATTCGTGAAACGCGTGTGGGTTTCAAAGTTGCCCCTGTTGATGACGGTGATTTATTACCTGCTTACTTTATGCCTAAAGCCGCGCAAGTTGATCAAGCCTCAATTCTCGCAATTGAAAAGTTATCTCGAGAAGCTGGTCGTTTTGACGTGGTTTATTTAGATAAAGGTAGCGAGCAGGGCATTGAAGCTGGTCATGTATTTTCTATGTACCGCGACGGTGAAGAAATTGTCGTGAATAACGAAGATGAACCTGTTCGTAAAACTGACCGTTCAAGTTACGATAAAGTTAAGGCGCATTTCTCAGATGATAACGTGGTAAAAATGCCTGATATTTATCACGGTAACTTAATGGTATTTAAGGTATTTGATAAAACCAGTATGGGTTTGATTATGCTTAACCACCGCCCAGTTCGTGAAGGTGATAAGTTGACTATCCCTGAGACTGTGACATTTAAAGGTGAATAATTTCTGATAAGCTGGTCGATTGGCTAGTTGTTTATGCAGTTTCTGGGCTAGGACCCGCTCGGATTAAGCAATTACTGTCCCGCATGGATGTGGAAGAGTTACGACAAAGGTTAGAGTTTGAGCAAGACGCTCTGCCTTTGTCGTCAAACTTGTTGTCTCGTCTTAAGCTTAACCCCGTCAAAGTAGAGCAAGCACTTGAGTGGCAAGACCGCCATGAAAACCATCACCTGATTGCCTTTGATGACCCTTTATACCCACCATTATTATCGCAAATAACAGATCCACCACCAGTGCTCTTTGTTAAAGGGGCGCCAGAACAATTATTAATACCAAGCATTGCCATAGTGGGCAGCCGTAACGCCTCTCCAGGAGGCATCAATGCGGCGCAAAACCTTACGACTGAGCTTAGCCAGCTTGGGTATAGTATTACTAGTGGTATGGCATTAGGTATTGATGGCGCAGCGCACCAAGCCGCGTTAACATGCGGCGGTGCGACAATTGCCGTACTGGGCACTGGAATTGATTGTGTTTAT
Source organism: Shewanella maritima (assembly GCF_043643735.1). GTDB lineage: Bacteria > Pseudomonadota > Gammaproteobacteria > Enterobacterales > Shewanellaceae > Shewanella > Shewanella maritima_A. Next base: position 120,246 of record NZ_JBHZSM010000014.1, read on the forward strand.
CCTAAACGGCACCAATCTTTGTATCACCACTTGGTTGAGTCAGGCTGTGTAGTTAGCGAGTTTTGGCCTGATACGAGCGCTTATGCAGGCAATTTCCCAAAGCGTAATCGAGTCGTTACGGGAATCGCTTTAGGAACGGTTGTGGTAGAAGCAACGATAAAAAGTGGCTCTTTAGTGAGTGCGAGGCTGGCAATGGAGCAAAACCGAGAAGTCTTTGCGGTACCAGGCTCTATCTTGAATCCTCAGAGCCAAGGTTGCCATGAGTTAATTAAAAACGGTGCAAAGCTTGTCACCTCTGCGGCCGATATAATAGAAGAAATACCAAGTTTATCGCATCACCACCTTGAAGAAGTGAGAAAACGTCACCATATAAGCGGTGAAGAGCAATGTCATTTGCCATTTCCGTCGCTGTTAGCTAGTGTAGGATATGAAGCAACGACAATTGATAGCGTCGTTGAGCATAGTGGGAAACCAATAGATCTGGTGTTAGTACAAATGCTTGAACTTGAGTTACAAGGTTGGGTTACGCAAGTGCCCGGTGGTTACGTCAGACTAAAGAGGAGTTAGCCATGTTTGATATCCTCATGTATTTATTTGAAAACTATGTTCATAGTGAAGTTGAGTTATTAGTCGATGAAGACGAGTTAACAAAAGAGCTAACTCGTGCAGGTTTTCATCAAGTTGATATTTTAAAAGCCTTAGCTTGGTTAGAACACCTTGCTGATTTACAAGAGGGTGATAAACCCTATCTTTGCAATCATGCCCAGCATTCGTTTCGGATATACACCGAGGCTGAAACGACTAAGCTAGATGTGGCATGCCGTGGCTTCTTATTATTCCTTGAGCAAATTCAGGTGCTCAATGTGGAATTAAGAGAAATGGTCATAGATCGCGTTATGGAGTTAGATGACCCAGCTTTGGTGTTAGATGATCTAAAATGGGTAATCTTAATGGTACTGTTTAACGTACCTGGTAATGAGTCCGCTTATGAGCAGATGGAAGATCTTATCTTTGAGCAGCCAGAAGGCAGGTTGCACTCATAGCGTGAGTAACATTAAGGAGGCTTAGCCTCCTTTTTTGATCGTATATTCCTACATCGAGAAGTAGATGTCTAAAATAGATAACCAATTATTCAGCGTGCACGAACATGCTTTGGAAAAGGAATTTGAATTGTGCCCGGATTGTGGCTGTGAATTGTCGGTAAAGCACAGCAAGCACGGGAGCTTTGTGGGCTGTAATAACTATCCTCACTGCGAATATAGCCGTCCATTAGTGCAGCATGAGTCGATAGAAACGCAAGTTATTTCAGGCTCAGAATGCCCTGAGTGTGGTCATGAGCTAGCGGTGAAGTCTGGCCGTTTTGGTATTTTTATCGGTTGCACTCATTACCCAGAATGTCACCATATTGAGAAACATGACCAAACCAAAGAACAGGATAAAGTGCCTTGCCCCCACTGTAAAACAGGTCATATGGAATCGCGCACCAGTCGTTATGGTAAAACTTTCTTTTCGTGTAGTGCTTATCCTAAATGCAAATATATTGTAAATTACCCGCCGGTTAATCAGGCTTGCCCAGATTGTGGCTTTGGTATGTTGGTGGAACGCAAAACAGCTAGCGGCCACCGAGTCGAATGCCCACAAAAAAGCTGCAAGTATAAGCATTCAATTTAACAAGGATAGGAAGCAATATCATGCAACAGTTACAGCCTGATGCAGTGGTTTCAATTATCGAGCAAGGTGGAGTCATTGCATACCCAACAGAAGCCGTATACGGCTTAGGTTGTGACCCAGATAACGACCTCGCCATCGAAAAATTATTAGCGGTGAAGCAGCGCTCTTGGAAAAAAGGCTTAATATTAGTTGCCAGTAGCTTTGAACAATTAACTCATTATGTTGACACCTCCCAATTGACTAACGAACAATTACTGTTGGCTCACAGTAAGTGGCCCGGACCTTTCACGTTTATTATGCCTGTGACAGACAATGTTTCTCACCTTCTTAAAGGACAGTTTGATTCCATTGCGGTGAGGGTGTCAGCCCACCCTGTGGTAAAAGCCCTTTGCGAAGCAACCAATAAGCCATTAGTATCAACCAGTGCTAATTTAGCTGGCGAGCAACCAGCCATGAGTTTGGTGGAAGTAGTTTCAAGTTTTAGCGCCAAGATTGATGGCGTAGTATTAGGGGAGCTAGGTGAGCAAACTCAACCATCGACAATTATCGATGCAAAGTCGGGTCAAATTCTTCGAAATGGAAATTAATAATAATGGCAAAAGAGTGCACTTCAATGGCAAAACCCAGTGTTGAACAAGTAAAGGCTTATTTGATTGGTCTGCAACAATCTATTTGTGAAAGATTGGAGCAACTAGATGGCAAAGCTAAGTTTAAAGTGGATACTTGGGAACGTGCAGAAGGTGGTGGCGGTGCTAGCCGTGTGCTAACTGCTGGCAAAGTATTTGAGCAAGCTGGTGTTAACTTTTCTCATGTATCAGGCGCTGCGATGCCAGCATCGGCAACTGCGCACAGACCAGAATTGGCAGGGCGAAGCTTTGAAGCTATGGGAGTATCGTTAGTTATTCATCCCAATAACCCTTATATCCCAACAACACATGCCAATGTGCGCTTTTTCATTGCAGAGAAAGAAGGTGCTGATCCTGTTTGGTGGTTTGGCGGCGGTTTTGATTTAACTCCTTATTACCCGTTTGAAGAAGATGTGGTGCAGTGGCACCAAACAGCGAAAAACATTTGTGACCCTTTTGGCGAAGATGTTTATCCAAAATATAAAAAGTGGTGTGACGAATACTTTTTCTTACCACACCGTAATGAAACCCGTGGTGTTGGTGGTTTATTCTTTGATGACCTCAATGAACCAGGCTTTGAACAAAGTTTTGCCTTTATGCAAGCCGTAGGCAATGGCTTCATAGAAGCATACTCACCAATTGTTGAGCGGAACAAAGATCTTGATTACCAAGATGAACAGCGCCAATTCCAGTTATATCGTCGCGGTCGTTATGTAGAATTTAACCTAGTTTACGACCGAGGAACACTGTTTGGCTTGCAAACCGGTGGCCGCACAGAGTCTATCTTAATGTCTATGCCGCCATTGGTTCGTTGGGAATACTGCTTTAACCCCGAAGAGGGGTCCGATGAGGATGAACTTTACCAGCGTTACCTTAAGCCACAAGATTGGTTAAACCTAAATGGCTAATTATTACTGATTACGCATATGGTCAGCTAGCGTGGAAATAGCCTGAATAATCGCTTGTCGATGTTCAGGCTTTTTTACGCACTGATTAATCGCTGCATTCATACACAACATCCACTGGTCCCGCATTGACTCATCTATCGCAAAAGGCATATGGCGTGCTCGTAGCGCTGGATGACCATACTTTTGCTGATATAACTGTGGCCCACCTAACCAACCACTTAGAAACTCAAATAACTTTTGTTCTGACTTTTCTATTGGTGCCCTATGCAGAGAGAGTAACTCCTGAGTCGCTTCGTTTTGCTGCATATGTTGATAAAACTCATGGGCAATTTGCTGTATCACAACCTCACCGCCAATAAGTTCATAGGCATTGGATTGTTCAGCGGGGGCGGATGCTTTTGGAGTGGCTTTGACAAACCATTTTTTTATCTGTGACAGCATAAGGGGTAACCTAAAACGATGATTAACGCGATTGTCGCCATACTACCTGAAAAGGTGAAAGAAGTGATGTTAATGTTTTGAAACGAAATAATTAAATTCCTTGCTGTATTTTGCAAGTTAACTTGTTTAGATTAAGTGTAAATAACAAGGAGACCATCATGGCAAAAATCGCCTTACCCCTTATTTCTCTTGCCGTCTCGGCAGCTTTGATGGGCTGTTCCCCATCTGAAATACAGACTGAAAAAGTCACAATCAATAAAAATCCGTATCCAAGTACCTATCAAGCTTTAGCTAGTTCTAGCATATTACTTACCAATGCGACTGTATTAACAGGTGCTGGTCAGCGCATAGACCAAGCTGATGTATTGATGGTTGATGGAAAAATTAAAGCAGTAGGTAAGGGCTTAACCGCAGATAATGCCAGTGTCATTGATGCAAAGGGTAAATGGGTTACACCGGGTATCATTGATGTGCACTCTCACTTAGGTGTTTATCCTAGTCCGCAGGCTGAGTCACACAGCGATGGTAATGAAATGACCTCACCAAACACGGCTGAAGTGTGGGCAGAGCACAGTGTGTGGCCACAAGACCCTGCATTCAACTTAGCGCGTGCTGGTGGTGTTACAACGCTGCAGATCTTACCCGGTTCAGCAAACTTAATTGGTGGTCGCGGTGTAACCTTGAAAAACATGCCCGCTCAAACCATGCAAGCGATGAAGTTTCCTGATGCGCCCTATGGTTTGAAAATGGCTTGTGGTGAAAACCCTAAAGGACTATATGGCAAACGTAAGCAAGCTCCTATGACTCGCATGGGTAATATGGCGGGCTATCGTCAGGCATTTATTGATGCGACCGAATATAAGCGAGCTTGGGACAAGTATGAAGCTGACTATGCGCGAGGCTTAGCTGTCGAAGCACCAGAAAGAGATTTAACCTTAGATACATTAAAAGGGGTACTTGATGGTGAAATCTTGATCCATAACCACTGCTATAAAGCCGAAGAAATGGCAATGATGATTGATTTAGGCAAAGAGTTTGGTTACCACTCAGGTACTTTCCACCATGCCATTGAAGCCTACAAAATTGCAGATCTACTGGCGGAGAATAATAACTGTGCCGCAATGTGGCCAGATTGGTGGGGCTTTAAAATGGAAGCCTATGACACGGTGCTAGAAAACGTAGCAATGGTCGATGCAGTTAAGAATTCTTGTGCAGTTGTCCATTCTGACTCATCAACGACCATTCAACGCTTAAATCAAGAAACCGCCAAAATAATGTTTAGCGCTAACGCAAATGGCTTTGACTTAAAAGAAGAGCATGTGATCGGTTGGATCACTGCTAATGCAGCTAAGTCACTTGGTATTAGCGATAAGACAGGCACACTTGAAGCTGGAAAAAATGCCGATGTCGTGCTTTGGAATAGCAATCCATTCAGCGTCTATGCACAAGCAGAACAAGTATTCATCGATGGCGCCAAGGTATATGACCGTTATGATGAAGCATATCAAGCAAAAAGTGACTTTTTGCTAGGTCAGGAGTAAGGATATAACAATGAAAAAATTACCAAAATCACTACTGACTCTATCTATGATGCTAGCGATTGCTCCTACATATGTTGCAGCGCAAAGTATTGCCATCATTAATGCAAAAGTGCATACGGCCACAGAGCAAGGTGTACTAAACAATGCCACAGTGGTGTTTAATGAAGGCAAGATTGTTGCTATCAACCCAGCACAAGTGAATGCTGATAAAACGATTGATGCTAACGGTAAGGTGTTAACACCTGGGTTTATCAGCACAATGAATGCTGTGGGGTTGGTAGAGGTTAGCCAAGCTAAAGCCACTCGCGATACAGTTGATGAAGCAATAGACATGACCTTCGATGCCAGTTTGGCATTTAATCCTAAAACTACAGCAATCCCACTTGCGAGAAAAGGTGGTCTAACAACCAGTGTCATCACAGCTAATGGCGGTGAAACCATATATGCCGGACAGACGTTTACTGCAAAAATGACCGGGGAATGGGACAGTGTCGTATCGACACATGGTGCGCTGTATGTTGAGTTGGGTATGAGTCATGACGGCTCTCGTGGAATTAGCATGCAAACGCTGATTAGGGAGCTAGAAGATGCTCATAAAAAATTAACAGCGAAAGAAGATGACGAAGAAGAGCCAAGCAGAGAAAGCTTGATCATCAATGCGGTTCTCGCTGGTGAGAAAACCCTGATTGTTTATGCTGACCGAGCAAGCGATATTCTTCACTTACTCGAATTAAAAAAGCAATATGACATTGATTTAGTCTTGATTGATGCTGCCGATGCGGTCATTGTTGCTGAGCAAATTGCACAAGCAAAAGTACCAGTGGTCATGGATAGCATGCGCAACCTGCCAGAAAGCTTTGATTCATTGCATAATCACTTGTCTAATGCAGCAAAACTGACACAAGCAGGCGTGCAGGTAGTACTGACTACATCTGGTGGCGCACATACAGTTTATGGTCTGCGATACGCAGTGGGTAATGCAGTTGCTAATGGTATGGATTACAATGCTGCCATGAAATCGGTGACAAGTAATGCGGCCAGTGTATTTAAAATAGATGCGGGCTCCATTGCTGTTGGAAAGCCTGCAGACATTGTACTCTGGAATGGTGATCCATTCGAATATAGTACACAGGTAGATACAATGTGGATTGATGGCGAGCAGCAATCAACAGAAAGCCGCCACGATAAGCTGCGTGACCGATATATGAAGCAGTCGACTATGCCAGCGGCATATACACGCTAAGTTCAACTATACAAGCTGTTAGATAAACGAGTACAGGAAATTGCATGACAGACAAATATGCCGTATTTGGTAACCCTATTGCACAGAGTAAATCACCTTTTATTCACGGTGATTTTGCTGAGCAAACTGAGCAAACTATCAGTTACCAAGCGATGTATGCCGAAGTCGATGAGTTTCCTGCTACTTTAGCCGCTTTTTGGGCTGAGGGCGGCTTGGGGGCTAATGTTACTGCGCCTTTTAAGCAGCAAGCTTATGAACTTTGTGATGAGTTAAGTCAGTTGGCTCAACTTGCAGGGGCGGTGAATACGCTACAGCGTCTAGAAGATGGGCGCGTTCGTGGTGATAATACTGATGGTGTAGGTCTGGTCACCGACCTTCAACATCACTTTGGTGCGCTGCAAAATAAAAGGGTACTTTTGGTTGGTGCTGGTGGTGCTGCCAGAGGTTGTATAAAGCCACTATTGGATGCGGGTGTAATACTAACTGTATGTAATCGTACCCACGTTAAAGCACAATCATTAGCTGAGCAATTTAAACAATTCGGGCAAGTTGATGCTTGCCCAATTGATGAGTTAGATACTGCATTTGATATTGTCATTAACTCAACATCAGCAGGATTAGCGGGTGAGATCATTGCACTACCAACTAATATCATTTCTAGTTATACAGACTGTTACGACATGACTTATAGTCAGCAACAGACTGTGTTTAATCAATGGGCAAGTAAACAAGGTGCAAATCGTGTTGTCGATGGTCTGGGGATGCTGGTTGGTCAAGCAGCACAAAGCTTCTATATATGGCGTAATGTAAAGCCGAACCAAGAAGTGACTATGACTAAGCTTCGCCTGCAGCTTGCTAGAGGTTAAGCAGAACCATATGAATCAGGCTATTCAATTTGATAATGAACTGGTGATTTCTGAAGGTCATGTAGGCTTCAATGCACAGCAACAAGGGCAAGTGCTTGTGTGTCGAGTTTCATTCAAAACACTTGAGCAGCTTAATAAGCAGCTAAACCACCTTGATCAAGCCGTAATAACAAGTAACGCAGAAGCCGTATTTGAATCACTCAGGTTTGATATTGAAGAACTTGCCGAGCAGTTAATCATAAATGAGCAGATAAATGATGAAGGTGAAGTTGAGATAACAGTTTAACTGAATCTCGAGATGCCTAATTATTTATATGCCACCTAAATCGGTGGCATATTTTATTGAGACGCATATAACAGTCTAAGCGCTAACTATTACTCTTCCAGATATTCATTTTTGAGTCGAACATAATTATCAGAAGATTGCGGCAGAAATGCCAGTTCAGCTTCTGTCAAAGGCCTAGCTTGTTTACATGGATTACCCATATACAAATAACCACTTTTAAGTGTTTTATTAGGTGGAACAACTGAGCCTGCAGCAACAATCACATCATCTTCAACGACAACACCATCAATAATGACCGCCCCCATACCTATCAAGACACGATTGCCGATGGTACAGCCGTGGAGCATTGCTTTGTGCCCTACAGTTACATCATCACCAATTATAAGTGGATGCCCATCAGGCTTAGCGGCAGATTTACGTGTGACATGTAATACGCTGCCATCTTGCACATTAGAACGTTGTCCAATACGAATGACATTAACATCGCCTCTTGCCGCGACCATTGGCCAAATACTGGCATCTTTTGCTAAATGAACATCGCCAACAATAACGCTTTCTTCATCTATATAAACACTATCATCAAATTTTGGTGAGATACCTTTATAACTACGAATAGAGTTTGCCATGGACAATCCTTATAAATGGCTGTTTGGTGAAATCATATAGGTAACATGTACCCTAAATGCTTATCCATTATGCTATCACGAAAAGAAAGACGACTAATGAAAGCGAAGTAATTTGCAAATAAAAGAGGCCAAAACACAGTAAATCGAAGCAAAAAAGCTACTTTTCAACCGTTTCGCGTAAAAAAGCACCTGTTGAGGTGTTTTTCATAAAAAACTTCAAAAAAGCCCTTGCGCAAAAATCTAAGCTGCCTATAATGCGCATCCACTGACACGGCACAGCAGCAAACACAAGGCA
>NZ_JBHZSM010000015.1:0-103487 GCF_043643735.1 Shewanella maritima
AACTCAGTAGTGAAACGCAGTATCGCCGATGGTAGTGTGGGGTTTCCCCATGTGAGAGTAGGTCATTTCCAGGCGCCCAATTTATGAGAAAGCCCGTTGCTAATGCAACGGGCTTTTTTGTATGTTCAGCATTTGAAAGATTACTCGAACATGGGAAATAAACAGCGCATGTGCAGCATGTTTCGATGGTACGCTATTGTGTGTTGCGTTATAATTCGCGCTGAGTTGGCTAGACAGTTGCTGCGTTCGCAAGAACGGGGAGGAAAGTCCGGGCTTCACAGAGCAGGATACCAGGTAACGCCTGGGCGGTGTAAACCGACGACAAGTGCAGCAGAGAGAAGACCGCCAACCTCGGTTGGTAAGGGTGAAAGGGTGCGGTAAGAGCGCACCGGGCCACTGGTAACAGTTGGTTGCAAGGTAAACTCTATCCGAAGCAAGACCAAATAGGGTCCCAGTGCTTACCTCGGTAAGTTAATGCGCTGCTCGCGTTGGGACCGGGTAGGTCGCTTGAGCCTGTGAGCAATTGCAGGCCTAGATGAATAACTGTCCACGACAGGACCCGGCTTATCGGCCAACTCACCTCATTTCATTAAAAGCCCTCGCAGTAATGCGAGGGCTTTTTGTTTTCCTATTGTCTCGATAAAGCGTCAGGCGAATTACTGCATTCCACTCTTTATCATGAACTGGCTGATTATCCACCTGCAGATAAAATTCAAACCAAAGCCCTCGCTGCAATGTTGGAAATTTTTGTTTTCATATGATGGAACTGGTTTTCTTGTCAATCTTCCCTATACATTTTTATTAGAGATTAAAACTCAATTGATAAAAACATTACCATTTAGTGATATGTCTTTTTTTGAGGGCTTAAACTGACACTAATGAGTTCAGAGTTTGCGATGTACTTCTAGCTTTGAGGTGATTGGTTTATGATTCATCTTGACTATACAAATGTTAATCAATAGATTAGATATTGTCTTTATGTTGAAGGGTAGTTATGGCTAAATCCATCTTAGTAATCACCGATGCACATGATACTGAGCATTGTTCTATAACCAAGGCTCACGATATCGCTGCTCCATTAGGTGATGACATAGATGTGATACGCTTTATCAAATCCAATGAAGCTGCATCGCTAGATGATGCAAGGCTTGAACAAGAATCACAAGCTCTAGAAACCTATGTTCAAGACCTCTTTCAAGATTATCAGCATAAAGGCTCGAACAAAACTCAAGTCGTGGTTTCTGACGATGTCGCCCAATGGGTAATAGATTACTGTCAAGATAAAGACTTTGATTTAGTTGTAAAAGCCGGTCATCGCAGCGAAACCTTATTCCATACCCCGTGCGATTGGGAATTAATTCGTAGCCTTCAAATTCCAGTGCTTATTGCTAATCAGCAACGCTGGAAACAAGAACATGCTGTATTAGCCGCCCTTGACCCAAACGCTAAAGATGAAGAGCACCGTCAGCTAAATACAGAAATATTAGAGTGGACTAAAAAGTGGGCTAATACGTTTAATTGTGAAATCCATTTAGTTTATTGCCTGCCTGTTTCTAATATTTTAAAAGAACTCGATATTATTGATGTTAAAGAATATGCCCGTACTCACCGTAGTGAAGGTGAAAGACAGTTAGCGGAATTGATCAACGGCTATGATCTTCCAAATGTACATATGCACGTGACAGCTGGCTCACCTGCGCGAACGATTCCTCATTGCGCGAATGAGCTTAAAGCAGAGCTAGTGATCATGGGCAGCACTGGCCGACGTGGCTTAAAAGGTGTGTTACTAGGTAATGTCGCTGAAAAAGTGATGCATCATTTAAGAACAGATTCATTAATTGTTGAGTTAGAAAGTTAGTTTTAACGGATTAGTGATCGATATTTACGCCTATAACTATTAAAAATTAACTAAAGTAGGATTCTGTAAGTTAATGATGGATGGAAAGAAAATAAAATATATAGTGACTTGGTCTTTAATACTTTTTGTATTTTGGCTGTGTTTGTCAGGCTTTTTTAAACCTTTGCTGCTCAGTTTTGGTGTGATATCCGTAGCACTTGTAATGGTTATATTACTGCGCATGGATAAAACCGATAATGAAAACCAAAAGCTGGCTTTAAATCTTCATTTCTTCCGTTATGTTTTCTGGCTGTTAGGACAAATTATTCTGTCCAGTGTCGAGGTAACAAAATTGGTTTGGGGGAAACATACCAAGCTATCTCCTGCAATTGGCAAATTACCAGTCAACAATGTGCCTGAAAAAAGTCGCGTACTTTATGCTAATTCCATCACGTTAACTCCCGGCACACTTGCTATCGATATCGACAAAGAACATGTCACTGTTCACGCTTTGGATAAAGAATCCCTAGAGTCTCTAAGTCATGGTGATATGGCACAAAAAGTCAATGAAAGCGCTAGAGGAGACGATTAATGGTGATGTTAGCGGCTACTTCGGTTGCTATTCTTTCTGTAATGGCCTTGGCATTAGCTCGAGCATTACAAGCCGATACTGTTTATGACCGTATTCTCGGCGTTAATATGTTTGGCACTAAAACTGTGTTATTTATTGCGGTAATGGGCTTTCTTAGTGGTCGACCTGACTTTCTCGATATTGCTATTGTATATGCGTTAATTAATTTTATCGGCATGATTGCTGTCTTGCGCTTTTTTGAATATACCGCAGCAGATGACAAGCAACATCAGAACACCACTAAAGAGGAACAGTGATCATGGTAGCTGAAACATTTAGTGCAATCTTACTGGGGTTAGGGGCGTTTTTTAGCCTGACTGGTGCCGTAGGTTTATTCAAGTTTCCTGACTTTTTTACCCGCGTCCATGCAGCTAGTGTCACCGATACTATTGCCACGATATTGATTTTTGGTGGCTTAATCCTTCTTACAGATTTTGATTTAGTCACGATTAAATTGGCATTTATCTTAGTTTTTTTATTGTTAACAGGCCCGACTGCGTCTCATGCCTTGGCTAAATCTGCTAGACATGGTGGCTTGCTGACCTTAGCTGAGAGTGAGAGTAAAGCTGAAGCCAAAGAGGATAACCAATAATGGCAGAGTTTATTGATTTAGTCTTACTTGCTATGCTCGCGATCACTGCATTAAGGGTTATTTTTCTAAAAGATCTATTTGCAGTCGTTATGCTATTTGGTATTTATAGCTTTTTATCGGCGCTGATTTTTGTCAATCTTGATGCGGTTGATGTTGCTTTTACTGAAGCTGCTGTGGGTACCGGCATATCAACGGTACTTATGTTAGGAACATTAGCGTTAACTGGACGCAAAGAAAAAAGTAATAACCAAACCAAATGGTTGCCTTTATTGGTTGTTGTAGTGACAGGGGCTGCGCTAATTTATGGTACGTTAGACATGCCGCCATTTGGCCATGCAGATAACCCCGCTCATCAACATGTTGCTCCGCGTTATATCGAAGAATCACCAAAAGAAATTGGCTTGCCAAATATGGTCACGTCAGTACTGGCAAGTTATCGTGCCTTTGATACGTTAGGTGAAACGGCGGTTGTTTTTGCCGCGGCGATTGGTGTATTTAGCTTGTTAGGTTTGCCAAGAGAAGATAGACAGGCGATTGAGTCAGGCATTAAGTCACATATCGTGCTCAGAGTGGTTGCCAAGCTCGTTATTCCTTTAACAATATTATTTGCCTTATATGTTCAATTCCATGGTGATTATGGTCCCGGTGGTGGTTTCCAAGCGGGGGTAATTGCGGCGGCGGCATTAATTCTCTATGCCTTGGTGTTTGGTTTATTTAAAGCAACCCAAGTTATAAAGCCCAGCTTACTAAAAGCCTTGGCTGCGCTTGGGGTGTTAATTTATGCAGGAACTGGGGTTGCTAGTTTAGCCTTAGGTGGCAACTTCCTTGATTACAATGTGTTAGCTAGCGACCCTGTTGCTGGACAGCATATTGGTATCATTCTTATCGAGCTAGGTGTAGGTATAACAGTCTTTGCCGCTATGCTCAGTATCTTCTATGCATTCGCAGCGCAAGCGGAAAGGAAGAATATTCAATGAGTTTTATTGTCGATTATTACAACTACTGGATAGTTGTGTTTTTAATGATGGCAGGTTTCTACATTGTTATTTCTGCCAACAATTTAGTGAAAAAAATTGTCGGTTTAAATATTTTTCAGACCTCGGTTTTTATGATGTATATCACGATTGGTAAAGTCACTGATGGTAGTGCCCCCATTGTTGCTGATGGTATTACTACCTACTCGAACCCACTTCCACATGTATTAATTCTGACCGCTATTGTTGTTGGTGTTGCCACCACGGCTGTTGGTTTAGCGCTTGTTGTTAGGATTAAACGCGCCTATGGCACTGTAGAGGAAAATGAATTTAGAGATAAGGAAGATATAATCTGATGTTTGCACAACACTTCCCAGTCTTACCGATTGTTCTTCCGTTAATTGCAGCGCCACTTTGTATTTTATTGGTTAGAAGTCAGTTAGCTTGGCTATTCGCCACTGTCATCAGTGCGCTAAGTTTCTTTATCTCGGTTGATTTACTTTTAACTGTTTTGGACCAAGGTGTACTAAGTTACGCCTTAGGTGGTTGGCAGCCGCCATGGGGCATTGAAATACGTATTGACGTAGCCAGCGCATTGATACTTAGTGTTGTCACGGGTATTTCTACACTTGTGTTAGTTTATGCTAAAGAAAGCATTGCTAAAGAAATTGATAGTAGCCTGCACACGTTATTCTATACCGCGCACTTACTGTGTTTAGCAGGCTTATCAGGCATTTTATGTACCGGTGATGCTTTTAACTTATTTGTCTTTTTAGAAATTTCATCGCTATCAACCTACACCTTGGTGAGTTTAGCGTCAGATAAACGCTGTTTGACCGCGGCTTTCCGTTACTTAGTAATGGGCACTATAGGTGCGACCTTCATACTGATTGGTGTTGGTATGATGTATATGAAAACTGGCACCTTAAACATGCTCGATTTAGCGGCTCTTATAGCTGAGTTTGATAGTAGTCGTACTTTAAATACTGGCCTTGCTTTTATTTTGGTCGGCGTCAGTATTAAATTGGCATTGTTTCCATTACATATGTGGTTACCGCCAGCGTATACCCATGCGCCATCTGCGGTTAGTGCATTTTTGGCCAGTACGGCGACTAAAGTTGCGGTTTATGTGATGGTGCGTTTCATCTTTACTATCTATGGCGCTGAGTATGTGTTCTATGCGATGAGTATGGACATTATTTTGCTGGTGCTGGCGATTGTAGCTATTTTCAAATGCTCATTTATGGCGACGGTACAAAGCAACGTCAAAACGGTATTAGCCTACAGTAGTGTTGCGCAACTTGGTTATATGATCCTCGGTATTAGCTTAGTTAGTAGTCTAGGCTTAATGGCTGGCTTACTGCATATTTTTAACCACGCGTTAATGAAAGGCGCATTGTTTATGGCGGTGGGTGCAGTTTTATATAGAACTGGTTCAGTTGATATAAAAGCGTTTCAAGGACTTGGTAAGCAAATGCCGTGGACAATGGCGGCATTTAGCATTGCTGGCTTAAGCCTGATTGGTGTACCACTAACGGCAGGCTTTGTCAGTAAATGGTATTTAGTGACTGCAGCGCTTGAACAACAAGACTGGGTAATTGCTTTCCTTGTTTTACTTGGTTCTTTATTTGCTGTTATTTACATTGGTCGAATCCTTGAAGCTGCCTATCTTAAAAAGCCAGCAGAGCATGTTGATGGTAATACAATTAAAGAAGCGCCAATGCTGATGCTGATCCCTATGTGGGTACTGGTATTAGCGAATATCTATTTTGGTATCGACACATCGCTAAGTGTGGGTGCTGCTGAAGCCGCCTCGCAGTGGTTAACTGAAGGTAATAGCGCAGCCTCTTTAAATATGGGGACTGTAAAATGAATATTTGGTCAGCGCTAGAGCCTGCGCAATTGATTAACCTTGCTATTGTTGTGCCGTTGATCGGTGCCGCACTCGTTGTGCTGTTAGGTAAGTATCCAAATTTAAGAGAAACCGCTTCTATCACAACAGCAGTTATTCTATTTACTGTCGTATTAGCAATCACCGATAACACGTTTAACCAAGTCAATATGGCAACGACTTGGGTAACGGTTATGCCTGGCTTAGATATTGGCTTCTTGGTAGAGCCTTTGGGTGTGGTGTTTGCACTAGTCGCCAGTTTCTTATGGATCATCACGACCATATACGCCATTGGTTATATGCGTGGTCATAATGAACAGAATCAAACACGCTTTTTCTGTTTTTTTGCTGTCGCTATCAGTACCGTTATGGCGATTTGTTTCGCTGATAACTTACTCACCCTATTTATTTTCTATGAATTACTCACGCTGTCTACGTATCCGTTAGTGACTCATGCAGGTAATGAGGATGCCAAGCGTGGTGGTCGTGTTTATCTGGGCATTTTACTGGGGACGTCAATTGCCTTCTTATTGTTTGCCATATTAGGCACTTGGTCAGTTGCTGGCACGCTAGACTTTGCTCCTGGTGGTATTTTCGGTGATGTTCAATCAGATGGCATTGTCGCATTGTTACTGGTGTTGTTCTGCTATGGTGTTGGTAAAGCGGCGTTAATGCCTTTTCACAGTTGGCTGCCAGCAGCGATGGTAGCACCAACACCAGTCAGTGCTTTACTTCATGCGGTTGCGGTAGTAAAAGCCGGTGTGTTCAGTATTCTGAAAATTATGATTTATGTCATAGGCATTGATAACTTAAGCCAGATAGCCACCACTGATTTAATGTTGTATATCGGCGCGGCTACGGTTTTATTGTCGTCATGTGTTGCCATGACTAAAGATAATTTAAAAGCGCGGTTAGCTTATTCAACGGTGAGTCAATTGAGCTATATTGTTGTCGGTGCATTGCTTGCGTCGTCAATTGCTACAGCAGGTGCCACTTTGCATATCGTTACGCATGCGGTTGGTAAAATTACGTTATTCTTCTGTGCTGGTGCGATTATGGTGGCAGCGCATAAGAAAAATATCAGTGAAATGGTTGGCTTAGGCCGTCAAATGCCGCTGACGATGATTGCTTTTACCATCGGTGCGTTAAGTATTATTGGTTTGCCACCGATGGCGGGTGCCTGGAGTAAATGGTATTTAGTGATGGGGGCGTTAGAAACTGACAAATTAATAATTGTTGCTGTGTTAACCATTAGCTCGTTGTTAAATGTCGCGTATTTATTGCCGATTCCGATCAAAGCGTTCTTTAACCCTGCAGGGCAAAATCAGCAACCTTGGTCTTGGTCTGAAACGAAAGAAGCGCCATTGCCAATCTTAATAGCCATGGGCATTACCTGCGCCTTGTGTTTAGCATTATTCTTTTATTCACAACCATTTATTGATTTGATCAACATGATACCGGATGTGTCTACTGTTGTCGGAGGGAAGTCTTAAATGAGCGATCCGCAAACCAAACCGGACTTTTTCGATAAACCAGAGAATATTCAAAAAATATTAAAAGTTTTTTACGTTATCTGCGTGCTGTTAGTCTTAGCCGATTTTATTGTGCATCGGCATATTTATCATAATTGGGAAAATGTTCCTGGTTTTTACGCCATATACGGCTTTGTGGGCTGTGTCATTTTAGTCCTTATCGCCAAAGGAATGCGTAAAGTGTTAATGAAGGAGGAAGACTACTATGATAAGTAGCCTACCGTTTTTACCTTTATTAATTGGCTCAATTGCTGCGCTTTTCTTACGTGGTCATTTACGTAGTGCGGTGATGTTATTGGCACCCATTTGGGGCGCAGTTCAATTAGCTGGATTAGAGCCTGGCATTTACTGGACTATGGAGTTTATGGGTTATCAACTCGAGCCTGTTCGTGTTGATAAACTCAGTATTATGTTTGGCTATCTGTTTCATTTAGCCGCATTTATTGGTGTCGTTTACGCGCTTCATTTAAAAGATACCGTGCAGCATGTTGCCGCTCTCAGCTACGCCGCTAGTGCGGTTGGTGCAGTCTTTGCCGGTGATTTCTTAACGCTATTTGTCTTTTGGGAATTATTAGCTCTCACCTCAGTATTTCTCGTTTGGGCAAGACGCACCGAGCGGGCTTATGGTGCAGGTATGCGTTATATCATTATTAAAGTGCTTTCTGGTGTGCTATTGCTCTCTGGTGCAATTATCTTTATTAATCAAACTGGTAGCGCAAGGTTTTCGGATATTGGCTTAGAGCATGAAGGCGTGTTAAATCTAGGCGCTTGGTTAATATTCTTAGCTTTTGGTATTAAGTGTGCGTTCCCATTTGCTCATACTTGGTTAACCGATGCTTATCCAGAAGCAACCCCGACAGGTACGATTTTCTTAGCTTCGTTCACGACAAAAGTTGCTGTTTATGCGCTAGCTCGAGGCTTTGCAGGAACTGAATTGCTTGTGTGGATCGGCGTCACTATGGCTTGTTTCCCAATCTTCTATGCGGTAATTGAAAATGATTTACGACGCGTATTAGCTTACAGCATGATCAACCAAGTTGGCTTTATGGTTGTGGGTGTTGGTATTGGTACATCATTAGCACTCAATGGTGCCGTTGCTCATGCCTTTAACGATGTTATTTTTAAAGGCTTATTAATGATGACGATGGGGGCTGTGCTGCATATGACAGGGCGGATTAATGGCTCAGAGTTAGGTGGCTTATATAAATCCATGCCCAAGACCGCCATTTTATGTATCGTTGGTGCAGCATCCATTTCCGCATTCCCGCTATTTAGTGGCTTTGTTTCGAAATCTATGATTATGAGCGCGGCTATTGCCGAAGGTTATGATTATGTTTGGTTAGCACTATTATTTGCAGCGGCAGGTGTATTCCACCATGCCGGTATCAAAATTCCTTATTTTGCTTTCTTCGCCCATGACTCAGGGATTCGTACAACTGAGCCGCCGAAAAATATGTTAGCCGCGATGTTTATTGCAGCATCACTTTGCTTGATTATAGGGACTTTCCCGCAACATACTGTTTATGCACTGTTGCCATGGGAAGTAGACTACGACCCGTATGATATCACCCATGTTTTGACGCAATTACAGCTATTATTCTTCTCGGCATTAGCGTTTGTTTGGTTAAACTTGAAGAAAATGTATCCACCAGAGTTGCCTTCAACGAATCTCGATGCCGACTGGCTATATCGTAAATTGGCGCCGGGTTTCATGTTACCCATTTATTATTCGGCAATATCCGTCGTTGGCAAAATCGAGCAGTTAGCCAAAAACGGGATTAGACAGCTGATCAATCGCTCTTATGATGAAGATAAGGCGCAACCCAAAGGTTACTTTGCTCAGTTATGGCCAACTGAAAAAATGGTGTTTTGGGTAGCACTCTTATTGGTAGGCATTCTATTGACGTATTACATATAAGTCTCTAGGCACTATCGCTTTTAGTTAGGGTAATGTCAGTGTAGTTAACAAACTGTCCAACGAGTGTCAGTGTAAGAACCGCTTAGCTTATTAATCAGTTAAGCGGTTTTCTATTTCTAATATTTATTCACCACTTCTTTCACCACGCTTATGCTAGAAGACTTGACCCGTCGTGGCGTTATTCCGCACTATAATGTTAATGAATTTGATTTTAGTTCGTTGAGCCACGTTAACGTGCACGAACCCTATAAAATTGCATTAGAAAATCAAAGCGACAAGTCACTGCATTTAATCGGCTTGCTGTTAAACAAAAGGTATCAACAGACTGTTAGCCAATAGGTAGTCATAAATGGATCAGCAACATAGTTCAATATTGGTAGTGGAAGACACGCATGATATAGCGGTTCAACTTTGTGATTTCCTAGAGAGTAAAGGATTCCTTGTTGATTATGCAGAAACTGGCGAGCTGGCAATTACGCTTGCAAGCTCAAACAATTATGATGTGATTATTCTTGATTTAATGTTACCTGATATGGACGGTATTCAGGTTTGTGAAGCTATTAAGCAGTCATGTGATACCGTGCCTCCGGTGCTAATGCTTACCGCACGTGACAGCATTGAACATAAAGTCGAAGGCTTTGGTGTTGGTGCGGATGATTATCTAACCAAGCCATTCGTTTTGGAAGAAGTGTATTTGAGATGTGTAGCATTAACTCGGCGTCACCGTTTGCACCAATCTAAGGTGCTTGAAGTGGGTGATTTGAAAATTAATGTCAGTACCAATGAAATTTCACGTGCAGATGAAGTCATCAAGTTGTCAGGTAAAGACTTTCAGATCTTAACTTTGCTCGCAGAAGCATTTCCTAATGCTATAAGCAAACGTCAAATTGTTGCAAAGATCTGGGGAGAAGATTCACCAGAAACCGATGCAGTTAGAAGTCATATGTACACATTACGAAATGCCGTAGATAAACCGTTTGCTTATGCAATGATTAAGACGGTTCACGGAATTGGTTTCCGATTAGTTGTCCAAGACTAAAAAAATATTGAGATAACATGAACAAAACCAAAACACATATTTCTTCAGCTATCACTAAACTGGTATTTGGGTTGACACTGACGTTAACTGTGCTTTATAGCCTGTTTGTTTTGGGGTATTCGTGGCTTGTTGAAGATAATATCTTTAACCGCTTGGTTGCACAGCAAGTGAGTTTCATTGAACAGGAGTATCGCGATAGCGGCAAAATTGATTTGGCACAAAATCGAATGTATCAGCTTTACAAAGGTTGGGATGGGGTGCCACAAGAGATCAGGAAAACCTATCAACAAGAGCCTAATCGTGTTGAATTCACCTTGTCTAACGGAAAAACCTTTCATTTAGCCCAATTTTACCTCGGCAATGACGAATACGTTCTTTTAGCTGATGTTGCAGGTTTTGAAGTTAGTCGTGATTATCTCAACGCTGTGGTCACTTGGTTAGGGCTTTTTGGTTTGTTTGCGTGTTCTATTATTGCCTTACTCGCTTGGAAAATGGGGCGTAATATTTCCAAGCCTATTGAGCAACTAGCTGAATCTGTGCAAAAAGCGGATTCGGGGGATTTAACTTCACTAAAAGAATTAGCCAACAAGATGCCGAATAACGAAGTGGGAACCTTGGCTCAAGTTATTGATAAAAGCTTTACTGAATTAAACGAAGCGCTTTCTAGGGAAGTTCACTTTACCAAAGACATTAGCCACGAAATTAGAACGCCAATCAGTGTGTTGCAAAATGCGCTAAGCCAAGAGCTAGCTAATGGTGAAAAAACTGATGCTAGTAGTGCTGTAGAGCAGCATAAGAACTCGCCAATTTCATTTAGTGAACAGTCAGTAAGGCAAATGAAAAATGCCACCGAAACCCTCTCGCAAACAACGCATATTTTACTTGCACTGGCTAGAAATGAGTCCTCGCTCACTGAAAGTCTGTCTTTAAATCAGCTTATTGAAAGTTGTGTATTAAATCACTTCGGGCTCAACCATACTGTAAGGGGTCAACAACTCGAACTCTACATCAATATGCCGAGCACTGATGTCATCATATCTGCAAATAGAAATCTGCTAGAGATTTTGATCAACAACCTATTATCGAATGTCGTTGCTCATGCTAGTGGCTCGCATGTTGAGGTCTTGCTGTATCAAGGTAGTTTACGATTTACCAATGCATTTGAACAACCTCTGCCAGAAAACTTTGAAACTAGTGGGATTAAAGGTAAGGGCAGCAAGGGTATTGGTCAGGGGCTTAGCTTGATTGAACGAGTTTGTGAAGCATGCCAATGGCAGATGTTGGTCAATACACATAGCGAACAAGGGTTATTTTCGGTAGAGATCGTGTTCACTGAAAAATAATTCATCTCTTCACAAAAACACGACACACTCACACATAACATATGTCTCAAACCTAATGAACAAGGTAGCCAAATATAAGGAGACATATGATGAAAAAACTATTAACCCTCTTATTGTTATGTGCGTTTGCATTATCAAACGTTACAAACGCATCGACTGAAACATCAAATAAAGAAAAGCAAAACGCCAGTGAAACGAAAAAAGTTGCCATGCTTATTTCAGGCCACGGCAAAGTTGACCCAGCACTATCTTACGATTTAGAAGAGCTAGTTCAGAGTTACTTAGTATTTCATCAAAATGGCGTAGAGATAGATATCGTTAGCCCCGAAGGCGGCGCTGTTTTGGTTAAAAAGAATAAAGATGATTTAGCATACATCAAACAGTTCAAGCTGCAGACGAGAGGGCTGAAGCAACTCGCTAATACATTGTCTGCAGAACAAGCGAGCCAAAACACTTATGATGCGGTTTTTGTCGTGGGGGGAGATGGCGCTGTATTTGATTTGCCATTTGAAAAGCACACTCAAAATTGGTTAACGTCATTTGCTAAGGCTGACATGCCAATTGCTGCTGTGTGTCACGGTCCTGCTGCGTTATTAGATATTATGCTAGATGATGGAAGTTATTATGTTGCAGGTAAACGGGTAAATAGTTTTACGTCTGTAGAAGACTACGCATTTAAAAAAGAAAATGTCGAAAAGTACCCCGTAATTGTGCAGACGGAATTGGAAAAGCGTGGTGCCAATTTTGTTGCAAACAGCCCAATGCTTCCATTTGTTACACGTGATGGAAACTTGATTACAGCACAAAATCCAATGTCAGTGGCTAAAGCCGCCGAAGCACTACTTATTCAACTTGGTATAACGCCTGTGGCGCGTGAGTTATTTAAAGATGAAGCAACCATGGAGTTGATATCAAACGCACGTTACATGGGCATGTCATACATTGACCTAGCCATGGCCCAAAACCCTGAACAATACAATATGATGTACTTAGCTTTGTACGGTATCTATGCTTATAAGCTTGCTGAGTCTGAGGAAGAGAAAGCACTGGAGTTGCGCTTGATGGAGAAGATTGGAGAGCATTTTAAACATCCGCAGTACTCGATGCAGCTGATTAGCACTTATCTGGATATAGGCAATAAAGACAGAGCAGAGTTTCACTACCAAGCTGCGAAAAAACAGTTTGCTGAATTTAAATTACCCGAAGCCTTAGAAGCAAAATATAACGGGTAACTGCGTAGGCTCAATCTATGCCAAGTAACATGACATTGGTTATATTGTAAATTTTTGAGCTAACTTGTTTTAGGTTTGAGTTTACTTACGGGCTAACTCACCTCTATTAAGTAAAGGCCTTACAGCAATGTGAGGTCTTTTGTTTTTCTATATGCATTAACTGTCTCTACATTTTAGTGTTTAAATTCACTGTTTATCGAACAGTATTGAATCGTCTAGAGAGAATTATTAAGCTTTATTATGCGTTACGACGACGTTTGCGGTTGATAAAGAATTATTTGTGCCCAACAACACGCCTAATTTATTTTTGTTCTTACGGTTAACTGACCCTTTAAGTAAGAAAACCTTCAGACTTTTAGTGTCTGAAGGTTTGCTGTGCTGATCCACTTCGCTTTATGCAGGTTAATGCAGAGTACCGTTTTTATCTTCCCCTATTAATATCAAACTAGGGTTGTCAGCATAATCAGGGTGTTGTTGCCAATTACTGCTATCGATAATCCATGGTTGTAAACAGGCTCTATCGGTCACACAGGGGTCGGTTAGCGCCTCCATAAATTCAACGACTTTATCGGATTGCTCGATATTGATATCGATTTCTGGTGCTGGCGAATGAGATGTTGATTCATCAAAGCTTTGACGGAACAAGAAGCGTGTATTTTCAAATGCGTATGGGTTCATATTGTAGTAAACCTGCTCACAGCTTTCACCATACTTGTTCATTAAGTCGACGACAGAGGTCAGTTGGCAATAATCGGCATTATTGAGCTCATTAAATTGTGAGTCGGCATTGAGTATTGAGCTAATGCCTAACAGGTCATTCATGGCACCACCTGGATTACCATAAACATCCATGACTTGGGCTAATGTAGATAGAGCGCCGTTATGCATATACGGCCCAGTGACCGCAATGTTCAGTAATGGCGAGGTGCGAAAATGATAAGCATCGCCAATATCACCTGTAATATTTTGGCGTCCAAAGTCGCTGTCGATGACAAACTGATTGTTGTCACCATTACCCGGGCCGACTTGGCCTAGACCGATGGCGTGGAATTTACCGTCAGTAAACGCATCTCCAGTATGGCATTGGCTACAAGCTGCGCCACCTTCGTCACCTGCTGTCATGAACAATACCGCACCGACTTTCTGATTAAAGCTGAGACTATCGATGTTGTTATTGGCTTCACCACGCAGCGCTGCGAGATACTCTCTCCATGGGTTGTTCGCAAAAACCATGGACTCTTCAAAGGCGGCCAGAGCTTCAGCAATACGATCAAATGTCACCGTGTTATTGCCATAGGCGGCTAGAAATAGTGCTTCCCATTCTGCATGACCTTCAAAGCGAGCTGCTAACATTGAGCGATATGCTTGATGACTGTCACCTAGGGGCTCGTCGCCACGCATTTCGTTATGGGTAATAGTGGGGAAGCGAGATTGCGCATTGGCTAATGATGCACCTAACGGGACATTACTATCTGCGCTGCTGAAGTTAGCGGAGTCAGGGGTGATGATGCCTGCATCAGTACCACGGGCATTCGGTGTACCGCTGATGCTTTCGATACGGCCATCCCAAAACAGCCCTCGATCTAACAGACCAAGATTAAACACGGTTGGCGCATTGCGACCTATTACGGGATAACCCGCAAGTTCATCACTGTCACTGCCGTTAAAGTATCTACCAGAACCAAGTAAGTTAGGCGCAAAGTCGTGAAATACATCAACGGCATCGTAACCCACTGGCCATGATAAATTGTCACCACCACCCAGCGCTGGATGATGACAAGAGGCGCAGGCTGTATCGTATTCACCACTTAGTCGTTTTGAGTAAAACAGCGCTTTACCTAACTGGGCTTTAGCATCATTAATATCAGGTAAATTGCGGCCTGTTGTAGGATCACCTGTTAATCCTTGTTCATTAATAAGCACTTGAGCGTGTACGTCTACTGGCGCAATATTACCTTCGATAGCACCTAAACCGTCATCAAAGGTTATCGCTTCGCCATCTTGAATATCAATATCTGCCAGTTGTGAGTCTGACGTACCAGCCCGCACCACTCTGACTAACATATTATCACTACGCCCTTTAAACCAATTTAACCCAGTTTTAAAATTGATAAACCATGAGTCTTGTGAGAACTCGATCATCGGCGATGAGGTCCAGGTGTATTCATTGGTGGTTGAAGGGAAAATGGTGAGGTTAATGGCAGGGGAGACAGCACTAAAATCTACCAGTGAAAATAGCTCTTTATTATTGGGTAAACGCCAATCGCTGTAACCTGCCAGTTGAGTATTTTGGGCGTACTCAAGTGCTACGCCCCAGTCCATCGCTTCTGCTGAGCCACTATCACAGTTAAGCCCATCAAGACCGGCAACACATTGTGCCCACATTAGGCCAGTGGCTAAGTCAGTAACGGTACCGTCATCATGTACTGTGTAACGTTCATCTGGGGTTTGCTGCGCACTATTGGTGGTGGCGATTGGGTCAATCACTCGCACTAAGCGCAATGCTGCTGGCTGGTAACGCTGAATATTCTTGTTATTGCCGAATACAAATTGAAATGCCCATGCATAAAACGCTTGATGTTCGCCGGAATAAGGCACCGAACTCCAATAAAACTCGCTAACCGTATTGGGAAAATATTGCCCATCAATTTTAGAGGCAAGATTGCCATTACTATTGGTAAAGGTTGAACCGAAATGGGCAATTGACATCAAGTGATGATTACTCGGTACCCGCCAGTCACTGTAGCCACAGAGGTTAGCTTCATTGGTGCCAATGATTAAGCTGTTCCAATCATCATAGTAATCCCCTTGACGTTCAGGGTGATCTCTTTCGAGTGCAGTTAATCCTCCCCAACGGTAGGTTTTATTGGCATCGTGAATGCCGCCATCCTGAGTTTTGACCTCCCACATTAAGCCTGTGCGATTGTCTCTAACACATGCCCAAGGTGCGGTTTGATAGTCACCACTGCCGTTATATTCAGTGCCATCTGCATTGATACGGGTAAAATCAAAACCGCTTTGACTCGCACTAGCACTTCGGCCTTGATTGCAATCTTGAGCGAGCGTTGTGTTATCACTTGCTGTGAGTGTCGTACTGCAGTCAAAACCATTTCGGTTGTAGTCTGCACCAAAGGTAATGCCGGTATCGTTAAGGGCTGCCGAGCCGAGATTGAAACTCACCGGTGGTGCTTCATCGCCTTCGCCGCCACCGTCATCACCTTCGCCGCCACCGTCATCATCTTCGCCGCCACCGTCTTCATCTTCGCCGCTACCTGAATCGCCGTCGTCTCCATCACCATCATCGCCGCCATTATCGATGGGGGTTTCGCCAATGTCTGTTTCGTCTTGCTGGCTATCCGTGCTATCGCTGCCGCAACCCAATAACATGAGACTGAGTAACATTGAGCAAAGTATACGCAGCGTGTGGTTTGTTTTTAGTTTAATTATCACTGTGTTTCCCTTATGAGTTGTTCATACAGGGGTAGCATAATTAACCAAAGATGAGCAGAAGATGAGCGAGTGCTATTTACTGTAGTTAAGTGACATGTGTAACTGCTGCTCACAAAGCTTGGCGTGCAACTCAAGCGATAGCGCTTGGGCAGCACTATGGGCAATAGATAGGCCTAAACCGACATGTTGGTTATCCGTTCTTGCTTTGTCTTTTCGCCAGAGGCGATCAAACATGGTTGTTAAGTCATCTTGATTGAGATGAGGTGCATGGTTGCTGACTCGAATGACTGATTGTTGGCTTACACTGTCAATGATGACGTCACTATTGACCGGGGCATAGGCGATGGCATTGCTGATTAAATTTGAAAAAATAACGCGCAGTAAGCGAGGATCACTCACTATGTATTGATCTTGAATGACTAATTGACTGATGGTGATATTTCGCTGCTGTATTTGGTTGGTCTGCAATGATAAACACTCTTCAATGAGCGTGGTTATATTGACTTGTTCCAGTAATGTTTCAGCGCTTGAGTTTTCGATTCGTGCTAACGACAGCAAGCTATCAATGGTTTGCTGTAATTGAGCTGATGACTCAGCAATATACTGAAAATCTTCAGATGAGGATTGCTCTGGCCATTTCAAAGCAACCTCGCTGGTGGTTCGCATTGCGGCCAATGGGGTGCGTAGCTCGTGGGCTAAGTCATTATTAAATTGACGTTCTCTGGCAAAGCTTTGTTCTAGCCTTGCGAGCAGTTGGTTAAGCCTGTCGACTAATGGGCTGATCTCAGAAGGGACATTGGTTGCAATTAATCGGTTATGCAACGAGCCTGCTTCGACTTTTGCAACCTGTTCAGACAAGTTCTGTATTGGCGTTAAAGCTTTACGAATAGCAAACACCAACATGACTGATAATAAGGTGCAAAAAAATAATCCTCCGCCAATCAATTGCAGTGCATAAGAGGACAGCTGTTGATTCATCTCTTCTCGGTTTATGGCCACAGATATGTTTACTGCTGGTTTTCTTGGGCCACCTTGAACGGAAAATGAATACACACGAATAGCATCGCCGTTACTTAGCTGGCTGTTATATTCGACATCATCTGAGCTGTCGGCTGGTTGTTGTAAACTGCTGGGGGCAGGCAGTTGATAGTCACCAAGACTGCTGGACTTACGCAGTGTTTGACCTTGTTTGTCCCAAGATTGTAGATAGTAATTGCTATTTTCATTGTCGAGTTTTGACATGATATTAGCGCTAAAATCTTGATTTAACGCCGCAGGTGGAGTGAACCGGTTAGGCGGTCTTTTAAGCGTGAGTTTTATGATGCGAGCAAATTCATTCAACTCATTAGTGAGGCTGGCATTCAATCGACGCTGCTCAGAAAGGTACAGAGCAGATATCGCTAATATGGCGATGATCACAAAGCAGGGAACTAGCCAAAATAGTAACTTGGCGCGAATGCTGGTCATGGTTTCTCTGCACTGATCATGTAGCCCATTCCTCGACGAGTGTGGATAAGCGGGGCGTTGTTGCTTGATACACTAATCGCTTTTCGCAAGGCGCAGACAGCGGTATCGACTACATTGCTGCTAGGTGAGACTTGTTCGTCATAGATATGTTGTTCTATTTGAGTTCGAGAAATAACCTTATTGGTGTTCAGCATCAAATATTCCAATAAAGCAAATAACTGCGATGGTAATGATATCGATTGTTGTGCTCGCATTACGGTTTTCGCTGAGCGGTCTAATTCCAAATCGTCGACAACAAGTTTTGGCGAGCGGTTTTGGTATTTACGCCTTGCTAGGGCCTCGACACGTGCGATGAGCTCTTCAATGGCAAAGGATTTGACTAAGTAATCATCGGCGCCCAAGCGCAAACCAGCAACACGATCTTCAATGGCGTCTTTAGCGGTAAGGAATAAAACCGGAGATTCATTATTGGCTTCGCGTAACTGCTTTAGCACGTCTCGGCCATCTAAACTTGGCAGCATAATATCGAGAATAATGACATCATAATCGTGCTCAAGTGCCATCCATAAACCTTCTTGGCCATCACCAGTGGCATCAACGGCAAAACCCGATGCTTTAAGCGCTTTGATCACAGGTCGACGTAAGGCTTCTGAGTCCTCGACCAATAATAATTTCATATTATATTCTCTTGTTGATGATAGTAACATTAATTAAGTCAATCACTTAGGTCTTTACCGTTACCACAATGTTCGAGCAGGGGTGATTATAATCAATATACTAAAGGTAACATGAGCAGAAGGTGAACACGGAATAATCTTACTTAAATTACTGTATATCCTTAGCCTATTTAGGTTGTGAGAGCCCTCACTGTTGTTGAAGAAGGGATTTGCTCGGCAACCTTACCATCACTGCAGTGTTAGGTGATGTGTAAGGTTTGTTGAAGTGAGTGCTAACTGAAATTATTTATTTCTGAAATTAGTTTCAACTTGATCAAGTCTAAAGGTGAAATCTAATAAATGTTTATGCATTTCTGCTTTTGCTAATTCTTCATCATTTGCGATGACAGCTTTAACAATAGGATCATGTAAACCAGCAGGGTGCATTTCATCATGGTCTGGTTCGAACTCTTGTGCGGTATTACTGATCACTTTGAGTAAGGATTTCACAATAGCCGCTAAGAAGCGGTTGTTGGACATGTCAGCTAGCAGGTAGTGCACATTTTGGCGTAATTTGACTGTTTCTTCATAACTAAGTATTTGGGTTTCATTAGCACAGGCTTCAAGCAGTTTTTCAGCCATTTCAGGGGTACAATTTTTGGCCGCTAAACCCGCCACCATTGGCTCAATTATTTGTCTGGCATTACACACTTCTGAAAAAGACATTTGATCCATCAGAAAAAGTTCTTGGCACACATTGATTAAACGCTCGAAGGTGATGCTTTTAACAAATGCACCGCCCATAGCGCCTTGTTTGATTTCAACAAGCCCGCTTGCTTCTAATCCTCTGATAGCTTCACGAACAACGGTGCGGCTGACTTGAAAAGATTCTACAAGCTCTCGTTCAGAGGGTAACTTGTCACCAGCGATATATTTTCCTTGAAATATGGCATCTTTAAGCTGGTTACTTATTTCATTTGACGCTTTAAGTTGTTTGACTGGCTTAAAATCCATCACACATTTTTCCTGAAGTTTACTATGGCAATTATCATAGCATGGGCGATAGGCCATCGCCTCAGGATATCGCGTTGGTTTTGGGGTAAATTGGCAAAAAAACTGATCTGCTTGGTGTTTTTAAGTCTATGTTTCTTCTATAAACATGGGAGATCTTTTGGCTTTTTTTCTTCCTGCTTTGTTACGAAAAGGATAATTTCGGATACTTGAGCAGGTTGCTAGGATCGGATTTATTGCTCCATTTTAGTTAAGGTTAATGCGATACAAAAATACGTCCTAACCATTTAAGCCTTTGATAGGTAATAATTAAAACCCTATTTTTAAGCGGTGAAACACTTGTTGTAATGCTCCTTTATCACTGCTCCCACCATCTTGCCTAATACGTACATTAGCCTTTTACAACCCTGTTACTTAATGGATCACAAAATAACTTTTTTTGAGATCGACCGCATAAATGTCACCTTAGATCCTTTTGGTGAAATGTTATATGTCATACATTAGCCCTAAAGGGGTGGGACATAGCAAATTTCGTTTCTATCAAAGTGCGGCTTACTCCTTTTCTGACGCAAACACACTAACCCTACTTTGATAAGTAAGTAGCCTTTGCTGTTTTGACAGAGTTCATTGTTGCTGGTGGCAGCGTGGAGCTTCTCATTTACGGCGAATGCAAATGGAGTTTTAAAATGAGTAAAGACAACGTTATCGATCAGTACACTGCGAATGTGCTTCAAAATGGTATTTCTCGTCGTAGTTTTATGACACGTGCAGTACAAGGTACTGGCGCCGTGGCTTTTGCTGGATTAGGGGGGATGGCAAGTGCAACTGCTGCAGAGTCAGGAGCTGAAGCTGCTCATGCGTCTGTCGGTGGTGCGACATTAGATTTCATGCCGAAACCAAAACCAATCGCTGATAAAGACATTGCTTCGACGCAAACATTTGACGTGGTAGTAGTGGGTGCTGGTGCTGCGGGCGTTCCTGCTGCACTTTCTGCTGCTGAAAACGGTGCCAAAGTTGCTGTATTGCAAAAGCAAGCCATTGTGGTTTCACAAGGTAATACCGGTTCAGGTTTAGACTTAAAAAACTGTGACAAAGCAGGCGTTGAAGCCATGGTGTCACGTTTAATGAGCGACAGTGCTCACCGTTGTCATCCTGAGCTTGTCCGAGAGTGGGCATACAACTCTGGTGAAGCCATTTCTTGGGTGATTGACCGTGCTAAAAAAGGTGGCGCGTCAGTGGTTGACCAAGGTACTGGTCCTCAACATGGTATTCATGGCGTCACCGAGCATAAGCTTAACTTTGTGACGTCATATTTCGGACCTAAGCCTTATACCGCTGGTGACGGTATGCGCGACTTGGCTAAAACAGCAGAAAAAGCGGGTGTGAAATTCTTCTTCAATACGCCAGCGCAACAACTTATTCAAGATGCATCAGGCAAAGTGATTGGTGTTATCGCAAAAAGCCGTGATGGTAAATACCACAAATACATGGCCAAAAAAGGCGTCATTTTATCGTCTGGTGATTACCAAAATAATGAAGCGATGTGTAATTTTTTCATCCCTGATTTGAAGAACTTCGAACGTAAGCAAATGGAACGTACAGGTGACGGTTTCAGCATGGCTTATTGGGCGGGTGGTGTCATTGAACCTGTTGGCCACACTAAGATGTTGCACGATTTTGATGCTGGCCCTGCTTCTATGTGTGATATGCCATTCCTTGCTGTTAATCGCAAAGGTAATCGTTTCGTTAACGAAACCGTTGCGATGTCATTAATGAATAACTATCTCCGTGACGAAGAAAATGCAGGTCATTACAGCCAAATCTTCGACTCAAATTACATGACAGAAGCAGCAGGCTGGCCAGGCAAGCTTTACTCTCCTGAGCAGTTGAAAAAGTACATGCCTGAAGACCCAACACCTAAAACGGGTGTTTATGCTTCGCAAACCAACACCTATGTGGCTAACACAATCGAAGAGTTAGCTGAGAAATTAGAGTGTGATCCTAAGACTTTAGCTGCGAATGTGAAGCGTTATAACGAGCTTTGCGCAAAAGGCATGGATGATGATTTTGGTAAGCCTTCAAGCAAAATGCTGCCAGTTGTAAAAGCGCCTTTTTACGGTATTCATCGTCGTATGCGTATCTCTACTATTTGTTCTGGCATGTTGGTGAATAAAAACCATCAAGCTTTGGATGCCGATGGTAAGCCGATTGGCGGCCTATTTGTTATCGGAAATCTTGGCGGCGGATTCTATGGCGGCGTTGATTACCCACTAACGGTATTCGGTCTATCGCTAGGGCGTTGTTACACCTTCGGTTACTTAGCAGGTAAGCACGTCGCTAACTTATAAGTTGCAAAGAATATCTGATATGGAGGCCTGAGCGTCAGGCGTCCATTCCAAATGACTTGATGGAAATGGAATAAAACAATGAACAAATTTATCTTACAAAATATCTTGCTTGCAATGGCATTGACTGTGTTTGCTAATGGCGCAATCGCTGCTGATAAGTCGTTAGGTAACACCCATAAAGCTGCTGGTGTTGAATGTAGCGATTGTCATGAAACTAAGCCTCCTCAAGCGGTGCCAATGTTTAAGTGTTTAGAGTGTCATGACACTAAAGAATTGGCTGAAACGACTAAAAATGTCATGCCAACAAACCCACATGAAAACCGTCACTTTAGCACTGAGACTGACTGTACTTACTGCCACAATCAGCATAAAGCATCAGAAAACTACTGTGGCGGTTGTCATCTTCGATTTGATTTTGTTGTGCCTTAGCCAATGAGCGAGTCCAGCAATTAACTAATTTTTGATTTACAAGGATGACAAAATGAAAACAAAACTACTCCCTTTCGTGGTGGCGTGCATGACCGCAAGCCCAGCGTTCGCTGCCGATCCCATCTCAAACTTGTTTGATGACGGTAGCTTTAAAGGTCAATTTCAATTATTCGATTTTCAACGTGATTTTGATGGCGAGACGACTGATCGTCGTGATACATCGTTAGGCGGATTATTTTACTTACGTTCAGGCGAGGCAAATGGTGTGAGCTTCGGCGGTTCTTTTGCTTCAGCTAACCCCATTTGGGATGCGAACAGTGAAGGTATTTATGGCCTTGTTGGTGGTGGAGCGCCAGGTAGTATCGCTGAACGTGAATCGGTTAATCGATTACAAGAGTACTTTGTGTCGGGTAATTGGTTTGACACTAAAATTACCGTCGGTGCTCAAGAGCTGCGTACACCTATGATGAATCCGTTCCCATTGCGTGCGATTCCATTCACCTACCGTGGTGCGAGTGTTAAAAATACCTCTATCGATAACTTAGCCATTTCGGCTTTGTATATCACTGACTACATGGGATGGACTGAAGAGTCTTTTGTAAGTGTGTCAGAGGGGGTTCAAGGAGAGTTAGCACGTAGCGGTATTATCGTTGATGTTGATGACAATCCTATGTTGGCATTAGGCGCAAATTACACTTTACCAATCGATGTTATAAAGGCTAAAACGAGTGTTTGGTACTACTCAATGCAAGATGTGTACGACCAATATCACATCAAGTTTGATTTGAGCGGTGATTTAGGGGCGACTAATTGGTACTTCAAACCGTCGTATTTGAAGCAAGATTCAATTGGTAATTTAGATAACACCGCAGCGCAGTTTGACACTTATCAAGCAGGCTTTCACCTCGGTATGAAGTGGAATGGCTTTGATGCAACAGTGAAGTACGTCACTACTGGTGACGGGAATATCATTGCGCCATTTGGTGATGAAAAAGTAATCATTCAACAAGTAGTTCAATCGAGTCGAGCGAATGAAGATGCCTATGGTGCACAGTTATCTTATCGATTTGCCCCTAGCTCTGCCTTGAATGGGGTGAGTGCTTATTTGAATTATGCAAATTATCAAGTTGATGGTGATTCAAGCCAAGATATCGACGAAACCGATTTGTCAGTCCGTTATGACTTAACTGAATACGTGGAAGGCCTAAGTGTTCGAGCTCGTCACGCCATTGTGAATTACGCAACAGGCGACGACCTAACGGATACTCGATTCTACATTTACTACAAATTCGAGGTGTAATTAACGCTTTTTTTCATATTTCATCATTTACCTTTTTTGCCCATCTCTCTTTGGTTGATGGGCTTTTTTTGTCAGTAATTAGCTTGCAGCAAGTGGGGAAAAAAGCAGCAAAGATGAAGTAAAAGTGAAGAAATCAAAGAAAGGCAGAGCGCGCAACATGATAATAATGATGAATTTGCTGAAAATGCTTCACTGCACTTAGGTTATGTTGATGGGATTGATGCCATCATGTTTGGTCACGACCACCGTGATTTCCCTAACTCAACAGGTGAGTATGGCGACATTCCCAATGTTGATGCAGAGAAAGGCTTAATTAATGGCATTCCAGCTGTTATGCCTGGTTACTGGGGCGCGAAGTTAGGTGTGATTGATCTAAGATTGTTCTCGAAAGACCAAGGTGAAACTTGGGAAGTTGATCATAGCTTCTCTACAGCTGAGTTGCGTTCACTTGTCGCGGGTTCTGATGGTGCTGTTGAAGACTTAGTTGTCACTGAGCATGAAGGTACAGTGGAATACATGGCTGAAACCATTGCTGACATCGACGTCAACATCAACAGCTTCTTCCCACAAGTGGTGCCTGATTTATCTATTCAGGTAGTTAACGAAGCGCAACTTCATCAGTTAAACAAATGGAAAGCAGAAGGTGAGTTTGCTGATGCATCAGAAGATGCGATTTTCCTATCAGTGTCTGCGCCATTCAAGTCAGGCCGTAATGGTGGTGCAGACTACACCAATATTCAAGAAGGTGAATTAACTAACGCATCTGTTGCAGATATCTATGTATTTGATAACAACACGCCAGCAGTATTGAAAATGACTGGTGCAGACATGAAGCGTTGGATTGAGTGGGTTAACTCAAATGCATACCGCAGCTTGCCATTATCAGAGGGCGAAACCTTCCTAGTTGAAGAATTCCCTGGTTATAACTTTGATGCGTTCTTCGGTGGCTTTAACGCTGATGGCGAAGGTTTACTTAAGTACACTGTGGACGTTGAACAAGAGTCAAGATTCACTGACATCAATGGTCACCAGTACACTGAAACTGACAATGAGCAGTTAGTTAGTCTGACATACAACGGTGTTGAAATTACTGATGATGCTGAAATCTATGTGATTACCAACAACTACCGTGCGTCTAACTCTAGTATGCCTGGTGTTGATAAAGCTGAGATGGTGAAAGAAGAGTTCGCATTTAACAATCGTGAATTGGTTCAGTTCTACTTAGCAGACCGCTTAGAGATGCAAGAAGGTACTGAGCTTGAATTCCCGAATGCGAAAGTATTCCAACTAGTCGCGCCAACCACAGCTAGCGTTTCATTTGCTTCAGCTAAGCTTGAAGAAGCTATTCGTTGTGCAACAAATGAAATCACTGGTCTTTCTACCGACGGTGAAGATGGCACAAAAGAAGGCACGCCAGGTTTTACTATCTACAACTTTAACTTTGACTACAGTGGTGAGTTCAACTGTACTGCGAAGTAATGGATAGCTAAAGCTTTAGCAATAAAGCACCTTTAGTAACAGGGCCTACTTAGCAATAAGTAGGCTTTGTTTTTTCTGTTGAGCGGCTCAGTGATTGATAGATATGGTTGTTATTGTTACTTCAATTATTGGGCATCATTTGGCTCATGAGATCGATAAATGCCCGTACTTTTGCTGAAAGAAATCTTTTGCTTGGGTAAATGGCAAACACATCTATTTGCACCTGTTGGTAGTCGTTAAATAGTGTGACGAGCTTTCCTTGGATTATTTCATCTTTAATGACAAATTCCGGCAACATACAGATGCCATGATGATCTATGGTCATCGCTAATTCCATTTCAGCACTGGTGCAATTAATGTAGTCCGGTACTTCTACGGTTGTGGTTTTGCCATGTTTATCGGTAAACGACCAACGGTTAGGTTGCTTCAAATTGCTATAACAAATACATCGATGTTGCTTTAGCTCTTCAGGTGAATTCGGGGTGCCATGTTTTGCAAGGTACTGCGGCGATGCAATAACAATTCCCTTAAATTGACTGATTTTCTTACACACTAAGGTTGAGTCATCCAACTGCTTAGTGGCTCTTATCACCAAATCATAACCGCCTTGAACCACATCAACGTGTCGATCGTTTAGCTCAATGTCGAGTTTTACTTTAGGGAATTGATGCAAATACTGGCTAATAATAGGCTGTAAATAGCGGTTTCCGAGTGTCACGGGGCAGCTTATTTTCAGTGTACCGGTGGGTGTTGCTTTTTGATGATGGAGGAGGTCGAGTGTTTGTTGCGCATCAGCTACGATTTGCTGGCAGTGTAAATGAAATACCTTGCCTTCCTCGGTTAAGTTGAGCGTTCTTGTGGTGCGTTGTAATAATCTAATCCCAATACGCTTTTCCAGCTTGGTGACTTCCTTACTGATATAAGATGTTGAGCTGCCGAGCTTTTCAGCCGCCGCCGAAAAATTGCCTAGTTCAACGACTTGAGTAAAAACGTACATGCCATCAAAAAGGTGCTTGGGTTCAGACATGGGGAATCACCACGTTATATTTGAGTTATATGGAAATAATTAATTTTAAAATACATCATTAGGCACTAAATGGAAAATATCATTTTCTATTATGCCTGTTACTCAATGCAAAGGCTTGCCATACACTGAGTGCTATTCGTTATTCACTCAAATTTGTCTGGAGCCACTCATGAAAATTATTGCTTTTGCTGCCACTAGTAGCCGTAAGTCAATCAACAAGGTACTTGCTAACTATACAGCTCAACTTGTTGAAGGAGCAGAGGTTGAACTTTTAGATATCAATGACTACGAAATGCCTTTATTCAGTGAAGATAGAGAGAAAGAGTTGGGGCAACCACAGCTTGCGCAAGACTTCTTCAAAAAATTAGGCAGTGCAGATGCGTTAGTCATTGCGTTTGCAGAACATAATGGCTCTTATACCGCGGCATATAAAAACTTGTTTGATTGGACATCACGTATTGATATGAAAGTGTTCCAGAATAAACCTACCTTGATGCTAGCGACATCACCTGGGGCGGGTGGTGCAAGATCTGTGTTGAGTAGTGCTGTGGCATCTGCGCCGTACTTTGCAGCAGATGTGAAGGCGAGTGTATCAGTGGCCAGCTTTTATGATGTGTATGATTTTGAAAGCAATCAAATCACTCAGCCAGAAGTTAAGCAACAGTTAGTCGATGCGGCCAAATTGCTCGCACCACTTGAATTGAGTGCTGTCGTTAATAGCTAGCATTGTGTTTGGTTAGAAGTGATTTTTTACCTGAAAGCGAAATTCCCAGTCATTCGTGCCTTCACCTTGGGTGAAAGGCACGGCTAAATCAATGTGGGCGACACTACTGTAACTGGATTTTGATGAATAAATTCTTGCGCCAACCCCCACACTACCCAGTGGTGAATCTACTTCGTTATTTTCATCTGGCCCACCATAAGCGTGGCCAACATCAGTAAACACCACCCAACCTAAATCAGCTAATTGATATAGGTTAAAGTTGGGGTAATTGCGTAGTTCTGCAGTGAGCAGCCATTGATTATCACCATGTTGGTAATCATTGGGATACCCCCTAAGGCCAGTATTGTCACCCAAGGCAAAAGTATGATCGATATAATTGTTTTGCGAGGTCGCGGCGACGCCTTTTAAGTAGCCTTTCCACTTTTCAGAAAATTGATAAAAATATTCAGCTTGTGCCGAGACATTATAAAAATCGTCTTGCAGTGTATTGAGAGTCATTTGGCCACTTAGTTTCAGTAAAACTAAGTGTTCATCGTGGCTGTAACCTTTACTGGAATAAAAGTTGAAGTGATAACCGAGGTCACTATCGGGGGAAACGTCTTGTGTTTCCAAGCCAAATTTTAGGCTGTGATACCAACCTAAATTGAAGTCTTCATTTTTACTGATGACGTAAATATTACGTAATACTTCGTAATCATCTTCAATATATTCATAGCCTAGCCAAGGGTATAGAAAATCCCTATCTCGGGGTAACTCGCCATCGGGGTAGATTAACGTGTTGTCGAAGGTATGTTTATCTTGGGTGACACCAACGGTGAATCGATGCAAGTCTGACTCTGT
Organism: Shewanella maritima; assembly: GCF_043643735.1. Lineage (GTDB taxonomy): Bacteria > Pseudomonadota > Gammaproteobacteria > Enterobacterales > Shewanellaceae > Shewanella > Shewanella maritima_A. Next base: position 27,721 of record NZ_JBHZSM010000015.1, read on the forward strand.
TTTATTCGCCAGCCAACCAAAGCGTACATCTGCGTATTCAATGTCGTGCACAAATTCATTCACGTCATTGCCATTTTGACGGACAGTGTCGACTCGGGTTTCTTGTTTCACATTGAAACTATACATATATGGCGAATTAAGTGAATAAAACGGGTTAGTAAATCTAACCTGAGTTAATTCGCCATCACTGTTATCAAGTAAGTCGATAGATAATTTGGCGTGCTTGATAAAATACACAGGCGTTGAAATCGAAAATTTGTAGCCACTGCGATCGGCATCAGATTGATATTTTAAACGTGTTTTTACCCCTAGCCCCAACAGGTTGTCTTCTTTGACCCCGATTGAATACTTAGTCTCGCCGCCGCTACTGCTAAAATCCAGTATGGGTAGCAAAGACCAGTTATCCCAAGTTTCAACAATGACTTGCTTACCTGTGTCTGCATCTGCATCAGGATCATCAACCTCACTGATACTAATACTGGCATCGCGAATATAAGCCTCTTGGCGCAGTAGTCTTTGCGCTTCTGCTATTTCATTATCAGTAACGTCATCGCCTTCTTCAAATGGCAGATTATTGAGCGTGGTGGTTTCTAAGGTATTGATATGAAGAAGGTTGGCCCACTCATGAATAAAAAAAGTCTCTGGATCTGATAAGTCGAAAATGGGATTACTGATCACCACAATATTACCGACTTTTGATTTTATCGGTTCAATGGTGTCTTTTTCTTGCGCGGCTACAGGGCTCAGTAAGGTCAACATTGACAGCAGGCAACATGTGTATACTGGGACGTAATACTTCATTTCATGTCCTTGAAAGTCGTTGATGACACCTAATTCGTGAGACAACTGATCGCAATGTGGCGAGATCATGTCATAGCTTAAGTTAACTACTTTAATTGCAGTTATGACATCTAAGTCAGATAAATACTTTTAGGAGTGCTAGCAAGTAAATAGCTGTTATGTTTGTGTTAATGACACACTGGATTGCAAGAGGAGTCAAGTTTAATGTATTCACTCTATCGCGCTTATAGCATTTATTGGTGGGTGAGAACGGTGTCAATATTGGCGAGGGAGTCGCTCACTCTCATGGTTTTCATGAAAGCGAGCTTCAATGTTTACTGCTGTTCTATATCATTAAAGTGTACGACGAGGCGGCACAACGACGTTGGCAAAAATTAGCCCTGCAACCAGTGACATAAAGATCAAAAATATCTGTGAACCAATATGAGCTTGATTGAGCATGGTTTCACCAGAAATCAGTGTATTGAGACCAATATAGGTTTTGCTGCCCGGCACTAGTATCACAATGCCTTGCAATAAGGCGATAGAGACAGGGGCTTTCATCCAGCGGGCAAATAAGTTGGAGTAGATCCCGACTGCCAATGCACCCACAAAAATGCCAATAGATTCACCCAAGTATATGCCACCTAGCATGGCTGAGAAAAACGCCACGATACCCGCGAGTACTCCCCATGGTGAGTCTTTCAAACGAGCTTTAAATAAAATGACCAGTGAACATGACAGTACGGGGACAGCAGCCCACATTGCCAAGGTAGGTAAACTTTGTGGCTCAATATAATCCACTTTACCAAATATTGCCGAGCCGATAGTCATACCGAGTATGGCACCAAAATACAGCTTAAATAACTGCATTGCGGCATCCATAATTCTCGCCGTGCCCGATAACAAATCTCGCGAGGCTAATTCTGCTAAGCCTAAGGTTAATGCGAGGCCTGGGATGAAAATGATGATGCCAGATAAAATCGCAACAGGAATATTGATGCTGGGGTCGATAGTCGCAATGCCGCAAGCAGCTATAGCACAAAGTACGGCTGCCAGAGGCTCCAACATTTCGGTGACACGTTTAGAGCGCTCGGCCCAAAAAACCAATCCATATACCATGAACCCAAGCAAGCCTGACCAAAGCACATCATGCCAACCTGTGCCCATCAGCATGGCAAAGGCGCCAGAACCGATACCAAATGCCATAAGAGTGAGCATGTGACCGTAAGGATTAGGCTTATTGGCAATGTCTTCTAATCTGTCGAGCGCTTCTTGCAGTGAACGCTGGCCGGAACTGACTTCTTCAACCAAATCAAATGTACGGGCTAACGAGCCTAAGTCGAGATCACCAGGTTTCACGCGTGCAACATGGTTATACTCTTGCTCGGTATCGTGTTGTAGCACAAAGGTCATCGACGTCGGTGAGATTAAGAAATAACCTTCAATACCGAGGGTTTTGGATACGGTTTGCAGGTGTGACTCTAATCGGTACGCAGGGGTACCAAACTTATGTAAAGCTTTTCCTAATCGTATGATAAATTTACGTTTTAGTAAAAAATCTTGATGGTCCACTTGGCGTTGTCACTCTATCAAAAACTTGCTCGGTTAAGGTTGCGCGAATTTTAACTGAATAGTACGTGTGTTTATAGTCAACTTGCTTCAAAATATCGAAAAAACGATGAAAAATTATCCACCCACTATAATTAACCTACTTATTGCCAAGGAAGCCAAATGACATTGCACATCAGTGGACTTTATATTGCCTTAACTTCAATCCTAATTTTTGTACTGACCTACCGAGTCATAGTTCAAAGACGTATTCATAAAGTAGGCATTGGCGATGGTGGCCATCGCAGTTTATCAGTGGCGATGCGTGCTCATGGTAACTTGCTAGAAAATGCCCCTATCGTGCTGTTACTGCTGGTGGTCGCTGAGGTCAATGGTTTGCCAAGTTACCTTATGCATGTGTTTGGTACTATTTGGATTGTTGCGCGCATATTGCACGCTATTGGGTTAAATAAAAGCAATGGCGGTATCCATTTTGGTCGTTTTTGGGGTGTCTTACTTTCTTGGATAGTCATGATTGGACTCGCGATTGCGAATATTGGTTTTTTCATGGGGCTGTAAGGATTCGCGCGGATTTATAGGCCAGTCAGTCGCAATCTGATCAGCGAAAGTATATACTCGCGCGCTGTTTGTGCGATTGATTACTTTTGCCGCATTTTTTGACATCACGCTAGGTTATTTTCATGCAAGTTGAATCGACATTATTTACTCAACCTAAATATTGGGCTCATAGCTTTGGCAGAGCGCCATTTTTGCCTATGTCTCGCAAAGAGATGAAGCAATTAGGCTGGGATAGCTGTGACATCATCATTGTGACAGGTGATGCTTATGTCGATCACCCCAGTTTTGGCATGGCGGTCATTGGGCGTTTACTTGAAGCTCAAGGCTTTCGTGTCGGTATTATTTCTCAACCAGATTGGTCAAGTAAGGATGCGTTTATGCAGCTTGGCCGCCCCAATTTATTTTTTGGGGTAACCGCTGGCAACATGGATTCCATGATTAACCGCTACACTGCCGACAGAAGATTGCGTCATGACGATGCATACACAGCTGGTAATGTTGGTGGCAAGCGCCCTGATCGCGCTGTGACAGTGTATACCCAACGTTGTAAAGAAGCCTTTAAAGATGTGCCAGTGGTCATTGGCGGTATTGAAGCCAGTTTGCGTCGTATTGCCCATTATGATTACTGGTCTGACAAAGTGCGCAAAACCGTATTGTCTGATTCTAAAGCCGATATTCTCGTTTACGGTAATGCAGAACGCCCATTAGTTGATATTGCTCATCGTCTAGGCAAAGGCGAAAGCATTAAAGAGATGGTGAACATTCGCGGTACTGCGGTAATGCGCAAAGAGGCTTTACCTGGTTGGAAAGGGATGGACTCGCGCAAAATTGATCAACTACATAAGATTGATCCTATCCCAAATCCTTATGGTGCAGATGATGTAGGCTGTGAAAAACTTTCTGGCCCGACTGACAAAAAGATCTTTGATAACGACGCACCCAAGCCGGTGAGTGTGCAGCCCGCAAGGCCAAAACCATGGGAAAAAACCTATGTGTTGTTGCCTGCCTATAACAAAGTCAGTACCGATAAATATTTGTATGCCCATGCATCGCGTATATTGCATCAAGAGCAAAACCCAGGCTGCGCTAGAGCATTGTTTCAACCTCATGACGAGCATCGTGGCGTTTGGGTAAACCCGCCTGCTTGGCCGTTAAATACGGATGAAATGGATGCCGTATTTGATTTGCCGTATCAGCGTGTGCCACATCCGCGTTACGGCAAAGAAAAAATCCCAGCTTACGACATGATTAAAACCTCGATAAATATTATGCGAGGCTGTTTTGGTGGTTGTTCGTTCTGCTCAATCACAGAACATGAAGGGCGTATTATTCAAAGTCGCTCGCAAGAATCCATCATTAAAGAAATTAAAGATATCCAAGAGAAAGTACCAGGCTTTACGGGTGTTATCTCTGATTTAGGTGGCCCAACCGCCAACATGTATCGCTTGGGTTGCTCCAGCGAGAAAGCTGAAACCACCTGTCGACGTTTATCTTGTGTGTACCCGTCTATCTGTGGCCATTTAAATACCGATCACAAGCATACCGTGGATTTATACCGTGCCGCGCGTGATGTGCCGGGTATCAAAAAGGTCCTGATTGCTTCCGGTGTTCGTTATGACTTAGCAACAGAAGACCCAAGCTATGTGCGTGAGCTTGCTAAACACCATGTTGGCGGTTATTTGAAAATTGCCCCTGAGCATACTGAAGAAGGGCCGCTCAGCAAAATGATGAAGCCGGGCATGGGCACTTATGACAAGTTCAAAGAAATGTTTGACAAGTTTTCAAAGGAAGCGGGTAAAGAGCAGTTCTTAATTCCTTACTTTATCTCTGCCCACCCAGGCACGACAGATGAAGACATGGTCAATCTGGCGTTATGGCTGAAAGGGCAAAAGTTTAAGTTGGACCAAGTGCAAAACTTTTATCCGTCACCGATGGCTAATGCGACGACTATTTACCATACAGAGCTGAATTCATTACGTAATGTGAAGCATGATAGTGAGCAAGTGAGTGTGCCGAAAAAAGGCCGCCAGCGTAAGCTGCATAAGTTCCTATTACGCTACCATGATCCTGAAGGATGGCCGATGATCCGTGAGGCGCTCAAGGCGATGGGCAAAGAATCGTTAATTGGTAATAGTCCACATCATCTGGTGCCACCTGAAGGTCGTGCTGAGCAGCGTGCTAAATGGGGTAATAAGGCTAATTCTGCTAAAAATAGTGAGAAAGGCAAAAAAGCCGTTACCCGATTTTCATCAGACCAATTTACTGATGCAGGGAAAGAGCAGGCTAAAAAGCGTAAACCCAAAACTAGCCAATCCTCAGGCAAAAATACCGGTTGGGCAACCAAATCCAAATACGGCAGTAATGCTAGTCGTAAAGCTGGAAGCGGTGCTAATTCGGGGTCAAAGGCAGGTGCTAAATCTAAAGCCAGTCACGCTAATAAGCGTTAATGCTGACATGCCATGCCATGCCATGTATATCTATCTTGTACATATGGCCTGTATATTATGACCAGCACATTATGAGCGTCACATCATTACCACATACATCAATCCGCCTACTTAGCATGAGTAGGCGTTTTTATTTCTCTGCTAAGTGAGTTTATGAAACACAATGCCTGTTTCAGGTTGAGTTAAACTTTGCTTGTTAGTTTGATATGCTCAATCAATTCGCTTTTATACCAAGGAATAATAATGATACAAAAAATGGTTACCAGCACAGTGCTTATGGGTGCAATCGGTGTTTCATCTGTGGCAATTGCCGGTCCGCAGCAAGATTTCATGCAGGCTATTGCCGCGCATTGTGGTAAAGCGTTTGAAGGAAAAGTGACTTCGGGTAATGAGGAAGACTCAGGTTTTGCATCGCAAACACTAGTGATGCACGTTAGAGAGTGTGAACCTGAGCAACTAAAAGTGCCATTCCATGTAAGCAATGATCATTCACGTACTTGGGTGATCACGCAAACTGAAACAGGTTTGCGTTTAAAGCATGATCATCGCCATGAAGACGGCAGCGAAGATGCAGTAACTATGTACGGTGGTGATACTGCTGATAAAGGTACAAGTTCAGAGCAATCATTTCCAGTGGACGCTGAATCCATCGCCAACTTCAAACAAAACGGGTTAGATCGCTCTATTACCAATGTTTGGCATATGTATATTACGCCAACGCAATTTACCTACCGTTTAACCCGAGAAAATCGTGATTTTCGTGTTGATTTTGACTTAACTAAACCGGTAGCACTTCCGCCAACCCCATGGGGACATGAGTAATTTTTCACGCTAAACGCGGATGTAAAACTCGCGCGTTTAATGTCGCTAAAAAAACTTGATAATCGTGACTTACGAGTCGACTTTGAAATACCTGCCTAAAAGGCAGTTAAGCCTCTTCTCATTTTATGGGAAGAGGTTTTTTCTTTGGAATGAATTATCTACGTCACCACAAATAATACCTAGGTGGTATGTAGTGGCATAGTAATTTTGGCCACTACAGCAACACTAACGATGGATTTATATCAAGCATTTATTATTCAATATCTGGCAGTCACCAGTAAAACAGGAAGTTATTTCTGCTCTAAATGATTATCTATGCAGTTCATAAATAATCGAATTGATACATATGTAATAAAAAAGTTGCAGAACATCATGTTGTTAAATATGATATGCCCGATTAATGGAAAATATTGAAAAGGAACTTCGTTATGTTAAAGCATAAATTTATGCTTTTTTTGGTATCTGTTTTCATGGGTACTATCTATAGTTTAATACCTGTTACAGCTAACTCATTTGAAGTACTTAATCCGCCAACGTTAAACGGTGAAAAAACAAATGATACTGTTTACTTAGATTGGTACATGGGGTGTGCAGCTTCTTCTGTTGTCATTCAAGAGTCTAACAACCGTTTAACTTGGAATACTGTGTATACAGGCAGTGGTTCTAGTGATAGCGGTTCAATTGGTATTATGTCCAGCTCAGTATCACCATCAGATAATCTTGGTGGTGGGTGCGTCGGTTTGGATCTCGGAAGAGAAGTTGTTCTTCACCAACGTACTAATACAGGTTATTTTTATCGGATTAAGGTTTGTAGCTCGTCTTTCAGCTGTGGACAATTTGGAGATCCTATTCAGGTTGGTTATTTTGGTGAGAAGCCTGCAACACCAGCTACAATTACAGTCCCTAGTTTTAATAATGATGGCGTTTTTGAAGTCAGTTGGACATCTGGAGGACTTCCTTTATACGGTGAGTACTTTCAACTTGAACAACAAGTTAACGGGTTAGGTTGGGAAAAAGTACTTGATAGAAGCACGGTTAGAGATTACGAAGTTAGATCATTTAGTAGTAAGCAATTTAAACATAGAGTTCGTGCTTGTACGCAAGTCACATGCAGTGATTGGAAAGTATCTTCAACAACAACAGTCGATATTGATGAGGATAATTGGAAAAATTTATATTCTGTAGATGTTGAAGATGCTGATTATTATAATAATGCTCCTTCCGAACAAGAGAATATTACAACCCATACCCTGAACTTAAAGCTAGGAGTTACTGGGGGGCAATCGGCTACTTCTCTACCTGTTTTAGTGCCACCTGGAAGAAATAATATCAGGCCTCAAGTAGGAATCAGTTATAACTCTCAATCAGGTAATGGACTACTAGGTGTAGGTTTTTCTTTAGCTGCCAGCTCTTCTATTCAGCGATGCAAGAATACTCACGTTAATGACAGGAATTCATTATCAGTTACTTTTGGAGACGATGATAAGCTTTGTTTGAGTGGACAGCGGTTAATGATTGTCTCTGGTCATTATGGGCATTCAGGGGCGATTTATCGAACTGAAATAGACAATTTTAGTCGAGTTACTCAGTTTGGCGATCTCGGCAGCGGTAACGTCAGTTTTAGTGTCGAAACCCAAAATGGTACAAAAAGCTTTTATGGAACAAGCCAAAACGCTCGACTTTCACCAGTTGGAGTTTATGAGACTCTGGAATGGAAACTTTCAAAAACTACCGATTCAGGGGAAAAGAACTCAATAGACTATGTGTACGATAAATCTGTTCATGGGGAGAGCCTTCTTCGGGATATTTATTATACCGGAAATGGAAATAGTTATGGTGATCGAAAGATTAGATTCAATTATGAATCTAGAGATGACAAGCGAGTCTCTTACTTATATGGAGGAAAATTAGTTAAGACAAGAAGACTTAGCTCTATAGAAACATATTTATCAAATCAAAAATATTCATCTTATGAATTTGACTATGAATATAGTCAAGCTAGTAATAGAAGCCTGCTTACTAATTTGCAGCAATGTATTAATGGGAATTGTACTTCTCCAATAGCACTAAATTGGCTAGATAAAAGACATTTTAATAACCCCGAACCTATTAAAGTTTCAGGTGAAGCAGTATTTGAAGGGGTTAACTGGCTAAATGATTTTGCCTTGTATGGTGACTTTGATGGTAATGGGAGTCGAGATTTTCTTGGTTATAGTGTTGATGCTGAACAAAGACTCAATGGAACAAATAGCTATGAAAGTGATGATATATGCTATCGAGAGTGGGTCATTGGAGAACTGATATGTCAAGATGCAGACTTTAATCTAGACGGTATAACAGATAAGGTCCGATTAGTTGGTGGCTTTATTAAATACATCGACAGTGAAACAAATGCATTAGTTAACACAAACGTAAAGTTTGATAAAACCGAATACTATAATGGGCGCTATTCACGTTTAGTTTCAATCTCAGATTTAAATGGTGATGGATATGTTGATATCGTTATCGACCATGCTAAGCCTAGTCAAGTTAAAGCATATATTAACAGGCAAGGCATATTTGATACATCAGGCAAAGTCATATTGGATCACACATACATTGACGGTAGAATTACGACTAATGTTGTTGTCGTAAATGATATCGATGGTAATGGCCTCCCAGACTTTCTTCATAGCAATAGCTATTCAAAAATTTATAATGGCTTATCAGTAAATAGGCCAATATCATTTATTTTAAATAACTCTACCAGTGATAACCTCAATTTTAGTCAGTTAGATGTTGAGTCTTCATTTTCATCAAGTTTTGAACCTGGATATTTCAGCTATTTTATTGATGTTAATGGAGATGGCCTTCGAGATTGGCTTGAGTGGATTGATGGTGAAGGTATCTTGTTACGCGTTAATTATGGTGGAGGAAACTTTTCAGAGCAAATTCAAACTGACATCAACATCCCAACACGAACCTATCAAGTTGAAAAGCAAAACTCTCCAGGTGAGCCAGTTACAGTAAGGGTGCCTTATCATGATGAGTCATTATTTCATGTGGTTGATATTGATGGAGATGGAATTAATGAGTTTGTATACCCGAGTGAGAGACTGGTAACTGGTTGTAGTGAGGTAATAAACTCAAATAAATTGGAAACGCGCTGTGGGAGTGGATTATATGACAGTGTTAGAGTTAGTACAAATACTGTAGTAACTAGTTTAATTGATGTGAAATCAAGAGACGACTCAATTTATAAATTTAAAGCTATTAAGTTTTATTTGGATGAAAATGGATCGTTTAGCACTGAAGTTATTGATACACCATTTATAGGTTCTGCAACACAGTCTGCTTTTGTAGATTACTTTGGTGATGGAAATATTGACTTTGTTTTTGCTTATGGTGCAAGAGGGTCACATAACTCAATCTTGAACCCGGAAAAGTTTACTTATGGCGGTGAAGGTGCATATATAGTTCGAAATTATGGTTCAGGTTCTGGTAATGGTTCTCACGAATATGGACCTGTAGATTACCTAGATCAAGTTGTTGATGAACTGGGCAATGAGACTCAATGGGCTTATAAACCTTTATCAACAGGAGAGCCAAGTGCGGGTCAAACTTTACTAAATAAAACAGACCATTCATCGATAGGAAGTGGCTATATTCACTTCGCATCAAGCATGTATGTAGTTCAGTCTTTCAAGCAGTCAAATGGTCAAGGTGGTAGCAACGAAACTCAATATGCCTATAAGGGGGCAATGTACAACCTTCAAGGAAGAGGGTTTACAGGTTTTAATCAAATCTGGGAAAAAGACATGCAACGGGGAAAAACCGTGCACTCTACGTTTAAACAGCAGTTTCCAGAAACCGGCTTGCTGACTAAGCAAACTGTAAAAGTAGGCTCACGGTTGATCTCTCAAACTGATAACACATGGAAAGATAATCCTGCTCATAATATTTCTGGAGTAGAAAGTCGTTACTTACATAAATCCATTAACCAAACATGGGACTTAAATGGGGTTAGGTTAGCGAAAACGCAAACTGTAGTGAATGATGCTGATATTGATGCTTATTCAAATATTGAACGAAGGGTTAATTACCATTGGGACTATTTTGGCACACAAAGCAATCGTTATGTCTCAGTTGAAAGCGCAGATTATGTACCAAGTGAGTCAAATTGGTGGATTAACAAATATAACTTTAAGAAAGTCTGGTATGGAAAGGTTATCCGTAATTGGTCAGATGATCCATATACTGGAAGTGATGTTTCAAGTTGGCAGACAACAACTGTTAATACCTGGGACTCGACCCACCGTAAACCAACTAAAGCGACGGTTACTGCGAGCGGAATCGGCAGCAGCTGCAACCGAGTTGAAGAAGCAAGCTACAACACATACGGCATGCCTAATTGGGTACAAGTGAGTGGCCGCTCAAGCTCATGTGGCTCCCTACCCGTCAGAAAAACGCAATTTACCTACACTAAAAACGGTACAAGTGCAGCGGCTGACGGTTATCTGCCGTTTGTGGTCACTAATGCAAAAGGCCATAAAGCCACAACGCATTACGATATGGGGCTTGGGCTACCCGTTAAGGTGATAGACCCAAACAACTTGGTCACAACCACTCAGTATGATGGGGCTGGTCGTCCAATTGAGGTTACATCAACTGGCAAGCCTACGCAGTATTTACGTTACCTTTGGGCGAACGAAGTTGATAATCAACCATTTACGGTAAATACCGCCAAGACTGTCGTAAGGGTGACTGCGGCTGGGCAGCCTACAACTGAAAAGTATGCTGATAGTTTAGGTCGTGAAGTTCGTATTGCGACTCAAGGGTTTGATGGGGGATACCAATATGTCGATAAACACTATGATGCGCTAGGGAGGTTAACAAAGGAGTCTACACCCTATGGAAATGGAAGCAGCGCTGAATATACCCAATATTTCAATTTTGATGCGCTGGATAGACCCGGCTCAAGAAGCATACCTAACGGTACTTCTGGAGGCTTGACATCGGCTTATACCTATTATGGCACCAGAACTGACATTGATGTTGAAGGTCGCTCAATGTCTCGCACTTATGGCGCAGGCGGATTGTTGTATGAAACCGTTGATGCAAAAGGCGGAACAAACCGCTTTGCCTATGATGGGGCTAAGCGGCCACTGGTTATCCAAGATGCCAACAAACAAAATATTATCGCCAGTTACAACGGTTTTGGTCATAAAACAAAAGTGATTGACCCTAACCAAGGCACCACGTTATTTGGATACAACACTTTTGGTGAGTTAGATAAACAAACCGATGCAAATGGTGTGGTTCAAACATTTACTGTTGACCAACTTGGCCGTATATCTCAAAAGAAAGTCACAGGCGGCAATGCTGCTGATACGTCAACTTACACTTGGGATACGGTCAAAAAAGGCTTGCTGACATCAGAAAAAAATTCAGATGTAACACGCACCTATGGCTACAACACGCGTAGCCAGCTGACCAGCATGACAGTTAGCGTGAATGGTATTAGTCATACGATTAAGCATCAATATGATGGTTTCTATGGTCGCCCTAAAGCGTTGGAGTATCCAAATGGGCTAACGCTTAAATACGGTTATAACGACTTTGGTTATTTGGAAAGCACATCAAATGCTGCATCGGGTTACGTGTACCGTCATGTCACAGATATGGATGAAAAAGGCCACATCACAGGTGCACAACTTGGTAACCAAGTGATGACGCAAACCAACCTATACAACCCAGAAGGTACCTTAAATTATACCAAAGTTGATACAGCACTTGGCTTAATTCATGCTCATTACTACAACGAGTATGACAGCTTTATGAATATTAAAGATGAGCATAATGGTGTGACAGGGTTAAGGAAGCAATATAATTATGACACCTTAAACCGCTTAAAAACCTATACATTTAGTAATAACAACCCAACCTATACTGCGACAGTAAACTATGACTATGACAGTGTGGGTAACTTCCTAAAGAAAACTGATTATAGTGCCAACATTGCAAACGCATATCGCTACGGTGTTGAGACGGGATGTTCAACTAGCCAAAATGCTGGGCCAAATGCGATTTGTAGGCTGACTAAGCTCAATGGTAGCAATGTTAGTTTCCATTACGATAAGCGAGGGAACCTACTGACGGGTGATGGCTTGAGCCTAGTTTATAATGAAATGGACAAGCCCATATCCATTAATCGCTCTGGTACGACAACAACGTTTAGGTATGGCAGCGACGGGATGCGTGTTAAGCAGACGCGCAGCTCAGATAATGTTACTACCTATTATGTTGATAAGTTATATGAGGCGGACAGTGATGGCAGTTGGCGTGCATATATCGAAGATGTGGCTGTAATGAGTTATACGGCTAAGCGAAAACATTTATTGCACTTTACACTAAAAGATAGATTAGGTAGTGCTACAACATTGGCTGATCATAGCGGCATTATCATAACACAGCGCTATTTTGATCCTTTCGGCCGAGCAGCTAATTTAGGTGTTCGCCATAAAGAAGATATGGCAAGTAAGAATGCTACTCGTTCAAAACTGGCTGATTTAGACATTACCAATCGTTATCGTCGTGGCTTTACCGACCATGAGCATATGAATGAGCAGCAGCTTATTCATATGAACGGCCGGGTGTACGATTACAACATGGGCCGCTTTATGTCGGTGGATCCGTTTATTCAATCGCCGACATCGACCCAGAGTGTTAATCCGTATTCATATATTATGAATAACCCGCTGGCTGGGACAGATCCGACGGGGTATGTGGCGGAAGAAAAAGAGTTTAAGATTAAGGTAGCGACAACGGGTAGTCGCATCAAAAGATCGGTAACAGCTACTGTTTCGAGTAATGGCAAAGGTGGTGCGACGGTAACTTTCTCCGGTGGCAATGGCGCGTCAAGAAGTGCCGCCAAAAATGCTGTTGCAGGTAAGCTTTCGGCTGCTGGCTTTAAGGTTAGTGATATTGGTGGGCAAAGTAATATTGCTCAAAGCGCTTCCAATAATGACAATGAAGGTCGCTATCAAGGATCTTTGCAAGATCAGATTAAACAGCAGGCTCATGAAGGGATACAATCTGTTGGTAATGATTTAGGCTATAGCTCGGAAGGGAGTGTTGATGCAAGTTGGGGAAGCATAACTAAAGACGATAGCGGTAATATAACTAACGCCAATGTAAATTGTGGGACATCTTGTCAAAAAGTGGCGGCCGACGGGCATCAATTCAATATGTCACGTCTTGATTTACAGATGTTTCATATGAGAAAAGCTTACTATGCATCTCAAGCTGAAACAGCTAAATATCAGGGGGCTGTACTCGGGGGAATCTTGGGAGGCGCATTGGCTGTTGAGGGTGTTATTGCAAGTCGAGCTTGGTTATCCGTTGCTGGGAATGCAAAAAAAGCACGTAAATGGTGTAGTGCTTTTGGTATTGCCGTTTGCTCTAGTCTAACATCGGGCAATGGAGGGAAGTTGACCTTTGAGGTGCCTTCAAGAGGAGGCCAGATTTTTAGACACAGAGAAGCTGTTCGTAAAGTAAGAGAAAGTAATACAGTTGAGAGCTTAGGGAAGAATAAACTTAAGAGGGCTCGATAATGCATTCTAGGTATGATGAACTTTCTTTATGGGACGATGCAATACGTCTTGTGAGTGAAAAAAAGTATGATCAAGCTATATATTTGTATAAACGTATGGCTAAAAATGGAGTTGTTGAGGCATTGGTAGAAATAGGCCGACTGTATGAAATGCCAACCTCAGAAACTATTGAGCAAAACTTTGTACAAGCGGTAATTTATTATAAAAAAGCGATTGCTTTAAACGATGACATGTATGCCTATACTGCTCTAGGAAGGCTATATTTTTTCGGTGTTGGTGTTGAGGTTGACTATGCACAATCAAAGCAATTGTACTTAAAGGCTGCTAACAAAGGGGGACTAGTTGCCACGTTGATGCTAGCACGTATTTACCGTTACGGGTATGGTGTTCAGCCTGACATAGCTAAAGCAAAAGAGCTTTATGAGAAGTCCATTAAGCTTGGTAGCTATGTAGCTTTAAAGGAAAGTGGTGGCTTCGATATATCTTGTGGTGATTTTATAAAAGGTATAGCTAAGGTCATAAAGGGAACTTGGAAGATATTTTTAGGTGTACGAAAAGATATATCTCATCATGGAGTGATTGTTAGTGAATGTGTAAAAAACCAATAGGCAGTATTTATCAGAATAGGCTGGACAAATCGAATCTAGGTTGCGTTTAATGTTATTAACTTCCCCACTTCTAATTAGCCCCACATAGTTGGGGCTTTTTGTTGCCTGTAGATCAGATAAAGGGGTCAGAGCCCTTTAGATGTTAGGTATTAGCGACAAAATACAGGTCTCGCCTATTCTATAATTGGCGGGGCTTTTTTCTGTCTGCTGCTTACTTTTACCCCAGCGGCCCGAGTCGTGTTCACCAGTAGAGCCGATCTCTGTTCACCAGCAGTGTGAGCCATTGAGGCCAGTGCCTACATTTGTAGGCACTGGTTGAACTGCCCGCTTGTGCTGGTGAGAGCTGCCCACCTCTGCTGGAATTTCATTGCCTGAGCTGCTGACACTCAGATCGAGTAGTTTACCTTGTTGATTAGTTGATTAGTTGACTAATTGAATGCGATTTAGAAGTGACGGCGTAGTGGGTTAGTTATTTGTTTCGACATGGGGCGAGTTGAATTAAGTTTCGAGAGCAACCAGCTTAATCCTCTGAGAGACTGTTTTACATTTAAAAAGCCGTTACGATGAGCTTCGGCGAGATCTAAAGTGATTTCTTCAACATTACCTTTCCTGAGCCAATACAAAAATTCTCGCATTTCTTTCCTATCTGTAAACAGTAATAGGCTTGCGGCAAGACTTGTGACGATTTTGAGTGACATCACTGAGTTTTCGACTTGGGTGTAAGTTAAGTTCCATGGGGATTGAGGCATATACTCTATCCGTTTGTCATTATGAACGATATGTTCTCGCAGGTATTCAAAAATAGCATGCCTAAAGTTGAAGTATGGTTCCTCACAAAAGGTGTCCCACATCAGGTTAATAACGCGAACTTCAATGCAGTGATAATCGAGTGTAAATCGTTTACTTTTGTACTTCCTTAGAATTGCAATAAGACTTGCAAGTGCTTCTGTATCGCCCTCTCTAGCAATTGGATCAAGAGCTTTAAGGAGGTAGTTTTTTTTCTTAAATATCAACTCATTTTTTGATTGTCCCTGAAACATCTTGTTCTGAAGACTGAGGCGCAAACAGTTATAAAATAATTGCCAGTATTCCTCAGTCTGCTCTCCTGCTTTCATTGCGAGCCATAGAGGGTTGGTTAGAAACTGCTGTGTGCCAGGGTAACGACCCTCTATTAATCTTTGTGTTTGAATACTTGGTGTCACAGTACCTCTGATATAACGATCCCACTTGCACCCACGTTGAACGGTATTATCTCTTTCACTTCGAATTATTTTTTCTGGTTCGAAATGTTGCTCGAGTTGATAACCTGTCCCTTTAATGCCAGCGGCAAGGCATACAACATGAAGGTAAAGTTGTGCGCGCAGGGAGTCGATAGGGTTCCGCTTTGGTCGCCCTCGTTTTTTTTCTACTGCTTGTTGAACGGAATTTTCATTGGCCATTGAAAACTGATTGTGGTCACACCTAGTCACGGGTCGTTATATAAACAAATAATATGGCCACCCATGGTTATTGAATATCGCAAAACACTAAACTACGCTTATTGAACTCGCTTTTTAACTGAAAAGGATTTCAAGATGGCAAGGCCGAGAAGGACGTTGGTGAGCTTAGAAGATACGCCTTACTACCACTGTGTATCACGTGTGGTACGTAAGGCGTTTTTGTGTGGATTCGATAAATCTACAGGTGATGACTATGAACATCGCAGAGAATGGGTTGAGTCTCGTATTCTAGAGCTAGCGACCATCTTTGCCATTGATATTTGCGCCTATGCCGTGATGTCTAATCATCTTCATGTTGTGCTTAAAGTCGATGCGGATAAAGCTAAAAACTGGAGCAACAAACAAGTCCTTGAGCAATGGCACAAAGGTTTTAAAGGCACCTTACTTACTCGCAAGTTCGTTAACGGCGATAAGCTTGAAAGCTTTGAGCTAACAACAGTGAAAGAGTGCATCACACAGTACCGAGAACGACTCACCGATATTAGTTGGTTTATGCGCTCCTTATGCGAACCCATTGCCCGTAAAGCCAATAGAGAAGATAACTGTACAGGGAGATTTTGGGAGGGAAGGTTCAAGTCTCAGGCTTTGCTCGATGAAGCTGCTTTACTTGCTTGTATGGCTTATGTAGACCTAAACCCTGTGAGAGCAAACATGGCTGCCACACCTGAGAAATCAGATTTCACCAGCATTCAAAGGCGCATCAAATCAGCACTAAAAGGTGAGCAACCCACCGAGCTACTAGACTTTGTTGGCAATGAAAAAGCTAATATGCCAAATGGGTTAATGTTTAGCGTCAAAGATTACTTGTGCCTAGTTGAAGACACTGGTCGGGTGATGAGAGAAGATAAACGTGGTGCGATTAACAGTAGTACGTTACACATCCTCGACAGACTCAATATTCCAGAAGAAAATTGGTTAAAAATAAGCACAGAGTTTGAAGCCTTATTCAAAGATGCGGTCGGCAATTTACCTGCTCTTACTCAGTACTGCGAGCATACAGACAGGAAGCGGCGGCAGGGCATTTCTAGTTGCCAGCGCTGGTTAGCAACCTAGAGACAACCCCAAATACTTAGAAACTGTATTGCGGACTTTTAGTTTGCAGTTTCAGCGCGCCTGAAAAAAAGAAAGTAGGTCGTTTTTGACTCAAACTAATTCATAAACTTGGTTTATTGTCAGATGGAGTATGAGGTTAGAGATGGCTGACACTTCGATATGAAATGAAGTATCTTAAATTTTAATAATGGGTGGTTGTGTTATGTGTAATAAAAGAACATTCAGCAGTTTTCATTTAAATGCCTGAGTTCAAATTTGTCAGCTTATGGTTATATTTTATGTCAGGATATGCTTATATTTTTAAGCTAAGTGATTGAAAGAAAAGTCAGGCTTATGTCTGCTTATGCTTGCAGCGACATTTAACCATCATGAAGCACAGTATTATTACTGTGCTTTTTTATGATAAATGCTTTAATTTAAGCTAAAAAATGAATTAATAGATGTGCGATTATGTTGGGCGCGTTTATCGAAATCTACCTGGTCAGTGATGTTAGCGCTGTGCGATATATTGCCTGAGTAAATCACAATTCGATTGGGTTTAGCTTCAATGCTGAACACATTTTCAAATATGTTATCTGATTCATTCATATAGCCTTGGCGTTCCTTAGCTGACTGCTTAACCTCCTGCACCATTTGCATAATCAGTGCTTCATCCTGCTTAGTAAATTGAAGCTTGTTTGCTTTCTTATATCGGTAGAAGTGAGTGCCGCCTAGGTGTTCGCCACTCAAGTAATGAACTGCTGCCATATCATGGGCGGCAAGTGAGTCATAGTGAGGCATGGTTTGAAATGCATTGAGTTGTTCTGGCTCAAGGGTGACTTTTGATAGCCAACATTTGGCAATGGAATGCTGACTGAATAGCTGACCGTGTGGGTGAGGTGCAATTCGCTCAATCAAAGCAGATAAGCATTGATAATAAGGTGTTGGCATTTCATCTCGCACACCAGGAAATAAAGTACCGTCAGCTCCAGCTTGATTAAAATAAGCTTTAGTGCGGCTACAGTGAAGCAGTGAGTCAAAGTCGTTAACAAAGTCATCGATGACTCATATCAACTGATCTGAGTTGGGAATGCGGATAACTTGAATGGTTAATTCACTGTTGATTGTCGTCATTTTGATATGAAGTCCGTTTGCTTTAGGTCAAAGGCGATGTCACAAGTTACGCATTGCTGATGAAGAAGGATCTTTGCTTAAGGTTAAGAGCGATACCGCGTAAAAATCGAATGCGATAGCTTATGGTGGACAGTGGATAAATGATACTAGGCTTTGATCGGCATCGAGCTGATGACTAGATAAAAGCAGCAAGAATAGGGACTTAAGTTTGATGTGAGATAAGTATAAAACGGCATCTAGCATAGTAGCTCATTTTCAATGAGAGAGTTGAACAAGTAAGTGTCCACCGGACACTTTTTTGTGTCCGCTCATAAGATTATTTAGTGTCCGCGGACACTTTCTATTTGCCTGTTAAACTCTAAGTGCATGTTATATAAGTTTTTATGTTTTTTGGCATACTCTGTGCTGTATCTAGTCATTGAATATTGTTGCGGACAGCTCGATTGGGGTTAAGGACGACAGATGATTAAAGATACCAGTGCACAAGATACCGTTATCGCACCTACGCTAGGGCAAAAGCTCAGCCATAAATTCCGCCTGCCTTTAATTGCTGGTGGCGCTTTATTACTGGTTAGCGCCCTTGGTTTTGCCAGTTTCGACCGTGATACCAGCATACGCTCGGTAGACAGTGAGCTATTACGTTTTGCTACTGTGAGTCGCGGCACCTTGATTCGTGATATTGCTGCGACCGGTAAAATTGTTGCGGCAAATGCGCCGATTTTGTACAGCACAGAGCAAGGCGTGGTAACCCTACTTAGTCAGCCGGGTGATACTGTCAGTGCTCAGCAAGTAGTCGCCACCATTGCCAGCCCTAAACTACAAAGCCACTTTGAGCAGCAAAAATCGTTACTTGCCGCGATGGAAAGCGATTTAGAGCGCGCCAAGCTTGATGCAAGGCGTGAGCAACTGCGCGTTAGCCAGGTACTCGATATGGCAAAAGTGGATTTAGAAGCGGCCGATCGTGAAAGTCGCCGCGGCGATCAATTGATTGAAACCAGCCTAATTAGCCGCATCGATTTTGAAAAAGGCAAAGATGATCTGCATAAAGCTAAGCTGCTTCATAAGCATGCGCTGCAAGAAGTTGAGCTGATGCGCGATACCTTGGCATTTGAGTTAAAAAACCGCGCTCTAGAAGTCGACCGTCAAGCGTTAGTGGTCAATGAGCTAGCAAGACAAATTGAAGCCCTGAATATCAAAGCGCCTGTTGACGGCATTATTGGTAACTGGTTAGTAGAGCAAAAAGCGCGTATTGGAGCTAGTCAATCATTACTGACGGTAGTTGATTTAAGCGCCTTTGAAGCAGAGTTAGCCGTGCCTGAATCTTACGCTGACGACCTAGGCATAGGCATGGATGTTGAGCTGAGCTTGGGTCATATCAAGGTGATAGGTCAGCTGGCATCTATTTCTCCTGAAGTGCGCAATCGTGAAGTGGTTGCCAGAGTGCGCTTTATCCCAACCGATGAATTATCGCTTAGACAAAACCAGCGACTATCTGCCCGTGTATTGCTAGAGCATCGCCCTGATGTGCTGATGGTAAAGCGCGGCGATTTTTTAAATCATGGCGGCGCAAGTGCCTTTGTGGTTAATGATGATGTTGCTTCACTAGCCGATGTGACTCTGGGCGCTCGCAGCATGAGCCATGTTGAAGTCATTGCAGGTGCCAATGAAGGCGATGTTTGGGTGGTATCAGGTACTGAAGAGTTTGGTCGCGATAAACAAATTCAACTGCGCTAGTACACTATCAATAAAACAAAGATTCAAGGAAGTGGAGTCAGAGATGAAACAAATTAGCAGACAGGCAAGCAAATCAAAACAGTTATTAGGTTTTATCGCCCTTGCTTTACTGGCGTTGGCTATCAGTTATCGATTAGAGCAAGGCATCGACTGGTTACTGGTGAGCTTTCAGCTTATTGATGCCACAGGGCAATTCACCACTTCAATGCATATGCCAGCAGTGCCAAATACACCAATTATTAGTATTTCAAGCGAGGCTTTGCAGGTTAATGCAGCGGAGCTTACGCGGTTGATTTTGGATTGGCTGTTTCATACCAATTAGCACAAGTATGTGATCATTTTTACTGGTTAAAATCGCTTATGACTTCGTTAGAAATTTTGTAGTTAGAACAACTATCTAACTGCAATTTTCACCTTGTTCTAATCGATATTTCTTACGTAACCTCTGATCACTAATTTATCCCAATTGGTAATGCATCAGCGAATTTAACAACACATTAGCTATTTACTGTGACTTTAGACGTAGCGTCACAGGAAAACAAAACAAACAACAGAATTAGATTACAAGGACATCACCATGTTAACCATGACCAACATCAGCAAGGTATTTAAAACGGATTTAGTGGAGACCCATGCGCTGCGAGACTTTAGTTTGCAGGTCAATGAAGGTGAGTTTGTGGCGGTAACCGGCCCGTCAGGCTCGGGTAAAACCACGTTTTTGAACATTGCAGGCTTACTAGAGGGCTTTAGCTCAGGCGAGTATTTACTTGATGGCGTCAATGTATCGAACCTATCAGATAACCATAGCGCCAAAGTACGCAATGAAAAGATTGGCTTTATCTTTCAGGGCTTTAACCTAATTCCAGATCTAAATTTGGCTGAAAACGTTGAAGTGCCACTGCGTTATCGCGGCATCAATGCCAAAGAGCGCCAACGCCGCGTGACGGAAGCACTAGAGAAGGTGGGGCTAGCATCGAGAATGAAGCACCTACCAACTCAGCTTTCTGGTGGTCAGCAGCAACGCGTTGCCATTGCGCGTGCACTTGCAGGTGAGCCTAGATTCCTACTTGCCGATGAGCCAACCGGTAATTTAGATAGCTTAATGGCGCGTCAGGTGATGGAGCTGCTTGAAGATATTAATCAGTCTGGCACTACCATCATTATGGTGACTCACGACGTTGAGCTTGCCCGCCGCGCGCAGCGTAATATTCAAATTGTCGACGGTCAGGTGTGTGATTTTACTCAGTACCAAAAGCCGCAGCAGATGATGCAAGAGCTGCAACAAGTCGCCAATAGCGGTCAGTAAGCGGAGGTCATTATGTTTATTTATTATTGTGATCTTGCTTGGCGCAGCATTAAGAAAACACCGATATTGTCGCTGCTAATGGTGCTTGCTATCTCGATTGGTATCGGCATTACCATCACCACGCTTAACGTGTACAAGACCATGTCTTATAACCCTGCGGGCGATCGTAGTGAACAAATCAACTCGATTCAGCTTTGGACTCAAGGGCTTGATACCTGGGATGAGTTCAGTTCAAACATCACCTATACCGATGCTATGAATCTGCGTAATAACCAGGACATTCAATTAAAGGCAGCATCGTTTCGTACAGGTTTAGCCATCCAGTCGGAAAACACAGATATCAAACCTGAACTTAACAGCGTGCGCATGACAGACCGCGACTTTTTCGACATCTTTGAGGTGGAGTTTTTATACGGTGATAAATGGGCAACAGAAGTGGACGTGCAGGGCGGCTATCAAGTCGTTATTAGTGAGCAGCTTAATCAAACTTTCTTTAATGGTGCTAATAGTGTTGGACAAACGGTGTTTTTAGACCGTAAGCCGTTTCAAATTGCAGGGGTGATTAAAGAGTGGAACCCGCAGCCTAAGTATTTTGACCCACTTAATGGTCCTTTTAATGATGCCGAACAAATCTTTATTCCATTTTCGTTAGTCGCAGAGCAAGAATTTGATGTTTGGGGCAACACCAGTGGTTGGAAGTTTGAGCCAATGCTCAACCATCAAGACAGGCTCAACTCTGAAAAGGTGTGGATTCAATTTTGGACATTTTTAGAGACTGAAGAAAATAAAGCGCAAGTGCAACAATGGTTAACTCAATATGTCACCGAGCAAAGACAAATGGGGCGTTATACCGACACCGCTAAGCAAGTGACTGAATTAGCGCAAATAAGCGATGTAGAAAAGTGGTTAGAGGATAACAATGTTGTTCCCCGTGACAGCAAGATTTTGGTTGGGCTAAGCGCTCTGTTTTTAAGTGTGTGTCTGGTGAACATTCTTGGACTACTGCTAACCAAATTCCTAAAACGCGCACCAGAAGTAGGGGTACGCCGAGCCATTGGTGCCAGCCAAGGGCAAATATTCGCCCAATATATGGTTGAAGTGGGCGTGATTGGCTTTATTGGTGGTGTTGTTGGCCTGCTTTGGGCGTGGGGAGCACTATCAATCTTACATGGTGAGTTTGGCATGGATGCAGCGGTAACCGGCCTTGATGCCAGTATGTGGATCATCACGCCAGCTATCGCTATTTCGACAGCCGTGCTTGCGGGCGTATATCCAGCCTGGGTGATATGTAGAACGAAACCGAGCGTGTACTTAAAAGCGCAATAGCCTATTTTGCAAGGACCAAATCATGTTACATATTAAACCTATCATTTCTAGCCTGTCACGTAGTAAAAGCGGCCCAATACTGCTGTTATTACAGATTATTTTGTCGGTAGCGATTGTTGCCAATGCTAGCTTTATTATCCACGAGCGCCTATCGTTAATGGCGCGCGATTCAGGCGTGGTTGAGGAGCAAATTGTACGCTTTAATGTGTATAGCTTTGAGCCAACAATTGACCATGTGCAGCAAAATGTCATTGACCAACAAATCATTCGAAGCTTGCCAAATGTGATGGCCGTAAGTTCAACCAATATGATGCCTGTTAGTGGCAGCGGTTGGATGGACCGCTACGTAGACGGCCCTAATCCAGATACCGCCAAAAGCATGCCTGGTTTTGCCTTGTATTTAGGCAACCAGCACCTACTTGATGTATTTGGCGCAGAGTTAGCCGATGGGCGTAACTTCCGCCCTGATGAGATTAATACTCGTCTGGATGACACAGGCATGAAAGCCATGGTGTCACAAGCTTTAGCAACTGAGTTTTGGGGAGATGAGTCTCCAGTTGGCAAAATCATGTATCAAGGCGACCAAACCATTGAGATCATCGGCGTTATCAAGCAACTTCAAGGTGCCTGGGTTGACCACCGCCATTTTGAGTACAGCGTAATTCAAAACATCGACTTTGGTGGCAGCTCGCAAAACAAAACCTATGCAGTACGTTTATTGCCTGAGCATATGGAAGATTTTGAACAGCAGGTAACCGAAACACTACTTGCCGAAAACCCAAATCGAGTGATTAACGAGTTCCACACCTTAAGTGATATCAAACAGCGCACCTATAATAATCACCGTTTAATGGCGTGGCTATTAAGTACCATGGTGGTGCTACTGCTGTTGATCACTGCTTTAGGTTTAACCGGTATGGTGATGTTTAATATTCAGCGCCGCACTAAGCAAATTGGTACTCGCCGTGCGCTAGGTGCAAGCAAAATAGATATCATTAAGCACTTTATGGTGGAGAACTACCTGATTTGTATCGTTGGCGGTGTCATTGGAGGTTTGCTAGCGCTGCAGCTTGGAGAGCAGTTAATGAAGCTATACTCGTTGCCTATGCTACCTAATATGTACCCAATTGCCGCAGTGGCTGGATTGTTATTAGTCACAACGTTCGCGGTTATCTTCCCAGCCTTTAGGGCGGCTAATATCGCGCCTGCCACAGCAACCAGAACGGTATAGCCATTGTGAGTGCAATCAATGGCAAACTCGAAAATCGCTAATAAATAAGGTAGCTTAGCAGGACTAAGTAGCAGGGCCACCAGTTGACTACACGGCTGCAGAAGTTTTAAACAAGTAACACCTAAGGCAAAATGAGCCTGTCAAATGTAACTAGCTTAAGCAACACAAGGATATTTAACGGTTTTTTATGGATAGCATTTTAATCGTCGATGACAATCAGGCTATTTGCAGCGCGCTTTCTCTTATGCTGGAAATCCACGGCTATAAAACGCTAGTTTGTCATACTCCAGAGGATGCGATAAAGCTGGTTGCCGAGCAGGATATTAGTTTGGTTATTCAGGACATGAATTTTAGCCGTGACACCACCTCTGGCGAGGAAGGTAAGCGCTTGTTCTATTCCTTGCGTGAGCAACAAGCTCAGTTGCCAATTATTTTAATGACTGCCTGGACCCAATTAGAAACCGCGGTTGAACTAGTAAAAGCTGGCGCGGCTGACTATATGGGTAAGCCTTGGGATGACGCTAAGCTACTCACTAGCATTAATAATCTGCTGTCGATATATCATCTTGCTAAACAAAATCAGCAGCTGAGTCGAGTCGATTCAGAACGCATGCAGGCGATAAGCCAGGCTAATTTATGCGGCATTGTTTTTGGTAGTGGCGCCATGCAACGCTCAATTGATTTAGCTCTGCAAGTTGCAAAGTCTGATGTGTCAGTGATGATCACTGGGCCTAATGGCGCGGGTAAAGATAAGCTCGCCGACATTATTCAGGCAAATTCGCTGCTGCATAACAAACCTTTTATTAAGGTTAACATTGGCGCTTTGCCAATCGATTTACTCGAGGCTGAGTTATTTGGCGCTGAAGCTGGCGCATTTACAGGCGCGACTAAAGCTCGGATTGGTCGCTTTGAAGCGGCTGATGGCGGCACCTTGTTTCTTGATGAAATTGGTAATTTACCGTTATCTGGGCAGATTAAACTATTAAGAGTGTTGCAAACGGGTGAATTCGAACGCTTAGGTAGTCATCAAACGCGCAAAGTAAAGGTGCGAGTGATTAGCGCAACAAACGCTGATCTTGCGGAGGATATCAGTAACGGCAGTTTCCGCGAGGATTTGTTTTATCGCCTTAATGTGATTGAGTTAGCGCTAGCACCATTAAATCAGCGTGTGGATGATATTTTGCCGCTGGCTCAGCACTTTGTCGGCCAAGGTTATCGCTTCGATAAACAAGCGCAGCAAGCGATGCTTGCTCATGCCTGGTCGGGCAATGTACGTGAGCTTGAGAATGTTTGTAAGCGTGCAGTATTGCTAGCTCAATCTGAACTTATTGGTGTTGCCGATTTAGGGATTGAGCGTTTTGAGTCTCGGCCTGAACCGCATCTAGCTCAAATTGCTCAGCCGGCACAAGCTTCACAGCTGGATATAGCTCAATCAGTTAACTCTAACTCAGCGGTAAGCAACAATATCAGTGAACCAGAAAAAGTCAGCCTTGAGCTTAGTAAAGTGAATAGTCCTGAGCCGAGTAAGAGTGATATTGAAGCAGCGCTAACTGAGCATAATGGCGTGATCGCACGAGTGGCAAAATCACTCGGTTTGAGCCGTCAGGCTTTGTATCGCCGTATGGAGAAGTACGGCCTTTCTAGTAAAAAATAAGTGATCACAATGAGCGCGACAACCGATAAACCAGTGGCAAAATCAATTCAAAAAATGACATCCCGAGGCTTGCTTAGCCTCAGATATAAACTGGTATTGGCTAGTTTGCTCAGCTGTGCGATTGCGGGTACAGTTGTGTGGTTATGTTGGCATTATCTTGCGCTTGATTCAGTTATTTCTGCCGCGTTGCTTGGGCTTGGGGTGTGCTTTTTATTAGTCATGTGGCTTACCCGTAAACTTGATGCCAGTTTGCAATCACTAGAGATCGGTTTACTTAACCTTAAAGACAACGAATTTAGCGCGGCATTGCACACCTACGGCGAGCCGCAGCTTGATGCTATTGCCGAGCTTTATAATCATGCTGCCGCTAAGATGCGCGATGAGCGGCAATATATTTATCAGCGTGAATTAATGCTGGATAAAGTCATTCAAAACTCGCCTAATGTAATGATGCTGGTGGATGATCATCAGCGGATTTTGTACGCCAATGATGCCGCGAGGCATTTATTCAATAAAGGCGTACGTATTGAGGGAATGGCGTTAACCGAGTTAGTAGTCGAATTACCTCAAGGGTTGCGTCAGGCATTGGCGAGCGAGCAAGAGGGCTTGTTTGCGGTTCATGGAGACGATGCTGACGCAGATGAAGCGTCAGCCGCTGAAAGCCTAAATGAAGCTGAGCTTGAGCGCTGGCATATCTCCCGTGGTAGCTTTAATCAGAATAACCAGCAACATCACCTTATTCTACTTAAACAACTTACTAAGGAGCTAAATCGGCAGGAAGTAGCAGTGTGGAAAAAGGTTATCCGCATTATCAGCCATGAACTTAACAACTCGGTGGCGCCCATCGCGTCTATGGTCAATTCAGGGCGTCTGCTGACTAAAGATCAGCAAAACAGTAAGTTGGAGTTAATATTTGATACTATCGAAAGTCGCACTTCTCACCTGAGTCAGTTTATTTCCCACTATGCCCAGTTTGCTAAGTTGCCGCTGCCAGATAGAAAGGTAGTGGATTGGGCTGGCTTAGTTGCACAGCTGCAACAGCAATATCGTTTTCGTTTATTAAGACCTATTGTGCCTGAGCTTTTAGAGACTCAGATGTTCGAGTCTCACTCTGAAGAGAATATGCATCAGTCTCAAGTAGGACAAAACGCTAACGTGTATCAGCAGGTGTTGTTAGATAGTGTGCAGCTTGAGCAGGTCTTGATTAACCTACTTAAAAATGCCCATGAATCTGGTTCAAGCCCAGATGAAATTACGTTAGATATTCGTTACCTTTCGCAGCCAATGCAAGGGGTGTTGATTACTCTTGATGATGCTGGCTCAGGGATGCCGAGTGAGGTATTAGCCCAAGCCTTGTTACCGTTTTACTCCACCAAGCAATCAGGGACAGGTATAGGCTTGCCTTTGTGCCGCGAGATAGTAGAAGCTCATGGTGGCCATATGAGCATGAAAAACCGTGAACAAGGTGGTTTAAGCGTAAGTTTATGGTTACCGATCGCTCACTAAATATTAAAAAATCAACAAGGCTTCAGCAAGATGCAAGAAGCCTTTTTTGGGTTGCTTAGTTACTTAGCATCAAAAGTAAATGACTGACCAGCCAGTGCTGCTTCATACATTAATCCGCCTTTTGCTGCGGTGAAAATAGCCATACCATTCACATAGCTTGCTGCTGCAGAATGATTACTGCCACCTTGACCAGCACCAGCAGAGTTACCAGTTGTACCGGCTTGGGCACTGGCACCAACATTAATGGCCACTGCTGATGCTTGAGCACTAAATTCAAAACTACCACTGGTGAAGCTATTGTACGCCTTGGCAGTTTGGAAGAAGATGATTTCGCTGTAGGCTTGACCGCCTAGTTGGAATCCAATAGATATTTGAGAGAGTGAAGAATTACCTGTGTGTGCACCGCCACGATAAACACGGCCTTTACCATAAGCTGCCCCGATACCAAAACCACCTTTACCCACTGTAGGAAAAATTGCATAGCCATAAGCATTGTTAAAAAACTCACGGGTTTCAGGTGCTTTCTTGAAGTTGGTAATCGCTTCTGAGTAGCTTGAGTTATCAGCAAAAACAGATGAGCTCACTGCTACTAAAGATAAAATAGCAATACTGAGCATAGTGGATAATATACGTGTCATGGTAACCTCATTTGAGTGCTGCATTGTGGGTTATAAGATTTTACAGATTTGCATCACTTTGGCATTTTCTAATTTTTTTTCAAGTACTTTTCTCATCGTCCTTTATAACACCTTGCAAATATTGCATTTCCTCAGCGTTGAGTAATTGTGCTGATGCTTTAACGGGGCTATTTGAGTCGGAAGCAAGGTTACCTCTGAGGTAAGCCATGCGGGTGATTTGAGTTAATCCATAAAAAGCAAACACATATACAGTAATCAACATGCTCAGGCGGGCAATGGCTTGGTTAAGTGTAGTGAAGTAATCGCCGACATAAAACGGTATTGCTACTAATGCTAACCGAGTGATCCAATTAAATAAAATGCCGACTGTAAGTAACACTAACCATCTAAAACGAATATCCTTGATAGTGGTTTGGTCTAGTACTGAAAAACGTTTGCGATATTGGCTAAACATGGAAAACAATAAACTAAAATACACTAGCGCTTGAGCGATTAATAGCAGCGGGAAAATGATAGCCAGTACATTTATATGGCTGAGTTGTTTAAGAGAATTTATCGGTTCTAAATGAATATGTGGATCAAAACCTACTCGCAATAATACCGCCGTACTCACCGTAAATGCAGAAATTAATGCTGGTGCAAAGTGTTTCCAATAATTATTTTTCGATTGCCCCGTTAAGCTGTTTTTGCAATATAAATACAATAAGGGCATTAATAACAGATAAATGGGAACAAATAAGGTGAGCACTAGGTGAATAGGGACAGGGCTGGTCTCTTTGGTGATTAACCCCGTAAAGAAATAGATACCGATAAGCACAAAGATGGCCGCTAATAATTTGTGACTTCTATTATGGCTTTGATAAATATAGCGGATATAGATACCTACACCTACGCAGTGTATACCGCCAATTAAAGATAACCACCAATAAGCATCAGAAAAAAAAGGACTATATTC
This sequence comes from Shewanella maritima, assembly GCF_043643735.1. Lineage (GTDB taxonomy): Bacteria > Pseudomonadota > Gammaproteobacteria > Enterobacterales > Shewanellaceae > Shewanella > Shewanella maritima_A. Next base: position 56,115 of record NZ_JBHZSM010000015.1, read on the forward strand.
ATTCATTATCATTTTCTCTTGAGAAAGATGATATTAAAGCAATCGTCGCAATACATCGAGATGAAATGACGAAAATCGGCACTATACCGCTTTAGATTTTCGAATATGACGATTTGATACGCCTGCTGGTGGTTTCCCTGGAGCGGGTTTTCGTTCGGCGAGTAAATGTTTAATTGCCATAATTGGGTGCGGTAATAACATGCGTGGACCTGCATAGATCATAATGTCACGTGCATGCTGCTTCATTTCAGGTTTGTAGCAATGCACTGGACACTTGTTGCACGTTGGTTTGTCTTGTCCATATGGGCAACGGTCTAACCTTGTGTGCGCATATTCTAAAAATGTTTCGCACTCTTGGCAGACACCTCGTTTGGGTTTATTGGGATGATGCGCTTTACAGTAGATTTCAACCATGGCAGATATGGTTCGGTATTCATATAGCAAGTTGTTTGATAATACATCATCTTCAGCCATTTCAATCCCCTACAATAAAACCCAGCAAACAGGTTGGTTATTGTTATTTTATGCCTCTATTAGACATGCCTCAACAAAGGTCGAGATAACTGAGACCTTAAGCACAAAAGTGTCACTAATTGGCTTTTTATCACAAGTTGAGACTTATAGGAGGGCACATTGATAATTTTTAACCGTTATTTATCAGCAAATACTTGATTTGTGGTGCTCAAATCGCTAAAACAGCTTTAGTGCTGATTAAAAAAACGTCATTGAAGCATTCAAATATTTTTATTAGGTATTCATAGTTTAATGACACAGGCGCTTGCAAGTAACGCATAAAATATAATGAGCACGTGTTGCTCCAACTGGATAATAAAAATGAAATTTATTCTAATTTTAGTGTTGGTTATTGTCGGTATTTATTTATTTAGACGTACCCAGCGTGTCGCTGATCAAGAGAGCCAGCGTCAAGATGAATTTAATAATGAGTCTCAGCAAGACCAGCAAGTACAACCTGAGCCAGAAACGTCTTCTGATGTTGCAGTGACAGCTGAGTCAGCTAACGTTACTGCAGAGCCAGAGCCAGAGCCAGAGCCAGAGCCAGAGCCAGAGCCAGAGCCAGAGCCAGAGCCAGAGCCAGAGCCAGAGCCAGTCGCACTACCTCATGTATCGACTGCTTGGGCAAGTGATGCCTTTATTGATACGGTGGTCAGTTACCAACATGCAACGACCGAGAAGGAACGATTGCAAGTACTAACAAAAGTGATTGGTCAGTGTTATAAAATGCGTAAACAAACGGAGTATTGTCAATATGGCGCGTCTATGTACCAACAATTTTTACCGCAATACAGCGAGTTAAATATGGTCGGTGACAATGCAGATACCAAGTCAGTGGTGCATATGCAATTAGCAACCCTGTTGAATGATAACGGTCAATTTGATCAAGCTTTACTGGTATGCCAACAGGCTGTCGCGCATCAATTGACAGATGGTACAGTTACGGGGTTTGAGGGAAGAGTGACTCGCATTCAAAAAGCCCAGTCCAAAGCGGAAAGTTAATGTGAAATACTAATGATATTGGTGCATTCGTTGAGCAATAAGCTAAACAGACAATAGTTGACTAATGCGCTATGATATTAGCCATGATATAAAACGCGAACTGAGTTCGCGTTTTTTGTTTATTCCTTATTGAGATGCCCATGAAAAAGTTATCTTCTATCACTCGTTTTGTCTGCTTATCCTTTATTGGCTTTTCGCTTGTTGGCTGTATTCAACAGCCACAATGGACTTTGTTTTACGCTGCAGATCAAGCTGAGTTGCCTGAGAATCTTGTACAACATGATTTCATCACTGGCTATTACGGCGCGCTTGAACAGTGTCAGGCGAAAGGCAATGGCATGTTAAAGCTAGCTGCCAGTAACGTGGCACCTAAAGATGCTTTTGTTTGTGGTGAGTTATGTGAAAACAATGAACAAACCGGCGCTATACAATGCCAAACCATAGCGCCAGGTAAAGCGAATGCATTTTAAACAGGACTTTTTTGAGCAGTTAGAAGGATTCTATTCACAAGTGTATCCCACCCCTTTATCACAACCTCATTGGTTGGGGTGGAGCGACAGTGCAGCGAAACTCATTGGGCTAGCGCAACCTAATGCAGAGTTGCTGATGCAGCTTTCCGGTAATATTGCCGCCCCAGGTGCCCGTTATTATGCACAAGTGTACAGTGGTCATCAGTTTGGTGGTTATACGCCGAGATTAGGTGATGGCAGAGCCATTATACTAGGAGAGGCAATTGGACCTGATACTAATTGGGATGTGGCATTAAAAGGGGGCGGCCCCACGCCTTATTCGAGACAAGGTGATGGCCGCGCGGTGATGCGCTCTGCCGTTCGAGAGTTTTTGATTTCAGAAGCCTTGGCGAGTTTGCATGTGCCAACCACTCGAGCCCTTGCTGTGATAGGTTCTGACTTACCTGTTTGGCGTGAAACCCAAGAAACTGCAGCAATCACCGTGAGGTTGGCAAAGAGTCATATTCGTTTTGGTCACTTTGAGTTCGTTTGTCATAGTGAGTCAGGTGATAAAGCTAAACTTACCCAATTGGTGAACTTTACTCTAGCTCAGCATTTCCCTCACTTATCGCAAGATACAGCAGGCTATAAGCAGTGGTTTACTGAAGTGGTTGCTCGCACTGCTAAGTTAATTGCTCATTGGCAAGCGGTTGGTTTTGCTCATGGTGTACTGAATACCGATAACATGTCGATCCTTGGCGACAGCTTTGACTTTGGGCCTTTCTCGTTTTTAGATACCTTTCAAGAAGGCTTTGTTTGCAATCATTCTGATCATCATGGTCGATATGCATTTGATCAACAGCCAGGCATTGGTTTGTGGAATTTACAACGATTAGCACAAGCATTAACGCCAGTGATTGGATCTGACGACCTTATAGATGCATTAAATACCTATCAACATGAGTTAGTCAGCCATTATTTAAAGTTGATGCGCAACAAGCTTGGTTTAAGCGCTGAAGATAACAATGAGTCTGACTTGCAGTTGATAGGTCAATTTACTCAACTGTTAGAAGCCAATCAGCTTGATTACACCTTATCAATGCGAAAATTCGGTCAGCTAGATATGACGAGCAAATCCTCTTTGCTGCGTGATGATATGAAAGATACTAAAGCCTATGATGAATGGTTCAGTCTTTATCAACAAAGAGTGGGTCATGTTGCTGATATTGAAGCTTGGCAGCTAACACGTAATCAAGCTAATCCTAAATTCATCTTACGCAATTATCTTGCACAAGAAGCCATTATAGATATTGAACAAGATGCAGATACCCGTAAACTGCAGCAATTGCAGCAAGTATTAGCATCGCCATTTGATGAGCATAGTGATCTTGAACATCTTGCTCAGCGACCACCAGAATGGGGACAAGGGTTGATTTTATCTTGCAGCAGTTAGCTGTATCGCTCCGAAAGTAACCTAATAACGAGTAATTATCTTGAGTATCGTGTCAGTAAAATTAGATGAAAATATTGCCAGTTTATTGATTGAAGTCGATGTCGATTTTGATCAATTTGACGATTTTGGTGAGTCTTTAGCCCAATTGTTAGATTGTCGAGTTGTTGAAAAACAATGGGGAGCCGATCGTCATCAATGGCGACTGATGTTTGAAGGAACAGGTTTATCATTGGATTATGAATTTTATGGTGGAATTTGCTGGATAAAAGCTGATACTCCAGACGATTTTGAAGTGGTGAGTTATTTGGCTGGTTTATTGCGAAATAGTTTATTGAAAAAGCAATTAGATGCATAAGGAACTGAATATGTCATCGGCACCATCTGCAGCGTTCCATTTTCAAGCGTTAACACCGGATCTTATCCTTGATGCAATTGAGAGCATAGGTATCTTTCCTGAAACAGGGCTATTAGCGCTAAATAGTTATGAAAATCGGGTTTATCAATTTCGCTGCGATCAAGGGCAACGTTATGTGGTGAAGTTTTATCGTCCATTACGTTGGAGTGATGAGCAAATCCTTGAAGAACACTCTCATGCGGCTGAGCTCGCTGCTGCCGAGGTGCCAATTGCAGTACCTGTGTTGATTGATGGCCGAAGTTTGCATCATTATCAAGGTTATCGCTTCACGCTATTTCCATCGATTGGTGGTCGCTCATTCGAGGTAGATAATCTTGAACAACTGGAGTCTGTCGGGCGTTTTATTGGTCGTATTCATCAATACGGTGCCAAGCAGCCTTTCAAGCATCGCGAATCTTTAACGCCAGAGTTACTGGGTGCTGAATCTTTACAAACACTCAAAGCATCAGGCATGGTCGATGCTTATATTGCTGAAGCTTTTTTTACCGTTGCGGAGCAGGTTTATCAAAGTTGTGTTACGCGTTGGCAAAGCGTGCAATGTGACAATATCCGTTTGCACGGTGATTTACACCCTGGCAATATTCTATGGACGCCAGAAGGCCCAGGCTTTGTGGACTTAGATGACGCCAAACAAGGACCAGCGGTACAAGATATTTGGATGATGCTAACCGGTGATAGGGCGCAGCAAACGATGCAATTGGATGTGCTACTGGAGGCGTATCAAGAATTTGCCGAGTTTGATATGAAGCAATTAGCGTTAATTGAGCCGTTACGTGGATTACGCATGTTGCATTATAACGCTTGGTTAGCGAGACGTTGGCAAGATCCTGCTTTTCCAATGAACTTTCCATGGTTTGGTGACGTCAAATATTGGGAGCAGCAGACACTAGCATTTAAAGAACAGCTAGCCGCGCTTAATGAACCAAGTTTAAGTTTAACGCCATTTTAATTAACAAAAATTTACTTACTGTAAACAAGTTAATTTGTTACAAATACAGGCAATAAGCATTTGAGCTGTGCCTTTGAGGTGGCTATCATAGCCGCAATAATATTATCATTGTCTCAATGACAACACTTAAGGAAGAAAAATGAAAAAAGTCTTGATGTTAGTTGCAGCATTTATGTTTGCACCTATGGCAGCACAAGCTGCGCAGTTTGAAGAAGGTAAACATTACACTGTAATCAATAATGGCCCTGGTTCAGCTAAGCCTGAAATCACAGAGTACTTTTCATTTTTCTGTGGTCACTGTTTTAACTTTGCAACAACGGTATTACCGAAAATCAAACAAACTCTACCAGAAGGTGTCTCCTTCAATCAGAACCACGTTGAGTTTATTGGTCGTGATATGGGTATAGAAATGTCACGTGCGTTTGCTGTTGCACATCAACTTAACGTTGAGAAGAAAATTGAAGATGCCATTTTCCGTGCAATTCACGTAAATAAGCAAAGATTTGCCACTCGTGATGATATTCGTAAAGTGTTTATTGCTAATGGTGTTGCAGGTAAAGATTTTGATGCTGCAGCCAATTCATTTATGGTGAATGCGCAAATGTCTAAAATGAAACGTGATACTGAAAATGCAAAAATTTCAGGTGTACCTGCATTAGTCGTTAACGGTAAATACCGTGTTGAAACAGGTGCGGTTAAGTCTTATGACGAGCTATTAGAAATTGCATATTACTTGGCACAAAATAAGTAATTAGCATTGTGCAAGTAAGCACTTGTTGCAGCATTACTTGATATATTGATAGCAGTGTAATTACGCATAAAGGAGCCTTGGGCTCCTTTTTTATGCCTTAATTTACCTAATGGCATCAGTTTCCATCTAATGATATGAAAATGAGTAGTGTCATTTACATCGGATGAGACCCTCAGACAGCTGCCGTTAAGGAAGTATGTGTAGACTACGAATTGCAGGCAAAAAAAAAACCGTATGCGCCGAAGCGATACGGATTAGAGTCAATTGACTCGGTTTTTACCCTGAGTAACGATACGAATGTTATCAGTGTGTCAAAATTTTGGCAAGTGGCATTTTATTGTCATTTGGGATTATTTTTTGTTTGAAGTGAAAAATTGGACAATGTTGGAAACTCTTGAGTACGTTTATTGTCCAAATTTGGTATTGGTTAGGTAAGTTTTTCTTATTGGAGGATTTATGAGAATGTTTCCGGTTTACTCCCCGAAGTTGATCATCAAACATGTACGCATTTTTCTTAATGGGGTGATTTGGGTAAAGGATCTGGGACAGCTAGAATTTGCTAATGGGCGCTTTATTATGCCTAAAAAAAGCCTCCCTCGTGTGAGGCAGGCTATTTCAGAACTTAATTCAATGATGGAGTCGCAACGTTGCGAATCGAACCTTGCTTAAACTTCGCTATTCAATAAACCAACAAGGCCATTGACCTTATCGTTCCAAGAATTGAGGTCTTCTTGTAATTGTTGGTTTTTTGATTCTAAAGCTTCATTCTTTTGCTTCTCTTCTTCAAGCTCCATTTTTAGTAGCTCTACACTTTCGAGAGTCGCTTGGATTTTCGTTTCCAATTGGGACAGTAATTCAAGGCTCATGGCTCGTCCTATAACAGTTGCTGGTTGAAGCATTGATTCTATCAGCGACCTAGGGCGAAGGAACAGCATAATTCGCTAAGTGAACATAAAATCATCAAAATTAATCACTTTTCTAGCACTTTATGTGCTTTTAGATGCTGATAGTTGCCAAAGTCTCATAAAATGCATTTTTGAATAGCCATTGACTGTGCTAATTTCTCCTTTAACGTGCGCTCATATGAATATTTTTCTTGATGAATGTTCAATTCAATTGACGTATTTTATGATAGGAATTACAGCAACAACTTGACTTTGGTAGCTATGCTCCATAGTCTGCAAGCTCAGTATTTAAGGTGGTATGCAATGGATATAAAATATAACTTAAAACCCGCGTCACAGCGCCGCACTGAGCAATTTACCCCAGATGGAAATGTCGGTTTTGGTAAACACAGAACTGATCACATGTTTTTGATGGATTATAAAGATGGCCAATGGTGCGAACCTCGCATTGTACCTTACGGTCCTTTTGAAATGTCGCCTGGAGCGATGACCTTACATTATGGCCAATCCATTTTTGAAGGCGCCAAAGCTTTCATGCACGAAGATGGCGAGATTTATACATTCCGTTTAGATAAGAATGCACAGCGCATGAATCGTTCAGCAGATATTGTGTGTATCCCGAATATCGATGAACAAATGCAACTCGATGCCATTAATGCCTTAATTGATGTGGACCGTTTATGGTTCCCTGCACAAGATGGTGCTTGCTTATACATTCGTCCATTTATTTTTGCTACCGAAGATAGATTATCGGTTAGCCCAAGTGAGCAATACACTTTCTGTGTCATGCTAAGCCCGTCAGGCTCTTATTATTCTGCTGGTGGTGTTAACGAGGGTATTCGATTATTAATTAGTACCGAATTTCATCGTGCGGTATCTGGCGGGACAGGTGCTTCTAAAGCTGCAGGTAATTATGCTGCTTCACTTCGAGCTGGAAAGGCCGCTGCGCAATATGGTGCTGCACAGGTATTGTATTTAGACTCTACTAATACACAAATTGAAGAAGTAGGGGCGATGAATCACTTTCACGTGTTAAAAGATGGCACAGTAATTATCCCTAAATTCACTGATACTATTTTGAAGTCAATTACTTCACAATCTATCATGGAACTTGGTGAGCAATTGGACTGTGAAATCCGCCAAGAGACAGTGATGCTTGATGAGTTTATTGCTGGCATTGAGTCTGGCGAGATTATCGAAGCGGGTGGTTTTGGTACGGCTGCTGTCGTTTCTCCAGTTAGCTCGTATATCTTTGAGGATGGCAGAATCGTCACTGTGGGTGATGGTCTGGTTGGGCCAAAAGTGAAGCGTATTTATGAAGTGTATACCGCGATGCAAAAGGGGTTAATGCCTGCTCCGGCTGGCTGGGTTAAACGTGTCGAGCGTGTTGCACCAAATACTTAATATTGGCACTGGCAGCCATTAATCGAAAAAGGCTCATTATGAGCCTTTTTTATTAGATGTCATTTACCGTTTATGTCAGCTAGAGCTGATATCTCTTCATTGTGATTCAGATTACAGAAGTCAGTTTGTTAAATTGAATGTCTCGTCGTTTTCATAAGCTGTAGTTAACAATGCTGTTATATTTCATTGTTAACCTCTGAGGAATTGTCTTGCAGGTGATCATTGCTAGATGTGTTGCTAAGTTTTGCATCTAGCGACGAGTTATCTTGTACATCACGTTTTTTCTTCTCAGATTGTAAGAGTGCTAAGCAATCGTCTGGACTTAGAGGCTTGCTGAGTAAGAAGCCTTGCACTTGATCACACCCATCTTCTTTTAAGAAAGAAAGTTGCTCTTGGGTTTCAACGCCCTCTGCGACAACGCTAAGATCTAAACTGTGAGCAAGCGTAATAATTGCACTGGTGATAGCAGCATCATCAGGATCCTCTGTAATATCACGTACAAACTCACGGTCAATTTTAAGGGTGTCGATAGGGAAACGTTTTAAGTAGCTTAAACTTGAGTAGCCTGTGCCGAAATCATCTACTGCGATGGTTAATCCTAACGCTTTTAATTGCGACAAGATTGCCACAGAATCCTGTGGGTTACCCATGATCATTGACTCGGTTAACTCCAATTCAAGCGCCCTTGCAGGTAAACCTGACACCGCTAAGGCTACTTCAATGGTTGAAATAATGTCGGCTTTTAGCTGCCTTGCAGACAGGTTTACCGCAACAGAAATATTTTCAAAGCCATAACTATGCCAAATGGACAATTGGCTACAAGCCTGATTAATGGCCCAGTGACCAATTTGATTGATCATCCCGGTTTCTTCAGCAAGAGGGATAAACTCAGCAGGTGATATAAACCCAAGCTCTGGGCTTTCCCAGCGTAATAATGCCTCTAATCCAACAATTTGTTGGCTTTTAACATCAAACTTAGGTTGATAGACAAGATAGAGTTGATTCTCCTGCATCGCTTGTTTTAGGCCGGATTCCAACTGTACATGACGCGTCGCATACTTGTTGAGCTGTTCGGTATAGAACTGAAAGTTGTTTCGCCCAAGTGATTTCGCATGGTACATCGCCGTATCGGCATACTTGGTTAAATTCGTCGAATCATCTGCGTCATTAGGGTACAAACTAATACCAATTGACGGTGAAATAGTGAGGGTTTTGTCATCCAATAAGAACGGTGTTTGGAAAGCATGTAATACTTTCTCTGCAATGACGGTTGCCGCTTTGGTTTTCGAGACCCCTTCAAGCACAATCGTAAATTCATCACCGCCGAGACGGGCAACAGTATCGCCTTCTCGAACTGCATTTTGCAGTCTACTGGCCACAGCTTTTAACAGTAAATCTCCAATATGATGTCCCATAGAGTCATTAATGTGTTTGAATCTATCGAGATCTAAAAACAATAGAGCGACAATGCTATTTGCGCGATGAGCCTTAGTCAAAGCTTGGTTTAATCTATCTTGGAATAGTGTGCGGTTTGGCAATCCCGTTAATGGATCAAAGTTGGCTAATACGCGTAAATCTTCTTCGGCTTTTTTACGGGCTGTGATATCAGTAAATACGGCAACAAAGTGGCTGGTCTCGCCCTTATTATCTAATACCTGATTGATTTCCAGCCAAGCGAGAATACCTTTTCTATCTTTGGTGCGAATTTTTATTTCGCCAGCCCAATGCTTGTGACGTAATAGTTGTCGCTCGACGGCATGGTAGAAGTCGCGAGACTGTTTTCCCATAGCCAAATATAAGAAGTGTTTACCCGCCACTTCTTTAGGCTTAAACCCAGTAATACGGCTAAAGGCTGGATTAACCGATCTGACGCGGTAATCAAGCTCTCCCACCACAACCGCTTCATTCATACTGAACAAAACTTGTGACGATAACTTAAGTTCATTTTCAGTCATTTTGCGACTGGTAATATCTTTATGGGTACCAGCCATCCGAATCGGGACATTTTTATTATCGCGCTCAACTACCTGGCCTCGGTCTAATAACCAAATCCAGTTTCCAGGCGATGACTCAATCCGGTATTCTACTTCGAAAAACTCACTTTTACCTTCAAGGTGCTGATTGAGAAGTTTCTGTACTAATGGCTTGTCTTCGATATGAATGTTTTTGATGAGCAATTCATTCTCGCTCTTCACATTCATTGGCAGTGCCATGTTAGTTCGGTAAACAGTATCTTCTTTGATATTCCAGTCCCACATACCATCGCCCGATGCCCAAAGTGCTAGCTTTAATCGCTCTTCAGAAGCACGAATACTGGTCTCAAACTCTTGCTGTTGCTGACGTTTGTTCTTCCTAGAGTACAACAGAACCGCAAATAAGATCAGTGCGAGTAACGCATAGGCAATGTAGGCCGTTTGGGTCATATAGACCGGTGGGATCACCGACAGTTTGATGTTGAGACTATAGTCGCTGTATTGATTGCTGCCAAGGGCATGGCGAACCACTAACTCATAGTCTCCAGGGGGTAAATTGGTATACGTTATTTGTCCGCTTGAGGACAGTTCGTGCCAAACATTTTCAAAGTTTTTAAGTGTGTAGCTAAATCGATTAAGGTTTGGGTAATTGAAATCTAAAGAGCTAACTTCAAAACTAATTAGCTTTTTCTCATAAGGCATGTTGAGTTTAGGCGCATGGCTTAGGTCTAAAACCTTATACAGACTTTCACCTATCGTGTATTGCGTCAGTGCGAGTTTAGCTTGAGTACGTGTAAACGGAATGGTGCTTGGAATGAAGTAGTTAATACCATTAATGCCCCCGAACCATAAGTCACCATTACTGTCTCTATGTTTTACTGCTCCGTTAAATTCGTTGGACTGTAGACCTTCATATTGGTTGTAAGCAACATAGCTACCATCTTCTGGATTGTAGCGGGTGAGGCCAGAGTTGGTGCTCAGCCATAAGAGCTGGTTCTCATCTTCTAAGATGCTGTAGACGGTATTACTGGTGCTGTCTGCGTTAACATCTACCCGTTCAAAATTAAATATGCCGTAATCAGTGGTTAGTTTGTCGATACCGCTGTGAGTCGCAACCCAAAAATCACCTTTGCTTGTTAGATGAAAATCGCGGATTCGATTATCACTTAAACTATTTGGGTTGTCTGGTTCGTGCTGGACAAAATCGAGTTCTTTTTGCTCAGGCTTTAATCTGACTAAACCGCCTAAGGTGCCTAACCAAAGGTGATCTAGTGCGTGGTGAATCGTTAGAATTTGATGTCTAAAGGGAGAGTAACTGTTTTGAAAACCAAAATTGTAAGCGTACATTTTTTCAGAGTGCTCTGAAATAAAATATAGACCTAATTTAGTTGCCACCCATAAGCGGTGTTTTTTATCGATAGCAAAGCTTAAGGCTATATTGTCTGCTAATAACTTCTCATCAGCCTGACGAATAAAGCTTAACTGCTGGTTTTCATCAATTCTTGCTACGCCATAGTTAGTTGCAAACCAAACATAACCTTCACGATCTTCAATGATATCTTGTACTGATAGATTGAGCTCTGATTCAGTGATACCAAGATGACTGGCAAACTTATCATTAATATAAATAAACTGATTTTTATTATCTAAATATTTTACGCCAGCACCTTCAGTACCTATCCATAGTCTTGATTGACTGTCACGGAAAAGTGCTCTGATCATATTTGCCGCTTTTGGCATTTTTGAGTGATAGTCGTAAATATGAGTAAAATATTGTTGCCTCAAATCCAGCTTATCAATGCCTGAATAACCCATGCCAAGCCATAAGCTGCCACGGTGGTCTAGCAGTAAAGTTTGGATATTATTTTCACTGATTGACGATAATGATTTGGGATTGTGTTTATGTACTTGGCTGTGCCACTTTTTGCCATCGTAATCGAGCTGGAATAAGCCATCATTATTACTGATTGCCCAGACTTGATTGGCATTGTTAATGACAAAATCTCGAATAAAATCTAATTCGCCAAAGTTATTCTCTTTAACCCAAATGAGTTCTTTTTTATGGGTGTCGAGGTTGTAACGCCAGATTTGGTTATCAATGGCTAGCCATACTGAATACACAGAACTGGCAACAATTTTATGGACTGTCATACCCGAAGGGATATCAAGGCGTATGATGGTGCTCGAATCAATGGCGAATGTGCCATTATCCTTGGTGCCGACTAAAATGAATTTGTTGTCTATATTGGCAATATCTGTAATTTGAGGGGTGATACTATTGTTTAGATTAACCGGTGACAGCTTGCCGCTTTTGAGTGACAAAATATACAAACCTGACTGAGTACCAATCCACAAGGTATCGCCAATCACTGCCAAGTCAGACACGTGCAGATCATTGAGGCCTTGCTCTTGTTTGAAATGAGTAAACTCACCGGTGGTTAAATCAAGTTTATTTAACCCATTGTTATAGGTACCAATCCACAAACTTCCGTCGGGTGTTTGAATAATATCAGTGATGAAATTGCCTGAAATACTATTCACTTGCGAATTTATGTCGTGCAAAAACAGTTCGTAATTAATGCCGTTATAACTGTGTAAACCATCTTGTGTACCAATCCACAACATGCCTGCACTGTCCATGAATAGGCTAGTTACCGAATTTTGGTTAAGGTTGTTATTGGCAGTGAAATGCTGAAATTTTACCTCAGCGATATCATCGAAGCGGGTATTTGGCTGAGCTAGGGCGGGTGAAGACATAACCCCAAGGCTACAAAGAGCAAAAATAATAAAAAAACGCGCGACAAAAGATAAATTCAAACGACACCCATTAGTTTCACTGAGTAAACATTATTCGTACAATAATCTTACTAGTAAGTGGTGAAAATTCAATTTATTAATCATAAACTCGTCATATAATTTACCTATATTTATTCTAGTCATTAAATTCCATAAAAAAACGCACCTAAAGTGCGTTTTATTCTAGCTATCAGTCGTCAGGTTTTTAACAACTTCGAATCATATTGCTTGAGAACCTGATGAATCTGTTCATCTTTTTTCTGCCATATATCATTTAGTTTACGTTGGAAGTCGACTCTGTATTCAGCTTCAGAAAAGTACTTTTCAGCATTAACTTCTGGTACAGGTAACACTTCAACCTTCATTACAACCTTGGTGACTTTACCGTTCATAACTTCATATAACACGTCATTTTCGGTTTCTGGGTATACCAAGGTGATATTCAATACGTTAGTAAATTGCTCACCCATAGCGGACAAGGTAAAAGCCACTCCGCCGGCTTTAGGGCGCAACAAATAACGATAAGGTGAGTTTTGTCTTTGGCGCTTATCTTCGGTGTAGCGACTTCCCTCAACATAGTTAATGATGGTGGTGGGAAAATGTTTAAACTTCTCACATACTTTACGGGTTGTCTCGAGATCTTTGCCTCTTAGCTTCGGGTTTTTCTTTAGCTTAGCTGGGCTAGTGCGATCCATAAAAGGCATGTCTAAAGCCCAGCAGCCTAATCCTAAAAAGGGGACGTAAATTAGTTCTTTTTTCAAAAAGAACTTTAACATTGGGATATGGTCTCTCAGTAAATATGTTTGTGCAGCAATGTCAAAACCACTTATGTGGTTACTGACAATGAGATACCATCCATCTTTATCTAGGTTTTCAAGCCCTTCAACATCCCACTCCATGCGAGTGATCAAGAATAAAATGCCGCCATTGCATGTTGCCCAGCACCACATAAACCCATTCATTAACTTGGTCATCACTTTGCGAAAACCTGCAATTGGAATAATCAGTTTAATGATACCGCCAATTGAAATTAAGCCTGCCCACACTGCAGTGTTAAGGAGCAGTAAGACTGAGCTGATGAAAAATAAAATAGGTCCAGGTAGGAACGATAACATTGACCTTTATACCTCTTGTTCAATTTGAGTGGGTTGTGTTGCATTACGATGAGCGACATCCATATGGGTGAGCTGCTTATCTTTGTCTTGCCAGAGTGCGGTAAGTTGTTGCTGAAAATCAATTTTAAATTGACGATCATTGATATAGTCACCACGCATGGCATCTGGGATGTCAGATACTTGAATATCTACTTTTACTTCATCAAGTTGGCCACAAATGTATTCCCAATACGTTGGGATTTTATTATTAGGATAATAGATAGTCACGTTGACCAGTGTATGAATGTGATCACCCAGCATGGAAAGTGCAAATGCCATTCCGCCAGCTTTAGGTTTTAGCAAATGATTAAATGGTGCATCTTGTTTGGTATGTTTTGCTGGAGAAAAACGGGTTCCCTCAACAAAATTCATTACACTAACCGGCTTGTACTTAAACTTTTCACAGGCCTTACGTGTTTCATCAATATCTTTGCCTTTTAAATGCGGATGCTTTTTCAGCTTGGCATTGCTGTAGCGGCTCATAAATGGAAAATCCAACGCCCACCATGCGAGCCCGAGTACGGGTACAAACATCAGCTCTTTCTTAAGAAAGAACTTTAAAAATGGAATTTTTCGATTAAGTACACGTTGAAGAATTAAGATGTCTACCCAAGATTGGTGATTTGCAATGACCATATACCATTGTTTTTCTGAGAAGTTATCATCGCCAGTTAAGTGGATGTTCACCGGATGCAATATGGCTTCAATGATGTTATTAACACTGATCCAAGCAGAGGCGCAGTTATCAATAATATAACTGCAAAGTTTACGACTTGGTGTGAATGGTATTACCTTAACCAAACTAAAAATTAAAATCGGCACAATCCAAAAAAACGTGTTAATCACGCAACACAGAAATGCAATTGAACCTTTAATTTTCGATAACAGTGTCATTTAGCCCTCCAACAAAACGGAGGGTTATGTTACTCGTTGCTGAGCTTTTGCTCAATCCATTGCAGCGTGTTATTTCATTCAATAACGGGATAATTGCGCTAAAAGTTTATCCATTGCCCGATATCCGAGTGCTTGCGCGATATGCTGCCTTTCAGTTGTGGGTGATTGTTGTAAATCTGCAATGGTTCTAGCAACTCGCTGAATGCGATGAAAACTTCTCACTGACAGCCCTAGTTGCGTGACACTGTGCTCCAAAAACTGTAAGTCTTCTGCTTTAACATGACAATCCTGCTTGAGCTGTTTGGGTGACAACTCACTGTTCAAAACACCTTGTCGCGCCAATTGGTTTTGCCTTGCCATTGCCACGCGTTTGGCGACTTCAGCACTGGTTTCAGCCTGTTCTTGATTCGAGGTTAATGTGCCAGCAGGTAATTTAGGCACATCTATGGTTAAATCAAATCGGTCCAGAAAAGGCCCGCTAAGCCGAGATAAGTATCGCAATATTTGATCTGGTGTTGCTCGGGCATTATCGGCATCACCGCAAGGACTTGGGTTCATGGCTGCAATGAGTTGGAAGCGACTTTGAAACGTCAGCTTGGCTGCTGCACGTGAAATAACCACTTCACCGGTTTCTAAAGGTTCACGTAAACAATCGAGTATTTTACGAGGAAACTCTGCCACTTCATCTAAAAACAGTACCCCCCTGTGTGCTAACGATATTTCACCTGGCTTAGGTACACTGCCACCACCGACTAATGAGATGCTTGAGCAAGTGTGATGGGGTGAGCGAAATGGCCGCTGTAGAAACTGCTGAGGTTTTATATTCACCCCTGCCACCGAGTGTATCGCCGCGACTTCAATGGCTTCTTCATAACTAAGTTTAGGCAATAGGGGCATTATACGGTTGGCCAACATGCTCTTCCCTGTACCTGGTGGCCCCAAAAACAAGATGTTATGTCCACCGGCGGCGGCAATTTCTAATCCTTGTTTTGCTTGGTATTGACCGATGACTTCACTGAGGCAAAGTTGAGTCGATTGGGTTTCAGTTTCTATCCATTGTGGCTGAGTATCGACAAAAGGTAATTGGCTTTGGCCACGTAAGTAGGCCGTTAAGTTTTGTAAATGGGCGGCAAAGAATGTCTGGTTATAGCCGACCAGCTCTGCTTCATGGCGGTTATCGAGTGGAATGAACAGCCGATGCTGCACAGTTTTGGCTGCAATTATGCCTGGTAACATACCTGTACAGAATCTAATTTGGCCTGATAAGGCAAGCTCTCCGATGAATTCGCAATCTTTAATGGTATTGATTGGAAGTTGATCTGATGCAGCTAAAATACCGATAGCGATAGGTAAATCATAACGCCCACCTTGTTTTGGTAAGTCAGCTGGCGCCAAGTTCACCGTGATGCGTTTTTGAGGGAACTCAAAGCCTGAATTGATGATGGCGCTTCTAACTCTTTCTTTTGCTTCTCTAACAGAAGTCTCAGGCAGGCCAACTAGACTAAAGGCAGGTAAGCCATTGCTAAGATGTACTTCAACAGTCACTTGGGGAGCTTCTACGCCGCAACAGGCGCGAGTGATAACACAGGCAATCGCCATAAACAGTTCCTTTGTTTACGAGGCTAGAAAAGGGGAACACTTCATTCCTTTGAATTGTTCTAAAGTGTAGCAGCTAGTTTAAAAACTGCTTTTGGGTTACACAATGTCTAGAAATGCTTGGATTAATGGGTCGGATTTACGTTTGTCTTTGCAACAGCAACCCAACTCAAATGCAGGTATCGAAATGGGGGAGTCAATTACTTGCAAGCGATCTCTGACTGGGCTGTTGTGGATCACTACATCAGGGGTGATGCTGACGCCACAGCCTAAAGCAACCATGGACGTCATCGCTTCTTGACCAGAAACATGGGCGTAAATATTGGGCTTGATGCCCATTTGCTTAAACCATGACTCAGCGCGGCGTAACCCAGGCCCGTGATCTGGCACGATAAAAGGTAATTGCTGCCAATCAATGCTGGTTTGAGACACCATTTGTTGTACTTGGCAAGGGCGATTAGGTGCCAATATTAATAACGGCACAATATCCATATGTACGAAATACAAATTATCTGGGAAGTCGTCAGGGTAAGCGGATATAGCGATATCGGCACGACCTTGCTGTACTTCTTTTACTGCATTGGCCGCGTCACCCGTGATCAAATTTAGCTCAACCTGTGGGTGTTCTCGGCGAAATCTGTCCAGTAAATCAGGTAAGTGACTGTAAGCTGCTGTAACAGAGCAATACAGATTGAGCCGCCCAGAGAGTAAAGCATGTTTAGGGTCGACCTTTTGCTTAAGTTGAGCCCAGTTCGTCAATGTTTTTTCGGCAAATTGCTTAAATTCAACCCCTGCGGCAGTGATGGTAACGCAGCGATTATCCCGTTCAAATAGCTTACAGCCAACGGCTTGTTCCAGCCGTTGTAATGTACGGCTTAGTGTCGACGGGCTCATGTGAGATTGTTCTGCCGTTTTAGCAAAGTGCAAACTATCACATAGGGTTAAGTACAGTTTTAATGTTCTAATATCCATGTTCTACCTACTGTGTTGACGGCAATACTCAAGCATTGCTATTGCAGTTCACAATATAAAACTATCATGTTGCAAATAATGCAATATCAAGTTGTATATATATCATTTTAAGCAATCAAGTGCATCAGCTATATTGAACTTAATCGCACTATTCGCCAGTTTCGATTTGTTAATGAATAACAATGATTAATTATCAATGTGGCTTATAGAATGTGTCTAAAATTAAGTAGTTAAGGTGGTACTTCCATGGCGAATTATTTTAATTCTCTCAATTTACGTCAACAACTTGCTCAACTTGCACAATGCCGCTTTATGGACCGCTCTGAATTTAGTAGTGGTTGTGAATATATTAAAGACTGGAACATCGTCATTCTGGGGTGTGGTGCGCAAGGTTTAAACCAAGGTCTAAATATGCGTGACTCTGGGTTGAACATTTCTTTTGCCCTTCGTCCACAAGCGATCGCCGAAAAGCGTGCTTCTTGGCAAAAAGCCACAGACAACGACTTTACTGTTGGTACCTTTGAGGAGTTAATCCCTCAAGCAGATTTAGTATTGAACCTTACACCAGATAAACAGCACTCAAATGTGGTTAATACCGTGATGCCACTCATGAAACAGGGTGCCACATTATCATACTCTCATGGTTTCAATATTGTTGAAGAAGGCATGCAGGTTCGCCCAGACATTACTGTGGTGATGGTTGCGCCAAAATGCCCTGGTACAGAGGTTCGCGAAGAATACAAGCGCGGCTTTGGTGTACCAACACTGATTGCTGTTCACCCTGAAAACGATCCCAATGGTGACGGGTTAGATATTGCGAAAGCATACGCTAGTGCTACGGGGGGGGACCGTGCCGGGGTATTACTTTCATCATTTATTGCTGAAGTTAAATCTGACTTGATGGGTGAACAAACCATTTTGTGTGGCATGTTGCAAACCGGTGCCATCCTAGGTTATGAAAAAATGTTGGCTGACGGTGTTGAGGCTGGCTATGCGGCTAAACTCATTCAGCAAGGCTGGGAAACTGTCACTGAAGCGCTCAAGCATGGTGGTATCACCAACATGATGGATCGTTTATCAAACCCGGCAAAAATCAAAGCGTTTGATATGGCAGATGAGTTAAAGCAAATCCTAGCGCCATTATTTGAAAAGCACATGGACGACATCATCAGTGGTGAGTTTTCTAAAACCATGATGGAAGACTGGGCAAATGATGATGCGAATCTACTGCGCTGGCGCGCAGAAACTAACGACACATCCTTTGAAAATGCACCAAAAACAGCTGTTGAAATTAGTGAGCAAGATTATTTCGACAAAGGTATTTTCTTAGTTGCCATGATCAAAGCCGGTGTTGAATTGGCATTCGATACCATGGTTGCAGCCGGTATTGTTGAAGAGTCAGCTTATTACGAATCACTACACGAAACCCCTCTGATTGCCAATACTATTGCACGTAAGCGTTTGTATGAAATGAATATTGTGATTTCAGATACCGCAGAATATGGCTGTTATTTGTTTAATCACCAAGCGGTGCCACTGCTACGTGATTATGTTAATGCCATGCCAGCTGAAGTGTTAGGTGCAGGGCTAGCTGACGGTTCGAATGGTGTTGATAACTTACGTTTGATTGAAGTGAATGAAGCTATCAGAAATACAGATGTTGAGTTTGTTGGCGCTGAACTTCGCGGTTATATGACCGACATGAAGCGTATTGTTGAAGCCAGTTAATTGTTTGGTAAGCACTCACCTGTTCAGGAAGATTTAGGTCATTTGTTGTCGAGCAGGCAAGTATCAAACAAATAATTGATGATGGATGGTCAAAGGAATTGATAAGTAAATGTTTGATCATCCACATAATAATTTTTGTTGTTGTTTGCATTGTATCGGCAAGGAAGCTGAATTTTTTTTAACTAAGCAGATTATTAGTTGTGCAATAGAAAGTTTATGTGTTACTTCTATAAACACTGACATATTGTTAAAACGACTTTTTTTAACGCAATTAGGATACAGTCATCCATGTTTAACCAAGCGGCCATGCTCATTATCGCGATTATTACCGTAGTGATTATTAAATCACAGCGGGGGTGGCGCATGGCAACGAGACTGACCTAAAAGTCAAACAAATTGCAAAAGCCCCCGCTCCGAAAGGACCGGGGGCTTTTTCGTTTTAGGGCAAAAGATGCAGTGCATCAATTAACACAGAGAGAAACTTATGCAAACAGGGCAGAAAATCAGAGGCGCAGATGCAGTGATCAAAGTGCTAGCCGCTCACGGTGTAACCACAGTCTTTGGTTATCCCGGTGGAGCAATTATGCCGATTTATGATGCCCTGTATGAAAGCCCTGTTGAACACTTGCTGAGTCGTCATGAACAAGGTGCAGCATTTGCAGCTGTTGGTTATGCCAGAGCAAGTGGTAAAACAGGCGTGTGTTTCGCAACCTCTGGACCTGGAGCGACTAACTTAATTACCTCTCTGGCTGATGCGTTACTGGATTCTGTACCTGTAGTAGCAATCACTGGGCAAGTATCGACGAGTGTGATTGGCACCGATGCCTTTCAAGAGATTGATGTGTTGGGTATGTCTCTGTCATGCACTAAGCATAGTTTTATGGTGACTCGCGTTGAAGACCTATTGCCGACTTTGTATCAGGCGTTTGAAATCGCGGCTTCTGGTCGTCCTGGCCCTGTTTTGGTCGATATCCCAAAAGATATTCAAATAGCTGAGCTTGATTATAAAACGCCTTTACAAACAATTGAGCCAGAATTGCAAGCCTCAGAGAGTCAAATAGCGGCTGCTAGTGAGCTTATAGCAAACGCGAAACAACCAATGTTGTACGTAGGTGGTGGAGTGGGAATGGCAGGAGCTGTGGCGCATTTACGCCAATTTATCGAAGCCACTAACATTCCTTCGGTTGCGACCTTGAAAGGTTTAGGCAGTATTGCTCACGGCACACCTGGCTACTTAGGCATGTTAGGTATGCATGGTACCAAAGCGGCAAACTTAGCGGTGCAAGAATGCGATTTATTGATTGTGGTCGGGGCGCGTTTCGATGACCGAGTGACGGGGCGGTTAGCCAGCTTTGCAAGTAAGGCAAAGGTGATCCATTTAGATATTGATGCCGCAGAAATTGGCAAGCTACGTCAAGCCGATGTTGCCATCGCCGCAGATTTACGCAGTGTACTTCCCAAACTTACAGAGCAGGTTAAGGGAAGTGTGGCTATCGCGCAGTGGAAAGCGCAAGTGGCACAGTTGCATGATGAGCACCAATGGCGCTATGAACACCCTGGAGAATTGATATTTGCACCAGCAATGTTACGCCGTTTAGCCAATAAGCTGCCTGAAGACAGTGTCGTCAGTTGCGATGTCGGGCAACATCAAATGTGGGTCGCACAGCATATGTGGTTTCGCCGCCCAGAAGATCACTTATCAAGCGCAGGGCTAGGTACCATGGGTTTTGGTTTACCTGCGGGGATCGGCGCACAAATTGCTCGGCCGGATGCGACTGTTGTCACCGTATCGGGTGATGGTTCATTTATGATGAACGTACAAGAACTGACTACCATTAAACGTAAAAAATTACCGCTAAAAATCTTGTTAATTGATAACCAAAAGCTAGGTATGGTTAAACAATGGCAACAGTTATTTTTTGAGCAAAGATACAGTGAAACCGACTTATCAGATAACCCTGATTTCGTCACCTTAGCGTCGGCATTTGATATACCGGGGCGCACAATCCATAAAGCCTGCCAAGTAGAAGATGCATTGGATGAAATGTTAACCAGCGAAGGCCCATATTTATTGCATGTGGCAATTGATGATGCCTTTAACGTTTGGCCGTTAGTACCACCAGGGGCCAGTAATAGTGACATGATGGATCAAATGGAGAAGCAGACATGATGCATACATTAGCAATAACCGTGCAGCAGCGCCCAGAAGTATTAGAACGTTTATTACGAGTCACACGTCACCGTGGATTTACTGTCACCAATATGCAAATGTGTATCAATGATGATGCCAGTATCGCCGTTGATATGCAGGTAGAAGCTGACCGTGCGATTGAGTTACTCAGCAATCAATTAGATAAGCTGATAGATGTGACGGCCTGTAAGGTGGTATCCAATACACCTTTTGCAGCAACCGTTAATGCTTAACCGTTCGCTTAAGGCGAACTCAACATGGTGAAGATCAGCAAACATATTCACAGCAATTTATTATAAAAGGGTAAGGCAATGCCAAAACTTCGCTCCGCAACAAGTACTGAAGGTCGTAACATGGCTGGCGCTCGCGCTTTATGGCGTGCCACAGGCGTAAAAGATAATGATTTTGGTAAGCCAATTATTGCTATTGCTAACTCTTTTACGCAATTTGTTCCCGGTCATGTACATTTAAAAGATATGGGCTCACTGGTCGCTGGCGCGATTGAAGAGGCAGGTGGCATAGCTAAAGAATTCAACACGATTGCAGTCGATGATGGCATCGCGATGGGTCATGGTGGCATGTTGTATAGCTTACCTTCGCGGGAGTTGATTGCAGATAGTGTTGAATACATGGTAAATGCCCACTGTGCAGACGCTTTAGTGTGTATTTCTAACTGTGACAAAATCACCCCAGGCATGTTGATGGCTGCGCTGAGACTGAACATTCCTGTGGTGTTTGTGTCTGGTGGACCGATGGAAGCAGGTAAAACCAAGCTTTCAGATAAGTTAATCAAACTTGACTTAGTGGATGCGATGGTCGCCGCAGCTGACAGTAATGTCAGTGACGAAGACAGTGAGAAGATTGAACGTAGTGCCTGCCCTACCTGTGGTTCATGCTCTGGTATGTTTACCGCCAACTCAATGAATTGTCTAACTGAAGCCTTAGGTTTATCTTTACCGGGGAATGGTTCTCTATTGGCCACACATGCGGATCGACGCGAATTATTTTTAGAAGCAGGTCGTCGAGTGATGACTTTGGCTACGCGATATTATCGTGATGGTGATGACAGCGCTCTGCCAAGAAATATTGCGAGTTTTAAAGCATTTGAAAATGCCATGGCGTTAGATATCGCCATGGGTGGTTCATCCAATACCGTGCTTCACTTACTCGCCGCAGCGCAAGAAGCAGAAGTGGACTTTACCATGGAAGACATCGACCGCATGTCTCGTAAAGTGCCACACCTATGTAAAGTGGCGCCTTCTACGCCTAAATACCACATGGAAGACGTACACCGTGCAGGTGGTGTGATGGGGATCCTTGGTGAACTAGACCGCGCAGGTCTATTGCATAATGATGTGCCACATGTGGCTGCAGATAATGGTGGCAATCTAAAATCTGTATTAGCAAAATACGATCTTAAACAAACAGATGACCCGCAAGTTCAACGCTTTTTTGCCGCTGGTCCTGCAGGTATTCCAACCCAAACTGCATTTAGTCAAGATTGTCGTTGGGACAGTGTTGATGATGATCGCCAGCAAGGGTGTATTCGAAGCCGCGAACATGCCTTTAGCCAAGAAGGTGGGCTTGCCGTATTGAGCGGTAACCTAGCTGAGCATGGTTGCATTGTGAAAACGGCAGGGGTAGATGAATCCAATCTCACCTTTGTTGGTCGTGCTAGAGTCTACGAAAGCCAAGATGATGCCGTTGCCGGCATTTTAGATGGTGAAGTGGTCGCAGGTGAAGTCGTCGTCATTCGTTATGAGGGGCCGAAAGGTGGCCCCGGAATGCAAGAAATGCTGTACCCAACATCCTATTTAAAATCCCGTGGTTTAGGCGCAGCATGTGCTCTGATCACTGATGGCCGTTTCTCTGGCGGCACTTCAGGATTGTCTATTGGTCACGTATCGCCAGAAGCTGCAGCCGGCGGCACCATCGCATTGATTGAAAATGGTGATGAGATTGCCATTGATATTCCTAATCGTTCAATTGTGTTAAATGTTGATGCAAATGAGTTGAGTGAACGTCAAACTGCCATGCTTGCAAGAGGCACAATGGCTTGGAAACCCCTTGCTCGTCAGCGTTACGTGTCTTTGGCGTTAAAAGCCTATGCCATGTTAGCGACCAGTGCGGATAAAGGTGCTGTGCGCGATCGCAGTAAACTGGAAGGCTAATATGCTTGCCATAGCCGAAAATAATGCTGAGGAAGTTGTAGAAATGTCGTTAGCTCAGAAGTACTTACAAAAGATATTGCTGTCGTCTGTTTACGATGTTGCCAAGGTCACGCCATTAAGTGAGATGAAAAAGCTGTCAGCAAGGATTGGGGCACAAGTTTTTCTCAAGCGTGAAGATATGCAGCCAGTGCACTCATTTAAGTTGCGCGGCGCTTATAACCGTATTTCGGCGTTATCGGCAGAGGAAATGGCAAGAGGCGTAGTCTGTGCATCGGCGGGGAATCATGCTCAAGGTGTTGCTATGTCGGCTTATGCTAAAGGGCTCAGTGCCGTGATTGTGATGCCAGAAACCACGCCCGATATTAAAATTGATGCCGTTAAGCGCCTTGGGGGCAATGTGGTGTTACATGGTCAGTCTTTTGATCAAGCCAATAGCCACGCCAAGCATCTCGCTCAAACTGAGCAGCGGGTATATATTGCGCCTTTCGATGACCCTGCAGTCATTGCTGGGCAAGGTACGGTGGCTCAAGAGATGGTGCAACAACAGCGCGACATCAAAATGGTATTTGTCCCTGTGGGCGGCGGCGGGCTAGTTGCTGGTATCGCTGCTTATTATAAAGCGGTGATGCCTGAAGTGAAAATTATCGCTGTCGAGCCAGAAGATGCAGCATGTTTGCAGGCTGCGATGAAGGCGGGTGAACCTGTTGACCTTGCTAATGTAGGTTTATTTGCTGATGGTGTGGCAGTTAAGCGGATTGGACAAGCACCATTTGAGGTGGCTCAACAATATGTTGATGATGTGGTGACAGTGTCGTCAGACGAGATCTGCGCTGCAGTAAAAGACATCTTTGAAGATACCCGCGCAATTGCTGAGCCCGCTGGTGCATTATCGTTAGCAGGGTTAAAAAAGTATCAACAGCACCATGACATACAAGAACCTGTTGCAGCCATTCTTAGTGGAGCGAATGTCAATTTTCACAGCTTACGGTATGTGTCAGAACGTTGTGAATTAGGCGAGCAAAAAGAAGCGGTGTTAGCCGTTACTGTGCCTGAAAAGCCGGGGAGTTTTTTACGCTTTTGCCAGTTACTGGGTTCACGTTCTTTAACTGAGTGCAATTACCGCTTTAGTAGTCGTAATAGTGCTGTTGTGTTTGCGGGTATCAGATTGACTGACGGGCAAAGTGAACTGGCGCAAATTATTGCGGCTTTGGAAGCTGAAGATTTTGCGGTGCAAGATTTGTCAAACGATGAAACCGCAAAGTTGCACGTTAGATACATGGTCGGCGGACAACCGCCAGTGGCATTAGATGAGCGGATATTCAGTTTTGAATTTCCTGAGCACCCAGGCGCATTACTCAAGTTTTTAACCACACTTCAAAGTCAATGGAATATCAGTTTATTCCATTATCGCAACCATGGCGCTGCTTTTGGCCGAGTATTGGCAGGGTTTGAAGTACCAGAATCAGATAAACAACTATTTGCTCAGTTTCTTACCGAGCTTGGATTTGTTTATCAAGAGGAAACCCATAATCCTGCATATCAGTTGTTTTTAAATAATCACAACTGAATTGGCTAGGGTGTTCATTTATTTATTACGTTGGTATTAAACACTAGTTTAAAATTATTTGGCGTTAAAGTTTTTACTTCACTGTCAGTGTGGTAGAGTTTTTAACGTCAGTCTTAAAACGCCAATGCGCTTAAGCTTAACCGCAAACGAAAACATATTCGGCGGTGCAAAATTAATAAAATCATTGAATGTAGGGTAAATATCTCAGTGCGCTAAGTACTGAGTCAGTTAGTTGTATTTATGGTTTCTTAAGGAGAGATAAATGTTACCCGTACCGACCATTAACCCATTTACTCCACCCCGTCGTACCCTAATGGGACCTGGTCCATCTGATGTGTATCCTGAGGTGTTAGCCGCACAGTCAAAACCCACCATTGGCCATCTAGACCCATTATTTGTTGGCATGATGGATGAGCTTAAATCGTTAATCCAGTATGCGTTTCAAACCAAAAATGAAATGACATTAGCTGTATCTGCTCCTGGTAGTGCTGGAATGGAAACTTGCTTTGTCAATCTAGTTGAACCCGGCGAGACCGTGATTGTTTGTCGCAATGGGGTCTTTGGTGAGCGCATGCGTCAAAATGTTGAGCGTGTGGGTGCAACAGCAGTGGTTGTTGATAATGACTGGGGTGAACCTGTTTGTCCTCAAAAGGTAGCGCAAGCCTTAGCAGATAACCCACAAGCGAAGTTCTTAGCTTTTGTGCATGCTGAAACATCAACAGGTGCACTTTCTGATGCAAAAACTTTGTGTCAGCTTGCGCGACAGCATGATTGTCTCACTATTGTTGATGCAGTGACTTCCCTCGGTGGCGTTGAACTTCGCGTCGATGATTGGGGAATTGATGCCATTTATTCAGGTAGCCAGAAATGTTTATCTTGTGTGCCAGGCTTATCACCTGTGTCATTCTCGCCAAAAGCGG
The DNA here is from genome assembly GCF_043643735.1 of Shewanella maritima. Classification (GTDB taxonomy): domain Bacteria; phylum Pseudomonadota; class Gammaproteobacteria; order Enterobacterales; family Shewanellaceae; genus Shewanella; species Shewanella maritima_A. Next base: position 81,918 of record NZ_JBHZSM010000015.1, read on the forward strand.
TTGAAAAGCTATCTCAACGAGCAACGCCTGTGCAGAGTTGGTTTCTAGACCAAAGCTTAGTCATGGGATATTGGGGTTCAGGCAGTGTTGGTGGCAAACGTAGTTATCATCATACTGCGCCAGTGAATGCTTTATATGCGTTGCATGAGTCATTAAGGTTACTTGCAAATGAAGGACTTGAGCAAGCTTGGCAGCGACATCAGCAAATGCATCAAACACTCAAAACAGGCCTTGAAAAAATGGGGCTAACTTTTGTGGTTGATGAAGCATCTCGACTGCCGCAACTTAATGCGGTTTATATTCCTGATGGTGTGGATGATGGCGCGGTACGTACTCAGCTACTTGAAAACTATAACCTTGAAATTGGTGCAGGTTTAGGTGCGTTAGCAGGTAAAGCTTGGCGTATTGGCTTAATGGGCTTTGGTGCTAGACGCGAAAACGTTGCATTATGCTTACGTGCATTAGAGGAAGTATTAGCACAGTAGTGGTATTAGCATTGTGAATATCAATAAAAATGGCGCTCTAGGCGCCATTTTATTGAAGCAAGGTAAGCGGATGATTAATCTTGGTCTTGTTCCAATTTCTTCTCAAGCTCAGCCACTTGAGCTTGCAAAGCTTCTAGCTTTTCACGGGTTTTGAGCAGTACGTGTTGTTGTACTTCAAACTCTTCACGAGAGACCACATCAAGCTTCATCAATTGGCTTTGAATAATTTGTTTGCTTTTTTCTTCAAACTCACCGGCAAACTGCTTTAACCCGCTTGGCAAGTTATCACTGAGTTGCTTAGCCACATCTTCAATCTTTTTTGGGTTAATCATGTGCATTTCCTATTCATAATGTGGGCTTATTGTAGCTAAGCTGAGAGATTTTCTAAATACGTCATAGAAAATTTTAATCAATAGTCGTTCACCGGTATCACTCGCATCTGCTATGATCCGCCTTCGCGAGTAATTGTAGTCATTTGGAAATTCACATGAAGTTAAACCCTGGCCAAAATGATGCCGTTCACTATGTTTCTGGACCTTGCCTAGTACTGGCAGGTGCGGGCAGTGGTAAAACACGTGTGATTATTAATAAAATCGCTTACTTAGTTGAAAAATGTGGTTATAAGGCACGCAATATTGCGGCAGTAACCTTTACCAATAAAGCCGCTAGAGAAATGAAAGAGCGTGTGGCGCAATCTATGGGACGCAAAGAGGCGCGTGGGTTGTGGATTTCAACCTTTCACACCTTAGGCTTGGAAATTGTTAAACGTGAGTATAAAGCGCTTGGATTAAAGCCAGGTTTTTCACTGTTTGATGATCAAGATACTTTCGCATTGCTTAAAGAGCTCACTCAAGATGAGTTAGATGAAGACAAAGACTTGATTAAAGCGCTTGCTTCAGCCATTTCCAATTGGAAAGGGGCACTGATGATCCCACAGCATGCAATGAAAGCGGCTAAAGATGAACAAAGCCAACTTTTTGCTAAGCTCTACCAGCGTTATGCTCAACAAATGAAAGCTTATAATGCGCTAGATTTTGATGATTTAATTTTGATCCCAACCTTGTTGTTGCGCATGAATGAGGAGGTCAGAACTCGCTGGCAAACCCGTATTCAATATTTGCTAGTGGATGAGTATCAAGATACCAATACCAGTCAGTATGAATTAGTCAAACTCTTGGTCGGTGAGCGCGCACGGTTTACCGTAGTAGGGGATGATGACCAATCCATTTACTCCTGGCGTGGTGCTAAGCCGCAAAACTTGGTGTTGTTGGGTAAAGATTTTCCAAAATTGAAATTGATTAAGCTTGAGCAAAATTATCGTTCTAGTCAGCGTATCTTACATGCGGCGAATATCCTAATTGCCAATAATCCCCATGTTTATGACAAGTCGTTATTCAGTGAATTGGCCTACGGTGAGCCTCTAAGAGTGCTATTTGCTGCCAATGAAGAACAAGAAGCTGAGCGGGTTGTTGCTGAGATCATTAGGCATAAGTTTGTGGGGCGAACGCAGTTTGGTGATTATGCCATTTTATATCGAGGTAACCATCAATCACGTTTGCTTGAACGTGCGTTAATGACCAACCGTATTCCTTATAAATTAAGTGGCGGCACTTCATTTTTTGCCCGTGCAGAAATTAAAGACATCATGGCTTACCTCAAACTTGTGGTAAATCCTGATGATGATAACTCGTTATTACGAGTCATTAACTTACCTAAACGTGGTATTGGTCCAGCCACATTAGAAAAGCTAGGTAATTTCGCCAATCAAAAGCATATCTCAATATTTGCGGCAATTTTTGAGGCAGATCTGAATCATCATCTGGCGCCTGCGGCGATGAAGTCGCTATATGAATTTGGTAAATTCGTGGTTGATACTGGTGAAATGGCTTCTCGCGGAGACCCTGTCGAAGCCATTAAACAGCTTATCCGTAAAATCAATTATGAAGATTACCTTTACGAGACCAGTACCAGTGCTAAAGCGGCTGAAATGCGCATGAAGAATATTTCAGAACTATATCGTTGGGTAACAGAAATGCTGCAAGGTGATGAACTTGAAGAGCCGATGACGCTGCCTGAAGTGGTTACTCGTTTAACATTGCGCGACATGATGGAGCGCAATAATGAGGAAGAAGGTTCTGATCAAGTGCAGTTGATGACGCTGCATGCATCCAAAGGCTTGGAATTTCCCTATGTATTTATGGTGGGCGTGGAAGAGCGTATTTTGCCGCACCAAAGCAGTATCGATGAAGACAATGTTGAAGAAGAGCGTCGCTTAGCTTATGTGGGCATAACCCGAGCCCAGAAGGAACTGTGGTTTATGCTCTGTCGTGAGCGTCGGCAGTTTGGGGAAACCATGCGCTGCGAACCAAGCCGTTTCTTAATGGAACTGCCCCAGGATGATTTGATTTGGGAAAATCGTAGACCGGCTCAAACAGAGCAACAACGGGTAGAAACCGGTAAAAGTAACATTGCAAATTTACGTGAGATGTTTAAAAAATAGCGCTTAACATCTTTCGCATTGCGAAGTTGAAGATTGGCACAATTTGCCTTGGCCCAAGGTAAAGCCAAGATTGATGAGTTGCTTTTTTTGCTCTTGCAGATCTATCCCAGCAGTGAATACTTCAAGTCCTAATGCAGTAGCTGATAAAAGGTAGCTTTTAAGTAAACTTTTTTGCTGAGAATTAGTGGTAACTTGGCATACGCTATCGTCAAGCTTGAGCGAAGTTAGCGGCAAAAAGCTGATATTTGCTAAAGCACTATAGCCAATACCATAGCCATTTATTCCAACTTTAATACCGTGATCAGTGATGATTTTGAATGCATTAATATGGCTTTCTATGTCCTTAACTAGGCCTTTCTCAGCAAAAAACAGCTGAATTTTTGCTGGGTCTATTTTGCTCTGAGTTAAGGTGTTTTTCAGGTTGCGCATAGTGTATTTATTTTTCAAATGTCGGCTTGAAACAGGCATGTGCAACATGGTGTCTGCGCCGTAGCGCTGTTTAAGGCAAGGGTAAACGGCATTTATATGAGCAAAAACATATGCATCTAGATGTAAAGTGAGTTGATATTGTTCTGCTAAGTTCGACATTTGTGCATGGTTGAAGCTTTCTTCTGCACCTTGAGTCCATTTTACTCTGGGTTCTATGGCGACAATGTTGTTCGAGACTATGTCGATGACTTCTTCAAAGTACACTTCAATTTTTTGCTGATCTAACGCTGTTTTGAATGCTTTTTCTTGCAGGTGTTTTGACTCAGTGCGTTGCTCTAAGGAATCATCAAATACGACGTAACAGCCTTTGCCATTGGCTTTGGCTTGATACATGGCTGCATCTGCTTCACGTAACAGTGTTTCGCTTGTCGCGGTTTTATGTTGGTCAATGTAAGAAATACCTATACTGGCCCCAGAGGTGAATGCTTGTTTGGCGAGTATGTAAGGTTCTGCTAGGGTGGGTAATATCCGTTCGGCTACTTCTTTAGCGTCATTAAGGCCATTGATTGCACTTAGCAGAATCACAAATTCATCGCCGCCCATTCTTGCTAAGGTGTCGTGCTGACGAATACAGGATTTAAGGCGCTTTGCCGTTTCAATTAAAAAATGGTCACCTTGCTGGTGGCCTAAGGTGTCATTGATCAGTTTAAATCTATCGAGATCAATAAATAGTAGAGCAAATGGATCGAGGTTGAGGCGTCGGTGATTCTTAATGGCTTGATTGAGTTGATCCATCAACAAATTTCGGTTGGGTAACCCTGTTAGTCCATCATGTAAGGCATCGTGGACTAATTGTGCTTCAATATTTCGTCTTTGCTCTATCTCACTTTGTAATTGGGTGTTGCTTGCCTTGAGTGCACGGGTGCGTTTAACCACTTGTTCTTCGAGCTCTTCATGGCTGCGCTGCAGAGATGCCACAGCATTTTTACGGGCAATAGCATTGGCAATGTGTTGAGAAACAAATGTGAGAAATTCGACATCCTTCGCTTTGTACTGATGTTTTTCTTCTAGGCTATATAAGGTCAGGGCTCCTATTACTTCAGCATCGATTATTAATGGAATACCAATCCATTGATGCATCGATTGTGTTCTATTTAGCTCAGGTGTATGGGTATATATCTTTTTTTGTTCAACAAGTCGTTGTATTTCTTGGTTGGTAATGAGCGCAGGCTTTTTATTCGCCATAATAAACTCAGTTAAGCCATCTTCCATGGCTCTGGGCTCTGGCCTACTTGAGTTAAGTTGAGACTTGTAAAAAGGGAACGTCAATTGATTGCCTGATTTAAGGGCGATAAAGCAATTTTGCGCCGGAATTAGGTCACTTAGGATATGGTGCAGTTTTGTATAAAAATGATTCTCTTCAGTGACTGTGGCAGATAAGTCAGCAATTTCAAATAAAGACTTTTGCAGTTGTTCGGCTGTTTCTCTAACTTTCACTTCCAGCTTGAGGTTATGGTAAGCATTACTTAATTCTCGGGTTCGTTCTTCAATAGCAATTTCGAGTTGCTGCTGGTGTTGAAGTCGCTCCATAACACCAGAGATATGTTGTGAGATGAACTCGAGCAATTCGACTTCCAGGTCACCGTAGGTGATAGCTTCATCATAGGTTTGCACTACCAATAAGCCACGGGTTCCATTGTTATTTTTAATCGGCACACCAAGCCACTGATGGCAAGGCGAACCTAAATCTTTAAAGCGGCCTTGTTTGATATATTCATCATATTTTGCTCTATCGCAGTGCAAGGTTTGCTCAGTTTTAAAAGCATAACCCGTGATCCCTTTATTGAGTAATTCAGATATTGTTTGATCTGGGTAAAGATCTGAAGGGTGTGAGTCTTGTTGGTCGTAGAAAAAGGGTAATGTGATAAAGTTTGTTTCAGGCTTTTTATTGGCAACAAAAAAGTTGTCTGCTGGGATGATGTTACGTAGATATTGATGAACGTCTTGGTAAAAATGTTCTAAAGAGTTTGCTTTGGTTGCAATATTAGATATGGCTAATAATGTGTCTTGTATGAGCTTTGAGCGCTTAAGTTGATCATTTAAGCGGGTTAAATGGGTAACTTGTCGCTCTAATGCACTTTGCTGCTGGAGGGAGGTGTCTTCCAAAAAATCAATATCCTTATCCATATTCCTTGTCTTTCAATATCCCGTTTATAAAAAGAAAAACGCAACACCAACTTTTATTTTTACCATATTTATTAAAGTGATCCAACAGATACTCACCTACTTATTAAAAGGTTATTTTTAACCCAACTACTCAAAACTTAAGCAAACAGTGAAAAAAAGTAAAACAGGGCTAGACTCCGAGGCAATTTATCCCTACTATATGCGTCGCTAACCAAGACGGGCGCCCATAGCTCAGCTGGATAGAGCGTACCCCTCCGGAGGGTAAGGCCGAAGGTTCGACTCCTTCTGGGCGCACCATTCCGTGGATACGCAAAGGTTAGTAGATTGAAAGCAGTGGTGACTGTAGCTCAGTTGGTAGAGTCCCGGATTGTGATTCCGGTTGTCGCGGGTTCAATCCCCGTCAGTCACCCCATTCAATCATATCTCTACGTTGATTGATAACGTGTCTCGGTTTGATATTCAAGCTTTGCAAAATCAATTACTCGGTGATTAGCGCAGCCCGGTAGCGCATCACGGCTCTTTATAGGAGTGGAGCAGAGGGTTTACCCTCGAAGTATTGCTCAAATACTAGGAACTTTTCGGTGATTAGCGCAGCCCGGTAGCGCATCTGCTTTGGGAGCAGAGGGTCAGAGGTTCGAATCCTCTATCACCGACCAATTATATACTTTGGTCATTGCTTTAAACCTAGTTTTGAAGTTAACGTACGGAAGTAATACAGAAATAGTGATTAGCGTAGCCAGATAGCGCATCACAACTTAGCTTTCTTTTAGATAGCTAGAGTCGGGCAAAAAGTATTGCTCATGTATCAGGCAAGTCTCGGTGATTAGCGCAGCCCGGTAGCGCATCTGCTTTGGGAGCAGAGGGTCAGAGGTTCGAATCCTCTATCACCGACCACATTAAAAAAGCCACTCTTTCGAGTGGTTTTTTGCTTTCTAGCGCTGGGTAAGTATATATCACTCAGAAAAACCACCTTCCGATTTACTCATTAATAAAAAGCCACTCAAAAGAGTGGCTATGTTGGTGTCTAAGCACTATCGCTTTTGGCTTAGCCGTCAATCACTGTTGGTGGCACAATGAAGCCTTGATACGCATCCAAGCGTAAGCTTTCAAAGCGAGTTAATTGCTGCTCTTGCTGTATGCCTGTCACAATGACTTGTATATCTAAACCTTTTGCTACGTTAACTAAAGCGCGGCAGAGTTCACTGTTTTGTAGACTGTCCTCGAAGTGCGCGAAAGATTGATCTAATTTGACATAACTGGGGCGCAAGCTTTGTAAGTAACTCATTGAGCCAAATTGGCGGCCAAAGTGGTCAATACCAAAGTGTGCACCTGAGTCTCTGATGATATTACACAGGTTTTCACAAGCTTCTAAATCACTATAAATACTGGCTTCAGGTATTTCGAAGCAAATTCTTTCTGGGTGATTATGTGATCTTAAAAATTGTTTTAACCAAGTGTGGAATTCGTTGTTTCGGATACTGTCAAAAGTCAGGTTAATGGCCAGTGGTTCGTAGTTGCGATCGAAAAATTGGCGCTCATTAACAGACTCAATTAAACAGCGATCCAGCATAGTGCCGAGAGATAATAACTCTACATAAGGCATAAATTGCCCAGCATGGATAACTTCACCATTCACATCCAGTTGGCAATAAATCTCCCGCTGACAAACTTCGTTATTTTCGCATAATTGAATAGGTTGCCAACGAAATTTAAATTGTTTGTCATTGATTGCTTTAGTTAAGTTGCTACGCCATTGCTCTCGGCTGAATAACTGCCTTTCTGAGTTTTCATACCAATGGAATGCTTTATTTGCTTTAAGTGCGGCTTGCAGCGCGTTATCTGCCTGAGCTAATAAGTCAGATACCGACATGTTCTCTGCACGTTCAGCAACACCAATGGCAAATAGCTCATTTGGCTTGCTACCCGCTTTTGATATTTCCTGATTAACGGTTCTGATCAGTGCTTGCAAGTATTTAGTCAGTTGCTCGTGTTCTTGATCTTCAACTAAAAAAGCAAACTCATAGGCGGCAATTCTGGCAATAACCGATGGGTTTTCTTTATCGAGATCTTGCTGCAATCTTTCACTCAATAAGCGAATAGTCTCATCACGAACTTGGAAGCCATATTTACTGTGGACCTCTTCTAGCCAGTCAAACTTAGCTAGGTACAATGCGCCTGAACTGGGTTCACTTAACCAGCCGTTGAGGCGGCTGACCATATATTGTCTATTAGGTAGGTTGGATACTTGGTCTATTAAGTTTTTCTTACGCAGCTCTGATACTTCTGAGTCAAGCGAGCTAAATACCTGCTTGAGTTGTGCAGACATGCTATTGAAGGCATTTACCAAGTCCTTTAACTCAGATGTTTTAGGGGTTGGCATATCTGGGCCAAACTGACGGTTAGCCACTTTCTGGGCGTGGTCAGCTATGTTGTGCAGTGGCTTTAAAATCCAGGTTAGTCCTACCCGAGCCATCACAATCGCAACCAAGAATAAGATTGAAAACAGGATGATGGTATTAGAGATAATACGCCACAATTCATGGTAGCCAAAACCTGGATGAGCGGTAATCTCCAGATTGGCTAACTGTAGCCAACCTGAGGTAATGGTGGTTTCTTTTGAAATTGTGTCAAAAATACCTAGTTCGATAAACCATTGTGGTACACCTTGAATACGGATGGCATTGTTCCATATTTGCTGCTGGCCATCGACTAACCAAGTGAGTTTTACCTGTTGGTAATAACCTCCCTCAAAAATCACATTGACTAGGGTTTCTGCGCCTGCGTTATCACCCGCCTCAAGCACGGGGACTAGCATTAGCCCCAGTGAGTTACTGGCATTGTTGAGATCCGACTCCATTTGCTTAGTTAAAAAGCTCTGAGTCTCAGTGATCTGTACATATGCTAAACTTGTAATAGTTAACAAGAAAAGCACAAAAAGTAACGCATAAATCTGCCGGAACAGGGTCATGGGGCACTACTCCATTATTTTCATTTTAGGTTGGCGTAAACGCTCTACACCCAATCGATGTTTAAGGTCAGTCCATTTCTCTAATCGAGAAGAAGAACCAGCAAGCTGGCCTCGACCTTTTTCTTTGTTTAACCACAGCTGTTTACCGTTAAAACTGTATACGGGTAATAAATCATTACGCTGAGTTGCAGGTTTTATTTGCTTATCTAAGTTATCTAGCACCAGTGGAATTGCGCTGGGTTTTTCATAGTAAGCCAGCACCATATGGTATTGGTTTAACGAGGTCGCTTTTACCATGGTGATCCGCAGCTTTTCTTCCGGAATACCCAGTTGTAATAATGTGAAATACTTTGCGATTGAAAAGTCTTCGCAATCACCACCACTGACACCAATGAACTCCATCGGTGATGCCCAGTAATTGGAGTCACCCCAAAGCTTGGCATCATCAATAAAGCGGAACATATTGAAAAAATTATTCACATTTTCCAGTTTTTGCTTGTCACTCAAACTGGCTGATTCATCTAAAATTTTGAACCAAGCTTTGGCACGCAACCCAGCTCTTTCTCCGTAGCTGGCTTTAAGAGCATTGATAATTTTGGTTGAATCTAGGTTTTGAGTTGGCGAGGCGTATAAGCTTGATACCAACAATGCCGTGACCATGACAAAGGCATGGCTCAGTTTGTTGGTATATGACTTAATAAATGAAATACCTACGCCGCTCAAATTGAGTTCCTTTCAAGCTAAAACTGGTTATTCGACTTCCTCATCCACAGTATAGATATGCCACTTCATTTCTGTTTGAGTGCCATCACCTTTAACTGATGCAATTACACGGCGGTTTAACCGACGGCCTTCCTCTGTTAGGTTATCCGCAATCGGTTGATCGTAGCTGTACCCTACGGCTGTCAGACGTGATGCATCAATGCTAAATTGGTCTTGCAAAACTTGAGTTACCGCTTCAGCACGGTTTTGAGAAAGTGCAAGGTTGAGCTCATAGCTTCCAGATTGACTACAGTGACCTTCGATGGTGACAATGGCTTTTGGATAGCGCTGCATCAATAATGCAACTTGCTCAATTTGACCATAATATTCTGGTTCGATGTGATAGGAATCGTTTGCAAAAAGAATTTTTAGCTCTTTACGTTCATCAATATTGGTAATTTCACCACAACCAAAGTTATTAATGTCTGCACCTGTAATAGTTTCAACACAACGGTCGCGGGCAGTAATGACACCATCTCCATCAGGATCGTAAAGGTCAAAACTTTGTTGAGTAGGGTGCTCCATTTTCACTATTTCACGTGAAGAGCAACCTGTAGCTGCCATGGCTAAAGCTAATATTATCATTAACTTATTCATTATTTCACTCCTCCTTCATACTCGCTTTCACCACGCCATACTGCTGGTCGGGTTACTCTTAGCGAATCGAGCAACTTTCCTGCTGAATTCAGTACACGATACTTTGCGACAATTTCATCATATTCTGTACGAAGGTAATCTTTTCGAGCTTCAAATAACTCATTTTCGGTGTCCAGCAAATCTAACAGGCTACGTTGGCCAAGATTAAACTGCTGGGTATAAGCTACCTGTGTTTGTTTTGCAGCCGTCACATGCTGGCGAATGTATTTCTTCTGTGGGTACAATGCGTCATAAGCATTCCAAGCTAAGCGAGCTCCTTCGATCACTTGACGGCTAGCGCGTTCGCGGATTTCTTTGGCTTCATTGATTTTATATGCAGCTTCTTTTTCACGATATAAGTCCTTGCCGCCAGAAAATAAATTGTACCTCATGCGAACCATGCCCACTAAGTTGTTGTTATGGCCACCTACATTTTGGCTGGCTATCGCACTGAAGCCATCTTCCCCTTGAGTATCATTATTCCAGTTACCCTCTATTTCTAGCGTAATCGTTGGGTAGTAACCAGATTGAGATGACCTACGCTCCATTTTTGCTGCTTCAATATCATTTGCCGCCGCTTTTAAAACAGGGTGAGTATCTAGCGCTGTGCTAATTGTTGAAGGCAAATCCTGTGGCAGCATGTCGTTATCAGGCACAGGAACGATTAAGTTTTCTGGTTCTGCTTCGACTATTCGCACGAATTGAGCGCGAGCATCCTCAAGGTTATTCTTAGCTGAGGCTACATTGGCATGTGCACGGGCAAGGCGACCGGAAATTTGTGATAAATCAGCAATAGAACCTAAACCTGAATCGGTACGCTGCTTAATTTGGTCATAAATTTCTTCGTGACTTTTTAGGTTTTTATCAGCCAGAATTAAAACTTGATCGGCTTGAATATAGTTAAGGTAAACTTTACTGACTTCAAGTGCCATGTCTTCTGCAGCGGCAAATAGCGCCCATTGCTCAGCACTCGCTTCATATGAATAACGGTCAATTTCATTACTGGTCATGAAGCCATCAAACAGCATTTGTCTTATGCTAAACCCAGCTTCACCTCTGTTCAGTTCAATGACGCCTTCGTCATTAACATCGCCTTGTCCAGCTTTTCTTCTAGTCGAGGGGCTATTGGTTTGCTCCCAGCCATAACCTGCGGTTATATCAACTGTAGGCATGTAACCTGTGTATGCTTGGTTCACTTGCTCCTCGCGGATTTTAAAGCGGTTGAATGCAATCCGTAATTCAGGGTGAGTGTCAAGTGTACGTGCAACAGCTTGCTCTAACGACTGGCTATATGCTGTAGGCACAACCAGCATTGATAAAGCCAGTGCCAATGCACTAAGCTTTGTACGCTGATTATTTAATGTGCTCATTTCAAAAAACCTCCTGGTCTTTTTTATCGCTCGCGAAGAGCGGTATCCTTAGCTCTTAGAATAGGGTTAAATATGTACTCAAGAATCGATTTTTTCCCGGTGATAACATCCACTGTCGTGAGCATTCCGGGAATTATTGGCATCTGTGTGCCATCATCTTTATATAAAACGGACTCTTCAGTCCTTACTCTTATGGTATAAAAACTGTTGCCTTCTTCATCCTGTGAGGTGTCAGCACTAATATGTTCCACCGTGCCTTTTAAGCCACCATAACGGGTAAAATCATATGCTGTGACTTTAACGACAGTAGGTAACCCCGGATGAAGAAATGCGATATCCTTTGGCTTAATTTTGGTTTCAATTAATAGCTTGTCTTCAGATGGGACAATTTCAATAATTTCTTCACCTGGCTGAACCACGCCGCCAAGCGTGTTGATATGTAAGGTTTTAATGGTGCCGATAACAGGGGAGGTGATCACCGCCTTGCTGACTTTATCAAAAGCGCCAATCTGTGCTTGGTTCATGCGAGACAGGTTATTTTGTGTTTCATTTAGCTCGGCGCGGACTTCCGCGGCATAAACGAATACCGCTTCTCGGCGCTTTAAAATCGCTTCATCGGTTGCGGCTTTTAGCTTAGGACGAAGTAACCTTACCGTTTTAAGTTCACCTTGAATGTCGTTAACTGTTCGCTCAAGCTTGAGTAATTCAACCTCAGGTACAATGCCTTTTTCTGCTAATGGACGAGTTAGCTCAAGTTCACGTGAAATGAGTTGGAAGCTGGTCGTTAATGTGCTGATTTTGGATGAAAGCTCTTCTGTTTCTTGTTGGCGTTGTTGAATTTGACGCACAAGAATTTCCAACTGGTTACTGAGGTTATCTAGCTTGCCTGAGTATTCTGCCTGTTGTCGTTTAATTAACTCAGGCTCCTCTTCAATGAGTCGTTGTGGGAATACTAAAGGCTGCTTGGTAATTTTTACCTGTTCACGCCAGTTTGCACTCATATCCGAAATCAAAATACTGTCTAATTCTGCACGCATCCTAATTGCATTCGCTTCGAGGCCAATGACTTCTTGTTCTTGTTGATCAAAGTCTGAGCGAAAGCGAGTGTCATCAATACGCGCCAGAGGCTGACCTTTTGTGACTAATACACCTTCTTGAACGAAGATTTCTTGTAAGATACCACCATCAAGGCTTTCAATGATCTGCACCTGTGATGAAGGAATGACTTTACCTTCACCCACAGTAACCTGATCAAGCTCGGAGAAATAAGCCCAAACGAAAAAGCACAACATCATGCCAGCTAATGACCAGATAATAAGCCTATGGCCTGAAGGCGCATCGGTCATAATTGCACCGAATACATCATCAGCCATTTCTAGATCTTCAGTGGTCAACTTTTTACTCATCGAGATTTTCCTCCCGCGAGTATGCCTTCATTGATTTTTTTCAATACCTGATCTTTGGGACCATCAGCAATCAAGTGGCCGCGGTCTAATACTATAATGCGATCGACTAAGTTAAGCAGATGCATTTTATGAGTAATGAGCAGTAGGGTTCTGTCTTTGGTGACTTGACGCATTGACTGAGTGAATTGCTTCTCAGCACGTGCATCTAGACTTGCAGTGGGTTCATCCATTAACAGTACTGGCGGGTCATTCAGTGTGGCACGGGCGAGGGCTACGGTCTGGCGCTGACCTCGGCTCAATGATAAACCGCCTTCCCCCACTTGCTGATCGAGCCCTTCTGATTCTAGGTTAGTAAAGTGACTGACTCCTGAAAGCTGAACTGCTCGCATGAGTTGGTGTTCACTGACTTGGCGTGAACCGAATAATATGTTGTCACGAATACTGCCGTGGAATAGGGTGATATCTTGTGGCAGATAGCCAAAGTTTCGGCGCAAATCACTTGGGTGTATTTGGCCTGAATCTATGCCGTCATAACGTAAGCTACCATCAGTGGGTTTGTATAAGCCCACCAATAATTTAGCTAAAGTAGATTTGCCAGACCCATTGCGACCGATGATGGCAACTCGCTCTCCCGGATTTATCGATAAAGACATAGGGTAGAGTGTGGGCTTCTCGGTATTAGGGAAATTAAAACTAATATTGTCAGCGTTAATTTTACCATTGAGCCTTTGGGTGCTAACCAGGTTGCCTTTATTTTCAAACTCGTCTTCTTCATTCATGATTTGATCAAGCTGACGTAGTGAGCTGGCAGTATAGTTACCACGAGTGATGAGTCCTGCTATCTGAGCCATTGGACTAATTGCACGACTACCGAGCATAACAGCTGCAATGATACCACCCATGGATATTTCATAATCAGCTACGCGGTACACTCCTAAAATAACAATACAGACAACACTGAACTGCACGATAAAGTTAGCCACGTTGGTCACTGAGTTAGTCAGTTTCTTGGTTTTCAGGTTCCAGTTTGCCGTGTGGCCAATCATTTGTTGCCAGCTTTTTTGGACAAGACCTTCTGCGCCATTGGCTTTTACTGACTCTAAGGCGTTCAAGCTCTCGACTAAATGACCATGCTTTAAGCTGGCGAAGCGATTGCTTTCTTCAATCGCTGCTTTCAGTTTGGGCTGTATATACAAAGTGAATGCAATGATCACAATGCCTGCTGCTATTGGGATAATCGCTAAATCACCCGCGACTACATAAATCACTAGGATAAACAGTAGCGCAAAAGGAAGATCAACTAGTGCGGTTAAGGTGGCCGAAGTAAGAAACTCTCTAATAGAGTCGAACTCACCGAGTTGTCTTGCCATGCCACCTACACTAGGGGAGCGTTTAGATAATGGAATACCAATCGCTTTTGCAAATAGTTGTGACGAGACAATAATGTCAATCTTTTTCCCTGCCACATCAATTAAGTAACTTCTTAATTGCCGAAGTACGAGGTCAAATAGATAAGCAATACCTGCACCAATTGCTAACACCCATAATGACTCAAAAGCCAAATTGGGCACGACTTTGTCATAGACGTTCATGATAAATAATGGTGATACCAATGCAAAAAGGTTCACCAATACTGATGCAATGAGTACATCTCGGTAGATAGGGGCTGCACCTTTAATACTTTGCCATAACCAGTGGGTGGTATTGTCATGTACGTGAACATCAAAGCTTTTGTCACCACGATATTGCTGTTTGACTAAAAACAGGTAGCCCACATAGAGTGATTCAAGCTCTTCAATGCTGAGTTGTTTTTCACCCGCAGACTCGGGTAGCTGGATAACCGCTGTGTCTGATTCAATATCAATTTTTCGCAGTATGCAGGCTTGTTGGTCTTTTAGCAGCAAAATGCAAGGTAAAAGAATATCTGAAATTTGGTTGAGGTTTTTTCGAGATAGCTTGGCAGTTAACCCCGCTCTGGCGGCAGCCTGAGGGAATATCTCCGGCGTAATTACGGCACCAGATAAAGGTAAACCCGCAGCGAGCGAGTCTATGGAGCAAGGGTTTCCAAAATGCTCAGTTAAAATGACAAGAGAGTCCAGTAACGGATCAACATTGACACGCTGAGATGCCTGAATGCTCCATTGCTGCTGCTTTTCTGTCGAAGCCGGTTGCGCCAAAAACTTATCCTTAAGTGGTTATTATTATTTATTTTTTGTTTATTTTGTTATTTACTTGCTGTTTATTCGTTAGCAATAATATCCCTGCGCCCTATATTACTATAGGACGTAGGATAATTGCTTTATTTTTACGGGATGATATTGCCGTTATTTTCATCAAGAGGTGCAAGTGCATTCGTATTTGATATGCCCGCTGCGTCTGATGGACTATCATCAGTGATGATTAATGCGCCATCATTGATTAAGCTATTAATCACATCCCCTTCGTTACTTGTACCGTAATAATCAAGAGACGATAAATCTACGCCATCTAGAATGATGGTTTGATCTACATTGCCGTCGCCATCCACATCAATTTCGATAGTGGTATTACCGTTGTTGAAGCTGAATGAAAGATAATCACCAAGGTTTGATTCTGTCTCGCCTTGTAATAGGTCACTTAAGTCAAGCTTGTCTTCACTAGTATTAAAATCATCAATAGTGTCGATGCCCGTATCATTTTGCGTCCAGACAAAAGTATCATTGCCTTGACCGCCCACAAGTAAGTCGTCACCTAGGCCACCGATAAGTACATCATCACCATCGCCTCCGATTAATAGATCACCACCTTCACCACCGACAAGTACGTCGTCGCCGTCACCACCATCGAGAATTGCCCCCCCCATTAACAGCGTTGCTGTGGCACCATTATTACCATCAGAAACGTATACGCCTGTTTGAGTGGTTCCGTCACTTAAAGTAACTGTAAATGTGACAGCCCTAGAAGCAAACTCTTGGCCTCTATCATTACCTAATCGGTCTGTGCCTACCGAGAACCATAACTCATCACCATTAGTAAAATCATTAGCGTCAAACGTAGCTGTTAAAACAGAGTTTTCGTCAGTGAAACTGAACATACTGGTGTTATTAATTCCTACTGTATCGTCACCAATTTCAAAGCGGTCATCGGTGTCAAAATAAGCATTGTTGTCACTCCCCGCTCTAAGGTCTATAGAAATGCTAGTAATATACAAACCCGCAATAGCACTATAAAAAGTAAAACCTACTTGATTTCCGCCGTTTGTATCGTTGGTATTTCCTGGTTTTACTGTTGCGTTTACTTGAATATCTCCAGGATTACCTGAACTAGTTGCAATGATAATGTCATTTTCAGCCGAACCAACCAGTCTGTTTCCGGTAATAAATTCAAAGTCAACATCTGCACTGTCGGTCGCGCCGTTTCCGTCCAATTGATAATTGAAGCTTGAATCATTAGTGGCATTAACTACAGTGACAACGTCACCATTTAAGCTGCCATCGCCAGTGACTGAAGTGATACCTGTCTCATAAGGGGATTTATCACCGTGAGTGAGGTACTCAACAGGAATATCAATGGTGCTGCCTGCGGTTAAGTTAGTGATAACATTATTGGTATTGGCATCGACACCTGCGTAATAATCAATATTAAGCACAAGCTCTAAACTGTCGCTGTCGCCGTCGCCATCCGTTACAGTAACTTGGAAGTTTTCACTCTGGTTAAGTACGTTGCGATCAACTTCGATAGTATAACTGTACTCGCCAGTGACAAAATCGATAGTGAACTCACCACCTAATGCTGTTGTGATGACTTGTATTTGATTTGCTAGGTCGAGTGAGTAAACAGTACCATCGATAGTGATGCTGGTAACAGTACCACCATCAGCACCAATCAATACGCCGCTGCTTGATGAGGCGCTTAAAATACCTAGGTTACCTGAGATGGTATTTCCGTCGAAGTAATTGATGATTGTGCTGGTTAAGTCATCAGCATTGTCAACTTGTACAGCGTACTCTTCATTACCATTTGGCTCTGGATGAGAGATTGGGAAAATCTCAGTAAGGTCAGCATTACCGATACCAATACCAAATGCAATGTCATATAAGGCTGCGCCGTTAGCTCCGTTTGCTAGGTAGGCTTCCCAAGTATCCTGTAAATCAGAATCTACTTCACCACCGTCATTGGGTTCACCGTCAGAGATAAAGTAAAGCAAGCTTTGATCAGCAGGAGGTAAAGTACCGCTATTCATCACTTCATCGAGTGCTTCTGCGTAATTAGTACCTCCGTTAGCGATTAGCGCTTCAAGTGCTTCAATTGCCGCTGCAATGTCGTCAACCATCCAACCTGTGGTATTTGCACTGCTCGCAAAACTCACTAGCTGAACATTTACGTTACCGGTTTTATCCACCTCATGGATCAACGCAGTGAGCGCTTCAACAGCCGTTTCTAGGTAAGTTTTACCATTCCCCGCTGAGTAATCCATACTGCCTGACACATCTAGTACGATTGTGATATTAGTGGTAATTGGATTTGCATCCGACATTAAGTTTTGTTGGATGTTGTTGGTGATTGGTGCGTCATCAACAATATCGACGGTTAAGCTGCCGTCATCTGAATTACCTAGTCCATTAGTGACCTGATAGTTAAAGCTTTCTGAGACTGAGTCACCATCACTATTACTGTTTAAGGTGTATTCATAATCACCAGCTCGGTTGTCAGCAGTATCTTGAGTGTAAACTCTCAACTCACCCAGTGCGGTTGTGACCGTAATGATGCCATTAATAGGTGTGATACCTTCTACTTGCATGATAACGGTTGAACCACTGATACCTTCGTCATTATCCAGTAGATTACCCGTGACAATATTGCTACCGTCACCTTCAGTGGTACCACCTGCAATGCCTGATTCATTAACCGTTGCAACATCATCGTTAATCGATGGTGCTGAGTCTTGAACCATAGTCAATAATGCTTGGCTAGAGTTACCATCTGCATCAGTCAAGGTATATGTAATCAGTGTGTTTGGAGCGGTTTGTCCATTTTGTTCTGGCACTGTAGAGACAAAGCTATAACTACCATTTCGGTTGATAGTAATAATACCTTCGCTGGTAGTGACGGTAATATTGCCATTAGCATCGAAACTGTCATAAATCGTGTCGCCAATGGTGATGCTTGTTAGTTCAGTATCATCCGCACCAATGTTATCAACACCGCTGCCATCAGTACCTTCACCTGTGATCACATTGCCATATGCCGTGCCACCAAAGCCGACACTGTCTACATCGTCATTGGCATCGGGGGCTGTATCAGTGACATCAATGATCACTTGAGTCCAAGCGCTGTCTTCATATCCATTACTAGCTTTATAGTAAAAACTATCAGTGACGTTGCCTGCACTATGGTCAATATTGCTCGGTGCTTGATAGCTAAAGCTACCATCAGGATTGATAGTTACCGTGCCGCCTAATGCTGTGGTGATGGTATTGCCAGAGGTATTCGCGTCAATCTCGCCTGTACCAGTGATGTCTTGAGCAAATGCAGCTACGGTAAGCGGGTTACCTTCTAAATCAGTGTCATTACCAACAAACGAACTGTCAGATAGTGCCAACACAGAGCCTTCAGCTGCAGAGAAGTTATCGTCATCTGCAATGGGTGCGTCATTAGCACCAATGATGTTAATGGTAACTGTGGCTGTATCAGTGGCGCCATTAGCATCGGTAATGGTATAGGTAAATGTATCTTGATCAACTTGTCCTGCAGTTAAGCTATCAAATGCATCGTTAGGGTTGTAGCTGTATGTACCGTCACTATAGATAGTCAGTAATGCGCCACTTGGCAGTACCACTGTTGAGCCATTAGTTACTGACGAGCCATTTATGGCAGTAATTGAGAAATTATCGCCTTGTAGGTCAGTATCATTAGCAAGTAAACCCGTCGTTGGATCATTAATGGTAAGCGTTTGATTTTCACCTGTGACAATTGCACCTTCTCCTAAACCTGCCCCCGTGGCGGAGATTGAAGTTAGTACGTAGTCTGATGAATCACCGCTCAATATTGGATCAGCATTATTGGCTGCTTCAAATACCAAGGTGTCGAACACGGCGTCACCGGTATCAATATTGAATGTGCCTGTTTGCCCTGTTGGATTGCTAAACAGGCCAGTAGCGACAAGTTCGCCATTGTAATAGGCTTTCCACACACCTTGTTCAGCAACATTTTCATCTGCGAATAATCTGGCTACAGAGAACTCAACCTGGTTAACCAGCTCATTGAATTGAATTTCAATCCCTTCTGAGCGGCCAGTTACTGGATCAAATTCAATTTGTGATGAGATTTTACCGTCAGTACGAATACTGCCTGCAACACCAATCCCTTCTCCATTGATAGTTGAGAAATTACCTTCAATAAGGTTGCCATTACTATCGTAAGTCAGCGCGCGCATGGTAAACATTGGGTTACCATCGCCATCTACTGGGATTAGTGGGCCAGAAGTGAAGTCGGCTACGACAGAGTATGCAGCACCTGCCTCACCGTCATTTTCGGCATCTACATCATTGTAATTCAGTGTAACCGTGGCAGTATCTGTTCCGCCTGCACCATCTGAAACAGTGTACTCAAAGCTAGGGATGCTGGTGGTTGTGCCATCATGAGTGAAGGTGAACTCTCCATCTTCATTGATAATCAGTGTACCGCCATCAATGTTGACTGTTGCTGCACCTGCAACAAACGTGAGCGCAGCTCCATTGATATGAGTAATGGTTAGATTATCTCCGTCAATATCAACATCCTGCCCAGCACCAGTATCATCATCAATAAGGTTACCAGTGATTTGTTGGTTCTCATTCGCGACATAGGTATTGTCAATTGCATCTGGTGCATCATTTTGTGGTGTAACTATGATGGTTAATGTTGCTGTCAAACCTGTATTCGTCATATAAGTAATGACAGGTAAATTACCACTCCAATCTCTTGTTGGCGTGAATGAGTATGAACCATCAGCATTCAATACTAACGTGCCGCCTTCAACTGTAACTGAGTCACCTGCGTTGTGAATCGTGTTGTCGCCGGCAACCGTGAAGGTCGCCACAGTTAATGCATTATCGACGTCAGAATCATTGGTTAGCACGTTACCTGTGGCAACGGTATCTTCCGCCACGGTATTGCTGTCGTTTTGAAGCACAGATGCATCATCAACTGGCGTGACTTCAATAGTCAGTGTCGCTGTTGAGCCTGTATTGGTGGTGTAAGTGATCACCGGCAGCGTGCCGTTCCAATCAGTGGCTGGCGTGAATGAGTACGAACCGTCAGCATTCAATACTAACGTGCCGCCTTCAACTGTAACGGAATCACCTGCGTTGTGAATGGTGTTGTCACCGGCAACCGTGAAGGTCGCCACAGTTAATGCATTATCGACGTCAGAATCATTGGTTAGCACGTTACCTGTGGCAACGGTATCTTCCGCCACGGTATTGCTGTCATTAACCAAGACAGATGCATCATCAGCAGGTGTGACTTCAATCGTCAGTGTCGCAGAAATACCTGTATTGGTGGTGTAGGTGATGACAGGTAAAGTACCGTTCCAATCTTGTGCAGGTGTAAAGCTGTAGCTACCGTCAGCATTTAATACTAAGGTGCCGCCTTCAACCGTGACCGAGTCACCTGCGTTGTGAATGGTGTTGTCACCGGCAACCGTGAAGGTCGCCACAGTTAATGCATTATCGACGTCAGAATCATTGGTTAGCACGTTACCTGTGGCAACGGTATCTTCCGCCACGGTATTGCTGTCGTTTTGAAGCACAGACGCATCATCAACTGGCGTGACTTCAATGGTCAGTGTTGCAGAAATACCTGTGTTGGTGGTGTAGGTGATGACCGGCAGCGTGCCGTTCCAATCAGTGGCTGGCGTGAATGAGTATGAACCGTCAGCATTCAATACTAACGTGCCGCCTTCAACTGTGACTGAGTCACCTGCGCTGTGAATGGTGTTGTCACTGGCAACCGTGAAGGTCGCCACAGTTAATGCATTATCTACATCGCTGTCGTTATCAAGCACATTACCTGTGGCAACTTGATCTTCAGCAATAGTGTTAGTGTCATGGGCAATAATAGAATCGTCATTTTCTGGAGTGACTTCGATTGTCAGTGTCGCTGTTGAGCCGGTATTGGTGGTGTAGGTGATCACCGGCAGCGTGCCGTTCCAATCAGTGGCTGGCGTGAATGAGTATGAACCGTCAGCATTCAATACTAACGTGCCGCCTTCAACCGTGACTGAGTCACCTGCGCTGTGAATGGTGTTGTCACCGGCAACCGTGAAGGTCGCCACAGTTAATGCATGATCTACATCGCTGTCGTTATCCAACACATTACCTGTTGCAACGGTATCTTCCGCCACAGTATTGCTGTCGTTTTGAAGCACAGATGCATCATCAACAGGTGTCACTTCAATGGTCAGTGTCGCAGAAATACCTGTGTTAGTGGTGTAAGTGATCACCGGCAGCGTGCCGTTCCAATCTTGTGCAGGTGTAAAGCTGTAGCTACCGTCAGCATTTAATACTAACGTGCCGCCTTCAACTGTGACTGAGTCACCTGCGCTGTGAATGGTGTTGTCACCGGCAACCGTGAAGGTCGCCACAGTTAATGCATGATCTACATCGCTGTCGTTATCCAACACATTACCTGTTGCAACGGTATCTTCCGCCACAGTATTGCTGTCGTTTTGAAGCACAGATGCATCATCAACAGGTGTCACTTCAATGGTCAGTGTCGCTGTTGAGCCTGTATTAGTGGTGTAGGTGATGACAGGTAAAGTACCGTTCCAATCAGTGGCTGGCGTGAATGAGTATGAACCGTCAGC
>NZ_JBHZSM010000016.1:0-92408 GCF_043643735.1 Shewanella maritima
GGCTGCGTATTTTACGCATTCCCGTTGTGGCGTCAAGGGTTTTTTCAAACTTTCTTTTCGCCGTTGATTTGGATGCTTATTTGCGATTCAAATCAAGATGTCACGTTTGCTGCATACCGTAATTGTTTGCCGCTGTGCCGTGTCAGTGGATGCGCATTATAGGGAGATTTAGAAACCACGCAAGGGCTTTTATAAATAAAAAGGCAAAAAAAAGATCGCTTGATGATCATTTCACCAATTGCGATCTTTTTTAATCAATTTAGCTAATAAATGAGCTAAATATTGTGTGTCTACTGACGTGCTAGTCTGCGGCTTTTGGCTGACTAGTTTCTGCAGGGGTATTAAACTGCTCTAAAAAGGTTAGTGCGTTTTCATCATCCCAATCCACATAGGTTCGTACAAATGCAACTAACTCACCTTGTTTGTTCAAAATAAACGTTGCAGGTATTGTTTCTAGTGGAAACACTTCCCGTAAATTTTGTTGTGGGTCAAAGTAAGAAGTGAACTCCGTGAGTTCAAGCTTTTCTAGAAACGGCTGAACGATTTCCTTGCCCTGAGCATCGATAGAAATTGGCAATAAGGCAAAGTCATCTTTATCTAGTGCTTTTTCTAATCGATCTAATGCAGGTAATTCACGTACACAAGGTGGGCACCAAGTTGCCCACATATTGATGACGACAACTTTACCTTTATATTGCTCAAAATCTATTTTAGTACCATCAATGGTATCGAAATCGACTAAGGCAATAGGGAAAGGCGTTGGCAAAACATTAATCAACTCTAGCGTTGAATTAGATGTTGGTTCTTGCTTGGGCTGCATCCCTGGGTATGCATGGCTGTATGAGGATACAACCAATGCAGTGACGAGAATGATACTCAGTATAGATTTCATCATTTATTTACGATTAAGTAGTTCATCAAGCTGTTTTTGCTCATCATCTGTTAAATCAGAATTATCATCCACGGCCGTTTTTTGACGACGAACCCAGAATAGACCAACAAAAAGTCCAATTGCTAATAATGCAAATGGGCCACCCCAAAGGATGTATGTTTTAGGGTCAAGTCTTGGCTTATAAAGTACGAAGTCACCGTAGCGACTAGTCATGAAATCAATAATTTCATTGTCAGTACGACCTTCATCGACCATTTTGTAAACTTCTAGTCGAAGATCGTCAGCAACTGGTGAGTTAGAGTCAATCAGATTCTGATTCTGACATTGCGGACAACGCAAGTTATGCGATAACGACAAAGCTCTTTTTTGATTGTTATCAGACTTAAACTGATAGGTATCAACATTATCATTGCTGTCAGCTAACGCTGAAACTGATAGCACCATAGAGAAGCAGGCAACTATTAATAATTTAAACGCTTTCATTATGATGCACCTTCTAACTTAGCTTCAGCTTGTAGCTCTTGGATCATTGGATATAAGGTTTCTTGCCAAATGCCACCATCGATAGGACCTGCATATCGAAAACGTATAATACCATTGTGATCGACGATAAAGGTTTCAGGTGCACCATATACACCTAAATCTAATCCTAAGCGCCCATCAACATCGAAAATGTTTTTCGCATAAGGATCACCTTCACGACGTAACTCTCTGATAGCAGCTGCGCGATCATCACGGTAGTTGATGCCGTAAATAGGGACTTGATTTTGACGAGCAAGCATCATCAAGAATGGGTGTTCGTATTTACATGCTGGACACCATGTGGCCCAAACATTCATTACTGACACCTGACCCTTAAGATCTTCTTGTGTGTAGTACTCGCTCGCATTTTCTAGCTTTTCAAGTTGGAAAGCCGGAATCGGCTTTCCTTCCAATGCTGAATCAAGCTTCTGCGGATTTAAGAATAATCCTTGATAAAGAAAGATACCCATCCCTAAAAACAGTACTAAGGGTATAAACAGCACCAACTTTTTCATAAATTCTCCATTTTAATTAGGCGGTCGCTTGATTAGGCTGTCGCTAATTCTGGTTTACTTGTCTCTTCTTTGGCAGCACTTTTCACGCGATAGCGTTTATCAGATGCCGCTAAGAAACCACCAATCATCATGAATATGGAACCAATCCAAATCCAACGAACAAATGGCTTGTAGTTTAGACGAACAGCAAACTCAGTTGTGCTAATAGGATCGCCCATGGTGACGTATAAATCGCGGAATAATCCCCAATCAATACCAGCTTCAGTCATATCCATAGTGCGAACATTGTATTGACGACGATCAGGGCGCAATAACGCAATGAACTTGTCTTCTTTATAAACTTCAATCTGACCTTGCTGAGCCGTGTAGTTTGGTCCAACAACATTCAGTGTTTCAATGTAGTTGAATGTGTGGCCAGCAAGTTCTTCACTCACGCCAGGCCCCATACGCACACTTTTCTCTACTGAATAGTTAGATACCATTGTGGCACCGACAACAGAGACAGCAATACCTAAGTGAGCAATGACCATACCTAGCTCACTGCGACCTAGGCGGGCAATACTAAAGCTACCATCTTTATTGCGCAGTAAGTTATATACAGCACGTGAAGTTGCTAGGAAAATCCATGTTGAAGCAGTGATACCTAACGCAACCCAAATTTTGAACTCGTCACCAGCGATGAACGGCGAAGCAAAACCAAAGGTTACCGCAATAATTGCAGGGACCATTAATTGACGCTTCAGCTCACCTGCTTTCGATTTCTTCCAGCGAATGATTGGGCCAATACCCATGAAACCAAACAGGACAAGTACAATCGGTACAAATACAGCGTTAAAGTATGGAGGTCCTACAGAAATCTTACCCATGCCTAAGGCATCAATTAATAGAGGGTAAAGCGTACCTAGTAATACAGTACCTGCTGCAACGGTGAGTAACACGTTACATACCAGTAGCATAGTTTCTTTAGACTTAAGCTCAAACTTGGCAGGGCTGCTCATTTCACTTGCTCGGAATGCGAACAAGGTGAGCGAGCCACCAATGGCGAGACCAAGAAGAAGGAGAATGAACATACCACGACTTGGGTCCGCTGCGAACGAGTGAACAGAAGTCAGTACACCTGAACGTACAATAAAGGTACCTAACAAGCTTAATGAGAAAGCAAAGATTGACAGTAATACCGTCCAGTTACGGAATGCACCACGCTTTTCAGTCACGATGACAGAGTGAAGCAAGGCTGTACCAATCAACCAAGGCATAAATGAAGCGTTTTCAACTGGGTCCCAGAACCACCAGCCACCCCAGCCTAGTTCATAGTATGCCCACCAAGAACCTAGTGAGATACCACCTGTTAGGAATACCCAAGCCGCTAATGTCCATGGACGTGACCAACGTGCCCAAGCTGAGTCTAAGCTACCACTCATTAAGGCAGCAATTGCAAATGCAAAGCTAACTGCAAAACCTACATAACCGAGATAAAGCATTGGAGGGTGGAAGATCAAACCAACGTCTTGCAACATTGGGTTCAAGTCTCGACCTTCCATCGGCGTTGGGAATAAGCGCTCAAATGGACTTGAAGTTAGAATCATAAACAGCGTGAAACCAACAATAACCATTGCAAGTACAGACAGTACGCGAGCAGTAAAGACTTCTTCTAAACCTTTACTGAACTTAGCAACTGCTGCAGCCCAAACCGTTAGAGAGAATACCCAGAACAGTAATGAACCTTCATGACCACCCCAAACCGCTGCAATCTTAAAGAAGATAGGAAGTTCAGAATTTGAGTGATGGGCTACATATGCAACAGAAAAATCATCAACTGCAAAGCTATAACCTAAGGTAACCACAGAAAATGTGATAAATAAGAACATACCGTAAGTTAAAGGCCAGGCGAATCTCACAAGGTACGGATCTTTCTTGATCGACCCTATGAGCGGCACGCTAGCTAATAGAAAGGCAAATGCCAATCCAATAATTAGCGCAAAATGTCCAAGTTCTGGAATCATGGGTATTCCTCAATCTCATTAGATTTAAGTTAATAAGAGTATCTCTACTCACAAAATGCTACATGTGAAACACGAATATAGTCACATTAGCTTAAACGAATTTTAATCATTTTAGAGCTTGCTAAGATTAATGTCTGCTCTTTTCATGCAAAACTGGGTTACTTGTCTCACTTCTGTTAGCTAGCAATATGATTAAGATTGTCATCTATATGAAAAGTTGCAGACATAGATATTTAGCGTATGACCTGCTCTTGAAGTAAAAGTTTCCGCTATAGATGACTATTTTCTGGCAATATGTGAACCAGCACTCAACTCTCAAGAATTGAGATTCATATATTCCTTATATTACTGTTCAATGAATAATCTTTACGTATAATCTACAACTTCAAGCCAAGCGGATATTCCGCTTTTCTATAAACTAAAAGTGAATATTTAAACAATGACCACATTTTGGATTTTTATTGCGCTTGCCGTAACCGTCAGCTTACTCATGATTTGGGTACCTCACTTCCGCCAACAAAAACTGTTACAGGCCGAAGAAGAGAACGTCCGCAAAGAAACGAATTTAGAATTGTTCAATGAACGTCTTGGGATTCTTGAAAAAGAGCTTGAAGATGAATTGTTGGATCAACAAGAGTTTGAGTCTCTAAAAAAAGAACTTGAAGTCAACCTTTTACAAAACATGAAACAAGAGAGCAATGATTCACTTAAAGAAGCTGCAAAGCCTAAAAGTGTCTTATGGCCCGCTATCATGACTGTGTCTGTTTTTGCCGTTTGTGGTTACTTCTACCAGCAACTAGGTGCATATGAAGAGTTATCTAATCCGCCACAAGCTGCTGCAGATCCTCATCAAGGTATGACACAAGAGCAAATGATGGCTCAACGTGTACAAATGATGGAAGCACAAGTACAAGCTGATCCAAATAACAGTCAAGCTTGGTTCTCACTTGGTCATGCTTACATTTCTGCCAGTAAATATAACCAAGCCATTGCTGCTTTTGATAAAGTAATGGAGCTAGTGGGTACCCACTCTGAACTATTAGGTCCTAAAGCTACAGCAATGTACTACAGCGCAGGTCAGAAGATCACTCCTCAGATTCAAGTAATTATTGATCAATCATTGGAACTTGACCCAAGTGACCCATCAACACTATTGCTAGTTGGTATGGACTCATTCTTTACTGCTAATTACCAAAAAGCCATCGATGCATGGCAGCTAATTTTAGATAGCAACCGTGAAGATGTTGACCGTGCAGCAATTATGAATGCGATCCAATCTGCAAAAATGAGCATGCAATCGAACATGGGTGCTATGCCAAATGATGCCGCTCACAACCCAATGGGAGCGACGGGTTCAAACACTGATTCAGCTCAAGTGAAAACAGTTGATGTAACACTTAATATCGCGCCAGAGTTAGCACAGCAAGTCGCTTCAACCGATATGGTATTTATATTTGCTCGTTCAACTACAGGCCCTAAAGTACCGTTGGCTGCGACCAAAATTAGTGCAGCAAGCTTACCAGCGACAGTGACGCTAGATGACAGTACCTCTATGGGCGGAGATGTCACCTTAAGTGGTGCAAATGAAGTAGAAATTATTGCTGTACTTTCTAAGCACGGCAGTGTGAAGGCCCAAGCAGGTGACTTTAAAGGTAAAGTCGATGCTGTAAAAGTGGGTAATGATGCTTCATTAACGATTGATACAATCGTGCAATAAGTTAAGTCAGCACGAGCTAAGCTCGTAACTCCGACACAAAAAAACCGGCATTAGCCGGTTTTTTGTTATTCAGCTTCAAGATTACTTAGACATAAACTCGATAGCTTTTTGGTAATCTTCATCAGTACAATCAGTACACATGCCGCCAGGTGGCATTGCATTTAGACCTGATTTAACAGAAGCTACAAGCGCTTCCATACCTTTAGCCATTTTTGGTTCCCATGCTGCAGCATCATGAGCTTTAGGAGCACCGGCAACTCCCATGCTGTGACATACTTGGCATGCTTTGTTATAAACGGCTTCACCTTCTTGAGCAAATACATTCGCAGACAAAGTTAATGCGGCTACTGCAGACATTGCTAACAATTTTTTCATGTTCAACGTTCCTAATTGCAAATAAATACAAAGCTTAACGCTGCCCTTTGTTCCAGAAGGCAGACTCTTTTAGCAAGGGCAGAATACTACAAACTGCAAAAAAACTCACCTTTTTGTGATAACAATCTCACCTTGGCATTTAAGAAAAGCAAAAAATCAACGTCTTGGTAATATATTAGTGAAAATTGAACAAGTTCAATTTTTAGTTAAATTATTGGAACTAAATCAAATTGCTGAATGTCCATAACTAACTAATGTAACGCCAGTAATAGGATTATGTTAGTATTATTCATGTATTCTTCCTCACTAATTTAACGAGGGCTAAGTGACAGAAAAACCACAACAAGACGTCCTACTTCGCGCTAACGAATTAACCTGTATCCGCGAAGAGCGCATTCTATTTGATCAACTCTGCTTTAATATTCACGCTGGTGATATTGTCCAAATTGAAGGGCCTAACGGTGCAGGTAAAACCAGCTTATTAAGAATTATTGCTGGCCTTTCGCGCCCTTACGCAGGTTCTGTGCACTATCTTCAAGAAGATATTTTGCGCTGCCGTGACGAGTTTAATCATGACTTATTGTATTTAGGGCATTTACCTGGTGTGAAAAGCGAATTGACCGCAGAAGAAAATCTTAACTTCAATTTAAGGTTAAGTGGTTACGATACACACGATACAAATGATATTTTAGCGAAGGTTAATTTAAGCGGTTTTGAGGATGCGTTGGCAGGTCACTTATCTGCTGGGCAACACCGTAGAACGGCACTAGGCAGACTCTGGCACACCAATTGCCGAATTTGGATATTGGACGAACCTTTTACGGCCATTGATAAAAAAGGCGTGGAAGAGTTAGAGAACCTATTCCTCAAGCATGCCGAGTCTGGAGGCTGCGTTATCTTAACAACCCACCAAGACATGGGCGTTGTTCCAGATGAAAAATTACGCAAAATCCGTTTAGACTATCGCTTCGTATAAGGTATCAAAATGAACAGAGGTATTAGCTACACCAGTGCATTTTACACACTGTTAAAACGCGATATTCAAATTGCGATTAGACACCGTGGTGATATTTTTAACCCACTATTATTTTTTATATTAGTGGTGACCCTTTTCCCCTTAGGCATTGGGCCAGAACCACAGGTATTAAGCCGTGTTGCACCTGGCATTATTTGGGTAGCCGCATTACTGGCATCAATGTTGTCTCTAGAACGCTTATTTAAAGCCGACTATAACGATGGCAGCCTTGAGCAAATGTTATTAAGCCCACAACCATTATCGTTAATGGTGCTAGCAAAAGTATTTGCACACTGGATTTTAACCGGTGTTCCACTTATTTTAGTTGCACCTTTATTAGCAGTTCTGTTACACCTAGATCAAAATAGCTATGTTGCATTAGTTGCCACATTAGCGATAGGGACACCAGTACTGTCATTGTTAGGCGCAATTGGTGTTGCGTTAACAGTTGGTCTGCGCAAAGGTGGCGTGTTACTGAGTTTGCTTATTTTACCACTGTATATCCCAGTGTTAATTTTTGCCACCAGCGCCATCGATGCTGCAACCTTTGGTTTATCTTATACTGGTCACCTCGCATTTATCGGCGCGATGTTGGCGGGTTCATTAATTTTGGCACCGATAGCAATTGGTGCGTCTTTACGAGTGAGTACTAACTAAATGTGGAAATGGCTTAATTCATACGCTGATCCTCAGCGTTCATATAACCTTGCAGGCAAGTTGTTACCTTGGTTTGCTGGCATTGCAATTGCTTTGATCGGTATCGGTACGACTTGGGGCTTATTGTTTGCGCCAATGGACTACCAACAAGGTGAAAGTTTCAGAATCATTTATATCCACGTACCAGCGGCTTCAATGTCTATGACGGCTTATATGATGATGGCAACAGCCTCATTTATTGGTCTGGTATGGCAAATTAAAGCGGCAGATTGGGCGGCAGCATCTATTGCGCCAATCGGTGCAGTGTTAACTTTCATCGCACTATTTACCGGTGCCACTTGGGGTAAACCTATGTGGGGTACTTGGTGGGTATGGGATGCTCGCTTGACTGCAGAGTTAGTACTTCTATTCTTATACCTAGGTGTGATTGCACTTTACGCTTCATTTGAAGACAAAGTGCTTGCAGCACGTGCAGCTGGGATCTTAGCAGTAGTTGGTGTGATTAATATTCCAATTATTAAGTACTCTGTTGAGTGGTGGAGTAGCTTACATCAGCCAGCCACAATCAAGATTACAGAAGAATCAGCTATGCCAATGGAAATGTTAGCGCCGCTATTAATCAACATCTTTGGTTTTGGCGTAATGATTGGTGCGTTAACATTAGTAAGATTCCGTGCAGAAGTATTAGCGCGTAACGGCATGCGCCCGTGGGTACGTGAAATAGCAACACAAGAGGCAGCTAAGTAATGCAATTTGATTCATTAAACCAATTTTTAGACATGGGCGGCTATGCCTTCTATGTATGGCTTGCTTACGGTGTATCTGCAGCAAGTTTAGGGATCCTTATCATTAGCAGTGCGCGTAAAAAACGCAAAGTGCTTCAACAGATAGCAGCTAAAGTTGCTCGTGAAGCAAGACTTAAAGAATCAAGAGGAAACAAACAGTGAACCTGAATCCAAGACGTAAAAAACGACTAACTTTAGCCGTATCATTAATCGGTGGCGTCGCAGTAGTGGCTTCACTATTACTGTATGCCCTGAACTCTAACTTAAACTTATTCTTTACCCCTTACGAAATTGTAAACGGTAAAGAAGGAACTGGTGAGCGTCCTGAACTCGGACAGCGTATCCGTGTCGGTGGTATGGTGACTGTAGGAACACTAACCCGTGACCCTGACAGTCTGCAAGTTGAGTTTGAAATCCACGACGCCTTTGGTGGTGCTATCATGGTCACTTACGATGATTTGTTACCTGACTTATTCCGTGAGGGACAAGGTATCGTAGCTCAGGGTGTATTAGGCGAAAATAATACGCTTGAAGCAACTGAAGTATTGGCAAAGCATGATGAAACTTACATGCCTCCTGAAGTTGCTGAAGCCATGGGTAAATCTCATGAGCAGCTTGATTATTCAGAACAGCAAACTGGCGGTTCATACTAATACTGCATGAGTGATTAAAACCAGCCCAAGTGGCTGGTTTTTTATTGCCTGTCATCTCCCCTAAGTAACAACTTGGCTAAACATTTGCCTATTTATAATGATTTGTTTAAGGTCTCTGTTGTAAATAACCTGACGGAAAGGACTTCCTTTGAAAACAACCTTAACTGCGGCAGCCTGCTTACTCGCCACGACCTTCAGCCTGCCAGCTATTGCAGATCAGACACAAGATAAAAAAGCGCTACTACTTGAGTGGATGCAAGGCCACTTTGATAGTGAGCAACAAGCCAGTGCTGATGCAGACTTTTTTAATATCCACCTAAACATGACGCAAATCTGGACAGAACATCAATCAACTTGGCTGTATGTCGAGCAAGCTGCAGTAACACATTTGCAAGCCCCATATAGACAGCGGGTTTATGAAGTATCGGCTATCTCTGATACTGAATTCTCCAGTAAGGTGTATACCTTTGAAAACCCCAAGTCATACGCGGGGGATTACAAAAAACCGCAGCCTCTTGCCAACCTGACTCCTGATGACTTAACCATAAAGCAGGGTTGCACGGTATATTTAACTTGGAATGAATCTACATCTGCTTTTATTGGCTCAACCAAAGAAGATGAATGTAAAAGTCAGCTAAGAGGGGCGAGTTACGCAACATCTGAGGTGATGGTAACAGCAGATAAGATATTAAGCTGGGACAGAGGCTTTGATGCCGACGGCAAACAAGTTTGGGGCGCTGTAAAAGGGGGCTATGAGTTTATCAAAAAATAGCACTTTTAACCTGTTTAGCCTTTTAAGCTTGCTTAAAGAATAAAGCCCTGACGGGGCTTTATTCTTTTTTAAAATAGTTACCACGAACACTTACAGGGCAACGTAAAGTAACCTAAGCAGATTTTTTCGCTTCAATCGCCGCTTTAACCTGTTTTACCGCAGTGCCACCTAATACATCACGCTTCTCAAGGCAGGCTTCAATGGTGAGGTCTTGGTATACATCATCGCCAATCACATCTGCAAATTGCTGTAATTGACTGACTGTCAGCTCCTCAATGGCTTTTTGCTCATTGATAGCAAATACTACCACTTCACCCACCACATGATGCGCTTCTCTAAATGGCATTCCTTTCGCTACCAGATAGTCGGCTAACTCAGTGGCATTTGCATAACCTTGTTGAGCAGCACTAAGAGCCTGAGGGCGGTTAACTGATAAGCCAGAAAGCACCAATGCTGCCATATCTAAACAAATGGACCAGCTATCAACAACATCAAATAAACCTTCTTTGTCTTCCTGCATGTCTTTGTTATAGGCTAATGGCAGGGCTTTCATCGTAGTTAAAATACCGACCAAGCTGCCATATACCCGACCGGTTTTGCCTCTGATCAGCTCTAATGCATCTGGGTTTTTCTTTTGCGGCATCAATGATGAGCCAGATGTCACTTCATCGCTAAGTGAAATAAAGTTAGCTTCGCCTGCATTAAAGAAAATTAAGTCTTCAGCCATACGACTTAGGTGCATCATGCTAATTGACGCAGCACTGCAAAGCTCTACCACATGGTCTCTGTCAGATACGGTATCAAGGCTATTTAATGTTGGGCGTGCAAAACCTAAAGACGCCGCTAATGCATGACGATCAATTGGGTACGCTGTACCTGCCAGTGCACCACAGCCAAGTGGGCAAGCATCAACCCGCTTAAGCGCATCCTGTAAACGGCTAATATCACGCTCAAACATTTCCACATACGCTAAACACCAATGGCCAAATGTGACAGGTTGAGCCCGTTGTAAATGCGTGTAGCCAGGCATAACCGCATCAACTTCTCTTTCAGCAAGTGCAATAAGCTCACTATGCAGAGTCGATAATTTACTTAATAGTGAATCACCCTGAGTTTTACACCAAAGCTTCAAATCTGTCGCGACTTGGTCATTACGAGAGCGGCCAGTATGTAACTTTTTACCTAAGTCACCCACTTTAGCAATGAGCTGCTGCTCAACATAACTGTGAATATCTTCTGCGCCATGCTCGATAATCTGCTGCGGGTCTTCACCCACTTCAGCCAATAGCTCATTTAATGCCGCTTTTAAATCGGTGCATTCTTGCGCCGTAATGATCCCAACACTGGCAATCGCATCGGCCCAAGCAATCGAGCCAACAACATCTTGCTCAAATAAGCGGTAATCTACTGGCAGTGAATCATTAAATAACTTAAATAGCGCACTGCTTTCACCTTGAAATCTTCCGCCCCATAACGCCATGATGTTGTCCTCTAAATCTTATGTTTCGCTTATGCTTTTCATCAAAGTGGCTACACCAAACGCAATGTTTGGCTAGCCAACTGATGCTAATATTCTGGTGCTAGTCAATATTGAGAGTTACTTGCTGTTCAATGCTCTAATACGGCTAGCCAATGAGTACAACCGAATAAAGCCTTCTGCATCTTTTTGGTTATAAACTTCATCTTCACCAAATGTGGCAAACTCTTCAGAATACAAACTGTTAGGCGAACGCTTCTTCACTGCTGTGACTTGACCTTTATACAGCTTCAATACCACATCACCGTTAATCAGATCTGCTAGCGGCTTGGACGCGCCTAGTAGTGACTCACATAATGGCGTAAACCAACGACCGTCATAAACTAAGTGTGCCATTTGCTGACCGACTTGCTCACGCCAATCACGGCTGGTTTTATCTAGCACTAATTCTTCAATTGCCCGTAACGCTGCAAACATGACTGTTCCACCAGGTGTTTCATAACAACCACGTGATTTCATGCCCACTAAACGGTTTTCAGTAATATCAATCCGACCCACACCATGTTTACCTGCAATATCATTAAGTTGCATCAATGCAGCGTACGGCGATAACGATTGACCGTTAACTTCAGTCACCTTGCCTTGCGCAAGTCCTAAGGTGACATATTCAGGTTCATTGGGTGCATCTTCAGGGGCTACCGTCATGGTCCAGACTTCTTTAGTTGGCTCGTTCCATGGATCTTCTAGCTCACCACCTTCATGAGAGATATGCCAAGCATTCGCGTCACGACTGTAAATCTTAGTCGCTGAGGCTGTTGTCTCAATATTTCTTTCTGCTAGATAGTCCAATAGATCTTCACGGCTAACCATTGACCATTCACGCCATGGCGCAATCACTTTTAAATCTGGTGCGAGTGCAGCAAAACAGCCTTCAAAACGAACCTGATCATTACCCTTACCTGTACAACCGTGGCACACAGCATCAGCGCCGACTTTACGGGCAACTTCAACTTGTGCTTTAGCAATGATTGGGCGCGCCATAGAAGTACCTAACAAGTAAGTACCTTCATAAATTGCACCAGTCGCAATCGTTGGATAAATGTAATCTGCCACCAGCTCTTCTTTCAAGTCGACGATATAACATTCTGAAGCACCTGAAGCGATGGCTTTTTCGTGTAAGCCTTCTAACTCTTCATCACCTTGGCCGACATCGGCACAGAAGGCGACAATTTCACAGTCGTTATAGGTTTCTTTTAACCACGGGATAATAGCTGACGTATCTAAACCGCCTGAATATGCTAATACGACTTTCTTTACATCATTGTGTTGTTCAATGCTCATGATTCTGTTCCTACTACTCTCTTGCTAGGCAAGTAAATTAAATTGGGTGATTAACCTAACAAGGTCACTAACACTGCATTTTGTGCATGCATACGATTTTCTGCTTGCTGTAAAATTAATGAGCCTTCACCATCAATAACTGCGGCGGTAGCTTCAACTTCACGGTACGCTGGCAAGCAATGCATAAATAAATTAGCACCAGTTTGTTGCATCAATGATTCATTGACTTGGTAAGGCTTAAACTTTGCCTCAATTTGTTCCATTGGCGTATTGTCACCCATAGATAACCAAGTATCAGTATAAATAGCATCTTGCTCACCCATGGCTTCGACATCAGATGTCAGTATCAATTCGCCACCATGTTGCTTAGCCAGTGCTTGAGCTTCACATACTACTTGGCCATCTGGGAAGTGTCCTAGCGGGCACACCACTGTCATTTTCGCGCCTAATAAGGCTGCACCATACATCAGTGAATGAGTGACATTATTGCCATCACCTACATAGGCAAGTTTAACCTTGCTTACATCATCAAAGTGCTCTGCTAGTGTGAGAAAATCTGCCAAACCTTGGCATGGATGATACATGTCAGACAGTGCATTGATCACGGGTACTGAACCATGCTGCGCTAACTGTTCAATCGTTGAATGAGCAAAGGTTCTCGCCACAATAGCATCAGCCCAACACGAAATATTACTGGCAAAATCAGATACTGGCTCACGTTTACCCAAGGCGCCATTTTGTTGGTCTAAATACAGGGCATGTCCACCCAACTTATTAATGCCAATATCGAAGCTGACCCGAGTACGCAGTGATGGCTTTTCAAATAACATTACTACACTTTTACCCGCTAAAGCTTGAGCATAATCTTGTGGATTCGCTTTAATTGTCTTAGCGAGTGACAGCAAATCGAGAAGTTGTTGCTGAGTTAAATCTTTTATCGTCAGAAGATGGTTCATATTATTAATCTCCTATGGTTGGATCTGAGTGCCAAGGTTGCCACCATTGGCAAAACCCATGAGCCCTATTGTGTCTTGCCAAGAAGCAATATTGACTGCGACACCAGATTGCTGGGCCACTGCTAGGGCTGCTTCCACTTTAACTTTCATGCCTTTCTCAATCACACCTTGTGTAATCAGTGCATGAATTTGTGACTCATTTAAATGAGTTAGTAACTGTTTGTTTGCATCAAGCACACCAGGTACATCAGATAACAGTACTAGCCCACCTTGTAATAACTGCGCGATGGCCACTGCAGCTTGATCAGCATTGACATTCAAACAGTTACCCTGCTCATCAATGGCAATGGAGCTGCATACAGCCAAACACCCTTTCGCAATGATAAATTGCAAATAGCTATCGTCATTTGCGACAACTTCTCCCACCAAACCTAATTCAGGTTTCATGACTTTTGCCGAAACAGTATTGGCATCACTCAGGCTCATACCTACGGCAGAGATACCCGCCGCGATTGCCGCTGCTTGTATTTGTTTGTTTGCAGTTCCGGCTAACGCCCCGACAATAATGTCAATTTGATCTTCAGGGGTCACTCTTAAACCATCAAGTTTAATGGTTTGTTTACTGTTTGCCTGTAACTGCTGTTCAACGAGATAACCGCCACCATGCACCAGTACAACAGGTTGACCAGCATCAATCATGCTCTTAACTGCTGCCATGAAAC
Organism: Shewanella maritima; assembly: GCF_043643735.1. GTDB lineage: Bacteria > Pseudomonadota > Gammaproteobacteria > Enterobacterales > Shewanellaceae > Shewanella > Shewanella maritima_A. Next base: position 14,403 of record NZ_JBHZSM010000016.1, read on the forward strand.
TGCTCAAGCTTTCAGCTTGTTGTAATAGAGCACCACCCACTTTTATCACTATTGGCTTTTTCATATTTCCCCCTTACAAACCAAAGTGAATTTTGATGCATTGTAGACCTTGGCTTGCAGCCCCTTTCATCAAATTATCAATGGCGCTTGCTATCACTATATGGTGATTTGATTCATCATACTTCCAGCCGATATGGCAGTTAGGCGTATGGACAACATCATCCACTTTAGGGAATTGATTATGCGTGACATTAACAAGTTGACACTCGTCATACATACTGAATGCTTTAGCGATATCGGTATTGGTTGTCTCAGGCTTAAGCTGTACGGTAATAGTCGCTAAAATCCCACGCTTAAAATTGCCTAAATGAGGGGTGAAAATTACTTCATGGCCGAGATGAGTGGCAATCTCCGGTTGATGACGATGCCCAAGTACGCCATAAGGCGTAAGGCTAACCTCGCAAAAGCTCGTATGTAATTGCGCTTTTCTACCCGCACCGGTTACACCGCTAACCGCATTAATAACAGGTAAGCTACCTGCAAAAAAGTCAGTTAAGGGTTTGAGTGCTAGTAAAGAGGCCGTTGGATAACAACCTGGTACGGCTATCATTTTAGATTTGGCAATTTGCTGAGCGTTCCATTCTGCTAGTCCGTAAACCGCTTGATCTAGTGTTTTCTTTTCAGTGTGCTCAAAACCATACCATTTTGGATACTGCTGATTGTCAGCAAACCGATAAGCACCACTTAAGTCAAACACCGACAGTCCTTGCTCATAAAACCAAGCGGCAAGCGTTAAACTTACGGCATGATCAGTAGCCAAAACAACGGCATCTGCTTGCGCGACAATTTGTTGTTTAGCCTCTTCTGATAATCCTTGAAGCGTGTATTCAAGTTGACCATAGTAAGGATATAAACTGGATAATGCTTTGTGTTTATCTACACTACCTTCTGATACATAGATCCCTTGTACAGAAAGTTGTGCCTCTTGATCAATCAATTGTGTGATTTGTGCCCCGGTATAACCACTGGCACCAATAATAGCGATATTTTTCATAGTAAATAGCTTATAAAAGAGTAAAACAAAAAATGCAGTTAGGCTGGGTGCCTAAAAAGATGCGAACTATCGTCGCGAGGTAGGCAAACAGCGAGTGCGATACTGATGATGAATTTTATGTAGCTTACTCATTTATCGGGTCACTTTTATTAATGGATGATGGTGCTTAATTCAACTGTTTGCTAGACTACCACAACTTATTATTTATGCAATAAATATGCATAAATATTTTAAAATAATTTTTGGAGTTACCCTATGAGCTCACTGCCGGATTTACAATCAAGTTTTACACAGTTGATTGCAGCCCCTTCTATCAGTTCCCTTGAAGCCAAACATGACATGAGCAATAAGCCTGTGATTGACTTGCTGCAACAATGGTTCACAGAACTTGGTTTTGAATGTCAAACACCAAAAGTTAACGACAGTCGAGATAAACATAACCTAGTTGCTCGTTTAGGCCAAGGAAGTGGTGGTTTATTATTAGCCGGTCACACAGACACTGTACCTTTTGATGAAGGGCGCTGGAATAGCAGCCCATTTGAACTTATCGAAAAAGATAACCGTTGGTACGGTTTGGGCACGTGCGATATGAAAGGCTTTTTTGCGCTCATAGTAGAGGCCTTGAAAGACTTGCCTGTCAGCGAATTTAAAAAGCCACTGACTATTCTTGCCAGTGCAGATGAAGAAACAACCATGAATGGCGCAAAGGCTTTTGCAAAAGAAACCACTGTAACACCAGACTTTGCCATCATCGGTGAACCCACTAGTTTGAAACCTGTTTACATGCACAAGGGACATCTAGCCCAAGGCATCCGCGTGACAGGCCGCAGCGGCCATTCATCCGACCCCGCAAAAGGGCTAAACGCCATTGAGGTAATGCATAAGGTTATTGGGCAACTGTTGAAACTAAAGCAGCACCTTAGTGAGAATTATCGTGAGAACGCATTTTCGGTACCTTACCCTACTATGAACTTCGGTCATATACATGGTGGCGATGCCGCCAACCGGATCTGTGGCTGTTGTGACCTACACCTTGATATACGTCCTCTCCCCGGTATGGAGCTAGCTGACTTAGAGCACATGGTATTAAATTATCTTGCCGAGATCAGTGCCGCTTATCCAGGCAGTATTAATGTCAGCACGCTCTATCCTGGCTCAGAATCATTTGCAGGTGATGCTAACAGTGATTGGACCCAAGTGGTGGAGCAGCTGAGTGGTCAGCAAGCTCAAGTTGTTAATTATGCAACTGAAGCACCTTATATCAAGCAGTTAGGCTGCCAAACACTTGTACTGGGACCTGGCAGCATTGAACAAGCTCACCAGCCGGATGAGTTTATCGATTTAGCCTATATGAAACCAACAATTGAGTTACTTAAAAAACTAATTTACAAGGTTTGTATCAAATAATGGCTATAATTTGACACTTTAGCGCTAATCGTTGTAATTTTTTAACAACTTTTAGAAATTATATTTCACCTTTAACATGTAAAATATTGACCATGCAGCTTGTGCTGGTTAAGGTGCTTAATAGGATATTCAGTGATTGGGAGTCATCATGACAGTTGTATCAGCAGATATGTATGCATCACTTAGGGCCAATGTGGGCAACTTAGGCCAAATTTTAGGTGATACTATGCAAAGCCACCTTGGTCCTGCATTTTTGGAAAAAGTAGAACAAATTCGTATTTTAGCCAAAGAATCAAGACAAGGTGATGACTCAGCCAGAGAGCATATGCTAGCCCTGCTGACTTCACTACCCGATGATGAGTTAGTCCCTTTTGCTAAGGCATTTAATCAGTTCCTCAACCTTGCCAATATTGCCGAACAGTTCCACACAATTAGCCGCAATTGTGATGAATTAGTGTGTGTACCAGATCCAGTTGAGCAACTGTTAGGCAGAGTGCTCAATAATGACAAGTTTGACGAAAATGACGTACTTGAATGCCTACGAGAGCTTCACATTGATTTGGTACTTACCGCTCATCCAACCGAGATCTCGCGTCGTACACTCATTCAGAAATACTCATCTGTCATTGACTGTCTCACCGAACTAGAAAACCCGCAGTTAACTGACCGCGAGCAGCAACAATCAACACTCAAATTGCGCCAATTGATCGCACAGATTTGGCATACGAATGAGATCCGTGAAGAACGCCCGACCCCAGTAGATGAGGCACGTTGGGGGTTAAGCACAATTGAAAACTCGCTTTGGCAAGCTGTGCCAGATTTTTTACGTCAGTTAAACGATCAAGTAGAAGAAAAAACTGGCCAGCAATTACCTTTTGATATTTGTCCTGTGCGTTTTTCATCTTGGATGGGCGGCGACAGAGACGGCAACCCTTTTGTCACCGCTAAAGTCACTAAAGAAGTCCTAGATAGAAATCGACATGCGGCGGCGCGCCTTTACCTTAAAGATGTAGTCACTCTTATCAATGATCTTTCTATGCGCCAAGCAAACGAAGCACTGATGGAACTTTCAGGTAACAGTAATGAACCCTACCGTGAAGTGTTGCGAGAACTACGTACTAAATTACGTGCAACAATTGATTTTCTCAATGAGCGATTAGCAGGTCATCATCCAGACGTGGATAAATCGACCTTGATTTGGACTCAAAAAGATCTACAGCAACCACTTGAACTGTTATATCGCAGCTTATGTGACAACGGTATGCGTTTAATTGCTAATGGCTTATTACTCGATATGCTGCGCCGTTTAAGTTGTTTTGGCATTCACATGTTACGCCTAGATATCCGACAAGATGCTGAACGCCATAGCGATGTTATTGCAGAGCTGACTCGCTACCTCGGTATGGGTGATTACAACCATTGGGACGAGACTGAAAAACAAGCCTTCTTACTTAGAGAGCTCACTAACAAACGACCTTTGATCCCAACTAACTGGTTACCAAGCGATGATGTAGCTGAAGTACTTAGCACCTGTAACTTAGTTGCCAAGCAACCTGCTAATGCACTAGGTTCTTACGTGATTTCAATGGCGAGTAAGCCATCTGATGTCCTAGCAGTTTTGTTGCTATTAAAAGAAAGTGGTTGCCAACATCCAATGCGTGTAGTGCCATTATTTGAAACATTAGATGACTTAACCAATGCAGCAGACTGTATCCACCACTTATTAGCAATAGATTGGTATCGCGGTTATACCAAAGGTATGCAGGAAGTGATGATCGGTTACTCAGATTCAGCGAAAGATGCCGGTGTGATGGCTGCTGCATGGGCACAATACCGCGCTCAAGAACAGTTAGTTGATGTGTGTAAGCAAGCTGACGTTAAATTAATGCTGTTCCATGGTCGCGGTGGCTCTATCGGTCGTGGTGGTGGGCCAGCACATAAAGCGATATTGTCTCAACCACCAGGTTCAGTCGATGGCCGTATTCGCGTAACTGAGCAAGGCGAAATGATCCGCTTTAAGTTTGGATTACCAAAACTTGCAGTACAATCACTGGCACTGTATACATCTGCAGTAATGGAAGCTACATTACTTCCACCACCTGCACCTAAACAGCAGTGGCGTGAGTGCATAGAAAAAATTGCAACTGAATCGGTCGAAGCTTACCGTGGAATCGTAAGGCAAGAAAAAGATTTTGTTGCCTATTTTCGCAGTGCAACGCCCGAAGTTGAGCTAGGTAAACTACCATTAGGGAGTCGTCCAGCTAAAAGGCGTATAGATGGTGGCATTGAAAGCTTACGTGCCATTCCTTGGATTTTTGCTTGGTCCCAAAACCGTTTGATGTTACCTGCATGGCTAGGTGCTGGTGAAGCATTACAAGCTGCAATTGAAAGAGGTGAACAGGGCCTTTTACAAGAAATGCAAAACCAATGGCCATTTTTCGAAACCCGTATATCAATGCTTGAAATGGTATATATGAAAGCTGAGCCCAATTTAGCTAAATATTATGAACACTGTTTAGTTGAGGAAGCACTTCAGCCTTTAGGTGAAAAATTACGTCAACGATTACAGATCGGTATAGATGCTGTGTTATCACTTACAGACTCTGGTGAGCTAATGGCTCATACTCCTTGGAACAGAGAATCGGTGAAACTCAGAAACCCATACATTGATCCACTAAACTTCTTACAAACAGAACTTCTTGCTCGTACTCGTAAAGAGCAAACACCTTCGGAAAACGTACAACTAGCATTAATGTTAACCATTGCTGGAGTCGCCGCAGGTATGAGGAATACAGGTTAAGCTATGCGCCTATTTAAAATGTGTCTGATTTTAATGACTGCTGTATTAACTGGTTGTGCTAGTCAATACAGCATTTCTGAGCGTGATATTGAGCGCTATTTGAATAATCAGATGCACTTTGAAGTTAAGCAAGGCAATCAACTAATTGGATTTATGATTGAGCTCAATGACATGAATGTAGAGCTAGGGCATAAACCCGAGACCATGGCTGTGACTGCTAATGCCGAAGTCACAGTCAGTAATCCTATCTTTCCAATTTCGGCAAAGCTAAAAGCCACCTTTGAAGCAAAACCTTGGTACGATAAAGATTCAAAAAGCATCTACCTCAAGCACTTAGACTTGATTGATGTAGAATCTGAACCGGAAGATATTCAAGCCGCCATTGAGCAAATAAGCCCAAGATTAATGCAGTTCGTCAGTCAGTTTTTAACAACCCAGCCTGTATATACGCTCGACGAAACAGATTCGAATCAAGCATTAATGGCAAAGCTTGCTGAAGAGATTGAAATTAAACAGGGTAAAATCATTATCAAATTGAAATAAGAGCCAACTAAGGCTCTTAATGGTTCACAGATAGCCACACTATTTGGCAAAACGCTTAATATTTGGATAATCCACAATGACAGCCTCACCAAGTAATGCACGTCTTAACATGTCATAGGCCACTGCAGCAGTTAAACCGCGAATAATCTCGCGCTTTTTAAGTGGCAGTTTAACCATCTGACTGTGAATACCACCATCTTTAACAGCAAGAGCAATCGCAACTGTACCCACAGGTTTATCGTCAGTACCACCATCAGGCCCTGCTATACCACTTGTGGCAAGCGCATAGTCACTGTCTAGCATTTCCCTAGCACCAGACGCCATTTCTTCAACAGTAGCAATGGAAACTGCACCATGATCGTCTAGAGTTTGAGGGCTAACGCCAAGTACACGCACTTTTGATTCATTACTGTAAGTGACCAAACCATGGTGTAAGTATGATGAACTACCTGGAAAATCAATAAGCTGGCTAGTAAGCATCCCACCAGTACAAGACTCAGCCATACTCAAACTAATCCCAGACTGAAACAATCTTTGATGGATTTCAGATGCCAACGTAGGCACATTATCAGCAACCACAACATGACCCAAAAGCAACCTAATTGCAGAGACAACGTCCTCTAATTGATTGATAGCAGTTTTACCACGAGCAAATACCTTAACCTCTATATGAGGCATTGAAGAGCGATAACCTAACTCGATACCACTGGGTAATTGGAGAGCAGATAAGGTATCTTGAAGGGCAGATTCCCCCTGCCCTATGGTTAAAAGCTTAAAGACTTTTGTAGGTTGGCTGCTACCAAACTCAGTATTTAAAAAGGGTAGGAACTGTTCGTGGATCATTTGCTTAAGTTCAAAAGGCACACCAGGAGTAAAGAAGAACCATGCACGGTTCAATTTAACTCTGAAGCCACAAGCCGTGCCAACAGGGTTATCGACCATGATGGCTGACTCTGGTAATAATGCTTGCTTGAGATTACTCTCGGGCATCAATCTATTACTGGCGGCATACCAATCAATCAATGTGCGCTTCCATTGCTCATTTAAGGTAAGTGGTTCGCCCTTAGCTTTGGCCATGGCTTCTGCTGACATATCATCAGTAGTAGGGCCTAATCCACCATTTACAATGATGACATCTGCATGATGGCTACGGGCAGTGAAAACATCTACCAGGTCATCTAAACGGTCGCCTACCGTTGTACGATGCTGCATTTCAATGCCTTGCTCCATTAAGGTGTTGGCCACCCAAGCAGCATTAGTGTCGATTATTTGACCTGACAACACTTCCTCGCCTGTACAAATCATCTCAAGTTTCATGACATACCCTACATAGTAAATATGCGATCAACTTAGATAAGGTGTTAGTGAAAAGCAAGGTAAAAGGGAAATTGGATTGTAGTGTGGTGAAAAATGGGCATAAAAAAACCGAGCCTAAGCTCGGTTTTTCAATGTAATACTAAATATTACTCAGCTGCTTCAACTTCTTCAGTTTCTGCAACTTCAGGGCGACCGACTAACTCGATGTAAGCCATTGGGGCTTTATCACCGGTACGTAGACCGCACTTAAGAATACGAGTGTAACCACCAGGACGTTCCTGGAAGCGTGGACCCAATTCTGTGAATAACTTACCTACAACTTCAGCGTCGCGGGTACGAGCAAAAGCTAAACGGCGATTTGCAACGCTGTCTACTTTAGCTAGTGTTATTAGAGGCTCAACTACGCTACGCAGTTCTTTCGCTTTAGCTACTGTTGTCTTGATAATCTCATGACGAACCAGTGAGCCAGCCATGTTACGGAACATAGCTTGACGATGACTGCTGTTGCGGTTCAGTTGACGACCACTCTTACGATGGCGCATGACCTAATCCTTATAACCTAAATCTGTACTAAACTGAGAACTTATAGGTCGTCTGCTAAACTAGCTGGAGGCCAGTTTTCAAGACGCATACCTAACGACAGTCCGCGAGATGCTAAAACATCCTTAATTTCAGTAAGAGACTTCTTACCTAAGTTAGGTGTTTTCAACAACTCAACTTCAGTGCGCTGTACAAGATCTCCGATGTAATGAATCGCTTCAGCCTTCAGACAGTTGGCTGAACGTACAGTTAGCTCTAAATCGTCGACAGGACGCAACAGAATCGGATCGAATTCTGGCTTCTCTTCTTCTTCTGGCTTAGCTGAAGATACATCGTCAAGGTTCACAAACGCTTCTAGCTGTTGAGCCAGAATAGTTGCCGAACGACGAATAGCGTCTTCAGGATCGATAGTACCATTAGTGGTCATATCGATTACTAATTTATCTAAGTCAGTACGCTGTTCAACACGTGCCGCTTCAACATTGTAAGCAATGCGTGCAACAGGTGAAAAAGAAGCATCAACCAACAGGCGACCAATTGGGCGATCATCGTCTTCAGTTTGTGTTCTAGCAGAAGCTGGAACATAACCACGACCACGCTCAACACGGATACGCATGCTGATGTCATTATTACCGGTCAAATGACAGATAACATGATCAGGATTCATAACGGTAACATCACCGTCATGTGTGATATCTGCTGCTGTAACAGGGCCTGCGCCTGACTTACTTAGCGTAAGTAAAGCCTCATCTTTACCCTCAATAGTTACCGCTAGACCCTTTAGGTTTAACAATATTTCAAGGATATCTTCTTGTACGCCTTCCTTACTGCTGTATTCATGCAGTACGCCATCAATCTCTACCTCTGTGACAGCACAGCCAGGCATTGATGACAATAGGATGCGACGCAACGCGTTACCTAAGGTATGGCCAAAACCACGTTCTAGTGGCTCTAGTGTAACTTTAGCGCGTGTTGAATTAACCTGCTCAATATCAACGAGACGCGGTTTAAGAAATTCTGTAACAGAACCCTGCATTGTGTCCTCTCTTGTTTGTTAGCTTTACTTAGAGTAAAGCTCGACGATCAGCTGTTCGTTAATATCCGCAGACAAATCGCTACGTTCTGGTAGACGCTTGAAAGCACCTTCCATTTTCGCATTGTCGACTTCTACCCATGTAGGCTTTTCGCGTTGACCAGCAACTTCTAAAGCCGCTTTGATGCGAGCTTGGTTGCGTGATTTTTCACGGATGCTTACAACATCATTCGCAGACACTTTGAATGACGGAATGTTAACAACACGACCGTTAACCATAATTGATTTATGGCTTACTAGCTGACGTGATTCTGCACGAGTAGCACCAAAACCCATACGATAAACTACGTTATCTAGGCGTACTTCTAAAAGTTGTAATAGGTTTTCACCAGTATTACCTTTTAGACGTGCAGCTTCTTTATAGTAGTTACGGAATTGCTTTTCTAGCACTCCATAAATACGACGAACTTTTTGTTTCTCGCGTAACTGTAAACCGTACTCAGACAAACGAGGCTTACGAGCGCCGTGTTGTCCTGGTGCAGCTTCAAGCTTACACTTCGAATCGATTGCTCTCACACCGCTTTTTAAGAAAAGGTCAGTACCTTCTCGGCGGCTGAGCTTGAGCTTAGGACCCAAGTATCTTGCCATGATCTTTCTCCAACTATCCTATAACGTAGTTATACACGACGTTTTTTAGGTGGACGACAACCATTGTGAGGGATAGGTGTCACATCAGTAATGTTGGTAATTTTATAACCAACTGCGTTCAGTGCGCGAATCGCTGATTCACGTCCTGGACCTGGACCCTTCACAAAAACTTCAAGGTTTTTAACACCATAATCTTGTGCGGCAACACCTGCACGCTCTGCTGCAACCTGCGCAGCAAATGGGGTTGATTTACGTGAACCACGGAAACCAGAACCACCTGAGGTAGCCCAAGATAAAGCATTACCTTGACGATCGGTAATGGTTACGATTGTGTTGTTGAAAGACGCATGGATATGAGCCATGCCATCTGCAACCTGTTTACGTACGCGCTTACGCGGAGAACGTGACGGAACTTTAGCCATTTTGGTTTACCTTCCCGTTACTTTCTAATTGGTTTACGTGGACCTTTACGCGTACGCGCATTGGTCTTAGTACGTTGCCCACGAAGAGGCAGGCTACGACGATGGCGGAGACCACGGTAACAACCAAGGTCCATAAGACGCTTGATGTTCATTGAAATCTCACGACGTAAGTCACCTTCTACTTCATACTTGGCAACTTCTTCGCGTAGGGTGTCTATTTGAGCTTCGCTCAATTCCTTGATCTTAGCGTCTTCTGAAATTGAAGTAGCAGCACAAATTTGTTTTGCGCTTGTACGTCCAATACCGAAGATAGCAGTCAATGCAATGACTGTATGCTTATGATCAGGAATGTTAATGCCAGCGATACGGGCCACTATGCACTCCTTAAATGTTAAAGGCCATCTGCGAAAAGCCCGAAAGGATACTCGACAGACGACAATTTTGCAAACAATATTTTTGGTCAGCCCAGACAGGGCTGACCAACTTCTTTACTAGCCTTGACGCTGTTTGTGTTTTGGTTCAACACAGATAACGCGTACAACGCCACTACGCTTGACGATCTTGCAGTTACGGCAGATCTTCTTCACGGAAGCTCGAACTTTCATTTCACACTCCGTCAAGTAATCTTATTTACCAAAGCGATCTAAATTCGCTTTGTTAACAAGATTAGCTTTCTTCATAACAGACTCATATTGATTAGACATCATATGGGTCTGAACTTGAGCCATGAAGTCCATGATTACAACTACAATAATTAGTAGTGAAGTACCGCCAAAATAGAACTGTACTTGCCATGCAATTAACATGAACTCCGGAATTAAACAGATAAAGGTAATGTAAATCGCGCCAGCTAATGTTAGGCGAGTCATTACTTTATCAATGTAACGCGAAGTCTGTTCACCGGGACGTATCCCTGGAATGAATGCACCACTCTTCTTTAAGTTATCTGCAGTTTCACGCGGGTTAAATACTAACGCCGTGTAGAAAAAACAGAAGAAGATGATTGCTGCAGCATACAATAATGAATACAGCGGTTGTCCAGGTGACACAGCTAATGCGAAATCGCTTAACCATGACATGGACTCATTTTGACCAAACCACTGAGCCAGTGTGCCTGGGAACAAAATGATGCTGGATGCAAAAATTGGCGGAATTACACCTGCCATATTAACTTTAAGTGGTAAGTGAGTGCTTTGCGCCGCAAAGACTTTACGTCCTTGTTGACGCTTTGCGTAGTTAACAACGATACGACGTTGACCACGCTCGACAAACACTACCAAGTAAGTTACAGCAAATACAATAACCGCTAACAGCAATAATAGTAACACATTCAAGTCACCTTGACGCGCCTGCTCAGCCGTTTGGCCGATAGCCGATGGTAAACCAGCAACAATACCTGCGAAAATAAGAATCGAGATACCATTACCAATACCACGTTCGGTAATTTGCTCACCTAGCCACATAAGGAACATGGTTCCTGTCACTAGACTCACAATCGCAACGAAGTAGAACGCTGGGCCAGGGTTAGCAACTAAGCCTGGCATCAGGTTCGGTAAACCTGTTGCAATACCGATTGATTGGAGCGTACCCAGTACTAATGTACCGTATCTTGTATATTGACTAATTTTTTTGCGTCCTGACTCGCCTTCTTTTTTCAATTCAGCAAGTGCAGGGTGCACAACAGTCAATAACTGCATAATAATCGAAGCCGAAATATACGGCATGATTCCTAATGCAAAGATAGAAGCACGCTCTAAGGCGCCACCCGAGAACATGTTAAACATGCCAAGGATGGTGTCTTTTTGCTGTGCAAACAAATCGGCTAATACAGCTGCGTCAATACCAGGAATTGGTACAAACGAACCCGCACGGAATACGATTATCGCACCAATCACGAACAGAAGACGGGTTTTCAATTCAGATAAACCGCCTTTCGCGCTTTTTAAATCAAGTCCTGGTTTTGCCATCGACGTATTATTCCTCGATCTTACCGCCGGCAGCTTCAACCGCTGCACGTGCACCTTTGGTTACCTTCAGACCTTTTACGGTCACTGGGCGCTCAATGGTACCTGAAAGAACGATTTTAGCAAACTGGATGTTGCGAGTAATTACGTTCGCATCTTTCAGAGCGTTCAAATCGATAACATCACCGTTAACTTTTGCTAGTTCGCTTAAACGAACTTCAGCTGTTACCAAAGCTTTGCGTGAGGTAAAACCGAACTTAGGTAGACGGATTTTAAGTGGCATTTGACCACCTTCAAATCCTACGCGTACGCCGCCACCTGAACGAGACTTCTGCCCCTTGTGACCACGACCAGCAGTTTTACCTAGGCCAGAACCAATACCACGACCTACACGCTTAGGTGCAGACTTAGCGCCTGCAGCTGGAGATAGAGTATTTAAACGCATTTATTAATCCTCCACCTTAACCATGTAGTAAACTTTGTTAATCATACCGCGAACTGAAGGTGTATCTTCAACTTCAACAGTGTGATTAATGCGACGCAGGCCTAAACCTGTTAAGCATGCGCGGTGCTTTGGTAAGCGACCGATGCTGCTTTTAGTCTGTGTTACTTTAATTGTCTTAGTAGCCATGGTGCATTACCCCCGAATTTCATCAACATTCAGGCCACGCTTAGCTGCAATTTGTGCTGGTGACTTCATGTGCACCAACGCATCTACAGTTGCGCGAACGATGTTGATCGGGTTAGTTGAACCGTATGCTTTAGACAGTACGTTATGAACGCCTGCAACTTCCAATACGGCACGCATTGCGCCACCGGCAATAATACCGGTACCTTCCGATGCTGGCTGCATGTATACACGCGAACCAGTGTGGCGACCTTTAACTGGGTGATGTAAAGTACCACCATTCAGTTCAACGGTTACCATGTTACGGCGGGCTTTTTCCATTGCTTTTTGAATAGCAGCTGGAACTTCACGCGCTTTACCATAGCCATAGCCGATCTTACCATTACCATCACCCACTACTGTTAGTGCTGTGAAGCTAAAGATACGACCGCCCTTAACTACTTTAGAAACACGATTAACTGCAATTAGTTTTTCTTGCAGATCGTCTTTTTGCTGAGCTTCTAATTTAGCCATTTTATAACCCCTTAGAACTTCAGGCCAGCTTCACGAGCAGCGTCTGCCAATGCAGCTACGCGACCGTGATACTTGAAACCAGAACGGTCAAACGCAACTGTTGCTACGCCTTTTTCGATCGCACGCTCAGCAACTAGTTTACCAATTGCTTTAGCCGCATCTACGTTACCGGTACTCTTAAGTTGCTCTGCAACCGCTTTTTCAACAGTTGAAGCAGCTACAACCACCTGAGCTTCAGGATTGATCACCTGAGCATAAATGTGACGTGGTGTACGATGTACAACCAGACGATTCACGCCTAGCTCTTGGATCTTCTTACGTGCACGAGTAGCGCGACGTAAGCGAGATGTTTTCTTATCCATATCGCGTTACCTACTTCTTCTTAGCCTCTTTACGGCGTACTTGTTCGTCTGCATAGCGAACACCTTTACCTTTATAAGGCTCTGGTGGACGGTAGCCACGAATTTCAGCAGCAACTTGGCCAATTAACTGCTTATCAACACCAGAAAGTGTGATATCAGTTTGGCTAGGACATTCTGCTTTTACGCCAGCGGGTAGTTCATGCACTAATGGGTGCGAGAAACCTAAAGTAAGGTCGATACCTTTACCGGCAACTTTTGCACGGTAACCAACACCAACTAACTTAAGTTTTTTCTCGAAACCTTCAGATACACCAATAACCATGTTGTTTACTAATGCACGAGCAGTACCTGCTTGAGCCCAAGCGTTAGTAACGCCTTCAACTGGGCCAAAAGTTACTTGTGCATCTTCAACTTTTACAATGACTGCATCATTGATTACTCGAGTCAGACTACCTTTGCTGCCTTTAACAGTAAGGGTCTGTTCGTTTAAAGTCACCTCTACGCCAGCAGGGATAGTGACTGGTGCTTTTGCAACACGAGACATTACTAACTCCTTACGCTACGTAGCAGATAACCTCACCACCCGTGCCATTTTGGCGGGCGGCACGATCAGTCATCAAGCCTTGAGAAGTGGAAACAATTGCGATACCCAGACCGCCCATCACCTTTGGTAATTCGTCTTTACCTTTGTAAATACGAAGACCAGGGCGACTTACGCGCTGGATAGTCTCAACGACTGGTTTGCCTTGGAAATACTTTAAAGTGATTTCTAATTCAGGCTTAGCTTCGTCTGCTACGGCGTAGTCAGTAATGAAACCTTCGTCTTTAAGTAATTTCGCGATTGCTACTTTTAACTTAGCTGAAGGCATCTTTACAGATACGTGGTTAGCAGCTTGGCCGTTACGAATACGGGTTAACATATCCGCAATAGGATCTTGCATGCTCATATTAGCTTACTCCGTGACAAGTGCTTACCAGCTGGCCTTACGCAGACCAGGAACTTCACCACGCATGGTAGCTTCACGTAATTTGATACGGCTTAAGCCGAATTTACGTAAGTAGCCATGTGGGCGACCAGTTTGATTACAGCGGTTGCGTTGACGCGACGCGCTAGAATCACGAGGTAGTGCTTGCAACTTAAGCACTGCATCCCAACGATCTTCTTCAGAAGTATCAGGGCTGCTAATTAGTGCTTTAAGAGCTAAACGCTTTTCAGCATATTGAGCTACTAGCTTCGCACGCTTTACTTCACGTGCTTTCATAGATGATTTTGCCATTATGCTACCCTTATTTCTTGAATGGGAAGTTAAAAGCGTCTAACAAAGCACGACCTTCTTCATCATTCTTCGCAGTAGTAGTGATAACAATATCCATACCACGAATCTTATCGATTTTATCGTAATCGATTTCTGGGAAGATGATCTGCTCACGCACGCCCATTGCGTAGTTACCACGACCGTCAAACGCTTTTGCGCTTAGGCCACGGAAGTCACGAATACGTGGGATTGCAATGTCAACTAAACGCTCTAAGAATTCCCACATACGCTCACCGCGTAGGGTCACTTTACAGCCAATAGGGTAGCCTTCACGGATTTTAAAACCAGCAACTGATTTACGAGCTACAGTTACGATTGGTTTTTGACCAGCAATTGCAGTCATGTCACGAAGCGCGTGCTCCATAACTTTCTTATCTGCAACAGCTTCGCCTACACCCATATTAAGGGTGATTTTTTCAATCCGAGGGACTTGCATGACACTGGAATAACCGAACTTTTTAGAAAGTTCTGAAATTACAGTCTCTTTGTATTTATCATGCAGTTTCGCCATCGTTTACTCCAAATTACTTAACGAGTTCGCTGTTCGACTTAAAGAAACGGACTTTTTTGCCGTCTTCAAATCGGAAACCAACACGATCTGCCTTGCCTGTGGCTTGGTTAAAGATCGCTACGTTTGATGCTTGAATTGGGGCTTCTTTCTCAACAACACCACCAGTTACACCCAGTTGTGGGTTTGGCTTTTGGTGTTTTTTAACAAGATTGATGCCTTCAACAATCAATTTACCAGTAGGTAAAACTTGAGAAACCTTACCGCGTTTCCCTTTGTCCTTACCTGCTAATACAATTACTTCGTCTTCACGACGGATTTTTGCTGCCATTTTGAAGCTCCTTACAGTACTTCAGGTGCCAGCGAGACAATTTTCATGAACTGCTCAGTACGCAATTCACGTGTCACTGGTCCAAAGATACGAGTACCAATCGGTGCAAGGTTTGCGTTAAGCAATACCGCTGCATTCCGATCGAAGCGAATGACAGAACCGTCTGGACGACGTACGCCTTTCTTAGTACGGACTACCACCGCGTTATATACATCACCTTTCTTCGCTTTAGCGCGAGGAATCGCTTCTTTTACAGAAACTTTAATGATGTCGCCGATACCGGCATAACGACGATGAGAGCCACCCAAGACCTTAATACACTGAACTCTGCGTGCGCCACTGTTACATGCGACGTCAAGAGTCGATTGCATTTGGATCATTTCAAGTGCTCCGCTATCGTTACTACACAAATCCCACTATTGGGACATATTATTGCCCATTTTTGAGCACAATTACTCGAAAATGGCGCGCAAGTATAACACCACAACATTGGATTGCATAGGAAAAAAAACAAACGGCCCCAATTTTTTGGAGCCGTTTCGGTTAACCTAATAAAATATTAGGCTTTTGTTACTACTTCAACCAGGGTCCAAGACTTAGTCTTAGAAAGAGGACGACACTGGCTAATTGCCACTACGTCACCTTGGTTACACTGATTTGTTTCGTCATGTGCATGGATTTTAGTAGTACGCTTAATGTATTTCCCATAGATTGGGTGTTTCACTTGGCGTTCAATAGCAACAGTAATAGACTTGTCCATTTTGTTGCTAATTACTTTACCTTGCAAAGTACGGATTTTATCAGACATTACGCACCTGCCTTAGAAGTAATAATGGTCTTAACACGTGCAATGTTACGACGCACTAGTTTCAATTGATGAGTTTGGTTCAATTGACCAGTAGCGTGTTGCATACGCAGGTTAAACTGCTCACGCAGCAGACCAAGTAATTCAGCGTTAAGTTCTTCAACGCTCTTTTCTCTTAGTTCGCTCGCTTTCATTACATCACCGTCTTAGTTACGAAGGTAGTCTTAATAGGAAGCTTGGCAGCTGCTAAAGTGAAAGCTTCACGAGCTAACTCTTCAGAAACACCATTCATCTCATAAAGAACCTTACCAGGTTGAATCTGACATACCCAGTATTCAACGTTACCTTTACCTTTACCCATACGCACTTCAAGAGGCTTAGAGGTAATTGGCTTGTCAGGAAAAACTCGAATCCAAATTTGTCCTTGACGTTTAATGTGACGTGTCATGGCACGACGTGCAGATTCGATCTGACGAGCAGTTAAACGGCCACGGCCGACTGCTTTTAGACCGAAGTCACCGAAGCTAACTTCAGTGCCGTTCGCTAGACCGCGGTTACGGCCTTTGAACATCTTGCGAAACTTCATACGTTTAGGTTGCAGCATTGAAGGCTCTCCTATTTACCACGAGGCTTACGCTTAGGTTGCTGCTTCGGCTCTTCAAGCGCTGGGATCATACCGTCTAGAACTTCACCTTTGAAGATCCAAACTTTGATACCAATCACACCGTATTGGGTGTGAGATTCAGCTGTTGAATAGTCGATATCAGCACGTAGAGTATGTAGAGGTACACGACCTTCACGATACCATTCAGAACGTGCGATTTCAGCGCCACCTAGACGGCCACTCACTTCAACTTTGATACCTTGGGCACCGATGCGCATTGCATTTTGTACCGCGCGCTTCATAGCACGACGGAACATAACACGACGTTCTAACTGCTGAGCAATAGAGTCAGCAACTAACTTAGCGTCTAATTCAGGCTTACGGATTTCAGCGATGTTGATTTGAGCAGTAGTGCCAGTGATTTTAGACACGTATGCACGTAATACTTCAACGTCTTCACCTTTCTTACCAATCACAACACCTGGACGGGCAGTGTGAATCGTAACGCGGATGCTTTTCGCTGGGCGTTCAATAACAATCTTAGATACTGATGCAGCCTTTAACTTCTCAGTTAAATATTGGCGCACTTCCCAGTCGCTGTTCAGATTATTTGCATAATCTGATTTATCGGCGTACCAGGTAGAGATCCAAGGCTTGGTGATACCTAGACGGATACCATTAGGATGTACTTTCTGTCCCATTGCTCTCTTCTCCTAGCGATCTGATACAACCACAGTAATGTGGCTGGTACGCTTCAATATACGATCAGCGCGGCCTTTAGCACGGGGCATGATACGCTTCATAGTTGGACCTTCGTCAACGAAGACTTTACCAACTTTAAGCTCATCAATATCTGCACCTTCATTGTGCTCGGCGTTTGCGATAGCTGAGTCAAGTACTTTTTTAACTAGTACGGCGGCTTTCTTAGGGCTGAAAGTCAAAATCTCTAGCGCCTTAGATACAGGCAAACCGCGGATTTGATCAGCAACCAGACGGGCCTTCTGCGCAGACGTACGAGCAAAACGATGTTTAGCTAAAACTTCCATCTTATTCCTCCCGTATTAACGCTTCTTCGCTTTCTTATCAGCAGCATGGCCGCGATAAGTGCGAGTTGGTGAAAATTCACCAAGCTTGTGGCCGATCATTTCGTCAGTTACGAACACAGGTACGTGCTGACGACCATTATGGACAGCGATGGTCAAACCAATCATGTTTGGAATGATCATTGAGCGGCGAGACCAAGTTTTAATTGGCTTTTTATCTCCCGCTTCCATCGCTTTCTCTACCTTCTTCAGCAAGTGCAGGTCAATGAAAGGACCTTTCTTGAGAGAACGTGGCATGGGCGAATCCTCTTACTATTTATTACGACGACGTACAATGTACTTGTCAGTGCGTTTGTTGCTACGAGTTTTATAACCCTTAGTCGGCACACCCCATGGAGATACAGGATGACGGCCACCCGAAGTACGGCCTTCACCACCACCATGTGGATGGTCTACTGGGTTCATTGCAACACCACGAACTGTAGGGCGTACGCCTCTCCAGCGCTTAGCACCAGCTTTACCTAACTGGCGTAGCATGTGCTCGGCATTACCAACTTCACCGAATGTCGCGCGGCAATCAACTGGAACTTTACGCATTTCGCCAGAGCGAAGACGTAGAGTTGCATAAGCGCCATCACGAGCAACAACTTGTACATAAGCACCAGCTGAACGAGCGATCTGAGCACCTTTACCAGGCTTCATTTCTACCGCGTGCACAACACTACCCACTGGGATGTTGCGTAACGGCATAGCGTTACCCGTCTTGATTTCAGCATCAATACCAGATTGGATTGCGTCACCTGCTTGCATGCCTTTAGCAGCAAGAATGTAACGACGCTCACCGTCTGCGTATAATACTAGCGCAATGTGCGCTGTACGGTTTGGATCGTACTCAAGACGTTCGATTTTTGCAGGGATACCATCTTTGTCGCGCTTAAAGTCGATTAGACGGTAATGCTGCTTGTGTCCACCACCAACGTGACGAACAGTGATACGGCCAGTATTGTTACGACCACCACTTTTAGACTTCTTCGCCAGCAGGCCAGCAAAAGGTTTACCCTTGTGCAGGTCAGTGTTAACCACTTTAACAACGTGGCGACGACCAGCAGAGGTAGGCTTACACTTAATAACTGCCATGATAATTCTCCTTTGCTTACTCAGCGCCGACGAAATCGATGTCAGCACCAGCAGCTAGAGTTACATAAGCTTTTTTCCAATCGCTACGACGACCTGCACGGCCACCGGTACGCTTAGATTTACCTTTGTTAACTAGAGTGCGAACTGAATCAACTTCAACTTCAAATAGCTTCGCTACTGCAGCTTTAATCTCTGCTTTAGTCGCATCGATTGCTACGCGGAAAACTACAGTGTTGTTTTTCTCTGCAACGATTGTGCTCTTTTCAGAGACATGCGGAGCTAGAATAACTTTTAGCAAACGTTCTTCGGTGATCATGCTAGCATCTCCTCGATTTGCTTCACTGCGTCAGCAGTAACTAAAACAGTGTTGAACGCGATTAGACTTACCGGGTCAAGACCCGCTGCGTCACGTACGTCAACTTTGTATAAGTTGCGAGCTGCTAAGAATAAGTTCTCATCAACTTCTGCAGTAACAATTAGAACGTCGTCTAATTGAAGATCTTGTAGTTTTGCTTTCAGCTCTTTAGTTTTAGGAGCTTCAACACCAAAAGATTCAACAACAACTAAACGCTCTTGACGTACCAATTCAGAAAGAATGCTCTTAAGAGCACCACGGTACATCTTCTTGTTAACTTTTTGGCCATGATCTTGTGGCTTAGCAGCGAATGAAACTCCACCACCACGCCAGATTGGGCCTTTTACGCTACCGGCACGAGCACGGCCAGTACCTTTTTGACGCCAAGGCTTTTTACCAGAGCCTTTTACTTCAGCACGAGTCTTTTGAGCACGAGTGCCCTGACGTGCGTTAGCAGCGTACGCAACAACTACCTGATGAACCAGAGCCTCGTTAAAGTCCTGGCCGAAGGTAGTTTCGGAAACTTCAAGAGCGCTTTGCGCGTCTTTCAATACCAATTCCATTACTATCTCCTCAGACCTTAAGCTTTAACTGCAGGCTTGATGATCAGGTCGCCATTTGTAGCGCCTGGTACAGCGCCGCGTACTAGAAGTAAGTTACGCTCTGCATCAACACGTACAACGTGTAGATTTTGAGTCGTTACTTGCTCAGCACCCATATGGCCTGACATCTTTTTGCCTTTGAATACGCGACCTGGCGTTTGGTTCTGACCGATAGAACCATTTGCACGGTGCGCTAATGAGTTACCGTGAGTCATATCTTGAGTACGGAAATTCCAACGCTTAATACCGCCTTGGAAGCCTTTACCCTTAGATTGACCAGTAACGTCTACTTTCGCTACGTCTGCGAAAATATCTACATTTAGCTCAGCACCAACTTCAATGCCTTCGCCTTCACTATCTGCTAAACGCATTTCCCATAAACCACGACCGGCTTCTACACCGCCCTTGGCAAAGTGACCTGCTTCTGCTTTAGTGATGCGATTGGCTTTTTTGGTACCAGTAGTTAACTGAAGAGCGCGGTAGCCGTCGTTCTCTAAAGTTTTCACTTGAGTAACGCGGTTGCCAGCAACTTCAATTACTGTTACAGGGATCGACGCACCATCTTCAGTGAAGATGCGGGTCATACCCACTTTACGACCAATAAGACCGATAGCCATCTCTCAAACCTCTTCTAAGGATCTCAATTAACCTAAGCTAATCTGAACGTCGACACCAGCCGCAAGATCTAAACGCATTAATGCGTCTACTGTCTTTTCTGTTGGCTCTACGATGTCAACTAAGCGCTTGTGAGTACGAATTTCGTACTGATCACGAGCATCTTTGTTAACGTGCGGAGAGATCAAAACGGTATAACGCTCTTTGCGTGTTGGTAGTGGAATAGGACCACGTACCTGCGCGCCTGTACGCTTAGCAGTTTCAACGATTTCCGCTGTAGACTGATCAATCAAACGATGATCAAAACCTTTCAAGCGGATACGGATTCTTTGGTTCTGCATTGACCAGAGCTCCTAAATTGGACACATAAAAAATCACCCTCTAGCGTTTTCCCAAATGGAAAAGCAGAGCGAGATGATTTAACCGTTAGACTCCCTATCGGAGTCCCTGATGAATGTGAAAAGACTAATTGTCTTAACACTTAACTTATTCTCTGTATCTAACAGAGGCTGGCAATTATACAGAACAAGATTTAAAGATCAAGCCTATTGGATGATTTTTATTCTTTTCACTTGAACTGCAAAATTTGTCTTTTGGACTTACCCAAGTAAAAGGTATTTAATTCTGAAATTTAATCTAGAAAATACCATCAAATTTTATAATTAAAACCACTCTTGAATTTTACCCAACAAAAAAGGAAGCCGAAGCTTCCTTTTTAGGATGTGTCTCTAAATCAGCTATTAAGCGATGATTTTAGCTACAACACCAGCACCAACTGTACGGCCACCTTCACGGATAGCGAAACGTAAACCGTCATCCATCGCGATTGGGTAAATTAGTGTAACAACCATCTTGATGTTGTCACCTGGCATTACCATTTCTACGCCTTCTGGAAGCTCGATAGTACCTGTTACGTCAGTTGTACGGAAGTAGAACTGTGGACGGTAACCTTTGAAGAAAGGAGTGTGACGACCACCTTCATCTTTCGAAAGTACGTATACTTCTGATTCGAAAGTTGTGTGAGGAGTGATTGTTCCTGGCTTAGCCAATACTTGACCACGCTCAACTTCATCACGCTTAGTACCACGTAGTAGTACACCACAGTTCTCACCTGCACGACCTTCGTCAAGCAGCTTACGGAACATTTCTACACCTGTACAAGTTGTAGTTGTCGTGTCTTTGATACCAACGATTTCTACATCGTCACCTACTGTGATAATACCACGCTCAACACGACCTGTTACTACTGTACCACGACCTTGAATTGAGAATACGTCTTCAATTGGTAGTAGGAAAGGCTTATCGATGTCACGCTCTGGCTCTGGGATATAAGTATCTAAAGCTTCTGCTAGTTCGATTACTTTAGCTTCCCAATCTGCTTCACCTTCTAGGGCTTTAAGTGCAGAACCTTGGATTACTGGTAAGTCATCACCTGGGAAGTCATACTCAGATAGAAGTTCACGAACTTCCATTTCTACAAGCTCAAGTAGCTCTTCATCGTCAACCATGTCACATTTGTTCATGAATACGATGATGAAAGGTACACCAACCTGACGTGAAAGTAGGATGTGCTCACGAGTCTGTGGCATTGGGCCATCAGTCGCTGCTACTACTAAGATTGCGCCGTCCATCTGTGCAGCACCAGTAATCATGTTTTTAACATAATCCGCGTGACCTGGGCAGTCTACGTGTGCGTAGTGACGAGTTGGAGTGTCATATTCGATGTGAGAAGTATTAATTGTAATACCACGCTCACGCTCTTCTGGAGCGTTATCGATTTGTGCGAAATCTTTAGTCTCACCGCCGTATGCTTTAGTCAATACTGCAGAGATAGCCGCTGTTAGAGTAGTTTTACCATGGTCAACGTGACCAATTGTGCCCACGTTTACGTGCGGTTTACTACGTTCAAATTTTTCTTTAGCCACGATATATTCCTTTCTTTTCAGAAGTGCTCGACTGTGCCGAGCTATATAACAATTTAATATGTACTTATTATTAAGTACGGGATTCTATAATCGCTTTTGCAACATTGTTAGGTGCTTCATCGTACTTCAAGAACTCCATCGAGTATGAAGCGCGACCTTGTGTAGCACTGCGTAAGTCTGTTGCATAACCAAACATTTCAGCGAGTGGTACTACTGAACGGACTATTTTAACACCACCGATGCCATCGTCCATACCTTCAATTAAACCACGACGTCTGTTGAGGTCGCCCACAACATCACCCATGTAATTTTCAGGTGTAGTTACTTCTACTTTCATGCAAGGTTCGAGCAGTACAGGGCTTGCTTCAAGCGCACCCTTTTTAAAGCCCATTGAACCAGCAATTTTGAAAGCCATCTCATTTGAGTCTACATCATGGTATGAACCATCATATAGCGTGACTTTCACGTCAAGAACAGGATAACTAGCTAACACGCCGTTCTTCATTTGTTCTTGAATACCTTTGTCAACAGCCGGGATAAATTCCTTAGGAACTACACCACCGACGATTTGGTTAACAAATTCATAGCCAGCCCCTTCTTCAAGCGGCTCTAGTTTTAACCACACGTGACCAAATTGGCCACGACCACCAGATTGGCGTATGAACTTACCTTCCACTTCAACGCTGTTACGAATTGTTTCGCGATAAGCAACTTGTGGCTTACCTACGTTACACTCAACACTGAACTCGCGACGCATACGGTCTACGATAATGTCTAAGTGTAATTCACCCATACCAGAGATAAGTGTTTGAGCGGTTTCTTCATCAGTCTCAACACGGAATGACGGGTCTTCTGCAGCTAATTTCTGCAATGCAATCGCCATTTTGTCTTGGTCTGCTTTTGAACGCGGCTCAACGGCAATGGTAATAACTGGCTCTGGAAACTCCATACGCTCAAGTATTACTTTTTTATCATTATCGCAAAGAGTATCACCAGTTGTGACATCTTTTAACCCGATAGCTGCAGCGATATCACCAGCTCGAACTTCTTTAAGTTCGGTACGGTCGTTAGCGTGCATTTGAACCATACGGCCAATGCGCTCACGTTTTTGTTTCACTGAGTTATATACCGCGGCACCCGTTTCTAAAACACCAGAATACACACGGATAAAGGTTAATGTGCCTACAAAAGGGTCAGTCGCAATTTTAAATGCCAATGCAGAAAACGGCGCATCATCATCTGATGGACGTTCTACTTCGTTCTCATCCATATCGACACCCTTAATAGCAGGGACATCAATAGGCGCGGGAAGGAAATCTACAACGGCGTCGAGTACAGCCTGTACACCTTTGTTCTTAAATGCAGAACCACAGGTAGCCAGTACTATCTCGTTATTTATCGTACGCTGACGAAGGGCCTGCTTGATCTCCTGCTCTGATAGTTCACCTTCTTCAAGGTATTTGTCCATCAGCTCTTCAGAAGCTTCCGCAGCACTCTCCACAAGATACTCATGCATCTCTTGGGCTTTATCCAAAAGATCTGCAGGAATTTCTTCATAAGTGAAACTCACGCCCTGATCTTCTTCAGACCAGTTTATGGCTTTCATCTTAATGAGATCAATAACCCCTTTGAAGTTTTCTTCTGCACCAATATTCAATTGAATCGGTACACAATTCGCTCCTAAGCGATTACGGATCTGGTCGACCACGCTATCGAAATCAGCACCAGCACGGTCCATCTTATTGACGAATACCATGCGTGGAACTTCATACTTGTTAGCTTGACGCCAAACAGTTTCCGATTGAGGTTCTACGCCAGATGAGCCGCAGAATACAACAACTGCACCATCTAAAACACGTAATGAACGCTCAACTTCAATTGTGAAGTCAACGTGACCTGGGGTATCGATGATATTAATACGATGTTCAGTGAATTGGGCATCCATACCACGCCAGAAAGCGGTAACAGCAGCTGATGTGATAGTAATACCACGCTCTTGCTCTTGAACCATCCAGTCTGTTGTAGCGGCACCGTCATGCACTTCACCGATTTTATGAGACAAACCGGTATAGAACAGAACACGTTCTGTTGTGGTAGTTTTACCTGCGTCCACATGAGCAACGATACCGATATTACGGTATTGCTCAATTGGGGTTGTACGAGCCACTTTTTTATACCCTCTCACCTAAAGCCATAGCTTTAGGAAATATCAACAATATAAGGCGGGCTTTCGCCCGCCTCAAAGTATTACCAACGGTAATGAGCAAAGGCTTTGTTAGCTTCAGCCATGCGATGCACGTCTTCACGCTTCTTAACAGCAGTACCTTTGTTTTCAGATGCGTCTAGCATTTCACCTGCTAGACGTAGAGCCATAGATTTTTCACCACGCTTGCGAGCAGCTTCAACTAACCAGCGCATCGCTAGTGCGTTACGACGCACTGGACGAACTTCACATGGTACTTGATACGTTGAACCACCAACACGACGAGATTTAACCTCGACTGATGGACGAACGTTTTCAAGTGCTGCTTCAAGGATATGTAGATGCTCTTCGCCTTTTTTCTCAGCGACAACATCTAATGCCTTGTAGATAATTTTTTCAGCAGTCGACTTTTTGCCGTCCTGCATAATGACGTTGATGAACTTAGCCAACAACTCACTGTGAAACTTTGGATCTGGTAGGATTTTACGTTGTCCTACAACGCGACGTCTTGGCATATCAATTCTCCGTATGCTTCAGGTATTTCCAAAACTGGAATGTCAATTTATTTAGCTTGGCCTTACTTTAACGGGATACGTTAAGACTTAGGACGCTTAGCACCGTACTTAGAGCGGCCTTGGCGACGAGTAGTCACACCAGCACAGTCTAATGCGCCACGAACAGTGTGGTAACGCACACCAGGCAAGTCTTTAACACGACCACCACGGATTAGGATTACACTATGTTCTTGCAAGTTATGGCCTTCACCACCGATGTACGAAGTTACTTCGAAACCGTTAGTTAGACGCACACGAGCTACTTTACGTAGTGCAGAGTTAGGTTTTTTAGGTGTTGTAGTGTACACGCGAGTACAAACACCACGTTTTTGTGGGCACGAGTTCAACGCTGGCACATTAGTCTTTTTGACTTGTGGCGAGCGTGGCTTACGTACCAACTGGTTTACAGTTGCCATGTATAGCTCCGACAGTTGAATATCTCAACAATTAGGTGTGAAAAATCTATATCCCACAATAGTGGGACGCGGAATTTTAGAAAGGTAATGCCTGCCTGTCAAGAAATAGACAACTTTTGATCGAAATAACATAAAAAAAGGCGCCAAAGGCGCCTTTTTTTCACATTTTGATCACTTAATCTTGGCTACCAGCCAAATTTAAGAGATCTGCAAGGTTCTGCTCAGCTTCACTTGCTGTCACAGTTGGAGCCTCAACTTGGTCAGTGCCTTTTGCACGTTCCTCGTTGCGATTCTTGTGATATGCATAACCAGTACCCGCTGGGATTAGACGACCTACAATTACGTTTTCTTTCAGGCCACGTAATTGATCGCTCTTACCGCCAACAGCAGCTTCGGTTAATACGCGAGTCGTTTCCTGGAACGATGCAGCAGAAATAAATGACTCGGTTGCCAAAGAAGCTTTGGTAATACCCAGTAATTCACGTTCAAACGTTGCAGGCTGCTTACCTTGAGCTTCTAGCTCACGGTTTGCAATCTTAACGCGTGAAACTTCAGCTTGTTCACCTTCAAGGAACTCAGTATCACCAGCATTTTCGATAATACACTTACGTAGCATCTGACGGATGATCACTTCGATATGCTTATCGTTGATCTTTACACCCTGTAGACGGTATACATCTTGAACTTCGTTCACAATGTAGTTTGCAACATGGTGGATGCCGCGAAGACGTAAGATGTCATGCGCTGCTTCTGGTCCATCAGCAATAACTTCACCGCGTTCAACTTTTTCACCTTCGAACACGTTTAGGTTACGCCACTTAGGAATCATCTCTTCATAGTGATCGCCGCCATCAGCTGGAGTGATCACTAGACGACGCTTACCTTTTGTCTCTTTACCAAACGAGATAGTACCTGAGATTTCTGCAAGAATTGCAGGCTCTTTTGGCTTACGCGCTTCGAACAAGTCAGCTACGCGTGGTAGACCACCGGTAATATCGCGAGTCTTCGAAGACTCTTGCGGAATACGTGCTAACGTATCACCAACGTTGATTTGTGCGTTATCGTCTTTAGAAACAATCGCGTTACCAGGTAAGAAGTACTGAGCTGGAATATCAGTTCCAGGGATCATTAAGTCATTACCGTCAGCATCAACTAGACGAATTGCAGGACGCATTTCTTTACCCGCTGAAGTACGTGCACCTACGTCAAGTACAACAACAGAAGAAAGACCTGTTAACTCATCAGTTTGACGAGTCATGGTTACGCCTTCAATCATGTCCACAAATTTAACACTACCCGCTACCTCAGAGATAATTGGGTGAGTATGTGGATCCCAGTTAGCGATGATTTCGCCAGCTGAAAGTTGATCATCTTCTTTCTTCTCAAGCACAGTACCGTAAGGTACTTTATAACGCTCTTTCTCACGACCTAGCTCATCGATGATGGCTAATTCAGAAGAACGAGAAACAATAACCAACTTACCTTCGATGTTTGTAACATGCTTAGCATTATGCAGCTTCAATGAACCTGCATTCTTAACTTGAACGTTGTTTTCAGCAGACGCTCTCGAAGCAGCACCACCAATATGGAAGGTACGCATGGTAAGCTGTGTACCTGGCTCACCAATAGATTGAGCAGCAACAACACCAATTGCTTCGCCGTGGTTAATAATATGACCACGTGCCAAGTCACGACCGTAACACTTAGAACACACACCAAAGTCTGTTTCACAAGTAATTACGCTACGTACGATAACTTCATCGACACTGTTTTCTTCAAGCTTGTCACACCATTTTTCGTCAAGCAGTGTGTTACGTGGCGCAAGTACTTCTTCAGTACCAGGCTTAAGCACGTCTTGAGCAACAACACGGCCCAATACACGTTCACGTAATGGCTCAACAACATCACCACCTTCAATAAGTGGCTTCATTGTCAAACCATGCTCAACACCACAGTCGTCTTCAATAACAACTAAGTCTTGTGCAACGTCTACTAGACGACGGGTTAAGTAACCAGAGTTCGCAGTCTTCAATGCGGTATCGGCAAGACCTTTACGCGCACCGTGAGTAGAAATAAAGTACTGAAGTACGTTTAGACCTTCACGGAAGTTCGCCACAATTGGCGTTTCGATGATAGAGCCATCTGGCTTAGCCATCAGACCACGCATACCCGCTAGCTGACGAATCTGTGCAGCACTACCACGAGCGCCTGAGTCGGCCATCATGTAAATGCTGTTGAACGATGCTTGTTTCTCTTCTTCGCCATCACGGTTAATTACTGTCTCAGTAGACAGGTTATCCATCATTGCTTTTGAAACTTTTTCGTTCGCACTTGCCCAGATATCGATCACTTTGTTGTAGCGTTCACCTGCGGTTACAAGACCAGATTGGAACTGCTCTTGAATTTCGCGAACTTCAGCTTCTGCATCAGCAACAAGGGTGTACTTCTCAGCTGGAATTTCCATGTCGTTAATACCGACAGAAGCACCAGAGATAGTCGCAAAACGGAAACCGGTGTACATCAATTGGTCAGCAAAGATAACAGTATCTTTAAGACCTAGTTGACGATAACAGGTGTTCAATAGTTTCGAGATCTGCTTCTTACCCATGTTTTGGTTAACAAGGTCGAAAGATAGACCTTCAGGTAAGATAAGCGATAACAATGCACGGCCCACTGTCGTATCTACGATACGGTTAGAAGCAACCTTCTCGCCATCTGCGTCGATGCTGTACTCTGTGATACGTACTTTAATACGTGCGTGTAGCTCAGCTGCACCGGTTGCGTAAGCTTTTTCAACTTCAGCAACAGAAGCAAATGCCATGCCTTCACCTTTACCGTTAACACATTCACGGCTAGTGTAGTACAGACCCAATACAACGTCTTGAGACGGAGTAATTACCGGCTCACCGTTTGCAGGTGACAAAATGTTATTGGTAGACATCATCAACGCACGAGCTTCAAGTTGAGCTTCAAGTGTTAATGGTACGTGTACCGCCATTTGGTCACCGTCGAAGTCAGCGTTATACGCCGCACAAACTAACGGATGCAGTTGGATTGCTTTACCTTCAATCAGTACTGGCTCAAATGCTTGAATACCCAGTCTGTGAAGTGTTGGTGCACGGTTAAGCATCACTGGGTGTTCACGAATAACTTCGTCTAACACATCCCATACTTCAGCTTGCTCACGCTCAACCATTTTCTTAGCAGCTTTAATTGTCGTAGCAAGACCACGACCTTCTAATTTGCCATAGATAAATGGTTTGAATAACTCAAGCGCCATCTTCTTAGGAAGACCACACTGATGTAAACGTAAAGTAGGACCTACGGTAATTACCGAACGACCTGAATAGTCAACACGTTTACCAAGAAGGTTCTGACGGAAACGACCTTGCTTACCCTTGATCATATCAGCAAGAGATTTCAGAGGACGCTTGTTTGAACCTGTAATAGCACGACCACGACGACCGTTATCTAATAGCGCATCAACAGACTCTTGTAACATACGCTTTTCGTTACGTACGATGATATCTGGTGCAGCTAGGTCTAATAGACGTTTTAGACGATTGTTACGGTTGATCACACGACGGTATAAGTCGTTCAAATCAGACGTAGCAAAACGACCGCCATCTAGTGGTACTAGTGGACGTAAATCAGGTGGCAGAACCGGTAAAACTTTCAGGATCATCCATTCTGGCTTGTTGCCAGAAGTGTAGAATGCTTCCATCAGTTTCAGACGCTTAGTCACTTTCTTACGACGAGTTTCAGAGTTAATTGAAGGTAACTCTTCACGCATTTGCTCGATTTGTTCTTCTAAATCGATTGCACGAAGTAATTCTAAAACGGCTTCAGCACCCATTTTAGCTTCAAACTCATCACCGTACTCTTCTAAGGCGTCTAAGTAGGTTTCTTCCGTTAGCATTTGTCCGCGCTCAAGCGAGGTCATGCCTGGCTCGATCACAACAAATGATTCAAAGTACAGTACGCGTTCAATATCACGTAATGTCATATCCAGCATTAAGCCGATACGAGACGGAAGTGATTTCAAGAACCAGATGTGGGCAACTGGGCTAGCCAGTTCAATGTGACCCATACGCTCACGACGTACTTTAGTCTGGGTAACTTCTACACCACACTTTTCACAAATCACACCACGGTGCTTAAGACGTTTGTATTTACCACACAAACATTCGTAATCTTTTACAGGACCAAAGATACGCGCACAGAACAAACCTTCACGCTCAGGTTTGAAAGTACGGTAGTTAATGGTTTCTGGCTTTTTAACTTCACCAAAAGACCAAGAACGGATTAGGTCAGGCGAAGCCAAACCAATTTTAATACCGTTAAATTCTTCAGTCTTACTTTGCTGTTTAAGAAACTTTAATAAGTCTTTCACGTTTCTCTCCTGAAGGAGTTAAACCAGGTGCTTTGCACGGGCAAAGCACCGTTAGGTTACCAAACATTGCTTAAGAGCGATGCTTACTCTTGATCCAACTCGATATTAATACCCAGTGAACGGATCTCCTTCAGCAATACGTTGAAGGACTCTGGCATGCCAGGTTGCATCTGATGGTTACCGTCGACGATGTTCTTATACATCTGAGTACGACCGTTAACGTCATCTGACTTAACTGTTAGCATTTCTTGAAGAGTATAAGCGGCACCGTATGCTTCAAGTGCCCAGACTTCCATCTCACCGAAACGCTGACCACCGAATTGAGCTTTACCGCCCAATGGCTGCTGAGTAACTAAGCTGTACGAACCGGTAGAACGGGCGTGCATCTTGTCATCAACTAAGTGGTTCAGTTTAAGCATATACATGTAACCAACAGTTACTTTACGCTCAAATTCGTTACCGGTACGGCCGTCACATAATGTTAACTGGCCAGATGTTGGTAAGCCTGCAAGTTCAAGCATTTGCTTGATCTCTTTCTCTTTCGCGCCATCAAATGCTGGTGTTGCGATTGGCAAACCAGTTTTGAGGTGTTTAGCAAGGCGTACAACTTCATCATCAGAGAATGAGTCGATGTCAACTTTCTGTTGAATTTCATCACCTAACTCATAAACTTGTTTGATATAGCCACGAAGTTCTGCCAATTCACGCTGCTCTTCTAGCATTTCAGTAATACGATTACCGATGCCTTTCGCTGCTGCGCCCATGTGAACTTCTAATACCTGACCAATGTTCATACGCGATGGTACACCCAGTGGGTTAAGTACGATATCAACAGGGTTACCTGTTTCATCATATGGCATATCTTCAATTGGACAGATCTTCGAGATAACACCTTTGTTACCATGACGACCCGCCATCTTATCACCTGGTTGGATAGTACGTTTAACCGCTAAGTAAACCTTAACAATTTTCAGTACACCTGGTGCTAAGTCATCACCTTGAGTGATCTTGCGACGCTTGATTTCAAACTTCTTATCAAAGTCAGCTTTTAGCTCTTCGTGCTGTTCAGCTAACTGTTCAAGTTCAGTTTGTTTCTTTTCGTCGTCAATAACTTGAATTAATACGTCTTTACGTGGGATCTCAGCAAGTTTTGCTTCAGAGAAACCAGCAGATAATAACAAGTTACGTGCACGGTTTAAGACACCTTCTTCAAGGATCTTGAACTCTTCGCCTAAGTCTTTACGAGCTTGGCTAACGTGCATTTCTTCAATTTCTAATGCGCGCTTGTCTTTTTCAACACCATCACGGGTGAAGACTTGAACGTCGATGATGGTACCTTTAACAGAGTTAGGTACACGTAGCGAACTGTCTTTAACGTCAGACGCTTTCTCACCGAAGATTGCACGGAGTAGTTTCTCTTCTGGTGTAAGCTGAGTTTCACCCTTAGGTGTTACTTTACCTACTAGAATATCGCCACCCTTCACTTCTGCACCAATGTAAACGATACCTGACTCATCTAGTTTAGACAGTGCAGATTCACCTACGTTTGGAATATCAGCCGTGATTTCTTCACTACCAAGCTTAGTATCACGCGCAATACATGATAATTCTTGAATGTGAATAGTCGTGAAACGGTCTTCTTGCGCTACGCGCTCAGAAATAAGGATCGAATCCTCAAAGTTGTAACCGTTCCAAGGCATGAATGCGATACGCATGTTTTGGCCAAGTGCCAAATCACCTAAGTCAGTTGAAGGACCGTCAGCAAGTACATCACCACGAACCACTGGCTCACCAACGAAACAACGTGGACGTTGGTTGATACAGGTGTTTTGGTTCGAGCGGGTGTATTTAGTTAGGTTGTAAATGTCGATACCTGCTTCACCAGGAGTCAGTTCATCTTCATTTACTTTCACTACGATGCGACTAGCGTCAACGTAATCAACTACACCACCACGTTTAGCAGCAACAACTACACCAGAGTCAACAGCCAATGCACGCTCAATACCGGTACCCACTAATGGCTTCTCAGCATTTAGGGTTGGTACTGCTTGACGTTGCATGTTCGCACCCATCAATGCACGGTTAGCATCATCGTGTTCTAGGAACGGAATTAATGATGCTGCAACAGAAATAATCTGTTGTGGCGACACGTCCATGTACTGAATGTCAGCTGCACGCATAAAGGTAGATTCACCTTTATGACGACAAGCAACTTGCTCTTCAATAATAAGGTCGTTGTTATCAACTTCCACGTTCGCCTGAGCGATCACATAGCGGCCTTCCTCGATTGCTGATAAGTATTCAACTTCATCAGTAACCACACCATCAACTACCTTACGGTAAGGTGTTTCAAGGAAACCATATGAGTTAGTACGTGCGAAACTTGCCAACGAGTTAATTAGACCAATGTTTGGTCCCTCTGGCGTTTCAATCGGACATAGACGACCATAGTGAGTCGGGTGTACGTCACGTACTTCGAAGCCAGCACGTTCACGTGTCAAACCACCTGGGCCTAATGCAGAAATACGACGCTTATGCGTCACTTCTGATAGCGGGTTGTTTTGGTCCATGAACTGAGAAAGCTGTGAAGAACCGAAGAATTCTTTCACTGCTGCAGAAATTGGCTTCGCGTTAATCAGATCTTGTGGCATCAATTCGTTTAAGTCGCCTAGAGATAGACGCTCACGAACAGCACGTTCAACACGTACTAAACCAACACGGAATTGGTTTTCAGCCATTTCACCCACACTACGGATACGACGGTTACCTAAGTGGTCGATATCATCGACTTCGTCGAAACCATTGCGGATTTCAATGATTTTCTTCATTACAGCAACAATGTCTTCTTTAGACAATATGCCTGCACCTTCGTCTTCTGACATTTCAAGACGACGGTTGAACTTCATACGACCGACTTTAGACAGGTCATAACGCTCATCGCTGAAGAATAGGTTTTGGAATAAACCTTCTGCGGCATCCTTGGTTGGTGGCTCGCCCGGACGCATCATACGATAGATTTCAACTAATGCTTCTAAGCGGTTAGTTGTTGAATCAATGCGTAATGTGTCAGCGATGTAAGCACCATGGTCAAGGTCATTGATGAATAAAGTATCAATGGCTTTGATGCCTGCTAGAGATAGCTTAGCTAAATCTTCAAGTGAGATTTCGCTATTTGCTGAGATAAGAACTTCACCTGTGTCCTCGTCGATGTAATCTTGTGCAGCAAATTTGCCCACAATGTAATCAACTGGTACTTCAAGCTCAGTTGTATTGGTTTTCTCAAGTTGACGGATGTGACGTGCAGTAATGCGACGACCCGCTTCAACAATACCATTACCTTCAGCATCTTTAATGTCATAGCTCGCTGTTTCGCCACGTAGACGATCAGGAAGCAACTTCATCACTAAAGAATCTTTCTTAATCTTGAACTCAGTACGTTCGAAGAATAAGTCTAGAATATCTTGAGTCGAGTATTCCAATGCACGCAGAATGATAGTCGCAGGTAATTTACGGCGACGGTCAATACGGACAAATAGTGCATCTTTTGGATCAAATTCGAAATCAAGCCATGAACCACGGTAAGGAATAATACGTGCGTTATACAGTACTTTACCTGACGAGTGGGTTTTACCACGGTCGTGATCGAAGAATACACCCGGACTACGGTGTAACTGAGATACAATTACACGCTCAGTACCATTGATAACAAAAGTACCATTATCAGTCATTAATGGGATATCACCCATATAGACTTCTTGTTCTTTGATATCTTTTACAGTACCAGCAGCAGCTTCACGGTCAAACAGTACCATGCGTAGTTTTACGCGCAATGGCGCTGAATAGGTAACACCGCGGATCTGACATTCTTTCACATCAAAAACTGGCTCACCTAGCTTGTAGCTGACATATTGCAGCTCACTATAGCCAGAAAAGCTCTTGATAGGAAAAACGCTACGGAATGCGGCTTCTAAGCCACGCTCACCCGTAGGGTCTTGATCGGTGAACTTCTTAAAAGAGTCTAACTGGATCGACAATAAATAAGGGATATCCAATACTTTTGGACGCTTACCAAAGTCTTTGCGAATACGCTTCTTTTCAGAATAGGAGTAAACCATGGGTTTCCTCTGCTTACATGATATGACCAAGACTGAAATAATATTTATTAAATCAGCACGTTTGCCCATCACCGTTGATGCAAGAACCTAACCAGTAATCTCTGCTAGGGACTGCTAAAAATGGCGATAAACGGTGAAAAAAAATCGCCTGCGCCTAAAGCGCAAAAAAGGCCGACGGTTAAAAAACCGTCAGCCCTCACCCAATTGCTTGGGTGATGCAAGCTATTTAGTATAGCTTACTTAAGTTCAACTTCAGCGCCGGCAGCTTCTAGATCTGCTTTAAGTGCTTCAGCTTCTTCTTTAGAGATAGCTTCTTTAACTGCTACTGGAGCAGATTCAGCCATACCTTTAGCTTCTTTCAGGCCAAGACCTGTAGCGCCACGTAGTGCTTTAATAACAGCAACTTTGTTAGCACCGAATGAAGTCATAACAACGTCAAATTCGGTTTGCTCAGCAGCAGCAGCGCCAGCGTCACCGCCAACAGCTACAGCAGCAGCGGCAGCAGAAACACCGAATTTCTCTTCCATTGCTTCGATTAGTTCAACAACTTCCATTACAGACATTTCTGCAAAGGCTTCTAAGATTTGATCT
The DNA here is from genome assembly GCF_043643735.1 of Shewanella maritima. Classification (GTDB taxonomy): domain Bacteria; phylum Pseudomonadota; class Gammaproteobacteria; order Enterobacterales; family Shewanellaceae; genus Shewanella; species Shewanella maritima_A. Next base: position 49,147 of record NZ_JBHZSM010000016.1, read on the forward strand.
TTAGTGATAGACATTAGAAATATTTCCTATTGTTCTGAATTCAATTAATTTAAGCGGCTAATGAAAAATTAAGCTGCTTCTTTCTGATCGCGTAGGGCAGCCAAAGTACGTACGAACTTGCCAGCAGATGCCTCTTTCATAGTCATCATTAACTGAGCTAGTGCTTCGTCGTAAGTTGGTAGTTTCGCTAAACGATCAATATCAGCTGCAGGGATTAGTTCCCCTTCAAATGCTGCACCTTTAACTTCAAACTGCTCTTGCTCACCAGCAAAGTCTTTAAGTAGACGTGCTGCGGCACCTGGGTGCTCATTTGAGAATGCAATTAAAGTTGGGCCAGTGAATGTTTCTACAAGGCACTCAAAATCAGTACCTTCAACAGCACGGCGAGCAAGTGTGTTACGTACAACACGTACGTATACACCATTTTCGCGAGCTGCTTTACGTAGAGCAGTCATAGCGCCTACAGTTACACCGCGTGAATCGGCAACAACTGCAGAAAGTGCACCTTTGGCAGCTTCGTTGACTTCAGCAACAATTGCCTTTTTGTCTTCGAGTCTTAATGCCATTGGCTTTACTCCTGGATTCTACCTAGGGCTATCCCTAGTATTAACCAACTAAATACTCATGTATTTAGCTACTTACGGTGCAGATTTCCAGCAGAATAAAATTCTTTCTGGGGGTCTGACACCGTCTACGCAGGAAATTAAGTGTATCTTTTGATATACACCTGCGGTCTTGGACGGAAGCTAGCATTTGATGATTTTGTCATCACTTGCCAGCTTCAACCCACAAAGTGCGCGCATTATACGCTAATACGCACGCTTTGTATATTACTTAAGCTCAGTTAAAGAAGCTTGGTCGACAGCAACACCTGCACCCATAGTGGTAGAGATGCTAACTTTCTTCAGGTAAACACCTTTTGCTGCAGCAGGCTTAGCCTTCTTAAGTGCAGCAACTAATGCTTCCAAGTTTTCTTTTAACTGTTCAGCAGTGAAATCCACTTTACCGATAGTAGTGTGGATAATACCGTTCTTGTCGTTACGGTAACGAACTTGACCAGCTTTAGCATTCTTAACTGCTTCTGCAACGTTAGGCGTTACAGTACCAGTTTTAGGGTTAGGCATTAAACCACGTGGGCCTAATACTTGACCTAATTGACCAACAACGCGCATTGCATCTGGAGATGCGATAACTACGTCGAAGTTCATTTCGCCAGCTTTTACTTGAGCAGCTAGATCGTCCATACCTACAAGTTCAGCGCCAGCTTCTTTCGCAGCTTCAGCGTTTGCACCTTGTGTGAATACCGCAACGCGGATGTCACGACCAGTACCGTGTGGTAGTACAGTAGCACCACGTACGTTTTGGTCAGATTTACGAGGATCGATACCTAGGTTAACGGCAACGTCAACACTCTCAACGAATTTAGCAGTTGCTAATTCTTTAAGTAGAGCAACAGCTTCGTTCATTTCGTAGCTTTTAGTAGCTTCTACTTTTTCGCGGATTACGCGCATGCGCTTAGTTAGCTTTGCCATTATATTAGTCCTCTACTACCAAACCCATTGAACGTGCAGTACCTTCAATTGAACGCATCATCGCTTCAACATCAGCACCAGTCATATCAGCGGCTTTAGTTTCAGCAATTTCCTGAACTGCGCTGCGCTTGATAGTTCCAACTTTCTCAGTATTTGGACGGCCAGAACCAGACTTCAGACCTGCTGCTTTAAGCAGTAAGAATGACGCAGGTGGCGTTTTAGTTTCGAAAGTGAAAGAACGGTCGTTGTATACAGTGATAACAACTGGAATTGGCATACCTTTGTCGAACTTTTCAGTACGAGCGTTGAATGCTTTACAGAATTCCATGATGTTCACACCTTTTTGACCCAAAGCTGGACCTACTGGTGGAGACGGGTTTGCAGCACCGGCTGCTACTTGTAGCTTAATATAAGCTTCAATTTTCTTTGCCATGTCGACATTTCCTCTATTTGGGTTCAAACGCTAATCAGCCCTATGCCGACTCGCTCCCCTGAAAACAACGGGTGCGGATTATACAGAAATCCACACCCGCAAACAATCTTAAATTTGCTTTTATTTTAATCAGCTTTTTTCAATTTGACCAAAATCTAGCTCTACTGGTGTAGAACGACCGAAGATCATCACAGAAACCTTAACGCGGTTCTTATCATAATCAACTTCTTCAATGGTGCCATTGAAGTCAGCGAAAGGACCATCACATACGCGAACAATCTCTCCAGGCTCAAACATCACGCGATGTGTTGGAGACTCAGTAGTTTCTTGTAGACGTTGTAAAATAGCATTTGCTTCTTTGTCTGAAATAGGCGCTGGACGGTCAGAAGTACCGCCAATAAAGCCCATCACACGTGGAATGCTTTTCACTAAGTGCCAGCTGTCATCGTTCATTTCCATTTGGACTAATACATAGCCTGGGAAGAACTTACGCTCACTTTTACGGCGTTGACCCGCTCGCATTTCAACCACTTCTTCAGTCGGTACTAATACTTCACCAAAGTAGTCTTCCATGCTGTGCATTTTGATATGCTCAAGCAGCGTCTTACAAACACGACCTTCATAGCCAGAGAATGCTTGGATCACATACCATCTTTTTTTCGCTTCAGTAGCTTCAGTCATTTTTAATGCCTATACACCGGTGATGAAATTGACTACGCGCAACAAGATGCCATCTAATCCCCATAGGATAAGACCAACAATAGCTGTTGCCGCTAGTACGATAAATGTTGTGTTAAGTGCTTCTTGGCGTGTAGGCCATACCACTTTGCGCACTTCAATATGCGATTCTTTGGCAAAGATTAATGCTTCTTTGCCTTTTACAGTTTGCGAAGCAATGAATGCTGCAATCGCAAATGCGACAATTACGCCGGCTGCACGAGCAACAACGCTGGCTTCACCAAAATATTGGTTACCAATAACTGCTGCTGCGATCAGAACTACCGCTATGCCCCACTTAACAAGATCCAGAGAGCTTCCCTGGTTTTCAGTATTTGTTGTCATCGGTTATTTCCGTTACTTACTACGACCTGAGCTTATTTTAAAATGTGCACTTTCACTACAATACAAAGGTGGTTGTAGTATGCGCTGCCGCACAGGGTCAAAAATCGGCCATAGATTGTATTCTTATTCAGCTTTATTCGCAATACAACATGGCTTTTTTAAACCAACAATTTCACGAAAAACCGAATTTTATTTGTAATTTTGACTAAACAAAAAAGGAAGCCGAAGCTTCCTTTTTAGGATGTGTCTCTAAATCAGCTATTAAGCGATGATTTTAGCTACAACACCAGCACCAACTGTACGGCCACCTTCACGGATAGCGAAACGTAAACCGTCATCCATCGCGATTGGGTAAATTAGTGTAACAACCATCTTGATGTTGTCACCTGGCATTACCATTTCTACGCCTTCTGGAAGCTCGATAGTACCTGTTACGTCAGTTGTACGGAAGTAGAACTGTGGACGGTAACCTTTGAAGAAAGGAGTGTGACGACCACCTTCATCTTTCGAAAGTACGTATACTTCTGATTCGAAAGTTGTGTGAGGAGTGATTGTTCCTGGCTTAGCCAATACTTGACCACGCTCAACTTCATCACGCTTAGTACCACGTAGTAGTACACCACAGTTCTCACCTGCACGACCTTCGTCAAGCAGCTTACGGAACATTTCTACACCTGTACAAGTTGTAGTTGTCGTGTCTTTGATACCAACGATTTCTACATCGTCACCTACTGTGATAATACCACGCTCAACACGACCTGTTACTACTGTACCACGACCTTGAATTGAGAATACGTCTTCAATTGGTAGTAGGAAAGGCTTATCGATGTCACGCTCTGGCTCTGGGATATAAGTATCTAAAGCTTCTGCTAGTTCGATTACTTTAGCTTCCCAATCTGCTTCACCTTCTAGGGCTTTAAGTGCAGAACCTTGGATTACTGGTAAGTCATCACCTGGGAAGTCATACTCAGATAGAAGTTCACGAACTTCCATTTCTACAAGCTCAAGTAGCTCTTCATCGTCAACCATGTCACATTTGTTCATGAATACGATGATGAAAGGTACACCAACCTGACGTGAAAGTAGGATGTGCTCACGAGTCTGTGGCATTGGGCCATCAGTCGCTGCTACTACTAAGATTGCGCCGTCCATCTGTGCAGCACCAGTAATCATGTTTTTAACATAATCCGCGTGACCTGGGCAGTCTACGTGTGCGTAGTGACGAGTTGGAGTGTCATATTCGATGTGAGAAGTATTAATTGTAATACCACGCTCACGCTCTTCTGGAGCGTTATCGATTTGTGCGAAATCTTTAGTCTCACCGCCGTATGCTTTAGTCAATACTGCAGAGATAGCCGCTGTTAGAGTAGTTTTACCATGGTCAACGTGACCAATTGTGCCCACGTTTACGTGCGGCTTACTACGTTCAAATTTTTCTTTTGCCATGATATCGCCTCAATCCAGGATCTGGGTAGTGCAAACAGATATAGAAAAAATCCGATGCATAAAATGACACCGAATCAATTAAGTTTTTGGAAATTAAGCTTAGCATATAACAGTAAAGGTGCTGGTCAGATTAAAGTTTTATTTAATCTAGTCAGCAAATTGGAGCGGATGGCGGGAATCGAACCCGCGTTATCAGCTTGGAAGGCTGGAGTAATACCATTATACGACATCCGCGGAACCTGCTAAGGCTACTTAATTGCCTTTAAAAATGGTGGAGGGAGAAGGATTCGAACCTTCGAAGGCTGAGCCGTCAGATTTACAGTCTGATCCCTTTGGCCACTCGGGAACCCCTCCAGCAAAATGGTGCCGGCACCAAGAGTCGAACTCGGGACCTACTGATTACAAGTCAGTTGCTCTACCAACTGAGCTATACCGGCATTTCATTTCGGAAACGGATATTAGGTAAATGTGACCATAAGTGCAACCTAAAACTTGAAAAAAATGCAAAAAATGTGTCAAACGACGTTTTTTTACCCTTACAAGCCCTGCATAGTCTGATTTCTGCACAAAATTGTCGCAAGGTGTCAGATTTCAATGACAACTTGTTGTGAGCCTTAAGTTGTTGGTGTACTGTGCCTGCTCAAGTAAAGGAATTAGCATGAATACCAGTAACCATTTACAACAAGCTTTGTACTATTCATTTCTCCGTGAGCAATGGGCTGAATTGCGAAAGTCTGTACCACTCACGTTAAATGAGGCTGAGTTAGCTGGGTTACGCGGTATGAATGAGCGCCTTTCTCTTGATGAAGTCACCGACATTTACCTTCCATTAAGCCGACTATTGAATTTAATCGTGGGTTCTCGTCAACAGCGCAGTGCAGTGCTTGATAAGTTTCTCGACAGAAGCGTCAGCCGTGGCCCTTATATCATTAGTATTTCTGGCAGCGTAGCAGTAGGTAAAAGTACCACTGCACGTATTTTGCAGACATTACTTCAACAATGGCCTGAGCACCCTAAAGTCGAGTTAGTCACGACAGATGGTTTTTTATACCCGCTTGCAGACTTAAAACGTAAAGGCTTGATGCAGCGTAAAGGTTTTCCTGAAAGTTATGATGCTAAGTTACTCAGTGACTTCATTTCTGCAGTTAAGGCTGGTGAAGAAGAAGTGCTGGCACCGCTTTACTCTCATGTCACCTACGATCGTCGCCATAATGAGTACCAACCTATCAGACAACCCGATATTCTTATTTTGGAAGGGTTAAATGTACTGCAAACCGGTACAGATACATTAGTCAACTCGCAATCGCCGTTTGTATCTGACTTCGTCGATTTCTCAATTTATGTAGATGCTGATGAGTCGTTATTAAAAAAGTGGTATAAGCAGCGCTTTCTACAATTTAGGCAAGGGGCTTTCAGTGACCCTAAGTCGTACTTCCACCATTACTCAAAATTGACTGATACTGAAGCAAACGCCATTGCAGCTAATATCTGGGACACCATTAATGGCCCAAACTTGAAGTTAAATATTCAACCCACCCGCGAACGTGCACACCTAATACTAAAAAAGGGTGATAATCACCTAATGTCGAAGGTGCTACTGCGCAAATAATCTAACACTAGCAACAATGGTTATGTTGTCGAGCGAAGGCTAATCTCACCACCAATATAAGCTTTATTGCCCGCTTCAGTTGATATCACAATGCCGCCTTGCTCGTCTATGCCCTGGCATATACCAGACACCTCATTAGGCGCCATGCTTAAAGTAACTGGCTTACCGATAAATAAGTCAGCGTTATTCCATCGCTCAATAAAAGGGGTCAGCCCTTTGGCTTCAAAAGTGGCAAAGTCGTCCTGTAACTGTTGATGGATGTTGGCCATCAAGTCAGTTTTATCGATACCAGACCGTCCGGATAAATCACTCCAAGGCTGATCAATAAGATTACCCTGCTCCAGCGGCATATTCATATTAATCCCAAAACCCACAACAATTTGTGTCTGTGAATCAGAAGGTTGCCCTAACTCAATTAAAATCCCCGCTAACTTTCTCCCGTCAAGGTAAACATCATTTGGCCATTTCAAACCCAGCCCTTCCACCTTTAGTCCTTGTAGTGCACTAACCAAGCTACAGCCCACTACTAAGCTTAGCCCCATGAGCGCCTGTGGTTGCAGATGTGTTCGCCAAAACATGGAAGCATACAAATGATGACCGTAAGGTGATTGCCATGTTCGACCACGGCGACCGCGACCTTTTGATTGATACTCTGAAATACAAATATCACCCGCGCTTAATTCCGAGGCATGATTAAGCATGAATTCATTGGTGCTATCAATCTCATTAAAGTAGAAACAGCGCTTATCAATTGCTTTTAATAATAGAGACTCTTCGATAAGTGAAATAGGCGCAGCGAGTTGATAACCTTTTCCCTTGACTGAAAATATGTCAATGCCGTACTCACCCATGGCATCAATATGCTGATTAACCGCCATTCTCGATAGCTGCAGCTGCTGCGCAATCGCTTCGCCAGAGACAAACTTATCGTGACTCAGCTGTGCGAGTATTTGGCGTTTTCTCGCCCAATGTTCATTGGTCATAATGTTATCTCTCCAGTTGCGCCTATTAAACGAGGTTCAGCTTCTAATGTAATTGAAAACTTCTGTTCTACTACAGCGATAACGTGACGTGCAAGTTGGCAGATTTCCTCCCCCTTAGCCTCACCATGGTTAACTAACACCAGCGCTTGCTTACTGTGAACACCAACGTTGTTTATCGTCATCCCTTTTAAGCCAGCTTGGTCAATTAACCAACCTGCGGCAACTTTTACCAACCCATTGGATTGAGGATAGCCAACAACATCTTGATATTGCTGCTTGAGTTTATGAAACTGCTGCTTTGCAATGATTGGGTTTTTAAAAAAGCTGCCAACATTGCCAATTTCATCAGGGTTAGGGAGTTTTTGTTGCCTCGTGTGGCAAACGGCATCAAATATCTGTCTTGCTGTCACTGTGTTAATGTCTAAATGTGTTAAAGGACCATAACTTAAGTTAGGTTGCCACTGTTTAGGTAAGTTAAAAGTTACCGCAGTAATAATCGCTTTCCCTTTAAGCGCATGTTTAAACACTGAGTCACGATAACCAAACTGACATTGCGCCTTGGTAAGCGAAACTTGTTGGTAGGTTTCCAAACATAAATAATCCACACGCGTGCAAAATTGACTAATTTCCACACCGTAAGCACCAATATTCTGGATAGGAGCGGCCCCAACACAACCTGGGATAAGTGCCAAATTCTCTAAGCCGTGATAGTCATTTTCTAAGCAATAGCACACCAGTTCGTGCCAGTTTTCACCCGCTTGTACTGTTAAGGACACTGTGTTTTGTGTTTGAGTAACGTCTATTCCCTTCGTTTCAACTTTGATGACTGTACCTTGGAAATCATCTGTCAGAACAATATTGCTACCACCACTGAGCACTAACATTGGTGTGCCTGTTTGGGCTAATGACTGGCAAGCCTTGATTAAATTTGCCATATCTTTAATGACAATCAAATCTTGGCATTGATGTGCTAAGCCTAAAGTATTGTGGGATTTCAGTGATACAGTCATAAACCTAGAGTATTTCAACAAACTAACATTGAAGTCATTGTAACAGTTTTACACTCAGCAGAGATGAGTACAGAATTAGAAATTAAGTATTACGTAGGGATTGGTGAAACGCAGGCAAAAAAATAGCCTTGTGGGGTGCAAGGCTGAGATCTAAAAACACACTGAGTCAACAGGAATTGAGGCAAGTATACGGCCTCATTGTGACAACAAAGTGACACACTAACCTTATTTTTCAATATATTAAGCGTAGTCATCCTTACCCAGAAATTGTTTTAGTTCTTCCCCTGGCATTGAGCTATGACTTGCCACAGCAAAGCCTGACCATATTGCAGCTTGCTGCATAGCTTGCTCTATATCGCAACGACTGACTAAACCGTTAATGAGTCCTGCGGCATAGGCATCGCCAGCGCCCGTTGTATCAACAACTTGTGCCTCAACAGCAGCAACATGAACACTGGTCTCGCCGTCATAAGCAATCGCGCCGCATTCGCCATCAGTCACGACAAAATAACGTAAGTTATCGCCCGCTATTTTTCGCCCATACGCCCAAATATCATCACCACACCGCCCTTGCATATCAGTCAAAGAAGCAATCAACACATGGCAAGGTAAGCTACGCTCATCTACTGCTAATTGCGCCACAATTAAACAGTTAGGGTTATCGTTTAATGCCTGTTGCATCCAAAAGTGTGGATTAAGCACTTCACTGTTAATATAAAACGCGTCCCAGCGTGACCATTGGGGTTGTTTTGTGAGAGTAAACTCAGGGCGGGGGGAGCGAATGATAGTGCGCTCACCATCAGGGGTCATCAGCAGCAACATTTCACAAGTATTACCTTGATAACGCTCCATCAGACGGCAATCGATTCCTAAAGTACTCGCTTGAGCCAAGATCCAGTCACCAATGTCATCTGTTCCAACCTGACTGACAACCGCGACATCATGTTGCGCCCAGATGAGTCCTACGCCAGTATTGGCTCCCCCACCACCTAAACGTAATCCATTATCTTGATAATGAAACCGGCCACCGGTTTGTAATGGCTTATCCAATTGCAGCACTCGATCACAATTGATATTGGCTAGGAGTAAAATATTCGCCATGGTGAAATCCTTAATCTGTTGGCTCAATTGTGAGGGTACGTGAATCAAAAAAAACGGCAACCTAAATAGGTTACCGCTTGCTCAATATCTGCACACCTTTAGGTGTGTTTAGTTTCAATAACGATTACATATCACGCTGTGCTAGCGGCTTACGTAATTGTGCGCGCACGTTATCCATGCCTGAATAAAATTCTTTCATCATAACCAAGCCCATCATTTTACCGTTATCTGTCACGATAATATCATCAGGGTTGTTTGGGTCATTTTTAATCGCACCAATGGCCTTCATTGAGGCCATTTCTTTAAACAATGCGGTATCAAGATTAACGTTAAAATTGTCACGGAAATACTTACGCGACAAACGGCCAGAAAACATACCGAGTAAGAAGCGATACTGCATCACTTCTTTTAACTGATAACGTTTTTGCTGCTCAACGGCCATGCGCCCTTGCGCAATACGCTCTTGGTATTTGCGTAAGCTAAAGGTGTTTACGTACAGGGTGTCATTCAAGAAACTAAATGAACCTGAACCCACACCTAAGTATTCATCGTAATCAATAACGTATTCATCAAAGCCTTCATTGTTGGCTTTACCAAATGCCCAACCAGATAGTTGGTTGTATTGTCCGATAAGTGTATTCAGGATCTGTCTATATTGATCCATCATTTCACCGTGCGGTGCAGCCAACTTACCTTTGACACTCTTACGGGTTTGATGGGTGATCATCAGTGGGTAGGTGGTAATTTGGCGTGGGTCTAATTTAGACGCCATGTCTAAATCTGATTGGATAATCTCAGGCGTTTGGCCTCGGAATCCAAAAATCAAATCGACATTAATAATTGGGAATAATTCTTTTGCCGCCATAATGCGGTCAAAGGTTTCTTCACCCGTACCGAACTTTTCTAAGCGGTCGGTCATTTTCAAAATACCGTTGTCGAAGCTTTGAACGCCGATAGACATACGGTCGACCAACCCTTTCAGTTGTTTAAACTCTGGGTTAGCTAAATGCTGTGGATCTGATTCACACGACACTTCTTTAATATCTGGGAATAAAGTTTTAGCATGCTCGATTGTGCGTGCTAACTCATCTTCAAGTACCGTAGTGGTGCCACCACCGATATACATAGACTCAAAACGGTAGCCAAGATCTTTTGCCATCTGCATTTCTTTACGCAGAGCAACAAAATATTCACGAGCTTTATCTTCTTTAAATAAGAATCGATGGAATGTACAGAATGAGCAAAGCGTATGGCAAAACGGGATATGCGCATACAACATATACTTTTTGCCTTCTACAGGCTTAGGCATTCGGTCAACAGAAATGGTGTCCAGCGTTAAGTTTTTATCTACAAAATACTGCATCACTCGCTCAAGTGAGCTCACCATCCAATTAGGCACTGTGATATCAGCTTGATACGGGGTAATGATTTTACTATCTGGTAAGACGATCGAAGAAGACATCAATACTCCAATATAAACAAAACATAAAAACGAAAAACTTTTAAGCTTTTGACCTGAACTAAAAGCAATGACAATTCGAACAAGTGACGCGCAAGCATACACAAGTATTTATCAGCAAACCGTGAACAAGGCATCACTAATATACATATCATACATAACAAAATTAAACTTTATTCATGACGATATAATTAAAACAACAAAACACCTTGAACCATGCTCAAGGTGTTTTGAATTCAGTCAAAGTAAAACCTTTACTGATCTTTGTATTTTAATGTGCCGTTGTCTTTGATTTCATCGAACCAAAGATTGTGATGCTGAGTTGCCCAGTTTTCATCACAATAGCCGCTTACCATACACTCCATACCACCTTCAGACATTACTGTTGCCATGAAGATATGTACGATTGAGAATGCAGTAATAATAATGGCACTCACAGAGTGAAGTACTAGTGCAATCAAGCTCAGAGTACGGCTTGGTTCAAACAAGTTAGGGAACAACAATAACATGCCAGAAGCAGAAATAATTAGGCCAAATAGAGCAAATGCCCAGAACCATAATTTCTCACCAGCATTAGCAAAGCCTGCATCAGGGTGCTTTCCTTTGAATGGACCAAAGTTTAAGTAACCACCAACCACTAGCATCCACTTAATGTCGTACATTTTAGGCATTTGGTTTTTCGCCCAAAGCACCGTCATTAATGCCCAACCTAGCATGAATGGTATTGCCATGTAATCATGGATAAGCTTTGAAGCGTTAACCAAAGACCCCCAAGCACCGTCACCGATATAAGGCTGGAAGAAGTAACGGCCACCAAGCAATACTAAACCCGTTAGGATCAGTAACATACATGGAATCGCACCTAACCAGTGGATCGAAACATCAAATTTTGACCAACGGTAAACCATCTTACCTGAAAAGCCACCGTGTAGTTTTGAAATACCATTCAATTTAATGAAGATAATAAACACGATGATCATGCCGAATAATGCGGCTAATAATGCAGGCGCTAGAATATCGCTACGTAACTCAAATACGCGTAAGTCATACACATTGATCAATTGTTCATGTGCTTGACCTGTTGACGTTGTTACACCTTGAGCACCACCTTTTAATTGCGCCCAAATCTGCTGTTCTGTTTCTTGAGCATTATGATCATGCCCTTCATGTGCGAAACTGTTTACACTGAACATCAGTGCAACGGCAACGCTTAACATCATAAAGATTTTTTTCATGCTACATCCTTTGAGGTCACTAGGTGTTTGCAAAACAGCACAAACACCTAGTTACACTATTGGACTAACGTTAGCGGTTGAGGATTAACCCCAAATCGCCTTGTTAGAGCCACGAGAAGCAACACGCTCACGGTAAATGTCAGATACCACACTAGCATCACCAGCAAGCAGCGACTTAGTTGCACAAAGCTCTGCACATAATGGCAGCTTACCTTCAGCAACACGGTTCGCACCGTACTTGTTACGCTCTGCAGACGAGTGGTTATCTTCCGGGCCACCAGCACAGAAAGTACACTTGTCCATCTTGCCACGTCCGCCAAATACTGACTTTTGTGGGAACTGAGGTGCGCCGAATGGGCATGCATAGAAGCAGTAACCACAACCGATACACGTATCTTTGTCGTGAAGTACGATGCCATCTTCTGTTTTGTAGAAACAATCAGCTGGACATACCGCCATGCAAGGCGCATCACTACAGTGCATACATGCAACTGAAATTGACGCCTCACCTGGTTTACCGTCATTGATTGTTACTACGCGACGACGTTGAATGCCCCATTGTAATGCTGAGTCATTCTCGTTTTTACATGCCGTGACACAGCCGTTACATTCGATGCAGCGCTTGGTATCACATAAAAATTTCATTGTAGCCATTTTGGCAATTCTCCTCGCTTAAACTGCAATTACGCTTTTTCAATTTGACAAAGCGATGACTTGGTTTCTTGCATCTGGGTTACAGGGTCGTAACCATAAGTCATTGCAGTATTCGCTGATTCACCGATGATGTAAGGTACTGTACCTTCTGGGTAGTTAGGCTCTAGGCTTTCACCGCTCATTTCACCCGCGAAGTGGTATGGCATCCAAGTCACACCAGGCTTAACGCGTGGAGTAACCATAGCCTTGATCTTAATACGACCACCTTCAGCACCTTCTAACCACACTGTGTCACCGTCACGGATACCGCGATCAGCTGCATCAGCAGGGTTAATTTCTACAAACATGTGCTGTTGAAGTTCTGCTAACCAAGGGTTAGAACGTGATTCTTCACCACCACCTTCATACTCAACTAAACGACCAGACGTCATAGCAAGTGGGTACTTGTCTGTGTTGTCATTGTCTTGAATAGTCTTATAAAGTGTTGGTAGACGGTGTACTTGCATATCGTCGTACGTTGGGTACTTCGATACTAGGTCACGACGTGGCGTGTATAACGGCTCACGGTGAACAGGTACTTGGTCAGGGAAGTTCCAAACGATACAACGCGCTTTAGCGTTACCGAATGGGATACAACCGTGAGCAACTGCTACACGAACAATACCGCCAGAGATATCAGTCTTCCAGTTCTTACCTTCAGCAGAGGCTTTCTCTTCTGCCGTTAGCTCGTCCCACCAGCCTAATTGCTTAAGCATGTCAGCGGTAAACTCTGGGTAACCATCAGTCAGTTCTGAACCTTTAGAGAAGCTACCTTCAGCTAATAAGTTCTTACCTTGATATTCAACACCGTAACGTGCACGGAAGTTACCACCGCCATCTTTCACGTGTTTGTTTGTGTTATACAGAATTTGTGTACCAGGGTGCTTCTGCTCTGGTGTACCCCAACAAGGCCAAGGTAGACCATAAGTTTCACCTCTAACGGCGCCACCTGGAGCTTCTAGTGTCTTGTTATCAAACAGACCCCAGTTTTGAGTGTGCTGCTTGATACGCTCAGGGCTTTGGCCTGTCATACCGATTGTCCACATACCACGGTTAATTTCACGTGTTACGTCTTCAATCACTAGCATGTCGTTTGCATCTTTCGCGATACGCTTAGTGTATTGCTCAGCAAAACCTAGCTTTTGCGATAAACGGTACATGATTTCAAGGTCAGTTTTTGACTCGAATAATGGGTCAACAACTTTCTCACGCCATTGCTGTGAACGACCAGAGTTAGATACTGAACCTTCAGTTTCAAACTGAGTACAAGCTGGCAATAGGTATACGCCATCAGTACGGCGGTGCATAACACCTGCCATGGTTGGGAAAGGATCCACAACAACTACGGTGTCCATCTTGTCTAACGCTTCACGTACGTCATTTTGACGACTTTCAGTGTTAACAGATTGCCCCCAGAAGAAGCCCATGCGTACACGGTCTTTCTGCGCTAGTTTTTCCGGCGTTTCTAATACACCGTCATGCCAACGTGAACAAGGGATACCAGGCGTGTTCATTGGTACACGGCCTAAATATTCATTTTGGTCAAAACGATTCTTAACCCAATCAAGCTCAAGATCCCACACGTTAGTCCAGTGAGCCCAAGCGCCAGAAGTTAGACCGTAGTAACCAGGTAAGTTATCAAACAATAAACCTAAGTCAGTTGCACCCTGTACGTTATCGTGACCACGGAAGATGTTAGTACCACCACCTTGAACACCCATGTTACCTAGGGCAAGCTGAAGGATACTGTAAGCACGAGTATTAGCGTTACCAACGTGGTGTTGTGTACCACCCATACACCAGATAACAGTACCTGGACGGTTTTCTGCCATTAACTTAGCAGCTTGATAAATTTCTTCTTCGCTACAGCTAGTGATGTCGGCAGTAACTTTAGGTGGGAACTTCTTCGCTTCTCTACGGATTGACTCCATTTCGAATACGCGTTCTTTGATAAATGTCTTATCTTCCCAGCCATTTTCGAAGATATGCCATAACATACCGTAGATGAATGGAATATCAGTACCGGGACGTAGACCACAATGTAGGTCAGCGTGCGCTGCAGTACGTGAGAAACGAGGGTCAACAACGATAATCTTTGCGTTGTTCTTCTCTTTCGCTTTTAAGATATGCTGCATTGCAACAGGATGCGCTTCAGCCGGGTTTGAACCGATGAAGAAGATTGCATTTGCATTCTGGATATCATTGAAAGAGTTAGTTTGCGCACCGTAGCCCCAAGTGTTTGCAACACCAGCTACCGTGGTAGAGTGACAAATACGTGCAGAGTGGTCAACGTTGTTCGTGCCCCACATTGCCGCAAATTTACGGTACATGTAGCAGCCTTCGTTTGAGAACTTAGCACTACCCATGAAGTAAAGTGAATCAGGACCAGACTCTTTACGAATATCTAGCATTTTATCGCCAACTTCGTTGAAAGCTTGTTCCCAAGAAAGTTTCTTCCACTTGCCGTTAACCAATTTCATTGGATACTTTAAGCGTTTTTCACCATGACCGTGCTCGCGAATAGCTGCACCTTTTGCACAGTGACCACCAGAGTTAAATGGGTGATCAAATGCAGGCTCTTGACCTGTCCACACACCATTTTGAACTTCAGCGTAAATACCACAACCTACTGCACATGCACTACACACCGTACGTTTGATTTCTGTTGGAGTATCATGAGGGATATCTTTTGCTTCTGCACGGCGCATCATGCCAGTACCAAGCATAGAAACAGCAGCAATACCACCAGTTGTGATACCTACTTGCTTCATAAATTGACGGCGGTTAATACCTAAGCTTGCCTTAGCAGCTTTAGGTGCCGTTGTTGACTTGCGAGTTAACTTCATCGCTTATTTCTCCTAACTTAGCCGCGTAAGCTATCGTAGTAACTGCTGATATGTGCAGTCTCGTGATAACCCTTAATTTGTTTCTTGCTCGCACTGTGTTCAGTTGCTTGTGCAGCACTTACACCAGTCACTGCGATAGCTGCAGTAGCAGTACCACCTACAGTGAGTGCTTTCAGCAAAGATCTGCGGTTTAGATCAGGCTGTTGCTTACTCATCATCTACTCCCAATGAAAGAATCACTTTCATAAATATTGAACGAATGAATTGCAATTAACCGCTGGCCATTGTTAATAAAATGTTCCAATTAACTGAGCGATTAATATCCCCAAATTTGGGTGATTTATTTTGCAGCGCTAATATAAAAGAAATGACAAGAGGATTTATTGATAGGTCTTCAACATTAATAATTTTTTATAAGAAATTAGATCAAATTTGTCTATGGATTCACACTTTTTCCATAGTCACAAATGAGAATAGTTCTTTATAAATTAACAGGTTAATACTTAGTTAACGAGCCTTTATTTTTCATTAACATTTGTTTGTTAAGTAACAGATTTATACTAGTCAAGATTTTAAACATTTATAAAAAAAACACCTTTATGAATACATCACAAAGGTGTTTTATAGTCGCATTATTTTAAAAGATAATCAGTGGTAAAACTTAATCAACATCGATTAATCTTTATACTTTAATGTGCCGTTAGCTTTGATTTCGTCATACCATAAATTATGGTGTTGAATTGCCCAGTTTTCATCACAGTAGCCAGAAACCATACATTCCATACCACCTTCGCTGAGTACTGTTGCCATCCAAATATGCACAATAGTAAAAGCGATTAGAATGACTGCACTGACGCCATGGACTAGCAAGGCTATCATCGAAGCTTCTCTTGGTAACTCAAGTGTTGGCAATACAAGCATTAACCCTGAAACACTGATAAACAAACCAAAGATTGTCAGTGTCCAGAACCACATTTTCTCACCAGCATTAGCAAAACCACTGTCTGGGTGCTTGCCTTTAAATGGACCAAAGTTAATATAACCACCCACCACTAAGAACCATTTTAAGTCATATAACTTAAAGGTTTGCAGCGGCATCCACTTAATCACACATAATAGCCAAGACACGATAAATACGATACCTGACCAATCATGAGCAAACTTACTAAAGGCAATGATTGCAGCCCATAAGCCTTCACCAATATAGGGGGCCAAGAAGTGGCGGCCTATCATAATGAAAATACCTGTTACCATTAGGATTAAACAAGCGATTGCCATCACCCAATGTAACCAAATATCGGCTTTGCTCCAGCGTTCAACCATCTTGCCAGAGAAACCATGACTTAATTTTGATGGACCATTAACAAAATAGAACACCAAGAATGCACCAAACACCCCTAAAACAGACAGTACAATCGCTGGCTTTACATAAGTATCGCGTACGATTTTCCCTTGGTTCCCGGCAACATTAATCAGCACATTAGACTCAAGCCGTTTATCTGTACTTTCACCTGCTTCACCGGCTTTCACTGCTCGCCACATATCGGCATCGCTCATGCTCGCCTGTTGCTTACTTGACTGATCATCAGCAGCAAATGTGCTCGGTGCCATTAACCCAAGTCCTAGGATTAGAACTAACAGAGCCATGACACTATACAGTGATTTGTTTAACGATAAGTTTAACATTGTCACTCCTTTGTGTGGCTGCGAGCAAACTCGCAGCCCATGCTCTAGGTTAAATCATCTCACCGGTTTTAGGGTTGTAACCCCAGATGGCATCAGGATTACCCCGAGCAGCCATACGTTGACGGTAGATATCAGAAACCACCCCAGCATCACCGGCTAACAGTGCTTTAGTTGCACAAAGCTCGGCACACATAGGAAGTTTACCTTCGGCAATACGGTTCGCACCGTACTTATTACGTTCTGCACTAGAGTGTGTCTCTTCAGGACCACCTGCACAGAAAGTACATTTATCCATCTTACCGCGGCTACCAAATGCAGTCTTTTTAGGGAACTGCGGTGCACCAAATGGACATGCATAGAAACAGTAACCACAACCGATACAGGTATCTTTGTTGTGAAGTACTATGCCATCTTCAGTACGGTAGAAACAATCTGGTGGACAAACAGCCATACAAGGTGCGTCAGTACAGTGCATACATGCAACTGAAATTGAAGCTTCTCCAGGTTGACCATCGTTAATCGTCACAACTCGACGACGTTGAATACCCCACTCAAGTGCGGCATCGTTTTCGTTTTTACACGCGGTGACACAACCGTTACACTCGATGCAGCGTTTTGTGTCACATAAAAATTTCATGACTGCCATAATGGCTTATCTCCTCATCAAGTTCGGTTAGGCTTTGCTGATCTGGCATAAGCTGGACTTAGTTTCTTGCATCTGAGTCACAACGTCATAACCATAAGTTAATACTGTATTTGCTGATTCACCAATCACATAAGGAATCGTTCCTTCTGGATAGCTCTTCTCAAGGCTTTCGCCTTCAAATACACCAGCAAAGTGGTACGGCATAAAGCTTTCACCTTCAATAACACGTGGTGTTACCATTGCTTTAACTTTGATCTTAGAACCTTCCGGGCTGTGAACAAATACGTCATCACCATCACGAATACCGCGATCAGCTGCATCAGCAGGGTTAATCTCGATAAACATTTCTTGCTGAAGCTCAGCTAGCCATGGATTAGAACGTGTTTCTTCACCACCACCTTCATACTCAACCAGACGACCAGAAGTCAGCGCTAATGGGAAATCCTTAGCGAAGTCTTTGTCTTGGATAGATTTATAAAGGGTTGGAAGACGAGCAACCATACGGTCATCATAAGTCGGGTATTTAGATACCAAGTCACGACGAGGCGTATATAGTGGCTCACGGTGCACAGGGATATCATCCGGGAAATTCCAAACAATACAACGCGCTTTAGCATTACCGTAAGGGATACAACCATGCTTAATAGCCACACGTTGAATACCACCAGAAATATCTGTTTTCCAGTTTTTACCTTCAGCGTGTTGCTTCTCTTCAGCGGTTAATTCATCCCACCAACCAAGCTGTTTAAGCATGTCTGCCGTAAACTCTGGGTAACCATCTTTGATTTCAGAGCCTTTAGAGTAAGAACCTTCGGCAAGAATGTTGTTACCGTTATGCTCAACACCGTAACGTGCACGGAAGTTACCACCACCGTCTTTCACTTCACGACCTGTGCGGTAAAGAATTTGCGTACCCGGGTGCTTCTGTTCTGGCGTACCCCAACAAGGCCAAGGTAAACCGTAAGTTTCACCGCGAGCTGGACCACCTGGCGCTTCCAGTGAGTCTACATCGAAAGTACCCCAGTTTTGCTGGTGCATTTTCAAACGCTCTGGGCTTTGACCTGTATAACCCACTGTCCACATACCACGGTTGAATTCACGTGTGATGTCTTCAATGACAGGCTCATCACCTTTCACTTCAATGTTCTTGAAGAACTCTTTGTCGAAACCCCACTTCTTAGCCAGTTTGCACATAATCACATGATCTGGAAGTGATTCAAATAAAGGAGAAATCACTTGGTCACGCCATTGTAGCGAACGGTTAGAGGCAGATACTGAACCATAGGTTTCAAACTGAGTTGCAGCGGGTAATAAATACACACCGTCTTTACGGTTATGCATGACACCTGCCATTGTTGGATAAGGGTCAACAACCACAACGGTGTCCATTTTGTCTAGTGCTTCACGCACTTCACGGCCACGGGTTTCAGTGTTAACAGATTGTCCCCAGAAAAACGCCAAGCGAATGTTGTCTTTCTGAGCAATCTTGTCTTTATCTTCTAATACACCATCATGCCAACGAGAACATGGGATACCAGTTGATGTCATTGGGTCTTGACCTAGATAGTTACCTTGGTCGAAGCGGCCTTTCACCCACTCGTAATCTAAATCCCAAACGTTCGCCCAGTGTTTCCATGAACCTGTTTTCAGGCCATAGTAGCCAGGAAGCGTATCGAACAATAGACCGAAGTCAGTTGCACCCTGTACGTTATCGTGACCACGGAAGATGTTAGTACCACCACCTTCAACACCCATGTTACCGAGGGCTAATTGAAGTAAGCAGTATGCACGTGTATTAGCATTACCTACGTGATGTTGAGTACCACCCATACACCATACGATGGTGCCAGGCTTAGTTTCAGCCATCATCTTAGCAACACGGTACATTTGTGCTTTTGGTACACCAACCACATTTTCAACTTCTTCAGGTGGGAATTGCTTAACTGCTTCTTGGATACGTTCCATGCCGTATACACGTTGCGAAATAAAGCTTTTATCTTCCCAGCCGTTTTCAAAAATGTGCCATAACACACCATAGATGAACGGGATATCAGTACCTGGACGAATGTGAACAAACTCATCAGACTTAGCTGCAGTACGAGAGAAACGTGGATCTACCACGATGATTTTCGCACCACGTTCTTTACCCGTTAAAATGTGCTGCATCGCAACTGGATGCGCTTCACATGGGTTAGAACCGATGAACATCATGCACTTAGATTTACGAATATCGTTAAACGAGTTAGTTTGCGCACCGTAGCCCCAAGTGTTTGCAACACCGGCTACCGTGGTAGAGTGACAAATACGTGCAGAATGGTCGACATTGTTAGTGCCCCACATTGCCGCAAATTTGCGATATAGATAAGCTTGCTCGTTTGAGAATTTCGCACTACCCATGAAGTAGAGTGAGTCTGGACCAGATTCAGCACGAATATCCAATGCTTTTTGGCCAACTTCTTCAATGGCTTGATCCCAAGAAAGTTTCTTCCACTTTCCGCCTTCCAGCTTCATTGGGTATTTTAGACGTTTCTCACCATGACCATGTTCACGTAAAGAAGCACCTTTTGCACAGTGTCCACCTTGGTTAAATGGGTGGTCGAATGCTGGCTCTTGACCTGTCCATACACCATTTTGCACTTCTGCATAAATACCACAGCCCACTGAACAGTGAGAACAAATAGTACGTTTGATATCGGTTGGCGCATCGTAAGGCACTTCTTTCGCTTCTGCTTTACGCATCATGCCTGCACCTAACATCGATGCTGCTGCAATCCCACCAGTCGCTAAACTAGCAGACTTTAGGAATTGACGTCGATTAAGACCTAAGCCGGACTTCTCAACTTGTTCGACTTTGTCTGTTTTGCGGGTTAATCGCATCACACACTCTCCTTTTATTTGCTTAACGAAGCATAGTAACTACGGACATGCTCTGTTTCGCGATACTTGTCAGACTTAGGCTGCGTCACCTGTTTAGGTGCTGCGGCCGCTGCGGGAGCACTGACACTGGCGACTGCACCAGCCGCGCCGCCTAAAGCCAATGCTTTAAGCATGTGGCGCCGGCTCATGTCGGAAACGTTTTTACTCATATTCTCTCCTTGTTTAGATAAGCCCTAACCCAAGCTAGGGCTGATATCGATTATTGCTTATAAAAAAGCGGTGTAACTTAATTCACACGGACGACTTCATCATCCTCAACCGGTTCTAGGTCAGCACTACCTGGACAGTTAACCGGTATATCTAAGCTTAATTGCTCAAATTCAACAGCTTCAGCCTCAAAGAAGGCTTTTGCTAAGTGTGCGACTGGGACATAAAAATTAGCACTGGGTGTTTTTGCGAGTGCATCACAAAAACGGTCCATCCAACTGCTCATATGGCGTTGGTAAAATGCTAACTGGCGGTAACCAGGCGCTTCAGTAATTAGGGTGCCCATCACTTCGCAAATTGCAGCAACGTGATCTTCAGGCTCTTTGACATCCTCTTCACGCTCAAAGCCTAGTTGCATTAGATCATTTCGCAATAATGCTAAAGGCTTATCCATTAACGTGCCTGTCATGAACCAGCTGGCATATGGCATGATTTCACCACTACCCACACCGTAGAAAATGGCAAAGTATTCATCTTCTAGGTCTGCTGATTGACTATTTTGAGCCGCATTTTTTAACGCTATCCATGCCTCACTCATTGCATTGCCTTCTTCGGCTTCTACATCAAGTTCTGCTAAAAACTGCAATAACTCATCATTAGGGTGGCGGCGTAATAACGCGGCCAACAATTGATAGATATCAGCTCGTAACTGATCATTTTCGCTGATTTCTCTTACATTCTCGGTCATAGCGGATCTCTTATCGCAATTGCTTTTCTGGATCTTGAAGGATGTCTTCAAACATATCTTTTACGCGGCAATCACCGCACATTTTTAATCGCTCAATATTGGCATTGAACGCACTATGTTCGCCGACCATATCTAGCATTTTGTGTACCATTGACTGAGTCGCAAACGGTGCGCCACAGGTAATACACTCAAAAGGGGCTTCCTCTTTAAGTGTCTTCAGTTCTTGGCGCTGCGCTTGGTCAAAGTTCACCTGTGCAGCCAAGCTAATGACACTTTCTGGGCAAGATGTTTCGCATAAACCGCATTGCACACAATCTTGCTCAAGGAACAATAATGCCGGTGTATCACCACCATCTTTTAATGCTTGCGTTGGACAAGTCGCGACACAAGACATACACAAAGTACACTTGTCGACATTGACCACAACCTTGCCATAAGGCACGTTGGCAATGGCCAATTGAGTATCAACAGCTGCGGCTTGACCATTTAAATGATCTATCGCTTGGTACAACACATCACGTTTAGCATTAACAATGTCAGTCTGCTGTAGTGCCAATGGCACAATCACAGGCCATGAATTACTCACAGTTAGATGCTCATCAATAGTAGCTAAATCTTCAGTGCTAACGAGTCTGATACGTTGCGGTTGACCCATTTCATCTAAAATGCGGTTGGCTAAGCTTAGTTCACCGTGCAACATTTGCGTTAAAGTAGGTGCTGTAGCATCAGTATTTAGGATTAATACTTCACGGGCACCAAATGCAAGCGCTGCCATCCAATGATCAATACTGGCAACGGTAATTTCTTCTAACGCTACAGGTAATACATCCCCGCTGAGGTTGTCATCAATAAAACCAGCACCTACGTTTTCATCATGGAACAAGATAACTGGAGCAACCTGAGCCTGTTGACGAAAACGGCCAATCAACTTTTCTAAATAACCGTGAAGTGCTTTTGGTGAAGGTAGGTCATAGCTGATTGCACCTGTTGGGCAAAGGTTGGTACAACTGCCTGCGCCATGACAAAGATAAGGGTCAATTTCGATTTTCTGTTCAATGCTGCTAATGGCATCTGCCGGACAAAAATCCAAGCAGCGGTTACAGCCATTGACACCATTGCGGCTGTGAGCACAAATATCTTCATTCGCTTTAACATAACGTGGTTTATCAAACTCACCCACCATGTCAGGAATTTGCGCAATTGCCTCATCTATTTTGTGTTGATCGTAACCGGTATAAAAATATCCCGCGGGTAGCATTTCTAAGTTAATGCAAGGGGTTTGGCTTAAATCAAGAATGATATCGAAATGAGGCTGGCGAATAGAAACAACGCTTAGCTCAACGACACCTTGAGCTTTATCATTTTCAACACTGACTTGGAATTGGCCTAAGAAGCCTTTAATCGATTTAAGTTTGTTGTAATAGCTTTCAATATCTGCAGCTGCGTTCATTACCTGTTCAAGGTGAGCTTCATCTTGGCGAGTAATACTATCATTTGCCAAAATAACGCGGCTTGCCATACCAGATAATCGTTCTGCAGCTAAACGAGCTAAGTCTTCAGGGCCAATGATTAGCACATTGCCTTGGGTGGTATAACTGACAGTAGGCGGAATCAAATTCTGTAAAATTTGAGTGCTACTCATCACTTGTTGCCGAGCCTGCTTAAGCTCTAGCTGGTTTTGTATCATACTCATTGCGTTCCTAACATGTATGCCAGCAATAAATCGAAGGCATAGAAATGTAGATTAACTTTAGTAAGTCTGACAGTTATTGGTAATTGGCTAATGCCGTTACCTTTGCCTCATCATGGCCTGTCACACAATTATGAGTGCTGAAAAATCTGCACTCATGATTAACTGTGTTCGACTTGGTTATCACTCATTGCTTTTGTTGTATTAGTTTGTGACGGTTGAACCAACGGCGCATTTTCTGCAGTCTCTATGGCTTCATCACATGTTGGCAAAGCTTGTTCACTTTGCGCTAGGCTCAGGTCATCACCCTGCTCCTGTTGAGCAAGTTGCTCTTGTTCTTCCTCTTCCGGCTCTTCTTTAACAACATGTCGGAAAATCTTCTTAGCTAATTCAGCTGACACATCAGCAGATAGCTTAGGTTGGTTGGTGTAATCCAACGCATATTCCAACAAGCCATCAATCTCGTTGTATTGAGGCTGTTTCCAAAGCGCTTTCAGTGCAGCTTGTTTCGCTGCAGGGTCAACGTTATCAGCCATAAAACTTGCAAAGCTGCCACCCACCTCAATGGATTCAGGATCCGGAAGGTCTTCAGCTGTTAAGGTCTTTGGCTCCTCAGTTGCTTCAGGTTCTTGTGCTAATTGTTCTTGTGCTAACTGCACATCTGCATCGCTAGCGGCCTGTTCAACAACCTCTTCAGTCTCAGCGACTTTTGCTTGTTGTTCTTCCAGCGCAACGTTTTCTCTACGCTGCTGCCAACGACTTAAAAAACCGCTCATTGCATTCTCCCAGTACGGTTCGCACTCGGTCCTTCGTTCTTGCGACGGTTAACATGTTTACGGCGGTGAGCGCTTATCTCTACCTCACCATGACGAGTAATAAATGCCTCTATCCAACAGGCAATTGCAGCCGGCATCAGGATATTAAGCACAGGCGTATCAGATTCTAAGCAGCCAGCACTGACATTCTGGTCAGCAGAAATAGCGGCAGGAACCCAAGTTCCATCTTCAAGCTCATCACACACGATATAGAGCATGGAATTATCCATGTCTAAGTTGATTCGATAGCTGCCCCGCTGATCGCGATACAGCTCCAATAAAATGAGGCTTGCACCTTCTGGTGCTGGCATAGTCGCCGGAATAAACTGATCAACTTCCCATCTAACAGAAGCCCAGCGCCCAACCTGTGATTCTACCTTTTTAAGGGAAACATACATTGGCCAGACATTATCAGTGTGTTTCATATTTGAGCTTGCCTCGATTAGTTTCTACCCCATTAACTCAGCAAGTATGATGCCAACTCTTCGAACAAAAAATGTTTGAGCTTGATCGCGTATTCAAATGTGCAGATGGGACAATTTGTCCATATACGATTTTGCTATAGGACATAAATTCACGTTTACAGATTCAGGCTGAGCGAGATTTGCGCCAGATCACGCTATTTGGAGATGAATCGGGTGTTGATAACATTTATTGCTATCCTGATTGGCGTTCAATTACGCCCTCACTCGCGTATTCATCAGTAGGATGTGTTCGTTATTCATTCAATACAAGGTTATCTTCTATGGCTGATCCAACCGCTAAAACCACATCATCGGTAAAGTTTGTTAAGACCAATGCTGAGGTTCCATTAACCCTACCAGTGACGGCAATTGATGAAAAAGGACAGCAGGTCGATAAATTTGTAGCCTGTGAACGCCCATTAACAGTTTACCTAAATTGGCGACCTATTGTGACCTTGATGACTTTAGGTGCTAGCCCAGAGTCTTTAGCATTAGGCTACCTGAAAAACCAAGGGTTTATTAGTGAACTCGATAAACTAGAATCAGTGATTGTGGACTGGGATGTCAATTCAGCCGCCATATTAACGAAAGAAACCTCTGACGATATTGAGGCAAAACTATCTGAAAAAACAGTCACCTCAGGCTGTGGCCAAGGCACAGTTTATGGCGGTTTTTTACAAGGGTTAGATGACATAAAACTGCCTACCCCGAGTTTAAAGCAAACCGTTCTTTATAGCTTACTGAAAAACATTAACGCCTATAACGACACCTATAAAAATGCAGGAGCAGTCCATGGTTGCGGTATTTGCCAGCAAGACCAAATCCTTGCTTTTGTTGAAGATGTGGGTCGACATAATGCCGTTGATACTTTAGCGGGTGATATGTGGCTTGAGCAGCAATCAGGAGCTGATAAAATTTTCTACACGACAGGCCGGCTCACCTCAGAAATGGTGATAAAAGTCGCTAAGATGGGCATCCCAGTATTATTATCTAGAAGTGGGGTGACACAAATGGGGTTGGAGTTAGCACAAAAGCTAGGTATTACTCTCATCGCTCGCGCTAAAGGACGCCATTTCTTAATTTACCACGGCCAAGACACCATTGAATTTGATGTGCCAGCCAAACAGTAGCGAGTCATTACCATTAACGATTTGAGTGTAAGTTTTGCCATTGTTTCATCGCACTTACACTCATAAATGACCAAGCAAGCATGCGTGTTATTTTACTGCCTTGCTTCATTTCAATCACTTTCACCTGAGCGACTTTGCATGCTTCTAAACGTTGTTTGCAAGGTTTAATGTTTTCAGACTTCGACACCAGCGAAGTAAACCACTTAACCTGTCCAGCATAAGCCACGCTTTCACTGATCATATTAGTGAGAAACTGCAACTCGCCACCTTCACACCATAACTCGGCTTTCTGCCCACCAAAGTTCAACGGTGCTTGCTTATTCGTCTCTGTTTGCGGTGTCTTGCCATATTTTGCCTGACGATTTGCCGTCAAGTTAGCTACTTTTCTTGCTGACCCCGCAGTTGCTTCAGCCAGTGACTGATGAAAAGGTGGATTACACATGGTGAAATCAAACCATTCATCTTTTACCACAACCCCTTTAAAAATCTGATTTGGGTTAGTTTGCAGTCTCAGCGAAAGCTGCTCCGAGGAAAGTTGATTAGCAGTGGCAATGTTAGCGACATTGTCTATAGACTTAGGGTCAATATCTGATGCAGCAAATTGCCAACCAAAGCCTTTAACGCCTAATAAGCAATATATGCCATTGGCCCCTACGCCAATATCTAAACCCCTGATTTTAGAGGCCTTTGTACCATCAGCATCTGGCTGACTGACTTTTAGTAAGTCTGCAAGATAATGCAAATAATCAACTCTGCCAGGAACGGGTGGGCATAAAAAGCCTTTGGGAATATCCCAATCTTGAATACCGTAATCACACTTTAATATGGCAGTATTCAAACATTTAACGGCGTCAGGATCAGCAAAATCAATGGATAAATTACCAAATGGATTCGGCTTAACAAAGTGGGACAATTTGGGTAATGCCGTAGTTAACGCTTTGAAATCATAACCTTTAGCATGACGGTTTTGCGGGTGTAACCCTTTATCTTTAGCAGAGTGTGCCTGTTTTCGTGGTTTCGGCTTTTGATTGGGTTTAGTGGTAGGCTTAGCCGAAGTCGGCTTCGGCCCTTTTCGATGGTTTGACATTAATCGTATAAGTACTTAGTAAACAGCAGATTAACAACTGTTGCTTTACCTGTTTCTTGTTCAATCAAACGATTCACCATTTCAAAGCATTCACGGCGGATTTCTTCGCGACCAGCTAATGACTTCACCCTATCTTCAGACTGATTACCCAAAATCTCCACAATCGCGGCGCGAAGTAATGGGTCATGATGTTCTAAATCAATTAAATCATTCGGATTTTGTACCATGAGCTCGACACTGATTTTAACGAAACCGAGTTTTTTGCGATTAGAAATATAGTTAGTGACAATATCAGGCTCAAAACCATAGTAAGCATATACAGGATCGTTTGCTTGTACATTGTCGCTATAACTCGCGCATACAAAAAAGGTTAATAGTATTAAAACAAGTTTTCTCATCGAGCGGTGACTCCTAGCCTGACGACACGATTAATTTATCTACAGTGTAAACGCCATTTATGTTTTTGCCTAACCGTGGGCATGATAAACTGCATTCGTTGAGTATTGTAACGAGTTTTTGATGAACGTGACTAGTGTTAGCTTCCCATATGGCGAATCAATTCAGTGGTATTCTCCTGAAAATCGTCATGATTTGCCTGAAAATGCATTGAAAGATTGGTTATTAGCCACAGGCAGCCTGACAGAAAAGCTCAAGCGAGAATGTGATGAATTCACTGTAACAGTGCTCGGCGAACACGTTCATACACCTTTAGCTGGTGAATGCCCTCACGCTCAGCAACCTATGTGGATCCGCGAAGTGTTGTTGTCGCTTGATGGCACACCTTGGGTATTTGCGAGAACCTTAATTCCACAGCAATTATTAGATAACCCTATCCACGCCTTTACTAAGCTCGGTAATCGACCGCTTGGAGAATTGTTGTTTACCAGTGAATCTATCACACCCGGTAATATCGAAGTCGCCCAATTTGAAACATGTGGCAGCTTGGCAAGACTGGCCACCAGCTTAGATCAACCAGTAAATGACACTCTATGGGGACGACGCCGTTACTTTAATTTAGGCGCAGAGCAGCTAATTGTGAGCGAAATATTTTTACCTGCCGCGGTGAAGCAAATTATGGCCAAAAGCACACCGAGTTAACCATAACCAGCTTTATCTGAACAATAAAAAAGCGCCATTGGCGCTTTTTTGTTAACGAATAAGGTTACCACATTAGCTTTGAGCCCGACCTCTCAGTAGTAAACCTAGCGCCAATAAACTCAGCATACCTAAGCTGCCACCTGAGTCACCCGAACTCGGTTCAGGGGTTACCACCGGCGGAGTCACTTCTGCCGCCTCGACTTGTACACTTTGGCTGGCTGTTTGGCTGTTGCCTAATTCATCCGTCACCGTTAAAGAGACGGTATATGTGCCCGATTGTGCATAACTGTGAGTTGCATTTTGCGCACTGCTGTTACTGTTATCACCAAAGTCCCACATAAAAGTTAACTGTCCAAAGCCATCACTGACTTGCGAAGTGAAACTCACATCAAGGTTGTTTGCACTAAAATTAAAACCAACTTGAGGTGGAATCGCAATCCTTACATCTTGGCTAGCCGTTACAGTATCTCCATTACCATCAGTCACCGTGACAGTCACTTGATAATCTCCTGACTCAGAGAAGCTATAAATAGGGGCTGCTTCAGCACTCGATGCACCTGCGACACCAAAGTCCCATAAGTAAGTATAGTTACCATCACCACCAAATGCGTTAGCGTCAAACGATGCGGTACTGCCATCAACCGAGACAACTAGCGAGAGTGATAATTCATCGGGCTCAATCACAACAGAACCTGAACGTTTAAACTGCACAGTTGCAGTTGAGCTGTTAGTCGCTTGGCTAATGACTTCCATTGTTAAGCCTAATTCTGGTAACTCTAACCCTGATTGCGGCTGTAATGGCGCACTATAATCAAGACTGTCATCAAACATAGTGACAGCTGACAAATGGTTATCGTTAAAGAAAGCAGATTGATCAAATAGACTAAATGCCGCATCACGTATCTGTCTGCTCGTATCAGATGAGCCAATTAGATTTTGGTCAGCATCAACAACACCGATTAAGCCAGAACCCGCGTGTTGAGAAACATTATTATCGTATTCTCCAAGATTTTCTAACCAGATTAAGACACCGGGCTCATATCCTTCATACTCTAGCCCTTGATCAATTCCTTGGTAGTTTCTGAGCTGTACGATGTATCGGCGCGCACCAGCGGGACGTTGGTCATCAATACGGCTAAAGCCAGATAACGTTACGCTGTCAGCTTGCTCTGCACCATCTTGGAAAACAGCAGAACCATTATTCATTATGCTGATGTTATCAATTGCCATACCGTAACCACCCACAGACTGATCCGTGATATAGGCAAAGCTGATTGTAACGCTTTGTCCGGCATATGCCGCGAGATCGTATGACAACGTTACCCATGAATCAGGCCCAGATGCTGATGCGAGGTCACTAGATGCCCCCGTTATGAAATGCTGGACACCAGGGTACAGGCTATTGCTGCTGCGAGTTTGGTTACCTGCAATCGCCACTCCGTTCACCAGTACCTGCATATAGTCATAATCAACTTCAATATCCCAATGAGCGATCATATCTAAACTGACGGATGCAGAGTT
Source organism: Shewanella maritima (assembly GCF_043643735.1). GTDB lineage: Bacteria > Pseudomonadota > Gammaproteobacteria > Enterobacterales > Shewanellaceae > Shewanella > Shewanella maritima_A. The sequence goes on from NZ_JBHZSM010000016.1 coordinate 78,525, forward strand.
TGGCACGTCAACATCGAATGACAGACGGTTATCAAGCATGTCGCCTTGTCCTGAGTAATATTGATATTCCCCTTCAAACGGTGTCTTAAATGCCACTGTTGTTGGAGGTAACTCGATTGATAACTGGTTAACGCTTTCGGAGTCAGCAGCATAGTTGAGACTGACATCAACACCTGAACTATTAATACTGCCTAACGAAATCAGTTGCTCATTAACCCACTTACCTTTGAATTTATCTTGTAAGAATGAACGTGCATATGGACTAAAGCCAGTAGGCTGAGTACCGGGTATTTGGCCAGCCCAACTGCCCGATGACATGATTGACCAACTGCCAACTGGTGAGCCATCTTCAGATGAAGTATTAGTGTCATACTCATCTGGCAGGCCAAGATCATGACCAAACTCATGAGCACAAACACCGGCAGCAGCATCAATTGGCTGAATGGTATAGCCAAATATCTGCATATTTCGCCCAGGAATATCATGTCCACTTTGACCTGCATTCACAAAATAGCGATGTGACCAAATCGCGTCTGCGCCTAAATTTCCCCCACCCGCTTCTTCACCTATACTCGAGTGAAACAACATGATGTGATCTATCATGCCGTCGGGTTCATCTAAATTACCATCACCATCAAGATCGTATGGATCTTCAATGTCATAACTTGCCAGCTCTGTATCAGACATTGATGCAACGGCTTTAATTACAGCCTCAATGACTAATTCACTAACATTGCTATCATTATCATCAGCACCATTGCCACCGTAATATGCTGCATTATTATCAGCTGTCACCCAGTCTTGTGCTTCACCAGTAAAGAAAAAACTTTGTCCAGAGGCGGCTTGAAAATATTGATATGTCGATTGTAATGTTTGACTTTGTGGTCCAGTAAACCCACTAGTCGAGAATAATAAGTCTTGATAATGACTCACAGGGTAATTGGGGTAATACATGCTGGTGTCACTAGCAGAAAGTCCATTGTCATCATGAAGTAAATCAGGAAAATCCACCAACACACCTAGCACTTTAACGGTTTTGGTGACATCTTCATCAGCCATTGTATTCATCACACTCACCGATGATTTTACACCTGATAGCTTTTGAGCTTGCTGCTGAGAGTGCAGCTTTTGGGCACGAAACTCCATCGCGTTTTTTTCAAAGCCACCCTCCTGACTTTTTGAAACGAATTGATTTACAGCATCTTGCTGTTGCTCCAACGTGGCATCTGGCGCTAACTCACCACGCTTCTTTAGCCAATAAAGAACTTGTTCTTTATTTATCACGCCAGGATCTGCAGGTGTTCCAGACACTGTCTGAGCTTGGGAGGCAGAGGCAAACACTAATGCAGAGCCGACCAATGTACTGAGAAGTTTTTGTTTCATTTTATGTATCCTTACAACTATACATGCCGATTTTGCCTAGTATTGTTTCGAGGCAAACTGTCGGGATGAGCATGATTAACCTTTACACTTTTTTGTATAAGCCTGTTGACGTTTATCAATATACGCCGCAACCGTCTCGTCGATTTGCTCTTGCGACATATCGACCGTCACAATGCCTTGATTGGTTAAACTTTCTATCAACTTTGTCTTATCTTTAATCGGTGGCATGCTGCCACAAGTGATATGAGGTTTTAGCGAAGATAAAGGCTGTTTTTCTGCTTCTGTGTCATGAGTTTGAGAGCATCCAATTAACCCTGCGCCACAGAAAACCAATATTGAAATGATGGGTTTCATCTATACACATCCATGGTTGTTAGATTTGACTAATCACAGCACATTAACAGTTGTTACCAGCAATATACAATTATAGATGAACAAATATTTGTGTAATCGCGTATGAAGTCTAAACAGAACAAAATACTTTAAATTCAACTGGTAATTGAAATTAATAGTGTTTTAAACGCAATAGCATTTTTGCCTAACCAAGCGATTAACAAACATGCTATGATCCGCCACCATAGATAACTTATGTATCAGATACTTAAAGAAAGGGTTCACTGCAGCATGGAAACATTATCAGCCGCAATAATGCTATTTTTAATTATGGACCCTCTAGGCAACCTGCCAGTGTTTACAGCCGTGCTGAAACACGTTGAGAAAAAGAAGCGACGTAAAATATTAATTCGCGAGCTGCTAATATCTTTGGCAATCATGATGCTGTTTTTGTTCACTGGCGAACAAATATTGAATTTCTTAAGCCTCAAAAAAGAAGCGGTTTCCATAGCCGGCGGTATTATTTTATTCCTTATTGGTATCAAAATGATCTTTCCTTCTGAAGGTGGCTTAACCGGTATCGCAGCAGGTGAGGAACCTTTTATTGTGCCTCTAGCCGTACCTTTAATGGCTGGTCCATCCATCCTTGCAGCACTATTATTATTGGCCCACCAAGACCCCAACCGGATGACAGACTGGACTATGGCGCTTATCGGTGCATGGGCGTTGAGTGCGGTAATTTTGATGATGTCAGATGTATTCCATCGCTTATTAGGTGAAAAAGGGTTAACTGCGATGGAACGCCTAATGGGTATGCTACTGGTCATGATTTCAGTACAAATGCTACTGGATGGCATCATTGCCTATTTAGAGTTTGCGAAGAATTTATAAAAGATTTATAAACATACGCAGTTAATGTAAATAATTCCTATTACGGAACCATGTGGCTACAAATAGCCATATAGATGTTATACTGCGTTGTTTTTTCATTGGTCAGCCTTGGTAACCATGCTTTATCTGATTGCGAGTTGTATAGCTCTACTATTTGGTCCTCTTTTTTACCGCTTTTTTTCAACAGGAAGTGGATTACAAAAAGGGCTGGATGGCTTTATCTTTGTTTCTCTAGGCGGCCTTGTACTTGTACATATTTTGCCAGAGTTACTCGAGCATGGCGGCATTTTGACCTTGGCTTTTGTCATGGTCGGGCTATGGGGACCAAGTGCTAGCGAAAAGCTATTCCATCAATATTCCAGTATTACCCACAACATTACCCTCACATTAGGTATTGCAGGCTTATTACTGCACACAGTTACAGATGGTGGCGCAATGGCACTTGCGCAACATGAGGATTACTCCATTTTACTTGCTTTGGGTGTGATCATTCACCGCTTGCCGGTCGGTCTGGCTATTTGGTGGTTATTGAAACCCCAAGTTGGTTCTCGCTGGGCCATGATTGTATTAGCAGGCATGATGCTGCTCACCTGTGCAGGCTACTTTGCCAGTGAACAGTTCATGCACCAAATCAGTTTAGAGAATACCGCCTATTTACAAGCTTTTGTAACTGGTTCAATTTTACATGTGGTACTTCATCAGCCTCATAATCATCCAGACCCAGATTCAGATTCAGACAAGAAAGGAAAGTATGAGTATCAAGCGGGTATTGGTAGCTTACTTGGCTTAGGGTTACTGGCTTTATTGTTATTGCTCGATAGTAATAGTGGCCACGAACATCACCATCATCATGACCACAGTTTCGACCAACTGTTAGACTGGCTGTTATTAGTCGCACCATACCTGATACTTTGTTATGCCGTTGCTGCATTACGGTTCCATTTTAATTATCAGCCGAACCACCCTGTTATAGCAGTGCGTTGGATGCAACGCATTTTGGGACCCGAAGCATTGATCTTATCCTTTGCTTTACTCGGCCCTGTTTATAGCTTGATTCATTTGGTTGCAGGCGCTTTGTTGATTGCTTTTCTCAGTTGGCAACAAGTATCACTGACCGACCCTCATGATCAACTACCCAATAAAGCCGTTAGCTTTGGTTTTGCACACATTGTTGACCGCAGCGCACCTTGGATCGTGTTCAGTATTATCGTTGCAAATGTGATTGGTCATCCTTCTCTGCCATTTTCTACACCTTGGCTGCAAGTTGCCCTTCTCCTATGTGTATTTTTACCGCTTAGATTATGTAACTTAGGTGCTGCGGTGTTAGCTGTTTCATTGGCTCTCAGTGGTTGGGAGGCGATTGCGATTATCTTTGCCTTAATTGCCGCTCCATTAGTGAGCATCTCGCAATTTAAGTTAATGTCGAGTCAACAAATTTTTGCCCTGCTTGCACTTATCTTTGCCATACTCACCCTAGGTTATATTGCCCCATTACCCGTACAACAAACGCTTGCGCTACCAAGCTGGCTTAACGCTATCTCATTAGCTATCGTTAGTATATTATTTGCAGCAAGCCTATTACGTCTCGGACCTAGACAATTCCTTGCAAGGTTAATGATAAAATTTAGACAAACCCATCATCACCATTAAGACCTAGCAAACATATTAAGGAGTGAAGGATGTGTATTTTATTTTTAGCCATTAATGCTCACCCACATTACCCTTTAATCGTTTGCGCTAATCGCGATGAATTTCATCACCGACCGACTCAAGCGGCTCATTGGTGGCCTGCAACAGCAAAGAGTCCGACTTTACTTGCTGGCAAAGACTTGCAAGCAGGAGGAACTTGGCTTGGGATGTCACAAACTGGGCAATTTGCAGCACTGACCAATATCAGAACCACTTCTCCAGAGTCAACCATGCGCAGTAGAGGTGAGCTAGTGACCATGGCGTTAAATCAGCAAATTTCCCTTAACTGGCTTAAAACACATCAACATCAATACAATCCATTTAACTTGGTTTATCAGCAGCAAAATCAACTGTATTGCTTTAATAGTGTCACGGGTGAGAACTTACATTTACACGGTGGTTTTTTCGCAGTCAGCAACGGATCTATCAATGATAAATGGCCCAAGATGTCATTGGGTGAGAAGCGATTAGAGCAAGTCGTCAATGACTCGCCCCCATCGACACTTCAGAATTAATCAGCATCATGCTAGATAACACTCAAGCGGAAGATGCGGCATTACCGGTAACAGGCATTGATCTAGAGTGGGAAAGAAGGCTCTCATCTATATTTATCAAGCATCCTGAGTACGGTACGCGCTCGACCAGCATCATACTTCAACAAAAAAATTTGAATACGGAGTTTATTGAAGTGAGGTATGACGGTAAAGGCCGTAATTTAGGGCAACAGAAGTTCACTCTTGCAGAGCAGTAACTTGGCAACAAACAATTGATTTTAGGTTATCAATAGCTTAAAACTAACATTTAGATGTGAGCCCAAGCACAAAACATTGCATCTATCACTACAAATTAGCAAAACTCTGTTAAAAGAGACCATCAAATTTCAAATTTACAACCTAGATCAAGGTTATTTAGTATGTAACCTTGCATACTTCGTACATTGCTAATTTACCCTTCGGAGGACACACCTTGAAGCAGCCCACACCTATTAGTTGGGATCAGTCGATGATCGAGAAGTACAATTATAGTGGTCCCCGTTACACCTCTTATCCGACCGCGCTTGAATTCGACGACACGTTTACCGAACAAGATTTATTGACTTCGATTGAAAATAGTCAATCCAATAAGCTGTCGCTTTATGTACACATCCCGTTTTGTGCGAAGTTATGTTACTACTGCGGTTGTAATAAAATCATTACCCGCCACGCTCACAAAGCCGATCAGTACATCGAGTATCTTGCAGCTGAAATTGTAAAACGCGCACCGTTATTCAAAAACTACACGGTAACCCAGATGCATTGGGGCGGTGGTACACCAACGTTCTTAAACCCAGAACAAATTTTAAAGTTAACAAGCTTAATTAAGTCACACTTTAGTTTTGCTGAAGTGGGCGAGTACTCCATTGAGGTAGATCCTCGCGAAATCGAACTAACAATGCTAGATACGTTAAAAGAAGCTGGCTTCAACCGTATTTCGATTGGTGTTCAAGATTTCAATAAAGACGTACAAGTTGCTGTTAACCGCGAACAAGATGAACAGTTCATTTTTGACCTGATGTCAAAAGCAAAAGAACTTGGCTTTGTGTCTACTAACGTGGACTTAATCTACGGTCTACCGCTACAAACGCCTGAGACATTTGCTAAAACAATTGAACGTATCATTGAGTTATCACCTGATCGTTTATCAGTATTTAACTACGCACATTTACCTTCTCGCTTTGCTGCGCAGCGTAAAATTAAAGATGTTGATATGCCATCACCGCAACAGAAGTTAGACATGTTGCACCAGACCATTGAGTCACTCACTGACGCTGGTTACCAGTTTATTGGTATGGATCACTTCGCTAAGCCTGATGATGAACTCGCTCGCTTGCAACGTGAAGGTAAACTGCACCGTAACTTCCAAGGTTACACCACACAAGAAGAGTGTGATCTGCTTGGTTTAGGGGTATCTTCAATCAGCCAAATCGGTGATTGCTATTCACAAAACCAAAAAGACTTACGTCCTTACTATGAAGCGATTGATGCACAAGGCCACGCGTTATGGAAAGGCTGTAGCCTGAACCATGATGACGAAATTCGCCGTGTGGTTATTAAGCAAATCATTTGTCACTTCGATTTAGATATGGCTGAAATTGAAAAACGTTTCAACATTGTCTTTGATGACTACTTTGCAGAAGACTTAGAATTGTTGCAGACATTTGTCGATGACAAACTAGTTGATATTACAGATCGCAGATTAACGGTGAGCCCTACAGGCCACTTATTAATCCGCAACATTTGTATGTGTTTTGATGTTTACTATCGTCAAAAGGCAAGACAGCAGCAGTTCTCTCGTGTGATTTAAACCGAATCACGATCAAAAAAGCCAGCTAAGTTAGCTGGCTTTTTGTTTTCTGTTACCGATTATTTAGCGGCTACCTTATTGTATAAAGCTTGCTTGCTGCTATCAGATAAGAAGCTCATCTCAACGCCATTGCGCTGTAACTGCACCATTTGTGCACCAGATAAACCAATTTCAGCTTTCACAGCACGATACTCATGGGCAATGTCAATTGCACTCACACCAGGATCATCTGTATTTAGCCCGATAAGCACACCCGCGTTTAAAAATTGCGGTAATGGATGTGATTGATAGTCCGCCACAGTAGAAGTGTGCAAATTACTCGTTGGGCAAGATTCGATTCCAATGCGTTTTTCTACTAGGTAATCCATTAACTTTGGATCCTGTATCGCATTAACACCGTGACCAATGCGGGTTGCACCCAGCTCGTTAATCGCCTGCCACATACTTTCAGGGCCAGCTGCTTCACCCGCATGTGCCGTGATAGCTAAACCAGCATCACGAACTTGCTTAAAATGACTAGCAAACAACTCCCCAGGGAAACCCAGTTCGTCACCCGCTAAATCGACAGCAACTAACTTATCTTTGTGAGCCAATAAACCATCGAGTTCTTGCTGACATGCTTGCTGGCCAAATGAACGCGACAAAATACCGATAAGGTTTACATCAACATCAAAATCTTTAAGGCCTGCTTGAACACCATCAATGGTCGCTTCAACGACAGCTTCAATCGGAAGCTTATGGTTCATCGCCATATAATAAGGGCTAAATCTGAGTTCTGTGTAATCAAGGCCAGATACTGCAGCATCTTCAACATTTTCATAGGCTATGCGCTTAACCGCATCAAGATCGGCTAACACTGCCACCATCCAATCTAACTTTTTCAAAAAGTTAACCAGATTATTTTCTTTACCTTGGATTTGTACATATGGTGCTAAGTTTTCAAGAGAATTAGCAGGCAGTTGAATACCATGTTGATTACCCAGCTCCCAAATAGTCTTTACGCGCACATTGCCGTCTAAGTGACGATGGAGATCTACTAACGGAATTGTCGAATCAATCATATCTAACCTCTAAATTAGTCACACTTGCAACGAATCATGGAACACAACCATGTAGATTTAACAAAAATCATAAAAACACCGTTCGCAATTTAACATAAAACAAGGACTGGTTTCACTCATTTTTTTGCATCATCGACTGTGTTTTTACAGCATACTTGGGCATACTCAAACCTCTGGATATATTCAATTATAGGAAATCTTATGCGCGCCTCAGTTTTATCTCTTGTTATTGTTGCTGCACTGAGCGGCTGCTCTGTTAATACCACGTCTTTTCAAGCGCAAAGCCAAGCCTATGACTCAAGCCGAATTAAAGCAGCTCAGGCAGAAAAAGCAAAAGAGGAATCACTGAAGACTGAAGTTATCACCGCAGACTTACAAACGCTGATTGATAGAAGCTGGGCACACAGGCTAGCCAAGAGCCCTTCAATGGCAGTGAGCTTTGGCGATAAATCAGCCAAAGGTAAATTAGCAGACTTATCGCCAGAAGCATTAGCTGAGCATCACTTAAGGGCTAAGTCGTTATTGGCGTCCGCCAAGGCTATTGACACCAATAAACTGTCGAAAGCCGAAGTAATCAACCTCACGATTTTGCAAGATCAACTGCAAAATGAAGTTGATATGTACCAGTTTAAAGATCATTACCTACCTATCACCGCAGAGAGTGGCTTCCACGCTTATATAGCATCCATCTCTTCAGGCAACTTCAATGATGAACAAGATTATCAAGACTACTTAAGTAAACTGGCAGCTTTACCCACTTACTTTTCACAGCAAACGTTTTGGCTACAACAAGGGTTATCAGCGGGAATCACACCAGCGAAAGTGACCTTAAATGGCTTTGAACAAAGCATTAGCACCTTTATCGTAGAACCAGAAAAGAGCGGCTACTTCAAACCGTTTACGCAATATCCAAAACACTTCAGCGAACAACAAAAACAAGAGTTTACTCGTTTAGGTAAGCAGGCCGTTGAACAACATGTTATTCCCAGTTATCAATCCTTTTACGAATTCATGACTGAGCAATATATTCCCAACTCCCGAGAAGAAATTGCAGCCAGTGCAATGCCAAATGGCGCAGCGTTTTATAATAATCGAGTGAAGTATTACACCACACTGGATATGACGGCCGATCAAGTTCATGAGCTTGGCCTATCTGAGGTGAAAAGAATTAGAGCTGAAATGCAGAATATTATTGATGAACTGCAATTTGATGGCGATTTTGCTGTGTTTTTACACTTTTTAAGAACCGATGAACAGTTTTATGCCAAGTCTGCAGAAGAGCTATTAAAAGAAGCCTCATACATCGCAAAGAAAGCAGATGCTATGCTACCTAAGTACTTTGGCAGAATGCCACGCACACCTTATGGTATTGCCCCTGTTCCTGCAGAAATTGCCCCGAAGTATACAACCGGACGCTACTCTGGCTCCAATGCAGATGATCAACCAGGTTATTACTGGGTCAATACCTATGCGCTTGAGCAGCGCCCCTTATATGAACTAGAAGCACTCACTCTACATGAAGCCGTGCCTGGGCACCATTTGCAGATTTCGCTCACTAAAGAAATGGAAGATCTGCCAAACTTCCGCCGCTATAGCTACATTTCAGCTTTTGGTGAAGGTTGGGGACTTTATTCTGAATTTTTAGGACTCGAAGCAGGCTTCTATCAAGACCCTTACAGCAACTTTGGTAGATTGACCTATGAAATGTGGCGTGCAGCTCGCCTCGTGGTTGACACAGGTATGCACGCAAAAGGCTGGTCACGCCAAGAAGCGATAGACTTTATGGCGAGCAATACCGCTTTATCACTGCATAATGTTACGACTGAAATTGACCGCTATATTTCTTGGCCTGGTCAAGCATTGTCATACAAAGTGGGTGAATTAACCATTAAACGTTTACGCACAAAAGCTGAAAATGAATTAGGTGAGAAGTTTGATATTCGCGCTTTCCACGATGCAGTATTAGAAAACGGTTCTGTACCAATGTCGATACTCGAACAAATCATCGATGACTTTATTGCCGAACAAAAATCATGATGCCTATATGGCCACTCACAATGTGAGTGGCCTTGGTTCATACCGGCTGACTTTTACGCATCTATTTTCACGTCTATGTATGATAAAGTCAGCTTTTACTCTCTTCGCCACAACTCATTAGCCTATGACTCATACTACCTTTTCCAGTGAAACACTTACCCCGACTTCTGCTCAACAATCGTTCTGGTTACTGGTGGAACAGGGGCGATTCACGGCAAAGGATGGCGTTGAGTTAGCATACTGTGTTGCCAGCCATCCCAATAACAAACAAGCCATTGTCATTAGTAACGGTCGTGTTGAGTCTTACCTTAAATACCAAGAAATCATTTTTGATTTATTTCATCAAGGTTATGATGTATATGCCATTGACCATCGTGGACAAGGGTTATCCCAAAGAATGACAACTAACCCTCAACAAGGGTTTGTATATGATTTCAATGAATATGTTGATGATTTAGAGCTGTTTATCGATGAGCAAGTTAGGCCGAAACAATATCAACACCTACATTGTTTAGCACACTCTATGGGCAGTGCTATTGCCACCTTGCTGATGGCGAAACAGCCTAAATGGTTTAGTTCGGCAGTATTCTCGGCTCCAATGTTTGGCATTCAACTTCCGGTACACAAAAACATCATTATATGGCTGGCTAACATACTTAATACTTGCCGGAGGCAGGACGAACTTTACAAGGCAAACTACATCATTGCAGGGACGGATTACCAACCAGATAGCTTTGCAAAAAACAAACTCACTCATAGCCAAGCAAGATATCACGTTTATCGCGATCTCTATGAAGCTAATCCACAAATTCAACTAGGTGCACCAACCAATCAGTGGTTATTAGAAGCAATTAAGGCTGCAGATGAGTGTGTCTTGCTAAGTGCAGGGATAACAACGCCAAGACTCATACTGCAAGCAGAGGCTGAAAAGATAGTGTGCAATAAATCACAAGATGCTTGTTTAAATGTAAATTGCAGCAAAGTGATCATTAAAGATGCGTTTCATGAAGTATTGATTGAAACCGATGCTAGGCGCAACCATGCGTTGAATGAGACATTGGCATTTATGAAACGACATTCAAAGACAGTTGCGATTTAATTAACTGTAAACAATCTACCTGACTAAGCGGGCGGCTAATTATATATCCTTGGAAATAACTACATTTTGCCTGAGTAAGCTTGTTCAACTGCTGTTTATTTTCAATCATCTTACCCACCACGGGTAATGATAGTTTATGTGATAAATCAACCACACTTTCCAATACCGCAAAAGTTTCTGTCGATGTTTCAATTCCATCAAGATAGTGTTCTGACAGCTTTACCTGAGAGAACCCAACGCCTTTGATTTGATATGGCGCGCAATCATTACTGCCGAAACCATCTAGCGCAACTCGCAAGCCATTTCGTTGTAATTCTAATAACTTAATTCTTGTGGATTCAGGATTAACAAAGAAAATATCCCCTTTAAACTCAAGCTGAATATTATCTAAGCGTACGTTTGATGACTGAATTTTGCTGACAATCATGCTGACAAAATGGTCTTGATGTAAATGACGCGAAGAAATATTAATTGAAATGATTGGTGCTTCAATATGCTCATTAGAGAATGTATTTAAGAATTCACACACATGCTCAATCGCAATTATTTCAAGCTCAAAGATACTATCGGATAACTCAGCAACAGGGATAAATTTCTTTGGACTAATAAAGCCATGTAAAGGGTGATACCAACGTAAGAATGCTTCTAAAGAGTGGATTCTTCCCGCTTGGTCGACCACTGGCTGATAAGCCACAGAGACTTGCTCACTTAACATGGCTTGCTTAAGCTCAATGCCTAAGTCAAAAGGTTTAGTCTGCTCATCATCAAAGCCTGGGTAATATATTGCACAACCATTGGACCGACTATCTTTAGCTTGGGTTAAGGCCCGATCCGCTCGAGCAAGCAATGTTTGTGGTTCTAACGACTCAATGCCATCAAACACGACCAAACCGACACGTGCTGAAATCGATAACGTCTGATCTGACAGTGTCAGGCTTCTACCAATTAACTGGCGAACTTCACTTGCCAATGCAAGAGCACGTTTATTGGCTTGATCTGCATCACCACCGAAGCTCTTTGCCAAGATAACAAATTCATCAGCCCCCAACCTTGCAACAGTCCCCACAGAGGAAAACGCGCCAGCTAGACGGGCTGCAATTTGAATTAATAAACGGTCACCGAGTTGCCGCCCCAAGGCATCATTAATTAACTTGAAGTTATCTAAATTAATCATCAAAAATGCCGAGTACTGGGTGGTATTTCGGTTGTGCACTTGAAGATCGTATAACTCGTTAGCTAACGACTGTCTATCAATTAAATCTGTTAACCCACTTTGAGTTTTATGCTCTGTTGATGAACTTTGAGTTCTAACATCACCTGTCACGTCAGTAATTGTTCCAATTAGACGAGTGGGGCGACCTTCTGTATCCCATTCAACACTTTTGCCGCGGTCATGTACCCAAATATACCGACCATCCTTGTGCCTTAGACGGTGAACGCTTTCATACTCTTTTGTTTTATTATCAATATAATTCTGTAAATTCTGCAGCACTTGCGCTTTGTCATCACGGTGAAGCTTGGTTTCCCAAACAGCATAATCATTATCAAGTTCATAAGCTTGGTAGCCTAGAATTTCTTTCCAACGATCTGAAACAAATAAGTCAGAACGACGTATATTCCAATCCCAAATACCTTTGCGTGCACCTTCTACTGCAAATAACCATCGCTGTTCAGCATCATTTAATCGTTTAGAGCTTCTTGATAGCTTGGCATGGACCTGAAACAGGTAATCAGATAAATCTGACACTTCTTTACTTGGCGTTGGAAAGTTAATCGAGAAAGTGTCAGTTTCAATTCCCTTGGCGGCTCGGATCAATCTCCTTAAAGGCTTAATTAAAAACCAAAATAGCAGCACACAGAAAGCTGCTAACACAATAAACCCAAGGCCCCATATTTTTAGAAAGCGGTTGAGAAGTTGCTCTTTAGCGGCTGATACCAATGACAATATGTCATACTCAAGGTAAATAACATTAATGCTATTTGAATAATTTAGACGGTTGTTGATATTGATTGGATAATATATCTGAACAGAGTTTCGGTCTAAATTAACGTCAACATAGGGGACTTCATTGATTACTGTACTGCGATGTATGGTATCTGAATAACCTTCTAATACATTATTTGCACTGCTTTCACGCCATATAACATGATTAGCAAAATGAATTTCGCTAGACATATCAAGCAACACATAAACCATCATATTTATATCGGTTGCAACCAACGAAACCTCTTGCTCAATTCGAGAAAGGTCTTGGGTCGACAAAGCAGACTCAACCACATATCTCATTCTAAAGAGAGATGAGAGTAACTGATCAACCTTATTATCGGCAATATGCTGTTGAAGGTGGCTTCTTTCATAGTTATATTCAACACCTACTATCACTAGAAACAATACAATGATAAATGCAGGTACCGAGATACTCAGTGAAGGCTTGGGAAATCGAGTCAAGATACATCCTGTATAGCAACAAGTGCCTATATGCTATCGGTAATAACAAGTACAAGTAAAGCATTACTTAGATTGAAAATAGGTAACAATTGAAAATTCGTTTAACACATCGAATAAATGAAAACTTACCGTATGTTTGTTCTTATTCTATCGACGTTTTTCACTAAAAAAATAAATGTTCAAACACAACTAGACCAAGTGGTCTATATAACTTCATGTAAGAATAAATGTAAGTCCAACTGAACTACTGCTTCTCTGCTTTTCTTAAGAAACAAAAAAGCCTCGTCATTGCTGACGAGGCTTCGATGTAAGTGGCGGAGCGGATTTGCTCTTATCAAGAGATGAACCCGCGACCCTTCGGCGTGCCAGGCCGGATTCTAATCAAAAGAGTCCAATCTCCCACGGATGGCGTGTAGGCTAAACATTGTCAGAAACAATGTAAGTCCAACTGAACTACCGTTTCTCTGCTTTTTCTTAAGAAACAAAAAAGCCTCGTCATTGCTGACGAGGCTTCGATGTAAGTGGCGGAGCGGACGGGACTCGAACCCGCGACCCCCGGCGTGACAGGCCGGTATTCTAACCAACTGAACTACCGCTCC
>NZ_JBHZSM010000017.1:0-83796 GCF_043643735.1 Shewanella maritima
TGACTGTAGCTCAGTTGGTAGAGTCCCGGATTGTGATTCCGGTTGTCGCGGGTTCAATCCCCGTCAGTCACCCCATTATTCTTCGCTTGTTATTGCCTAACAAGCTGCGTCAATGCTAGTAAAATAGCCAGTTGATGCCAAAAGCGACCTCTGGTCGCTTTTTTTATGACTGAAATCCGCCTTTTGATGCTCGACTCCTATGAAAACCGTGGCTATAATGTCGCGTCTTGATAAATATCCATTAAAGTTGCTAGTTCCAATGGCGTCATTATTCTTTCTCGCTATGTTGGACATCCTAGTCAAAATCAATGATCAAGAAACGAATAATTAAATAGTTGAACTATCGACTATTAAAGGACGTTAGACATATTTCGAGGTAAAACAATGCAAGTTTCTGTTGAAACAACTCAAGGCCTAGAGCGTCGCCTAACCATTTCTGTTCCTGCGGAACAAATTGAGAAATTGGTAAAAGACAGTTTATCACGTGAAGCTAAGCGTGCTCGTATCCCGGGTTTCCGTCCTGGTAAAGTACCTGTTTCTGTTATCAACAAGCGCTATGGTGCTGCTATTCGCCAGGATGTAACTGGTGAAATCATGCAACGTAACTTTGTTGAAGCTATCATGGCTGAAAAATTAAACCCAGCGGGTCAGCCTGTATTTGCTCCAGGTAACTCTGAAGGTGAAAACTTTGAGTTTGTTGCAACTTTTGAAATCTACCCAGAAGTTGAACTTTCTGGTTTAGACGCAATTGAAGTTGAACAGCCACAAGCTGAAGTTAACGATGCTGACGTTGACACCATGATTGAAACGCTACGTAAGCAACATGCAACTTATGACGTTGCTGAGCGTGAAGCTGCTGAAGGCGATAAAGTTAAAATCAACTTTATCGGTAGTGTAGATGGCGAAGAGTTTGAAGGCGGTAAAGCTGAAGACTTCGAACTACAACTTGGCAGCAACCGTATGATCCCAGGTTTCGAAACTGGTGTCCAAGGTCACAAAGCCGGTGATGAATTCGAAATCGAAGTAAACTTCCCAGAAGATTACCACGCTGAAAACCTAAAAGGTAAAGCAGCTAAGTTCGTCATCACATTAAATGAAGTTCAAGTTGCTAACTTACCAGAAGTTAACGATGAATTTGCTTCATTATTCGGGATTGCTGAAGGTGGTTTAGATGCACTTAAAGCTGAAATCCGTAAAAACATGACTCGTGAACTTGAGCAAGCGTTAAAAGCTAACGTGAAAGAGCAAGTAATTACTGGTCTATTAGCAGCTAACGAAATAGATATCCCTAAAGCATTGGTTGATGGTGAAGTAAATGTACTTCGTCAACAAGCTATGCAGCGTTTCGGTGGCCAAACTGAAAACATGCCTGAGCTACCAGCTGACTTATTCACTGAGCAAGCTGAGCGTCGCGTTAAAGTAGGTTTACTACTTGGCGAAGTGATTAAAGCTAACAAGCTTGAAGCTGAAGATGAGCGTGTTCAAGGTCTAATCACTTCAATGGCTTCTGCTTACGAAGACCCAAGTGAAGTTGTTGAGTACTACAACGGCAATAAAGAGCTAATGCAAAACATGCGTAACGTTGCGTTAGAAGAACAAGCTGTTGAAGCGCTATTAAAATCTGCAAAAGTAACGACTAAAGACGTCGAATTTGAAGATTTTATGAACAAGGCGCAAGCTCAGCAGTAAGCTTAGCTTGACTTAAATGGCACTTCGCCATTTATAATGGCTCGTATGAGGTTCCTCATGCGGGCCATTTTACTTTAGGGAATTACACAATGCATAAAGCGCCAGAATCAGTATTAAATGCTCTTGTACCTATGGTTGTTGAACAAACAGCTAAGGGCGAGCGTTCTTATGATATCTATTCACGTTTATTGAAAGAACGAGTCATTTTTTTAGTTGGTCAAGTAGAAGAACATATGGCTAACCTTATCGTGGCGCAGCTGTTGTTTCTTGAATCTGAAAGCCCAGACAAAGATATTTATTTGTACATTAACTCGCCAGGCGGCTCTGTAACCGCAGGTATGGCGATTTATGACACCATGAAGTTCATCAAGCCAAATGTGAGCACAGTTTGTATTGGTCAAGCTGCTAGTATGGGCGCGTTCCTACTTGCAGGTGGTGAGAAAGGCAAGCGTCACTGCTTACCTAACTCTAGAGTGATGATCCACCAACCATTAGGTGGCTTCCAAGGTCAAGCTTCTGATATTCAAATTCATGCACAAGAAATTCTTGGCATTAAAAATAAACTTAACCAAATGTTAGCTGATCACACAGGCCAGCCATTGGAAGTTGTTGAACGTGATACTGACCGTGACAACTTCATGAGTGCAGAGCAAGCCGTTGAATACGGACTAGTGGATTCAGTGTTAACGACGCGCGGCTAAATCGAAAGCTGATTTTTTGGCTACACTAGGTTATTGTGTAGCAATAGATTTTGTAGCCAAGGCTTAATCTGGCCAGAAAGTGGATTAAGCCTTAATCAGTAATGGCTGCCAACAGAGGTAAAATAATGGGCGATAACAAAGATAACGGTGACAGCGGAAAACTGCTGTACTGCTCTTTTTGCGGTAAAAGTCAGCACGAAGTGAGAAAACTCATTGCTGGCCCATCAGTATATGTGTGTGACGAGTGTGTGGAATTATGTAATGACATCATTCGCGAAGAGATTAAAGAAATCTCACCTAAGCAAGATGAAGATAAGCTACCTACGCCGCACGAGCTGCGTGAGCATCTAGACGACTATGTAATTGGTCAAGATAAAGCCAAAAAAGTGCTCGCAGTTGCCGTTTATAATCACTATAAGCGTTTGCGCAATGGTACGTCTAAAGACGGCGTTGAATTAGGTAAGAGTAATATCTTGCTTGTGGGCCCAACAGGTAGCGGTAAAACCTTATTGGCTGAAACGTTAGCACGTTCATTGAATGTGCCATTCACTATGGCAGATGCTACTACGTTAACTGAAGCTGGTTACGTGGGTGAAGATGTTGAAAATATCATCCAGAAGCTTCTACAGAAATGTGATTATGATGTAGAAAAAGCAGAGCGCGGTATTGTCTATATTGATGAAATTGACAAAATCAGCCGTAAATCAGATAACCCTTCTATTACGCGTGACGTATCTGGTGAAGGTGTACAGCAAGCACTGTTAAAATTGATTGAAGGTACGGTTGCTTCTGTACCGCCTCAAGGTGGTCGTAAACATCCTCAGCAAGAGTTTCTTCAGGTTGATACTTCAAAAATCCTGTTCATCTGTGGTGGTGCTTTCGCTGGCTTAGAAAAAGTGATTGAGCAACGTGCTCACGTTGGCACGGGTATTGGTTTTGGTGCTGAAGTGAAAGGTGAGAGCGATAAAGAAACGATTTCACAAACGCTGGGTAAAGTTGAGCCAGGTGATTTAGTTAAGTTTGGCCTTATTCCTGAATTTATCGGTCGTCTACCTGTAGTTGCAACCTTAACCGAGCTTGATGAAGCAGCTTTAGTGCAGATCTTATCAGAACCGAAGAATGCTATCACCAAGCAATACAATGCACTTTTTGAAATGGAAGATGTTGAATTAGAATTCCGTGAAGATGCATTAAAAGCGATTGCGAATAAAGCCATGGTGCGTAAAACAGGTGCTCGTGGTTTACGCTCCATTGTAGAAAGCATTTTACTGGATACCATGTATGACTTACCTTCGGTTGAAGGTGTTGTTAAAGCCGTGGTAGATGAGTCTGTTGTAAAAGGCGAATCTGCTCCAATATTAATTTATGAGAATAATGAGCAACAAGCTGCCTCAGGCGAACAATAATTGTTCAGATAAACATGAATTAAACAAATAAGGAGTCCATTGGACTCCTTTTTTTATTTCTGGGCATTGAAACTGATGTCTTCACCCCAATATACTGAGATATAAGTCCATTTCATCAACTGGAATTGAGCCATGACACAAGAGCGTGAAGCGCAGATCGAACTCCCCGTATTGCCACTGAGAGATGTAGTGGTATATCCCCATATGGTAATTCCACTGTTTGTCGGAAGGGAAAAGTCCATTCGTTGTCTTGAGTCGGCAATGGAGCAGGAAAAACAAATTCTACTAGTCGCGCAGCGAGATGCGGATTTAGATGAGCCAACCAAAGAAGATATTTTTGATATTGGTACAGTAGCGTCTATTTTACAGTTACTGAAATTGCCTGATGGCACAGTTAAAGTCTTAGTGGAAGGTGGTCAGCGTGCCAAAATTAACCAATACACTCAAGATGAAGACTTCTTTGTTGCCACTGCAGAGTATTTAGATTCTGAAGTACTAAGTGATCAAGAAGAAGAAGTATTAGTACGTAGTGCGATTGGCCAGTTTGAAGGTTATATCAAACTGAATAAGAAGATCCCACCAGAAGTACTCACTTCGCTTAATGGTATTGAAGAAGCTGCTCGACTTGCTGATACTATGGCTGCACATATGCCGCTTAAGCTGGAAGACAAGCAATCTGTACTTGAGATGATCAATGTGGGCGAGCGTCTAGAGTATTTGATGGCAATGATGGAAGCGGAAATTGACCTACTACAGGTTGAAAAACGCATCCGTACTCGTGTTAAAAAGCAGATGGAAAAAAGTCAGCGTGAGTACTATTTGAATGAGCAAATGAAAGCGATTCAAAAAGAACTGGGCGATATTGACGAAAGCCATGATGAATTCGAAGTTCTGACCAAAAAAATTGAAGATGCAGGTATGCCTGCTGATGCCAAAGATAAAGCGACTGCAGAGTTAAACAAGTTGAAGATGATGTCACCTATGTCTGCTGAAGCGACAGTGGTGCGCAGCTATGTTGACTGGATGACATCAGTACCTTGGAAACAACGCTCAAAGATCAAACGTGATTTGTCTAAGGCGCAAGATGTGCTTGATACAGACCATCACGGTTTAGAGAAAGTGAAAGAGCGTATTCTTGAATACCTAGCCGTACAGAGCCGCGTGAAACAGCTTAAAGGTCCAATCTTATGTTTAGTCGGACCGCCAGGTGTGGGTAAAACCTCTTTAGGCCAATCAATTGCGAAAGCGACTGGCCGTAAGTATGTGCGCGTAGCTTTAGGTGGCGTACGTGATGAAGCGGAAATTCGTGGTCATCGCCGTACTTATATTGGTTCAATGCCAGGTAAAGTGATTCAAAAGATGTCAAAAGTGGGCGTGAAAAACCCGCTGTTCCTATTAGATGAAATCGACAAAATGAGCTCAGATATGCGCGGTGATCCATCATCGGCATTACTTGAGGTATTAGATCCTGAACAAAACTCAGCGTTCAATGATCACTACTTAGAAGTAGATTATGATTTATCTGATGTGATGTTTGTGGCAACGTCTAACTCGATGGATATTCCTGGTCCATTATTGGATCGTATGGAAGTGATTCGTCTTTCAGGTTATACCGAAGATGAAAAACTGAACATCGCTAAACAGCACTTACTACCAAAACAGATTGAGCGTAACGGATTAAAAGCGAAAGAAATCAACGTTGATGACAGTGCCATTTTAGGCATTATCCGCTATTACACCCGTGAAGCTGGCGTGCGTTCGTTGGAACGTGAGTTATCTAAAGTGTGCCGTAAGGTAGTTAAGCAGATCTTGTTAGACAAGTCGGTTAAATCCGTTGAAGTAAATCAAGATAACCTTAAATCATTCCTAGGTGTGCAGCGCCATGACTTTGGTAAAGCAGATTCAAATAACCAAATTGGTCAGGTTACAGGGTTAGCCTGGACACAAGTTGGTGGTGACTTACTGACGATTGAGGCAACATCGGTTTCGGGCAAAGGTAAGCTTGCTTATACCGGTTCTCTGGGTGATGTCATGCAAGAGTCTATTCAAGCTGCAATGACAGTTGTTCGCGCTCGCGCTGAACAGTTGGGCATCAATAATGATTTCTATGAGAAGCGTGACATCCATGTGCATGTGCCAGAAGGTGCAACGCCAAAAGACGGGCCTTCTGCAGGTGCTGCGATGTGTACAGCATTAGTGTCAAGTTTAACGGGTAACCCAGTGCGAAGTGATGTTGCCATGACAGGTGAAATCACTTTACGCGGTGAAGTTCTACCTATCGGTGGCTTGAAAGAAAAGTTACTTGCAGCGCATCGTGGTGGTATTAAGCATGTGCTTATACCGAAGGAAAATGAACGTGATTTGGAAGAAATTCCACAAAATGTGATTGCGGATTTACAAATACATGCAGTACGCTGGGTGGATGAAGTATTGAAATTAGCCCTTGAAAGACCAGTAGAAGGTTTTGAAGTGGTTAAAAAATAGCTGATTAATTAAAAAAAATGCTTAATAGACTAAAAAAATTGAAAAAAGGGGCTTAACAAACCGCTATCCTGTGGTAGCCTAGGTTTGTGGAGAGTCAGACGCACCAAGCCCTTGGGGTATCTGACTTCTAGCTGTATCCAATTTAATTTTTGGTTGTATTATTTTTGCTTGAAAATTTTCAAGCTGTTAAAAGCCTCCGCCGACCGCTCTAAACACGGAAAAGGTTACGGCGCTACAAAAACATTCAAGGGGAAGACATGAACAAATCTGAACTAATCGAGAAAATCGCATCTGGTGCTGACATTTCTAAAGCTGCTGCTGGTCGCGCATTAGACTCATTTATCGCTGCGGTAACTGAAGGTCTTAAAGAGGGCGATAAAATTTCTCTAGTTGGTTTTGGTACTTTCGAAGTTCGTCAACGTGCTGAGCGTACTGGACGTAACCCACAAACTGGTAAAGAGATCAAGATTGCTGCTGCGAACATTCCTGCATTCAAAGCTGGTAAAGCGCTTAAAGACGCTGTTAACTAAATAAAAGTTAGCGTTGCCTTTGTAAGGCATTCGTAGATTTAAGCACTGCACATGCAGTGCTTTTTACGAACAGGCTATCACGATTGTTTGATAGCTGAAGTGACAACTTTTTAATGTCACTTTGTAAAAATTACAAAAAAGGCGCATCCCAAGCTGAGATGCGTCTTTTTATTTTATTAATCGCAACTAGCGAGAACTCAGATGTTAGAAAAAATCCGCGAAGGGTCGCAAGGGGTAGTCGCCAAGACAATTCTCGTACTTGTGATACTTTCATTTGCTTTCACCGGTGTTAGCAGCTATTTAGGCTCTAATACGGGTGTGCCAGCCGCCGTGGTTAACGGTGATGAAATCTCTGCTAATCAACTTGAGCAGGCCTATCAAAATGAACGTGCTCGTCTTGAGCAACAGTTTGGTGAAATGTTTGAAGCTTTAGCTGCAGATCCAACTTACATGGAAGGCATTAAGCAAAGTGTTCTTGAGCGTTTGGTTGCAGATAAACTGGTTGACCAAGCTGCTATAGAACTTGGATTGCGCGTATCTGATGACCAAATCAGAACTGCGATTGTATCTGAGCCAGCATTTCAAACTGATGGACGTTTTGATAATGACCGTTATTTAGCGCTACTTGCGCAAATGGGTTATCAAACAAGCGACTTCAGAAACATGATGCGCACTGATATGACGCGACGTCAATTAGTGATGTCAGTTGTTGGAAGCGAGTTTGTATTACCTGGTGAAGCGAAACAAGTCGCTGAAATTCAAGGTCAAACCCGTGATACACGTTACCTCGTCGTGGATGCAGCTCCTTTCACTGAAACTGTCGTTGTCAGTGATGAAGATGCACAACAATTCTACAATGAAAATCAATTGCAATTTACTAGCCCAGAAATGGTTAGTGTAGAGTACGTTGAGCTAAATGCTGACGATATGATGAATATCGCAGGCGTTCCAGATGAAGATATTCGAGCTTATTACGATGATAACGCGCGTTTATTCCAAACTGCTGAAAAACGCTTAGCCGCACATATTCTTATTGCCGCCAGTGGCGACGATAGTGCCGAGCTAGAAAAAGCGCAAGCTGCACTGGTTAAGATTCAAAACGGTGAAGACTTCGCTGCCGTGGCTAAATCTGATTCAGATGACCAATTCAGTGCAGAGCAAGGTGGCCAATTAGATTGGTTTGAGCCTGGTGTAATGGATCCTGCATTTGATGAAGCGTTATTCGCACTTAATCAAGGTGAAGTTTCAGGCGTGGTTAAATCAGATTTTGGTTATCACATCATTAAATTACTCGACACTCAAGCGGGTTCAACTCAAGCATTTGATGATGTTAAAGATGAAATCTTAGTTCAACTACAACAACGTCAAGCGCAAGATGCTTTCTTTGGCTTACAGTCGAAGCTTGCTGATACTAGCTATGAAATTCCAGATACCTTAATTGAAACTGCTGAAGCGGTTGGTGGTGAAGTGAAAACGACAGAGCTATTCTCTCGTAACTCAGTACCAGCGCCATTTAATACACCAGCATTCACTCAAGCAGCATTTTCAGATCAAGTCATTGCTGATGGTATGAACAGTGACGTGATTGAGTTATCAGCAAGTCACGTTGTCGTTGTGCGATTAAAAGAGCACAAAATGGCAGGCACATTGAACTTTGAAGAAGTGAAGGCCGATATTGTTAATCGCTTAAAACAACAAAAAGCCAATGACATTGCCCGTGTTAAAGCAACAGAGTATATGGCTCAATTCAAAGCTGGTGACTTTAGTGTTTCAGGTGATGAGTTAGTGACCGTGGCCAAAATGCCTCGTTTCTCACAAGATACAAACCCTGCCATTACTGATAAAGTCTTTAAAATGCCGAAACCTCAAGCGGGTGAAGTATCAATTGACACAGCTGAGCTAGCGACAGGTTATGCTGTTGTTGTGCTTGATAAAGTACATGAAGCAGACAGTATTGAGCAAAACCTGATTGAGTCTATGCAGCAGCGCATGGCATCACAGTACAGCGAAGCAAACTATCGCTCTGTGATTAACATGCTTAAAGCGCAAGCTAAGATTGAGTACCCTATCGTAGAGTAAGACGATAAGTTCATGATATAAGAAGCCAAGGTTATTTCCTTGGCTTTTTTGTATGAGTGTAATGGCTTAATCATTGTGCAAAGTCTAACTAAGTTTGAAAAAGGAAGCCGCCGTGAGTTCTCGCTTTGATACACAGTTTGAACGTGCATTAGCTTATATTGATGCGCATCTCAACGAACAATTTACCATTGAGCAACTCGCTGAGATCGCCCAGTTACCTGTATGTCATTTCAGCTTTTTATTTCGTAGCTTATATCGGACAAGTATTGAAGACTATACACGCTTGTTACGTTTACTCGACAGCGCTCAGCGATTGGCTTTTAACCCTGAGGAGTCGTTGGGGCAGGTAGCCAGTCATGCAGGTTTTAGTTCTGAAGCGGATTTTAAGCGCGACTTTGAGCGTCAAATAGGACAGTCCGTTACTGCATTTCGAGCTATGCCTGATTGGGGAAACTTATTTGCTAAACAGCAGCCATTAAAAACACTCAATACTGCTTCACCTGAGGAAACTTTCCCTGTAGTTGTTGAATCATTTATAGGTGTGAGTGTGGCAGCCATTAATCACAATGGACCTAAAGCGTATTTACATCAGAGCGTTCAGGCGATGAGAGCTTGGCGGCAAGCAAATAGTATAAGTCCTGATAGCAGTCGGACTTTTAACCTCTTTAAAGGCGAACGCTGCCAAGAAGAGTTAGAAATAGAGATGACCATTGCGGTGAGTATTACAGCTGAGCAGCAGGTTTCACTGGCTACAGATATATCAAACTCTGATTACTTCTATTTAGATAAAATAGCCAGTATGCATTGTGCACGGATAACTGTAGAAGGTGACAAACAATTGCAAAAGGCAATCGCCTGGCTTTATGGTTATTGGCTTATTAACTCAGATTATCAGTTAACGCAATCACCATTATTTATTGAACGTTTAAACATTGAACAAGAGGCGAAACCAAATACGATAAATATCTATTTACCCGTGCGGCAGGCTTAAAAGCGCTCGACAGCGGATCAACATCATTATATCGAAATGGTATCGACATAGATTAAGCTATGGCTGAATATTGCGCATTATTTCGGCACAAATCCACGCCATGTAAGTTGCCCAAGCATAACCGAAAACCGAAAAAAGGATGGCAACAGGTGCCAATGAACGATTAAAAGCCATAGCTACAACAGGTGAAGAGGCCGCACCACCAATACAGCATTGACTTGAAATTGCCATATACGCCACTGGGGTACGCATGAACATGCCCACTATGATAACGATGAAAGCATGGATGAATAACCAAATAAAGCCAATGGCAAAGTAGATTGGAAAGTCATCAATAGTCGTTAAATCCATTTGCAGCCCCATGTTTGCGATTAACAAATACAACATGACACTGGCTACTTTAGAGGCACCGTATTGCTCTAGGTTTCTTAATTTGGTTTGCGATAGCAGCAAGCTGAAAGTTGTCACACAGATCACCAGCCAGAAAAAGGATGAAGTTAGGCTAAACTTTTCAAATTCTGGGTAGTTATTTGCAAAATAGGGGGCAAAAATATCTGCGATAAAGTGTGCTAATCCTGTCACCCCAAATGCAACAGCAAAAATCATCATGTAATTGAGTAACTGAGTGGGCTTATTGGCTGGCGCTGTTGCTTCCACTGTCGCATTGATAAGTGAGTTTAACTCCGTTTGATTGGCTTTAAGATGTTTGTCTATACCTGCCGCATGCTTCGCTATAAATAACAGAAATGACATCCATACGGCTGATATCACCACATTAACGGATATCATGATGGCAAATAGTGTGTTGTCTGTGTCATAGACTTTTTGCATGGCGAGTTGATTTGCTGTGCCGCCAATCCAATTTCCTGCCAATGTTGCCATGCCTCGCCATACGGCATCAGAACCACTCCATTGCACAGTTTCAGGCGCCCATGATGCGACAATTAATAGCGCTAAAGGCCCACCAATGATGATGCCAAAACTTGCGCATAAAAAAAGAATAATAATTTTGGGGCCGAGCAAGAGTATTGATTTAATGTCTACACTGATGATGAGTAGAGTTAGGCAAGCAGGCATTAAATAGTTTGAAGATAATTTATTTAGCTGACTATGACTGCTGTCGACGATTTCAAAGGTATTAAATACCGAAGGTAATACATAGCACATTACCATTACAGGGATAACGGCATAAATTCTTTTACAAAACCGGTTGTTTAACTTGCTGGTGTAAAATACCAGCCCGACAATGGCTGTAATTAACCCAAAAATAATGGGATCTTGATTAATCACGCAGAAGCCTAATATGCATTGATAGTAGTGGTTTAAACAATGGTCTGATTTTCATTACAAAACTCTGTAAATTCAGCAATAAGTTTCGAGGTGGGTTCATCGCTACGCACAATTGACCAATACCTTCTATGAAAATCCCAATTATCGAGCTGTAATTCATGCAATTCACCACGCAAGATTTCTTCTTTAATGGCGATATAGGGTAAAACACTGACACCTACACCTGTTCCAATTGCGCGTTTTATTGCTCCCATTGTATTCATCGTTAGCTCGTTTTTGATGCTCACTTTAGCGCTTTTTAATAGCTGTATGTTTCGGATCCGAGAAACTGAAACTGTTTCATCTGTGACCCAAAGTTGTTTTGAAAGTAGCTCTGGGGTGATGGTTTCTGACACAAGCGGGTTATTTTTGCCCGTCACTATGCACAGCTTGTCCTTTATCCATGGTTGATGTTGTAAGTTATTGAGCCCAGGTTTTGCATCAACAAAACCTAAATCCAATGCTTTTTCAGACACCATTTTCTCAATATCTAGACTGTGGCCAATAGTGAGTTTGATATCAACTGATGGGTTTTGCTTTTTGAAAAGTGGAATTCTTCTTGAAAGTATATAATTTCCTGCTGTTTTACTGCAGCCAACTCTAATGGTGCCTCTAATATTATTACCTGTATTAAATATCTCTTCTAACTGCTGGCTTTTTGACAGCATTTCATTGGCATAGGGAAGAATAACTGCACCGTTGTCATTGATAGTTAGCCCATTGCTACCTCGCTCAAACAGGCGACTTCCTAGTGACCCTTCTAACTCTTTTAATGCCATACTCACCGCGGGGATCGACATATGCAGTTGCTTTGCCGCTTTGGAGATTTGTCCATATTCATGAATGGCTTTAAAAATAGTTAATTGTTTAAGGGTTATTTTCATATTAACGTCATTGAAACAAGCGATGTAATCATCTTAGTATGAATAGTAATATTTTTTGGTGCTGAACTCGTCAAATTAATAACTAGCTTACATATTCAGAAATAAGTTTGTTTTTTTGTGACTTCAGTGACACAAAGACCACGCATAAAGGTGATCTTTGTGATGCCATATTATTTAGAAGTCATAACGAATACCTAGCGTAAAGATTTTGTCTTTCTCTAGCTCAATTAATGGACCTGTTTTCTCAGCACGATATTCCCCGTCGTACATCGCATAGTGGCCGTATAACATGGTTGATTTCGATATCTTGTAGTCTGCACCAACCACAAATGAGTTGATATCAACATCAGTTGCTTGGTTATAACCGTCTGAAGTCAATGCAGAGTTTTTGAAGTATTTACCAAAGCCCGCATTATCTTTACCGTACTCAGCCTTTAAATTAACGCCATTTAAGTTATATACCGCGCTGATAAAGAATGAATTACCTTCTTTATCGCTATATGTTTGACTTTGCGTATTTTGGAATAATCCACCTAGTTTTAACTTGTTGAATTTATATTGAATGACACCTCGATATGCGTCTACGCCACCGATGGTGTTGTACGCTGCAGCAAAGTAGTAGGGGGCTTGTTTGAGCTTTTTATCACCTGCAGTAATACTGATGGCATATTGTTGTTCGTCTGCATCTATGCGGTTACCAGCATCATCATATTCAGCATAGTTATCATCCATGAGGTAAGTGGCATTAATATTAAATATATCTGCTAACTTTGGAGAGTAATAGGTGATGCCGTCACCTTTACGC
Source organism: Shewanella maritima (assembly GCF_043643735.1). GTDB lineage: Bacteria > Pseudomonadota > Gammaproteobacteria > Enterobacterales > Shewanellaceae > Shewanella > Shewanella maritima_A. The sequence goes on from NZ_JBHZSM010000017.1 coordinate 12,899, forward strand.
ACTTGGCCCGCTATCATACGGTTGTATGCTGCATTGGTTAATGCAAAGGCTTCAGCGGTGCCTTTTGAGGTTTTCATTACCGTATCATTTCGTCCAACGAGTAAAGTACCCAACTGTGATTTCAAGCCAATGTAAGTATTACGGGGAGTAAATACTTTATCGCTACCTTCATTAGTCGCACTGTTAACCTGTACTTCTACTCGATATAAAACAGTCAAACTATCATTTATCGCTTCGCTACCTTTTACACCCAGCTTAGAAAAATTATTTTCAAATACGGTACCTTGCTTTCCATTTTGCGTAGTAAAACCATTATCTGAGTTAGACAATGCCATATCTAAACGGCCGTAAAAGTTTGGTGATTCGGTGCTTGCATTAACACTTAGGCAGGTTGTACTAGCAAGTATTGCCAAAGCAATCAGTGATTTTTCATTTTTCATCCCATTTCTCCAAAGGTCTTCACCTATATATTTAGTATTGTTTTTGGTTGAACGCTATGACAGGTATCAAATCTGCCAAGTCAAACCATGCGTTTCGATTGGCATGAATTCTATGGAATGGTTAATAAAAGTGTTTTAACGCAGGTCACACATGTTAACTAAAAGTGTTGTTTTAAGTTTATTTTAATAGTGTTTCACAAAAACTAAACCACGAGATGAACATGACAATGATCTAAGTTTTCGTATTCCTTTGTGGGTAATCTTTCGCTCAACAACACATCAAAGATGATTACAAAGGAAAAGAGAATGAAGATGAAACTTGCTGCTACTGCCGTGGCGCTATTGATGATGTCCTCTGGCAGCGTATTAGCCAAATCTCAAGATATGGCTTCTTTTCATGCTGAAATGGGTGGATGTGACTCTTGCCATGTTTCTGCAAAATTGAAAGATATCAAAGCTAACTTAACAGACAGTCAAACTCACGAAAATGCACAGTGCCGAGATTGCCACGGTGGTTATACCGAGCTGGCGAATGATAAGTTAGAATTTGATCCTCATACTTCTCACCTCGGTGAAATTAACTGTACTTCTTGCCATACCGCGCATGCTAAGCCTGAGTTAACTTGTAATAACTGCCATAATTTTGAAATGGACATGCCGTTTGCTGATGCAAAAGCAAAGAAAAAGTGGGATGGAGATTGGAATCAACAAAAAATCCAGCAAGCGATTGATAAAGGGCCTGTTGAAACCGTAGATGTCATCATCGTGGGTGGTGGTTCAGCTGGATTTAATGCCGCAATCAGTGCAAAAGCAGCTGGTGCGAATGTGGTTTTATTTGAAAAAGCGCCTTATACAGGTGGTAACTCAATGCTTGCTGCTGGTGGTATCAATGCTGTGGGTACCCCACAACAAAAGAAAAAAGGCATTGAAGATAAAGTTGAATGGTATGCCGAAGATGCGATGAAAGGTGGTCGTTATCAAAACGATCCTAAGTTAGTACAAATTCTTGCTGAAGAGTCTGCAGAAGCGGTTGCTTGGTTAGAGTCACTCGGTGCCAATATGGATGACTTAAAGCGTTCAGGTGGTGCACGTGTTGAGCGTACTCACCGTCCATCAGGCGGTGCATCAGTAGGGCCACATATTATTGATACGCTGCGTAAAGCGGCTAAAGATCGAGATATTGATGTGAGAGTCAATTCTCGTATTGAAAAAATTGTACTTAACGATGATAAGTCGGTTGCGGGTGTAGTAGTACACGGCCGACATTCGGGCTACAACATGGTTGCAGCAGACTCAGTTGTCTTAGCAACTGGCGGTTATGGTATGAATAAGAAAATGGTCGCTTACTATCGACCAACGATGAAAGACATGACCAGCTCTAACAATGTAACAGCAACGGGGGATGGTGTCTTACTTGCAAAAGAAATCGGTGCTTCAATGACTGATATCGATTGGGTTCAAGCTCACCCAACAATTGGTAAAGATAGCCGTATTCTTATATCAGAAACCGTACGTGGTGTTGGTGCCATTATGGTGAATACTGATGGTCAACGCTTTATCAGTGAACTAACCACGCGAGATCGTGCATCAGACGCCATTTTGAAGCAAAAAGATCAATATGCTTGGTTGGTATTTGATGAGCAATTGGTCGAGAAGAAGAAAATGGTTCGCGGTTATGAGCACCTAGGGATGTTAAGTAAGGCTAATACAATTGAACAGCTGGCTAAAATCACCAATATGAAAGACTTAGCTAAGACTGCTGCACAGTACAATCAATATCAAGCATCAGGTAAAGATGATGCCTTTGGTCGTGAAGATATGCCGTTAAATTTAAGTCAGCCTCCTTATTATGCGGTAAAAGTTGCGCCAGGTATTCACCACACTATGGGTGGTGTCGCGGTTGATACTGATGCGAACGTATTGAATCTTCAAAGCTGGAAAATGGATGGTCTGTTTGCAGCTGGTGAAGTGACAGGTGGTCTGCACGGCTATAACCGTTTAGGCGGAAATGCGATTGCAGATACAGTGGTATTTGGCCGTAAAGCAGGTGAAAATGCCGCCAAGTTTGCGCTAGAGAAAAAATAGAACTAGCTCAAATACTCAAATTGTAGCGAAACGGTTGGCACCATTTATCTATCCCTATAAAAATGGTGTCAGCCAACTTGTTAACTATCGTTAAAATGAATTACCTCATCCTTGCTTTGTCTAGCAATAGGCAATGGTTAAGCTAAGTTCTCATCAGCTCGGTTCAACTATTTTTAAGTGCCAGCCTCATCATCTGGCACTTTTTCTTTGCGACTCTTTTTTATCTTTTTAACGTGTATCATCATCAATAAAGCTAATTATCTTAATATGAGATAACTCTGAAAATTTAGTTTACGCTTTCTGGTGATAGCTAATGAATCTATAAAAACAAAAAACCAAGCAAAATGCTTGGTTTTTATGGTTTAAATACGCTGATTACATAAATGAAACGGCGTTAAGCTTTATAAATAAAACTTCTCATTAAAGAGGCTTATTATAAAGAAATGACGTCAAAGTCGACTTCTGGGTTAACGTCAGCCTCGTAATCAATACCTTCAATACCAAATCCGAATAAACGTAAGAACTCTTCTTTATACTCAACGTAGTCAGTTAATTCACTTAGGTTTTCTGTGTTGACTTGTGGCCATAAATCACGGCAATGTTGCTGAATATTGTCACGTAGTTCCCAGTCATCAAGGCGTAAGCGGTTACTTTCATCGACGTCTGCAGCTTGACCGTCAGCGCGGTATAAGCGTTCACTGAACATACGATAAATTTGTTCCATGCATCCTTCATGTAAGCCTTCTTCGCGCATCTTTTTAAAGACCATCGCGATGTATAGTGGCATGACCGGGATGGCTGAACTTGCTTGTGTTACCACACTCTTTAGCACGGCAACATTGGCACTGCCGCCAGTTGCTGATAGTTGAGTGTTTAGTGCATTTGCCGCACGGTCTAGGTCCATTTTCGCTTTACCTAGTGCGCCATGCCAGTAGATTGGCCAAGTGATTTCGGTACCAATATAACTGTAAGCAACGGTTTTACAATTGTCAGTTAGGACACCGGCTTCACTGAGCGCTGCCATCCACAATTCCCAATCTTGACCGCCCATTACAGTAACAGTATCAGCAATTTCTTGCTCTGTTGCTGGCTCAACAGAGGTTTCAATAATGGTGTCTTTATTAGTATCAACGGCTGTTGCCGTGTATTGCTCACCAATAGGCTTTAATGACGAGCGGATAACTTCACCTGAGTCAGGCATTTTACGCACGGGTGATGCCAGTGAGTAAACCACCATATCAACTTGACCTAGATCTTGCTTAATCAGTTCAATGACTTTTTGTTTCGCTTCATGACTAAATGCGTCACAGTTTACGCTTTTCGAGTACAAGCCATCAGCTTTAGCAAATTTATCGAAATAAGCTGAGTTGTACCAACCAGCGGTACCTGGCTTTCTTTCTGTACCTGGCTTTTCAAAGAATACGCCTAAGGTGGCGGCATCGCTGCCGTAAGCCGCGGCAATGCGGGACGATAAGCCATAACCGCTAGATGAGCCAATAACTAATACTTTTTTTGGGCCGTTGGCGATTTTGCCTTTAGCTTTAGTGGTTTCTATTTGTTGTTTTACGTTTGCTTCACAGCCAAGTGGGTGAGTCGTTGTACAAATAAAGCCACGAATTCTAGGTTTAATAATCATAGTTTTTAGTATCTTCCTTTAATATTGGCTCTAGGATAATTAGTTACACACAGAAATGGCACTGATTTTTTGTAATTCAAGCCAAAATGGCAGTGGTTGGAGCAGTTTATCGAGTTTGTAATCGTTGCGTCTGCTCTGCAATTAATCGTTGTGTATAGTCATGTTGAGGTGAAGTAAATATTTGTTCCGTTGGCGCTTTTTCAATTACCTCACCGTCTTTTAGTACCATGACCTTGTCACTAATATGACGAATAATATTCAAATTGTGCGACACAAAGATGTAGCTTAAACCTAAGTCTTTTTGCAGTTTTAGTAGCAAGTTAATGATCTGCGAGCGAACTGATAAATCCAATGCCGTCATCGCTTCATCGGCAATAATGATTTTAGGGTTAAGCATTAACGCGCGTGCAACGGCTACACGTTGTTTTTGACCTTCAGAAATCATATGTGGATAGAAATCAGTATGCTCTGGCAGTAAACCGACTTTTCGCAATGTGTCGATGACCTGTTTATTGCGCTCATAGCGATTTAACTGGGTATTAAACCTAAGTGGTTCATCTAATAATTGCCCAATGGAGAGGCGCGGATTAAGTGAGGTGTTGGGGTCTTGAAATATCATGCGAATCAAACGGCATCGCTGGTTTAAGTTGCGGGACTCGAGCTCTTCGCCTTCAAAATGAATATCACCACCGCTGCGCTCTTCTGCACCGACCAAAATTCGCGCTAAAGTACTTTTCCCTGAGCCAACACCACCAACAATCGCCAAAGTTTCACCCTTGCCAAGCTCAAATGACGTTGGCGAAAGTGCTTGAGTGTGTTGGCGTTGTAGCCACTTAAACCCAGTGCAATATTGTTTGCTAAGATTTGAAACTTTAAGTAATGGCGTTGTCATCGTCGGGCTCATTATTTAATGGGAAATGACAGGCATAGTATCTGTCTTTTACATGTCTTAGTTTAGGTTGTTGTACACATTTACGTTGTGCTTCAGGACAACGAGGACCCAAACGACAACCTGCTGGCAAATGGTGAAGTGATGCAGAAGAACCTTGCAGAGTCGGTAACAATGCTTTGTGACGCATTTTGCCTGTATGCTCTGGTAAGTTCTTCAATAAAGCATAAGTATAAGGGTGATATGGTTGCTCAATAATCGTTGTGGTATTGCCAGATTCCATGATTTGGCCGCTGTATAAAACGGTTAGATTATCACACCAACTTACCAGGGTTTCTAATTCATGACTCACCAGTAAAATGGACACATTCTGTAATTGGTTTAACTGAGTGAGTAATCTAAAGATTTGTGCTTGTGTGCTGACTTCCATTGAGTTGGTCGGCTCATCGGCAATCAAGAGTTTAGGGTGATTAGATACGGCCATGGCAATCATCACTTTCTGACACTCGCCATCAGTGAGCTCCCATGGGTAGCGTTTCATTAAGCGCTTAGGGTTTTTTATGCCTACTTTATGTAACCATTTTTGAGCATTCAGCTCAGTATCTTTTGCTCTGCGCCAAAAGGGAACTGTTTTATTCGGTGTTAACGCTTCTGTAATTTGACTACCGATGGTTCGAACAGGATCAAGACTGCCAACTGGATCTTGAAATATCATGGCAATATCACTACCCATGAGGTTACGTCGCTGTTTCGATGTCATTTCAAGCAGGTTTTTACCATCCCACATCATGCGATCTGCAATGATACGCCACTGACTACCTAATACACCTAAAATGGCTTTAGCAAGTAGGGTACGTCCAGAGCCTGACTCACCCACTAGCCCGTGAATTTCACCACTATTAATGGTTAAACTCACTTTTTCAAGCACCTTTACAACACCTTCTTCAGTGTCGAGCTCTAGGGTTAGGTTGCGGATATCGAGTAATGGCATAGGTTAATGTCTTTTCTTGGCAAGGGCTGAACGTAAACCGTCGCCGACGAGGTTAACAGATAGCACTGAAATCAGAATAGCGACACCCGGTATGGTGATAGTCCAAGGTGCAAGTAGCAAGTTATCTAGCCCTTGCGACATCATTGAGCCCCATTCGGCACTTGGCGCTTGCGCCCCTAGCTTTAGAAAACCTAGAGCAGCGATATCAAGAATGGCTGCTGAGATGGCCATTGTAACCTGAATAATCATGACATCCCACACGTTTGGCATAATCACAAACCAGAAAATCTGCCAGGTGTTGGCACCGTCAAGTCTTGCTGCAGTGACATAATCTTTCTGTAATTCTTCATGGACAGCTTGGTGAATAGCACGAATGAATTGCGGTACCATGGCAACACCCACAGCCCAGAAAACATTGGTTAGCCCAGGTCCCATCACTGCCACAACCAAGATTGCCATCAGTAAGGATGGAATCGATAACAGTGCATCAAATAAATGACCTAGAATACTCGACTTTAGACCTGTCATCATGCCAGATATCGCACCAATCACGCAGCCAATAAGCATGGCGAATAGGATGATTACAAGTGACATGCCAAATGTTAACTGCACACCATGAATAATGCGGCTAAATATGTCTCGGCCTAAGTCATCTGTGCCGAAGAAATAGTCCACAGAACCTTCGTTATGCCAAGAGGGCGGCATGAGTATCTGTTCAGGGTGTTGCACTGCATAACCATAAGGGGCAATCCACGGAGCAAACACCGACAGCAGGAGTAAAAAGCACATTACCCATAATCCCACTACCGCGAAAGGGTTGTCTGAGAATGCATCCCAAAGTCTGCCGAGCGGTGAAGAGATGTTCTCTTCTTGGTATAGCTTATTTTGAGGCATACAACTCCTTTCGACTAACAGGGTTAATTGCCGCGTGAATAAACTCAACCAAAATGCTTAATGAAATGATCAGGATTGAAACCGATAGTATGCCAGCTTGAATGACAGTGTAATCTCGCTGGTAAATACCCGAAATTAGCCAGTTACCAACACCAGGCCAAGAGAAAATCACTTCAACAATAATGCCATAGCTGGCAAAGGTGCCCATCATTAGCCCCATACTTTTCAATACAGGGATGAGTGCATTGGGTAATGCATGACGAAGCAATATCTTTGCTGTGTGCAAGCCACGGGCTTCAGCCGCGCGAATATAAGATTGCTCCATGACATGGTTCATTGCCTGACGGGTGATACGAGTAACCAAGGTTAACGGCAGCAATGCCAAGGTAACAGCCGGTAGAATTAAATGTAGTAAGGCGTCCTGAAAGGCTGACACTTTATAGGGAACATCAGACAGCACAATATCAACCAGTAAAAAGCCTGTGACAGTGGGGATATCATATAGCAGATTGATTTGGCCAGATGTTGGTAACCAGTTCAGGTTCACCCCGAACCACAATAGCAGACTCAATCCAAGCCAAAATACAGGAATTGAATAGCCCGTTAAGGTAAATGCCAACATCGTCCGCTGAACAGCCACATTTTTTGTTAATGCTGCAATTGTACCAGCAGGAACCCCTATGACGACGGCAATAAAGCCAGCAACAAAGGCGAGTTCAAATGAGGCAGGAAGTACTGAAGCTAGCTCTCCGCTGACCAGCTGCTGCGAGTTAACTGACATCCCGAGGTTGCCTGAAAGCCGCTGTTGTAAGTACGCAAAAAACTGGCTAAAAGTACTACTATCAAGTTTGTATTGTTCAACAATGATGGCCATCTGCTGTTCTGTTGGAGCAGAGATGCCACTTAGGGCAAAACTTTTATCGACAGGAAACATGCCAATTGCAAAAAATAGAACAGCAACCATCAAAATGGATGTGGCTACAAATAGATTGAGTCGTCTAAATAAATATCGCCACATTATTCAGACCTTTTCTTAGTTGATACCTGCGTGCGGGCAAACGATATACCGCCATAGGCGTTCACATGCATATCGAGGATGTTTTTATGTTTTAGCACGACTTTTTGTGCATGAGCAATAGGAACAATCGGGACTCGATCACTAATAATAGCCTCGGCTGATTGAAAGTAAGCTTTACGAGATTCTTGATTCGTCAGGGCTCTTGCCTCATCTAAAATATGCTCAAAGCCATAATCGCACCATCTTGAGCGGTTATTATTTGATAACAATGCATTGCAACTCAGAATAGGTGTGAAGAAATTATCAGGGTCACTGTTATCAGCACTCCAGCCAATGAGCACTGAGTCGTAATCACTTTGGGCTAACTTTTGGGTAAATACACTCCAGTCATAACTAATAATATTGAGTTTTACGCCAATTTTAGCAAGGTCGGCCTGAATTAACTCAGCCATTTTGAGAGCGTTGGGGTTATATATCCGAGCAACAGGCATGGCCCATACATCAATGGTTAAGTCACTAATGTTCGCTTGTTTCAGTAAGCTTCTGGCCTTGTCAGGATTATATTCGTTTGGTTCATGTATTTTAGAGTAAGCCCATGATGTAGGAGGCAGTACACCGGTAGCTTCAACAGCGGTATCGTTATACACCACATCTAGAATGTTACGTTTATCAATGGCGTGAGCTAATGCTTGGCGAACCCGTAAATCGGTAAACGGTGGCTTTTGGGTGTTAAATGCCCAGAATGCAACATTGAGCCCTGGGCTTGAATCCGCCACGATTTGTGGGTGTTCATCTAATACTGCTAACTCTGCTGAGCGAGGTAATGCTGAAACCGAGCAGTCACCAGTAATCAACTTAGTGAGCCGACCTGTACTGTTTGGCGTAATATCAAAGACCAACTGCTCAGGCTCTGGGTAAGGCCCCCAATAGCTTTGGTGTCGTTTGAAGCGAATATGATCATTTTTGACATAGTTATCTAAGCGAAAGGGCCCTGTGCCGATGGCAAAAAAATCGATGTCTTCAGGCTTGCCTGCTTGAAGTAATTGCTGCCCATATTCAGCCGATAAAATGATGGCAAAGTCTGTCGCTAAATTTGATAAAAAGCTAGCATCTTTACGACTAAGGTGGAAGACCACTTCGTGATCGTTGACGCGTTCAATACGATCAATGAGGCGTTCAAAATCGATGCTTTGAAAAAATGGGTAACCGGTTCTACTGATGTCGTGAAACGGGTGCTGTTTATCTATGATGCGGTTAAAGCTGAACAACACATCATCAGCATTTAAAAATCGACTGGGCACAAAGCGTTCAGATTGATGAAAAGCCACATGTTTGTGCAAGGTAAAGCGGTAACTGAGTCCATCTTGAGACACTTGCCATTTTCGTGCAAGGCTTGGGATTAATTGATTGGTGTTAATATCGTATTGGACGAGTCGGTCATAAATTTGATGTGATGTGGCATCAATCGTGGTACCAGAGGTAACTGTTTGAGGGTTAAAGCTTTCTGGGTTTCCTTCACTACAATAAACGATGCCTGAAGGCAATTGCGGTTCACTACAGCCTACTAATAGGCTTAAGGTGAATATGGTGAATGGGTAAATCCAAGTTTTCATTGGCACCAGCATCTAGGCATCAGTTTGTATATCAAGAGTAATATTCTAACAGTGTTATTGAGTTAGGAGCAATTAACTCATCATGTTGTAGCGTTTACTGCTAAGTTTTGTCCAATAGATTGTACTTTTTCAAAATCCCGCGCAGCTGGTGGTAACTCAGGCCTAATAATTCGGCAGTTTTCTTTTGATTATATTGCCCATGAGCCAGCGCCTTTTGTAAGAGGTCAACTTCTTGTTGCTCAGTGTACTCTTTAAAGTTGATAGGGAAGTTGAGTTCGACAGCTGGTGTTGCACTTGGCGTAGGTTCTGCTTCGGCTGGCGCTTGTTCTGTAGCGACAGGCTCACTGGCCACTTGGCGCTCTTTGGTTTTAACTCTTTTTGTAGGACGGTAAGGAGATGCAAATGGGTCGAGAATGATTTTTGCAATCTCTTGCCCGTCAGAGCCTTCCCTATAAACGCTACGTTCAACCACATTTTTAAGCTCACGAATATTACCCGGCCAGCCGTGTATCATGAGTTGCTCAACGGCAAGTGGGCTAAATCCACCAAAAAAGTCGAGTCCGAGCTGCCTTGCCATATTCACTGCAAAATACTCTGCCAACGGCATGATGTCTTCGGTACGGTTTCTAAGTGGCGGTAGGGTAATTACGTCGAAGGCGAGACGATCCAGTAAATCCGCACGGAATTCACCATTTTCAGCTAATGATGGTAAATCTTCGTTAGCGGCACATATTAAACGTACATCGGTTTGTACCGTTTTACTGCCTCCCACACGCTCGAATTCACCATATTCAATTACTCTTAACAGCTTTTCTTGAATAAGCCCTGAAGTATTGGCTAATTCATCGAGGAATAAAGTACCAGCATCGGCTCGTTCAAAACGGCCTTCATGTTTGCCTTTGGCCCCCGTAAAGGCACCAGATTCATGACCAAAGAGTTCACTCTCAAGTAAGTTTTCACTTAATGAAGAACAATTTAACTTAATAAAGCTTTGATCCCAGCGCGCTGACAAGTAATGTAAGCGTTCAGCAATTAACTCTTTACCAGTACCGCGCTCGCCAATAATTAATACGGGCTTTGATAGCGGTGCGATTTTAGATACATGCTCAAGTACTTCTAATAAAGCATTAGACTGGCCAATTAAGTTATCTTGTTGGAATTGTTTGCTCACAGTTTGTTAGTCTTTTACGCTAATAAGTGGTGAAATTCATGATAGTTGTCTTGTTACATAAATGAAAGAAAAACTTGATATTTAAGGTAACTTGTTGATAATAGTGAGTATATAAAAGTTGGCACGAGTTGTGAATTAATAATTTTGAAACCAACTACACACTGAGGAACATATTATGGGAATTTTCAGTCGCTTTGCAGATATTGTTAATTCAAATATTAGTGCAATTCTTGATAAGGCAGAAGATCCAGAAAAAATGGTTCGCCTTATTATTCAAGAAATGGAAGATACATTGGTTGAAGTACGTTCAACGTCAGCCAAAGTATTAGCAGAGAAAAAAGAACTGCTGCGTCGTATTAGTAAAGTACAAGAGCAAGTTCAAGATTGGCAGGATAAAGCTGAGCTAGCATTATCGAAAGATCGTGAAGACTTAGCAAAAGCCGCTTTACTTGAAAAGCAAAAAACCACAGCCTTGTTAGAAACACTTGAAATGGAACTACAAGTTGTTGAAGAGCATATTGTTCGCTTAAAAGACGAAGTTGCTCAACTGCAAGAGAAGTTAAATGATGCTCGTGCTCGTCAAAAGACCATCATTATGCGTAATCAAACTGCCACTTCGCGTTTAGAAGTAAAGAAGCAGCTTGATTCAAGCAAAATTGATGATGCCATGTTGAAATTCGAGCAGTATGAGCGTCGCGTAGAAGGCTTAGAAGCACAAGTTGAGTCATACGATATAGGTAAGAAAAATACCTTAGCTGATGAATTTGCAGCATTAGAAGCTGAAGATTCAGTCAATGATGAACTTGCGGCGCTTAAAGCCAAAGTAAAATCAAAGTCAAAAGCACAAACTAAAACTAAAGCTTAATTTTTTCGAGGTGAGTTATGGATATGGATCTTCTTATTGCCCCAATTATCATATTTTTAGTAATTGTGGCGCCAATTTGGTTGATTCTTCATTATCGCAGTAAGCGACAAGTGAGCCAGGGTCTCACTGAGGAAGAATTTACGCAACTGAATGAGCTGATTGAGCAAGCCGATAAAATGGGTCAGCGCATTGAAACATTAGAAGCAATTTTAGACTCGGAGTCACCGGAGTGGAGGGCAAAACATGAGCACAGCTGATCGTCGAACCCTTTACCGTATACCCAGTAAAGGTAAGATAGCCGGGGTTTGTGCAGGTATCGCTGATTACTTTAACTTTGAAACATGGTTAGTCAGAGTATTAGCAGTATCTATTTTCTTACTCGGTGGTTCAGGCTTTGTATTTATCATTTATATCGCATTATGGATGATTCTGGATTCAAAACCTGAAGATACTGTCGACAAGAATCCTAAGGATATCGAAGTTAAGAAGAAAGTTTGGCAAGCAGGAGAGCCAGCAAAGAAAGCCTTGTTTGATGTTAATCGTAATTTTAGGCAACTGGAAATACGTTTACAAAGGTTAGAAAGGCATGTCACTTCTGATAACTTTGACCTTAAACGACAAATCAATAATCTTTAACACTTCTAATGGGCGGTCTAACCGCCCATCGTTATTTAAGGAGCCGACGCGATAATGAGCTTGTTAGATCGTTCCTTGCAAAAGCTTTCAGCTAAAACTCAATCTTTAATCCATCGTGGCAGCGACCGACATGTGCGTCTCGCCGTTACAGGCCTGTCTGGCGCGGGTAAAACCGCTTTTATCACTGGATTAGTCAATCAAATGATTAACAGCGGTGTGCACCAACAGGGCAATTTACCTTTATGGCAAGTGGCTAGGGAGCAGCGTTTATTAGGCATTAAGCGGAGCATGCAACCTGATTTAGACATCGCAAGCTTTGATTATGATGGCGCTATAGAAGCCATCCATGCTGAGCCGCCACGTTGGCCAGCATCGACTCAAAATATCACTGAATTACGCTTAGCAATTAAGTATCGCCCACAGCAGGGGGTATTAGCCAAATTAACGGATACCGCGACTTTATATGTCGATATTGTTGATTACCCTGGTGAATGGTTGCTTGATTTACCGATGCTGAAAATGAGTTTTCAGCAATGGTGCACGCTGCAACAAAAGCAGTTGAAACACCTTGCAGGCACAGCGTTATATGATGCATTTTTGCAAGCAGTGAGTGAGTTACAACTGCAGCAACATGCCGATGAACAGCAATTGAAACAAGTCGCGCAGCTTTATCAAAAAATGTTGATTGATAGTGTTCGTGAACAAGGATTTTATCATGCTCAACCTGGGCGAATGTTGTTGCCTGGTGAGTACAAAGATACACCACTACTGACATTCTTCCCGTTATTGCCAGTGACAGAGGCACAGCACGTACAATTTCAGCAGGCTACCTCAGAGTCTACCTATCAAGTGTTGCAACAACGCTATCAGGAGTATGTTTCTCAAGTTGTGAAACCGTTTTATCGCAATTACTTTGCCAAATTTGACCGGCAAGTTGTGCTGGTGGATTGCTTGACGGCATTGTCTAACGGTAAAGCGCAATATAATGATATGACCGTCGCATTGAACAATATTTTGGAAAGCTTTCAGTTTGGACAGTCGAGTTTATTGAGGCGTTTGTTTTCCCCTCGGATTGATAAAGTATTATTTGCCGCTAGTCAGGTGGATCGCGTGACACGTGATCAACAAGCTAATTTACTCAAACTGCTCAATGCTATGCTACAAAATAGCCATCACTATGCCAGCTTTGAAGGCTGCGAAGTGGAAGCGATGACGATCAGTGCCATTAAGGCAACGACCCATGGCATGGTACAAACGCCAGATGGACAACAAGAAGTGGTCAAAGGGTATGCAATGGACAATCAGTTAAAAACCTTGTTCCCAGGTGAGGTGCCTAGCCGTATTCCAAATGATGACTATTGGCGTCGAGATGGTTTCAATTTTTCCAACTTCAGGCCTGCAACTTCAGCAGTTGACCACGGACAAATACCGCATTTTGAGCATATTAGGCTCGATCATTTATTAGAGTTCTTACTGGGCGATAAGCTTAAGTAAAGCATTGAGGTTTCTATGAGTGAACAGCCAACCTTTAAAAAAGCTCAGTATTATTCTGAAGACATGAACACGAGTGACAATGATGCTCAGTCTAATGCTGACTTTAAATCAGCTGAGCACTTCACTGAGGCTCAGTTCATTGAAGAATCGCAAATGAGCGAGCAGCAGCTTGAGTCTTTATTGCAGCACAGTGAGTCAGTAGATTTAAATAGTGCAGCTAAAGCCCCCTCTAAGCTCACCAGATTAGTATTAGCTTTATTGTTAATGTTAGTGGGTGTGCAAACAACGATTGCACTACTTGAAGCATTCAATGCAAGCCCATGGCTATTTGGCTTTTATTCAGTCGTACTGACTGTCGTCATGATATGGGGATGTCGTGCTGGGTTTAATGAATATCGTAAACTTAAGTCATTACGGAAAGTGACTGATAATCAACAAGTGGCCTCACGTTTACAGCAAAGCATGCAAACCGGTGAAGCAGATAAGTTTATTGCAACATTATGCCAGCGCAATGTGAATAAGCAGTCCATTACGCGTTACTTTAATGCTGTCAGCCAAGAACATAACGATGCAGAAAAATTAGTGATTTTTGAGCAAACAGTCTTGATTGACCAAGACCAAGCAGCCAAACAAGTTGTGAGCCGATTTGCTGCTGAATCAGCCGTTCTCCTAGCCGCGAGCCCACTAGCGATGTTAGACATGGCGATTATTTTGTGGCGCAATCAAAAAATGATCACTGATATTGCCAATATATATGGGATCGAGCTGGGTTATTGGAGTCGGATAAAGTTAATTCGCAGCATTGTGGTGAATATCATTTACGCAGGCAGTACAGAGGTGATGGCAGACTTAGGTACGCAAATGATGTCGATGGAAATGACAGGTAAGTTATCGACTAGGGTTGCTCAAGGCTTAGGTGGCGGGTTATTAACGGCAAGATTAGGTTATCAGGCGATGCGATTGTGCCGTCCAATTGCTTTTAATGATGACAACCGACCTAAACTTCGAAAGATTTATCAGCAATTGCTGGGTGAGTTAAAGCAGTTTAGTCGCCAAGTGATGGGGAATGTGAAACAAGAAGAGTTACACCATCAATCGACGAAAGGTGAGTCATCAAAATATTAGCTGTCTGATTTTTGTACATACTTGTATTCATGGTCTACATTTATTTTGTTCTGATATTCAGAACCGCTGACTAGCAATGGAAGAAGGATCGCCTGCTAGTTACTACATGGAGACAAGGAGCAATATATGCCACTCTCAAAATTATTGGGGGCCACTTTTGTTGGCCTATTAATTACATCACCAGTTTGTGTTTCAGCCATGGATAAGGCGCAAAGTAGTACTCACAAACCCTCAGCAACGAAACAAGTATCACCTAAAAAGCTAACGGTTAATATTAACAAGGCCAGTATCGCAGAGTTGCAGCAGCTCAAAGGTGTTGGTGAATCGAAAGCGATGGCTATTGTGGAGTTTCGTCAGAAGCATGGCAAGATAGCTAATGCTGAGCAACTCAAGCAAGTGAAGGGTATTGGTGACAAACTCATTAGCCAAAATGCCGCCTACATGACTTTTTAGCTAAAGCTTCTGGTAAGAGTTGTTAGCATGAATAATTAGCACTCGGTTCTAGATTATTTGTGCAACATCAAAAAACGGAAGCCTAGGCTTCCGTTTTTATTAACGGTTCAGCGATAACCAGTAAGTAACAACAGTTAGCTAAAAGCTATTGAGCAGATAGCTTTTGACCATTAACTGATTTGGCATCATCACTCATCAGATAAAGGTAGGTCGGCATGATTTCTTGTGCTGTTTTCAAGCTCATCGGATCTTCTGCTGGGTATGCTTTAGCACGCATTTCAGTACGTGTTGCACCAGGGTTGATAGTGTTTACGATCACTGAAGTGCCATCACACTCATCAGCAAGCACCTCCATCATGCCTTCTGTTGCAAATTTGGAAATGGCATAAGGCCCCCAGTAAGCACGGCCTTTGCGGCCAACACCACTAGACGTGAATATTATCGAAGCGCTAGGTGCTTTTCTTAACACTGGTAAAAGGGCTTTAGTCATCATAGCCGGTGCCGTGACATTGATTTTCATAATGTCTTCCATTGAAGACACATCTAAATGTTCAAATGGTCCTAATGCACCGAGTAATGAGGCGTTGTGGAGCACACCGTCTAAATGGCCGAACTGCTGCTCAATGGTTTCAGCCATATCAATATAGTTTTGCTCGGTTGCACCTTTTAAATCTAAAGGAATGATGGCCGGCATGGGGGCACCAGATTCAACAATTTGATCATACACGGCTTCAAGCTTTTTCACGGTGCGTCCAAGTAAGATAACAGTTGCTCCGTACTTCGCGTACTCTAAGGCAGCTGCTCTACCAATGCCGTCACCTGCACCCGTTACTAAGATAGTTTTGTTATTAAGAAAATCTTTTACAGCTTGAAATTCCAACATTATTAAATCGTTCCTTTAGGCTAAAACGCCCGTAATATCGTTCTTTACAGAAGAGGTAAACACCTGTTTTAAACAAATGACTGACAAAATTGATAGAAACAGCTTGCAGCATGTAACAAACTTGTAGCTAAGTCGCTAATTTTGCGTTAACTTGAGGTCAGGTAAGGACAAAAATATGTCCTTTTAGTCATATGTTTGCTTTGCACTATTGTGACTAATTTTTTGGGGAAACAAAACAATTACAACAAGATTTGGGGAAAAAAGATGAAAAGACTCTTTTTGGGTGTTGCGATTACATCTGCTCTCGGGCTCACAGCCTGTTCTGAAGATAGCTACAACGAAGCTAAGAATAATGTAGAGCCTCTGGTACCAGCTTCAATGATGGTATTTGATCCAGCTAACAGCGAAGTCCCACTACCAAACGATTTATTATTTAATGGCACTACTGACGGTACCCTAGCTATTCCAGGTGAAGATGGTATTGATTACGTTGACCCAACACTTGCTTTGGGTGCATTGGATGGTTGGTCGACCACATCTCCGATCGCGATTAATGTTGCCTTGGCTGAAGAGAACGGCACAATGCTTAGTATCAATGCAGCTTCAGTTGCTCAACCTGGTGCCGTTCGCATGTTTGAAGCCACTGTTGGTGGAGCACTATCGAGCGACCCTGAATGTACTTCAGCGCCAAGTGTGTCAGCGTGTAAAGTGGGTGAAGAACTCCAGTTTGGTGTTGATTTCATTTCTCAAGCGTCAGGCAGCAGTATTGTTATTGTGCCGTTAAAGCCGCTTAAGCCTAATCAATCTTATATTTATGCTACGACGAATCTAATCGAAGACTCATTAGGTCGTGCGATTTCACCTTCAACAACATACGGCTTACTGAAGCTTGATATTACCACTCATCCGCTTGAAACTGATGACCAGTTATTTCTACAGGCTTTAGTAAATAGCTACGAGAAAGGTATTGCAGGCGCACATGGTGTTGATGCTGAAACCATCTCTTATTCTGGCTTATTTACTACTCAATCTGTTGCCGATGTTTATGAAACGTCAAAATTACTTATGGCAGCGGATCCGCGTTATACCCCGTCATTTACTCAACCACCAATGCCGATGCCCAATGGATTCGGTGGTGTTGTCACGGTTGCACAAGCTGCGGGATTAAGCCCTGAAGATGGCCTTGCTTATGTAGTGTCTGATTTAGCCGATGTTTATACGGCTAAAATTAATTTACCTATTTATGGTGACTGCTCATCAACACAGTGCGAAATACCGATTATTGATGGCGCGCCAAGTGCACCAAATGGTCGCTGGATGGCCAGAGGTGATAGTCCAATTTCTGTATTATCAGCATTGCAAGCAGGGACGTTATCGCAAGCAATTTTCGCTACCCAAGCTGAAGATAATGGTGTTGACCCACAAGCGGCGTTAGCCAACCCTGCATTACTGGTTGGTCACACGTGGACATTGGATGATGGCAACCCAGCAGATAGCACTAAACATCTTACAAAATTCAACCCTGTAGTGGGGGTGAGTCACTGGGAAGAAGTGAATGTGCTGATGTCAGTACCAAACCTCGCTAAAGTGGAAGCATTCAATACTGCTCAAGGTCTTAACTTTGAAGCGCCTACAGATGGCTGGCCAGCAACGATTGCTATGCATGGTTTAGGTGGCGGTAAAGAAATGTCATTGGCATATGCGGGTATGTATGCTGCCGCAGGTGTTGCAACTATTGCAATCGATATGCCGCTTCATGGCGAGCGTTCATATGACGCCAATGGCGATGGTATTTATGATATGTCGGCAACCGCGCCTGAGTTTGGAGCGAGCATTGGTAAGCCTGATGAGTTCGCATTTGGTAATCCGTTAGTGTTTGTCAACATTGCAAGTACATTGACTGTGCGTGATAACTTCCGCCAAGCTACCTTAGACCACCTCGGTTTACGTTTACTTGTCACAGGCCTTTATTCGCAAATGAAGCAGGCCGGTATGCCTGCATTATTTGACATGAATAAAGTCAGCACCCAGGGCTTGAGCCTTGGTGGTATTGTTGGCTCCACAGTATCTACTTATGCAAGTACGGGATTATTTGACCCAGCCACAGGCGATGAGTTACCAAATGCTTATGGCATTAACGCCGCTTCGTTAGTGGCACCAGCAGGTGGATTAGCAGGAGCATTTGCTGGTTCAGCAACATTTGCACCTGAGTTGTTTGCAGCCGTTACAGCATCAGATACTTTCCAAGCGTTAGTTGATGAAGCGAACGAAGCTGGTTATGAGCCTGGAACACCTGAATATGATGCATTAGTACAGGCTGTGTATGCTGGATTTATTCCTTCATTTGCATTAGCTGTTCAGACTGCCGTTGATTCAGCTGACCCGATTAACCATGCTGCTGCATTGGCTGCAACCGAGCTACCAGTTCATCTGATTGAAGTGGTGGGTGATGAAAACAACCTACCTGATCAGGTTTTACCAAACGCAGTAGCAGGCTTCCCGCTTTCAGGTACAGAGCCACTTATCAGTGCATTAGGCTATAAATGTGTTGATGGCTTCTCAGCTGGTTCAGGTGTGGTACGTTTCACTAAAGGCCATCACAGTAGCTTAGTCAGCCCAAGTGAAGTTGACGGTGTCACCGATGGTACTGGCTTAGCCGCTGCAGCAACGGTTGAGATGCAAACTCAAGTTGCTCGCTTTGCGCAAACGGCAGGTTTAGGTAATGCAACAATTGTGGCTGAAGATACCCGAGTGCTACAAAGCTGTGGTGAATAGGTAATATCCAAAATCAATTGATAAAAAGCCCAGCATTGCTGGGTTTTTTGTTGCATTTTGTTTCTAAATATTCCCCTCAGCTGATATTTATGTGGCATGCTATTGCTGATAATATTGGTCGCAATTTTGTTTTTTATATGGAGTAAGTATTGGAATTTTTATCTGAATACGGCATGTTTTTAGCCAAGGCAGTTACCATTGTTGTGGCAATTCTCGCAGTGGTTATTTTTATTATGGCTTCTGGAATGAAGCAAAAGGCCGATAAAGGCGAGTTGAAACTGACTGATGTGTCTGAAGAGTTGAAACAGCTCGACCACGATTTAAAGCAAGAGCTACTGTCTAAAAAGCAATTTAAGGCTTATGAAAAAGAGCTGAAGGCGAAAGAAAAGCAAGCTGAGCATGCAGATAAACAACCGAAAAAATTGTTTGTAATTGACTTTAAAGGCAGTATCGATGCCCATGAAGTCAGTGCATTGCGTGAGGAAGTGACGGCGATCTTAACCGTAGCTGATGAAGATGATCAGGTATTAGTTAATGTCGAAAGTGGCGGTGGTATGGTGCATGGATATGGATTAGCTTCAAGTCAGTTAGACAGAATACGTCAAGCGGGTATCCCTCTGAGTGTGGCTATTGATAAAGTGGCGGCGTCAGGTGGTTACATGATGGCTTGTGTAGCGAATAAAGTGTACTCCGCACCATTCGCCATCGTAGGCTCGATTGGGGTTGTTGCTCAATTACCCAACTTTAATCGCTTATTAAAAAAGCACGATATTGATTATGAACAGCACACCGCTGGCGATTTTAAACGCACTTTAACCGTGTTTGGTGAAAATACCGAGCAGGGCAGAGAAAAGTTTCAACAAGAACTGGAAGAAACCCACGTGCTATTTAAACAGTTTGTGGGTCAATATCGCCCTGATATGGATCTGGCAAAAGTGGCAACGGGTGAGCATTGGTATGGTCAACAAGCCGTTGAGCTTGGGCTAGTGGATGAAATTTCAACCAGTGATGACCTTATTCTTAACTTCACAAAAACTCACCAAGTGTTGAAAGTGAAATACCAAACTAAGAAAAAGTTGGCAGACAAAATTGCACATGGCGCCTCGCTATCAGTGAATGCTGTTATCAATCGATTAGCCGATAGAAACGCTTCAGTCTAATTAGGAGAGAAGCTGCCAATGCAGTCCCAAGCAGGTTATCGACAAAATTTGATGGTAGGGGATCAGTGTTACCCTGCATTTGAGTTGCGTAACTTGCTGGGCTTTATTGAACAACATTTAGGGCAAACACTTGTTGATCAATTGTGTCAGCAAATTGGTATCGGATTAACTGAGTTGGAGTCTGTGCAATTTGTTTATGTATGGCAAGTGGAGTTTGCGCTTGAAGCTTTAAGGCTAAATAGCGCAGATCCTGATATTGGTGCGAAACTTGGTGCAAGTTACCAAGTTAAACAGCTAGATGTGCTGCAGCCGCATTTACAACAGTTTTCCGATCTCAACCAATGCTTGCAGTTTGTGATTAAACACCCTGAGTTGGTTGGCAGTTTTACTGATAGCATCGTCCGTGTTGAAAATGATATGTTGTGGATCCGCTGGTTAAATACGGGCAAATCCAGTATTGAAAAGTATGGTTTTCAGTTCCAGCACAGCATTTGTTCACTTGTTTCATTAGCAAGGCAGCTGACAGCTCAGTCTGTATCTGTAGATTATATTCATATTGCACTGCCAGAAACGACAAACCCATTTCTTGCTGAGTTTACCGGTGCAGCCATAACCTATGATTGCGAATATTTTGAATGGGCTATTTCACTTGATTCCTTAGACTTACCGTTAAGCTACCAATTTGATCAAGCAGATATGGTGCTCGCACCGCCTGTTGCATCTTTGATTGAGAAGCTACTAAGTGATATACGGCAATACTTTCCTAAAGTGCCAACATTATCAGCCATGGCATCAAAGCAGCATATGAGCGATAGAACCTTACGGCGAAAGCTTGCGGCTTCTGGCACGAGTTACCAAAAGTTGGTTGATCAGGTACGCTGCCAACATGCAATAGGCTTAATATTGCAGAACCAATTGTCCATAGAAGCCATTGCTGAGCAGCTAGGCTACAGCGATCCAAGTAACTTCCGTCAAAGCTTTAAGCATTGGGTTGGTTACCCTCCTGGGCATTTTTTACGACTTAACCGTAACGATTAACCACTAATATTGACGCAATTGTAGCGTCGATTTATACAACCGCGCTTAATAAGGACTGCTTAGTTTTTCTCAAATAGCTATTGGCAGAGCCCCAAGCTAGGTGGCAAACTATCAATCCAACGTTTCACTAACTCTACGCCTTCATAATGAATAATTTCTCTCCCTATTGGCGGCATTCTGTCTTTAGCGGAAGAAAGTATTTGCCGATTATGTACTATCGAGCGTTCACCATTGCCGGGTACGATGTCGTAAGCTAAGCCATCAGGCCCACCATCCCAACCAGGTGGCTGCTTACATATGCCATATTCAAACGTGGTGTGGTCGACATCAAAACCAAGCCTTAACCCAGATAAACTGGCAAAACCTTCTTCACTGTGACAATGAGCGCAATTTACATCTAAATAGCCCTTTGCTCTGGCAGTCAATGTTTGTGTTTCGTCGTCAATGGCAAAAGATTGTGCCACTTGGGCAATCGCTGGTAGGCCTGCCAGCCAACCTTGTTGCTGCCAGTGAGTTAACTGATTAATACTCGATGTTTGTGTCAGGATCGGCGTATTTAATAAGTGTGCTTTTAGACCTATAGGAATAATGCGATTGGTTGTTGCAGTAACAGACTGGTGACACACCTTGCACTCAACTTTGCTAGGAATTTGGTAATCAAAGTTCAATGATTGCCCTTGGCTGATAAGTGTGTGGTTAATCGCACTGCCAGTAATGTTCAATGAAGCCGTTTGTTCTTGCTCGTCCCACTGGTAGACGAGGGCTTCCCAACCTGTTTCACGGTGGATCAGCAATCGAGTTTCAATGTTACGCTCGTTATCAGGGCCATTTAATTGGGTGTCGTTCGGGAGTGCGAAGGTCTTTACCAGCACAGTGCCCACAGGGAGAGCAAAAACCTCGGTTGGATTAAATGTTATCTGGCTGTTATCAGGTAAAAACACGAAACGATACTTACTCGCATAGTTTGAGAACAGCTCAGTGCTCAACTGATAGCTTATTCCTGGTGTTTGTGGTGATTCGGTTGGCTTAGTTGGGTCAATAAAAAGCCCATAATCAGATAAATTGGGACAATCTTGTTGCATCAGTGCCGTCCAATTGACTTGCACTTGATTGTTGTCACATACCGAGGTGGGTGTTGTTGGTGGAGAGACGGGGGTATCTGATTGATTTTCCTGCACAGGCGTTGAATCACTTGCGCCACCACAACCTACAACTACGAACAATATTGCGGCTGTAAATAACATGCTTTTCATCATCAATCCCCCTTTTAATGAAGATAAAAAAGCCGGAGCGAACTCCGGCTTAACCTGTGAATTTATGGCTAGCCAGCAGACTGTTGCCTTATCTAGTAACCACAAATATCATTTATGATGAACAAGCTGCCGCTGGTAAACGTTTAATCCATTCATGAATTAATGCAACGCCTTCATCATGTGACAGACTACGGCCAATTTCAGGCATTCTGTCCCCAGGGTTATTGGTTTCCATTCTGAAATGCATAATTGACTCTTCAGGATTACCTGGCACGATATCAAACCCTAAGCTACCGCCACCATAGGCAACAGGTGACTTACAGGTACCGTGAGAGAAACCTGCATCTTCGTCATAGCTTCTGAAGTATTCAAGTTTTAACCCGGTATTTGAAGCGTTACCTTCAGGGCGATGACAATGGGCACAGTTAATGTCCAAATAGCCTTTGGCTGTGTTCATTAGCTCAGTGTCAGACATCGTCGTAATGCCTGTTTCATCACCGTCCTGGAATTGTGGCACTTTATCTACCATATCCAATGAAGGTACACCTTCTAAAATACCTGCATCTTGCCATTTACTCAGTTGATTCATCGAGCCATCGGCATAAGGGTAATCACGATTTAGGTGACGTGCTTTAGGCCCAAGTGGCATAAACACGGCGTTACTATCAGCGTCAGCCTTAAACTGGTGACATTGTTTACACTGATTCATACTAGGCACAACATAATCAAAGTCTAATGTTTCGCCCTTGTGGACAACCGATTTTCCTTGAATTGCGCCCGCTTTCGCTAAGACAGCATCAGCCTTATCAGACGTCCAAACATAAGGCAGGGCACTCCAGCCTGTAGGACGTTTGATTAGCAATCGGGTTTCGATTAAGTCCTCATTGCCTATACCGCGATTGTTTGTGTTAGCAGGCAATGCAAATGTTTTCGTTATGACCGTACCCGTTGGGAAGTCAAAAGCCTCATTTGCACTGAAGCTAGCCTTTTCTCCGCCAGGTACAAACACAAAGCGGTATTTAGACGCGTGATCGGTAAATAATGGCGTATTGAGATCGTAAGGTAAGCCACCAGAATTGGGTGAGTCAGTTGGGTTTTTCATGTCGGCAAAGAGGTTGTAATCAGACAAGTTAGGGCAATTGGCTTTTTCAAGCGCTTGCCAATTAACGGCGTTACCGGTCGCTTCACAAAGGCTAAGATCGCCATCACCTTCTAAACCGCCTTCACCTTCGCCAATGGTGCCACCACCACCGACGAGAATACCGCCGTCACAGCCGGCAGTGTCATCATCTACACCACAGCCAAATATTTCATCGCCAAAGGTCACAGTATGTACTGGCAAACTTACTTGAGAACAGTTCATCAAGTCTTTTTGCTCGGCTTCATACAAGGTATCAGGAATGCTCATGTCTGTATTCGAGTTTGCAAATAAACGACCTAAGCTAACGCCACCATTGTTTTGTGCACAAACATTGTCACTGCCATCTTCAGCAAAGGGCAACTCTTGTAGTCCAAGGTATGCTGCGGTGCCATTGTTAGATAACATTTCACCTAAACCGTCGTACAAAATCCCCGGTAGGTGCCCGTGAGTGAACAAGTATGCTTTGATGATATCTGTAATCAGATAACCTTTTGGTTCTGCACCATAGTTTTCAAACTTATTATCGTGAATGAAAATATTGCGTGGTGTTGGGCGCCAGCCGTCAGCGATAGCTTGCCCCGGCTGCCCATAATTGCCGACGAATGTAGCGATATCCGGCTCGGCAATGAAGAAGCTTGATACGGTTAAACCGACTGTATCGTGGTTAGTCACTTCATTGTTGAAAATCTCGACATTATCAGTCGATAGCACAATGATACCAGTGCCTGGCGGTACAATGTGCACACCTGCTGGGTTTGAAGATGCATTGGCAAAGTTTAACGTGTTGTTGTCATAGACTTTGTTATTAAATACACGAACACTTGAACCATAACGCTGGTTGTTAATAGGTAAGTCAAAAATCAAAATACCACCGGTGTTACCCATGGCTTCGTTGTCATAAACGTCGGCATATTTTGAGTTTTCAATTTCAATACCTGCCACATTTTCTTTAGCGATATTGCGGCGAACAACAATGTACTCAGATTGACCAACATAAATCCCGGCATCTGCACTACCGCGTACATAAGTATCTTCAATGAGGATATTTTGACATTCAACAGGGTATAATCCGTAGGCTCCATTGTCTTGGTCAAGCTCGCCATCCCAAATTGTGGCAAGTCGGCGCAAAATTATACCGTTGGTATTTTTCAGCTTAATACCGTTATTTTTTGCTTCATTAACCGATAAATCTTGAATGATAATGTTGACGGCGTTTTGTACAAAAATACCGTCGCCAGAATTGGCTTCTGAAAAATCTAAAACAGTTTCATCTTGACCGTAACCCATGATGGTTATGTTTTTCGCAAAGGTACCATCACCGTCCACGTCCCCATCAAAAAGCAATGTGGATTGGATTTTAAAATTACCTTTAGGTAGGACAATCACATCACCAGATTGCGCATTGATTAATGCTTCTTGGATATTTTGAGTCAGGTTGTCACCGGCTTCAACCATTATGGCGCCATCGGGGAAAGTTGGCCCTGTTTCTGCGGGTGGTTGTACGACATCAGGGGTATCAATGGTCGTGGTTTCATCATCTGAGCCACAAGCTGTGAGCCCCAAACTCACTGCAGTTGCAACTAGAGTAGGCATGAGCCAAGGTAATTTCTTGCTGAACATAACATCTCCTGCTTTTTATTATGTATTGAGCCGAGAGTATGTAGATGATTTCGGCTCGTGAGACGAAGTGTTTTTTACACTTATGTAACAACATGCCTTGGAAAAGTGTCGTTGAATATGTGAAAAGTGGCCACAATTGATTAACCAATGTATCAGCGCTGGCCGTGTGTATATAAAAAAACGGCAAATAAATTGCCGTTTTAAAGTGGTTTGCGAGTAGGTTACTCGCAATCTTGTGTAAGCGACGGGGGGCTTAACACTTATAACTTAGGTGTTGGTGGAAACGCACAATTAAGTCCATATTTTGTTTATCAAGTTCAAAGTCACCGACGAACTTGCGGAGTGTCTCTTCCACTTGATTCATGAAGCGACCATAACCTTGGTCAACAACATTTTCTTTGCCCGCGACGATGACAAAGCGTAAAACCTCGGCTACTTCGTCACCTTGCCATTGGCAAATCGGTTCCACTTCAGTGTCGTTTGGATCAAACCCCACCATCTGAAACTCATTAGTGTCTTGCAGTTGCTCATATTTGCTATTGCGAACCAGAGGGACTTTGCCATTAGTGAACACGGCTAATTTATTAAGCTGTTTTGATTTGGCTGCCTGAATAAACTTATCGCAAAGTGATTGGTAGCTGTCACTATGGTCGATTTCACCAGGCTTAAAAATTTGCTCTTTTATACTGCGGCTAATTGGCAGTGATACAAGGGCATAATTGAGGCTGCTTACATCCTCTGGTAGCTGGCAATCGCGGCGTTCATAGCGACTATCTAGCTTACCAAGTTTGTATCCGTAGGTTTCTTTATTGCCTTTGTTTTTAGCAAAAAAGTCATAGGATAAATGTTGGTGGTCACGGATTTTAGGGGCAACAATTTCTACAGGTAATTGCGGGATCAGTGCTTGAGTAAAGTCTTTTACTTTCTTGTGGAAGCTAGCAGATTGGCTACGTAATTCATTACCTGTGGCTAGAAAAACTACTTTCAGCTTTTTGGCTCGATAGTCAGCTTTTGCGTGAACTCGCTGAGCTTCATGGTGGGCTGGGTTGTAGAAAAAGCGTAGCTGTTCTTCAGTTGAGAAGCAGTAAGCTTCAGCGTGATAACGCACCACGGGTAATTTATCAGTAGTAACTACATGAACATTATATAGCTCATGCTTTTCTGCTAATTGAAATACTAACTTAGCAAATGCTTGATAACAGTCCTCTAAACTAGAGTATTGCGCTAAAAACTCGTCGGTCAAAGGAAAACCGACGGTGATATATTGGTTTTTACGGGTAGTGGTAGGTAAATATACCTTCTTTTGACGACTGACAGACATGTTGTTTCCTTTTAGCCATAGGGTTTGGCAGATATTAAAAATTCATGTTTGAATTGTTATGACTATATCTTAATGTCCCAACCTTAAAATAGTATGACCGCATAGACATTTTCGGTGGAAACATTACCCGTCTTGCCTGTTAGCTCATTATTCAATCGCATCTGTGATCCAGGACAACATCCATTGCGTAATTTTAGGCTGAGCATCGGCATTTGGATGGATACCGTCACGCTGCATTAATGCTTTATTTGGCGCAATGTCCTGCATAAAGAATGGGATCAGTTTTAGGTCAAAGTCATCAGCAAGGTCTTGATACACATCGTTGAACATTTTACTGTATCTAGGACCATAGTTTGGTGGCACCATGATTTCAGTGAGTAAAACCTTTGCGCCACGCTGCTGAGATAATTCAATGATTTTTGTAAGATTTGATTTCAGTTTATTAGGTGGAAAACCACGGAGTCCATCGTTGCCTCCTAATTCAACAACCACTAAATCAATCTCGCTGGAGTCCAGAAGTGCTGGGAGTCTTCTTAATCCTCCAGCTGTTGTTTCGCCGCTGACAGAGCCGTTAATAACCTGATGTTGAGGCAGTTGTTGTTGTAATAATTTGACCCAACCTTGCTCTTCATCAATGCCGTAACCGGCACTTAAACTATCACCTAAGATTAAAATCGTGGCAGCATAGCTAGAAGAGCTTAGAAAAAGTGATAATACAACAGCATAGACGCTGCGTTTGAACGTAAAACAAAAGAAGGATTGTATGCCAATAAACAAAGAGTTAACTGATAGTGCCATTCGTGTCACCGACCTTAAAAAAACTGTTGTTACCCAAGAAGGAGAGTTAACTATCCTCAAGGGCATTAATTTGGATGTCAAGCAGGGTGAAAGTGTGGCGATCTTAGGACCATCGGGTTCTGGTAAGTCAACTTTACTGGGTTTACTCGCTGCACTGGATACTCCCTCTTCAGGAGAAATTACGTTAGACGGGGTAGCGTTGTCAAAATTAGATGAAGAACAAAAAGCGGCGCTAAGAAAACAAAAAGTCAGTTTTATCTTCCAGTCTTTTATGTTGGTCGATACGTTAACTGCATTAGAAAATGTGATGCTGCCCGCTGAATTATCGGGTGTGAAAGATGCCAATGCTAAGGCAAAAGCCATGCTGGAACGAGTGGGGCTTGGTCATAGGTTAACTCATTTACCTAAGCAACTTTCAGGTGGTGAGCAGCAAAGGGTTGCCATTGCTCGTGCGTTTATTTGTGAGCCTAAAGTACTGTTTGCCGATGAGCCTACAGGTAACCTTGATAGTGCTAATGGTGACAAGATTGCCGATATGCTGTTCCAAATGAATCAGGAAAGCGACACAACCCTAGTGCTAGTGACCCATGATATGCATCTAGCACAGCGCTGCGCTCGACAACTGACCATGGACAGTGGCCAACTGTCAGAGACAACAGCAAGCGTTGATAACACTCTCACGCCTGCGGAGGCAGTGTAATGGCGTGGCAATTGGCATGGCGCTTATTTAGGCGTGAGCTGTCACAAGGGCAGCTAGTTTTAATTGTATTGGCTATCACTTTAGCTGTGCTTTCGGTCAGTGGTTTATCCCGAGTGAGTGAACGTTTGCAAGTGGCTATCAATGGTGAGGCCGCTAACTTTATTGCAGCCGATCGCATTATCGACTCTCCCATACCACTTGATGAAAGTGTACTTCAGTTAGCTGATAGCAATGGTTTGCAGCATGTCAAAAACATGCAGTTTAACTCCATGGTCTATGCCGGTGATAATTTTCAACTGGTTACCATTAAGGCCGTTGGACCAGGTTATCCTCTCAAAGGGCAAATTGAGTTAGCTAGCGGCGCTACAAATGATTTGCCTGGTAAGCATCAAGCATGGTTTGAAACTCGTCTCGGTGGCTTAATGGGCTACCCTGACTCATTGGAATTAGGCAGTATTCAATTAAATATGGCGGCCGAAATCAGCCGTTTGCCAGATGGTGGTTTCAATCCGTTTGCTTCATCACCAGTATTGCTCATGCGTATTGAGGATGTTGCTGATACGCAGATTATTCAGCCAGGTAGCCGCGTAACATACCTTTATCAGTTTGCTGGTGAAGCGGCGCAATTAAAACAGTTTGAA
This sequence comes from Shewanella maritima, assembly GCF_043643735.1. Classification (GTDB taxonomy): domain Bacteria; phylum Pseudomonadota; class Gammaproteobacteria; order Enterobacterales; family Shewanellaceae; genus Shewanella; species Shewanella maritima_A. The sequence continues at coordinate 41,539 of NZ_JBHZSM010000017.1, forward strand.
GAGCAGGTAAAACCGCTGCTTAATAATTCGCAGCGTTGGGTGGATGTGCAATCTGGTGATTCGCCGATTGCCTCAGCGGTGAAACGAGCTGAACGGTTTTTACTACTCGCTAGCCTGTTAGGCATTGCCTTGGCCTGTGCGGCAATTGGTATTGCTGCGCAGCGTTATTGCCAGCGCCATTATGATGTGGTTGCGATGCTAAAAACCTTTGGTGCATCTGGCAAGCAAATTCGTCAGATTTTTGCGATGCACTTACTGTTGGTGACTGCGCTTGGTGTGGTATTAGGTTTAATGGGGGGCTTTATTCTTGATAGCAGTATTAACGCCTTTTTACCTGCTGAAATCGCTGCTTATTCGCCGCCATATTTTCGGCCGATGATGCTGGGTGTAACGACTGGTTTGGTTAGTGCTTTCATGTTCTCAGCATATCCATTGTTAAGGTTGCTTGCCATACCACCATTAAGGGTGCTGCAGCGTCAGTTAGAGGGTATTCAAGCGGGCATGTGGTTGCACTTATTACTCAGTTTAACGGCAATGGCGCTGCTAGGTTACCTGTATTCACGCAGCCTAGAGTTGACCATGACGGTTGTTTCATCGGTTTTATTATTAGGTGTGTTGTTGAGTGTATTAGGCTTTGTCATGATCCGTTTAGGTCATGGTGTTGGCATGAAAACCACTAATCCTATGCAATTAGCATTGGCTGGTTTGCGCCGCCGTGCAAGGCAAAATGCGGTGCAACTGGTTGGCTTTAGTAGTGCGTTGGTTTTATTACTGACTATTTTGGCATTACGCCAAGACTTGTTGAACGAATGGCAAAAGCAATTACCGGAAGGGGCGCCAAACTACTTTTTAGTGAATATAGCACCTGAAGATAGCCAGCCTTTGAATCATTTCCTTGATGACAACAATATTATTGCGACTGATATTTACCCTGTTATCCGAGGACGCTTAACTCATATTAATGGTGAAGAACTCATTTCTAGAGATCAAAAGCGAAATGGTGTTGAAGGGCGTGTTGGGATCTCCCGTGAATTGAATTTAACTTACCGTGAAACACTGCCACCAAATAACGAGATTATTCAAGGGCACTTTAACCAATCGGATGATGAAGTTTCAGTTGAAGTTGAAGTTGCAGAAAGGCTAGGTCTTGAGCTGGGCGATGAGCTGTCGTTTAATCTAGACAACCAACTCGTGAGCGTGAAAGTTGCCAGTTTTCGTTCAGTGCAGTGGGAAACGCTGCAACCTAACTTCTTCATGATATTTAGACCCAAAGCGCTAGAGGGGTTTTCATATACCTCAATGGCGAGCTTTTATTTGTCTGATGAAACATTAAAAGCCCAAGGTTCAACGCTGACTGCTGATGAGGTGGTACTGCAATTAATTCAATTATTCCCAACCGTGTCAGTGATTGATGTGGGGGCAATGGTTGAACAATTAAGACTGATCATTGATCAAGTGTCGTTGTCGCTGACATTGGTGTTGGCGTTAGTACTTCTGGCAAGTGCCTTAGTATTAATTGCGCAAACTGAAGCGGGCATGGCAACAAGGCAACGGGAGCTGGCAGTATTACGTACATTTGGAGCTTCTGGTTGGTTACTGAGAATGTCCACTGGTTTTGAATTTGCGTTGCTTGGAGCAATAGCGGGGTTGCTCGCTGTCATAGTCGCTGAGTTTACCTTGTACTTACTGAAAACTCAGGTGTTTGAGTTAGTGGTATATATGCACTGGCCATGGTGGGCAATTGCACCATTAGCGGGTGCGGTTGTGGTGGCTATGCTAGGTATGTGGCGCTGTAGACAGTTACTGAATCAAACCTGTGGTGAGCTACTCAAAGCAGGTTAATCAATGGGAGGCATTCGCCTCCCTTTTTATTAATTGTTTCTATTCGAATTCGTCGACAATAGGAGGTGTCATGTTTGCCGTGATCTTTAAAGCCAAGGTGGGTCAGCTGGATGAGCAGTATGGTGAAATGGTGGCTACAATGCGGCAACTGGCATTTGAGCAATACCAGTGCATCGACTTTGTGGCTGTCAGTGAAGGGGAATTAGAGGTGGCGATTTCTTATTGGCATAGTTTGGATGATATCCAAGCTTGGCGAAATGATAAGACGCACCAACAAGCACAGGCGCTAGGGAAGTCACGATGGTATCAAAGCTATAATGTCGAAGTGGTTGAAGTTAAACGCAGTTATGATTTTACAGCTTGAAACATTCACAATGGATGAGTATTGGTTTTATTAAATGGTTAGTAAAATAATTATCATTGCGCATATTTTTGATAATATTGGTTTATTATCAATGTGACTGTTTACCTTAAGTGTTGAGACGTTTAATAACTAAGACACAGAATTTCGGTGGAATATGCTGAACCCTAACTATTTACAAACTTATATCAAGCTGGTTGAAGTCGGTCATTTTGGTCAAACTGCTGAGCAGTTGTTTATGACTCAACCTGGTGTCACTCAGCATATTAAAAAGCTAGAACAACAGGTAGGACAAGCATTGCTGAATCGAGTGGGTAAACGATTCGAGTTAACTCAAGCTGGTCAGGAACTATATCAATACGGTAAACAGCTCGTGCAGCAGCAATCCCAGTTTATCAAATCTTTAGGGCAAGACGACCCATATAGTGGTGAGTGTCGTATTGCTTGCTCAGGCTCTATGGCCATGTTGATCTACCCGCACCTGTTAGAGCTTCAATTATCACATCCCGAACTGACTATGTCGGTGGAAGCTGCACCTAATAATCGTATTATTGAAGGTGTTGTAGAGAACCACATTGATTTAGGCATAGTGACGGGGCAAGTTGCGCACCCACAGTTAAATTGTGAACATTTTGGCGAACAAAACTTGTGCGTCGCTCTGCCGGCCTCTTATGCAGGAAAGACGATAAGTTATGATGATTTAGCCACGTTGGGGATGATAAGCTCGCCTGATGGCATGCATTATTGGCGACAAATTGCTGAGTGCTTTTTTAAAGATATCCCTGCCAAGTATTTGCAGATCCCATCACGTACATATGTTAATCAGTTAAATCAGATTTTATTGCCAGTGGCAAAAGGCCTTGGGTTTGCCGTATTGCCTGAGTTTGCTGTGCAGCATTCAGATGTTGCTGAGCAATTGTACTTAGCTCAACAATTTGATGGACAAGACGAACAGCAAACAGTGTCTGAACCCTTGTTATTTGTGTCTAAAACACACAGGCAATTACCCAGTCGCTATGATGCTGTGATAGAAATTATTCGTCAGTTAGTGAATAAAGCCCATTAATCGTGTGTAGCGACAAAATGGATTAGGTTGGCTACGTCGCCATTCGCCGTCTTTCTACTAAACGAGCCTTATTGGTTGATTAAAACCTGCCCAAGGCTGTTTACAGAACTGAGCTCAAGGCTGTTTACAGAATCGGGCTTAGGGCTGTTTACAGAATCGGGCTTAGGGCTGTTTACAAAATAGCGCTCAAGGCTGTATCAATATCTGAATACTGAAACGTATAACCATCATCAATGGCATGTTGAGGATACACGTATTGGCCCTCAGTGAGCAATTCAGCCATTTCACCCATCGCAAGTTTTAAGGCAAAACTTGGCGTCGGTACAATTGCTGGACGGTTAAGTGCGCGTCCTAAGGCTTTAGAGAATACTTTATTACTTACTGGTTGAGGGGCTGTAGCGTTAAATACGCCTTTGGCGTTGTTGTTCAGTAATAGAAAATGAATCAATCCAACTAGGTCGTTAATGTGTATCCAACTAAATCCCTGATTGCCTGAACCGATAGGCCCGCCAGCGCCGAGTTTAAAAGGTAATAACATCTTTGCCAGGGCGCCACCATTTTTGCCTAACACAATGCCTATGCGAGTAATACATACACGCGTATGGGTAGATTGTGATTGCAGTGCTAAACGCTCCCACTCTTTACACACTCTGTGACTGAATTCATCGTTTACAGGGCTTGTTTCATTGAGGATCTTAACGCCTTGTCTACCATAAAACCCAACCGCAGATGCGCTAATGAATGTATGAGGTGGTGTGTCGCTTTGGCTGATGAGTTGACTAATGGCTGCCGTGATGCTCCAACGACTATCGCATATCACTTGCTTTTGCTTATCGCTCCAACGCTTTCCAATAATAGGCTCACCAGCGAGGTTTATCACTGCATCAAAATCATTGAGGTGAGTTAATGTCAGTAAACTGTCTAGGTAATCGTGTTGTGGTCCTAATATTTGCTTTGCTCTATTAGTGTTGCGGCTCACAATGGACAATTGCTGCTCGGTTAAAGCATTGACCAACGCTTTTCCGACAAAACCTGTGGCACCCGTGATCAATATTTTCATGGTTCACTCCAGACTTTGAGGACGTCTATGGTACATAATCTAATTATGAGTACGCATCAAACATAAGGGTTGATCAAATTTAGACACTATTTGTGGTAGCAAAGCTCCATAGAAACAGAATCTGCAAAGCGCAGGGCATGTGGCTTATCAATTTCTACACTGGCATATTCAACCCAGTCATGTTCGCTAGCAATATTTAGCACTTGTTTGGTGAGGTTTTCTAGCAATGAAAAACGGTTACTTTCAATGAGGGCAATGATTTTCTTTGTGATGGTTCGATAATTTAATGCTTCAGTTATGTCTTCGCTGTTACAGGCTTTTTCAGCACAATAATGAATGATGACATTGACGATAACATCTTGTTGATTATCGATTTCTTCCTGTTTAATACCAATGAAAGTGCGCAGACGTAAGTTTTTTATGCGTATAATGGCAGTATCAGGTCTCATCATGGGAGCTTTTTCCTGTGGCTAGTGTCATTTTATTCCTTTGTGGAATAGTTATATCATGGATTGTTTAAGTGTAGTTAGTTTTACATTTCTCAATGACTTTCAATTACTAAGGGTATTTTTATGAAAGGGTTCCAAGAGTCTTCAATGGCTGTTCGTGGCTTTGTGGTGATGGCGTGTTTAGTCATTATCATGGCAGGTATCAAGGCTGCGAGCCCCATTGTTGTGCCATTTGTTCTGGCGGCTTTCTTGGCAGTGATTTTCAATCCAGTCATTGTGTTCATGACACGCTATAAAATCCCTAAAGCGGTATCAGTTATGCTACTGATGCTGTTTATTGTCTTGATGGGACTGTGGTTGGCAAGTTTGGTCGGGAGTTCGATTAATGAGTTTTCCAAGCAGCTGCCTGTATATAGGGCACAACTTATCGAGCAATTTGCCTGGATATTAGACAAGTTAAACGAGTTCAACATTCATATTTCCAAAGAGAAAGTGTTTGATTATTTCGACCCTGGTATGGCGCTGAGTATGACGACCAATATGTTATCTGGTGTGGGTAATGTAATGGCCAACTTGTTTTTAATCGTACTGACCATTGTGTTTATGTTATTTGAAGCACAGTCATTACCTAAAAAGCTGCATTTAGCGTTAGATGACCCTGACATGCGTTTAAAGCAGATTGATAAGTTTTTACAGTCAGTGAATCAATACATGTTGATCAAAACCATGGTTAGTGTGGGCACAGGTGTGATTGTGGGTATTGGACTTTCGATTATCGGTGTTGATTACGCTTTGCTATGGGCTGTCATCGCTTTCTTATTTAATTATATTCCGAATATTGGTTCTATCATTGCCGCGATCCCAGCGGTGTTATTGGCATTTATTCAAATGGGGCCAGGGGCTGCAGGTATGACAGCATTACTATATCTGGGCACCAATACCGTGATGGGTAATGTAGTCGAGCCTAAATACATGGGTAGAGGCTTAGGTTTATCGACCTTAGTGGTGTTTTTATCATTAATTTTCTGGGGTTGGATGCTCGGATCTGTCGGCATGCTGTTATCGGTGCCATTGACTATGATTGTTAAAATTGCACTTGAGTCTAGTCAATCAGGTAACTGGCTGTCAATTTTGTTATCTGATGATGTCGATAAAGAGGTTTGTGCAATTGAGGCTCTTGAACAAACTGAGCAAGCTAAAAGTGAATCAAACAGTTAAATCAGTGCAAATAACTCGCTTTAAGCGATACCTGTACCGGCTCAAAACTCAATAACTATGCAGTACAAGTGAGTGATTTTTATATGGCAGCATTAATTGACGCGCTAAGTCAGGCGCATCTCGTAAGGGGTAGCTCTCGAATATTTCATGGCCGTGGAGGATTGCACTTAGGTGAAGAGCATTTATGTTTAGACTGGTTTAACCCCGCGCTCTTGCTTACCAGTTTCAAAGTGTTATCGGAAACAGAGCAAGCCAGCTTATTTGAGTCCATCAATGTCGCGTGGAACCAATTTCATAGTGATAAACCGCTTAACCTTGTGTTCCAGTATCGCTCAGGGGGACAAACTCAAACGCAAGTCGTGCAGGGTGATGTACCAGATGAGCATGTCATTATCGAAAATGATGCACGCTTTTTAGTTCATATACTGCGTGGCCAAAATCATGGCTTATTCCTTGATATGGCTAATGGTCGGCGTTGGGTCAAGGCACATGCCCAAGATAAAAATGTACTTAACCTGTTTTCTTATACCTGTGGCTTTAGTGTAATGGCATTACAAGGTGGTGCCAGCCAAGTGGTTAATATGGACATGAGTAAAGGGGCGCTGAGTATTGGTAAGCAAAACCATTTACTGAATGATTTAGCCCACGGGGCTCGTTTCTTTGGTCATGATATCTTCAAATCATGGGGTAAGCTGACTAAATTGGGGCCATATGATCTGATTATTGCTGATCCGCCAAGTAATCAGAAAGGTAGCTTTGTCGCGACCAAAGATTACCAGCGTTTACTTAAGCGCTTGCCAAGCTTGTTATCAGAGGATGGAGAGGTTTTACTTTGTTTAAACGCACCTGAATTAAGCTGTGATTTTTTAATGCAACAGGTCGCTGAAACCGCACCACAATTATTATTTATTGAACGAATAGATAACCCTGAAGTTTATAAGGATATAAATGAACAGAAGTCTTTAAAAGTATTACGTTATAGAAATAACCCTAAATAAGTATAAGATTTCACTTTTAAATAAATATATAAATTCCCACCTGTAAAATCATATTCAATTTCTATTCATTTTTGTCATTTTGTGAGTTGGCTAAAGCATTAGCCAACTACATTTCCTGTAAAATCATCAGACCTTAAACCAAGAACGGCTTGTTAACCAATTTTTAACATAAATTGTTGTTTTTTGCTTATACTGAATATTAGGCTCGACTAAAGTTTGTGGCCCAATCTATAAGTGGTTGGTACGTTAATCGAGAAAACTGCTTGTTTTTCATGATCAATGCTGGAATTGCATTGTTTTTATGATCTAGATCAAGTGAGTGAGTGTTTACCAATTATTGAGTATATAGTTTGTTAAATGTTTAACGATAGAATCCGTTTGAACATGATTAGTGAATTAAAAATAACAATTTAGTTTCTTGATTACATAGTCACTCTTGGAGGGTCCATGAGTATTGATAAAGAAAAAGAAAAAAGCCTTGAATTTAAAATTTTTATATTCTTGACGGTTTTTTTAGCTCCAATTTTATCAGCCTTACTCGTAAGCGCATTAGGTTTTAGTATTTGGTTTAGTCAGATCTTAACCGGTCCGCCTGGTGCAGGTTAAATTAAAAACAAATTGGAAAAATAAAAATGAGCAATGAATTTCACGTAACTAGCCTAATCGTTCAAGTACAACCTGAAAAAATGGCTGATGTTAGACAACAGATTATGGCGATTGAAAATGCAGAGCTATCTGCAAATAACGAAGTGAAATTGGTCGTCGTAGTTGAAGGTCCAAGTCAGAAGTCCCTGATGGATGACATTGCCACTATTAACGCCATTCCTGGCGTGTTATCTGCCACTATGGTTTACCACCAGAGTGAGGCGCTAGATGAAGATGAGAATTGAAGATGAATAGACGCGAATTTATGAAAGCTAATGCTGCAATGACTGCAGCAGGCGTGGCGGGGCTGGCATTGCCAGCTACGGCAAGTAACCTAATTACCAGCTCTGAACAAACAAAATTAGAATGGAATAAGGCGCCTTGTCGTTTTTGTGGTACGGGGTGTTCGGTTATCGTGGCAACACGTGACGGAAAAGTCGTGGCAACTCATGGTGATGCTAAGAGTGAAGTCAATAAGGGCCTTAATTGTATTAAGGGCTACTTCCTATCGAAAATCATGTATGGTCGCGACCGCATCCAAACGCCAATGCTGCGTATGACTGATGGTAAGTACGATAAACACGGTGAATTTACGCCAGTTAGTTGGGATATGGCCTTTGATACCATGGCCGCTAAGTGGAAAAAAACCATGAAGGAGAAGGGACCGACGGCTATTGGTATGTTCGGTTCTGGTCAATGGACTGTTTGGGAAGGTTATGCCGCAGCTAAGCTAATGAAAGCGGGTTTCGGTTCAAATAACCTCGACCCTAACGCGCGTCACTGTATGGCATCTGCTGTAGGTGGGTTCATGCGTACCTTTGGTATTGATGAGCCTATGGGTTGTTATGACGACATGGAAGCGGCCGATGCCTTTGTGCTTTGGGGCTCAAACATGGCTGAAATGCACCCAATCCTGTGGACCCGTGTTACTGACCGTCGTTTATCAGCACCACATGTCAAAGTGGCAGTGCTTTCTACATTCGAACATCGTTCATTTGATTTAGCCGATATCCCAATGGTGTTTACACCACAAACTGACCTTGCAATTCTAAACTTTATTGCGAACTACATTATCCAGAACGATAAAGTAAACAAAGATTTTGTTAGTAAGCACGTTAACTTCCGCAAAGGCCAAACTGATATTGGTTACGGTTTACGACCTAGCCATCCTTTAGAAAAGAAAGCTAAAAATGTTGATACGGCAGGAAGCTCAACACCAATTGATTTTGAAGCGTTCAAAAAATTCGTTGCTGATTATGATGTTAAGTCAGTTAGCAAACTGTCGGGTGTACCAGAAAAACGTCTGATTGAGCTTGCTGAATTATATGCGGATCCAAATCGCAAAGTGACCTCATTCTGGACCATGGGCTTTAACCAACATACTCGTGGTGTGTGGTGTAATAACTTGATTTATAACATTCACTTACTTGTTGGTAAGATTTCTACTCCAGGTAACAGCCCATTCTCATTAACTGGTCAACCTTCAGCGTGTGGTACTGCACGTGAAGTTGGTACTTTCTCTCACCGTTTACCTGCTGATATGGTGGTTAAAAACCCTAAGCACAGAAAAATTGCTGAGAAAATCTGGAAAATTCCTGATGGCATTATCCCGCCAAAACCAGGCTATCACGCCGTTGAGCAAAACCGCCGCTTGAAAGACGGTGATCTTAACTGTTACTGGGTGCAAGTGAACAATAATATGCAAGCTGCACCAAACATGAATGAAGAAGGTCTACCTGGTTACCGTAACCCAGATAACTTTATTGTTGTTTCAGATGCTTACCCGACAGTGACCACTCAGGCAGCTGATTTAATTCTGCCAGCTGCAATGTGGGTTGAGAAAGAAGGTGCATACGGTAATGCTGAGCGTCGTACCCAATTCTGGCACCAACTAGTTAAAGCTCCGGGTGAGTCTCGCTCAGATTTGTGGCAGTTAATGGAGTTTTCTAAGCGCTTTACCACTGATGAAGTTTGGCCAAAAGATGTGTTGGAGGCTAATCCTCAGTACAAGGGTAAAACATTGTTTGAAGTGCTATATCAAAACGGTCAAGTTGATAAATTCCCAATGTCAGACATTGATCCTAAACACCCTAATGACGAAAGTACTGATTACGGTTTCTATGTGCAAAAGGGCTTGTTTGAAGAGTATGCTGCTTTTGGTCGCGGTAAAGCTCATGACCTTGCACCATTTGATGTTTACCACAAAGAGCACGGTTTACGTTGGCCAGTTGTTGATGGTAAAGAAACCCTATGGCGCTTCCGTGAAGGCGCTGACCCTTATGTTGGTAAAGGTAAAGGCTTCGAGTTCTATGGTAAGCCAGATGGCAGAGCGGTAATTTTTGCTCTGCCCTACGAACCGGCTGCTGAAGAGCCTGATAGTGAATATGATTTATGGCTATCAACGGGGCGTGTACTTGAACATTGGCATTCCGGTTCTATGACACAACGTGTGCCAGAGCTGTATAAAGCTTTCCCTGATGCAGTGTGTTTCATGCACCCTGATGATGCTAAAAAACGTGGTTTACGTCGCGGTGATGAAGTGAAAGTGATATCACGACGCGGTGAAATTAAAACCCGTATCGAGACACGTGGACGTAATAAGCCGCCGATTGGTTTAGTGTTCGTTCCTTGGTTTGACGCGAGTCAGTTAATTAACAAAGTGACGCTGGATGCAACAGATCCACTGTCTAAAGAAACTGACTTCAAGAAATGTGCAATTAAAGTTGTCAAAGCCTAAGGAGAATGACCATGAAAGCAGCAAAATTAATCTCAATCATTGCCTTAGTGGGTCTTTCATTCAATGTAATGGCCGAACCGGTTAAAGATGAAAAAGTTGCCACATTACGTTTAGCACCATTAGATGTAGAAATGACACCGCCTGCCATGCAAAAGGTAATCAATTCTGATGTGAGACAAGTGCGTAGCTACCCAATGCAACCGCCTGTCATTCCACATAAGATTGATGGCTACCAAGTTGACCTCAAGGCCAACAAGTGTATGCAGTGCCATGCTCGGACTAGCACGGGGCACACCCAAGCTCCTATGGTCAGTGTGACTCACTTTATGGATCGTGAAAATAACTTCTTGGCCGAGCTATCGCCTCGTCGGTATTTTTGTACGCAATGCCACGCACCGCAACTGGATGCTAAACGACTCGTGGAAAACGATTTTGTTGATGTGCATACGTTAATGCAAAATAGCAAGTAGGAGCCAATATGATTGCGAATCTAATTGCTAAACTTCAAGTAGTATGGAAGGTACTGAGACGACCTAGTGTGCACTATAGCTTAGGCTTTTTAACATTAGGTGGTTTTGTGGCGGGGATTATTTTCTGGGGTGGCTTTAACACTGCCTTAGAAATTACCAACCAAGAAGAGTTTTGTATTGGTTGTCATGAAATGGAGAATAACGTTTATGAAGAACTTAAAACCACAATCCATTTCACTAACCGAAGCGGTGTAAGAGCCACGTGCCCAGATTGCCATGTGCCACATAATTGGACTGATAAGATCGCCCGTAAAATGCAGGCATCAAAAGAGGTTTGGGGTAAGGTTTTTGGTACGATTAACACACCTGAAAAGTTTGAGGCTAAACGTCGTCACTTAGCTGAAAATGAATGGAATCGTTTAAAAGCGAATGATTCATTGGAGTGTCGTAATTGCCATAACTTTGATTACATGGATTTTACTCGCCAATCTACGCGTGCCTCGCAAATGCACTCTACGTCTTTGGCAAGTGGAGAAAAAACCTGTATTGATTGTCACAAAGGTATCGCACATAAACTACCGGATATGGCTGGCGTGAAAGGCTTTTAAAGTCTGTAGGCCAACTTTAAAAAGGCTCATCTTTTGATGAGCCTTTTTTATTGACTAAATACCATGCTAAGTCATTATATAAGTTATATTTATACTAAACTTAATAATACCTGCTCATTGTTCTAGTTTTGCAACTTTCTATTATCGCCATTGGATTGCTATCGTGCCTGAAATAAGAACAATTATGGAGTATTTCAACAACAAGCTATTGAGATGTAGGTTTCACCGTTACTGACGACAAATTAACGAACACGTTAAGCGCTGTATGAAAGAGGTCTTAGGGATAATAAACATTAGGGAGGAAGCTTGTTAAAAGTTTCAGCTTGGCATAATAAATTGCTAGTTACCTTTATAGTCTCACTGTTATTAGTGGCTCAGGGGAAACTCGCTATTGCTATTGAAAGTGACATTACACCTAATGAGATACCTCCCCATTCATTACCAATCGACGCGCAGCTGACATCTCAGCAAAGTCAAACCATCCAACATTTAATCAGTAATCAATTTAAGCACTCAACATTAACTCACCAGCAACAGCGACAGGAGCTCGCTTGGTTTATTGAACAAGCTAAACCTTTTAAAGGGATGCAAGTGAGAGTGGTGTCTGAACGGATCAACACACATCAGTACGAATCTGCTGTATTAGCTAAGGCTTTTTATGAGCTGACAGGTATTCATGTTATTCATGAATTAACGGGTGAAGATGATGTGATTAAAAAGCTGGCCGCTCAAATTATGACTGGAGAGAATTTGTATGATGCTTTTATCAATGACAGTGATCTAATTGGTACGCATTTTCGCAATCAAACGGTTACACCCATCACTCAAATCATTAAGGAGCATGGCAAGGATTATACCTTACCAACGCTTGATTTAGATGACTTCATTGGGCTGAAGTTTACAACAGGGCCCGATGGGATTTTATATCAATTACCAGACCAGCAATTTGCTAATCTATATTGGTATCGTAGCGATTGGTTTGATAACCCTCAATATCAAGCGCAATTTGAACAAAAATATGGCTACCCACTCGGCGTGCCGCAAAACTGGCAAGCTTATGAAGACATTGCCGAATTCTTTTCGGTGGATGTTGGTGAAATTGATGGCCAGAAAATTTATGGTCACATGGATTACGCTAAAACCGATCCTTCCTTGGGCTGGCGTCTGTCTGATGCTTGGTTATCTATGGCAGGGGTCGGGGATGTTGGGTTGCCAAACGGTATGCCTGTTGATGAGTGGGGGATCCGTGTTGAAGCTTGTCACCCCGTTGGTGCCAGTGTTGCAAGGGGCGGGGCGTTAAATTCCCCTGCAGCAGTTTATGCAATCAGTAAATATGTCGAATGGTTAAACCGTTTTGCACCCATTGAGGCTAAACAACTAAACTTTACCGAAGCAGGTGACTGGCCTGCTAGAGGAGTTATTGCTCAAAAGATTTTTTGGTATACCGCGTTTGTTGATGAACTGACTCAACCCGGCTTGCCAGTGGTGAATGCTGATGGTACACCTAAGTGGAAAGTGGCGCCATCGCCAGTGGGCAAATACTGGCGTGAGGGTATGAAGTCTGGCTACCAAGATACCGGTGCTTGGACGTTTTTACGCAATACACCGAAACAGCGACAACTTGCTGCGTGGCTGTATGCTCAATTTGTGGTGTCAAAAACGGTCTCGTTGAGCAAGTTACTGGAAGGGTTAACCCCAATACGCCAGTCTGATATTGAGTCGGAGGTAATGACTAAACAAGCGCCTTACCTAGGAGGACTGGTTGAATTTTATCGCAGTCAGGCGCGTAATGTATGGACACCAACAGGCACAAATGTACCAGATTATCCAGGTATGGCCGGTTATTGGTGGCAGCATATCAGTCAGATTGTTGAAGGGAAAGTGTCAGTAAAACAAGGAATGGACTTGTTTGCCCAAACCATGGACCAGCATTTGTTACAGTTACAAAATGAGGCTGACATTACAGCGGTATGCGCACCAAAGCTAGCACCTAAAAAACCTGAGTCTTATTGGCTAAATAAGCCTGGTGCGCCTAAGCAGACTTTTTTTGGGGAAGTAAAAGGTAAAACATTACCTTATGAGGAGGCGATTCGTGCTTGGCAATAATCGCTTTTTATTGATTTTGACGCTATTTACCGGATTGCTACTACCTGAAGTGGTAGCAAAGCCATTAACTGTCATTACTTATCAAGAAGCTCCGTTTGCTGAACAAGCGGCTAACGGCAATCAAGGTTTGGTGATTGAGCTACTTGCAGAGCTTTTTGCCCGAGCAGAGATTGAATATCATGTTGTTTTTTTTCCTCTAAAGCGCGGTATGGCACTTGCTGAACAACATACAGATTATTGTGTTTTGCCGATTGAACGGAATCAGCAACGTGAAAGCCGATATCGTTGGATAGGCCCTGTGATGATCTCCCGTTATGGCTTATACAGCCATCAACCTTTGAAAGATCCGCTTATCACCCTAGAAGATGCTCGAAAATACTCAATTGGTAGTTTTCTTGGCAGTGGTATTGGAGAGTATTTGATTTCGCTCGGTTTCAAAGTGGAATTAACCAGCAATGCAGCATTGAATGTGAAAAAGCTACAGCGTAATCGTATCGACTTATGGGCCTCAGAACTTATTAGTGCTAACTGGTTAATGAAGCAACAAAGACAAGATTTGGGTGAGCCATTATTGGTGTTCTACACTTCATTAAGGGCGATGGCATGCCATAACTCAATGCCTGATAAGCAATACCATGCTTTAACTGGTGCGTTGCAGTCTATGTATCAAGATGGGTTTATGAAACAGCTGCATGACAAATACAGCACATTTTTAGAACGTTCGCTTTGATATCCGCAGCGACTTAAGAAGGTTTACTGTAAGCCGAACAACTGGTGTGCGGCTTACATTGGTTAGTCACACAAGCATAATTAAGCTACGCTAGCTGCTACTTTTTCTTTTAGGAATTGCACAAACGAATCACCATTATGCGCTAACATTTTAGGGAACATCGAGATTGGTGTTGAACCCGGAAAGGTGTTGATTTCATTTAACAAAATCTCACCGTTCTCAGTAAGGAAAAAGTCAATTCTTGAAAGATGTCGTAGCTTCATACCAGTAAAAGCTTTAATGGCGTATTGGCGAATTTGCTCAGTGACATCTTCAGGAATGTTTTGCGCTTCAACATCGGTTGTTGCTTGACTGGTTGCAGCATATTTCTCATCAAAGCTATAAAAAGAGTTACTGGCACAGATGATCTCGCCAGGTTTACTCGCGACTATTTCACCTTGATATTCATATACAGCAACTTCTAACTCTCTAGCAACAATGGTTTTTTCCACCACCACAAAAGGAGAGAATTGAAATGCTTCAGTCAGTTTAGTTGCCACATCTTGTTGGGTATCGACCTTATAGCAACCGACAGATGAGCCTTGGCTTGCTGCTTTAATAAATATCGACCCCCATTTGTTGAGCGCCGCTTGGGTTTGCTCAATGGCAGGTTGATCAAGCTGATGTAAATATAAATAGGGGGTATGCGGAATATCGAGTGCTGTAAACCACATTTTTGCCGTGATTTTATTAAAACAGTTGCGTGAAGCTTCAGAGCCGCAACCAAAATAGGGCAGTTTAATCAATTCAAAAAACGATTGAATATCGCCGGTTTCACCTGGGTAACCGTGCATGCAAGGAATGGCATAATCAATTGGCCAAGAGGCTTTAGCATCATCCATAAATCGCAATTGTCGTTGGTGGCTTATCTCACAAACATGGCCATCTGATGTGACATATTGCCCCTGTTTGGTTAGCTCAACTTTTTGTACATTAAACTCAGGAATGTTTGCCAATGTAGATTCAAAAAAGCCGGCAGACATTAAAGAAATATCATGCTCTGCACTGCCGCCACCACATAATAGTAATACATTGATAGATGACATCCATCACTCCTGTTATAAGGAAATACTCGCAAGATTCACTGCAAGTGTAAAAGGTAAACCCTTAGGAAATTGCGCTTATAATAATGACCCACGGGTGTACGATGCAAGTTTGCATGAATAAAAGTTTACTGATGTTCGGTCATCGGTTTTTTTGTCGCCATAATCTCAATCCTAAACCGGAAGAACGTTGAGTAAGGTGATTACTGGCGCGCTCGAAAACAGTTGGTGTACCTAAACAAATAAAATGCTGTTTGGCTCGCGTAATCGCCGTGTAAATAAGCTCTTTAGTTAATAATTGCCACTGATTTAAACTTGGCTTCATCGGCAGTACAAGGCTGACTTGATCAAACTCACTGCCTTGGGATTTGTGCACTGTCATGGCAAAACAGGTGTCATGTTTAGGTAACCTTGCTGGGAGTACTTTCAGTAAGCTGCCATCGGCTTGAATAAAGTGTGCCATTAGCCTGTTTGGTTGTTGCTTGTCTTGCAGTTTGTCTTGCAGTTTGTCTTGCAGTTTGTCTTGCAGTATCAGGCCAATGTCACCGTTGAATAATCCTAGGTTGTAATCATTACTTTGGATAATAATCGGTCTGCCCAAATAGAACTCTTGGTTTGGCTGAATAAGCTGGGCAGCGTTTAAGCTCATGGTCATGGATGCATTCATCCCGTCGACACCAAACTCACCGCTACGCATCGCACACAACATACGATATTGATTAAAGCTATTGATGATAGTTTCAGCTGAGTATTGCTCGGTTTCAGCGTCTTGGTTGTGGGCAATCATCTTGAGATAAGTGGAGTAGGCTGTTACTGAATAATCGAGCAGTTGCTGCCTGCCCAAGTTAGTTTGCGTAGGTGACATTTGATGTTCAAACCACACTAACTCTTGGTGACCTTGGCGCCAAATATGACCAATTTCAGCGATATTTGCACTATTGACCGCATTAGCTAATAAACCAATGCCTGCATCGCCTTTGAAGCGGTGGCTATGACGTAGCATACATAAGCTATCGCCAAATTGAAGCTGCTCGCCATTATCAACAATAAACTGCCTTACATCTTGCTGGGTTAGTGCACTAATCAGCTCTGCTTGATGCTTGCTATAGCGCATTGTAAATTGATGTTCTGCATTGGTTAAACCGATACAGATATCGGCTAACACTGCGCCAGCTTCTACTGAAGCGAGTTGGTCTTGATCACCAAGCAGTATACAACGGGCATCAGTTGGTAACGCGCTGAGGATTTTGTACATCATGGGTAAATCCACCATCGAGGCTTCATCAATCACCAGTAAATCTAACCTCAGCGGGTTATCTTTGTTATGTCTAAACTGGTGCGAGTGAGGGATCACCCCTAGCAGCCTGTGTAAAGTGGATGCTTCTTCTGGTACCGAGTTTAATGCCTGAAGTAATACATCATCTGCTGAAAACTGTGTAAGCAGCTCATCAGATAACCTTGCTTTTGAGGCTTTAATGGACTCAGTTAATCTTGCTGCCGCTTTTCCGGTCGGTGCCACAAGTTTTATATTGAGCGATTGCTGACTAAGCAGTAACAGTAGCAGTTTGGTTACAGTGGTTGTTTTACCAGTGCCAGGTCCACCTGTGATCACAGTTAGTGCTCTTGTTAGCGCAGTCGCTGCAGCTATTTTCTGCCAATCATAAGCTTGCGATACGGTATTTTCTGGAAATAGTACCGATAAATACTGGCTCAGTGCTGTTTGGTTTAGTGGTAATTGCGTGCAGGCTAATTGTTGTAGCTTAGCGGCCACCTGTGTCTCAAAGAAGTGGTATTTATTGAGGTATAGCCTATCTAAATTTAATATCAGTGGTGTGTTGTCGCCAGATACGCCAATAGCATCAAACTGACTGAGCTGTTCGATTAATTGCGCAGTTGTGGCTTCAATTTGGCAAGAGACACCCTCAAAATCACAATCTTTATTATGATAAGGCTCTTCGGCAAATGGGTTATCAAAATCAATTGAGTCGATAACCAAACAAGTATGTTGTGTCGATAAGCGTTGACTGAGCAGGGCACAAATCAAGGTAAACAATGGCTGTTGTTGGTCGCATATTTGCGCTAACTCTATGGCAAAGTGTCTATCTAATGGCGTGATTAATGCGTGTTGTTGCCAGTGTTTAAGCAAATCAGATAACGGGGCTTGTAACCTTAACATGGGCTGCACTCCTGTGTAGCTGATTGGCTGAACATATCATCTAATGCTTCAATTAATGCTTGAGGCGGTAAGTCAAAAAATACTCCGCAACCCAAGTGCTGCGGACTCATGCCCCGTAAAAACAAGTAATAGCAACCGCCGATATGTTGCGAGTATTGATAGTCAGGTTTTCTTAATTTCAAGTAGCGATGCAATGCCAAGGTGTACAGAATGTACTGTAGGTTGTACCTGTGGCTATCGATTGCCTGCTGCATTGCATTTTGGTGATAACAATCAAAGCCGTTACCTAAATGATTCGATTTATAATCCGCAATGAAATATTGGCCGTTATGTTCAAAGGTTAAATCGATAAAGCCTTTTAACATGCCTTTGAGCGTATCGAAGCTTAACCCTGCTTGATAACCGTATTGATGCAATAAGGCATTGAGTTTATCTGCACGTAATTGGTTTAACGGGAGATAAAATTCCATTTCAACCATTACTTGTTTAGGCGGTAATTGCGCTAATGTAATTGGCTGTGGACTATTGGGGACAGTTAACGGGGTGGCTAAAATTTGTTGATACCATTGCTGTAATGGTTCGAGCCACATTTCACTATCATAACCGTACTGAGTCATGGCCTTTTCTATAGCGGCAGGTAGCTGTTCTTGTGCTTGGGTAAAGTCGAATAATTCCATCACCAAATGCATAAAGCTACCGGCATTAGCACCGCGCTCAAAGCTGAAGCGGTCATTGACTTCGCTGTCATGTTGCTCGTCAATCATTGGCAATGTTTCTGATAATTCAAAAGCTTCATCGTCAGCGCCGGGAGAGACTTTCTCATGGGCTAAATGTTTTACCAGCCCTGAGTAACTGCCCACTCGCCAAGGTGTTTGGCTGGTTCTCGATAACGATTTTGGCGCAAGATCTTGCTCAGCTTGTTCCACTTTATGCCAAGTGGTAACAGGAGAACATTCATCGATAGTATTAACACTAATGGCATCATGTATTGCAAGCTCAGTTAGCTTTTGTTGCAGATCAGCAAATTCTGTCTTGTCGTCGGTGATCCCTAGCAAATAGCCAATAGCACTTCTATTGAGTAAGCTTTTAATGCCTTTTTTGAGCATGCTACTTTGGTTAGCAATACTTAAGTAGCAACGATATACAGGCCGTGTGAGAGCGACATACAACAATCGTAAGTCTTCAGCTAACACTTCTTGCTTTTGTAACTCCCACGCCTCATCTGTGCCTAACACATCCCAAATCAGTTGCTCATTTTCATGATACAACAGTGGCTCTGGGCGGGTGTTTTTGGTTCTTACTAGGCTGACAAAAGGCACAAAGCAGATGGGGTATTCCAGTCCTTTCGATTTGTGGATCGTCACAATCTGTACTAGATTTTGCTCGCTTTCTAAACGAAGCTGTTGTTCGTCTTGGCTATGCTTATCAATGAGTTGTTGTTCAAACCAATTTAAAAGGGCGCTCGTACCATCCAGTTCAGTGGCTTTTTGCTGCAATAGTTCAGCTAAGTGCCTGAAGTCGGTTAGCCTACGCTCGCCTGAGACTTGTTGAGGCAATGCTTCATCATTAACTCCTGTCGCAGTAGGTGTTTTACTGCTCAGCAGTCGATGCACTAATTGGCTGTCACTGGCTAGTTGCAACAGCGCTGGCATGATGCCGCGACTGAGCCACAGCTCATGCCATTGCATGACGTTATCGAGCACTTGCTGGCGAAGCTGCTCATCATGGTTAAATTGATCAATTTGCAGGGCATTGTATCCCAGCAATTGTGTAGCAAGCGCAGCGCGGATTTTTCTTTCATCTTTGGGGGTGGCCAGCGCTGCTAATATCAGTGCGAGTTCATTCGCTTCATTGGTATTAAATACACTATCTCTGCTTAAAAATACCGCGCCAATGTCCCGCTCATTTAATGCCGTCTTTATGGCGGCAGCTTCGTGCCTGTCACGCACTAATACCGCAATGTCTTTAGCCTGAACTGGTTTGTCTTTGATATTGCATTGATGTGTATTGGCTTGATTGAGTAAATTGGCAATTTGATTTGCCGCATCAGCTGAAATCATTTCAGTAGCATCTGACTTTGATAAACCATCGCTGGTTTCTGACAATAGGCGAATTCTTAATGCAGAGTCATCGTTTTGCTCATCTACTATCAATTTTGCTTCAGCGTGCGGTGGTGTAGCCACAGATTCAAATGGAATGGCTTGATTAATAAATGGGTCACTATGCTGATGAAATAGGGCATTCACGCCTTTAACCAGATTGGCAGAAGAGCGGTAGTTGGTATCAAGGTGATAATGCTGCTTGGTCTGGTTGCGGGCACTGATATAGGTATAAATATCTGCCCCACGGAAGGCATAAATTGCCTGCTTTGGATCGCCAATCATCAAGATGCCGATAGCGTTAGCATTGCTTGATTTCGTAGAAGCACAATTATCATTTGTCTGTAGGTCATTAGCCGCCGAGCTTTTAGGTGTTATCGGTTTATGGTTTTGATACACCTGATTGAAAATAGCAAATTGTAATGGGTCGGTATCCTGAAATTCATCAATTAACGCAATAGGGAACCGCCTTGCAATGGCTTGCGGCAACGAGCTGGCTTGAGTGGTTAATGCAGTCGATAAGGTCACCAGTAAATCATCTGGTGTCATGATATTTCGCTGCTGCTTTTGCTCTACGAACCGCTGTTTAATCCCAGCTTGTGCGCGAATTAAAAAAGCAGGAATGATTTGTTCAATAGTCAACAGAACTTGCTCAATATGAGCCAATAGTGGCGCTTGCTGCGGCGTTGGGATCTCGCCACCCTTTTTAAGTTTAAGGTTCGATAGAGTCAACATTTTCAGCGCTTTCACCGGCGGTAAGCCAAATCCAGAGCTTGCCCAATGAGTCATCGCCTCATATTGCGCCAGCAGTTTAGGGTAACCGTCAGCTAGCTTACCAAATGTTGTGCCATTGAGTGGTAACTGGTTAAGTAAATCAAAGGTCGCCTGTTGCTCAGCAGCCCAACGTAGCTTTAATCGTTGTACGCTCTGCTGAAGCTTTTCAGCAAGCGCAATAAAGTCATCAGTATCGATAGAGGTTATTGCTTGTGAGGC
This sequence comes from Shewanella maritima, assembly GCF_043643735.1. Taxonomy (GTDB): domain Bacteria; phylum Pseudomonadota; class Gammaproteobacteria; order Enterobacterales; family Shewanellaceae; genus Shewanella; species Shewanella maritima_A. Next base: position 62,179 of record NZ_JBHZSM010000017.1, read on the forward strand.
GCCGAGCAGTGGCGATAGTTTTTTACCTAAAATGTCAGGGTGAGCGGTTTTATCACTCACAACTCCAGCAATTAAGGGAGACATTGGGTAGCAAATCTCTCGCCAAAAATCTCTGACCGCATGATGCATAAACTCGTTGTCATCGAGGGTGAATTCAGACTCAAATAACAAGGAAGATTCAAAGGCCATGTCTGACAGAATGCGCTGGCAAAATCCATGAATGGTATAAATAGCTGCTTCATCTAAGGTTTTTAGCGCTAAATCAAATCGCTTTAGTGCATTGCTTCTCTCTGCATCAGCTGTTTGCTGATAAAGCTGTTCAATAAACTCATCATCTGTTTCTAGCCCTAAAAAGCGTTGGTAAGCGGCTTGAATACGTTTACGTATCCTATCACGCAGCTCTTCGGTGGCAGCATTGGTAAAAGTCACTACCAGAATTTGTTCACATGTCAGTGGTGCTTGGCCACCATGACCCAGAAGCAGCCTGAGATATAGACCTGAAATAGTATAGGTTTTACCGGTACCAGCACTGGCTTCAATTAAGCTTGAGCCGTCAAAGGATAGTGAAATTGGGTCAAGTGTTTGGACTTGTATATGTGCTGGCGTATTAGTCATGTTGGTATTAGTCATGTTGCTTGGCCTCAACATTATTTGCATCTTGCTGTGACTGAGAAAAATCAACAAGGTTCGTTAATTTTGCATGTTGCTCAATGGCCGTCGTATTGATGAAATCATCGAGCTCAGCTAATTTCCCTACATGATATAAACTGATCATCGGATAAAGTAATTCGGTCACCATTTGTTGAAATTGCAGTTTGTCAAAGTCTTCAGGGAAGCTGAATAAGCGCTTGTTATGAGGGTCATTACCTTCCACAAATGGTGTTTGCGTGCTTTGCCACTGGCTAACCGCTTTTGCCAATTTTTGCTGGTGTTCACCTTCAGTCAATGCGTAGACAAAACTGGTTTTTGGTGGCAGACACACAGGCTGAGTTTGACCGTGAATAAAGGAAGTGGTTAAGCGAGTCAGTAGCCGTTGTGCTTGCGGTTTTATTAATGGTGCAAAACTGTGGAATTGGCCCATATCTAACAAATAACTGTGCTTGTGAATGCCTGATGCATTTAAGCATAGGTGTCTGATATAAAATTGAATAATGTCTTTACCATGGGCGGTGCTTGGGCGGTAACTGATTAGCCCTTTGGGATAAACATTATCCACTCTACCGTACAACTGCAGTGTATGTTTAACTTGCTGTGTTGCTTTATCAAGATCCGCTTTATCAAGATCCGCTTTATCGAGAACTGTCTTATCAACGGTGGGACTTTCCATATCTGCTGTGTTGGTCGTCGCTCGAGTATCAATGTTAATGGCAGGCAAGGTAAGGGCAATATCGATATCTACCGCTTGTGGTTCTTCCTCGTCAATCAGATATTTAACCCTATCGATTAACGGCGCCGTATCCTTTTGGAAGCGGCTGAGCATAATATCGTCAAACGGTGCTAACGGTAATTTGCCACTGGCTTTTAAGCTATTAATTAACTCTGCAGCGGCAAAGTTATGTGGCTGTAGTAGAGCTGAATCAATGAGTTGCTGTTGTATTAGGTACTTTTCTAGTCCTGCCAACTCAAAGGGTTCATCATTATCATCAGCTTGAATGTCATTGCCTAGTTCTACCTGCAAGGTGCGGTTAAAGAAAAATTGCGCTGGATGTCGATAGAAACGAATTAAGGCTGACAGTTCAATCTCAACTTCTCTGGCTGTGCCTTCGTCTAAGCCTTGGTCTTTATGTTGGCCGTTTGATAACAATGGCTTAATCGCATCTGGAATAATAGGCAGCTGGCGATCAAAAAATGCGGCTTGGGCTGCTACCTCTTTATTTGGTGGACACCATTGTGCATTGTAACTGTGTGGTAATGATGCTGTTGTTTGGTAAAGATTGCGGTCAAATGGCTGCAGCGGTAACACCTTCAACATATGTTCAAGACAAGCTTGATTGAGTGCCTCAGTACTGACTTGTGATAAATCCTCGTTGGTCAGAGATGGTGCTAAATAACTCATTTGGCAAAACTCTAATAATTCTGACACTAACATTGAGGGTAAACGTTCAGTGTTATCGCGTTCACTGTGGCCAATGTACGAGATATAAAGCTGCTGTCTTGCGGACAATAAGGCTTCCAAGAAAAGATACCTGTCATCTAATCGGCGTGAACGGTCACCTTTCACGGGGCCGAAATGTGCCATTAAATCAAAGCCAATAGGGTGTTGAACGCGGGGGTAAACACCATCATTCATCCCTAACAAACACACGACTTTAAATGGAATTGAGCGCATTGGCATTAAGGTACAAAAGTTGACGCTGCCGGCTAGATATCGCTGACCGACTCGAGATTCACTCAGTCGTTGATTAAACCACTGACGCATTATCTCGATTTCGATAACGCCTTGATGGCCCGCGCCCTCGAGCTCTGTTTGCAGGCTGGATAATGCCTCTCGTATGCTTTGTATCTGGTTAAGTTCATCGTCTTCTGTCTGATAAAAGTCATCCAGCATTTGCTGCAGTTGGGCTAGGCGCACTTTGGCAGTCAGCTCAGTGTTAAATTGGCTTGCGTATTGATCAATCAGCTCAATGAAATTTAGCAGTTTACCTAATGCTTGTGCCGATTGTCCTTCAACGCCTGAAACGAGCAATGTGTGTTGGTAAAGCGGGCTGTCATCGGCCATGGCATAGCCTAAGATTAATCGCTTAATACCGAACGCCCAAGAGTTGTGGGTAAACGCCGGCAAGCCAAGCTCTGTGCGACTTTGGGCATCGCGTCCCCAGCGCACATTGGCGTCATCTAACCAGCGGCGGATAAGCTGTAAGTCTTCATCATCAAGCTGGAAGCGACGTAATATCGCTGGGACTTCCAAAATACTGAGCACTTCTGTGAGCCCAAAGCGGCTTTGGTTGATGTTTAGTAACGTCAGAAAGCTATTAATCAGTGGTGATTCTTGGGCTGCGCCTCTATCGGCAATAGCATAAGGAATATAACGATTTTCACGCTGTTGTTCGCTATGGGGTTGTGCAAAGTACTGGCTGTTTGCCGTGCCAAAGACGGCATCAATATAAGGGGCGTATGATGCAACATCAGGCATCATGATGACGATATCTTTTGGCTCAAGCTCAGGGTGTGATGCCAGCATATCAAGAATATGGTCGTGTAATGTTTCGACTTCCCTTAACGGGCTATGGCAGCTTCTTAGGGTGATAGAATCATCAGTTAACTCGAGTTGGCGTCGTTTTGAGGTAGTTTGATAAAAGTGTGCATCTGGCCCAAGTGACTGGCCTAATGTTTCCATCTGCAAAATATCATATTGCACGCCGCGAAGTAGGTTATCTGGCGATAATTCAATGTAACAATCATCACCAAAATCTGTATGTGCTTCAGGAAGGCTTAGTAACAGGTCTAATAATTCACGCCCCATTTTACCATTGTTTGCCAGTAAGGGATTACCCACTTCAAGTGTTGCTTCCCAGTGTTCGCTGAGCTGTTTCTTGTTGGCATATTGCAGTGACATGCGCGCACGCACTTTAGGGTCAACAATGTCTCCCCAGTAATGCTGGCATGGACTAAGTGATAGCATGATGACATCAATGCGGCCAGCAAGGTGGTAAAGCACTTCTAACGTTTGTGGCGGCATAGAAGATATACCAAATACAAACAAACGCTTGGGGAGGTGACTGATGTCTGTCGCAGGGTTGTTAAGTGCAGCAATTAAATCGGCATGGAGATTGGCTCTATGATAACGACTGGCATCAAGAGCATTGGCATTGTAATCAATGAGAGCTCGCCAAAGTTTTGGTTGCCACAACTGATTTTCATCGAGTGTCAGATTGGCTTGAATATCCGTTAAAGGTTGGTTTTGTTCCCAGGCCAAAATCCATTGTGGTCGATAAACTAGATATTGGTCAAAGATATCGGCAATGCGACCGCATAATTGGTACAACTTTATCCGGTCAATGTTTTCAAGTTGCCCACTGTTAAGTTGTTCAGGGCCAAGCTCTTCAGTCTCAACTTGTGTCTCTAGATTCAAATATTGGCTTAACGGTGCAAAATCTTTGTCGTGTAAATATTGTGGTAAAAGGTTAAGCAGTTTCCAAGTCATCGCCGCTTTGGTAAAAGCGTTATCTTTTGGTACATCAGGTAGTAACTCGTGGCAAAGCTGCCAAGTAAAGCTTGATGGCAGGGGGAAATCTAATGCTGCAGCAATTTGATTGTGTTTTGCCACTTCAAGCCTTAGCCATGTGGACATGCCCGGGCTCTGTACCAATACCGCTTCCGATGTAAGTAAAGACTCACCTGCAATGGGCGTAGCAATAAAGTCAGCCAGTAATGCAGATAAGGCTTCCATTTGGTTTGATTGAATAAGCTTTAACATGGTGACAGTCCCAGATGGCAATGATTCCATTGTAAATAGTCTCAGCGCTTTTACCAATTAAAACTGGTAGTTAGCCGCTTAAATGCTGTTCAAATAGATTGAAAGCGCAAACGGAGGTATAAGCGTCTGTAGTGAGTAAGTCGTTGCTTACGTTCAAGCTCAGTCATAGGTTGATACTTCAATGCTTCAAAGGTGTTGCTGAAATCTGTAAATTGCCTGACAAGTTCTGGGTGGCTGACCTGTAGTGCTTGGGTTACCGTGTGAGTGAAGTCTGCTGTGGTTTGGCCTTTATCACGTTTTACACCTATTTTAGCAATGCGTTGGCAAATGCGATTGTAATATTTGACCAAGACATCAGGGGTTGAATGACGGGTAAAGACGCCAGCATAATAGGCAATCATTAAGCCGATTAGGCTTAAACTGACTAGCATAAATATAATGATTCGAGTGGTATTGGTATTACCGAGAATATCTTCTAACAATTGCTGTTTGCGCCCTTCATCAAAGCCCAGCACCCAAACACTCCAATAAAAATCAAGGCTGGCAATTTGTTGATGGATTTCGTTTAGCCAAGGATATTGCTTCATCCTTAAAGGACTGAAGTTGTTAAATTCGAGATAACTGGATTGACTATCAAAGGTAGCATCAAAGCCATCAAGGATCCGCTCTGGTGCAATCATGGCTGTCGGGTCGAAACGCTGCCAGCCTTTGCCTTCAATCCACAACTCCGTCCATGCATGGGCCATGTATTGATAGACACTATAATAGTTGGCTTTGGCGTTATATTCGCCCCCTTGATATCCAGAGACTAAACGTGCTGGTATGCCGCTTTGACGAGCGAGAAACACAAACGCTGAGGCATAATGCGCACAAAAACCGGCTCGATTTTCAAACAAGAAATCATCGATTTGCTCGCTGCCTAATCTAGGTGGCTTGAGCGTATAGAAAAATGGTTGCTCAGTGAAGTAATTCATCATGGCATAAGCGCGGTCAAGCGGTTTAGGGTGTGAACGAACGAATTGCTCTGCCAGTGCTCTCGATTCAGGGTTAATATCTTCTGGCAAGCTGAGGTTTATTTTACGGATTTCAGGAGACAATTGCGTATCGAGAACTGAATTTGGATATGACTGCACTCGATAGCTTAAGCGTTGATCGATGGGCCTGATTGAGAATAAACGAAAATCGGGCAGTTCATAGATATAACTTTCTTGGCTAAAGGCTTGGTCTAAACCGTACATCCACTTTTTATGGCTCGCTTCACTGATAATGGTATATGACCATTTGGGCTCAGAGTCACTTGGTAAATCACGACGCGGTTTTTGCCTAAAAGCGCGCTGTTGTAGCTGCAAAATGCTAGGGTGTTGGCGCCAAGTCGAACCATCGTAATCTTCCATAACCAGCGTGCGCCAATACAGTGCTTCATTAGGCAGAGTTCGTATCGCAGAGTCAGCTTCAAAACTGACTCTAAATGCTAACTTGTCGCTGCGGGTTAGCTGACTAATGTCGCCAAAGCTCAGTTCGTTAGAAAGCCCAGTTTGTGCGGTTCGCATATTTGGTGATAGCCATAACGGTCCAAGCCTTGGGAATACCACAAACAATAAAATGGCTAATGGTAGACTTTGAAGCACCAGTTTTGCGGCAAATGAGAAATTGGCTTTTCGCTTGGCTTGGTCTTGGTAAACACTGATCAGCACGCAAGTGTTAATCGCGGTGACAATTAATAATCCACCCGTGTTAAGCATGCTTTGATTATCAAGCATGGCAAAGGCGATCAAGAAGTAGCCAACTAATACCACCACTTTTACGTCTCTTTGCTGGCGCATTTCAATATATTTCAGGGCATAACCAAGCAACAGCAAGTTAACTAACGCATTGAGTGTACCGATTTGTGACGCCACCAAAGATAAGGTACCCGCTGAAGCTAATGCCAGCGTGGTGACTAACAGTTTTGGTGGGGCAGATACTTTGCCGTAATAAATACCCACCCGCCACACAAAACAAATGGCACAGATACCAATGCTCCAAATTGTCGCGTTGGAATACAGTGGAAAAAGAATAGTGGCATTGGTTACCAGTAACCAAAACAAGGTATTTCGGCTGATGATGCTATCAAAGTTATCCTGCATTTTTCCCCCTTGTTGATTGGGGACTATTGCTTCGCTCATTCTTTGCTTGGTTTAGATCAGGTTTACCAAATAGCGCAATTGCAGTTTGGCAAGCTTGACGATGTGCTTCGCCAGTATCGGGTTCAATGGTTTTGCCGTTTAATTGTAAACCAAACATTTGCTGCGCTTGGGTGAGGGTGTCAACTTGCCACGCTAGATGACTTAATTGAAGCTCCAGTGACTCATAGCTTTGTGGATTAAAAGTAAGCCATACTGGTGCGCCTTCTGGTTCTGCGAACTCTTTAGTCAACATGCCTTTGCCCTGAGCCCATTGTTTCCATGCGACTTGTTTCAATGATTCGCCTGGTACATAGCTTTTTAGCCCTTTGTAATCATCAACACCAGGTTTAAGTTTGCCGTGAAGTTGTGCCTGTTCATTTGGACTGTCAATGCTTGATAAATGGATGTCACTGGGCGATGGTTTAGCATAAACCACATGCTCAATATCTAAGTCAACGTATGACCATGCACGGCAAAGCCCCAGTGGAAAGTTAGATGACACAGTGATCCTTCCCGGCTGAATTCGGCCGCGTTTTGGCTGTTCAAAAGGCACACTTGTTATGGTTTGTTCGCCATTTTGATGCACGCGGATATGCCTTTGGCCTGCAAAGTTTAAGCAAATTTGTTGATGAGTCGTGTGCGAGTGCTTGTTATTTTTTCCGGTGAGTTTAACTGGAAAAGGCAAGGTTTCTCCGGCATGTGCTTCAGGCGGCGTTTGGACCGAAAAGGTCAGCCCTGCAAGGTTTTTATAACTATAAATGAGGCATGTGTGGAACAAGCTTGCCAACAATAAACTTAAACCAATGATTAAGTTATTTTGGTAGTTGGTACCAAATATATACAGAAGAAGAATTAGTAACAGCCAAGCAATACCAAAGGCGCTTGGTAAAATAAAAATGCCTTTGTGGGTTAAGGTCACTACAGATTTTGCGGGTAAACGCCGTGCAATCCAACTGTCCCACTTCACTTGTATGGGCTTGGGGATCCAACTTGACCCTCTTTTGTGTTGTTTTGTTTGCTTGCCGCGTCTAAACATACTAGCGAATAGGGTTGACGTTAGTGAGTATGGATTCAGAGATTGAACGTCCCTGAAGTGCACTTGCACTTTGAATTCGATGCTCAGCCACCGCGGTGAAAACCGCTTGAATATCTTCAGGCACCAAGTATTGTCTGTGGTTCATCAATGCCCAAGCTTTTGAAGCCTGCAGTAAAGCAATACTTGCCCTTGGAGATAATCCCGTACCTACTTGTTGCTCTCGCGAGTAATTCACTAACGCCAGTAAATATTTTAGTACTGCATCAGATGCTGAAACCTGAGGCACTAGTTGTTGTAATTCGATTAATTCATCTGGCGATAGACATTGGCTCAACACTGCACTGGGATTACTTTGGCCTTTCAACATAGCAAGTTCAGCCGTTTCATTTGGGTAGCCAATAGAAATGCGCATCATGAATCTGTCTAACTGAGATTCGGGCAACGGGAACGTACCTGATTGATCAACTGGGTTTTGGGTGGCTATCACAAAAAATGGCGCAGGCAGTGCGTAAGTATTGCCATCTAAGGTAATTTGCCTCTCCGCCATGGCTTCTAATAACGCACTTTGGGTTTTTGGGCTGGCACGGTTAATTTCATCGGCCACTAACATTTGATTAAATACTGGGCCTTTGTGGAAGGTAAATGCTTGTTGCTGTTGATCAAATATTGATACGCCAAGAATATCAGCAGGTAACATGTCACTGGTAAATTGAATGCGCTGAAAGCTCATGCCAAGGCAAGTGGCTAAACCATGGGATAAACTGGTTTTGCCCATACCAGGTAAGTCTTCAATGAGTAGATGGCCCTTCGCTAGAATGCAAGCGACTGCGAGCTGAATTTGATCAGGTTTGCCAATGAGAACGGTTTCAAGTTGGGATAATAAATTAGCAATTTTACTCTTCGGCACAAAAGCTCCCTGTGTAGAAGATGAGTGATTATCAGATTAATCTACTCTTTTCTGTGCCACATTCAAAGTAAGTTTGTTAGTCAGATTTATCCAATGAAGAACACATGAAAATGTATCGTGATATATCCAGTAAGATTAATAAGCATATTGCTGCTCTTGCTCACTAAACATTGGACCTTCTTCATTGGCATAGTGTTGGAAAATCAAGCGATAGCTAAAAACAGCCTGCACATATTCGCGGGTTTCACGAAACGGGATAGTTTCAATGAAACTCATTACATCTAATTTTCCATCGGACTTCTTCAGCCAGCGGTTAACATTACTGGGGCCTGCATTGTATGCCGCGGTTGCGAGTACACGGTTATATTTGTAACGCTTTAGCAGTTGCGAGTAGTAAGCACTGCCAAGCATGATACTGGTTTCAGGTTGGTATAAAGAGCGTGTCCCTGCATATTTGATATTGAATTTTTTTGCGGTTTGCTTAGCTGTCGCAGGCATGACCTGCATTAATCCTCTCGCTCCCACACCTGATGTCGCATAAGGGTAAAAAGCACTTTCTCGACGTGAAATAGCACGAACTTCATGCTGATCCACTTGGTATTTCTTACTGGCTTTGGTAAATAAACTGGTTTCAGCCTGCGGAAAGCGTAACGCCAAATTATTCCATGCTTTTGCTTGAATACTCGACTCGACACTTAAATCATGCCATTGCTGCTCTAGCGCATAAATACCATACTCTTTACGCATATCAAGGGAAGGTTGACGACGCAATAAATGAATCCACTCATTGCGAGCATCAATTTGACGGTCGATTGCTTTGAGTTCAATGACCCGTTCAAAGGCCGGATCATTAGATAATTTAGCGCGTAGAGTGGCAGAAGATTTAGCTTGCTCATCGTTCATTGATAAACTTTTTTCTAATGAGTTAGCTGCGTAAAAACCATAGAAATTACGTTTGTTACTGAGTTTATCCAGCTTTTGAGTGGTGGTACCTGGGCTAGATTGTTGTGCCATTCGAGCCTGCCAGTATTGCCAGCGATCGCTGCTTTTTGCTTTGTCGCTCAGTAATGGTAAATAGCGGTTAATTGTTACCTCATCTTGTTCGAGAATTGCCCAGCGTAAACGGATCTCGTACAAGTCGTCAGATTCTAACAGCGGCAGCATGGTATCAATATGTTGTTTCAAATCATTATGCTGGCGGATTAATGCTCTGCGAACAATATAACGATTCAACTTTCGTCCTTCATAATCACTGAACCGTCCCGCCTTTTGATATTTCACAAATAGTTTGGCAGCCTGATTTAAATCGCGTTTAGCGAGTTTACGTAAGCCCAATTGCACAATATCGCCAACCACTTCACGTTCACTGGAAAAACGTTTTGTATGCCTTAGTGAGCGGGGATCGCGATAAACTTTCAGCAATAGCTCGGTATCTTGTTTATGCTGAGGAAGCTTCCTCGCAAGATACTGAAGCAAGCTAGATTGTCCGGCATTAAAACTTAATAGCATTCTTGACCATATATGGGCATCAGTTCGCTCACCCGCGCGAGTCCACTGCTTAAACAAAGGGTCGCAGGCTTTTGGACGGGAATAGCCGTAATGCCAAATTGTCTCTGCACCTTTATAGGCCAACGCTTTGTCGCCCCGTTGTAGTTGAGCACGATAGTAATAACATTGCAGTGTGATGTCGTTTGGCGCGTCTTTGGCTATAGTGAGAAAATCATTCCAACGTTTTTGACTGCCTGTTCGCGTTAAGTATCTGTGTCTTAGAGTGTTATAAAGCGGGGTGGTGTTGAAATGATTAATAGCAGTTAAGGCATCAGCGCCTTTCATTGACATGATTTTTTCACCTTGTTCATGATAATCAAGGTAAATATTCAATGGATAGTTTGGAATTAATTGCCTAAGTTTCTGATATTGTTTGAACTGTTTTTTATCTAATGCTTGTCGAGCATCAAGATAGGTTTGTTGTTCAGCAGTAAATGTACTTGCCCACACACTCGGGTTATTCAGCCATAAGAGACTCAATAACAGTGTGATTGAACGGCAAAAACCTTTGTAAAACCTGAACCTGAACATAATGGCTCATCCCTAAACAACAAAATTCTATCAGCTATGTACACGGTATGTTTGTGTACTCATCATAAGCAAGTATTAACCATAAAACTTAATAAAAGATTAATCTTTATCTGTGGACTCATCTAATGCCTGATTGAGCAATTGCGAGTCCATCGTTTTACTATTTTCAATGCCGAGCTTTTGCATGGCATGTGCTTGGCGGATCACGTTACCTTTTCCGGTTGCTAATTTGCCCATCGCTTGCTGATAGGTTTTATCTGCCGTTTCCAGTGCGCGTCCGAGTTTATCCATATCATCTAAATATCCACAAAGCTTATCGTGGATTTTCCCTGCCTGCTTGGCAATAGCTTGAGCGTGCTGATTTTGGTATTCATAACGCCAAATATTGTTGATAGTGCGCAGTGCCACAAGCAAGTTCGTTGGGCTAACTAACATAATATTATGCTCAAGGGCATAGTTGACCAATTGCGGGTCTTGCTCAATAGCTAATAAAAATGCTGGTTCAATTGGGATGAACATCAATACATAGTCTAGGCTTTTGAGGCCATGCAACTGGTGATAATCTTTTTGGCTTAGCCCTTTTATGTGCTGTCTGATGGAGGTTGCGTGCTCTTTTAACGCCACTGCACAAACTTGCTCATCATCACTATTAAAGTAGCGCTCATAAGCGACAAGTGAAATTTTTGCGTCGATGACCACATCTTTTTCTTGAGGTAAGTGCACAATCACATCGGGTTTAAAGCGTTTACCTGTTTCATCTTTTAGATCTTGCTGAGTATCGTACTCATGGCCTTCTCGTAGACCACTTTCTTGCAATACTCGCTCAAGAATAACTTCGCCCCAATTACCTTGCTGTTTATTGTCGCCTTTTAATGCATTAGTCAGGTTCACCGCATCCTGACTCATTTTTAGGTTGAGTTCATGTAAGTGGTTCAGCTGATGCTTAAGTGCATTGCGCTCAGACTGCTCGTGATTGTAGGACTCGCTTATTTGGCGTCTAAAGCCTTCTAGCTGCTGTTTTAGCGGACCCAATACGCCATCTATTTGGCTAAGGTTTTGCTTTTTGAAGTTTTCGCTACGGTCTTCAAATATTTTATTTGCGAGATTTTCAAACTGGATTTTAAGACGTTCTTCAGCCGATTCCAGCATGGTTATTTTATCTTGCATTGCAGCTTGCGCCGTGTCAGCTTGGGCTTGAATGCTGAGCTGCATTGCATTGGATTTAGACAGGTTAAGCTGAGTTTCCATTAGCTTACGCTGCACTTGGGACAATTGCTCTTCAGTTTGCAGCAGCCTATCTGATTGGGCTTTACTATGAGCAAGCTCACTGAGCAGGGTTTCAATTCTTGCTTGCAATTGCACCTGTTGGGCTTGTGACTCATCAAGGTTTTGCTGCATGAACGCCAGCTTGTGCTCATTGTCAGATGTTTGTTGCTCTATTTGATCTTGTTGTTGCTGTTTGAGTGCCTGCCAACGCTTACGGGTTAATTTTTGGTTTATTAATGCGCCCAACAAAAAAGCGACTGCGGCTGTGGCAACAATGGCGGCAATCTGGGGTGGGGTAAAGCTCACATCAAACGGCATATGGATACTCAAATAAAAATGGTATCTAAGACTCGCATGTCATTGTTTTAGCTGCAAGGTAAACCCTTGCACAAAGTGGATGTTTGGCCAGTTTTAAACCATAAGGTTGAATTTATTTTAATCGCTTTGAAATGTAATCACGTATTTAACTGTCTAATATTAATAATAAGTATTAATAATAAGTTAGCTAAAAATGATTAAAGGTGCGCCATGGTAGATAAAAAACGATTCATTAAAGGAATCAAACAAAAGCATGATTGGCAGTTAACTGATAACCAAGTAACGCCTGAATCAGTATTCAAGGATAGACGTAATATCATTAAAACCTTGGGCTTAGGCGCAATTGGCGCAAGCTTACCTGGGCAGGTTCAAGCTGGGATATTTGATTTGTTTGGTAAGAATGAAACGCCAAAATTCCTTACCCATGTACTCAAGTACGCACAACCTAGTGAGTTTAAACTCGCACAGCCTGCAACCCCTAAGTCGAAAGCGATACGACATAATAATTTCTACGAATTTGGCACCAGTAAAACTGATCCATATGAGAATGCACAAGGTTTTAAGGTTAACCCATGGCAGTTGACCATCGAAGGTTTGGTGGATAATCCAATCACGTTAGATTATGACGATTTAACCAAGCAATTTGCACTTGAAGAGCGGACCTATCGTTTTCGATGTGTCGAGGCTTGGTCTATGGTCGTGCCTTGGGTTGGTTTCTCTTTAGCGAGTTTATTGAAACAAGCGGGTATTAAGTCTGGTGCGACACACGTGGCCTTTGAAACGCTATTTGATCCTGACCAAATGCCAGGCCAAAAAAATCGTCTACTTGGTGGTGGAATTCAGTATCCCTATGTTGAAGGCTTAACCCTTGATGAAGCGATGAACCCATTGTCATTTCTCGCTGTTGGCTTATATGGTAAAACCCTTCCACCTCAAAGCGGTGCGCCCATACGATTAGTGTTGCCATGGAAATATGGCTTTAAGAGTATTAAATCCATCGTACGTATCCGTGTGATGGATAAGCAACCACCGACGACGTGGAATCAACTCGCACCGAATGAATATGGCTTTTATGCCAATGTAAACCCTGAAGTCGCGCATCCGCGTTGGTCTCAGGCTACTGAGCGTAGTATTGGCGAGGGGGGATTATTCTCAGCACAACGAATTCCAACTCAAATGTTTAATGGCTACGGCGAATATGTCGCTGACTTATACAAAAACCTAGACTTGAAAACGTATTTTTAAACGAGGTGTTGTAGTTAAATGCGATTAACAAAACGTGGTATTGGCTGGTTGAAGTTCATGATGCACATCATGTGTCTTGCTCCCATTGTTTTTTTAGTGTTTGTGGTTTTGTCTGATAATGCGGGTGGCGATCCGGTGCAATATATCATTCACTATACGGGAATGGGGGCACTGAATACTTTGGTGGTGACTTTACTACTCTCACCTGTCGCAAAGCGTTTTAAAATGGCTGCTTTAATACAAACTCGCCGTTTAATGGGCTTGTATGTATTTGCTTATGCCAGTTTACATATTGCGGCTTTTGTCAGCCTTGATTTGCTATTTGCATGGGCTTATCTGCTAGAAGAGATTGTTAAACGACCGTACATATTAGTGGGTGCTACCGCTTATGTGATCATCACTGCACTGGCAATAACGTCTTTGCATATCGTCAAACGTAAAATGGGCAAACGTTGGCAGCAATTACATAATTGGGTCTACGTGGTGGCATTGTTAGCACCGATACACTTTTATTGGTCGGTAAAGTCGGAAGTGATTGAGCCCAGTCTGTACATTATTGGCTTATTGACATTGCTATGGTTAAGACGAGGTAACATCAAAACTGGCTTGGCAGACTAAAGATTAGTAGACCAAATAAATAAAGGCGCGAATGCGCCTTGATGTTGGGAGCGGTAAATTGAATGATTTACTCGCTTGGCATTTTTTATATAAACCCTACTTTTAGTTGATTAAGGTTTACTCACTCAATAGTACAAATGCATCGAGCGTTTTTTGATAAACCCTTTACAGCAATAGGCAGCAAATAAAGTAAAGGCGATAACAGCTAACATAATGATGGCCAACCTTGTCCACGGCGTGTCCATTGCTATTCGGGTGGTGACAAACTCTATTGTTGAGATCCCCCACACGAATACACAGCTTAATATCAAACCAATTTGTAATATCAGATTACTCAACTTATGCCTAAATCCGATGATTAAGGGCATTGCCGCACTCAATGCGGCCATTTCAATTTGACCGAATCGTAAAAAATGTGCACCAATCAAAATATACGCCAACGTGACTATTATCACTCGCCACCACATAAGCACCTCCTGAGCAAAAAAACGCCACAAGAATAAGCCTATTTTAAGAAGTATTCTGTCTGCTTGTTCACATTTATATAAAATATGCAAAGTTGTTGATTTGAGTTGAATCTAAACCAAAACTAATTGGGGCTTTAAAACTGGTTCGCGGGTGTATATCATCAGCAGCATAACGCTATTCAATTGTAGAAAATATGAAATTTAGTCCCTTAGTTGATGAATTAATCCATGCCTTAAAAGGCTTGCCTGGCGTTGGGCCTAAGTCTGCACAGCGCATGGCATTTCAGCTATTAGAACGTGAGCGAAAAAATGGCCTGCAATTGGCCGATGCCTTACAAAAAGCCATGTCTGAGGTGGGCCACTGTCAATCTTGCCGCACCTTTACTGAACAAGATAAGTGCCCAATTTGTGCCAGTGCCAAACGTGGTTTAGCAGGGCAAATTTGTGTGGTCGAAACCCCTGCTGATGTACTTGCTATTGAAGCCGGTGGGCATTTTACTGGGCGCTACTTTGTCTTATTGGGGCATTTATCACCACTTGATGGTGTTGGGCCTGACGAATTAGGCTTAGGTTTGCTAGAGCAGCAGTTAGCTGATGGCGATGTGCAAGAATTGATTTTAGCCACTAATCCGACAGTGGAAGGCGATGCGACGGCCAACTATATTGCTGATATTGCGAGAAAGTACCAGATTAAAGTGAGTCGAATCGCCCATGGTGTGCCGGTCGGTGGTGAGCTCGAGTATGTTGATAGCACCACATTAGCATTATCATTTAATGGCCGTTTACCTTTGTAGGTAAATACCATTTAAATACCCCTAAAATCTTCATAAACGTCACTTTGTTTAGCGCTAGTGGCGTTTTTTTATGCAACAACACTTTTTCGCACTTGAAATCGATTTCATCGTACCCATCTCATGGATAACACAGAATATTTGTTTCGCATCTCATTTGTGATGCGATTCTTATGATTTATATACACCAAGGGATATTTTCATGTCACAGCAAGAAACTCATGGCTTTCAAACAGAAGTAAAGCAACTCTTACATTTGATGATCCACTCTTTATATTCAAATAAAGAGATTTTCTTACGTGAGCTAGTGTCGAACGCTGCCGATGCTGCAGATAAACTACGTTATTTAGCACTGAGCGACGACAGCCTTTATGAAGGTAACGGTGAGCTACGTGTTCGCATCAGTACTGACAAAGAAAAAGGTACTGTGACAATCAGCGATAATGGTATTGGTATGACGCGTGATGGTGTGATTGAACACCTAGGTACCATTGCTAAATCAGGCACTAAAGAATTTTTCAATAACCTATCTGGTGAAGCATCAAAAGATTCACAGCTAATTGGTCAATTCGGTGTTGGTTTTTATTCAGCATTCATCGTCGCTAAAAAAGTGACTGTGCGTACTCGCGCTGCAGGTAGTGACGTTGCACAAGGTGTATTGTGGGAGTCTGAAGGCGAAGGTTCATTTGATGTTGAAACCATCACTAAGAACGAGCGCGGTACAGAAATCACTCTGCACCTACGTGATGAAGAAACCGAATTTGCTGATGATTTCCGTCTTCGCTCAATTATTACGAAATACTCAGACCATATCTCAGTGCCAGTCGAAATGTTTGAAGAAGGCACGCCTGAGTCTGAAGGCCCAGACGGTGAGAAGATTGAAGCCACAGAAGGTGCGTGGAAAGCGATGAACAAAGCAACTGCGCTTTGGACACGTAATAAATCGGATATCAGTGACGAAGAGTATCAAGAATTCTACAAGCACATTTCACATGATTACAGTGATGCACTGAAGTGGAGCCACAACCGTGTGGAAGGTAAGCAAGAGTACACCAGCTTACTATACATCCCATCTAAAGCGCCATTTGATATGTGGAACCGCGATAGTAAGCACGGCTTAAAGCTGTTCGTTCAACGCGTATTCATTATGGATGACGCTGAGCAATTCATGCCTACTTACTTACGTTTTGTTAAAGGTCTAATCGATTCAAACGATTTACCATTGAACGTATCGCGTGAAATTTTACAAGACAACCAAATTACCAAAGCATTACGCCAAGGGATGACCAAGCGCGTACTGGGTATGCTTGAAAAAATGGCTAAAAATGATCCAGAGCAGTACCAAACATTTTGGGCTGAATTTGGCCAAGTGTTAAAAGAAGGCCCAGCAGAAGATTTCGCTAACAAAGAAAAAATTGCTGGTTTACTGCGTTTTGCCTCTACCAATGACAACTCTGCAGCGACAACTGTGTCACTTGATGACTACATCGAGCGCATGAAAGAAGGCCAAGATAAGATTTACTACATTGTAGCTGACAGTCATGATGCAGCCGTTAACAGCCCACACCTAGAGTTACTGCGTAAGAAGGGCATTGAAGTTCTATTAATGTCTGAGCGCATTGATGAGTGGTTAATCAACCACTTAACAGAATACAAAGACAAGAAAATGCACTCTGTGACCCGTGGTGATCTAGAGCTAGGTGAGCTTGAAGATGAAGCGGATAAGCAAGAGCAAGAAAAAGTTGCCGAAGAAGCTAAGCCACTTGTTGAGCGTGTGAAAGAAGCGCTGAAAGACAAAGTCAGTGATGTAAAAGTAACCACGCGTCTAACTGATACTCCAGCTTGTGTCGTTGCCGGTGAAGGTGAAATGTCGACGCAAATGATCAAACTGATGCAAGCTGCAGGTCAGCCTGTGCCAGAATCTAAGCCGACATTTGAAATTAACCCAACTCACCCATTAGTTGAGCGTTTAACCAACGAACCTGATGAGCAGTTATTTACTGATTGGTCTAACTTACTACTGCAACAAGCACTACTATCAGAAAAAGGTAGCCTAGCTGACCCATCTGAGTTCATTAAATTAATGAACCAAATGCTGATGGCAGGACTAAAATAAACTTAGTTAACCAAATTAAAAGCGGACTTTAGTCCGCTTTTGTTTATGGAATATCTCTTCAATAAGGCTTGATATGGAACATATACTTCACCTAACAAAAGACAACATTCAGCAAGTTGTTGATGCTTCTATGGAGCAAATGGTGGTACTGACATTTTGGGCGCAGCAACATGCCGAAAGTGTCCAAATGCAAAGTTTGCTTGAGCAACTTGCAACCCAACAAGCTGGCCGATTTATTCTGGCTAAAGTCAACTGTGAAACCGAATCTGAAATTGCCCAATATTTTCAAATTCAAAGCCTGCCAACCACCTTGTTACTTGATAAAGGCCGCCCAGTAGATGGCTTTGCTGGTGTACAAAGTGCAGACGACGTGAATGCGTTATTAGATAAACATTTGCCTGCAGTTTGGGAGGCGTCATTCAATGACATTAAAGCTAAACTGGCCGAAGGCAATTTGTCTGCAGCTGAGCTAGCTGACGTTAGCAACTTGCTTAAACAAGTACATGTTGATTCTGGTGAGCGCGCTGATGTGACACTCGTGATGGCTGATGTGTACATAATGCAAGGTGCACTAGAGCAAGCCAAAGCCTTACTGAGCAACATCGGTTTAGCGGATCAAGATAGCTACTACCAAAACCTGATGGCCAAGCTCGCGTTGGCTGAAGAAGCGGCAGACACGCCACAAATTCGTCAGCTGCAAACCGATTATGACCAAACACAATCTCATGCAACGGCCATTTTACTGGGTAAAGCACTGCATGGAGCACAGCGTAACGATGAAGCTTTAGCTGTGTTATTTGCTATTTTGCAAAAAGATTTATCCGCTGAAAACGGTGATGTTAAGCAAGCTTTCATGGAAATTTTAACCGCCCTAGGTCAAGGTGACGCCTTGGCTAATCAATACCGCCGCAAATTATACACTTTGCTTTATTAGACAAAGTCGTAATACATAAATTCGTCTTGGCATTAGATATAGGTCTAATGCTAAGGGGAAACTGCTATTAAAGGGCTGCAAAATGTGCGAAAATCGCCGCCCTAAAAATATGATAATTAGATTCATTAAGAGGACATGACATGCGCATTATTCTATTAGGTGCTCCAGGTGCCGGTAAAGGTACTCAAGCACAATTCATTATGGAACAATATGGTATCCCACAAATTTCTACTGGTGACATGCTACGTGCTGCAATCAAAGCGGGTACACCACTTGGGTTAGAAGCCAAAAAAGTAATGGATGCAGGTCAATTAGTTTCTGATGACTTAATTATCGGGTTAGTGAAAGAGCGTATTGCGCAAGAAGATTGTGTTAAAGGCTTTTTACTAGATGGTTTCCCACGCACCATTCCTCAAGCTGATGCAATGGTTGAGAACGGTATCGATATCGATCACGTGATTGAAATTGATGTACCAGACGAAGAAATCGTTAAGCGTATGAGCGGTCGTCGCGTACACCCAGGTTCTGGCCGTGTATACCACGTTGTCTTTAATCCACCTCAAGTAGAAGGTAAAGATGATGTTACTGGCGAAGACTTGCAAATTCGTGCCGATGACGAAGAAACAACAGTACGTAAGCGTCTTGGTATTTATCATGAGCAAACTAAGCCACTAGTCGATTACTATGGTAAGTTTGCTGCTGAAGGTAAGACTAAGTACAGCAAGTTTGATGGTACTCAAACTGTCGCGGTAGTGAGTGAGCAATTAGCTGCTGCACTGAAGTAACCGCTAAAGTTGAATGACTTTTAAAGCCTGCATTATGCAGGCTTTTTTGTTTTCAGCCCTAAACCACCTACTTCAGTAGGTGGTTATCATCAATTAGGGTTTGCCTGTATCTTTGTTTGTATGGCATGCCAGCTTGAGGTTGATTCAGCTATGCAATGATATTTAAAGCACGCAGCAAGCACATCCCCTCTTTGTTTTAAAAGATGGCTCGACGAAAACATCCATGTTTTCAACGGCTTTAAATATCATTACTCATAGATGCTACTGAGGCTACAAAATAACTGAAACGCCCCTTTTAAGGGGCTGAATGAAAGCCACCTTCTTCAGAAGGTGGATTCTTTACTATCGAGCCATCAAGGTACCTTGTGAAAGACCTCGTGAACACTTCCATGCAAACTCTGCGACGACATCCATGCCAGCAAAGCTTTCGCCAGCAGTGCTGATAGCTCTTGCGCGATAACATAGGGGTTTACTGTGTTTGTATACAGTGTTATTGGTTTGGTGGGGATTTACCGTGGTTAAGCGTGTCTAGTTTTGCGCACTTATACTCTCAATGTTCTTTAAAACTTCAATTATTTCAGTTGGTTGGCTGTGGGCGTTCTGGCAAAGTGCGCAGACAAAACGCGCATGCGCATTTACACAGCTAGTATATTGACAGAATTTCTTATAAGCTGAATTAATTCAATAAATTAGTCGTGCGCATTTTTACAGGTCTGACATGATAAATGCGCATGCGCACTATACAAATGTTAGGCATTCAGGGAAGGTTGGTGAAAAAATTTATATTATGCATTCTATTTTTAGTTTCATTTGCTCAAGCTAATGAATTAAAGAGATCTGATAACTTAGAGCTTTCTTACCTTCTTGGAACAATGCGGATTCTTTTTGAAAGTAAGGATTTTCCGTATATACGAATTATTGAAAGCTCTGAAGAAATAATGGAATGCGGTGGTACTTTTGAATCATGTCCTAATTCAAGGTTATTTATTGTTTCAAGTATGGGAGATTTAGGTGAAGCTCCGCTACTTTATGAACTTCCTAAATCTAAAGGCTGGAAAGTATCTTCCAATGAAATTGTAAATGGAGAACGTCATTTAACTTTAATCACAACATTAGAGCATGCGAATATCTCAATGAAATCTAGAAGTAAATGGCAAAGTAAAACTTATAAAATCAGGGTGTCAGCAGATTACGGTATGTTGTACACCGTGCAGTGAATGCCTAACAAGAGCATTAAGAGTGACGTCCAACGCTTGGCTGACGCTCATTCTTCGCTAATTATAGCCAAGCGTTTCCCGCACCTTATGCGGGCGTTATATGCAAAGGAGAGTGCGGTGAATAAAGTCGTATCAATATTAAGTTTGTCATTAATTTTAGGTGCTTGCGCATCTACAAGTCCAAAAACAAAAATTACCGGAATCTCAGTAGATTTACCCGAATCAAATTGGGTGCAAGTAACCGATAAAGAGGCTTCCGACCAATACATAAAAGAGTGGGTACCAAACGGTAAAACACCATTTGATACAAATTGGATAATTACAGAACAAAAACTTCCTATTCACTCAAAAATATCTGCAGAGCAATTTCAGAAAAGCATGTTTAGTTTAGCTAAACAATCTTGTTCTGATATTTTGTACAACGGACCACAAGAAATAAATACTAATGATCATTTAACTTCCGTTGGTCGCTTTATGTGTGCTCAACAAAAAGGTAAACCTTACGGAACATTTACGGATCAGCGTGTAATAATTCAGGGACTAACAGCGTACGTTGTAACCAGTGAGCTTAGAGTTCCAGCTGCATCTAAAGCCGGTGTTTTAGCCTTTGGCAAAGATAAAATTGATGAAATGAAAGAATTCATGCAAACACAGAAAAAGTCTTCGGGTTTTGTACGTCAATCTATAAATGTGTGTTTTGATAATAGCGTCAATTGCATATAACAATTCAATCAAAAGGACGCAAAACGCTTGGCTTGTGCTCCTTCGTCGCTAAGTTTAGCCAAGCATTTGTGCGCCCATTATTGAGGCGTTATAAGTCACGAAGGAATCGTTGTGAAATCTGAAATTGAAGCATGGATTAAGCAAATAAAAGAACGCCCTGATGTAATAGCTATAAATATCGGCTTGTTCCAATCTGAAAATGGCTTTCAAGCTTACCTTATTGGTTCAAACGAATATGACCCTGAAGATGACGATTGGGCTTGTAACGAGGACTTCGTTCCAACTACAAAGTACATCGATTTACCATGCTCTCATCGCGTTAACTGGGAAAGTTTACAATCCGATGTTGTGAATATAATAAAAGGTTTACTTTCGTCTAATTCATCAACCATTTTAAGTCATGTTCCTAACGTTACAGTTGGGTTTGATGATGCTGAACTGGTTAGTGTAAAGTGACTTATAACAAGCTAATTAATAAGGACAAAAAACAGTTGGCTGTTTTCGTTCCTCAACATTTTAGCCAACAATTTTTTG
>NZ_JBHZSM010000018.1:0-72894 GCF_043643735.1 Shewanella maritima
ACAAACAAAGATACAGGCAAACCCTAATTGATGATAACCACCTACTGAAGTAGGTGGTTTAGGGCTGAAAACAAAAAGCCTATGCTGTATGCATAGGCTTTTTAATCAATGTTAGCTTTAGAGTTTTAAAACCAAATTGATATTATTAACCGATCGTTTCCAACCCACCCATGTATGGGCGAAGTGCGGTAGGTACTGTAATAGTGCCATCTGCATTTTGGTAATTTTCTAGCACGGCTACTAATGTACGGCCAACTGCTAGGCCTGAGCCATTTAAGGTATGTACTAGTGCAGGCTTGTTATCCGCTTTATTACGGAAACGGGCTTGCATACGACGAGCTTGGAAATCTTGCATGTTTGAGCAAGAAGAAATCTCGCGGTAAGTATTTTGCGCTGGTAGCCACACTTCGATATCAAATGTTTTGCTCGCACCAAAGCCCATATCACCTGTACATAACACAACAGTACGGTATGGCAGTTCTAGTGCTTGCAGTACTTTCTCGGCATGACCCGTTAACTCTTCAAGTGCTTGCATAGATTGTTCAGGATGAACAATTTGCACTAGCTCTACTTTATCAAACTGATGTTGACGAATAAGGCCACGAGTATCACGACCGTATGAACCAGCTTCACTTCTAAAACACGCAGTTAAGGCGGTCATTTTAATAGGAAGTTGGTCTTCATCAATGATTGTATCGCGCACAAGGTTTGTTAGTGGTACTTCAGCCGTAGGGATCAAAGATAGGCTTTGTGCTTCTTCTGTGGCAGGTTTGGTGTGGAATAAGTCTTCACCAAACTTAGGTAATTGACCCGTGCCCAATAGGCTGTCTTCATTCACCATTAAAGGAACATAAGCTTCAGTGTAACCATGCTCTTGCGTGTGCATATCTAACATGAATTGACCTAATGCACGGTTTAAACGGGCAATTTGTCCTTTCATTACAATAAAGCGAGAACCGGTAATTTTAACGGCATTTTTGAAATCTAAGCCATCAATAGCTTCACCAATATCAAGGTGATCTTTTACTTCAAAATCAAAATCCTTTGGCGTGCCCCATGTACGAACTTCTACGTTATCATCTTCGTCAGCACCCTGAGGAACACCTTCTGCGGGCAGATTAGGCATGCTCATGGCAATGCTATTGATCTCAGTTAATAGCTCAGCAAGTTCTGCTTTTTTTGAATCAAGCTTGGCACCTAAGTCACCGACTTGTGCTTTAATTGGTTCAATATCTTCACCGCGTTGCTTAGCTTGACCGATGGACTTGGAAATGGCATTACGTGAAGCTTGTAGCTCTTCTGTTTCAACTTGTAGTGACTTACGCTTTTCTTCAAGCTTAGTCATATTATCTACATCTAAAATAAAGCCACGAGTCGCTAGGCGCTCTGCTGTCGCTTCAAGCTCATTACGTAAAAATTTTGGATCAAGCATGTTCTCAATTCTTATAGTTAAACGCGCGAAAAAACTAACTGTTGCCCTAAGTACACCATAAATAAACAAAGGCATACATTAAGCAACACATTCATAAAACTTTTCAGCCACTCGCCCTCTTGTATTAAAAGTAGCGTCTCATTCGAGAAAGTTGAAAATGTTGTAAGTGCACCTAACAGGCCAACTCCCACTAACGATTTCATTTCTGGGCTGAGGTGGCTCATTTGACCTAGGGCGTAAACCATCCCCATAAAAAATGAACCGACAATATTGACCAACAGTGTACCAAAAGGAAAACTTGTGCCAAACACTTGGATCATAAAAATTGACATCAAATAGCGCATTACTGCACCAATCGATCCTCCAAGGGCAACAAATAGTACATTAGTCATAGCGTTTGTGCTCACTTTGTTGATTCAGTTGCTCAAGTTGCTGCAATTTATCACTGATACGCTTCTCAAAGCCTCGTTGAGTCGGTTGGTAGAATTGACTGTGCTGAATACTCTCAGGGAAATAATTTTCACCCGCCGCAAATGCCCCTGGCTCGTCATGCGCATAGCGGTACTCATCACCAAACCCTATCTCTTTCATCAGTTGCGTTGGTGCATTACGTAAATGATTTGGCACAGGTTCATGCCCTGTTTCGCGTGCAAGCTGCCTTGCTTGTTTAAATGCGGTATAAACGGCATTACTTTTTGGTGCACTGGCGAGGTAAATAATGGCCTGAGCAATAGCGCGTTCACCTTCTGCAGGGCCAATACGGTGAAAACATTCCCATGCGTTGATGGCAACGGTCATTGCTTGAGGGTCTGCATTACCAATATCTTCTGATGCAATTGCTAACAAACGCCTCGCCACATAAAGTGGATCACCGCCACCTTCTAGAATACGGCAATACCAATATAATGCAGCATCTGGCGCACTGCCTCGTACAGACTTATGTACCGCTGAGATTAAATCATAAAATTGATCGCCGTTTTTATCATAACCTGCTGTTTGATGGCCGGCGACTTGAGTCAACATTTGCGCCGTAAAGCGCTCGCCATCAGCTACCAAGTCACTCATTAGTTCTAACAAATTAAGCGATTTTCGGGCATCACCATCACTTAACTGAGCCAATTGTTCGGCAACGTCATCAGGTAGCTTGAGTTGTCTTTTCCCTAAACCACGCTCGTCATCTGCCATGGCTTGCTGTACCACGAGCTTGATTTCTTCCTGAGAAAGTTTATGGATCAAATATACTCGGGCACGTGAAAGCAATGCATTATTAACTTCAAACGAGGGGTTTTCGGTTGTTGCGCCAATGAAGATGACGGTGCCATCTTCAATAAAGGGCAAAAAGGCATCCTGCTGGCTCTTGTTAAAACGATGTACCTCATCCACAAATAATAAGGTACGTTGCCCGCGGCTTTGGGCGATGGCTTTGGCCTGTTCAATAGCAGCGCGAATTTCTTTAACCCCAGATGTCACCGCAGAGATCCGCTCTACATGTGCATTGGCATAGTGCGCGACGAGTTCTGCTAATGTGGTTTTACCTGTACCAGGTGGTCCCCACAGCAGCATGGAGTGAGCACGATTTGCGAGTAAAGCTTGTCGAAGCGGTTTGCCCTCGCCCAATAAATGTTGCTGACCAATATATTCGTCCACCACACGCGGGCGCATTCTTGCTGCAAGCGGTCTAAAATCCGGGGCGAAATCGAAACCTAAATTAGCCACGTTGAGTCACTTATTGCGGCTGCTTTAAACGTTGATCATCGATATCAACATTGTCTGGTAACGCAAATGAAAAAATGCTGTATTCTTCTTGCGTAACGCTGCGTTGTTGCGTTAATGCAAATTCACTCAAGTTGCCCTGACCATCAAGTAAAGAAAACTGGGTTAATATATCTTGCGCAAAACACACAGATACTTTAACTACATTGGCATCTAGATCTTTTGGGTTGATATCAAAACATTGTAATGCAGGTTCAGGATTAACAGATTGGGTCACATTGTACTGTGACCATGTTTGCTCATCTTTATGAACAAGTAGTGCCATTGGCGATGCGTCAATGGCTTGCGCAATGTCCATCACAGTGACTTCTTCAGCAAATGGGTTATAAATCCATAAGTTGGTTCCATCAGCTACAATTAGCGACTCATCAGGCTCAGTTAAATGCCAATAAAATTGATTAGGCTGCGCTAAGGCAAAGACCCCATTACCTGATTGAATTACACGGTCGTTTATATCAGTCACTTGCTGAGTAAACGTTGCATGCAAACTATCGATATTCGCTAACTTGGTACGTAATGCATCTGAATCTTGTGCGAATGTCGGTGCCGAAAGCAACACGCTTGTCGACAGTAGCAAACTACTTACTAATTTATACATAGGTTTCCTATTAATGCTTTGGTGGCGGTGGCGCCAATACTTCTCGGTTACCATTATGACCTTGTGGGCTGACTATCCCTTGCGCTTCCATAGACTCAATAATTCGCGCCGCACGGTTGTAACCGATTTTAAATTTACGTTGCACACTGGAAATCGAACCTCGACGGGTTTCGGTGACAAAAGCAACCGCTTCATCATAAAGCGCATCCAGTTCATCTTCAGATTCTGATGCCTCCCCCGGTAGCAATACTTGCTCACCTTCGCTGACACCATTTAAAATTTCATCGACATATTGTGGCTTACCTCTGGCATGCCAATCCGCAACGACTTTGTGTACTTCATGGTCATCAATAAACGCACCATGAACACGTATCGGCACGCTGGTCCCTGGAGGTAAGTAAAGCATATCCCCCATACCTAACAAGGTCTCTGCACCTTGTTGGTCAAGGATTGTGCGAGAGTCAATACGTGACGAAACTTGGAATGCAATACGTGTCGGAATGTTAGCTTTAATCAAACCGGTAATCACATCAACAGACGGACGCTGAGTCGCGAGAATCAAATGAATGCCAGCGGCACGTGCTTTTTGTGCAATTCGAGCAATTAGCTCTTCTACTTTCTTGCCCACAATCATGATCATGTCGGCAAATTCATCCACTACTACCACAATTGAAGGCAGCTTCTCTAACGCAGGGGCTTCATCTAACATGCTTTCAGACTGCTTCCATAACGGGTCTGGAATAAACTCGCCATTTGCAGCAGCATCTTTAATCTTCTGGTTATAACCTTTTAAATTACGTACACCAAGCGCAGACATCAGCTTATAGCGACGTTCCATCTCTCCGACACACCAACGCAGTGCATTAGCGGCTTCTTTCATGTCAGTTACGACTTCACATAACAGATGCGGGATTCCTTCATACACTGAAAGCTCTAGCATCTTCGGGTCAATCATAATAAACCGGACATCATCAGGACCTGACTTATACAATAAGCTGGTGATCATCACATTCACACCGACTGACTTACCAGAACCTGTAGTACCTGCCACCAATAAATGCGGCATTTTGCCTAAATCAACGACAACAGGGTCGCCGGAAATATCCGCACCTAACACCATAGATAACTGAGACTTACTGTTATTAAAAGCGTCACAGTCCAGCACATCACGCATGAATACGGTTTCACGGAATTTATTGGGCAGCTCTAAGCCAACATAGGCTTTACCAGGAATAACTTCCACCACACGGACATTCTCAGACAACAGTGAGCGTGCTAAGTCTTTAGATAAATTGGTAATTTTTGATGCTTTTACACCTGGCGCTAATTCTAACTCAAAGCGGGTGACCACAGGACCTGGGAACACGCCCACCACCTTAGCCACAATGTTAAAGTCAGCTAACTTAGTTTCTACCAAGCGAGCAACTTGCTGTAGCTCGTCTTCGCTAATTGGGTTTTCAGTGCGATTTGGCACATCAAGCAGCGAGATACTCGGTAATGGGTCTACTGGGCGAGTTAATTGCTCAGATGTTTTACCAGGAATGACCACAATACCATCAACTACCTTGGCTTCTTGTTCAGGGCGTTTTTGTGCCACAAGTTCACCAGCAGTTTGAATCATGTCAGATGCTTGTTCCAAACTGGAAGCATCGATGTCAGCATTGCTTTCGTGATTCAACGCGTTGGCTGCGGCGCTAGATGAGGTACTGGTGGTGACTTCAGGTGTAGTAGCGCTAGTATTGACGGCATATAGTTCGTCCTCATCCAATGCTGAAATCTTAGGTTCGATTCTATCGTCAAAGTCATCATCAAATGGGGTAAATGCTGGTTCTTCTTGTGTAGGATGCTTATTGTCAGCAAATTGCTCAGCAGCAGAATCCGAGCAGCTATCAGCAATGTTACCTTGTTGTTCAAACTCAGTTTTAGGCTTGCGCTTAAAGAACTTACTAATCGAAAAGCCAGTTTGTTTTTCGGCTAACTTCTCATCATCTGATAGGTTGTGTTCTAATTCACTGTCCGAGTCATCATCAATGGTGTTAATTTCAGTCACAGCTTGCTGTTTTTGTTTAAACTTATCGGCCACATTTAAAAAGCCGCGAGTATCTTCACTTTCCTGTCCTGTTTGACGAAAATGCAAAGGTAATGACCAAATTTGCTGAGCCAGCCAAATGGTTGCAAAACCGATTAATTCGATGATGGTTAACCAAGATATGCCTGTCGCCAAGGTAAAGCCCGCACCAACAAAACATAAAAGTAATAATGTTGTACCCAGCGTATTGAAGTACGGTTGCATTGATTGCCATATCACATCTCCTGCCACGCCACCGGCAGAAAATACATAGATGTTGTTGGCATTCATACTGAAAAGTGCTGCCAGTGCTAGCAGCATCAACATAAAGCCAATAATACGTAACCCAACGGAAAAATAATCAACTTCAAGCAAACGATGCGCTCGATTGAAAATAAACCAGCCAGTAGCAGCAATGATAATGGGGATTAGAAAGGCAATAAAACCAAAGAAATAGAGTAAAACATCAGCTACCCAAGCACCCACGGCGCCGGTCCAATTATATATTTCGCCTCGAGAATGCGATTGACTCCAACCTGGGTCATTTTGGTTAAAGCTGGTCAATGCCAACAACACATAGGTTGCTAGCATGCAACAGATGATCAACCCACCTTCTAATAATCTTTGTACACCGCTGAGTGTTTTGAGGCTTTTTCCCTGAGTCAAACTTATGCGTCCATAGTCAAAAATGAGATCTAAACATATCAGAAAATCACTGAATTTGCAGTGATTATCTACATTGGTAAATAAGACTGCAAGCCTTTATAAAGGTGAATTAATACATTTTTGCATTAGAGGAATAACTGTTGAATATATGGTCATTAAATGCCATTTAAAATGACATAATTGACATGTAAAAACGGGATAAGAAAAACTGGGTAGTATTATGAAACGTACGAGTCAAACCTGTAATACGACACACTGGCTTTCACAGATAAAAAAATAAAGGGCTAAGCCCTTTATTTTTTTAAACCCGTATTTGTCGCTCTGTCATAAGATGAATTGATGTTTAATCAACTCATGTATTAAAGAAGCACACAAACCTTTCGAAACAAGCACAAATTAAATGTCACTGAGATTATGCAGCGCAACCTTATTTGTTTGCTTCACTTCTTCCATAACGACATAAGTGCGCGTATCGGAAACCGAAGGCAACTTTAACAATGTCTCACCGAGCAGTCGTCGATAAGCAGACATGTCAGAAACACGAGTTTTGAGAAGATAATCAAAATCACCAGAAACTAAATGGCATTCTTGAATATCATCGAGTGCTTGAACCGCAGTGTTAAATCGGTCGAAAATATCAGGTGTATCACGATTTAACGTTATTTCAACGAACACCAACAGTGAAGCCCCTAAAAAATGCGGGTTTACTAATGCCGTATAGCCATTAATAAAGCCTTGCTTCTCAAGGCGCTTTACCCTTTCTAAACAAGGAGTTGGACTCAAGCCAACCCGTTTAGAAAGTTCAACATTTGATATCCTTCCGTCTAGTTGAAGTTCATTCAAAATATTACGATCAATGCGGTCTAAATCTTTCACAGAGTTATTCTTATTGTTTGCCATATTTTTAACCACGTTTTATCAAATATACAACATTATTATCTTTTTATTACTCAAGTTCAGCAGCATAAACTGCTTAACTAGCACTATACTAGACTTCCCTGAAATGTGCACGTTCAGGAAACATAATAAAAT
Organism: Shewanella maritima; assembly: GCF_043643735.1. Classification (GTDB taxonomy): domain Bacteria; phylum Pseudomonadota; class Gammaproteobacteria; order Enterobacterales; family Shewanellaceae; genus Shewanella; species Shewanella maritima_A. Next base: position 7,570 of record NZ_JBHZSM010000018.1, read on the forward strand.
AACTATTTGCCCGTAAATTCAACAAAAACGGGCTTTTTTAGACAGTTGAGGCTCAAAATGATTATTGGTATTCCTACAGAAATCAAAAACCATGAATATCGTGTTGGTATGGTTCCATCAAGTGTTCGCGAGTTAACAATCAAAGGACATGAGGTTTATGTACAGTCTGATGCAGGTATTGGCATTGGCTTTACTAACCAAGATTTTATTGATGCTGGTGCTAAGATCCTTGAAACTGCTGAAGAAATTTTTGCTACGGCAGAAATGATCGTGAAAGTGAAAGAGCCGCAAGCTGTCGAGCGTGCAATGCTACGTCACGACCAAATCCTATTTACATATCTTCATTTAGCACCTGATTTACCACAAACAGAAGATCTTATTAAGAGCGGCGCAGTATGTATTGCATATGAAACCGTCACTGATGACCGAGGTGGTTTACCGCTGCTTGCACCTATGTCAGAAGTTGCTGGCCGTATGTCTATTCAGGCTGGTGCCCGTGCCCTTGAAAAATCACTACAAGGTCGCGGTATGCTTCTAGGCGGCGTGCCGGGTGTTGAACCCGCTAAAGTTGTCATTATTGGTGGTGGTATGGTTGGCTCAAATGCGGCGCAAATGGCTGTAGGTATGGGCGCAGATGTCACTATCCTTGACCGTAGCATCGATGTATTACGTCGTCTAAATGTACAATTTGGTTCAACGGTTAAAGCAGTTTACTCAACAGCTGATGCGATTGAACGTCACGTGTTAGAAGCTGATCTTGTCATTGGTGGTGTATTAGTCCCAGGTGCTGCTGCACCTAAGCTAGTGACTAAAGAGCATATCAAGCAAATGAAGCCAGGTAGTGCGATTGTGGACGTTGCGATTGACCAAGGTGGTTGTGTAGAAACATCTTACGCTACGACTCACCAAGACCCGACCTACATAGTTGATGATGTTGTGCATTACTGTGTAGCAAACATGCCAGGTGCCGTTGCTCGTACTTCAACATTTGCACTAAACAATGCAACGCTACCTTACATTATTAAGTTAGCAGAGCAAGGTTACCAGCAAGCACTGAACAATGATAAGCATCTAATGAATGGCCTAAACGTTATTCACGGCAAACTGGTTTGCCAAGAGGTTGCTGAAGCATTAAACCTAGAATATACAGCCCCTGCACCTCTACTCAGTTAATCTATCCAAATTAACGACAAAAAATGCCGCGATAATCGCGGCATTTTTATATGTACTTTAGAGAAGAACCTCTGGTTAAATTCACTTACCATTAACAGAATATTGTTCCGTATAATAACCAAGTGAGCAGAGTATATGACTTTCGAGTTAACTGGAAAATCTGCTAACAATTGACGACTAACTGTACAGTTATTTCACAAGAAATGTCTATTTTATAAGCAGGTTATGCTTTGTCGCGTTGAGCCATTAATAGCTTAAAAAACGCTTGTTTTGGCATAGGCTTATAAAAGAAGTAACCTTGGATAGCTGACACATCATGCTGCTTGATAAAGTTAAACTCTTGTTCGGTTTCAACTCCTTCCACTACAACAGATAGATCCAGCGATAAACTCATGTTAATAATTGCTTCAACTAGTGAACGATTCTTTGGGCCATCTGACAGTTTTTCGATAAAACTTTTATCAATTTTAATTTGATCAACAGGAAAATTAACCAAATAAGCTAACGAAGAGTAACCGGTACCAAAATCATCGACAGCAATGCACAAACCGCTCTTACGTAAGCTCTTAAGCAAGTCACTAAAGTTATTCTGCTGCTGCATCAACAATGACTCTGTTATTTCAAGGGTGATAGGTGGCGTACGGCCGTGCAGCAAATGGATTTCAGCAAAATATTGGTCAAAGAAGTCTAAAAACTGTTGTTGTAATGAACTTGACCAAAATTCCAGCGGCGATACATTGACTGATAAAGGCACACTTAAATTGGCTTGCATCAGTTCAACTGCACATTTTAGTGCTTGTTTTCGCACCCACTCGCCAATTGGAACGATCAAATTAGACTCTTCTGCAATGGGAATAAATTCATCTGGAGAAATGAATTGGCCATCATGTTGCCAGCGAAGTAGCACTTCAGCCTTGGTAATATTCCCTGTTTGAGGCGATACCATCGGTTGAAAATACAATTCAAACTCTTCATTTTTAATGGCACACTTTAAATCTTGTGTCAGTTCAGCTGTTCGTTGCGCCTTATTTTGCAATGATTTATCAAAAAATCGAAAGTTATTACGACCGCGTTTTTTAGCTTCAAACATGGCCTGATTAGCAAACTGCATCAAAAAACTAATATTATCAGAATCCTGAGGGTAGCTAGAAATGCCGATACTCATCGAGAGCTGTAAGTTTTGCTCAGCCACATTAATGGGATTAGTCATCACATTATTCAATTTGGCTGCAATCTCTGATAGTGAATCATTATCTGACACATTGGGTAATAAAATACCAAATTCATCAGCACCAATTCTAGCGACTAACGTATCTTCAGGAATATGGCGACAGATCCTATATGCCACTTTTTGCAATAGCTTATCACCATTGGCATGGCCTAAAGTGTCATTGACTTGTTTGAAATGGTCAATATCCATCACTAATACACTGAATTGTTTAATATCAGTGTTGTGCTGCAAGATATCTTTGAGGTAATTGACAAAATAAAGTCGATTTGCGAGACCTGTTAATTGATCATTATGTTTTTGAAAGTTAATTAACTTATCTGCATGTTTCTTAGCGGTAATATCACTTATCAGCCAAGCGAAACAGTTTTGCTGAGTAAATGAGTCGCGAATAACAGTAATAGTCACATCAATATCTATGGTTTGATTTTGACGTTGAATTCCGACAAGCTCGCCCTGCCATGAATGGCCGCGAGAAATAGATTCATTTATTTCAGCGATCAGTCGAGGATCCACCTGACTTAAAAAGCGACTCTTATCAAAGGTGTTATTGACCTCGTTATAACAGGAGGTTAGATGCTTAAAACAGGGATTTGAATTGAGTACTGTGCCTTCTTCATTCAATACAACTAAAGCCACAGGCAAGTTTCTGAAGATTTTACTACTTAAACGCTCAATATGCATTGCGCGACTTCGTTCAATAGCCAAACTGGCTAATTTTGATGCTTCAAGCAGTAACGAAATATCTAAATCTGTAGGGGATTTAATGGTGTCATAGTACATGGCAAATGTTCCTATGACCTCACGGTTACTATCAAAAATAGGCTCAGACCAACACGCCTTTAGCCCTGCTTGCAGAGGTAGGTGTTTAAATGCCTGCCAATTTGGGTGAGTCTCAATATCTTCGACAATGACACGTTGACCGGTGAAAGCACTCGCACCACAAGAGCCAATATGCTCACCAATCTCAATACCGTGTATGGCTTGATTGTATTCCTCAGGTAAATTTGGAGCAGCACCTGAAAGTAACCGTTGCTTATCATCACTTAACAATAATACGGAAGCACGCGTCCCTATTTTTAACGCTTCAATGCTTAGTACCAAAGAATTAAGAATCTCGCCTAAAGGAAGCCCTTCAAGTACTTTGTCAAAAACTGTACTGTATCTCTCAAGAGAAGATTCACGGAAGTCCATTTTCTTTGCACCCAGCAAATATTGTTGCAGTGAATGACTCGATTCCATCATGTATTAATCTGACCTTTACTAATCAATAGCATGTTATGCAATTATGATTAACAACAGTATGCTGATTAAGGTCTTTTTTCAACATCCCATCCTATTAAAACAGAGGGAAAGCTGTAAAAAATTGCATCACTTCAGGTTAATTAGCTGACTAATATAGTATTTACATAAGTAGCGACTTACTCCGCTGTGCGGCGCATTCTGGCTAGATAAAAACCATCAAACCCATGTTCAGCAACCAAGATGGTTTCATCATCCATAAATTCAAAATGAGAGTTCTCTGCAAGGAATTCATCAACTTGCTGACGATTTTCTTGCGGCATAATTGAGCACGTGGCGTAAATAAGTATGCCATCAACTTTAACCATACGACTGTAGCTTTGCAGAATATGCTTTTGTAATTCGACTAATACAGGGAGGCGTTCAGCGGTATCTCGCCACTTTGCATCTGGGTTTCGCTTTAGTACCCCTAATCCTGAACACGGTACGTCTAGCAGCACTCGGTCTGCCGTTAATTTTAAGCGCTTAATGGTTTTGGAACTTTTAATAATGCGAGTTTCTACATTATGAGCTGCAGCGCGTTTAGCACGCGTTTTTAAATTATCTAACTTCCACTGCTCAACATCCATAGCGAGCAAACGCCCTTTCCCTTGCATTTGCGCCGCTATGTGGAGAGTTTTGCCACCTGCTCCTGCACAAGCATCCACAACACGCATACCGGGTTTCGCCCCAACGGCTTCTGCCACTTTTTGTGAACCCGCATCTTGTTGCTCAAACCAACCTTGCTTAAATGCTTCTGTTCTAAATAAAGCTGAATTAGATGTCACTTCAACCGCACTATCAACCCCAGCTACAGCAATAGCCGTAACGCTTTCTTTAGCTAATTGAGCTATCAATTGCTCACGGTCGCCTTTAAGCTCATTAACGCGTAAAAAGCGTTTAGGCGCCATAGCTAATGCAGCTCGTTCAGCTGACCATTTTTCACCTAGTTGTTTGCTGCCAATTTCATCTAACCATTCAGGGCAGCCATCCCACAAAGGTAAATTAGCTTTTGCTTGCTCTATGCGTTGGTCAACTTCGGATTCATTAATCTGCAATGAATATTGCATTTTAGGTCGTTCAAGACCATGAAAATGGTGCCATGCGTTTAACAGTTTTGAACCTTCACGCTCAAATTTCTCTGGCTCGATATCAGAGATAAAGCAATACAAATTAAGTCGACGTAAAATATCACCTACAACAGTGGTCACTCTAGCTTGTTCTTCAGGCGCAAGCTTTAAACCAGAAAAGTTAAGTGAATAAGCACGATCTAGAGGCTTACCGTCATTGAGAACTAACGTTAATACGTTAAGGGTTAAATCACAGGCATGGCCAGAGAGAGGGTAAGTCAGCATAGCGGTCTCGTAAATCGTCAATCAAGGTGAATGGTTAGCATAAGCTAAAGCGGGCAGATCATAGGTATTTATAGTATCGATAGCAATAAAAAAGCGACTCAATGAGTCGCTTTATTTAAATTAGCAGCTATTTTACATTTTCGCGCCTTTAGCACCGTAAAATAGAATATATGCATAACAAATCACCGGTAGGATAAATGCTGGCTGTAATCCCATGCTATCAGCCATCACACCTTGCACTAATGGGATAATGGCACCGCCAACAATCGCTAAACACAAAATACCGCTGCCTTGTGAAGTATGTGGGCCTAAATCTCGCAAGGCCAAACTGAAGATAGTTGGGAACATAATGGAGTTAAACAGCCCCACAGCAAGAATTGACCACATGGCCAATGCGCCGCTACTGTTCATCGCCACCAACACTAACACAGCCGCGATTGTGGCATTAAATGCCAGCACCTTACCCGCAGCAATTTTTTGCATCACAGCTGAGCCGATGAAACGACCGACCATTGCACCGCCCCAGTAATAGGCTATATAGTTAGCGGCTTGGGCTTCTTCCATGCCACCAATATGAGACTCACCGAGGAAATTCACTAAAAAACTGCCAATAGCGACTTCTGCGCCGACATAGACAAAGATCCCCAATGCACCTAATACTAAGTGGGCACTTTGCCATGCACTGGTTTTACCATTATGGGTAACTTGCTCATTTGACTGGGTTTGTGTGTGCTCAACAATGGTTGGTAACTTCAACATAGAGAAAATCACTGCTAATACAGCTAGCGTACCCGCCAGCAATAAGTATGGCAGCTTAACGACGTCAGCTTCATATTGTGCGCTTCCCACTTCACCTACCGCACCTGTCGCGACTGATAAAATGAGCACTGAACCAAAGAAAGGTGCAACAGTGGTACCTAATGCATTAAATGCTTGAGTAAGATTTAAGCGGCTTGAGGCTGTTTCTTCGCTACCTAACGCGTTTACATATGGATTAGCTGCAACCTGTAAGATAGTGATCCCCGATGCTAAGACAAACAAGGCACCTAAAAATAAGTTGTAAGTAGCAAAAGCTGCTGCTGGGTAAAACAATGCACACCCTAAACTGGCAATCACTAACCCTGTTACTATGCCCTTTTGATAGCCCAGTTTCTTAACCAACTTGCCTGCGGGTAATGACACTAAAAAATAGGCACCGAAGAAACAAAATTGAATGAGCATTGCTTCTGTATAACTCAGTGAAAATACAGCTTTAAGGTGCGGAATTAAAATATCATTCAAACATGTGATGAATCCCCACATAAAGAACAGTGAAGTCAGTGATACGAGTGCAAATCTGTAGTTACCACCCGTTTGGTTAACAGCACTGTGTTGTCCTGTTTGTATTGTTGAGGCCATAATCTAATCTCTTATTATTGTCGATGCATTAAATGAGCAATCACTGCTCACACGTCAAATTATTTAATAGCCGCAAAAAAACTGTCATAAGCAGCAAGTTGAATACTATGAGTACTTAACTGATAGTCACCACAGTTAACGCCCTGAGCACATAGTTGCTCTACTAATGTTATGTCACCAAGCTCAAATTCAACAGCTTCATCTGACAAGTTAAACAACACCAATAAGACTTGCCCGTTATGCCTTCTTTCAAAGGCAAGAATTGATTCGTGGGCATCGATAAACTTGATGTCTCCTTGCACTAATGCAGGAAACTCGCGTCGCCATTGTAGAAATTGACGGTAACCGTTCAGCACTGAATCGGTGTCAACTTCCTGTTGATTAACCGATAGCAAATTGTGCTCACCATGCACAGGCAACCAAGGTTGACCAACAGAAAAGCCAGCATTAGCTTTATTTGAATCCCAAGGCATAGGCGTTCGACACCCATCACGGCCTTTGAATTGAGGCCAGAAAGCAATTCCAAATGGGTCCTGTAGTTGATGATACTCAATAGGCGCTTCGGTTAAGCCTAGCTCTTCACCTTGGTAACTACATACACTACCTCTAAGTGAAAACAGCATGGCATTGAGCATCTTCAAAAAGGCAGGATTGTTACTGTTATTCGCCCAACGGGTCGCGACACGTTGCACATCATGATTACCAATCGCCCAACACGGCCAGCCATCACCAATACTCGCTTCTAGCTCTTCTACTGTTTGACGAATATAGGCTGCGCTAAAATCGTCAGTGAGTAATTCAAAGCTGTAGGCCATATGCAATCTATCATTGCCTTGAGTGTATTCAGCCATGGTGGCTAAGGAATCTTCAGATGACACCTCTCCGAGCGTGACGGCTCCTGGGTAGCGATTAATAAGTTGTCTTAACTCTTCAATAAAGCTGACTGTTTGTGGTCGGGTATTATTGTAATAGTGGTATTGATAGGCGTAAGGGTTGTCTTCACTAAAGCCGCGACCTTGGCGTTTATCTTCTGGCTTTGCAGGGTTATCTCGTAACTGTTCATCGTGATAACAAAAAGTAATGGCATCTAAACGAAAGCCATCTACGCCTTTTTTCAGCCAAAATTCAACATTATCGAGTACGGCTTGGCGCACATCAGGGTTATGGAAGTTTAAATCAGGCTGACTTTTTAAGAAGTTATGTAAGTAGTATTGCTTCCGACGAGGCTCCCACTCCCAAGCGCAGCCGCCAAAAATAGCTAACCAGTTATTAGGGGCTGTACCATCGGCTTGGGGATCTGCCCACACATACCAATCAGATTTTTCGTTTTGCGTACTTTGTCTACTTTGTTCAAACCACATATGTTGATCTGATGTATGACTTAGCACCTGATCAATTACCACTTTAATATTACGCTCATGCGCCTTAGCAATGAGCTCATCGAAATCAGCCATCGAACCAAACATAGGGTCAACAGCACGATAATCACTAATGTCGTAGCCAAAGTCCTTCATTGGAGATTTGAAAAACGGCGATATCCATATCGCGTCAACATTCAAGCTAGCAATATAGTCAAGTTTAGCGATTATACCTTGTAGGTCGCCTACGCCATCGCCATTGGAATCCATTAGGCTTCGGGGATACACCTGATATATCACTCCACCTTTCCACCAATTAACCTGCTCCATTGCTTCCCCTTTTATCCGCTACTAACTCGCCTTGAAAACACACGCAAGTTAAAATCTTGTTGTGACTTAGTAACGTGTCACTTTATTTTTCAATTGCATCGAGGATACGTGAATTAGGAAATCAGGTTCAATATCTCTGCATACGTATGCATAGATACAAAACAATAAACCAATATTTTCAATCCAAATAAAAGCAATAATAACCAACAACTTATATAGAAATTATGTTATATTTCACCTGTTGCAGTTTGGTTAAAAAGAACGCTTGGATTGCCCAATAAACTTTTGAATACGTATGCATAGCATTGTCGGCAATTCAAACCTAGGAGTAGTATCGCAACTGTTCCACAACAATTTGGTCATAACCTCAACACTTATGCAGTCAATTAAGCTAGTTGAGGCAAAAACAATATAAAGACTGTAACCAAAATCTAAACGGATGCTAGCAACTTGACCTGGACAGCAAGGTGCTAACATCTACAAAGGGGAAAGATGAATGTCGCTTTTTAAACCAAGCCTACTGACATTAGCTTTAGCCGCTGCAAGTGCGAGCATGGTCGCTCAAGCCGCAGAAGCTGATGCAAATGAAACCACAGCACAAGACGAAAATATCGAAGTTATTCAAGTAACGGGTATTCGTCGCAGCCTACAAGAATCTCAAGCAGTAAAAATGTCTTCTTCATCTGTTGTTGAAGCAATTTCTGCAGAAGACATCGGTAAACTACCTGATGTATCGATTGCTGAGTCACTCGCTCGCCTACCTGGTATTGCAGCCCAGCGTCTAGATGGACGTGCTAACGTAGTGTCTATTCGTGGTCTTGGCCCAGATTTCTCACTTGCGACATTAAATGGTCGTGAACAAGCGTCAATCAACGACAACCGTGGCGTTGAATTTGACCAGTACCCTTCTGAATTATTAAATTCTGTCGTTGTATACAAAACACCTGACGCCTCGTTAATGACACAGGCAATTGCAGGTACAGTTGATATGCAAACGATCAGCCCACTTCGTCATGGCGAGCGTACATTCGCAGTTAGTTTACGTGGTGAGTACAACGATTTAGGCGCATTAAATGCTGGTTCTACTGATAAAGGTTATCGCGGTAGCATTTCTTATATTGACCAATTTGCTGACGATACAATTGGTATTGCGCTTGGTTACTCTCGTATGCAATCACCAAACCAAGAAGAACGTTGGCAAGCTTGGGGTTACCCAGAAGATGCAAACGGCGATGCTATTTTAGGTGGCGCAAAGCCTTACGTACGTTCTTCTGAGCTAGAACGTGATGGTTTTATGGGCGTGATTGAATTTGAACCAAACGAGCAATTCCGAAGCGTAGTTGACGTTTTCTACACCAAATTCTTTGATGAACAAATCCTACGTGGTATCGAAATCCCAGGTCAATGGGGTGGCGGATGGGCCAACAGCGGAAGTACATCGACTACAGTTGAAGACGGCCTTGTGACCGAAGGTTCATTCCAAGACGCAATGGTACTAGTACGTAACGATACTAACACTCGTGATGCTGACTCAATCTCAGTTGGTTGGAACACAGAATACATTCTTAATGACAACTGGACAGTAGAAGCTGATCTAGCGATGTCAAAAGTTGAACGTACTGACATTGGTATAGAAACCTATGCAGGTACTGGTCGCGGTAATGGTGTCGGTGCGGTTGAACCAAACCTAGGCTTTAAGTTTACTGGTGACGGTCGTTACTTATTCGATCCATCACTTGACTACTCTGATCCTGAATTAATCAAATTGGGCGGCGCTTTCAGCTGGGGCCCTTCAATTGACGGCAACATGCAAGATGGCTTCATCAACAAACCAGAAGTCGAAGATGAACTATCATCACTGCGTCTAGGTACAACCTATACCTTTGACGAAGGTTTCATGCGTAGCGTTGAGTTTGGTATTAACTATACCAACCGTGAAAAGTCTAAAGTTGATAACGGTGAATACTTAACACTAAAAGGCTACGAAATCGGTAGCGGCGATAACTACATGTTAACCGTGCCAGATGAGTATTTATTAAGCCCAACGTCTCTTGCTTTCTTCGGTATGGGTAACATGCTGTCTTATGATGCATTAGCCTTATATAACGCTGGATTTTATAACTCTTTAGATGCCGCAGAAGTACAGCCAGAACGTTCAACCAATACATGGCAAGTTGAAGAGAAAGTCACCACTTTCTATGTAAAAGCTGATTTCGAAACTGATATTGGCGACATGCCATTAACGGGTAACTTTGGTGTCCAAGCGGTACAAACAGAACAAAGCTCTAATGGTAAAGCAGTTCAAACTGTTGACGACCAATTAGAAGTTGTCGACAGCTATGGTGAAGATGATTATATCGAGTGGTTACCTAGCATGAACCTATCGCTTGGTTTAACTGATAACCAACGTTTAGTTTTCGCTGCAGCACGTACCATGAGCCGCGCCCGTATGGATAAGATGCACGCATCTGCAAGCTTTAACTATGATCCAAATGGTGCTGAAGGTATCTACTACTCTGGTAATTCAGGCAACCCTGAGCTTCGCCCATGGATGTCAAACCAAGTTGATTTAAGTTATGAAAACTACTTCAGTGACCAAGGTTACTTTGCCATTGCTGCTTACTATAAGAAGCTTGAAAACACAGTTTATACCGACACCATCTTTATGGATTTTGAAGGTGTGATTCCAGGTGTTGAACCAGGAAAAGGCCAAGGTCGATTTGATGTACCTGTCAATGGTGAGGGTGGTCATATTTCAGGTATTGAAGCATCAGTATCGCTAGATTTTGGTTACTTTGCTGATGCACTAGAAGGATTCGGTACTATTCTGAACGGTTCTTACAATGATTCAGAAGTAAAAGAAACGCCAGATAGCGATCCAATAGCATTAGCCGGTTTATCTGAAAAAACCTTCAATGCAACGGTTTACTATGAAAACTCTGGTTTTGAAGCGCGTATTAGCTCTCGTTACCGTTCTGACTTCCTAGGTGAAGTGACAGCAATTAGTTTAAGCCGCGTAAATGTTAACGTGAAAGGTGAAACGGTTGTTGATGCACAAGTAGGTTATGACTTTGGTCAAGGTGGATTTACATCACTTGATGGTTTATCAGTTATGTTCCAGGTGAACAACTTAACAGATGAGCCATTTACAACTTACACAGGTGATGATGCTCGTCATGTACGTGACTACCAAAGTTACGGTCGTAACTTCATGTTAGGTGCTAACTACAAGTTCTAATGTGATATCAATGATAAAGCCTCTGTTTCACAGAGGCTTTTTTATATCAACAATCTTAAACTGTTTCGTAAGTGATATTAGTTTAACGATACAAGTAAGGGATCATGATGAACAACAAGATTAAAAAAATCGTTATTCTTGGCGGTGGTTCTTCAGGTTGGATGACTGCAGCCCTACTTTGCCGTTTGTATAAGCAACAGCTCGACATTTGCTTAATTGAATCACCCAACATTGGCACAATTGGTGTCGGTGAAGCCACCATTCCACCGCTTAAAATTTTCAATGATGTTTTAGGGCTAAATGAAAAAGACTTCATTGCAAAGACACAAGCCAGTATCAAGCTGGGGATCCAGTTTGAACATTGGGGCAAACAAGGTGATGCTTACATGCACGCTTTTGGTGAGCTCGGAAAAAATATAGGTTATTGCGCATTCCACCATTACTGGCTTGCAAACCAACCCAAGAGTTCAACAAGCTTGTGGGATTACTCGTTTAATTATCAAGCAGCAATCAAGAATAAATTTGATGCCGTACCGCGTATTCACAATAACCAACTTGCTGGCATCACCCATGCCTATCACTTTGATGCAGGTTTATACGCGCAATTATTAACTGAATATGCCACTCAACGCGGCGTAAAACACATACAAGCCACGGTAATACGTACTAATCTCACCGAAGATGATGCTATTGCATCGCTGACATTAGATGATGGCCAAACAATTGAGGGCGACTTGTTTATCGATTGCTCTGGTCTACGCGCACACCTTATCGAGCAAGCGTTAAATGTTGGCTATGAAAGCTATCAAGATTGGCTTGTATGCGACAGTGCATGGGCAGTGCCTTGTGAAAAGGTTGAACCGATTATTCCTTATACGCGCTCTATCGCCCATTCATTTGGATGGCAATGGCGTATTCCACTGCAGCACCGCACCGGAAATGGCATTGTATTCTCAAGCCGTTATGCCAGCGATGAACAAGCTAAACAGGTATTAATGGAAAACCTTGATGCGCCTGCATTAGCTGAGCCTAAGTTAATTCGTTTTACACCTGGCCGCCGAGAAAAACAGTGGCATAAAAACTGTGTCGCCATAGGTTTATCTTCTGGTTTTTTAGAGCCATTAGAATCCACTAGCTTACATTTAGTGCAAACAGCGGTGATCCGTTTAACCAAATTAATGCCTAATTTAACCATCAAGCCAAGTTTAGTTGAAGAATATAATCGCCAATCTAAGCTGGAATTCGAGCAAATTCGCGACTTTATTATCCTGCACTATCACCTAAACCAGCGACAAGGCAATAACGATAATTTGTGGCAATATTGCCGTGATATGGCTATCCCAGCAAGCTTACAACGCAAAATCGCCCTATTCGCTGAAACAGGCAATCTACAACGTTTTCAAGATGAATTATTTACCAATGAAGCATGGCTACAGGTCATGGTTGGCCAAGGTGTTTTGCCGCAAGAATATAATCCATTGGCAGATACATTATCACGACAGGATAACCAAGATTTTTTAGATAACCTCAAAGCAGTTTATCAACACTATCTAGCGCAGTTACCAAGCCATCAAGCGTTTTTAAACAAATAGACGAAACGTTACTGCTAAATAGCATATACAAAGGGAATTTTATGACTCAGTTTACTTTCAATCTAAAGATGTTAAAGACGAGCAAGTTAACTTATCTCAGTATTAATAGACTTAGGCACTGGCTAGTCACGTTATTAGGCGTTATTGCTATTTGCTCACCAGCCATTAGCTTTGCAAATAATCAGTCGAGTGAACTTCGCATCGAGCCTGAATTTTGGTGGGCCGATATGCATAATTCAGAGTTACAACTGCTTATATATAGCCCTGATATTGTCAATAACACTATTGAGTTAACTCGAGCAGAGCAAGTCAAAATCAAACGCATTGTCAAAACAGACAGTCAAAACCATGTATTTGTTTATTTGGATTTACAAAACGCTCAGCCACAAACCTTAACCTTTAGCATCAAGCAAGGGGATAAGCAGGTTAACCGCGTGAATTACAGTATTAAGTCACGCCAAGCAGGCTCTGCCAATAGACAAGGTTTTAGTAATAAAGATGTCATTTATCTCATCACCCCAGATAGATTCGTTAATGGCGATCCTGCCAACGACACTCATCCACAGATGCTAGAAGGCATTAACCGTGAAGATAAAGATGGCAGACATGGCGGTGATATTCGTGGGATCCGTAAGGCATTGCCTTACCTTGCAAACCTTGGTGTCACTCAACTGTGGATCAATCCATTGCTAGAAAATAACCAAGCTAAATATTCCTATCATGGCTATTCAACCACTGACTTCTATCAAATAGACCCACGTTTTGGTTCAAACGAAGAATATGCCGCATTAGTAGCCGAAGCACAGCAGTTTGGTATCGGCATCATCAAAGACATTATTGTTAACCATATCGGCTCTGCACATTACTGGATGAAGGATTTTCCTGATAAAAATTGGGTACATGGGCAAGCGCGCTGGCAAGAGAATCAACAAGATATTACCTATACCAGCCACAGACGAACCACAGTGCAAGACCCATACGCTGCTGACAGTGACAGAGTGGAATTCGAGCAAGGCTGGTTCACAGACACTATGCCTGATTTGAACCAAAACAATCCTCACCTCGCCACTTATTTAATTCAAAATAGTATTTGGTGGGTGGAGTTTGCAGGCTTAAGTGGTATTAGAGAAGATACATACTCCTATGCAGACAAAACGTTCTTAACTCAGTGGTCAACCGCCATCATGAATGAGTACCCACAGTTTAATATTGTTGGTGAAGAGTGGACGAATAACCCAATCACTGTCAGCTATTGGCAAGCGGGCAAACACAATAAAGATGGTTATGTGTCTGCGACTAGAAGCATGATGGATTTCCCGCTTTATGAGACGTTAATTTCATCTCTCACTGAAGATGAAGGCTGGGGAAGCGGCTTAATTAACCTATATGAAGCCCTTGCTAATGATGTGATATATGCCGACCCTACCCAACTAGTGTTATTTGAAGGCAACCACGATACCAACCGCATATATAGTTTAATGGGCCAAGATATTGCCCTGTATAAAATGGCCATGGCCTATGTACTCACCAGTAACCGCATCCCACAAATTTTTTATGGCAGTGAAATATTAATGACCAGTCCGACTGAAGGACGCCATGACGGTGCAGTCAGATCTGATTTTCCAGGCGGCTGGTTAGATGATGATACAAATGTTTTCAATAAACGTAATATCACACCATTACAAGAAGATGCGCTCAATTTCATAACGAAACTAATGCAATTTAGAAAAAATTCATCTTCAATTCAGCATGGGAGTCTAAAACATTACGCGCCTAAAGAGGGGGTATACGTCCAATTTAGACATGCCAGCAATGAATCCTTGATGGTGATATATAACAAAAATAAACAACACGTTGAGCTAGATATGACCCGTTTCAGTGATGATATTCAGCAATTTACGCAAGCTAAAAATATCATTACAGCGCAATGGTCTGAATTTGGCGACAAGCTCATGCTAGAAGGTGCAGGAGTTTACATCATGAAATTAGCCAATGATAAATAGCCAGAGTAAACACTTAAATACTCATCAACAGTCATCAATTCAAAGTACATAGAGATTAAAATGCAAGTTACATGCCCATTAAATTACGCAAATCAATCATACATGCGCAAAGCGTCGATGGTGATTAGTTTAAGTTTAACAGGTCTACTAATAGGCTGTACGCCAACAGATCCTCACCAACTGAACAGTGTCAAAACGCGAGCTGAGTTTGAAACACTTGACACACTTGACACACTTGACACACTTGACACACTTGACACACTTGACACACTCATCGATTCTCATGAGAAAGCCGTAGTTTATCAAGTTTTTACCCGTTTATACGGCAATACCAATACGACTAATCAACCTTGGGGCACATTAGAGCAAAATGGCGTGGGGAAGTTTGCTGACTTCAACGATACCGCCCTTCAAGATATAAAATCATTGGGTGTAACACACGTGTGGTATACCGGTGTGCCACATCATGCTGTCATTAGAGACTACACAGAATATGGCATTAACAATGATGACCCAGACGTAGTTAAAGGCCGCGCAGGATCGCCCTATGCTGTGAAAGACTATTACAATGTCAATCCAGATTTGGCCAGTGATCCAAACCAGCGCCTTGAAGAGTTTGAAGCATTAATAGCAAGAACACATGCAAATGGTATGAAAGTCATTATTGATATCGTGCCCAACCATGTTGCCCGCAATTATCAATCACTGTCAAAGCCCGAAGGTATTGAAGACTTTGGTCAAAGTGACGATACTTCTGTTGAATATGCCAAAAATAACAACTTCTATTACCTCCCAAATCAAGATTTCAAGGTGCCAGAAACCATCGAAGGCTTCGAACCTTTAGGCGGACAAGCTCACCCATTATCAGACGGGCTGTTTATTGAAAAACCCGCGAAATGGACGGGGAATGGTTCGCGTTTAGCACAACCTGATAGCAATGATTGGTATGAAACCGTCAAAGTAAACTATGGTGTCACACCCGATGGGAAGTATGATTTCCCTCGCCTGCCAGCCAGTTATGCCAATAAAAGCGCCGCTCAACACTTTATGTTCTGGAAACGACAAAGCACTGATGCGATACCAGACTCTTGGAAGAAATTTCAACACATTACCCAATATTGGCTGGGTAAAGGCGTCGATGGTTTCAGATATGATATGGCTGAAATGGTACCGGTGGAGTTTTGGAGCTATTTAAATAGTCATGTAAAACACTATGACCCAGATTCATTTTTACTGGCTGAAGTCTATAACCCTTCGCTTTATCGAGACTATATTCACCTCGGAAAAATGGATTTCTTGTATGACAAAGTAGGCTTATACGACACACTAAAAGATATCATTCAAGGTAAATCATCAACTGCTGAAATAGCTAAAGTGCAAGCTAAAGTGTTAGACATTGAATCGCATATGCTGCACTTTTTAGAAAATCATGATGAACAGCGGATCGCCAGCCCTGAATTTGCCGGTGATGCATTCAAAGCTTTACCCGCTATGGTGGTATCGACAACACTCAGCCGCTCACCTACTTTAATTTATTTCGGTCAAGATGTCGGCGAGCCTGGTGCTGAAGATGCTGGGTTTGGTCAACCATCTAGAACCAGCATTTTCGATTATATCGGGGTGCCAGCACATCAGCGTTGGATGAATCATGGTAAGTTCGATGGAGGAAATTCAACAGAGCAGGAAGTCGCGCTACGCGGTTACTATCAGAGGTTATTACAACTCAGTCACACCGCACCAGCACTAAAAGGTCAATACCAAGAACTGGACACGTTACAACGTCAGCTAAGTCAACCTGGCTATGATGAAAGTGTATTTGCTTTCACACGGTTCTCAGATGAGCAGCAGTTAATTATCGTCAGTAATTTTGATGAAACAAACAGTAAGTCATTTGAGCTTCACATCTCCAATGACCTGCTTGAGCAGTGGCAATTACAACATATCTCAAGTGTGCCATTAACCGACCTTTTGACAGATGAACCCTTCAATGCTTCATTAGCACTCGCTCATGACAATAACCAGCCAAGGGGGACTATCTCTATTCAACTGGCCCCACTTCAAAGCCGAGTACTAGCATTAGCACCGCATCAGGAAAATTAACGGTAAAAAATCACTCATAACTTAAGCCCTCTGCAAACATACTTGCAGAGGGCTTTCTCTGGTTTGACAAGTGCTTAAACCCTGCTGAATACGTATGCATCCGATTGCTGGCTTTGATATTCAACCAGTATATTGAGGTGTGCATATCTAAGCGTCTATTGCTTTAGCAAAACATTTACCACTCAAGCAAAACACTTACCACTCAGTTTAAGGACAAGCCATGGGTCAGCCTTTGTTACATCACCTTCAAAAAGTCAGCGCGTTGGGCATCATTATTGCTGCATTGCTTCCTAGCATGGCATCCGCTAAGGCCGTGCAATTGCACTCACCTGATCGACAAATTCATATTCAACTGACAGATGACAACAATCAGGCACATTATCAAGTCAATTTTGACGGTAAAACTGTCATTAACCCCAGTAAACTGGGCATGGTTTTCAAACAATTAGGCAGGATAGATCAGCAACTGCAAATTGTTGATGTGACAACGCACTCCAATGACAGTACCTGGGAGCAACCTTGGGGTGAACGTCAATTTGTACGAGACCATTACAATGCGATGACAGTCAAACTGAAACATAATGAATTAGTGTTTAATGTTGAATTTAAAGCTTTTAATGACGGTATTGGCTTTCGCTATCACTTTCCTAAACAAGCTGCATTAGCGCAATACACAACATTAGACATTATTGAAGAGCTCACAGAATTTAGCTTGCCCGATGCCCATCAAAGTCAAGCGTGGTGGATCCCTGGTCGCGGTTGGAATCGCTATGAATACCTGTATCAACACACCCCCGTCAGCAAGGTTGACCGAGCTCATACCCCTTTTACAGCCAAGTTATCCTCGGGGGTTCACATTAGCATCCACGAGGCTGCACTGACAGATTATGCCGCCATGGTATTAGACCAACGCCGTGACGGAACGTTTAGAGCTGATTTAACGCCTTGGTCTGATGGTATTCGAGTCAAAACCAAACCAGGGTTCACAACACCATGGCGCACTATTCAGATAGCTGATGCAGCCACAGGTTTACTAAACTCAGACTTGATCCTTAACCTGAACGAGCCCAATCAGCTAGGCGATGTATCTTGGGTACAACCGGGTAAATACATTGGTATTTGGTGGGGGATGCACATTAATGAGAACACCTGGGGTTCAGGCCCTAAACATGGTGCAACGACGAGTGAAACCAAACGCTACATGGACTTTGCTGCACAGTACGACTTTGATGGGGTGTTAGTCGAAGGCTGGAACATTGGCTGGGATGGCAGTTGGTTCCATAATGGTGATGTATTTAGTTTTACTCAATCTTATGATGATTTTGATTTACTCAAGGTCACTGAGTATGGCTTGAAACAAGGGGTTAGATTAGTAGGTCATCACGAAACCTCAGGTTCAGTGACTAATTATCGTAATCAGATGCAGGATGCGTATGACTTATATCAACAGCATGGCGTCACTCAAATTAAAACGGGTTATGTTGCCGATGGTGGCGATATAAAACGTGTGGATGAAAACGGTGTTGTCCATCATGAGTGGCATGACGGTCAATTCATGGTGAATGAATATCTGTACAGTATTCAACAAGCGGCAAAACGAGGCATTAGTATTAATACCCATGAGCCAATTAAAGATACGGGCTTAAGGCGCACCTACCCTAACTGGATTGCACGAGAAGGCGCACGAGGCCAAGAGTTCAATGCGTGGGGAACACCGCCAAACAACCCATCGCACACGGCTATTTTACCTTATACACGTATGTTATCAGGACCAATGGATTTTACGCCGGGTATTTTCAATCTCGCTCCAGAAGGCCTCGATGCGGTTAACCGAGTACAAACCACCCTCACTAAGCAGTTAGCCTTGTATGTTGTGTTGTATAGCCCCATCCAAATGGCTGCAGACTTACCACGTAACTATGTTGAGCGATTAGATGCTTTTCAGTTTATTCAAGATGTGCCAACTGACTGGCAACAAAGTATCGCGATATCAGGTGAAATTGGCGAACATGTGGTGTTTGTTAGGCAAAATCGTGCCAATAATGACTGGTACCTTGGTGCACTCACCAATGAAACACCCCGCAGTGTTGACGTGAAATTGGATTTTCTAGACTCTGCGAAAAAGTATCAAGCCCAAATATACCGTGATGGTGATAAAGCGCATTGGTTAACAGAGCCTTATGATTATGTGATTGAAACAAAAGCTGTCACAGCAATCGATACTATTACGCTAAAAATGGCTGCTAGTGGTGGTACTGCAATACGCTTTAAAGCGCTTTAACGCCCCTTCTCCCTAAAGCCTGATGTGCAATCAATTGATTGCCTTCAGGTTTTTCTTTGTTTACATTGCACTGTGTCGAATATCTAAATCTGGATTACCAAGTCAATATGTTACAAAAACGATCGCCTTTAGTTACTGATACTTGATGAATACGTATGTATTCGGTTGTGTCAATTGGACCCACAAGGCTAGTATAAACCTGCTAATTTCACTCTGCTTGTGGAGATGAAAAGGGCTAGGTCGTTACTGGCATCCTTGTGCCAGGTTTGGAGTACCTCCATTAGTTTTGTTATCTGCTTATGGTATACGAAGCTTATTAGGTCTTGGCGAATACCCGTCTTAGGGAGATGAGTATTCGCCATTTTTTTATCACCTGTTTTATCGACCCATTTAGCAAATTTTGCTGTTTACAGCACATGAACATAAGGAACGTCATGTCAGCCAATCGAAATACAACGACTCAACCAGCCGCTGCCATTCAGCCAAAACTGAATTTCTGGCAAATTTTCAATATGTGTTTTGGTTTTCTGGGGATCCAGTTTGGTTTTGCCTTACAAAATGCCAACGTCAGTCGCATATTCCAAACATTAGGTGCTGAAATTGACGCGATTCCAATTTTATGGATTGCTGCACCACTAACCGGATTAATCGTCCAACCGATTATTGGTTACTTAAGTGACAATACATGGAATAGCCTTGGACGTCGTCGCCCTTATTTCTTAATCGGTGCAGTATGTACCACTCTTTCACTATTCATCATGCCGCATTCACCAACATTGTGGATTGCAGCTGGCATGTTGTGGATCATGGATGCATCCATCAATATTGCCATGGAGCCCTTTAGAGCATTCGTGGGTGATAATTTACCGAAAAGCCAACGTACCCAAGGGTACGCAATGCAAAGCTTCTTTATTGGTATTGGTGCAGTCGTTGCCTCAGCTATGCCGTATATGCTTACCAATTATTTAGATGTCGCCAATACCGCACCAGCAGGTCAAATTGCAGATTCAGTTAAATACTCATTCTACTTTGGTGCAGTTGTACTGTTTTTGGCAGTTGGCTGGACCATCATTTCAACCAAAGAATACAGCCCTGAGCAATTAGCCGCTTTTCATGCTGCATCATCAGATAATATTCATGATGATTTCATCGGACGAAAAGCTACTCAATATCAACAAAGCGGCTTTATTTGGATGTTCATTGGCGCGGTGTTTACCAGTGCAATTTTATTGCAAGATTTAGACAAGCAACTGTACATTTTGAGTATCGGAATTTTTGTATTTGGCCCACTACAGCTTTATTGTGCGTTTAAACTCAATTCTGCCAATCAAGTCGCACTTGAACAGCCAAAACAGCTTGGGCTTGTGTTTAATGTGGTCAATGACTTATTCCAAATGCCCAAAGCCATGAAGCAATTAGCAGTGGTGCAATTCTTCGCTTGGTTTGCGCTGTTCGCCATGTGGATTTACAGCACTTCTGCGGTTACCTCATTCCATTACGGCAGCAGTGATGTTCTTAGCCAAGCGTACAATGATGGCGCGGATTGGGTAGGCATATTATTTGCTTCTTACAATGGTTTTGCCGCCATTGCCGCGATGATTATTCCACTATTAGCCAATAAAGTCGGTGTGAAGTTTACCCATACCATCAATATGTCTTTGGGCGGTCTTGGTTTAATCAGCTTCTATTTCATTCAAGACCCAAGCCTATTATGGATCCCTATGATTGGTGTCGGCTTTGCTTGGGCTTCAATTCTTTCTGTGCCTTACGCCATGTTATCAGGCGTGCTACCGCCACACAAAATGGGCGTTTACATGGGAATATTTAACTTTTTCATTGTTATCCCACAATTGATGGCAGCCAGCGTATTAGGGCTACTGTTACGTGTATTTTTCAACAGCGAGCCTATCTACGCCTTAGTTTTAGGCGGTGTATTCATGTTGATTTCAGGGATTGCAGTGCATTTTGTAGAACAAAATCAAACAAATAATAAATAACGCTTTTTGGGGAAGAACATGTTGCAAAAACCATTAAAAATGTCACTTAGCACCGTGGCTAAAACCATCTCAGTTGCAATACTTGGCTTGGGGTTAAGTGCTTGCTCTCAACAATCCACCACGGCCAACACCGAGGCACAAGCACAGACACAATTAAACGTGGCACCAGGCGCGCCAGGTATCGACCCTACTTGGGCATTTTCAGGAAAAACCGGCATAGGCACATCCTATGAACCCTATGTAAATGGTCAATATGCAGGGCTAGAAAATAACCCAGTGAGTAAAGTGTGGTTTTCAGTCGCGCAAGGGATTCTAACCGAAACCATGTTTGGCATGATCCACAATGCGCAACTTAAAGAAATGCAGTTTATTGTGGCCGGTAATGGCTTTGTGGATACTGAAAAAGTCGATACAACAAGCACCATTGAATATTTGCACACTGACGAGCAAGGTCGACCGTTGTCGCTTGCCTATAAAATTACCAATAAAGCAAAAAATGGTAAGTACCAAATCGAAAAGCACATCTTTACCGATCCAAACCGTGATAGCTTGATGATGAAAGTCGAATTTACCGCCTTTGAAGATGGCATCACACCATATTTATATGCTAACCCACACATCGACAATAGTGGTGCTAATGACATTGCATTTGTTGAAGGTAATTCGCTTTTTGCACATACCTCAGAGCAAAACTCATCGTATATGAGTATTACATCAGATGTTGATTTTGTGGCGGCATCTGCTGGCTTTGTAGGCACATCCGATGGCTTAAAAGATATCAAAGCCAATGGCAAGTTAACTCAGCAATATCAAACTACCAGCGCAGATAATAGCACTGCAGGTAATGTCGCGTTGACCGCACAATTACCTACTCTTAAGGCCGATAAAGCCCAAGTGATGAATATCACCATCGGCTTTGCAGACAGCAAACAAGCGAGTTTAGCGAATGCCGAGGCAACACAGCAAGATGGTTATGATTTTGTGCTGAGTGCCTACTTGGGCGATGACAAACACCTAGGCTGGAAAGATTACCTCGCCTCTCTATCGCCAATGCAAGCCATGGCTGCAAATACCACAGACGGCGGTAAACTACTTAATGCCAGTGCATTAGTATTAAAAGCGCAAGAAGATAAAACCCATGCAGGGGCATTAATTGCTTCACTGTCCAACCCTTGGGGTGACACAGTGTCGGCTAAAGTTGGCAGTACAGGTTATAAAGCAGTATGGCCACGTGATTTTTATCAGTGCGCAATGGCATTTTTAGCCATGGGTGACACCGAAACACCTAAAGTCGCATTTGAGTACTTAAAGAAGGTACAAGTTAGTCAACAAACGCCAGGCTTTGTTGGCACGCCAGGCTGGTTTTTACAAAAGACCCACGTTGATGGTCAAATAGAATGGGTTGGCGTGCAGTTAGATCAAACCGCTATGCCTATCATGTTAGGCTGGCAACTGTGGCAAGCAGGTGTATTGACTGATGCAGAGATAAGTCAGTGGTATCAAGAGATGTTAAAACCTGCGGCAGACTTTCTGGTTACGGGTGGTAAAGTGAAGTTAGATTGGAACGACACTGAAATCACCCCACCTAACACGCAGCAAGAACGTTGGGAAGAGCAAGCTGGCTTCTCCCCTTCCACTACCGCCGCGGTAATTTCAGGCCTAATAGCTGCAGCCGACATGGCAAAGCTAATAGGTGAAGAAGACAAAGCCGAGCTCTATAATAGCACTGCTGATGCGCTCACTGCGCAACTGGAAAAAACCACAGTGACCACCAATGGCCAATTAAACAGTAAAATTGATGGCAAACCCTATTATGTTCGCATTAGTCCAAATGGTCAGCCAAACACTGAACAACGCCTGCTGGACAACAATGGCAAGCCTGGGCTGGATCAACGCACCATTTTAGATGGCGGCTTTCTCGAGCTAGTGCGCTATGGTGTTAAGTCTGCAGACGATAGCATCGTACGAAATAGTTTGGCGCTAATTGATGACACCAGCCTTGAGCATAACTTACGTGTTAAGTATGAGTTTAACGCTAAAGATGGCAGTACTGTGCCAGGTTACAGACGCTATGGTAATGATGGTTACGGTGAAGATGTCGACACTGGCAACAGTTATGCTGAGAATGGTAATACCGAAGGCCAGCGTGGTCGTGTATGGCCTTTCTTTACCGGTGAGCGTGGTCATTATGAACTTGCCTATGCGAAAGCCACTAACAGCTTAAATGAACAAACCAAAGCTGAGCTGATTAATACCTATGTACAAGGCATGGAAACCTTTGCTAATGAAGGCTTAATGCTACCCGAGCAAGCGTGGGATGGCGTAGGTAATCCTACCCGCTATAACTATCAATTGGGTGATGGCACTAACTCAGCAACACCGCTGGCTTGGACTCACGCTGAATACGTCAAACTGGTGCGCTCGATGACTGATGAAAAAGTTTGGGACTTTTACCCAATCGTTGCTGACCGCCAAAAATAGGCAGTTTCTGTCTCAACAGTCATAAGTTCTAGTGACAAAAAATGGATTGGTATTAGGCATCATGCCTTACCAATCCATTTTGCTTTTTGTTAGCGTCATAACTCGACGAATACTTAAATCCCCCATGACTTTATCAACCAGGCTTACAGCACCTCATCGATAATTTTGCTGATTTAATGGTCATAGCTGAAGCCATGGAAACAATATAATTTATTCATATAAATCATATTGTTGAATTTATCAAAAGCTGTTATTAATAGTGCAGCAACAAACTCAAAGCATAATTAGTAACATGTAGGAATGACACAATGGATTGGTATTTAAAAGTTTTAAAACAATATTTTGATTTTGGCGGTCGAGCACGCCGTAAAGAATATTGGATGTTCTATTTAATTAACACAATTATCAGTATTGCCATTACGCTAGTCGAAATGGGGATTGGCACATATGATGAAGTATCAGGCTACGGTATTTTCAGCAGCATATATTCTTTGCTGGTTCTTATCCCGAGCATCGCTGTAAGCGTACGCCGTTTACATGATACAGATCATTCAGGTTGGTGGTTATTACTCCTGTTCATTCCAATTCTAGGCTGGTTATTCCTACTTGTCGTTTTTTGCTTTAACAGTAAGGAAGACAATGAATACGGTCCAAACCCAAAATCTGAGCCACAGCTTGAACCTAGCGTGAGCGCATAAAATAAAATCCCCAATGCGATAGTTCATCTCGCATTGGGGATTTTAAAATTTATTCTAAAATCTATTTTAACCCTGCTGACCTTCAGCCCCGCAAGATTGTCTGATGACTAAACTCGTTGGAATTAACTGTGGACTGACTTCCTGACCTCGTATAAGCATCAATAAACTCTCGACAATTTTTTCACCTGCAAGTTTGGTGTTTTGTTTGATAGTCGTTAATGCTGGGTTGGCAAAGCTAGCCACTGGAATATCATCATAACCCACGACACCAATATCCTCAGGGACACTTACACCACGCAGTTTCAGTGCGCGAATAGCCCCAATAGCAATCAGGTCACTGGCGGCAAAAATCGAATCAAATTCAAGTTTACTGTCAAGCAATGCATTCGCCGCCTCAAAGCCTGACTCTTCAGTACTGATAGCATCAAATTGCAACTTGGTGTGAGTAGCAACACCCGCATTATTCATTGCTTCGCAATGGCCTAAATAGCGCGCCATAAACTCTGGGCTATGACTGGAGCTGTCCCCTAAAAAAGCCACGTTGCGAAAGCCACAATCAAGCATATGCTCAGTGGCGATTCTGCCTCCTTGGTGATTATCGCAGCCAATGGTGAGCACAGATTTATTGGTGTCTTCTGCGCCCCAAATTACAAAGTGGGTATTTTGTTCAAGCAGCTTCTCAAGCTTATGGGCGTAATCAACGTAATCACCATAACCTAATAAAATGATTCCATCGGCTTTATTACTATCTTCATAATCGGCATGCCAGTCACTGGATAACTGCTGGAAAGAAACCAGTAAGTCGTATCCTTGCTGTGCAGTCGCACGAGTAATTGAACCCAGCATAGATAAAAAGAAAGGATTGATCATTGAATCATCATTGGTCGGATCTTCACAAATCAATAAGGCTAAAGTATGGCTATTTTGCGTGCGTAAATTACTGGCATTTTTATCTACCTTATAATTTAATTCCTTGGCAATCGCTTGAATCTTTTGTCGAGTTTCAAGATTGACCAGTGGACTGTTTCGCAACGCACGCGATACCGTAGATTGCGAGACACCAGCACGATAAGCAATATCAATTGAAGTCGCTTTTGCAGGCATGAGGCTTCACCCTTATTATTATTGATTGTAGAAAGTGTTCAATTGCTGATACTGAAGATACAAGTTAACTATACGGGTTTACAAGCCTAATTCACTCAATAAGTCATCAGCATCATCAGCTTTGTTACCTGCATCATTTTTCGGGCTTGCCACTTTGGACTCTGCCTTAGCCTTTGCTGGTAAACTACCATGAGTTTCAATCAAAGAGTCTGGATCAAACTCTTCATCCATTTCAAACTCAGCTAATCGAACAAATTCAGTTTTATCCATAGCAAATTCGAGATAAAAAATTTGATTACTCTCTGTTTTAAATGAAACGCGCCTAACAACAGCATTATCCAAATTAGCATCAACAGAAATTGTTAAATCTTTGTTTATAGTTAACATTTTAGGTTGGCTTTGACTAATCGTTGTTTGCAGTTTTTTGGAAACTTGGCTGATAAAATCACCTAAAATCTGATTCATTAACTCGCCCATCACGTTACCAACTTCATCTGAAGTGTGTGAGAAAGCTAACTCTGTTTCAGGCATGCCCATATTGGTCATATATTTGCGATAAATCTCTACAGCAGCGGCGGCTGAAAAATTGATAACTACCAGCCCCGAAAAACCACCATCGAAAATAGAAAAACAACTTAAATCAGGTTTTAACCGTGTTTTAGCAATCGTTTGCACCATTCCTGCGTGGGTCACTTGGCTACCACTGGTACTACTCAGCACGTGGCTTACCGAATGGCACAGCTTTAATAATATGTCATCATTATTTACAATTTGTGAAGGATTCATCATGATTTACTACCTTTTATTATCATTTGACCATAGTGCGTGTTAACGCAATAAAAATCAAAACAAAACAGCTTTCTATCTCGATTTGTCGCCTGATTGGTTAATTCCAAGCCAATGAAAAATTCCAACATTTAAAACTAATGTTTTCATCTGCGTAAAATAACAATTTGTCAGCTTTTGTATTCGTGCTCACAATCTGGCAACACAAACATGAATATTCCCTTTGATTCATTATAATGATTTGCATACATTTTCATGACAAATGCAGGGATATTCATGATACATTTTTTAAGGCAGTTCACCATATTGCAAAGGCTGATTATGATGCTTGCGCTTGCTGCCATCGGAACAGTCGTATTTGCTACTTTCTCAATAAAAGAACAATATAATGCGCTTGCTGTTCAACAATACCACCAGATGGAAGCTGAACTACAAACATTAGACATCGCATGGCAAAGCCAACATGCTCAAGGTGATAAACAAGCGTACATTGAATATATCAGAGCCACTGCAAGGCAGATGGATAAACGCATTTTGTTAGCCGATCAGCGCACGATTGTGGTTGATTCACAGCAGTCGAACTCATCAACATTCCCTGCAAGTCAGTTAGATTCTTCAATTAGCGGTAACCCCTACTCAACCGTTATGAGTCAGGCTACCAACCAAGAGAATAAGGTTAAGTTTACCGATAACAGTCAAAAGCATAGTACTCAGTACGCGGTTGCTGTTGCCAGTCATATTCCAGGCATGGTGATCATCAGCCAAACGAGCTCAGCTTATATAGATGATCAGCTATTGCCCATTATTGGTAAGTTTTTAGTGATCATGCTAATGATTTCAGTGCCAATTTTCCTGTTTTTTGTATTGTTAAATATCTCCATCACGACACCACTTAACACCGCAACGCATGCCATGCGAGATATAGCAAAAGGTGAAGGTGACTTAACCCAGCGCCTAGATGCTCAAGGTAAAGATGAAGTCGCTAAATTTGCTGATGAGTTTAATGCATTTGCGCAAAAGATTGGTCAAGTGGTCGCTCAATTGCAACCGCTTGGACAGCATCTTAAGCAAGATGCTGCTGAGTTAATCAGCCGAGTGGAAGAATCAAACCAAGGTGTAGATTGTATTCACCGCGAAACCCAAAGCGTTGCTGCTGCCATTAATGAGATGGTATGTACCTCTCAAGACATGGCTGTGAACACACAAAAAGCTGCCGACGCAGCCAATGATGTAAGAGATAAAACCGAGCAAAGTCACGGTCATTTAATTGATACCGTTAAGCAAAGTGAATTACTGGTGAGTGATCTGCAACAATCTGCTGAAATTACTCAGAACTTAAGCCGTTCATCTAGCGAAATTGGCAGTATTTTGGATGTGATTAAAGGCATTGCTGAACAAACTAATCTACTGGCGCTTAATGCCGCAATTGAAGCAGCCCGTGCCGGTGAACATGGCCGTGGTTTCGCCGTGGTAGCAGATGAGGTTCGTGCACTGGCAAACCGTACTCAGGATTCCACTAACGAAATAAACAAAATAATTAGTGACATTCAGGTAGGTATTGAGCAGGTAATGGACAGCAACAACCAGAATCAGTCTCAGTCGATAGAATTGCAAAGCCGTGCCAATGATTCAGCACAAGCCATGCAAGCGATTCTAGCCTTGATTGCCCATATCAGTGACATGAATATTCAACTAGCCGGCGCAACTGAACAACAAAGTAGCGTATCAGAAGAAATCAACAAAAACGTGAGTAATATTACTGAACTCACAGAGGTATCTGTCGCTGTAAATGAAAGCAATCAGGATGCGGCTCAGACATTGGATGAAATCAGTCAAAATATGAATCAGTGCCTTGCCCAATTTAAAGTTTAATTACCATTAAACTAGATACAGTTTGATAAAACTTTAGTATGACCGCAAGTTTTGCGGTCATACTCATTTAAGGTTACAATCTTGGCCATCTTTTCAAAGAGTATTAATCGATGTTTCGTCAATCTGTCACCATTACCGCCCCTCATGGAATGCATACCCGCCCAGCCGCACTGTTAGTCAAAGAAGCAAAAAGTTTCGACTGTGACATAATTGTAGAGTGCAACGGTAAGCAGGCGAGCGCCAAAAGTTTATTCAAATTACAAACTCTTGGCTTATATCATGGTGTGACAGTGACAGTCATCGCCTCAGGCAATCAAGCACAAGAGGCTGTTGAGCGAATTGCATCGCTTCTAATCACCTTAAGTTAACAGGAAGTTATATGACGACGGTTGATGGTATTATCGTTTCTGCAGGGATAGCGTTTGGACAAGCCTTAACCATTCGCTCCAATATTCACCCACTCGATCTCTCAGTTATCCCCGCTAATAAGGTTGAGCTTGAAAAAGACAAGCTACTCAGGGCGGTCAATAACCTCATTTCATATTTATTGCGCTGTCAGGGTTGTTTAACTGGCCAATGTGATAATTTTCAGCTTATCGAAGCGGATATTGCATTACTTGAAGATAGCGAAATGCATCAAGAGTTATATCAGCACATTGGTGAGTATCGTGTTTCAGCCAGTGTTGCTGTTGACCGTATCTTTAAAAAGCAAGCCCGTGAAATGGCACAATTAGAAGACCCGTACCTTGCCAACCGAAGTAATGACATACTTGGATTAGCCAAACGCCTCAACAGCGCTCTACATGGTCACTTGCAGTGGGATTTATCTTCACTAGAACATGACACGATACTTTTAGCTGATGATTTGACGCCTGCCGAATTTGCCATTCTGCCATTTGAACATATAAAAGGTATCGTTCTTGAATCTGGTGGTTTAACGAGCCATACCGCCATTTTGGCCCGTACAGCCGGGATCCCTGCACTGTTAAATTGCAGTTTCACAGAGCATGAGCAGGTTAAAGATGGCACTGAAGTCATTCTGGATGCGATTGATGGACGGCTTATCATTGCGCCTACTCCGCACATGCACCAAGCATTAACGAGCAAGCGTGATGAAGAAATTGCTCGTCACCTTGCATTAGAAAAGTTTAAGCCGTTAGCAGCCAAAACCCAAGATGGTCATTGCGTGAAACTCATGGCAAATATTGGCAGCCTCAATGACATCAGTAAAATTAACGATGTCGGTGCACAAGGTGTGGGACTGTTTAGAACCGAGTTCATTTTAATGTATTCCTCATCGATGCCAGATGAAAAGCAGCAATATCAAATCTACTGTGATGCATTGCATGGCATTGATAACCAAGTGCTTACCATCCGTACTTTTGATATTGGTGCTGACAAAGACATTCCATGGCTAGGTTTACAAAATGAAGATAATCCAGCTCTTGGGTTGCGAGGCATACGCTACAGTTTAAGCCAACCAGAATCATTTTTGATTCAAGTGAAAGCGATTTTGCGCGCGGCTAATCACGGCAGTATCAGATTGATGTTCCCTATGGTTTGTCAGGTAGAAGAGCTTGAACAAGTTAATCAACTGATTGAACAAGCGAAAGTACAATTACAACAGCAAGGTAAACCCTTTGGTCAGCTGCAAATTGGTATTGTCGTTGAAACGCCAGCGTCAGTACTCAACCTGCCAAGCATGTTACCTTTAATCGATTTTGTCAGTATTGGTACTAACGATTTAACCCAGTACACACTTGCGGCGGATAGAACAAATCCGCAACTGGCTAAAAACTACCCACCGTTATCGCCAGCAGTCATTCAGCTCATCAGATTAACTATTGAACAATGTAAGTCAGCGGGTATTAGTGTGAGCCTGTGTGGCGAAATTGGCAGTAACCCTGCGATGTTGCCGTTATTGGTTGGCCTTGGGGTAGATGAAATAAGTATAAACCCGACTAATTTGCTGGAAGTTAAAGCAACCTTAGTGCAAGGTAATTATCAAGCGTTTGTTAAACACGCAAAATACGTGTCACAATTATCAAAAATCAATGACGTATCGCGAGCAATTGCATCATACAATAAATATTAACCAAGAGTTATTCTAAGATGTGGGGGCACGTTTGGAATATCACACTGATTTGACCTAATAAAAATAATGAATAGAGGCTTGGTATATGGGATTTTTAAGCCGTATCAGACGACTTATTTCTGGGCAACAACCAATCACAGGTGGCATTGATATCCTTGCGCCAGTATCCGGTGAGATTGTGCCAATTGAAAAAGTACCTGACGTAGTATTTGCAGAAAAAATTGTCGGTGATGGCATTGCTATCGAACCTAAAGGTAAACAAATCCTAGCGCCAATAGATGGCAAGATAGGTAAAATATTTGAAACAAACCATGCTTTTAGCATTGAGTCAGAACAAGGCTTAGAATTATTTGTTCATTTTGGCGTGGGAACAGTTGAATTACGAGGCAATGGCTTCTCTCGTTTAGCTGAAGAAGGCCAACAAGTTAAAGCCGGCGAACCTATATTAGAATTTGATTTAGCATTTTTACAAGATCAAGTTGACAGCCTGCTTACCCCTGTTGTTTTAGCGAATATGGAAGATGTCAGTCATCTAGACAAACTACAAGGTAGTGTCACCGCAGGTAAAGACATCATTTTCACCGTCCAAGTGTAAACGCATTCTAACCTTGTGGCACCACTGACATCATCATGTGGTGCCATTTATGTTTTAGACACAGTTTTTTTCATCCACTACTGCTTTTCACTTGTCCATCGATTTTCCAAGTGCCACAATGTATCCAAAACACCGCTTGCGCTAGACCGTCAGTCAAAATCAACGACTCACGCACAGCCGCAATGCACACATCACCCTATAAATGGAGTTTGCTTTGATTTTATTTGGCATCAAAAATTGCGATACCGTCCGAAAAGCTCACCGTTGGTTAGAAGCCCAAGGCCATCAAATTACCTTTCATGACTTTCGTGTTGATGGGCTTGATAAAGAGCAGGTTCAACAATGGGTCAACGTTCTTGGTTGGGTAAAAGTGTTTAACAAGCGCAGTACCAGTTTCCGAGCATTAGCTGATGAGGTGAAAGCAGGATTAAATGAACAAACCGCAATTGAGCTAATGGTAAAACAACCAACTTTAGTTAAACGTCCTGTGCTGGTTAAGGGTGACGCTGTTATCAATGGATTTAAAGCAGAAGATTATCAAGCGTGGTTAAGCCAATGAGTCAAGATTCAGCCGTACTTGCACTAGCAAAAGACCTCATTTCGCGCCCATCTGTTACCCCATTAGATGAAGGCTGCCAGCCATTAATGGCTGAACGTCTAAACGCTATCGGGTTTGATATCGAGTCACTGGTATTTGAAGATACCACTAACATGTGGGCAAGACGTGGCAGCGACGGGCCAGTATTTTGTTTTGCAGGTCATACTGATGTCGTCCCAACAGGTGATCTCAACCGTTGGCATACTCCGCCATTTACGCCGACAGTCATTGATGACTATCTTCATGGCCGCGGCGCGGCGGATATGAAAGGCTCACTCGCGGCAATGGTTGTCGCCACTGAGCGATTCATAGAAAAACATCCTGATCACCATGGTTCTATTGCTTTTTTGATCACCAGTGATGAAGAAGGGCCATTTATCAATGGCACCACGCGTGTTATTGACACATTAGAGGCCCGTAATGAGAAAATCACTTGGTCTTTAGTGGGTGAGCCATCATCAACTCATAAACTCGGTGATATCGTTAAAAACGGTCGCCGTGGTAGTTTAACGGGTAACCTTGTGGTTAAAGGTATTCAAGGCCATGTTGCCTACCCTCACCTAGCCGACAACCCTGTCCATAAAGCCGCTCCTGCATTAGCTGAGTTGTCACAAATGCATTGGGATCATGGCAACGAGTTCTTCCCTCCAACCAGTTTCCAAATTGCCAATATCAATGGTGGCACAGGTGCATCAAATGTGATCCCTGGCGACCTTAAAGTCATGTTTAACTTCCGCTACTCAACAGAAGTGACCGCTGAAGAATTGATAAAGCGTGTTTTAAACATTCTGGATGCCCACGGTTTGGATTACGACATCGACTGGATTTTCAATGGACTGCCATTTTTAACTGGCGATGGACCGCTGTTAGAAGCCACTAAATCAGCAATTTTTGATGTCACCGGTTATGAGACCGATCCGCAAACATCCGGTGGCACTTCAGATGGCCGATTTATCGCACCAACAGGCGCACAAGTCATTGAGTTAGGCCCTGTTAATGCCACAATCCATAAGGTAAATGAATCAGTTAAAGTGTCTGATTTAGAATTACTCGCGTTATGTTACGAGCGCATTTTGGAAAAGTTGTTGTGCAAATAGATACCACTACGGCACAAGTAAACTCAGGTCATCTTTATGGCCTGAGTCAACAACACTTAGTGCAGTATCAAAGTGTGCTTTTAGAAAAACACACTGCAAAAGCGTTTGAAAAAATGCAACAACAAGCCTCACTTGCTGGTTTTGACATGCAAATTTGCTCGGGCTTTCGCAATTTCGACCGTCAATGTGCCATTTGGAACGCCAAAGCACAAGGCAACAGGCCGTTACTTAACCGTCAAAATCAGCAGCTTGATTTTCAGTCCCTATCTGATACACAGTTAGTTGACACGATTTTAATCTGGTCTGCGCTACCAGGTGCATCTAGACATCATTGGGGCACCGACATCGATATATTTGATGCCAATAACATTGCCAAGGCTGATTTACAATTAATCACTACTGAATACCAACACGATGGGCCTTGTGCAGGCTTGCATCAATGGTTAGCGCAACATGCTGCCAGTTTTGGATTTTACTTCCCGTTCCAAGCTGGTTTAAGTGGTGTCAGCCCTGAGCCTTGGCATTTAAGTTATTTTCCAGTTGCAAAACAGTATTTAACACAGTTCAATACCCAAGATTTACAGCTAGTGTTATTCAATTCCCCAGTGCGACTTAAAGCGGTATTGCTAGCACGTTTGACCGAACTCGTTGAGCAATATGTGCACTTTGTTGCACCACTGCCAAAAACCGATTAAGCGAATTGGCATAGCACTATGTAGCTCAATACACGCTCATTACTGAAGCAAACCTGACCAATAAACCATCATTTAACATTAGATATCACTGAAATGGATTCTACTGGCTTTGCTCAACAGCAAATTGCGGTATCCTTAGCCGTATATCACCACTTGCCAAGTTTCAGACTTAACCATGAGCAGCCAAACTATGACCTGTCAAAGTATGACCAGCCAACACCATAAAATTGCAAAGATTAATCATCAGCCACTGCCTTATATCGATAAAGGCACTGGCCCTGTTTTATTGTTCTGCCATGGCTTATTAATGGATAAAAGCATGTGGCAGCAACAAATTGAGCTGTTATCTCGCGATTACCGTTGTATAGCGATTGATTTGTGGGGCCATGGAGACAGTCACTCAATTCCCGATAGCACGACACAACTGCCCGATATTGCCAAACAATATTTACAATTACTTGAGCTGCTAAGTATTGAGCAATGCACTGTCATTGGTCTAGGTACCGGTGGCGCTATCGCCACAGAGATGGTGTTACAAGCCCCAAAAATGATCGCTGGTTTAGTATTAATCAATGCTTTTGTTGGCTTTGAGCCAGAAGTCAATTGCGCTAAGTACCAAATCTGGATGGACAGTGCCAAAAAGAGCGAGAACTTATCAGCTTTAATTAATGATATTGCGCCACTATTTGCCCCTAAAAATCAGCAAACGACGGAAACTATTGCAACAGCCAAGCTACACTTTGAACAATACAGTTCAATATCACAAACACATAAAAATGCCCTACTCGCGATGTGCCGAATGGGAATTTACAAACGAGACAGTCTAGAAAATGTTGAACAGCTGACACTGCCTTGCTTAGTGATGATTGGCGTACAAAGTCAGTTACGTACCGTATTAGAAAGCTATTTAATGCACGATGCCATTGACGGCAGCGAGTTGGTTCATTTAGTAAATGCAGGCCAGCTTGCACCGCTTGAACAGCCTGTTGATGTCAACCAACACTTACAGTTATTTTTAACAAAAATGCATAAGTCATAACATAGTTGGATTAATGGCTAGACCACATTGAACAGGAATGCTGATATAATCGCCGATTTGTAAGCTGTGAATGTCGTTATTGTAACGACTGGTGTTTAAATAAATAGAATCAACGAGATAAAATGAAACTACTAAAACCTCTGTTTGATAACAATCGCCGCTGGGCAGACCGCATTAATCAAGAAGACCCAACTTTTTTTGAACAACTTGCAAAGCAACAAACGCCTGAATATCTATGGATTGGTTGTGCAGATAGCCGTGTACCATCGAATCAAATTATCGATTTGATGCCGGGCGAAGTCTTCGTACACCGTAATATTGCCAATATGGTTATTCACACTGACTTAAACTGTCTATCGGTATTACAATACGCCGTGGATGTATTAAAAGTTAAGCACATCATGGTTGTTGGCCATTATGGTTGTGGTGGCGTAAAAGCCTCAATGACCAATGAGCGTTTTGGATTAATTGACAACTGGCTAGGTCACTTAAAAGACATTTATCGCTTGCATCAAGCTGATCTTGAAAAACTAGATGATGATGCCCGCTTTAATCGTATGTGCGAACTCAATGTAATTGAGCAAGTCGCTAATGTGACTTCCACCAGCATCATTCAAGAAGCATGGGCTCGTGGGCAAGACATTGCAGTACATGGTTGGATTTACGGCATTGAAAATGGTTTGCTCAACGACTTAGATGTGACAGTTGAAAAAGAACAAGGCTTCATCCAATCTTAATTTGATTATTAAACAATCACTCATATAAAAAAGGCCTGCTTTATACGCAGGTCTTTTTGTTTTTGGGCAATTATTTAATAATAAAATTCGCAGTCCCCCCTATAAGCTAGTTATAATCAATGAGTTTATTAAACGCTAACTGCGTAACTATTTTTTAGGAGATAATTTCCATGCCAGGTTTTGAACTGTTTGGTCCAGAAGAAAAGCAAGAAGTTGCTGACGTGATGGAGAATGGCTTTACTTTTCGTTATAACTTCGACCACATGCGCAATGATCGCTGGAAAACTCGCGAAATGGAGCAACTCCTTTGCGAGAAAATGAATGCTAAGCATGCTCACCTAGTATCAAGTGGTACCGCGGCGCTGCAAACTGCAATGGCAGCGGCAGGCATTGGTGCCGGTGATGAAGTTATCGTGCCACCTTTCACCTTTGTAGCTTCAGTTGAAGCTGTATTTATGGCTGGAGCAGTACCAATTTTTGCAGAAATTGACGAAACCTTATGTTTATCTCCAGAAGGTATCGAAGCCGCCATTACCCCTAAGACCAAAGCGATTAATCTGGTTCACATGTGTGGTTCAATGGCTAAAATGGATGAAATCCTAGCCGTTTGTAAAAAGCACAATCTGATTATTCTTGAAGACGCTTGCCAAGCAATCGGTGGCAGCTACAAAGGTCAAGCACTGGGTACCATTGGTGATGTGGGTTGTTATTCTTTTGACTCAGTAAAAACCATCACTTGTGGTGAAGGTGGCGCTGTCATGACAAACAACAGCGAAATCTATGAGCATGCACATATGTTCTCAGATCACGGCCATGATCATGTTGGTAATGATCGCGGCGCTGAAGGCCACCCTAACATGGGTCTGAACTTCCGAATTTCAGAGATGAACTCGGCAATGGGTTTAGCGCAATTACGTAAGCTTGACAAAATTATTGATATTCAGCGCACCAATAAAAAGCTAATCAAAGATGCAATGGCTGACATCGAAGAAATCACTTTCCGTGAAATCCCTGATGCAGACGGAGATTCAGCTGGTTTCTTAACCTTTATGATGCCAACCGAAGCGCGCACGGTTGAAATTAACAAAAAATTGGCTGAAAACGGCGTTGATGGTTGCTTCTACTGGTATGTAAACAACTGGCATTACCTTAAAAATTGGAAACACATCCAAGAGCTTAAGTCGCCAGCTGCGCTGCCAATCACATTAATTGAAGACCGTCCTGATTATACTAAAGTACAAACGCCTAAATCAGACGCTATCATGAGTCGTACCATTTCAATGCTGATTAAGCTTTCTTGGACTGAAGAAGAAATTGCTCAGCGCATTGAGAATATCAAAAAGGCGTTTGCATAATTAACTAAACCATTGAGCAGTATCCCTGCTCATTGGCGCTTAAAATGTACGAGTTTCAACGGAGAATGTTGTAATGAGTTTTAAAAATTTTAAATGTGTACCTAAGATGATCTTCGGTCGCGGTTCTTTCGCTCAACTTGATGATGTTTTGGCACAAGAGCGCAAAAATAACGATGATTTTGTGGTATTTCTAGTTGACGATGTGCACCAAGACAAACCGCTTGGTGGTCGCGTACCAGCAAAAGCACACGACTTACTTATTTATGTCAACGTAGATGATGAACCAACGACAAAACAAGTTGATGATTTAACTGCGCAAGTGCAAGCATTCAATAGCAATGCCCCAGTGAGTGTTGTGGGTTTAGGTGGTGGTTCTACTCTGGATTTAGCGAAAGCTGTGTCACTGATGCTGACCAATGAAGGTGGCAGTGCTGAGTACCAAGGTTGGGATTTAATTAAAAACCCAGCGATTCACCACATTGGTATTCCTACTGTATCTGGTACAGGTGCAGAAGCATCACGCACCGCAGTATTATGCGGCCCAGTGCGTAAGTTAGGCCTAAATTCTGATTACACGGTATTTGACCAAATCATCATGGATTCAG
The DNA here is from genome assembly GCF_043643735.1 of Shewanella maritima. Classification (GTDB taxonomy): domain Bacteria; phylum Pseudomonadota; class Gammaproteobacteria; order Enterobacterales; family Shewanellaceae; genus Shewanella; species Shewanella maritima_A. The sequence continues at coordinate 44,661 of NZ_JBHZSM010000018.1, forward strand.
AATTGATTGCAGGTGTCCCTACAGATCAGTGGTTCTACACAGGAATGGATTGCTACATCCACTGTGTTGAATCATTAGAAGGCACTTACTTAAACGAGTTTGCAAAAGCATTTGCTGAAAAGTCGATGGATTTATGTCGTGAAGTATATCTTGACGATCATGAAGAAAAAGATGACAAACTGATGATGGCATCTTACATGGGCGGTATGAGTATTGCTTACAGCCAAGTAGGTGCATGTCACGCTGTATCATACGGTTTAGGTTATGTTCTCGGTTACCACCACGGTATCGGTAACTGTCTCGCATTTGACGTATTAGAAGAATTCTATCCAGAAGGCGTAGCTGAATTCCGTCAAATGATGAAAAAGCATAACATCACTTTGCCGAAAAACATCTGTAAAGATTTACCTGATGAGACTATCGCTAAGATGGTTGCTGTCACTAAGAGCATGGGACCATTATGGGACAATGTGTACGGTGAAGGTTGGGAAGAAAAAGTCACAGATGAGATGCTAACCAAGTTATTCCGTCGCATCTAATCAATATCGCATTTTATAGACTGTCGTATATAATAGCGACAACAGCTAAAACGCTGCGTCAGCCGATAAAAGCGTGAAAAGCAAGTTAAGGGCTCAATTATGAGCCCTTTTAGTTTGAAATTTGTGTAAAGGTCAATAATGAAAGTTACTTTGTTAATTCCTGCGCGTTATGGTTCTAGCCGCTTTCCTGGAAAGCCACTGGCCCCCATCAACGGTAAGCCGATGATCCAACACGTTTATGAGCGTGCATCACTCGCTAAAGGCCTAGATAATATCTATGTGGCCACCGATGATGAACGCATCCAACAAGCCGTTGAGTCCTTTGGTGGACAGGTAGTGATGACAGATCCACAAGCGGCTTCAGGTACTGACCGGATCAATGATGCCATTGACCAACTTGGTCTCGCCGATGATGACTTAGTGATTAACCTTCAGGGCGATCAACCTTTAATTGACCCAATATCAATTGAGCAGATCATCACCCTATTCAAGCGCCACCCTGGTGAATTTGAAATGGCAACGCTTGGCTTTGAAATTATCGATAAACAAGAACGAGATGATCCACTACACGTCAAAATGGTTTTCGATAACGATTTTTATGCGCTTTATTTTTCTCGCTCTTGTATTCCATTTGGCCGTGATACTGACGACTACCCTGTATATAAGCATTTAGGTGTTTACGCTTACACCAGACGTTTTGTGAACACATTTGCCAAATTACCCCTAGGTAAGCTTGAAGACCTAGAGAAGCTTGAACAGCTGCGTGCGCTAGAACATGGGCACAAGATAAAAGTGGCAATCAGTGCCTTCGACTCACCTGAAGTCGATACGCCTGAAGATATTCGTAAATGTGAGTTACGCTTAGCCGTCGACTAATTTCCCCTATTTAACCGATTGAGGTTTATATGCAACTTGAAGGCTTAGAGGTTTGGCTCATCATCATTCTCGTAGTAGGTGTTATTGCCAGTAATTTAGCCGTATTAAAGTACAGTGCTAAATTTAAAATGCCGCAATTTGGCGACCCTAAAAAACCGGAAGCGAAGCAAGAAGACAGCAGTACTTCCGACACTGAAACATCTGCACAAGATAAGAGCCAACAGACTAAACAGCCAGAAGATTCAGGAAAACCTTAATCAATTAGATTTGATGTAAGTCTGTTTATCAAGCATCTAAATAGGTATAAAAAAAGCGAATGACAATGTCATTCGCTTTTTTGTTTATCATGCCTGAAACATTAACTTTCCTCGGCCACTTCTGCCTTTTCTTCAGGCTCAATGGAAGGCCAAGCATTAATGACCGCTTTAACAAGTGAGGCCAATGGTATAGCAAAAAATACGCCCCAAACACCCCATAAGCCACCAAATACCAGAACCGCGGCAATGATGATAACCGGGTGTAAATCCACCGCATCAGAGAAAAGAATCGGCACTAAAAGGTTACCGTCCAACGCCTGAATAATACCGTAGCCCAGCATTAAATAACCAAATTCAGGACTAATCCCCCACTGGAAAAATGCCACTAATGCAATCGGTAAAGTGACTAACGTTGCCCCAACATATGGGATCAGTACAGATAGGCCCGTTAATACCCCTAATAAAGCAGAATACCGCAGTCCCATAAAGGCAAAGAAGATATAACTGACGACACCAATAATCACGATTTCAATCACTTTACCGCGAATATAGTTGAAAATTTGTTGGTCCATTTCAAACCACACGCTACGAGCCAGTTCACGATTAGATGGGAAAAAACGCTTACTGCCTTTGATTAATTCATCTTTATCTTTTAAAAAGAAGAATACTAATAATGGAACCAAAATCGCGTAGACCATGAGTACTAATAAAGATGCTGAATAACCCAATAATTGTTTACCAAAGTCCAACATATGCTGGGTATCTAGCATCTTTTTCAAACTCACCAACATTTCATCGAGTAAATCGGCACTGACAAACTGCGGATACTTTAACGAAAACTCCTGTAACGCCAACACACCTTTATCTAGCATTGAAGGTAAGTCAGCAATTAAGCTTATCATTTGATTCCATAAACTGGGGATCAATACCACAACAATTAATAGCATCACAGCTAAGAACATCACTAACACAATGGATGCCGCCGCGGTTCTATTTACTCCTAACCGCGCCATTTGTTGTACTGGCCATTCAAGCAAAAAAGCCAAAACCAAAGCCACGATGAGTGGTGCTAATAATGAACCGGCAAAATACAGTGTTAGGCCTAAACCCAAAAGAATAAACACCAAAGTGATAGCTTGAGGATCACTAAATCGAGTTTTGTACCAATTACTTAAATACGCTAGCATCAACGCCCCTATCTATTATTATGATTTACTGATCAGCAAGGCCAACAGCTGGTCATTTTGTTGAGTAATCGCTACCTCATAGCCCATTTTTTTTACGAAAGCGGGAACATCTTGACGGGAACCGGGGTCAGATAAATGTACAAGTATGTTTTCACCTTGTCGCATTTGCTTTAATCTCAGTTTGACCGTCACGAGTGGGTATGGGCACCGATGAGCTGTTAAATCAATAAAATCCATATACAACTTGCTTTATACAATCTAGGCCTATTATCCTAGCTTGCAATTCAAACCACAAGCGAAACAAAATACAGTAAGCTCGTGATTTGATTAATATTCGACATTATAGAATAAATATAGGTTTCAATTGCCAAACATATCATTACGCAACTTTGTAAAATCAGCTTGTTTCAGTGCTTTGACCATGTGCAGCCTTGCCAGTGTCAGCCACAGCTTTGCCAGTAATAACTTACCAGATTTAGGTACTGCTGCGGTGAACACCTTCAGCCTAGAAAAAGAAAGAATTTATGGTGATGCCTATATGCGCGTCATTCGTTCATCTGCACCTATGCTCAATGACCCCGTTCTTAACCAATATCTCACTGAGCTTGGAAATAAGTTGGTCGCACACGCCACTGGTGTAAAAACGCCATTTTACTTCTTTTTATTACAAAATGATGAAATTAACGCATTTGCTTTCTTCGGCGGCCATGTTGGTGTGCATACTGGACTATTTCTCAATGCGAATTCAGAAAGTGAACTGGCTTCCGTACTTGCGCACGAAATCTCTCACGTAACACAACGCCACTTAGCACGATCTTTAGAAGTACAAGAGCGGTATTCGGCCGCAACGATTGCTGGGATGTTAGGTGCAATTTTATTAACCATCGCTGCACCTCAAGCGGGTATGGCAGCACTGGCTACAACACAGGCCTTGGCGACGCAAACCAGTATTAACTATACTCGATTACACGAAAAAGAAGCAGACCGTATAGGTATGCAAATTCTGGCTGATGCTGGCTTTGACCCCAATGGTGCAGCAGACTTTTTCTCTGAGCTGGCTGTACGCTACCGCTTTACCAGCAAGCCACCACAAATGCTGTTAACTCACCCCTTACCAGAATCACGGATCTCGGAAGCTAGACACAGAGCGGCACAATATCCACACAGATATATTCCAGATAACCTCAATTATCATCTTGCCCGTTCACGGGTACAAGTTCGCTTTTCTAGCATGAGTGACGCCGCCGCACTGTATATATTTGAGGATGAATTGAAACGTAATAATTATGTTTTCAAAGACGCCGCACTATATGGTAAAGCGCTTGCTTTATTTAGACTGAAGCGCTTTGAAGAGTCAGAACAAATAATTGACGAGCTTCTGAAAAAAGATCGCAATAACTTATTCTATGTTGATACTAAATCAGATTTACTCGCAGAGAAAAAAGACTATCAACAAGCGATTGAAATGCTTGAAGCACAGCGCGGATTGATGCCAACCTCATCGGTAGTCAACATCAATTTAGCACATATTTATATTGAGGCTAATCAGGCTGAGAAAGCAATACCGCTACTGCAAGATATGCTGTTTCTTGATAAACAGAGCATGCTGCCGTATCAGCTAATGACCAGTGCATACCGTAAAATGGGCAATAAAGCACTTGAACACTATGCTAATGCAGAAATGATGGCATTAGCAGCTAACTACAAAGGCGCAATTGATCAGCTCAATTATGCGTTCCGTTATTCTGAGGATGATAAGTTACAAATGGCGCGTATTGACGCCCGCATTCGCCAGTTCAGGCAAGCAGATAGAGAATTAGAATCACTCAAATAATCAGATAAGTTATTGCGCTGTTCCACTATCAGATGCTTAACAATCTTTGCTACAATCTCGGGCAAGTATTTTACTTGCCCTTTTACATGGAAATTATAATGACAAAAGCCACTATTTTTCATAATCCTCGTTGCTCTAAAAGCCGTGAAACACTGGCACTACTTGAAACAAACCAAGCAGAAATCACGATTGTTGAGTACTTAAAAACACCACCAAGTGCGGCACAAATTAATGAACTTCTGTCGTTATTGAACATAAGCCCACGCCAAATGATGCGCACTAAAGAAACTGAATACAAAGCGCAAAACTTGGCCGACAATAGCTTGACTGACCAACAACTGGTTGCGGCTATGATTAATACACCTAAGTTAATTGAACGCCCTATTGTTTTAGCCAATGGCCAAGCCGCTATTGGTCGCCCGCCTGAAAACATACTCGCTATTTTATAAGAGGCAAACATGGCTACAGCCCCATCAAGCTCAGATAAAATGCCCTCTAGAATGCTATTTCAGCTATGTCGCATTGGCTACATCTCCCTACTCGCACTATTAGCAGGTTGGTTTATTAGGCAAGGGGTGAATGGCACCTACTCTATGGCGTTTAGCGTACTGTGGGTTCTCCCGTTGTTATTACCGCTAAAAGGTATCATTCAAGGCAACCCGTATACCTATGCATGGGCAAGCTTTATTTTATGTTTATACCTATTACATGGATTGACATTACTCTGGGTGAGTAACGCTCATTTTGCTTTTGCAGCAATTGAAACCACACTTTTATGTTTACTATTAATTGGCTTTCCATTTTATGCCCGTAAACGTGGTCGAGAATTAGGTTTAAGCATTAAAAAGAAAAAAGCTGACTAAGACTGCTATTTCAACAAACAATAAAGCGCGTTCAGCGCTTTTTTTGTGTTGAAATATAAAACTGTGAGCAAGCACTCAACCTCATTGATACATAAGGATACAGACTGTCACTTGGTGCAGATTTGACCACATGATATATTCGATAAATAACAATATATTTACTGGAGATTTACCGTGTACAAACCTAGTAATCTAGTCGTAACAAGCTTGGTACTCCTCAGTACAATTACCGCCGGCTGTGGCGGAAGTTCAGGTGGTTCTGATGGCTCAGGTGTAGGCAATAGCCCAATTGCTCATTCAATCCCTTATTGTGAAACAGATGTTCAGTTGATCACACAAACCACTCAATCTGATGTCATTTTTAGCCTTGAATCGAATTATCAAGTCAATCAAACCAGTAGCATCATTGCTCAACTTCCAGATACTGATAGTCACGATTATTCATTCAACTGGACTCAAACTGCAGGCACGTCTCTGAATCTGGCCACCCATAACAGCCCAGTATTAAGTTTTTCACCCACTGAGGTTGGCAATTACCAATTTGAAGTCACCATTAGCAACCCTAGTCAAACTTGGCGCGAAACTGTCGAGATTACTGCCACTGACCATGGCACTACCATCACATCAATCAACCTTGACCATCAGGTAGTGAGTGAAGGTAATGTCAGTTTACGTGTGGCAAGAGTTAATAATACAGCACCTGATAGCATCAGTTGGTGCATCAATCAAAATGAGCTGCCACGTGCGTTAGATATTGATTTGACCAATCCTGAACGCCCACTATTTACCGTCCCATCAGTTAGTCAGGATACATTAGTCTCTTTACGAGCAACGGTAAACTTAGCTGGTGAGCAATATACAGATGATGTGCACTTACTGGTCAGCAACACACCAAAAATTACATCTAAATATTTCGATACTCCAATAGCAAAAGTCCATGCATTTCGCCGCGACTCACCTTATGCTGATTGGCTTAACCGCTGTGTATATAACAATCAATTGACTCAAAGCTGCCCTTCTAACAATGGGTTACCTTTAATTGGTCAACAAACAGATACACCAAGCATTGATGACATCATGGACAGAGTCGTAGTATCCCATGATTGGATGGCAGAAAGTTTCGAACACTTTCTTACCACTCAAGATCAACACGGCGACTTTAAGCGTCTATTGCAATCTGTCACAGCAGTAGTGATCAGTTATGATATTAGACCGTCATTTTACTGGGTGGTTACAGGTGCTATTTACCTTGACCCTAATAACTTATGGATGACGCAATTACAGCGAGACACCATCAATGAAGCGCCAGATTACCGCAGTAGCTTTGGTAACGACCTACAATTTTTAATGCCTTGGCGTTACACCAAAGACAATGCTTACGCCTACCCTTTGTATGAATCCTATGAGCGAACTGATCGCACAATTGATGATTTTGCTCCTAGATTAGCCTCTTTGCTTTATCATGAACTTGCTCATGCAAATGATTTCTTCCCAAGAAGTATTCATGCACAGTTACAAGGTCCAACGCTATTAGATGACTATTACGAACGTAGTGGCGCTAATGCGTTAATCTCTGATCAACTTACCACACGCTACCCACTGCAAAGTGATGAAATGTACGACTTAGCTCAGGTCAGTTTCCAAGGTAAAGCTGCGAGTGCAACTCAAAAAGCTTACATGCCAAGTGATATCGTGCCGTTCTTTTCAACTGATACGGCCATTGACTATTACGCTTATTCAACCAGCCGTGAAGATGCTGCAATGATGTTTGAGGCGGCATTTATGGGGTATCGCTATAACCTTGAGCGGGATATGGCAATTACTGATAACCCTGAGAATGCCACGAGTAGTAGCATTACTGTGGAATGGGGAATGCGTAACCGTATATCAGATCCTAGCCTTCATGAGAGAGCAACATATGTGGTCGAACAAATGATGCCAGAAATAGATAGCGACTTGCTATTTAACCAACTGCCTAAGGTGGTCATGATGACGCCGGGACTAAGCTGGCTAGATAACTTAGCTATTTCTCCAGTTTCAGCAGCACAATTGATGGGACTTCAGTCTGTTGAACACCATGAAAATTCGAGTCACAGCCATCAACCTATGATTGATTATCCACTGCAGTTAAGTGGTGATGAACATAAAACGATATTGATAAAACAATAAAGTAATACCAATTAGCACCAATAAGAATGATCGCTTATTGACCCCAATTGATATAAAACAAATATTAAATAACAAAAAACCACCCGATAAAGGTGGTTTTTTGTTATGAATTTTCACGGGTTTTGATTTCGTTATTAAGTGTAGATAACCGTCTAAAGGCGCAGCATTTCTTTAATAAAAGGAATCGTTAGTTTGCGCTGATGCACCATTGATGCTTTATCTAACTTATCAAGCACATCAAACAAGGTACGAAGATCTCGCGCCATACGGGTTAACAAAAAACGGCCGACATCATCAGGCAGTTGTAGACCTCGCATCGCCGCACGCCGCTGCAACGCAGCTAGTTTTTCATGATCTTCCATCGGCTGTAATTGATATATTAAGCCCCATTGCATGCGGCTCACTAAATCAGGTAATACAAAATCAGCTTCTTGAGGCGAAGCACTTGCACTAACGATTAACTGGCAATCATCTTGCTCAGCAATGCGGTTATATAAATGAAATAACGCTTCTTCCCACACGGGATGACCGGCAATAGCATCAACATCATCAATACAGATTAATTGCATCGATTCTAAATCATCGAATAAAGCAGTCGAAATACTGGCATGAATACCAAGGGGAATGTATAAAGCACGCCTATCACTGTCATTAGCTTGAGCACAAGCTGCGTGCAATAAGTGAGTACGGCCTGACTTTTCAGGACCAAACAAATATAAGCTGTTATCTATACTTTGCTGCGCACTATTTTGAAGTGTTTTAATGAGTTCATCATTACCTGAAGCCGGATAATAACTGTCAAAAGTTTCATCATCAGGCAAATATACCGGCAGTGATAATTGTTTAGGAGAATGTTGGGTCACTAAAGTGCGTCTCAAATTTATTGTCAAGCAAGGCCATGATACCACAGCCATGCTATTGATGCAGTATGGTGTATTGAGCTAACGATTAGTTACGCCACTGATAAATCAGTTCAAAATTTTGTTCGACGCCATCAAGCGGAGCACCTGTTGATGGCGGAATATCTGATAAGGTTTGCACAGGTGTTAACTGATTACTTATATTCAAGAAACGTTCAAAATCTTCTATCTGACTAAACAATTCGACCTGATATGAAACAATATCATGCTGCAGCCTATGAATTGAAAAAGATTTCACCGCGGTAGATTGTGTTAAATAGGCTTCAATCTCCACAACATCTTTCATATTTTCAACCTGAGTAAAACTGACGAGAGTTTTAATATCTTCACCTGAAGAAGCTATCGCATAACGACCGACAAAATATTCAGTTAAGCGATCAACCACCTGCTGACTGGCGTTCTCATAATCTGAAGACATGGCCTGATATGTGACTAAAGGTTGGATGATATTTTGCTGTCCACCCTTTTCGAAAAGGCTAACTTGATAGCGGATTTGCCCCGCTACTTCATCTAAGTTACCTATTGCAAAGTATTCAACATCGTAACGTTCACTCGCCTGCGCAATTGAATTGGCAAATTGACCACGGATATCAGTGACACTTACCTGCATCAGATCATCGAGGTCCATCAAAGGAAACAGTAGCGGAATACCTTTATTTTCAGCATCTTCTGCAACGACTTTCCTGATAGGCTCTGCTGTCATATCTGATAACACTTGGTAACCTGACTCATCAGGCATAGACATCCAAATCAATGTCAGTGGTCGCTGCGCGCCCCATACAGGTAAATCAGCTTGACGCAGTAATTGAATTAACTGCTGATGATCAAACACGGCTTGCAGTACTAGTTCATTTTCCACTTCACGATAAGTGTATTGCGTCAGTAATGCTTCTGGGCGATTAATCTGTTCACTTATCAAAGGGTGCATGACCACTTCTTGATGACCTGAATTCTTAATAAACAAATCTGCCAAAGCTTGTTTCAAAGCATTACTACGCTCGGCCCGCGAGCGGGATTCAACGGTAATATCAGCTTGATCAAGTTTTTCTACTTCAACTGCCAACGCCAAAGGCGCCATAAAGCTAAAGAAAGAGGTTAAAACTATGACATTAAGTAAATTTTTAAACATTAGATCAGATAAACACAACAAATTAAATTAACGAAAGTGTACCATAAGAATATTACAGGGAGTAATGAAGTCTGCTTCATATATGACTGACTTTACTATCGATATAGATAGCATGCTCCTGTGACAAACATTCTAAATAAAAAAACTGTAATAACCTACGATTGATCTGGAAGATCAGATGGAGAAAGACATGAATCGTCTCAGCATACCTCTTCAAGGCGCGCAAATGCTATTTGTCGCCTTTGGAGCATTGGTTCTCATGCCACTCATAACAGGGCTCGATACCAGTGTCGCTCTGTTTACCGCTGGTGTGGGTACTCTACTATTTCAACTGATTACTAAACGCCAAGTTCCCATTTTCCTCGCTTCGTCATTCGCATTCATCGCGCCGATTTTATATGGCGTTCAAACCTGGGGGATCCCTGCCACCATGGGGGGCTTAATGGCCGCTGGCTTTGTGTACGTATTGATGGGGCTAACAGTAAAGCTAAAAGGTACTCAGTTTATCCATAAGCTGCTACCGCCCGTTGTTGTAGGGCCAGTCATTATGATAATTGGTCTGGGTTTAGCGCCACTGGCAGTTAATATGGCTATAGGCAAAACAGGTGATGGCAGCGCCGTATTGGTTAGTTATGACATCGCCATTACGGTGTCATTATGTGCCCTGCTCACTACTATCATCGTGGCTGTATTTGCCAAAGGGCTATTAAAATTAATGCCAATACTTTCAGGTATTCTCGTGGGTTACGGTGCAAGCTTGTACTTTGGCATTGTTGATTTTAACCCCGTCATAGCAGCACCTTGGTTAGCGATGCCAAACTTTGTTGCACCAGAGTTTCATTGGCAAGCCATCTTATTCATGATCCCAGTCGCTATTGCGCCTGCTGTTGAGCACATCGGTGATATTTTGGCGATATCAAATGTTACTGGTAAAGATTACCTCAAGAAACCCGGGCTCCACCGCACGTTAACCGGTGATGGTGTTGCCACAATAGCGGCTTCTGCATTTGGTGGGCCACCAAATACCACATATTCAGAAGTCACTGGCGCCGTGACACTGACGAAAAGTTTTAACCCGAAAATTATGACTTGGACGGCTATCACCGCTATCACTTTAGCCTTTGTCGGCAAGTTAGGTGCATTAATGCAAACCATTCCAGTGCCAGTCATGGGCGGGATCATGTGTCTATTATTCGGTTCTATCGCCGCAGTAGGCTTAAATACCTTAATTCGAAATCAGGTTGACCTCGCAGAGCCGCGAAATCTCAGTATTGTGGCCGTCACACTAGTATTTGGTATTGGTGGCATGGCATTTGGTATAGGCGAGTTCAGCCTAACAGGGATCAGCTTGTGTGGTATTGTAGCTATATTGCTTAACCTTATCCTGCCTCAATCAGAAACTAAGTCAGCACTCAAGCCAGATAACATTGAGCAAGATTAACTTCGTCTGTTAAGCATATGTCGGTTAATCTTGAATTTTGACCACAAAAAAGCCGGTTTAAACCGGCTTTTACTTTTATGACTGTATACACAATCTAATTCACTAGCACCTGTTGCTTATTCAGCGTCTTCTTCTGTGCGGAATTTATCTGCAGTCGCTTTAATAATTGGTTGCAACTCACCTTTTTGGAACATTTCAGTGACGATATCACAACCACCAATCAGTTCACCTTCAACCCACAGCTGTGGAAATGTTGGCCAGTTAGCATATTTAGGTAGTTCTGCACGAATGTCTGGGTGTTGAAGAATATCAACAAAAGCAAACTGCTCACCGCAGTTAATCATGACTTGTGCAACTTGCGATGAAAAACCACAGCTAGGTAACTTTGGTGAACCTTTCATATAAACGATAATCGGGTTTTCGCTGATCTGCTGTTTGATTTTATCTACAGTTTCCATTTTATTTCCTAATACGACTCGATGTAATTTAAACTATTGTACGATACCTTGTTTAAGAACAAAAATCCCAAATTTTGTAGGGTTTTAGCAAGTTGTTCTAAAACACAGTAGCTTTAATTGTAATAATGCATTTTACCGATGAGGCCCATCAAAATTATTCATCAAACAATGATTCACATCACAAAAATAATCAGTACAATAGCCACAGAGTAATGATACCAACAATGGTATATAACGATAACCTGAATCCATGGAGAGACCAATGGCTTTCGAATTACCAGCACTACCATATGCTAAGAACGCACTAGAACCACATATTTCTCAAGAAACTATTGAATTCCATTACGGCAAGCATCACAACACTTACGTTGTTAAACTAAATGGTTTAGTTGAAGGAACTGAGTTTGCTGGCAAAAGCCTAGAAGAAGTGGTTAAAACTTCTACTGGTGGCGTTTTCAATAATGCAGCTCAAATCTGGAACCACACTTTCTACTGGAACTGTCTTGCACCAAATGCGGGTGGCGAGCCGACTGGTGCCATTGCTGATGCTATCAATGCAGCATTTGGTTCTTTCGCAGAATTCAAAGCAAAATTTACTGATTCAGCAGTAAACAACTTTGGTAGCGCTTGGACTTGGTTAGTGAAAAATGCTGATGGTTCTGTATCTATCGTTAACACTAGCAACGCTGCAACCCCGTTAACTGATGATTCAGTAACACCATTAATGACTGTAGACGTATGGGAACATGCTTACTACATCGATTACCGCAATGTACGTCCTGATTACATGGCTGCATTCTGGAATCTTGTTAACTGGGATTTTGTTAACGCTAACTTTCAAGGTTAATCGTTAATTTTGAATCATTAAAGGGGCCTATTGGCTCCTTTTTTTACCTCTGTATTTTCTATCCCACACTTCACTATAACCATCGCCAGCGCTGCTCTTACAAATGCAACTGTTGCAATTGCTATCGTTTGTTATTGTTTTTATTGATTAAATTTTCTTAACTGTGCCTCAAAACCGATTTTTATGATCTAAGCTTAAAGTGTATTGGCTCATTAAAAGGTTCCAAGTAACGATGTAGTAGAACCAAGACATAGCCAACATGTATTGAGTCGGTTTGCTGTTTTAGGGGGTTACTATGGGTATTTTCGAGCATTATCAACAACGCTATGAACAGAAATTAGAAGAAGAATATTCACTTGAGCAATTTTTACAAATTTGCCAGCAAGACAAAAGCGCCTACGTATCAGCTGCCGAACGACTATTAATTGCCATTGGCGAGCCAAAAGTCGTGGACACATCAAAAGATCCTATTTTAAGTCGGATTTTCTCAAACCGGTTAATTTCTCGTTACCCCGCTTTCACAGAGTTTTATGGGATGGAAGAAGCCATAGAGCAAATTGTGTCTTATTTAAAACACTCAGCCCAAGGCTTAGAAGAGTCAAAACAAATCTTATATTTACTGGGCCCTGTTGGCGGTGGAAAATCATCTTTAGCTGAAAAACTGAAAGCTTTAATGCAGAAAGTACCCATTTATGTACTGAGTGCTAATGGCGTTCGCAGCCCAGTCAATGATCACCCATTTAGTGTATTTGATGCAGATGAAGACGGAAAATTACTTGAACAAGAATATGGCATTCCTGAACGCTATCTAAAAACCATCATGTCACCTTGGGCTGTGAAACGATTGCATGAATTTGGCGGCGATATTTCTAAGTTTAAAGTTGTCAAAATCTACCCTTCTGTACTCGACCAAATCGCTATCGCGAAAACAGAACCTGGTGATGAAAACAACCAAGATATCTCAGCATTAGTCGGTAAAGTTGATATTCGTCAGTTAGAGCACTTCTCTCAAGATGACGCGGATGCTTATGCTTATTCGGGTGCGTTATGTCGAGCAAATCAGGGCTTAATGGAATTTGTGGAAATGTTCAAAGCCCCCATCAAGGTGTTACATCCACTGTTAACTGCCACACAAGAAGGCAACTATAACGGCACGGAAGGCTTATCTGCGCTGCCATATAACGGAATTATTCTTGCTCACTCTAATGAATCAGAATGGGCCAGTTTTAGGAACAACAAAAATAATGAAGCCTTTTTAGACCGCGTGTATATTGTCAAGGTCCCCTACTGCTTGCGAGTGTCTGAAGAAATTGAAATCTACAATAAATTGTTAGCAAACTCAGAGCTTTCAAGTGCGCCTTGTACACCCAGTACGCTAGAAACACTAGCACAATTTACCGTGTTGTCTCGCTTGAAAGTACCTGAAAATTCATCCATCTATTCAAAAATGCGTGTTTACAATGGCGAGAGCTTGAAAGATACCGATCCTAAAGCCAAGTCTTATCAAGAGTACCGGGATTACGCTGGGGTTGATGAGGGAATGCAAGGGTTATCGACCCGTTTCGCATTTAAAATCCTGTCTAAAGTGTTTAATTTCGATAACGCCGAAATTGCAGCTAATCCCGTTCATTTATTTTATGTACTTGAAAAGCAAATTGAACAGGAGCAATTCCCAAGCGAAGTCAGTGAAAGATATCTTGAGTTTTTAAAAGGTTACTTAATCCCTAAATTTGTAGAGTTTATTGGTAAAGAAATCCAAACCGCATATTTAGAGTCCTACTCTGAGTATGGCCAAAATATCTTTGACCGCTATGTCACCTATGCTGACTTTTGGATCCAAGATCAAGAATACCGTGACCCTGAAACAGGCCAATTATTTGACCGTGCAGCGCTAAATGCTGAACTAGAAAAAATTGAGAAACCTGCGGGTATAAGTAATCCGAAAGATTTTCGTAACGAGATAGTCAATTTTGTCCTACGGGCTCGCGCTAATAATGAAGGCAATAACCCATCTTGGTCCAGTTATGAAAAACTACGCACTGTGATTGAGAAGAAGATGTTTTCAAATACAGAGGATTTATTACCTGTCATTTCATTTAACACTAAAACCTCAACGGATGATCAACGCAAGCACGAGGACTTCGTTAATCGCATGATGGAGAAAGGTTACACCCAAAAGCAAGTCAGGCTGCTATCGGAGTGGTACCTACGCGTAAGAAAATCGTCTTAATGACGACTAATTCCAGCTGTAGGAGGTATATCCATGGCCAATTTTATTGACCGACGGTTAAATGCCAAAGGCAAAAGTACAGTTAATCGACAACGTTTTATTGAACGCCATAAAAAGCAGATCAAAAAAGCGGTCAGTGATGCTGTCACCAACCGTAGTGTGACTGATATCGATAAAGGGGAGAAAATTAGTATTCCTACTCGAGATATCAGCGAACCTAACTTTCGCCAAGGAAAAGGTGGACACAGAGAACAAGTGCACCCAGGCAATGACCAATTTGGACGCGGCGATAAAATTGACCGCCCCAAAGGAGGTCAAGGTAGTGGTGCCGGCCAAGGTCAAGCCTCCGATTCTGGTGAAGGGCAAGATGACTTTGTGTTTCAAATTTCAAATGATGAATACCTAGAATTATTATTTGAAGATTTAGAGCTACCCAACCTACAAAAAACACAACTTAACAAGATGGTCGAATACCAAACCTATCGCGCTGGTTTCACCAACGATGGCGTACCAGCAAACATCAACATAGTGCGTTCATTACGCTCATCATTAGCCCGTAGAATTGCCATGTCGGCAGGCAAAAAACGTCTGCTAAAACAACTTGAAGCTCAATTAGCAAACCTCAACAACACACCTGGAGCATCCGCCGAAGCCATCTGTGAATTAGAAACAGACATAACCTTACTTAAGAAACAAATAGCCAAGGTACCGTTTATAGATACCTTTGATTTACGCTACAACAATTATGCAAAAAAAGAAGTGCCCACTAGTCAAGCCGTGATGTTTTGTTTGATGGATGTGTCCGGCTCGATGGATCAAGCCACAAAAGAAATGGCTAAGCGCTTTTATATATTGCTGTATTTATTCTTAACCCGTACCTATAAAAACCTTGAAGTCGTCTTTATTAGGCACCACACCCAAGCAAAAGAGGTGGACGAACAGGAGTTTTTCTACTCCCAAGAAACCGGCGGTACCATAGTGTCAAGTGCATTGAAATTAATGCATGAGATACAACAAAAACGATACCCCGAAAACGAATGGAATATCTATGCTGCTCAAGCCTCCGATGGCGACAATTGGTCAGATGATTCGCCTCACTGCGAAGCATTATTAGCCGACAACATTCTACCGGTTGTGCGTTATTTCAGTTACATCGAAATCACTAAGCGACCACACCAAACCTTATGGGCGGCTTATCAAAACCTACAGGAGCAACACAACAATATTGCGGTGCAACATATCAAAGATGTTGATGATATTTACCCTGTGTTTAAAGCGCTATTTAAAAAGCAAACAGCTTAAGGAGGCACAATGAATAACGATAAGCATGCCCCGCTAAGTGATGGTCCAGAGTGGAGTTTTGAACTACTACAACAGTATTTAGACGAAATTGAGAAAGTAGCAGAACACTATCAACTCGATAGCTACCCTAACCAAATTGAGGTCATTACTGCTGAACAAATGATAGATGCCTATGCCGGTATTGGTATGCCGATTGGATACACCCATTGGTCCTTTGGTAAGCGTTTTATCGAAACCGAACAAGGCTACAAACGCGGCCAAATGGGGTTAGCGTATGAAATTGTCATCAACTCAGACCCATGTATTGCCTACCTCATGGAAGAAAACAGTATTACCATGCAAGCTTTGGTGATGGCGCATGCCAGTTTTGGCCACAACAGCTTTTTTAAAAACAATTATTTATTTAAAACTTGGACCGATGCCAGTTCAATCATTGACTACCTTGTTTTTGCTAAAAACTACATACACCAATGTGAGTTAAAACATGGCGTTGAGGCAGTAGAACTGACACTCGACTCATGCCATGCATTAATGAACTATGGTGTCGATCGTTATAAACGCCCAAGTGAAATTTCATTCAGTGAAGAGCAAGCAAGGCAAAAAGATAGAGAGGCATACCTACAAACTCAGGTAAATGATTTATGGCGTACGGTACCTAAAAGCGATGTTCAGCCAAATGTAACATCCAAAAAACAGTTCCCTTCTGAACCCCAAGAGAACATTTTGTATTTTATCGAAAAAAACTCACCATTATTAGCGCCTTGGCAACGAGAGTTAGTACGTATCGTGCGTAAAATGGCGCAATATTTTTACCCACAAAAACAAACTCAGGTGATGAACGAAGGCTGGGCGACCTTTTGGCATTACACCATTTTGAATCACCTTTATGATGACGGCAAAGTCACTGATAAATTTATGCTGGAATTTTTGCAAAGTCATACAGCTGTTGTCGCTCAACCTGCCTATAACAGCCAATATTACAGCGGAATCAACCCGTACGCTTTGGGGTTTGCCATGTTTGTTGATATTCGCCGCATATGCGAAAGCCCAACAGATGAAGATAAAGCCTGGTTTCCTGATTTAGCAGGAACAGATTGGTTAAGCTCAGTGCATTTTGCCATGCAAAATTTTAAAGATGAGAGTTTTATCAGTCAGTATTTATCGCCAAAGGTCATTCGCGATTTCAAATTATTCGGTGTACTTGATGACGATAAACAACCAAAGTTGAGTATTTCTGCTATTCATGATGAACAAGGCTACCAAGACATTCGTCAAAAGTTATCGCAGCAGTACAACCTGTCAAACCTTGAACCCAATATCCAAGTACAGAATGTAGAAATTGACGGTGATCGTTCATTAACGCTGCGATACACACCCCATAACCGCATCCCTTTAGCTGACAGCATGACAGAAGTATTAAAGCATCTACACCGCCTTTGGGGCTTTAAAGTCAGTCTTGAACAAATTGAACAAAGTGGCAATGTCACCCAACTTGCTAGCTGTCCAGAAACCAAGGAACCTGAACCAATAGCAGTTACTAGTTCAGCCTCCATCATTATTTAATCTAAGCCTACAGAGAACTGAAAACAGCATTTGCCCACAAAAAAGCCAATCATCAGATTGGCTTTTTATTTCAAGTTGTGTGTTCGGGCTCTACGCCCTTCATGCACTGATTACGATAAATCTTTAGCAATATCTTCAGGCATGTCATCACGCATCTTTTGCCACATAATGCCACTTTCAATGGCGTTTTGGCGCATCAAGTTTGGCACGTCTTGATAATTAGCTTCTTTCGCTAACGTCTCTAATTCAACATAAAAGCTTAACGATAATGCACGCGCTTCTGAACTTGAGAAGTAATAACGCCCCACTCGACTGTATAACCCCTTAAAGCCATTCAGGATCAATACATACAATGGGTTTTCTGAAGCAAACGCCAACGTATGATGCAGCTTGTAGTCAAAATCGGCATAAGCTTCAGCATCATCAGCCAGTTGATAGATAGTTGCTAGAATTTCTGCCGCTTTATCAGGATTTTGCTTAATAGCAGCACGAACATAAATAATGCTGACATTTGCGCGAGCCGCCATCAGTTGATCAACTAAGGTTGGAAAGCCTTCAGGATTAAGGTCGGCAATCGTCTCTAGGATATTTAAACCCGAGGTTTCCCAGAAGTTATTCACCTGAGTAGGTTTACCATGTTGGATTTTAAGCCAGCCATCTCTTGCTAAGCGCTGCAACACTTCACGTAAAGTGGTTCTAGTGACACCAATCAGTTCAGATAACTCACGTTCAGCAGGCAAAATTGATCCTGGTGGGAACTTGTTTTCCCATATGGAACGTACAATGTATTTCTCAGCGAAACTAGCAGGCCCTTTAGCATTTATAATCATCAGCCTAAAACATCCTATTGCGACATAATTACACTGATCATACCAGAGACAGGGAAAATAAAAACCATTGTTTATTAGCAGGTGATCTCCTATTGAACTAATTCTACTTGCTACCTTGTTAAATCATTACACACGCCGTTTTACAACAATAAAACATCACAAATCCATACTCTAGACATGGTTACTAGCATAAAGCGCTAAAACGCTCACTTTTCAAACAAACAAGCTAATTTCATTGCTGAAAATTAACTAATACAACATTTCTAAATGTTACATTTAAGGTTATTTTAAGCTAGAATGCGCCCGAAAATAGGCTATATAGAAACAATTTAACACTGACAAACGTGAGTAGACTTTATTTGTAATGAAAAACTGATTTCGTTGACTAATTATTCCAGCTATTGGCAATGACAAATCAACGAATTCATCATAACGACATAATCTACTGTGTTTCTATGCAGCAAGTCGAAACCACACAATTTTTGGAGAGGCAATCATGCCCACAACCACGGGCCTAGCTCTGTTTAATAACTTTTTAGGTAACTCACCTAAATGGTACAAATACGCTATCTTGGCTTTTTTAGTAATTAACCCGATAATTTTCTATATTAATCCGTTTGTTGCTGGCTGGATGTTAGTGATTGAATTCATTTTCACGTTAGCCATGGCATTAAAATGTTATCCGCTACAACCTGGCGGATTATTAGCAATACAAGCCGTGTTTATCGGCATGACCTCCCCCAGCCAAGTGCTGCACGAAATTGAAGCCAATCTTGAAGTGCTGCTTCTGCTTATCTTTATGGTGGCAGGCATTTACTTTATGAAGCAGCTTTTGCTGTTCTCATTTACCAAAATGATCACTAAAATCCGCTCTAAGATTGTCGTGTCATTAATGTTCTGTATTGCTTCAGCAGTCCTATCTGCTTTCCTCGATGCTCTCACAGTCATTGCCGTCATCATTGCTGTTGCCATTGGTTTTTACTCTATCTACCACAAAGTCGCTTCCGGAAAAGACTTCAGCTGCAACAATTCCCATGACCATACAAATGAAAAGCAAGGTCAACTTAATGACCAAGAACTAGAAGATTTCCGCGCATTTTTACGTAACTTATTAATGCACTCTGGTGTGGGTACAGCCTTAGGTGGTGTATGTACCATGGTAGGCGAGCCGCAAAATTTGATTATTGCCGCGCAAGCAAACTGGCAGTTCAGTGAATTCTTTATTCGTATGTCGCCTGTCACTATGCCTGTTTTAATTGCCGGCATTGCAACGTGTTTCTTGGTAGAGAAATTCAAAATTTGTGGATATGGCGCAAAATTACCTGATGCTGTTCACCGTATTCTAAGCGATTACGCTGAATATGAAGATCGAAACCGCACCAAACAAGATAAAGCTAAACTGGTTGTTCAGGCTTTAGTTGGCGTTTGGCTAGTCGTTGGCCTGGCTTTCCACTTAGCCTCTGTGGGTTTAATTGGTTTATCTGTGATTATTTTGACCACTGCATTCAATGGTGTAACAGATGAACACGCATTAGGTAAAGCATTCGAAGAGGCATTGCCGTTTACTGCACTATTAGCCGTATTCTTTGCGATTGTGGGTGTAATTATTGACCAACATTTGTTTACTCCAGTCATCACATGGGCGTTAAGTTATGATGGCAATATGCAGTTAGTGATTTTCTATATCGCTAACGGCTTATTATCTATGGTTAGTGATAACGTATTTGTTGGTACTGTCTATATTAACGAAGTGAAAACTGCCCTATTAAATGGCCAAATCACCCGTGATCAGTTTGACCTACTTGCCGTTGCCATTAATACAGGTACTAACCTACCTTCAGTGGCAACACCAAATGGTCAGGCAGCATTCTTGTTCTTGCTAACCTCTGCGCTTGCGCCACTTATCAGGCTTTCATACGGTCGAATGGTTTGGATGGCTCTGCCGTACACTATCGTACTTTCAGTAGTCGGTGTGCTTACCATTCAATCAGGGCTTCTAGTCGATATGACCCAAAGTATGTATGATGCTCATATCTTGATGCACCATTCAGCAAAAGAGATAACTGATGCTGTAACATCAGGACACTAAATTTAGCTTGAAATAAAATTTAAAACACCCTCAAATGAGGGTGTTTTTTATCACTAAAAGGAATTGATTTTGGGAATGTTAGCGCGCTTTAGTCAAACACGAAACGCATGGGGTTGGTTATTTGCAAGTGGTCTTGCCCTGCAACTTGCTGCATTATTTTTTCAATACGTGATGAAGTTAGACCCATGTGTTATGTGTATTTATGTTCGCGTAGCCGTGTTGGGACTCATGCTTGCAGGCCTTGTAGGTATGTTAGCGCCAAAACTGTGGCTCGTGAGGTTTGTTGGCATGATCGGCTGGGCCGTTTCAGCAGTATGGGGCTTTAAACTTGCTTATGAACTCAACGAGATGCAGATCAATCCCTCGCCTTTTTCCACTTGTTCTTTCTTCCCTGATTTTCCTGATTTTATGCCACTGGATAAGTGGTTACCGGCTGTGTTTGAACCAACAGGCATGTGCAGTGACACACCTTGGACATTCCTATCAATCTCGATGACTCAATATATGATGATAGCGTTTGCGGTTTATATACTCGTGTGGTTGGTCATGCTATTACCGACACTCAAACCTATCAGAAGTCGTTAAGCTGTTGACGATAACTTTATTATTCAAATAAAAAAGCTACATCTGAGTGATGTAGCTTTGCTAGTCGTTCATCTACTTATATGGCAGCTAGATAGCCTTTGACTGTAAACAAAAGTCTTGGGCTAAATGGGCATTCGACAATTGAGCAGTAGGCAACTCTCTTGCCTGATCGCGTAAATAATCCATTCCCGCAAGGAAGCCTGAAAACATCTTTAATGCGATAAACTGGCCTACGGTCGTGGTGGTATAGTTGTCACCTTGTTTTTGGATGGCTCCTATTGTGCGTAAATAAGCCAATTCAATAGGGAAAGCTTGCCACAAGGACTTGCCAGTATGAGCTTTGAACTGCTGATTATCTAGCAAACCATGCCCCATCATCATCAATAAGTGATGCTGTAATAATGATTGCTGACTTAATGGTTTGGTGTAGCAAGTTCCTGATAAGCCCTTATTTATACGTTCAATATAATGGGGAATATCAAAACTTGAAATCCTAAACTGCTCACCATATCGGCCAAAAGCACCCGAGCCCACACCAAAACAATCCTCACCATCCAACACATATTTATTGTCGTTAGATTGGCCGCTGTTTCGGCTATAAGTCCATGGGAACTCCATTACATATTTATCGCCCATGGCTTGTTTAGCCGCTAGAAACTGCGGCCATAAGTCTTCATTTTTACCTGATAACTTGCCAGCCTTTTTACGATTTTTACCAATACCGATCGTGAGTGGATAGGTAGTAATTTGCTCCGGCGCTAATCTTATTGCTTGCTCAATATCTTTAGTAACCGACTCTGGAGTTTGCACATTAAAGCCATACATTAAGTCCAAGTTTACTGTTGGAATAACATCTATCGCTCGACTGACATACTCTGCTTGCTGCAAACTGCTGCCAAATTTTTCAAACCGACCACTGGCTTTCAAAATATTGTCATCAAAGCTTTGTACACCGACAGAAATACGGTCCACTAAGCCTTTTAATAAATGCGGGTTACCTTCTTTAAAGTAGATAGGATCACTTTCTGTTGAGACCTCACGGATTTGCGTCAGCGACTTGATCAGCTCAATCAAGCCGATTAATTCATCTTCTAAGATGGTCGTTGTGCCGCCACCGATATAGACCCGATTGAAGCGATAGCCTTTTGCAATGACTTCGCGAATTTCTTTTCTTAACGCACTAAAATACTGCCGCGCTAAGGTCTCATCAAATTTCACTTTATGAAACGAACAAAAACGGCAAAGTGTGTGGCAAAAAGGAATATGTATATAGAGCGTTTCAATGGGTTTATCAGGTACGTGTAACTTAGCAACATCAGTTAGTTCAACCGCATCATTTAAACTTAGCGCCTGCCGAATATTATTACCCATCACCCAATCTAGGCTTTGGCTTGCCAAATTGATTACTGTTTTAGACTGTCGTATCGGCATAAGCCCCTCACCACTGTTTGAGTTTCTAAACAAGTCCATTATTTGCACCTCGTATTGACGGCATAATTAACTTGCAGAGAATTGATACAATTAAGATAAGCTAAAGTAGCAAGGTAAAATGATAACCTTCCCGTGAAGATACAAATTACTACATATTAGATAAGCGTTTGCACTAGGAAGTAGATATAAATCACATACTTACATATCAATACCCATTACAAGTCACAAAAATAACTTGTCACATTTGAGAGGCATCCCTCAGCTTTGTGTTAAATGTGAACTGATACAATTTCATGATTCATGTTGTTAATTTCAATGTAAACAATTCAATGCATTTACACCTCAATAATAGCGAGCTATTGAACGCGTGAACATAGACTGAGCCAGCTTAGACGATTAGATTACTCCAATAACAATATATTAATGGGTAAACAAATGACGCCAATCGTATGTACAACCGCACTTGATGCAGTATCAATCATTGATAACCATGAAACCTTATGGACTCATTCAATGGGCGCAACACCTAAAGTGCTGCTAGATGCATTGGCCGAACATGCCCTCACCCGTGAAGGATTAACCTTGATGCAGTTGCATACTGAGTGCGCTGAATCATTAAGTTCACCTAACTTATTACCACACTTGCGTCATCGATGTTTCTTTGGTGGTAAACCCACACGTAAACTACTTGCTAATGGCAACGCAGACTATGTGCCAATTTTTCTATCAGAAGTGCCTAAGCTGTTTCGTTCAGGTGAGCAAGCAATTGATACAGCGCTGATCCAAGTGTCACCACCAGATAAACACGGCATGTGTTCACTTGGCATTTCAGTAGAAGCAACACTGGCAGCATGCCAAACCGCCAAGAAAATCATTGCCCATATTAATCCATTAATGCCACGTACGCATGGCGATGGGTTTATTCCTTATCAGCGCTTTACCGCGGTATATCATCAATCACAAGCCTTGCCTCAGCATCCTATGGCCGACACTGACGAGACTTGCTTAGCCATAGGTAAAAATGTGGCACAGTTAGTACGAGACGGCGATTGTTTACAAATGGGGATTGGTGCCATTCCCGACGCAGTGCTTTCCTGTTTAACCGAGCATAAAGACTTAGGCATACACACAGAGTTATTTTCAGATGGCGTACTCAAACTCGTTGAGCAAGGAGTCATCACCAACCGAAAAAAGAAAGTATATCCTGGCAAGATTGTCACAGGTTTTGCGCTAGGTAGCCAAAAACTTTATGACTATGTAGATGACAACCCTGCAGTTGTATTTATGGATATTGAACAAGTAAATGACACGGCTATCATACGTAAAAACCCAAACGTCATGGCAATCAACTCCGCATTACAAGTAGACGTCACTGGACAAGTATGTGCAGACTCATTAGGCACGCAAATTTATTCTGGTGTTGGCGGACAAATGGACTTTATTCGCGGTGCAGGTTTATCTGAAGGGGGACGCTCAGTCATAGCCTTACCGAGCACTGCCGCAAATGGCAGCATATCACGCATTTCAACCGTGTTATCACCTGGTGCAGGCGTAGTCACAACTCGCGCCCATGTACATTACGTAGTCACAGAATACGGTGTTGCAAACCTGCGTGCAAAATCAATACGCGAACGAGCAGAGGCATTGATTGCTATTGCTCACCCGAAATTCCGAGAACAGCTCCGCGAAGAAGTTAACCAACAATGGCACCTTCAATTAGACTAAACATATTCAGTACTAGAGCGAAGTATGAGGTTCATGTGTATTTGCTTTGAACAGTATGAACATTTGAATAGTGCTTAGCTGGATAACTGAACAGCTCTAGATTCAGTTATCCATTACAAATGCACCAATACTGATGAAGTAAATGTGTGAATGCTAGGTAACAAGAAAGCCTAAAACTCAATAAAATAAACCGAACCTTCGCAGCTCATATATTTATCGCAGCCAGTGTAAAAACGCCCTGTCTTACATTGACCATAAACGATACCATTACCACCAAGCTTTTGAGCTTTTGCCTTTAAGGTTCGTTGTAACTGACTCTTAGAAGGTAACTCAGCAAACCTCTCATTTTGACAAAAATCAGATTCAACCTGACCAAGGAACCTTGTGTTATAGCTAAAAATTTCATTGGCTCCGTATACCTCCACACTTTGACTTCTTGCTTCAGTTTGAGCCTGTGACTTCACGTAGCCACCTAAATTTGTTCTTACCGTACAAGATGCAAGGCAAAGTATCGAAATTAACAGTAGTCCCTTTCTTAACATCTATAACTCCATTTATTTTATATCGTTTTACTAACCCAAAAAGCAAACAAAAAATCAAGACATCCATTATAAATCAACATGATAGCTGCCTTCTAGTGACGATACAAGTAACAGTATCTATTCGAATGACCAATGGCGCATGAGGATAAGGGTTGTGAGCAAGATTTGATGGAATTTCGGTGTACTCAGCTTATATTTGTCATTTTCAAGTCATCACAAAACTGTTCATGCTTGAATGCTGGAAGAGTGATTAGGTTAAACTGCTTGCATCATCAGTAACCTACCTGAGCTTGGCTATGTCAACAATAAAGAAGCCAGCTCATTAGTCGGTGTAGCCCCAATGAATAAAGAAAGCGGCCGCTTCAAAGGCCAAAGAAAAATTCAGGGAGGAAGACATCAAATAAGAACTGTCTTATATATGGCAATGATGTTTGCGATTCAATCAAACCCAGTTTTCAAAGAAACTTACCAGCGATTAGTCGCTGCTGGAAAACCAAAGAAAGTGGCAATAATTGCCTGTATCAGAAAGATGGTTGTAACACTTAATTCGATGCTAAGAGATGGTGTAATATGGGAAGCGCCAAAAGCTCAAAATTAGCTATTGACGCCTTAGTCTCTTGTTATGTGAATTTTAGCCGTGTACATCAATACTATCTTTTGGAGCTTCGGCACGCATGTCCATACCATAGTCTCTGATGACACCAGCAATTCTCAACCTATAGTTTTCAAAAACACCATCACGGCCTTTTGATTGAGCAAATCGGTGAGACTCTAGATTACGCCACTCTTGAATTGCCTCTTCGTCATGCCAAAATGACAAAGATAGAACCTTGCTGCCATTTGTTAGACTTTGGAAACGCTCGATTGATATAAAGCCATCAATGTCTGAGAGCAACGGTTTCAATTCACTTGCGATATCTAAATACTCAGAAGTCTTACCCTCAGCCACCTGTACTTCAAAAATTACTGCGATCATAGTTCACCAAATTAGGACTAATATATTCAGGTATTTTACTGAATTGGAGTTGCTATACATATGAGTTTTAGTGAGAAATTTGGGGATAGATCCTGTTATTTATCGCCATTCACATAACGCCGCGTTACGGAGTCATTCTTAAATGCTTTGTTAGGCTTAAAGCCAACGACGTACCCTTGTTTTATATTCAACATAACTCCCCCCAAACAGTTGCTCCAATGCTGCTTCTTCGGGCTTAATTTGAAATGTGGTGATGTAAACAACAAACAAAGGTGTTGCCAACAAAGCTTTGAAGCTACCAAGTACAAATGCGCAAGCAACGAGGAACATAGCAAAACCCAGATACATCGGATTTCGTGTGTACTTATAGATACCACTCTGAACTAAGCTACTAGAGGATTTTGGGGTCATAGGATTTACTGTCGTACGACTTGATTTAAACTCCCAAACGCCCAAAAAACAAACCAACCCTGCGAGCAAACCAAGCAAGAGTCCAAATACAACTCCAAAACTCATAAGAGATAACGCATTCTCGCCGCTATCGCTAAGCCACCAAGTCAATGAAGCGCAAAGCAATAACACAAACAACGGTGGTATTTTAAGTTTCAAAAAGTCCATTCTGACATTCCATATCAACATGAAGCCTAACGCCCAAATAATGGGCTAAGTAATGTTGGCTAAAATAGTGAGGAACGAACGAAAGCCAACTGTTACGTGTGATCTTCACCCGATAAAGTGGACACCGTCCATGTTTCAATTTCCTGTCATTTCAAACTCAACAGGTGATTTATATCCTAAACTCGAATGCAATCTCTGTCTATTGTAAAAATAGTTGAGATAACCCTTTAATTTAGAATGTAATTTACTGCTGCTTTCAAACCTATTCCCTCTAATTAAATCCGCTTTAAGTGAGTGAAAGAAAGACTCCACTTCAGCATTGTCTGTACAGTATCCAGGCCTATTCATACTTGGTTTTATGTTGTGATTAGCTAAATACTTTTGCACCACGAGGGCACGATATTCAGCTCCTCTGTCAGTGTGAAATAGCACGCTATCTTTTGGTTGTCTTTTCTTTATCGCGAGTCTCAGAGCCTTGAGTGTGAGCTCTGTTGTTTTGTTTTTGCCAAACGCCCAACCTATTATTCGACGTGAGTACAAGTCGATAACGACAGCTAGATAATGCCAACGCGCACCAACTTTTAAGTAAGTCACATCACCTGACCACTGCTGGTTGATTTCTGTCGGCTTTTCAATGTCTTTACGCTTGTTCTCAATTTCTTTATAGAAGAACTTTACCTTCGCAGGTTTACTGTAGGTCTTTATTGCTCGGGCTCTCAAGTCATTCTCTCGCATCAATCGAGCCACCCGTTTTTCGCTGGTTATTATCCCTTCCTTTTTCAGGGCATGAAATACTCTTGGGCTACCATAGGTTTGATGATTCGCGTTGAAGACCTGTTCTATTTTTGACAATAAGTTCGCGTCTGAAAGTAGACGGTTAGATATCGGGCGCTTAAGCCAAGCGTAATAACCGCTACGAGAAACATTAAGCCAAGAACACAGGTATTTAACGCCTAAGGTTTGCCCGAACCTTTGGATGAATCCAAATCGTTCTGATGTACTTCCGCCAGATACCGTTGCCACTTTTTTAGCAAATCATTCTCCAGCTTAAGCCGCTCGTTTTCTTTCTTTAATTTCTGAAGTGCATTCAGTTCACTTTTAGTAGGTAGCTTACTCATAATTTGATTGCTGCTTTGGTAGCGAGGTACTTTAGAAAACTTACCTTCTTTATACTCTTTTCGCCAACGACTTAGCATTAACGGATGGATATCGAGTGCTTCTGCAACTTCCTTTGACATGACATCGTCTCGTAAGCTTAATTTGACGGCTTTGATTTTGAACTTTACTGGGTAAAACCAGGTTTTTCTTGGTTGGGTATATTTGGGCATTTTTGCCTCCTCAAAGTGATGAGGAGGTGTCCACTAAAGCGGGGGAATAGCAGTGTCCCTGTTTATTTGCTTGTTAGCTGCCTTTAATAAAGACCAAGTTGCAGCGTACAATAGGTTTGATTTAACAGCAACTTAAAAGCACCATGCTTAAATTAAACAACATACCCAAAAGCAAATTTAATTTGTTACAACACAAGTTAAAATCTATTGCTGCCCGACAATACAATATTAAATTTGCGCAATTAAACATTAATTGAAAAGTTACACACCAAATTTAGGTTTTGAATTTACAACGAGCAATAAATTCAAAAAATAAACACCAACAACAAAAGAAATATTAAAGCCTGCTAACGAATGATATGGACTCCCCTTACCAATTGGCCGCTATGTGCCATATTGAAAGTGCAAACATTCAATCAAGGAGAGTCCATATGTCCTTAATTAAAGCAATTGGCATTGATTTAGCCAAATTAGTTTTTAGCATTCATGGTGTTG
>NZ_JBHZSM010000019.1:0-68162 GCF_043643735.1 Shewanella maritima
TGCGGGAGCCGGATTTGAACCGACGACCTTCGGGTTATGAGCCCGACGAGCTACCAAACTGCTCCATCCCGCGTCCGATTAACTTTGAAATAATTCGGATTTCATTACTGAATTACCGCTGTGCTTCAAAGCGGGGCGAACTATATCGACCTGAATGTCACATTGCAAGTCTTAATCTAAAAAAGCTGTTCGACTGCTGTTAAAGTAATCATTTTGTTGTTGCTTCATTCCCTATGAGTACCCTTTTTACCTTGTTCGAGAGTGAGTCGCTCAAAGTTTGGCGCAATAAAATTGAATGGGGTGTTTTACGACAAACAAATAGCATAAGTCATTGGGTATTGTGGCGCTATGCAGGTATAATAACCGACTGATTTTTGAGATGGTGATAGTGACCCAACATGTTTAATTTTTTTGCAGCAGCACCTAAAGGTTTTGAATACAGTTTAGCGAATGAACTGAAAGGGTTTGGCGCCCTAGAAGTGAAAGAAAGTGTGGCTGGTGTGTATTTCTCAGCAGACCTAGAGCTTGCTTACCGTATTACCTTATGGACACGCCTTGCGAGTCGCATTGTATTAGTGATTTACAAAGGGCAATGCGAGTCGCCTGAACAGCTATACAATGCTGCATATTGTATTGACTGGCCATCTCACTTTTCTAATAAGCACACTTTTAGTATCGACTTCCATGGTACTGGTGGTTTCATTAAAAACACCCAGTTTGGCGCGCTTAAAATTAAAGATGCGGTAGTAGACCGTTTCAGAGATGACGGTGAACGTCGTCCTGATGTTGAACGCGTCAATCCAGATTTTAAAATTGATGCTCATTACCGCAATGGTCAAGTCACGATTGCTATGAATTTCTCAGGTTCAGCATTACACCAGCGCGGTTACCGGGCAACAACAGGTGAAGCGCCTTTAAAAGAAAATTTAGCAGCAAACATGTTAGCGCGTTCAGGTTGGCAAGCAGAACCTACTACCTTGATGGACCCATTTTGTGGCAGTGGAACAGTGCTAATTGAAGCGGCGCTGATGGCGGCAGATATTGCACCAGGCTTACAACGTCAAAGTTTTGGTTTTGAAAATTGGCGCAGCCATAACCCCACTTTGTGGCAAAACATTGTAGATGAAGCACAAGCAAGAGCCTCATTAGGCAAAACACGCTGTAATATTAAGTTTTATGGTTCAGATATAGATTCTCGATTAGTCGCGCTTGCTAAACGAAATGCACAAAATGCCGGTGTTGCGGAGTTTATTGAATTTTCTGTTGCCAATGCACTTAACGTGACACCGCCAGAAGCCACGGGCTTTTTAATTTCTAATCCGCCTTATGGTGAACGTTTAGGCAGCATTACTGAATTACTGCAACTGTATTATCAGTTGGGCGATAACTTTAAGAAATCATTTGGTGGCTGGAAAGTGGCTATGTTGTGTAGCGATGTCGAGCTTATTTCATCATTGAAGTTAAAAGCCGATAAGCAAATGAAGATGTTTAATGGTGCGCTTGAATGTGCATTTAATTTATACACTTTACACGCTAAAAGTACCCGTAGAAATGCACCGCAGTTACCTGATGGCGTGGATGTGGGTGATATCGCACCGGCATTTGCCAATCGTATTCGCAAAAATATGAAACAGCTTAATAAGTGGGCTAAGAAAGAGGGAATAGATAGTTTCCGCATCTATGATGCCGATTTACCTGAATACAATGTCGCCATTGATAAGTATGTTGACTATGTGGTGATTCAAGAATACTCAGCGCCAGCGACCATTCCTGAAGCTGTAACTAAACGTCGCATCAGCGATGTATTGTTAGCATTGCCAAATGCGTTAGGCATTAGTCCTGATAACATTACCTTAAAGACACGTGAGCGCCAAAAGGGTACGAGTCAGTATCAAAAGCTTGATGAGCAAAAGTTAGAAGTCATTACTCAAGAATACAATGCTCGCTTTAAATTGAATTTAACAGGGTATCTAGATACCGGCCTATTTTTAGATCACCGTGTGACACGCAAACTCGTTGGGAAAAAATCATCAGGTAAACATGTACTGAACTTGTTTTCATATACTGGTTCAGCGTCAGTGCATGCAGCATTAGGTGGCGCTAGCAGTGTCACGACTGTTGATATGTCAAATACTTATCTAACTTGGGCAAAAGAAAACTTTGCCATTAATGGGTTAGCAAATAAAAAATATCAGTTTGTTCAAGCAGATTGTTTGCAATGGATTAAAGATAACGATGATAAGCAGTTTGACTTAATTTTCATCGACCCACCAACATTCTCAAATTCAAAGCGAATGGAAGATAGCTGGGATGTGCAACGTGATCACCTTGCAATGCTGACGGATTTGATTAAATTGCTTGCACCAAATGGTGAAATTATATTTTCAAACAACAAGCGCAAATTTAAAATGGACGTGGATGGTTTGAATAAGTTGGGTGTCAAAGTTAGCAACATTGATGACCAATGTTTACCGCTTGATTATAAGCGTAATCCGCACATTCATAACGTGTGGCAAATTACCCATGCATAATCGTCAGTTTACCCTTTACCATACCGATGGTTGCCACTTGTGTGAGTTGGCTAAAGTATTAGTTGACCAACTCAACATTAACTATCAATACATCGATATCTGTGAAGACTCACAGCTCGCTGAACTATATGGTACCACTATTCCGGTTTTTTCTGATGGCAAACAAGCTTTATGCTGGCCGTTTGAATTAGACCAACTACAAGCATTCATAGGAGTTTAGATTGAGTCTTGTTCGAATTAATAATGGCTCTTTAGCATACGGTTACACGCCATTATTACAAAATGCAGATTTTACCATTGAACCTGGTGAACGTGTATGTATCGTTGGACGAAATGGCGCTGGTAAATCCAGTCTAATGAAAGTCTTATCCGGTGATGTTCTGCTTGACGACGGTGAGTTTAATATTGCCACTGATGTTAATGTTAGCCGCTTACAGCAAGACCCACCTAAAGCAGAGCAGGGGACTGTTTATGCCTATATTGCAGCTGGGTTACAAGAGATTGGTGAAATGCTCGAGCAATACCACCAACTGTCTCACGATATAGCGGAAGCATCTCCAGAGAAAATGGAACAGATGCTCAAACGCATGCAACGCCTACAAGAAGCCCTTGATCATAATAATGGTTGGCAGCTCGACTCTCGCATTGTACAAACTTGTCAGTTGCTTGGGTTAGATGCCGATAAGCCCTTAAGTGAATTATCAGGCGGTTGGCAGCGCAAAGTCGCACTTGCAAGAGCGCTAGTGAGCGAGCCTGATTTATTGCTATTAGATGAACCGACAAACCACCTCGACATTGATACTATTGAATGGTTAGAGCAATTTCTCCTTAACTATAAAGGCGCGATTGTTTTTGTCAGTCACGACCGTGGGTTTATTCAGCGCATGGCGACACGCATTGTGGACCTTGATCGCGGCGTGGTAACCAATTGGCCTGGTAATTACCAAGCTTACTTAGCCGGTAAACAAGAGTGGCTAAGGGTAGAAGAAGAACAAAATGCCCAGTTCGATAAGCGTTTAGCTGAAGAAGAAACATGGATTCGCCAAGGTATTAAAGCCCGCCGTACACGTAATGAAGGCCGCGTTCGTGCCCTTAAAGCATTAAGGCAAGAACGAACAGCGCGGATCAATCGCCAAGGCAACGCTAAGATGGCGGTATCTGATACTGAACGTTCAGGTAAGCTGGTGTTTGATGTAAAGAGCATCAATTACAGTATTCCAGAGAAAAGCTTGGTCAATAACTTCTCTACTTCTGTTATGCGTGGCGATCGTATCGCGTTGATTGGCCCAAATGGTTGCGGTAAATCAACATTGATAAAACTGTTGATTGAGCAACTTCAGCCACAATCAGGTGAAATAAAAGTCGGAACCAAGCTTGAAGTTGCATATTTTGATCAGTATCGTGAAGCGCTAGATCCTGAGAAGACTGTTGAAGAAAACGTCGGCGAAGGCAAAAGCACGGTAACAATTAACGGTCAAGACCGGCATATATTGAGCTATTTGCAGGACTTTTTGTTCTCACCTATGCGTGCAAGAACGCCAGTGAAAGCGTTATCTGGCGGTGAGAAAAACCGACTTTTGTTAGCCAGGTTACTGTTACGTCCAGCTAATTTAATTATTCTCGATGAACCAACCAATGATCTTGATATTGAAACACTTGAGTTACTCGAGTCTTTATTGACTGATTATGAAGGTACTCTGTTAATCGTTAGTCATGATAGGGCATTCATCGATAATACCGTAACCAGTAGCTGGTGGTTTGCTGGCAATGGACATTGGTCAGAGTATGTTGGCGGTTACCAGGATGCCGTTGCTCAGGGGGCAAAATTTTATACTGAGGAACCCGAGACAGAAACTGTTGTCCAAACTGCACAGCCTCAAAAGGAAAAGCCTGTTAAAGCGCCAGAAAAGGCTGCAAAAAAACTTTCATATAAGTTACAACGAGAGTTAGAAGCTTTACCTGCGCAAATGGAACAATTAGAGCAAGAGATTGAAACACTGCAGGAAGCAGTTAATAGCCCCGAGTTTTACAACCAAACACAAGATACCGTTAATGCTCAGTTACAAGCGTTAGCGGAAAAAGAACAAGCGTTAGAAACCTGCTTTGAACGATGGGAAGAGCTCGAGTCGTTAAAGTAGCGGATAATAAAAACAGGAATTATTACATGAAGTTAAAGTTGAATAGAGGTATATCACTGGTTGCGTTAGGTGTGATTGCTTCATTAAGCCAAGTACAAGCAGCACCTGTCTACGAAATCCTTAAT
The DNA here is from genome assembly GCF_043643735.1 of Shewanella maritima. GTDB lineage: Bacteria > Pseudomonadota > Gammaproteobacteria > Enterobacterales > Shewanellaceae > Shewanella > Shewanella maritima_A. The sequence goes on from NZ_JBHZSM010000019.1 coordinate 4,795, forward strand.
ATTGAAGAAACCGTAAACCCAGATACTGGCCTCGTTGAAATCGACTTAAGCGGTACTATTGAAGGCACGCGTAATGGTTACGCTATGGGCGTGAATGCTAATGATGAACTTATTGGTGTATCTAAAGGTAAGAGAAAGCTGTCTGATGATGACTTTGATGATGATTTAATCGACGTCGAAGATGGTTTGTTGCCTCAAGAGCGTATTACTTATTCCGTTTATTTACCTATTCAAGCGAATAACTTTACTTTCACTGCTGAAGAAAACCATCTTGAAACGCCTTGGAATCCCGAATTTTTTAGTATTGCGGGTACAACTCCTCCAACAGAAAGGGATGATGAAGGTGAACTGATTGTAAACTCAATTGATACTTATTTTTACGGCCTTAATGATGCTGGTGTAAAAGTTGGTGCAAGAACAGGTGAAGAGAGAACTTTACCTTATGAAGGGGAAATAGAAGATCAAGAGTTTTGGTATTACCGAGATTTTGAAAACCGTGGTGTAGCAATAGTAAATGACTCAGAGTTGACACTCCCCCCTCCTTATACAACGTACCTTTATGAAGCTACAGAAGACTTTGATGAGCAAGAAGTTAATGTCGGTGGTGCATCCGTTATAGCTTCGGTAAACAATGATAATATTGCTGTAGGTTATGCAACAACTGATATTGCGGAACAAAGTAAATCGTACATTAATACTTGTGTTGAGCAATCATTAGAGCCTTCTGATGAAGATAATCCTGTTCCACTTGAAGCCTGTATTCAAAACTTACAATATCCCGATACAAATAGTAGTTTTGTTGCTATTCAATACCAAATGAGAGCTGGTGTATGGGACTTAGACGTTTTAGATGAAGATGGCGTACCTGAGTTTACTGAACTTGAGCTTGGTTTAACGCCAGATGATGACTCTACCTCTACTTTTGTTGCTCAAGGTTTGGGTATCAATCCTCAAGGTGACATCGTTGTAGGGCGTTCTCATGTTTATCGAAATGATAACCGTGATAAATTACGTCAAGATGCGGCATTTTGGTCGAAAAATTCAGCTGGAGAGTATGAATATAACTGGGTACCGATGATTGACGATATATTTCGTTCAATAGCCTATGATGTCAACGATAGCGGCTTACTTGTAGGCTCTTATGAGCGCTATATCAATGGTTATCAACGTGAAAAGTTCTTCATTTATGATACGACTAACCCTGATGCAGAAGTGATTACACCTGATGACTTTTTAGCAGGTTTATCGGATCTCAGTAGCCGTCCAAAGGACATTAATAGCCTAGGTCAGGTTGTAGGTAATATTGAAGTGACTTTCGATAAAGAAAAGCCAAGACCGAAAGCTGGCTTTTTATATAATCACAATGATGAGTCTTTTTCGAACATTAATGCGTTGCTAACCTGTGAATCGCGAGGTTATATGCTAAATGATGGGCAGGATTGGGAGCGCAGACAAGTCACGGTTATTGATGGTACTGGCGAGCGGTTAACCTATGACTCTGAAATTTATGTTGTTGAGGCTAATGGAATTAACGAAGATGGAACAATTGTAGGTACTGCTTTCATCCGTAAGCCAACTTTTCAGTATGACGAAGATGGCAATCTAATACTAGGTGAAAACAACAAGCCGTTTTTTGAATTGAACGCTAATGGTGAGCCATTAACGTCCACCATTCCTCGTATGGTGGTGATGAAACCGGTAAATGGTGAAGCTTGTACCGTATCAGATCGCGAAGAAGAAACCCCTTATGAGCGCAAAGGGGCAGCTAGCTTGGCATGGTTACTTGCTTTACCGTTATTGTGGATGCGTCGACGCTTTACTTGGGCAAAATAAACCACAAGCCGACGCTGTATTAACTAAAATCATCGAGCGGTAGCAAATGACTTTGCTACCGTTTTTTACTTTCAGCCCCATAAAACACCTACTTCATTCGTTGATTATCATTCAATAGGCTTAACTGTCATTTTCTGCTTACATGACATGTTAGTTTTATACAATCACATTTAATGACGCAGTAAGCACATTCCCTTCCTTGGTTTTAAAAAAGCTCGATGAAAATATCCATGCTTTCAACGGCTTTAAATCTAATCGTCTATCGGTGTCATTGAGGCTACAAAATAGCTGAAACGTCCATTTACGGGGGCAAACACAAAGCTACCTTCTACAGGAGGTGGTTTGTTGACTGGCTTAACTTATAGTTAATGCTGTTATATTCGTTTTGTTCTATTGAATTCTCTTAATTCAAGTTCTTGTGAAAGCGCTCTTGTATTTACTCGCCCTATATCGAGGATTCCTATTACCAATCTTTTCTCCTTCCAAGTTTTTTGTGAGCTTCTTTTAGCTGTATTTTTGAACAGAGTGTTCAAAATTGAAGTAGACCAAACTGGTAAAAATATCGAGCAAAAATCGATCAATTTATTTTTAACTCAGATCTCAATACCTTAATCAATTTAGGCATGAACTTGATCAAAATAGGGATTGATCTTGTTTAAAAATCGATCTATTTCTAGAGGTGAAGCAAAGATTTGCCAAGTGCAAGTTGGGTTTCATGGAACAATTTTTAGAGGACGTTTTGCATGAAAAGACAAAAAAGAGATCGTTTAGATAGAGCTTTTTCGAAGGGGTTTCAGGCAGGGATTGGAGGTCGATCTAAAGATAATTGTCCCTACGCTAATCTGGATTCTAAATCACAATGGTTAGGTGGTTGGCGTGAAGGGACTGACGGTCGCTTGAGTGGATTGTTTAATAAATAAATTTTTCAAAAAGGAAAGAATAATGCCCTCAAACAGCAGTCGTGTTTTGAGGGCATTTTAGTGTTGTAAAGTGTCACATTCGATATTTAGAATGTTGAGGTATCTTGGAAAATACCAACTTTCAGATCGGTTGCTGAGTATATTTCTCTACCATCAACTTCCATTACCGCATCAGCAATACCCATGACGAGTTTACGGTGGATTTTTCGCTTAATGTTTAGCTTGTAAGTGACTTTTTTAGCTTCTGGCAGTACTTGGCCAGTAAACTTGACTTCACCTACCCCTAAAGCGCGTCCTTTACCTTCAGCACCTTCCCAGCCTAGGAAAAAACCAACCAATTGCCACATTGCATCTAAGCCAAGACAACCTGGCATGACAGGATCACCAGCAAAGTGGCAGTCAAAAAACCATAGTTCTGGAGTAATGTCTAATTCTGCGACAATTTCGCCTTTACCAAAATCACCGCCATCTTCATTAATTGTGACAATGCGATCAATCATCAGCATATTATCAATGGGAAGACGAGGACGATTTGGGCCTAATAAATCACCATGACCACAAGCAATTAACTGCTCTTTAGTGAAACTGTTCGCTTTTTCCATTTAACTCGATACCACTCTATACGCTATAAGATGGCAACAAGATAGCGAACACGTGTACGCTAAACAACTCCGATCACTCTGTTGAGCGCAATCTTTTCAGTATTCGAGCTAAAAATGAGGGAGTTTCCGCTTCAATTTCATGTCCCGCTAATCTATCAAGCCTTTGTTGAACCTTGCCGTAAAGAGACGAATCAGGGAAAGTGTTATGCTCATCTGCTTCACCTGCGGGGAGTTGCATCAAGAGTTCAACAGCTTGATCCATATGATCAATGGCATGAATAAAAAACTGTTGTTCATTGACCGCAATAATGACTTCAGGCTCAAGGTTTAATTGCAGAATATTTGCGCGGGGTATAATTACACCTTGTTTGCCCGTTAATCCACGGCGTTTACATAATTTAAAAAAGCCTTCAATCTTTTCATTTACGCCGCCGATAGCTTGAACATTACCAAATTGGTCTAACGCTCCTGTGACGCCAAAACTCTGAAGAATGGGCGTCTCAGCAATCGCTGACATTAAACAACAGTATTCCGCTAATGAAGCACTGTCACCATCAATTTCTTGGTATGACTGTTCAAACACAATGTTGGCATTTAAATGTAGCGGGGCATCACGGCCAAAAATTCTGTATAAGCAAGCAGAGAGGATCATCATGCCTTTTGCATGAATATTGCCGCCCAATTCTGACTTACGTTCAATATCTGCCACTTCTCCATCACCATAATGCACCGTGGTTGAAATTCTTGCTGGTTCGCCATAGCTGTAGTCACCGGTATCGATAACGGTTAAACCGTTTATCTGGCCTATCATGTCACCATCGGTTGGAAGCGTGATAAATTTGTCATCAAAGTTTTGAGCTGCATATTCTTCAGAGCTATTATGACGTTCGATTTGCTTCTCTATTGCGGTCGAAACGGCTTTGGCTGACACTTGTGTTTCGTTAGAATAAACGTTGGCTTGCGCTATTAGTTGTCCCATAGCAATCATGTTAAGACTCAAGCGTTGTTGGTGCTCCACCATTTTGGCGCTATACCAAAGCAAAGGTCTGATGGCAGATATGTCGAGTTGAACTTGCTCAATTTCCGCAATTGCTTGAAGCCACTGCATATATTGATGTTCACTGTGCTTAGTTAAATCCAACTCGTGATTCATTTCAGCTAACATAGCAAATTGTTTCATGAACAATTTGTCTTCTTCTCTCAAATGGCTAAAAAACAAACTTGAACCTACCAGCACTATTTTGCAATTTAGCGGTATAGGGGCAAGTTCGCTGTTTACACTATATTGGCCATCTTCAATAATTTGCGCTAACAACTCCCACAGTTTTTCGCGTTTCCATAAAGATTCCACACAAATGTACACATAATGGTGTTTGGCCAGTGCGCCTGCTTCATATTGGGTGGCATTTGCTTTTTTGGTCACCTTACCAATTAACTGAGCACGAGTGATTTTGCCGTGCAAGTAGGTAAATAACTCATCCTTAACGGTAATAGTGCCTACATTTTCTGGAACCACCATATCTTGCCAATGAAAACTGGTATCGCCATTCTGTTTACTGGCAACTAGATAGGCATCACTTGGTGTCGATGCCTGTAAGGTTAAAGCTTGTATGAATTTAACACGGTTTACGCCCGGAAAATCTGCGAGGAATAAATGTTGCTCAGCTAGCTTTGAACACAAAACGAAGCTATCAACGACTCTTTGTTGGCCGAGTAGTAGATGGCTTGAATAGATAGATGAGCTTAATTGCGCTGGAAGGTTAAATTGCGGCGCGAGTGCAGAGCTGGGTAAACAGGTTTGAGTCATAAGGTCTAATAAAAGCTTTGTCGAGTAGTCATTAGGCCGATAGTAGCATATTTGAATTTTTGCGTCGGATTTTTGAGGCTATCCTTATGGGATTTAGCTGATTAATATCCTTCTATTTTATCGGTATAAAGATGCTATCTTGCATTAACTTACCGCTTTTCACTTACAAAATATGAATAAGATAAACTGTGATATGATTTGCTAGCTAATGTTGGTTGAATACTAGGCAAGTGTCAGCTTTTTTTCATTTAGGGCTTTACAGCTTAGCTTGGTTGTCATATTATTCGCGGCGTTCGGAGAGATGGCAGAGTGGTCGAATGCACCGGTCTTGAAAACCGGCAGGGGTTTGTAGCCCCTCTAGGGTTCAAATCCCTATCTCTCCGCCATATTCAGTCAAAAAGCCCGCTATTTTAGCGGGCTTTTTGCATTTATATTGCTCCGTATCCTCTCTTACTTTCCGTCCTCTCTCTAATGCTAGTAGTGTCCAGTTATATTTTGTTGTAAAGCTATCACCTGAGTTAATTTATTGATTTACACATGCGAACTGTTTGTAACATTATGATGGGTTTGTTAACTTAAGTGGTAAAGAAGCAAGGTATTCCATTTAATTTAATAGCTTATTGAAATCGCAGAACTGCACAGATGTGTGTCAAGCATGAGTGTTCTATGCAATCTTAGCCATTAATTGAATAGGTTTAACTGGATGCACAGACATTTTTATCAAGGAATGAATTACGATGAGCAACGAGCAGAAAGACTCTGAAATCGTCAATAACGAACCATCTAAAACTGATTCAACCGAGTCAGAAAAGCCGCAACAGATTAATCATGATAACCCCGCCGAAGAAACTGCGGAAGCCGAAAATATTAATCAAGAGGCAAACCTTCAAGCACAACAAAAAACGAATAAAATTCGCAAAGCGACAAATATCATTTTAGCTGTGGTATTTAGTGTATTTGTTTTTCAATTGGTAGCAGATCGCTTTATTCCTCTTTCTGATTTAGGTCGTGTGCGTGGTTATGTCGTTCCCGTTACCCCCGAAGTATCAGGTGAAGTAGTTGAAATATCGGTTATTCCCAATCAGTTAGTACAAGAAAATGATGTATTGGCACGTATTAACCCGAAAGACTACGAAATTGCCTTATCTAAAGCCGAACAGACAGTGACTCGAGCGGGTCAGAATATGGGAGCACTCACTGCCAGTGTGAGTGCCGCTGAGGCAAAAGTTAAAAGTGCTGAAGCCAACTATGAGAATGCCAAAGTACAGTCTGAGCGCGTATTTGAAATGGTTAAAACCGGTGTTATGTCTCAAGCAGAAGGGGATAATGCAAGAGCGGAACTTACCAGTGCTGAAGCTGGTGTTGCCAGTGCACAAGCTGATTTAGCTAAAGCTGTAGAGCGTCTTGGTGCAGAGGGTGAAAATAATACGAATGTTAAATCAGCATTGTTAGAACTTGAGCAGGCTCAAATAAACCTTGAGCGGACTTATATACGTGCACCTTCTCAGGGGGTTGCTTCTAACTTTAGATTAAAAGAGGGCGCATATGCTGCAGCAGGTCAGCCAATTATGACCTTTATCTCTGCAGACGATATATGGATTGAAGCAAGCTTTAGGGAGAACAGTCTAGGTAATATTAATCCGGGCGACAAAGTTGAGTTTGCCTTAGATTATGCACCTGGAAAAGTCTTCCAAGGTGAAGTGGCTTACATCGATTATGGTGTTGATTGGGGGCAAAATGAGCAAACCGGTAAATTGGCTAAACCTTCTGAGCAAACAGGTTGGTTAAGGCAATCACAGCGCTTTCCTGTGACCATTAAATTTGACCCTGAGGTGGCCAAAGGGCTAAAGCGCGTCGGTGGGCAAGCTGATGTGATTGTTTATACAGATGAAAATGGTTTATTGAATGTGCTTGGTAAGCTTTGGATACGTATCGTGAGCCTATTCTCATATGTCAGATAAGGCGTTAGCTCAAACCACGGATGTGGATTCACAAAAGCTGATAGTCACCCGGCGAGTGTTACGTTTTACACTCGCTATGGGGGTTGCCATTCTGGTATCAGCCTTGGTGGCTTGGCCCTTAGCTTTTATCGTTCCTGTATTTGTGGCTAAGTTTTTAGTCGACAGACAGGCGCCTACGTTGCAGACCTTCTATGAATTGCTGGCGTCAATGTTGGTTATTGGCTTTATTGCTTGGGTCGTGACCTTTGGGCCAGTTCAATATCCTGCGGTGCTAATGCCAGTCATTGCCATTGCCATGTTATGGGCGTATTACCTTTTCAGTGATCCTCGGTGGAACTTCTTTGCATTAATGGTGATTATCGCAACTTTGCTGTTGCCATACATGGCGGTGTTACACCCAGGTATGGCGGGTATTGTCGCGTTTGGATTGGGGCTTTCTGGTTTAGTCGCGGTCATTATTTTCTCACTATTTCATGTGATACTGCCTGATTTAGCGCCTGAGAAAGATGAATTAAATGCGCCGGAGCTATCTTCTGAATCTAGACAAAATGCGGCATTTAAGGCGTTAGTACTAGCATATCCAGTGATTTGCGTTTTCTATATATTGCAAATTACTGATGCACTTCTGACGATGATTTTCATTGCTATTTTATCGTTGCAAACGACTGAGAATAATACAGTTAAAGTGAGTTTGTTTTTGCTCATTACCAATGTGATTGGCGGTATTTTGGCGATTGCATTTTATAATGTGATAGTTATTTCACCATCACTGATTTTTTATGTGGGTTTCATGATGCTATTAGCAATATTTTTTGCTACTAAAATTTATCATAACCCTGAAAAAGCCCCAATTTTTGCTACTATTTTCTCAACCTTATTAGTATTGCTTTGTTCTGCTGTCACTTCCTCTGATGCGGATGTGGCCAACAGCTTTTACATTCGCATTGCACAAATATTCATGGTGAGTGTTTACATGATAGTGATGTCTTTTTTCTTAGAAACTCGGCAGTGGCGCTGGTTAAAAACTTAGGGGTTCCCCTTTTACTATAGAGTAAGGATTTTCTATGTCTGACAGTAAAACACAGCTTACCAAAGCAAAGTTTAGCGAGTTTGCCATTGAAGCTTCCATCAAAGTTGCATTGATTTTTTTGATGATCCTATGGTGCTTTAACATCATTAGACCATTTATTATGCCAATATTATGGGGCGCGATTATTGCGATTACACTTTACCCGGTGGTATTGATGTTGTCGAAAAAATTGAATCTTTCCGTTGGGAAATCAAGCTTAATAGTAACATTGATAGCCTTAGCCATTCTTATTGTGCCTGTTGTTGCATTTTCTGGCACCTTGATTACTGGTACCACTGACTTTGTGGCGCAAGTGAGTGAAGGTACATTAGTCATTCCTCCACCAAAAGAATCCGTCGCTGAACTGCCACTTATCGGTGAGAAGCTATATCAGTTTTGGTTAGGTGCATCTTCTAATTTAGAGTCACTGATTCAAGCGAATAGTGAAAAGTTGAAGTCAATGACGTCATCACTCGCCTCGATGTTGGGTGGCTTTGGTCTAACATTTTTACAGTTTATTATTTCTATCATCATTGCTGGCGTATTTATGAAAGGTGCAGCTACTTCTAGCGAGATGTCTCACAAAGTAGCCGTCCGCCTTGCAGGTAAGCATGGAGAAGACTTTCAAGCCCTTACCGTCGCCACCGTAAGAAGTGTGGTTCAAGGCGTAATAGGTGTCGCGATTATTCAAAGCACCTTGGCTGGCTTAGGTTTAGTGTTTGTTGATGTACCCGGTACAGCGATTTGGATGCTAGCTGTTTTGCTTTTAGCTATTGTGCAATTGCCTCCCATTATTATTTTAGGCCCTTTAGCAGCCTTTGTGTTTACTGTAGAAAGTACCACTGTAGCAACCATTTTTTTAGTTTGGTCGGTGCTGGTCAGTGGTAGTGATGCTATTTTGAAACCGGTACTGATGGGGCGTGGTGTTGATATACCTATGCTGGTTATTCTTCTTGGCGCGATTGGTGGCATGATTATGTCGGGCATTGTTGGGCTCTTCGTGGGAGCGGTTGTGTTAGCGCTGGGTTATAAGTTATTCATTGCCTGGTTGGAGATTGACTCAATGCCACTTAATACAGAAGATAACAACTCAGGTGACTAGATCGTACCCTAATCGCTCTATTTCATAGGCTTTAGAGTGCGCGTGCTATCTCTATGATATTATTGCTCATATATTATTTTTCTTTTCACTTAATGTGATTTGAAATGTAAGATGTGGGCAATAAATCATATGGGTAGAAAAATATGTGGCTCCAGAAGCAAATAAACCTATCTCCAAAGCCTAGAGGCTTTCACCTGATTGATGATGAAATAATTAGCTCAATACCTGAGATAGCCGATATTAAAGTCGGGTTATTGCATATATTGATAAAGCATACTTCAGCCTCATTAACACTAAATGAGAATGCTGACCCTACCGTTAGAAATGATTTTGAAAGCCATTTTGATCATTTTGTTCCAGAAGGCGCGCCTTATTATCAGCACACTTATGAAGGTTCTGATGATATGCCTGCACACATTAAGTCGACTATCATTGGCTCTAACCACACTTTACCCATCACTCATGGACAGTTGAACTTGGGAACTTGGCAAGGGATTTATTTGTGTGAACACAGAAATAATGGTGGTTCGAGGCAGTTAGTATTAACGATTCAAGGAGAGTAATTGAACTCGCTTTTAGGTACTTATAACTGAATCAATTCTCAACTGTCGTAACTTGCTTTATCAGATATACAATTAATGCTAAATTGCTTATGATTTTTGTCTAAAACAATGCAATTTCTAATAAGAATAAATTTATTCAACTCTGTTGTTTAAATATGAATAATAGGTAGGTTTTTGGTGATTTCTGTATATCTTGTTGACGACCATGAACTCGTACGCACAGGGATCCGTCGTATATTAGAAGATGAGCGTGGCATTAAGGTGGTGGGAGAAGCTCCTGATGGTGAAACTGCTGTGCAGTGGTCTCGCCAAAATGAAGCTGATGTCATTTTAATGGATATGAATATGCCTGGAATGGGAGGAGTTGAAGCTACGCGTAAAATTTTACGTTTTCAGCCTGACGCAAAAATTATTGTGTTAACTGTTCAAACTGAAGATCCATTCCCTACTAAGGTAATGCAAGCCGGAGCATCAGGTTATTTAACTAAAGGCTCTACTTCTCCGGAAGTGATCAGAGCTATTTTGCAAGTATCACGTGGGCAACGCTATTTATCGCCTGAAATTGCCCAGCAAATGGCGTTAAGTCAATTTAGCCATACCGATGAAAATCCATTTACCTCTTTGTCAGAGCGTGAATTGCAGATTATGTTAATGATTACCAATGGTGAAAAAGTTAACGATATTTCTGAGAAGCTGAATTTAAGCCCAAAAACAGTTAATAGTTATCGCTATCGTTTGTTTGCTAAATTGGATATCAGTGGTGATGTTGAACTCACCCGTTTAGCTATCCGTTATAAAATGCTCGATACTGGCTCTTTCTAAAATACAGCAGCGTGTTAGCGCTGCTTGACTCTCTTTATGCCAAACAGTTTTAATGCCCGCGAATTCCTAAAAACCGTGACTTCCCAACCGGGAGTTTATCGTATGTATGACAAGCAAAAGCAGGTCATATATGTTGGTAAAGCAAAAGATTTAAAAAAACGATTAACCTCTTACTTTCGGGTAAACCTACCTAATGTAAAAACTCAAGCGCTGGTTGCCAATATTGAAGATATTGATGTCACTGTGACCCACAGTGAAACAGATGCATTAGTGCTTGAGAATGATTACATCAAACAGTACATGCCTAAATACAATGTGCTGTTAAGAGATGATAAATCATACCCCTATATTCTGCTGAGTGGCCATAAACACCCAAGGCTCGCTTATCATCGCGGTGCAAAACGTGAAAAAGGCCAATATTTTGGTCCTTATCCCAATGGTGGAGCCGTGAGGGAAAGTTTACATTTAATGCAAAAACTGTTTCCTATAAGACAGTGCGCAGACCTGTATTATAAATCTCGTTCTCGACCTTGCTTGCAATACCAATTAGACAGGTGCAGCGCTCCCTGCGTTGCTATGGTCAGTGATGATGAGTATCACGAACAGGTAAAATTGGCCCAGTTATTTCTTAAAGGTAAAGATCAGCAGGTTATTAGTCAGTTGGTCGCTAAAATGGAATCGGCAGCCATTGATATGCACTATGAGCAAGCTGCCCGTTACCGAGACCAAATTACCGCATTGAGGAAAGTGGCTGAACAGCAAGAGGTATCTAATCATAGTGGTAATATGGATGTGATTGGTGCACATTACGCCTCGGGGGTTGCTTGCTTTCACTTGATGTTTATTCGTAACGGTAAAATCTTTGGGTCTCGCAGCTACTATCCGACCATACCAGCTAAAACCGAACTGGATGAAGTACTCTATTCATTTTTAAGTCAGTTCTACCTCAATGCAGATATTCAACGCACAATACCAAAAGAGATAATTTTAAGTCACAAGTTTGATGAGCTAAAAACATTACAATCTGCTATCGAAGCTGCACTAGAAAAGAAATTAGAAATAAAGACTAATGTGCGCGGTGAAAGAGCCAGCTTTTTACGTTTAGCTGAGACCAATGCTCACAATGCCGTTACAACACGTCTATCCCATAAGAAAACGGTTGAACAACGCTTCCAATTACTTGAAGAAGCTTTAGAGCTTACTCGCCAGATTAACCGAATGGAATGTTTTGATATCAGTCATACCATGGGGGAGAGCACGGTAGCATCATGCGTGGTGTTTAATCGAGAAGGCCCACATAAAGCTGATTATCGCAGATATAACATTAATGGAATTACTGCAGGCGATGATTATGCTGCTATGCAACAAGCAATATCTCGCCGTTTTGATAAAATTGATGCTAATGGCAAGGTGCCGGATATTTTGTTTATTGATGGTGGCATAGGCCAGTTAAGAGTGGCGCAAAAGATTGTTGATGATAAATGTCAGCATCTAGACGTTGCTCCACTTTTAATTGGTGTGACTAAAGGGGAAGGGCGTAAACAAGGGCTTGAAACCTTTTTGATTGGTGGTAGTGAACAACAGTTTGAATTACCCAATGATTCTCCGGCATTTCACCTCATGGTACATATTCGGGATGAATCTCACCGCTTTGCAATAACGGGGCATCGTAATAAACGTCAGAAAACACGTAATACTTCAACTTTAGAGTCAATTGCTGGTGTCGGCCCTAAACGCCGTAAAGCCTTATTACAACACCTTGGTGGTATTCAAGAGGTGAAAGCGGCAAGCATTGCTGAATTAGTAAAAGTGCCTGGAATTAGCTTAGAAATGGCACAAACAATCCATGATGCATTGCGGGCAGGGTAAAATTAAGGCAAGATTGGCGCTGCTTCTATAAAATTGGTTTATCTAATGCCGTTTAATTTACCTATAGCATTAACATTTTTCCGTTTAGTCTTACTGCCGGTCTTTGTTGTCCTGTTTTACCTCCCGTATACTTGGGCTCCATTTGCCGCAGCTTTCGTATTTTGGTTAGCTGCAGTTACTGATGCACTGGATGGATACGCTGCTAGGAAATTAAATCAGTCAACTCGCTTTGGTGCATTTCTTGACCCGGTTGCCGATAAAGTGATGGTTGCTACAGCGTTAGTCCTGTTAGTTCAGCAGTATGACAATGTGTTCCTCACTTTAGCATCAGTATTGATGATTGGACGAGAAATTGTGATTTCGGCACTCAGAGAATGGATGGCTGAAATTGGTAAGCGAGGTGTGGTTGCTGTGTCGTGGTTGGGGAAATATAAAACCGCAGCACAAATGATCGCGATTATTGGTTTGATTTGGCAGCCAACTGAAATGCTAACTAATGTGGCATTTGGACTATTTTACATTGCGGCTATTCTTACTTTTTGGTCAATGCTGGCCTATATAATCGCCGCGTGGAAAGATTTAACAGCTGAATAGTACACAAATACCACAATGAGTTTAAATACTGTGCAAACAGTTAAATATACTGAAATCAGCATTTGACACAGAAAGTTAAATCGGTAGAATGCTCCCTCGTAGACAACGGAAGCAGTTAATAAAGTTAACCAGCAACCGAAAAAAGCGACATTAGCTCAGTTGGTAGAGCGAAACCTTGCCAAGGTTTAGGTCATCGGTTCGAACCCGATATGTCGCTCCAATTTTTATGAATATTAAAGATTGGTTATTGTTTATATGGCGCGATGGCAGAATGGCTATGCTGCGGATTGCAAATCCGTCGATCTCGGTTCGACTCCGGGTCGCGCCTCCACTATTTTGTTTTAATTGATGATTTTCGATTGAAACGACACTTTTGCCCGAGTGGTGGAATCGGTAGACACAAGGGATTTAAAATCCCTCGCTGAATAAGCGTGCCAGTTCAAGTCTGGCCTCGGGTACCATTATTAAGCTCTTCGGAGTGATGGACATAAAAGCCTCAACGAAAGTTGGGGCTTTTTTGTATTCGTTTTTTCGTCATCAACCATAGAAGAGAAATCCCTCGAACTCTTAATGAAAATCAGACGTGCCAGTTGAAATCTGGCCTCGGGTACCATTATAAAGTCTAGGGTTCTTGATTACGTAAACGAAATTTCAAGAGCTAACCATTGTCTCTAGTTGGTTGCTGCACAAACTCTGAAATAGTTTTCCCCAAAGTTGTTACCCCTTCAGAAAAGACCCGATTCCAAGGTAGGGCAAAAGTAACCCGAAAGAAGCTGTCGTAGTCGCTCGAAAAGGTGAACATACTACCGGGGGCAATAGCAACATTGCGTTGAATTAGTTTATCCCACAGTGCTGCACTACTTAGCTCTGAAGGTAGTTTGCACCATAAACATGGGCCGCCTGATGGTTGGCTGATATAAATAGGCATTGCTAGTGTGTTTAACTCAGCGCTGAGTAGTTGTTTGAAACTGTGCATTTGTTGACGCATTGTTTGCCTAAGTTTTTCTACAAGCTGCATATATTGCCCAGAGCTCATCAATTGCACCATCATCTGTTGTAAACCGACGTTTGCTTCCTCTGCAGTAGTTTGTTTGGTAAATAAACATGCTTGGTAGGTATTTTTGCAATGTAGGTAACCTAAGCTAAATGTGGGCGATACCGTGTCATAAAAGTCTCCGATACTGATGACTCTGGCTTTAGATAAAACCTCTGCATCAGGAGAATTTATATGTTGCTGACTATGACTGACTAAGTGTGTTAGTGACACAGGCCTATTTGCACCGAAATACAATTCTCCCCTGTCATATTCTATTAATGTTACTTGGTGTTTGACACTCCAAACGAGCAGGGCGCGTTTATCTTCTACGCAGAGTAACCGGCCTGTTGGATCTGCAAAATTTGGGTTGACTAGATAGGTTTTAAAGGGACGTTGCTGGTGAGTTTTTGAAAGTAATGCTAATTCATCTTGATAATTGGTTTGCATTGGCACTTCAATTACCTCAGCTTGATATTGTGACAGCATAGCTTGAAAGTAGAAAGATGTTGGGGATTCAACAGCGATGGGAGACTGTAATGCGTTACTGGCCAGCAGCGCGATCTGTAAGCTATCTTTTCGGCCATTGGTGATCAGTAATTCTGCCGCGCTAACCCGTCCTTGGGCGTGAGATAGATGACTAGCAAGTTGTTTACGAAGCGAAGGCAGTCCCTCAATCGGGTCATCCATGATTAACTGAAATGGTCTCGTTTTAAAGGCTTGTTTATAGAGTCGATTCAATAAGGCTTCATTATCTACTACGGTACTTGGTGCAGTACAAGATAGCGGCACAATAGCAGAGTCATTAAATGAAAACTGCACAGCTTCAACCAGTGGGATCTTTGCTTTGCAATGGCTGACAGCGACACCATAATCAGGTAACTTCGTTCTCGGCAAAGTATTGACAAAAAAACCTTGTTTTGGTTTTGCCAGTATCCACCCACGTCTTTCTAATTCATGATATGCCTGTACAACCGTTGCCGTTGAAATATTGCGATGACGCGCTAATGCCCTGACCGAAGGCAGTTTGTTTGTCAGTTGCTCACTATCTATTTGCGCAATAACATCATCGATGAGTTGCTGATACTTAAAAAAGGCCATAAGGCTACCTAACTGTACTGTATTTTTGGTGATTAACTGTATCTGTTTTGTATTTTACGGTTTGTTTAATATAAAAACCAATACAGATAGGAGGCGATATGAAAATAATAACAACCACAAGCAGATTGGTTATTCGTGAATTCAATGTTGACGATGCTCAGTCTGTGTACGACTTTAATGCACCAAAAGTCGTTAACCTGTATACGGGTGATGCTGGGGTGTGCAACAACGTAGAAAATGCCTTGAGCATTATTAATAATATTTGGTTGAAAGAATATGCAACACACGGTTTTGCACGTTGGGCAGTAGCTTTGAAAGACACGGGGAAGGTGATAGGTTTTTGCGGGTTTAAGCAAGAAACACGCTTTGTTGATATAGGGTATCGTTTGCACCCTGATTATTGGGGGAAAGGCATTGCGACTGAAGCAAACTTGGCTTGCATTGAATATGCAAAACAGCACCTTAATTTGATCGAGGTGTTTGGCGATGTGATGCCTGAAAATACTGCTTCAGCTAACGTGTTAAAGAAGTTGGGAATGCAATATGTGGCGAGATACCAAGAAGAAGGGTTAATCTTAGATCGTTATCGGTTATTTTTGAAATAAAATAAGTTGAAGAAAGTGTAACGCTGGCAGAGGGTACTGCTTCTACCAGCGTTACATATTAAGGTTTATACATATTGCTCTGCAAACGTGTAAAGTTTAGGAAGGTATTGATTATCCAGTTTCGCAATGTCCATTTGTTCTTGAAGAACATCATGCAAGATGTCATTGGCTGTCAGCGGGTTGGCTAATACGACCCTAAATACAGTGGTATCAGTTCTGGCGTATTTTGCAGGCTTTATTCTTGTTCTAGATACAAATGACTTACCTTGTTCACGTTGATGTTTTTGGATGAATTGGGTTAATTCATCCAACAGCTGATTCATCTTATTGAGTGCGTCTTGATCATTTCGACTAATAGCCAAATCGAGTTTTTGCTGGACGAGTTTGGGCACAAAGCGATAGGTAAGCAAGCAAAGTTCAGGTTCAGTAATTAGCTCGAAATAAGAGTGCCGATTGATGATATTAGCAAAGTAACGTGCCTTTTCTAAACTGTTATTGATGAGGATTTCATAGCCTTCAAGCCCAATGATTTGCAAACAGGCATGCACAAGCATCGCCATTCCAGGGCGAGACCCTTCTAGCGTTTGACTGCCTAAATCTTTAGAGCCAACACGTAAGATATATTCAGCATGATGCACAATAGATTGCGCTAATTCAGGTTTTTTAAACAGCACCATTCCCGCACCCATGGGTACATACATTTGTTTATGTGCATCAATAGTGACTGAGTCGGCTAATTCAATGCCTTTGAGTAAATGTCTGTACTTTTGGGACAGCAAACTCGCGCCGCCCCATGCCGCATCAATATGGAAGTGACATGCTAAATCTGCCGCTAATGCGGCGAGTTGATCCAGTGGGTCAATATTGCCCGTTTCAGTGGTGCCAGCAACGCCGACAATGGCCATCACTTTGATGTTGTTGGCTTGTAGCTCGGCAGCTTTGGCACGCATAAGTTCAACATCGACTTTGTTGTCAGCCGTTGTTGGAATACTGATGATGCTGTTACGTCCAATGCCAAGTAAATCAGCCGTTTTACCTAGTGAGTAATGACCTCTTTCTGATACTAGGATCGCGAGGTCATCATAGCCGTAGTGTCTCAAGGCCTGAGGTAGTCCTTGAATATGTACACCTTTAAAATCCCCATCCGCTTTTAATAATTGATTTCGTGCAATCCAAAGCGCCGTTATGTTGGCAACTGTGCCGCCAGAGCAAAATGCCCCGAGTGAGTGGTTGGCGCTATGCATCAATTGATCATAAAAATCATCGTTTTCTTGGTACACCAAGTGATGCATCATCCCTAGTACTTGACGTTCAAGTGGCGTAAAGGCTTTGGAAGTTTCTATCTTTACCAAGTTTTGATTTAGACCTACCATCATTTTTGATAGAGGCAAAACAAAATAAGGTAGGGCAGATGTCATGTGTCCGATAAAACTTGGGGCAGAGGTATGTACCGAATGTGCCACTAAATTTTGCATTATTTCATCGGTATAATCAGAAACATATTTAGGCTTATTGGGAATGCGATGAGATTGAAAGTCTTCTTCAATAAGACCTAGTGGTTTTTCAAGCGCAGCAATGCTTTCTCCGAGAAAACCGGCGAGATCTTCAGAGAGTTTATTTTCAATGATGCTGAGCGTGGATGATTCATCCTCAGGCACAGTGAAGATACGCATAAGGCTCTCTTCAGAGGCTTGCGCTTGGCGGGAGTGTTTCAAGGTCATCTAGTATTGCCATCTTTATAATAATCATCGCCTTAAATATGATTGTTGACTAACTATATTAGCGTTAAACGGGCGATTTTGGTTGCTAACTTTACTTTAAGGCAAAGCTGGCTTCAAGTTTTTCAAATGAACTTCATGCTGACAATGGTTAAACGGCAGTGAATAGAAGATATTCAGCCTTATCTATATGAACTATACAAATAAGGCTGATAGAGCTGTACTTTGCAGATTTCCTGCTTAAGTAACCTGTTTAGGTCACTTAGGCTAGTTACTTAAATAGGTTACTTGAACTTTTTCGCTACAGCGATTGTAGCTGCGATATTTCTAGAGGTTTGAATTAAGTTATTTGTGGCTTGATCAAGCACATCATTTAACGGTGCAAGCGCTGGGATAATTGGGAAGATTGCGCTCATTCCCTTGAGACAGATTGCATTAGCATTATCACCTAAACAGCCTGCTATCCCTATGACTGGAACTTGGTGCTCCTGAGCGACTTCTAATACTCCCATTGGGGTTTTGCCGAATACTGTTTGACCATCAATTCTGCCTTCACCCGTTATGACCAAGTCTGCGCCTTCGCAAGCTTTTGCTAGCTTAACTGTATCCGTCACAATCTTTACACCAGGCATTAGGGTCGCTTTGAGGTATGCTGTCACGCCAAATCCCATGCCGCCTGCCGCACCAGCGCCTGCAAGTGAATCAAGTCTATTCTCTTTAGCGTGCTTACTATCAGACAAGTACTCATTGGTTTTGGTGGCAAAATGCTTTAAAGCTGAGTCCAATTGTGAAATTTTGGCTGCGTCAGCACCTTTTTGTGGGCCAAAAATCGCTGAAGCACCAGTAACACCGCATAAAGGGTTATCCACATCACAGGCAACATCGATACGACATTGATTAATGCTTGGATGTAGCTGACTTAAATCTATCGACTCGATAGCGGCCAATTGTGCACCGCCATAACCAATAGGTTCGCCCTTGTCATCAGTAAATATTGCACCTAATGCCTGCAGCATACCGACACCAGCATCATTGGTTGCACTGCCACCCAAGCCTAGAATAATCCTTTTAACGCCTCTTTCTAAGGCATCGCAAATCAGTTCACCTGTACCAAAACTGGTGGTAATTAAAGGATCGCGCTTAGCTGGTGGCACTAAATGCAACCCAGATGCACTCGCCATCTCAATGACTGCTGTAGAGCCTGAAACTTCGTCATTACCCAAAATCCCATAACAAGCTTTAACTTGCTCACCTAATGGGCCTGTGACATTCACAGTGACCATTCTTCCTGATGTGGCGTCGACCATTGCTTGAACTGTACCTTCGCCTCCATCAGCTACTGGGACTTTGCAAAACAGGGCATCAGGAAAAACAGATTTAAACCCTGTTTCAATGGCATTAGCCACTTCAAGTGCACTAAGGCTTTCTTTGAATGAGTCAGGTGCAATAACGATTTTCATAGGAATTCCAAATTACAGAAGTACTAGGCTAAGAATGTAAACGAGTGCCATTGCCGTTAACCCTTGCACTAGTGTTGCCATGGTTTGTGCGCGGTATGCTTGTTTAACACTCATGCGGCTAAACTGAGTCACGACCCAGAAGAAGCTATCATTTGCGTGAGATACCGTCATTGCGCCTGCACCAATAGCCATTACCGTTAATACACGACCCATATCGCTAGCTAAGCCAATATCACCTAACAAAGGGGCGACAAGCGCGGAAGTGGCAACCAATGCAACGGTAGATGAGCCTTGTGCCGACTTTAAAGCGGCAGCAACTAAGAATGGCATGAAGATCCCTACACCTAAGGTAGATAAACTTTCACCCATATAGGTGGCAACTTGTGTTTCTTTCAAAATGGCACCGAAAGCGCCACCTGCACCAGTAATTAACAATATTGGGGCGGCGACAGTTATGCCTTGAGTGATACGTTCACCAAACTCAGTCGTTTTATTGTCAGATTTTAGTAGGCTTAGTGATAATGCAAGACCAATTAATAGTGCATTAAGTGGTTGCCCTAGGAATAATAAAATGTCGAAAAATGCCGTTTCTCCGAAAGGCTTACCTGGCATGTTGGCGATTGAACCAAAACAAATCAGCAAGATTGGAATAAAGATCGGAGCAAATGCTTTAGCTGGTGTAGGTAACGTACCGTAGCTGGCTTTAAGCGTTTCATAATCTTGATGTTGCTGCTCAGTTAACTCGTGGGCATTGTCACCATCTGGTTGTTCATTTTTGAATCTGTTAGCCCATAACATACCTGCAAATGCAGCTGTAGCAGCAACAAACACACCTATCGCAATCACCAAGCCAAGCTGAGATTCTAGCCCTAAATTTCCTGCTGCAGCAATTGGCCCTGGTGTCGGCGGAACAAATGTATGGGTGGCATACAAGCCTGTAGCAAGCGCAACGCTCATCGAGACACTTGAGACTTTCATGCGGTTAGCCATAGATTGCTTTAATGAATTAAGAATAACATAGCCAGAATCACAAAAGACTGGCACTGATACGATATAACCAATGATGGACATTGTCAGCGTTGGGAAACGTTTACCCAATACTTTTATCACCACATCAGCCATGGTGATTGCTGCACCACTTTTCTCAAGTATGGTACCAATGATAGTACCCAGTACTATCACTAAACCAATGTATCCAAGGATCCCGCCAAAGCCGGTGGAGATCGTTTTAGCAATATCAGCACTAGGCACGCCAAATGCGAAAGCGGTGATAAAAGAAGCTAGAATTAATGTTAGGAATGGGTGGAGCTTAAATTTAGAGGTCGCAATAACAATAAATGCAATGACACCTATAAGAATAAACAGCATGCTCATGGTTAGTCTCGTAATTATTTTGTAGGGTTTGAGTAGTGGGCATTATTATGCAATAACGCCAATAACGCTTTGTGCAAACGAACCAATTTTATAAGTTGAATAATTACAATGTTGTGCAAATGAACAGCTAGCTGGGTACTATTCTTGATGCATCATTTGCCCAAGATAAAGGCTTAATAGTCCTTGGAAGCTATTAATGTCGGTATCCGTTATCTTAGCGATTTTTTCTAGGCGGTATCTGAGCGTATTTCGGTGAATAAATAAACTTTTGGCACAAGCTTGCTGATCGCCTAAATGTTCAATGTAGCTAGTGAAGGTTTTCTGCAACTGTTGGTTTTTGTCGTGTTCTATTAATAACTGAAAAGGTTGACCTAGCGCATTACCACGCCAATGGTTTTTTAATCCAGAAAGTAGGATTTGTAGGCTGTAATCTTCAAATAAATACTTGGTTTTAACGGGATGTAATAGCTTGCCCAACTTAAGTGTTTCTTGTGCCGTTTTGTAAGATTTTGCCAGTCCTAAAACATCATCGAAGTAATGACCCAAAGCGATGTTGAGCTTGAGATTCATATTGGCAGGGATCCGCTGCAATAATTTATCGATGCGTACGCTTTCTAATTCAGGGTTCCAAGCTTCACCATCTAAAAAAGCCGGTTTTAGAATGACAAGTTGACTCAGTGAGGTCATCGCAATCAAATTGCCACGGTCTGGATTTTGTAACAAATAGACCATTTGTTTAAGTGCGCGGTTGTCATGCATCAACTTAGCATCAACTGATTCAAGTTCTATGATGGCTGCAACACGCGGTAGGCTTAAATCTATGCCTAGTTGAACGGACCAATGTATAAGCGAGTGAATATCATCAGGCTGGGCTTTTATGAGCTGCAATACAAACTCTTCTTGTTGACGGTTTTGCCATTGTGTGTGCTCTAGTAAATAGGCTTGCTCAACAATCATTTCAGCGGTCATCTTGAGCATGTCGGCGTAGTGCCTGACTTCATCAGGTGCCCCTGTAATCCCGATGACACCAATAACTCGCCCTTTGTAATGCAATGGTAAATTGATCCCAGGTTTTACACCTTGCAAGCTGTTTGCGCTTTGTTGGGTGAGCTCCACTGTTCGGTCTTGACTGATTGCAAGCAAGGCTCCCTCGTGTACTGATCCTAGGCGGGTATTGTCACCAGAGCCCAAAATGATACCTTTAGCATTCATCACGTTGATATTATGTCCAATGGTTTCACTGGTTCGATAAACGATAGTTTTCGCGACATTAGTATCAATATCGAGCATAAATTGCCTCTGCTTATAGAAGTCATGGTAATGACTGTTAGCTTATCAACATTAAGTAGTGCGGGGAGGGGAAAGGAAGAAAAATGTGGGCAAGATCCTTCTGCCCAAATTTTATCACAAGGTAATTCACCTTGTTAATATAGTGTTAAATTAATGTTTATTGCAAGTTCAAAAACAAAAAAACCGACATTTTAATCAATGTCGGCTTTTTTAAAGAGCTGGCTTTATATTAAAGCTTGTAGCTCATACTTAGCATTACCATGTGGGCTGTATAATCATGGCTGTTATTACCAAAGCTCAATACATTCCAAATGGTGTCTGGATTAATTTCATTCGCCGCATCATTATCTTCATATTTTTCAATTCGATAATCTAATCTCAGCGCCATTTTTTCAGATGCTTGATAGGTCGCATATGCGTTTACATTATGTACTTTCGCATAGTAATCACCGTAGTCACCAGTAATCCCCTGAGTGACTTGTGTAGTACTGTCTGAGTTCGAGTAGGTGTAATCGAGACCAAGGCGTAATTTACTATCCATTAGGTTGTCATACATCAAGCCTGCACCCACAACATCTACTTTGTCTTCTACATCCGAATACCATGTAGCCGATCCAAAGTTTGAGCTACCAGCTTGCGCGGTATCGATGACTTGATGGTTGTAGAATGCGTTAAGCGACATGTTTTCGCTAACCATGTAATGCAAGTTAAGATCGTAACTCGTATCTTTAGATTCGGTTAAGCCGATTTCTGTATTGCTATAATCGTCTTGTGCGAAACGTGCACCTAAATCAATCGTTAGAGAATCAATTGGTGTATGACTTACACGAACTTCAACCTGTGTACGGTCTCTGTCTGCAAGATAGTATTTACGCAGTAACTTGTTTTGCTCAGATGAGGTCCACTCAGATGCGCTATAGTTGGAGCCATCGCGGCTACCATAGCTACCTTTAACCCACATATCCCAACGTTCAAAAGTATTAACTCGTAAACGAGCCCAAACTGTGTTTTCGTCTGTGGTTTCGCGGTCTTGGTAACTACGCTCATCGCGACGGTAATCGTAACCACCATCTAAACGAAGATCGCGTGTAATACGATAGTTAGCTGCTAATTTCGCTCTATGATTGGTGTAGTCATAAGGCGTGTTGTAGGCAACTTGACCATTAGCGCTATTAATACTGATTTGCGTCCACTCTTCCACATTCGTGTTGTTTTCACGGTCGCTATAGTCATAGCTGGCAGATAGGCGAAGATCACGGTTTACTCTATGAGAGCCGCGTAAGTTAATACCGGTTAAATCGACGCTAGCATCTAATGATTCACTCGGTAATGTATAGCCGTAACCTGAAGTGACAAACTCTTCATCTTGGGTCATTTTACCTAACATCATACGTCCGCTTAGTGCCGTGGATGTGGTGTTATATTGACCAAGTAAAGACACAGTATGCGATTCGTTGTCTGGGTCTAATGCCATGTAACCGCGTTCTTGAGCGCCAAATGTGGGTGTAAATGCATTATCAAAGGCAAGTTGGCTATTACTATTTTTGAAAATAGAACCATTGTAATTAAGGCTAGTGAACCAATTATCACCACGTAGCTTAATACCGGCTTCGATTGTGTCTGTCGTGTAGTCAACCGGTTCAGCAATCATCATTGACTGATTATAGAAGCTACCAGACGCTTGTTTAGTTCCCGTTTTTTCTTCACGTTCAAATGATACGTAGGTTTTGAACATCGATTCAGTTTGGTACTCAAGCCCCATTCCAGCGCGTTCACGTTTTAGTGAAAGCTCCAATGGGTTAACACTAGAATACAATTGCGTCATATCGCCTGTCGAACCACCCGTTACCCAGTTACCAGGTAAAGTGAGATCATCGGTACCACTACCTGAGTATGGTGTCATGGCTTTATCTGTGTGATAAGTCGCAATAGAACGGTAATTAAAGTTAAGGTTGTATGTCCCTAATTTACCAATGTCTACGTTCAAGCGGCCATTATCTAAGCCTAAATCACTGGCTTGGATATCTGCTTGGTAGCCTGTCTCACCGATGTAACGTACATTAGCATCAACTTTGCCAGCAAACTCTTCATCAGAGCCAAAAGCATTGGCAGATTTAATATCTTCTTCGCTATTGTAACCTACGCCGACGCCCACATCACCAGAGAAGCCTGTTTCAACTGTACAGCGCTTACACTGCCATTTATCAAACTTTACACTTTCTGTATTCGCGTTCGAAATACCATAACCATTTGCCATCACTGAAAAGCTTGAGCCAGTGAGTAAGGCTAAGGTGATCAAATTTAATTTCATTTTCATCTACTTGTCCCCTTAGCGCTGAAGTAATTTACCAGATGGATGGTTTGAACCATGGATCTGGTTATGACAGTTCAAGCAGCTTCTGCCACCTGTAAAGGCATTATCATTTACATTTGAGCCCATGCCAGTGTTACCTAGATAAGCATTACTTG
Organism: Shewanella maritima; assembly: GCF_043643735.1. Classification (GTDB taxonomy): domain Bacteria; phylum Pseudomonadota; class Gammaproteobacteria; order Enterobacterales; family Shewanellaceae; genus Shewanella; species Shewanella maritima_A. The sequence goes on from NZ_JBHZSM010000019.1 coordinate 28,987, forward strand.
CGTGGCCATCTGACGCGTGACATTGCTGACACAGCTGAGGAGCACGAGTTTTTAACATGCCATCGTGAACACTGCCGTGAGGGCTGTGGCAAGATACGCAGTTTTCAGTCACTGGTGCGTGTTCCCAAAGTTTTGGACCACGTTTTTCAGCGTGACAAGAGTAACAAGTTTCGTTAATTGTTGGCTTGATAAGGTCTGAATCGCTTAAGCTGCCATGTGGATTATGACAATCGCTACATGTCATTTGATCCCATTTTAGTGGGTGGCTTGAACGTTTGTGCATGTCAGCTTTCGCTTTCGTGTGGCAGCTTGTACATACTTCATTTTCAGTCTTTTTATCTAAGATTGGATCATTTGCGGTATGAACACTGTGGCACGAAGCACAAGATACATCAGCATTGTCATGGTGGCTGTTGTTCCAAGTCATGCGGTTGTCATCTTGGTGGCAGCTCATACAAACACTATTTTGCTTTTCAGCGCTGAGTGAAGAATCTGGGCCAAATGCAATCATCGGCTCACGACCACCACGGTTATGAGTACCTTGTGGTCCATGACAAGCTTCACATTGTAAGCCAGCCATTGGGCTTTTAGATGATTCAATTGCGCCATGAACGCCTTTGAATAAATCCATTACTTTTTCTGAGCGGCGGTGACATGCTAAACATGAGTCCGCACCTTGAGAAGAGTATTTGCCTTCGGCAAACTTTTTATCCAGAAGCGTTTCAACTTCATCTGGAGACATTTTTTCATCCCATTTTGCTGCATGTGCTTGGGTAGTCAAACCAAAGCAAAGGAGGGCAGTCGCTATCAATGCAGGGAAAATGCGAGATATTTTCATTGTAGTCATCATCTTTTTTTCCTAATTTGTCCGTTTTGTTGAATATTGTTTTCAATTTTATTCTGAGAAGCTACCCATTGGCAGCTTCTCAATACGGCAAATTAAAACTTGGTAAGGGTGTGGTTTTCGACTGTCGGAATATGACAGCGTAAACAGAACTCAAGTTCAACAGCTTGGTTAGCTTCAGTGAAGTCGCCATTGACGATCGCACCTTGGCTTTCAGCATGCGCCTTAATTTCTTCTACGCCATGACACGATGCACAAGTCGCAGTTACTGGCGTGGTATATAAACCTGGGCTAGTCGCTAATGCACCTTTCATGATGAAGGCATCAAGGTTAAAGTCATTATGACATTGAGCACAATCACCAATGATATCTTGTGAGGCGTGAGTTTTGTGTAACTTCATCTCAATAGAACCAAGGTTCGCGCCTGATGCATAAGTACCATCTGGTGTATGACAAGTCACACAGCCATCAATACCTACGGTCATTTCACCGTCAACTTCACGGCCGAGTTGCTCAGTCATGATAAAGCCTGCGTGGTAACCTTTGTGTAACTCGAAAGTTTCACCGTGACAGTTTTGACAAGTACTGAAGTTCACTGAATCAATGTGACGTAAGCTCGGTTCTTCACCAGAGAAGGTACCATGTGCTAGGTCAGCTTTCATGCTAGTAGTTGCGACTTCTTCTGCACAGTCAATGGCTTGTACGCCATCATTACACATTTCGAAACCAACAAAGCTAAATGCAGTATCGGCATCGCCTTCACCAAATGGCAGTGAGTCGATAGTGTATTGGAAACTGCCATCAACGATAGTGACATCGTCTTGAAGAGCACCTTGAAGAACAAAGTCTTTAGTCACTTTTTGAAGGCCATTAGGGTTAGGGTTGTAACCCATAATTGGGAAGTTAGGGCCAACGTTGGTAATGGTTTCAACACGAGCAAGTTTGCTAACCAGTGAGGTCGCATCTACTTTGTTGCCTTCATCATCTAAAATTGTCACAGACAGTGTTGCTGACATGTCATTCTCATCAGCTTTGTTAGCCGTGAGAGTTGTTGACATACCGTACATGTCAATGAAAGCTTTCTTCTGAGCTAAACCGCTTGTGTGGATTTCTTCAGTCCAACTAGCATTGTGACAGGCTACACAGTTAGAGTTATCTTGTTGTTGTGGGTGACCTGTACCTGCTTTGAAGTCAATATCAACGTGACAGCTAGTACACACTTCCATCGTCGGAACACGAGTCCAGTTACCCCATTCTGCTAGGTCTTCATTCTCAACGTGACATAGCTGACAGTTGTCTTGCACTAGTGTATGTGCCGTTTCTGCTGTGTAGTCGTTGCGTCCCCAAACCTTGTTTGAGTTATGTACGTTGTGAACCAAGTGGCTAAATGCAACTTCAGGTTTTCCACGACCTTCAGCCCACTCTTGGGTGTGACAAGTAATACATGTCTCAACAGTTGTTGCTCTGTGGTAGATAGTTTGATCTTCAGCATGACAAGCAGTACATACTTCATGTGAAACCACATCTTTGGTAAAGATAGCTTGGTAACCTTCACCATCAAAGTCTTCTACAATTTCAGTCACTGGCACAATAGTTGTACCATTGGCTAGAGTAGAGGCTTTAGCAATAATATTAAAACGCTGGGTAAGATCTTTATTGAACGTTTCAGTATCGAAGCTGTCGAAAGTAAACGTATAAGTACCGTTTTTGTTGTCAACGAAAGTAGATGTTGACCCCAATTTTTGCCAATTTGCGCTGTCACCTGCACCAGAAGCGCCTGCTGGAATTAATTGCGCAGCATTTTCAATTGAAAGATCAACTAAGCCTACAACTGCGAGGTCTTCCTCGTTGGTCGCGAAAACTTCAACAGTAGGGGTATTGTTTTCATAGCTGACTTTAGTGACATCAAGAATGAGGGTTTCGATTTCAGCGGCGGGTTCTCCACCGGGTCTACCCGGCTCGCCATCTTTACCATCATCACCACTACAACCTGCTAAGGTCATTGCGCCTGTTGCAGCAAGCAACAAGGCTAATTTTGAGTAGTTCGTTTTCATCATGTTTCCCTGCTAAAGGTAATATATTGGCTTACTGGCAGTATGTTCTGCAGATTTAACCGTTATCATCGGTCTTAAATATCTTTCAGTTAACCCAATACTGGAAAAATTCCTATTAATAAGATTACTTTAACTTGCCATATAAATCTTTAATCACTCATATAATGTGTGAAGCAGATCTTTCTAATTATTTATAGGTAGCTGTTCATTAAATAATTAATACTAAGATTCAATCAAAATACAGAGCCGCAACATTGCGACTCTGTATGGTTATATTTAGATTAGTTTCCACCCCAATTAGAATGTGCGTTAAGCATATTAGTGTCGGTGTGGCAGGTTGAACAGGTTTCTACAACATTGAGTGCTTCATATTCAGACATTGGCACACCTAATTGTGTAATCGTACCTACAACACCGCCATTACTCTCCATATGTCCAATGGTTGTCTCATTAAGCCCGTATGGTGGTTGGTGACAGCTCAAACAAGCAGCAGCTTGAGGAGATACAACTAATGTCTCTCCAGTATCAGCGTCGCGACCAAATCCTACTGGAGTTGCATCTGCGGTAATCTTGTTAATAGAGAACCCATCTTCTCCATGACAAGCCTGACATTCTGTTTTCTTAAAGAATAAATCGCCATTAGCGTCATATAAGTAATGTTTGTTATGGGCAACCGTTGCTAGATTAGATGATGCTCCACTGCTATTAACTCGAGTGCCATTATGACAAGTGGCACATCCATCAATATCATTTGTATACCTATGGGTAATTTGTGTTGTATGACATTGCTGGCAGTCGCTCATTATTGCATGTTGAACACGTGGCGAAGTTTCTACAGTCGTACCATCTAAGTTGAAGTAGAAAGTGTCAGATGTAACATAAGGCGCATCTTGCGAACCACTGTTTAAATCATCTTCATCACAGTATTGGATGACACCACGATGTGAACAAACGTGTAATTGACTACTTAACACCACAGTTGCTTGTGCTTCAATAATAGTTTGGATGTCAAAATCCGTTGCATTAACGATTGAAGTTATTGAGCCATCAGCTTCCTCTGAGAAAGTGTCATAGCCTACCTTTTGGTAGTTAACTAAATAGTCATCGTTCAATACACCATTGATAACAATCGCACTATTAAAGCCGCCATATTGATACGGCCGTGGGTCAATTTGGTTAATGCTAATAAATTGACCTTCAGCGTCAGTCACTGTGAAGTTGACTAAAATGGCTGACTCATCTTCAGCAACCGACATACTATTGAACGTAACAGAATATGTGGCAGATGCATTGTTACTATTTAAAGTATAGTGCGCTTGTTCAGCACCACGAGCACTACCAGCGTCACTGTGACAGGATAAACAATTTTGGCCTTGTCTATGAGATGATGGTACACCAGCAGCAACTTCCGCAGGACTTGGTGAGTGACAGCTCCAACAAGCAGTTGTATCCATATCGGCTTTCCAACTGTCTGTTAGATTGAAGTTTTCGTCCGGGTTATGGCAGGTTTGACAGTTTGATGTTTTTTGAGGGTAAATACCTTCATCGGTAAAGTTTGATACATTATGGATACTATGCACCATACCTTTAATCGACCCATCAAATGCATAGGCATCACCTATTGGGTTACCTTCTGAATCCGTGTCTTGCTTCTCATAACGGTTATAGTCTGTGTGACAGAATGAACACGCTTCTTCTGTTGTGTGCTTAGAACCATGGAATGATAACGCACCATTTTGACCTGCACGATGACATGTTTGACAGTCACTATTGGCGAGTATTTGCAGTGGTTTTTCTACGACAGACTCAGTGGCAGGGATCCAGTAATAAAATGTGTTATCAAGCAGTGATTGTTCTGTACTATTGGTCGCTTTTAACGACATATAAACACCGTTGGTTGTGTCAGCAACGAATTCATATTTATCAAGCGTGTCAATTGCTCTGTCGACAGTGATGGTATAAGAACCATCATTGTGATCAGTGAAACAATCAGTACATTCACTCGAACTGCCATTAAAGTAATTGGAGCCTGTAAAGTATCCATCACCTTTATCTTTATTGTAATAACTTAGCCAAATTTGACGTTCAACGCTTGGGTTTACAATTTCATCCTCGCCTAGCTCTGTTGCGTTGCCCACTCGGCCAAATGAAATCGCGGCGATATCTTTTTGAGTTAAACCATATAGCGCTGCGCCATTAGCATCAGCTAATTTGAATGTCACAGTTAGAAAGTTATTTTCATCAACACTTGCATCAGTAATTGTACTTTTGATAAATGTTGCGGTTTCTATTGGAGAACCAATAGGACCGTTTTCACCATCTTCGCCATCTTTACCATCACTACCACAACCAGTGAGTGCAAAGGTTAACAAACCTGCACTTAATAAAGCTTTGGTAGCTTTAATCATTACTAATTTTTTCATCTTGTTCCCTGCAATTTTTTGTCATCACTCAAAAAATAAGTTTTTGGAATACTCCGCCGGCAAGTTTAACTAAGACATTTTTGAAGATCCCTTAATGTTATTTTAAGTTGTGATCCATATCCTAGTAATAAAATAGGGGTATTCTACGTACCACTTTTAGGGGGTGGTTTTGAAAACAAAATGGCACTAAATCGTTGTCATATTGTCTTTTTTTATTTGGATGCACCCTAAAATTAACAATTGTATCTTTTAGCTGAGTTGATGGATACACACCATTGTGCATTAGTCGTAGTTTTATTCTGAACGTTTATCTTTGTAAGCCTATTTATATCTATGAAACAGCTAATATAAGGCTAGTTGATGATATTTTTATGTCAGCTAGCGGGGAAGGAAGGTAGGTGAATATGTGATCTTGATCACTAAGTTCTGACTCGTGAGTGGAATAAGTGTATGCGTAAGCTGAACATTTGGCAGTTCAAAGAGCCATGTGCTCTGATTTGCGTGCCGCGAAGTTTTTATTCGATTGGCAAACTTTATGCATATTGATGTGAGTCATTTCTGCAGCCTTGCTTATTTGCTAGCCACTTAATAGCTCAGAAACCAATATGTTGATATTTATGCTTGATCATCTACCTTGGCTAAGGGATAATCCACCGCGTTCAAGCAAGGTTGAAGATAATTAATCGGTTTGAAATCAATGGTGACCCTAGGGTCCCCTCGCAACGATAACTTGTGAACTCGGCCAGGCCCGGAAGGGAGCAACCGCAGCAGGCGACTCGTGTGCCGGGGTGTGGCTCTAGGGGAACCTCCAATATTAATTCCCCCCAGATAATCATTTATTCGACTTCAGATTGTTCTTCTAGTGTCTTTTGTAAGTTGGCTTTGAGAAATGCTCGAGACTTTTCTAGCGCAGCATAAATTTCATTTTTCATTTGTTGAAGCTCGTTATAGTCTTCAAAAAAGTACGTATCAACTAAGTGGCGTATATAGCGGACAGGTAGCTGATTTAACGTCACACAGGATAAGTCGGCAAGATAATCTTCTGGTAGCTCTTCCATTAGTCCTTCATCTCGAAGAATTTCCATCAGCAGCACTTCATAATAATTACGAATTTCAAGTTGCATAACATCGCTCCATTTTTTGATGCTGTTTTTATACTTATAGATTATTTGTAGCACATCTTAGGCTTACCAGATAGTGTTTGCCGCAATCAATAGTTGGCCGTGTCTTTGAGTGAGTGAGTCAGGATCTCGGCTATACCCGCCTCCAATAACGGATGCAACAGGGATACCGTGTTGCTTTGCTGTTTTAAAAACCAATGTATCGCGTTGTAGCAATCCTTCGGTAGTGATATTTAAATAACCTAGATCGTCATCTTGATGTATATCGACACCGGCATCGTAGATGATGAGATCGGGTCGGTGAAGATTTATCAGTAGTGGCAATACTTCAGCAATGGTTTGAAGGTAATGATTGTCATCACAAAATTTATCCAACGCAATATCGTGATCAGAATGCATTTTCCTTGACGGGAAATTCTTTTGGCAATGTACTGAACAAGTAATAATGTTTGGTTCATCTTGGCACATTGCCGCAGTACCATCTGCTTGATGAACGTCACAATCAAAAATCAACACTTTATCGATTTCAGCTTGAGTCAGTGCTTGTTTTGCGGCAATAACTAAATCGTTGAAAATACAAAAGCCACTGCCAAAATCATGGTGAGCGTGATGATAACCGCCTGTTAAATGAATCGCCCTTTGATATTCAAGCGCTAATTGAGCGGTTAATGTTGTGCCTGAAACTGCATGCAGCGTTCTTGTGACGAGTTGTTCAGTCCAAGGGAAGCCAATCCTACGCATGAATTTATCAGGTAAAGTGCCATTTAAAAACTGCTCAATATACGAAATGTCATGACTTTGAGTGAGTATTAGCGGGTCAATAGCTTCTGGCTTATGGTGCTGGGCTGAAGATAACCAACCATGATTAAGGGCTGCAAGATATAAATTTCGGTATTTACTACTGGGGAATCTATGTTGTGAGGGTAACGCCAGCTGAGAATAGCTGGCGTGATAGACAAATGGTAGTGACATTAGAGCTGTTTAATAGCCCAACTCATAAATTCTTTACGCGTTTTTTCGTCAGCTTGTAACCACCAATATTGCAGCATTTGTTCTGCCTGAGCTTTAGGAGCTGTTGCTGCTGGTACAGCGGTTTGAGCTTGCGGTGCGGTGGCTGAAACTACCGTTTTAGGCGCAGTTGCTACAGCTACTGATGTCGCTGTTACAGGCACTGAAGCCACTGCGACATTACTGTTTGCTGTTGTGGTCGCTTGAGCTGATTGCTCAATGAAGTCTTCTTTATTGTTACCATTAAATAGTGAGGTAATAAATGACTCTTCTTTGTAATCTGTTAATTGTACAGAATATTGTACTTGGCCTTTATCTTCACGAGTAATCACAACCTTTGGTTGTTTAGCAAATTGCTGCGGTCTTCTTACTATCTTACGACTATCATCTGGCGATAGTTGGTATTGATAATCCCCATCGACCTGTAACGTAATAATGAAAGGTGAAGATTTAACCGTGCTCTGGCTATCGCTAAAATCATCTTCCACGAGATCGTGGTAACGAATTGCAATTTTATGTGTACCTTCGCTTAACGTTAAATCTGATTTGTGGGAAAACAAGTTTGTTTCGACTTCAACGCCGTTAAGGGCTAAATATTCAAAGTCCATTGGGATCGTCAAGTTGGCAGCTGTTGCCGAGGAAGAGGCTAAAAACACAAGTGCTGCACTGGTTTTAACGAGAATATTCATTGTAACTCCTTTAACGGTTTAATCTCTGATTTGGCCTTTCAGACAATTGGATTCTGTCTTCTATATAGCTAATCGCCTGTCTACATTTACCAAGACGGCGGTGCTGAGACAGAATGTCATTTTGCAGTTGTAATTTGTCTGATTGATGACAAGTGTCAAGGCTTAGTTCCATTTCTGCAATCTTTAGTTCAATCTTTTTAGCCCAATTTAGATGTTTATTCAATTCTTGATACATTTGATGACTATTTTGCATCACATTACTTGCAATCCAGCCAAAGCCATTGTTATCGTTTTGCTTTTGAAGTTTTTTGGCGTATTTAGCCCGATTGCTTGTGCGTTTCTGTTGTTCTGCTTTTATGTTGATATTAGTGGTCAATAAAGCGCGCTTTAGAGCTGTAAATTTGTCTTGAATATTCAGACAACGCTGCTCGATTAATGCTTTACCAACTTGCACCTCTAATTGCTTCTCAAGTTGTTGGATGTCTTTACGGATCTGTTGAATACAAGGTGATAACTTTGCACCTTGTTGAATAAACAATTGTTGATTAAAGCGTTCGATATCTTGTAAATATTTTTGTTGCTGTGGCGCTAATGCTTGATCGTGTTTTAGCGCCTCTTGCTCAAGCTGAGATAATTGCTGTTTTAGCCTTTGAATCAATTGTGAGGTATTCATGACCAAGCGCTCCAACTTAGCTGCAGCGCAATTGCCATCACCACAATAATAAATAGCGGCTTAATAAAAGGTATACCATAACGAATGGCTGTTTTAGCGCCTACAATAGAACCGAGCATCATACAAATACCCATCCACAGCCCTAAGCCCCAATGAACTTGCCCCAACAAAGCAAAAATGATTAACGCAGTCACATTGGAAACTGCCGTCATTGCGCGAGCTAAGCCACAGCTATGCAGCAAAGGTAATTGATGCAGCTTGATTGAGCTGACTGTCCAAAATGCGCCAATGCCAGGGCCTGCAAAACCATCATAGCTCCCAAGAATGAAACCTTGTGAAGCTTGTTTTTTGTTTGAAGATGGTGAACAGGGGGCTTGAATGTTATCTTCTCCCATTGATTGTGGGCTAAAAAATGTATAAACCGCGATACATATAATCAAGATAGGTAGCAATTTTTGAAGCCAGTCAGCATCCATCATAAACACGATGCAGCTTCCTACAACAGCGCCAATGGCTGTGGCAATCGCGCCAGCTTTCCAAAAACTTGGGGTAAAAAAGTGTTGTTTATAATAGGTGTAACTGGAGGTTAATGATCCAAAGCATGCAGCAAGCTTGTTAGTGCCAAGTGCTAGATGAGGAGGCACGCCTGCGGCTAACAAAGCCGGAATAGAGAGTAAGCCTCCGCCACCGACTACAGCATCAATAAAGCCTGCTACAAAACCAATGGCAGCTAAAATAACCCAAGAACTTGGATCGCTAATGAATTCCAAAAAATCTACTCTATTACTTTTCTAAAAGGGGGTAAGGCATCGATTAAAGACTTACCGTATCGTTTGGTCACTAAACGGCGATCTAATATCGTTACCCGACCATAATCTTGCTCTTTACGTAATAATCTACCACAGCTTTGGATGAGTTTGCGCGACGCATCCGGAATCGTTAATTGTAAAAATGGGTTTCCACCCTTTGCCTTGACATATTCGGCATGTGCTTGCTCTACTGGTGAGGTCGGTACTGCAAAGGGCAGTTTAGTCACAATTAAATTAGTGAGATAGTCCCCAGGTAAGTCTAACCCTTCCGAAAAACTGCCTGTGCCCATTAATAAGCTTGGTTTGCCATCATCACAGCGCTGTTTGTGTTGAGCCAGCATTTGTTGACGAGACATAGAGCCTTGCACAAGCATGGGGATGTCTTTCAATTTTGGTTCTATTAAATCTGTCACTTTTTCCATCTGCCAATATGATGCAAACAGCACTAGAGTGGCCATTTCACCTTCAATCAACGCCAGTATTTGTTCAGCAAGCTCTTCTGTATAGCCATCTGCAGTCGGTTCATTATCCATTTGTGGAATAAATAAAGTTGCATTGTTTTGGTAATCAAATGGAGATTGCAGTGCTAAAAAGCGGCTGCCATCGTTTACCGAAAGCCCGACTTGATGCGCAAAGTGATTAAAGTTATTCAATGCACGAAGCGTTGCACTACACAGTAAGACACCTTCAGCTTTCTCCCACAACATGGACTCAAGCATATATCCTACTTCAATAGGAGAGGCTGAAAATAAATAGTCCTGTTGTTTGCTGTTGAGTAACTCTACCCATCTGGCTAATGGAGCACCTTTACTGTTGTCCTCTTTAGCCAGCATTTTCCAAAGCTTGCTGAGGTTTTCTAGTCGCTGCAAGATAAAACCTGTTTCGGCAAGCGCAGCTTCAGCCAGGTGTTTAGCTAATTCACCATCTTTTATGGCTTCATTAAGCACAGAAATGATTTTAGTAAACTGCTTAACGGCTTTCCCTGAGCAAGAAGCAAGATTCTCTGCTTGGATCAGCAAGGGTTGTGGCAACTTACCATGCTCAAAACGCCAACGAGATTCTGGGTTATTGAACAGCGGTAATTGCGCATCGCAATAGCTGGCAACTTGGTTGAGCAATGTCACTAATTCAGCATTTAAATCTAACATCGCCTGTACAGGCGAAATGATATGGGTGGTTTTCAGCTGATTTTGTAGCTTAGTACAGGTTTTAGTGGATTTTTCTATCCAGTCACTGGCTCCACGTAATGTTGCTTGTGCGCTTGAAAAGTCTCTTGCGACTATGGGTAGATGATGAGCCTCATCAATAACATAAAACATGTCTTCTGGCTCAGGTAAAATAACCCCACCACCGAGCTCTAGATCTGCGAACAGTAAGCTATGGTTAGCGATGAGTACGTCCCAAGTTTCAACATCTTCTCGGGCTTTATGGAATGGACAATGATGATGTGATGCAACCTGTCTATGGCAGCTGTGTTTATCGCAACAGATTTGTTGCCATAAAAAATCCTCAATGGGATTTTTCAGGGTGTCGATTTCGCCATTCCATTTTTTTTGCTGAAAGTCGTCACGTAATTTTTTCAGCTTATCAATTTGAGATTGATCTGGTTTGTTCTGCCACATTGCAATTTGTGAGTCATCTGCACCTATCATGGCATCAAGTTTGGCTAGGCAAACGTAGCGTTGACGGCCTTTAACTAACCCGAATTTAAAATCGAGCCCTGATTGCTGTAGAAAAAAAGGTAAATCTTTATGCAACAGTTGTTCTTGGAGCGCGACCGTTGCCGTTGCTATACACACCTTCTTTTTTGAAGCGAGTGCAAGTGGAATGGTGCCAAGGATATATGACAAAGACTTACCAATACCTGTACCGGCTTCTACAACAATAATTTTTCGATGTTTATCATAATCACCTGCTAATGTTTTTGAGATTTCTGCCACCATATAATTTTGTTCTCTACGCGAACGAAAATGAGGTAAAGATGTGGCGATACTTTTGTACACATCTCGGATTTGGCTTTTAACCTGATTAGTTAACATTAGTCGTTTGTGATTTCGAAAGAGTAAATTATGCTGTACATAATAACAGTGAATTGAGTAGCTAAGAAGAAGTAAATTTTGCCTAAGAATAAAACACAAATTGGTCAGTTCGGTTCAAATCCACCATTAACAGTCATAAAAGGTATGGTTCTCACCCGCCATGCCGTGACTCGTAATGGCCAAATGTCGCTGCACTATTATATTAAAACCCAACAAAAGGTGATTTGTGCGCGTGTGGAGCCAGCTGAAGTGATTTGTTTTTGTGAACAACGCTTCGTACCCGCTTTAGAAAAACTGGCAATAGTAAGCTTCAGACACCAAGCTGTAGCCTTAAAAAACTTCTCTAGTGAGTCAATTAGCGCGCTTTATTTGAAATCCCCTCAACAATTGCGTGAATTAGTGAAAGTAGCTAATGATGCTGGTATTACTTTATTTGAAACTGATATTCGCCCTGAGCAACGATATTTAATTGAACGTTTCATTTCTTTAGAAACTGAGATGCAAGGGTATTTTGCTCAAGAACTCAAAGAACAAAGTCACTTAAAACAAACCAATGAAGGAGCATTAACCTTCAATGTGACTAAGGCTAGAAAAAGTAAATCTTTATCTCAAAAATACCCGCTTAGTGTTGTTTCTTTAGACTTTGAATGCAGTTTTAGTGGTCAGCTTTATTCGGTGGGCTTATACGGTGGGATATTTCCCGAAGTTGATATTAACACTGTCATTATGGTGGGAGAAGCAGATAGTGACATAGAGTCAGGTATTGATTCTGACTGCCATATCATTTGGGTTAGCAATGAAAAACAGCTAATCGAAACACTCATTACTTGGTTTGAGCAATATGACCCCGATGTGATTATCGGTTGGGCTGTCGTCGGTTTCGATTTAGCTTTGTTATCTCGTCGAGCTGCACTGTACAAAATACCTTTAACCATTGGCAGAAATGGAACGGTAATGTCGTGGAAAGTCGCTGATAAGTTTCGACCAGAAACACTTAATTTACCAGGCCGTGTGGTATTAGATGGTATTGATTGGTTAAAAGCAGCCTTTTATCAATTTGATAGTTTCTCATTAGAATTCGTATCAAGAGTGCTATTAGGTGAAGGTAAAGCGATAGAGCAGGTTGATAATCGAAGCAATGAAATAGATTTTTTATTTCAACATGATAAGCAAGCACTTGCACGTTATAACATTACAGATAGTCGCTTAGTATGGGATATATTCAAGCATACACAGCTATTAGATTTCGTCATAGCGCGTTCTGAGTTGACCGGGTTAGAACTTGGCCGAGTTGGGGCATCTGTTGCCGCGTTTAACCATCTCTATTTGCCACATTTACACCGTAGCGGCTATGTCGCTCCTGCGTTCCCGGCTAGTAAGGGGTTAGAAAGTCCGGGTGGTTATGTCATGGACTCAATTCCCGGCTACTACAAAAATGTGCTTGTGCTCGACTTTAAAAGCTTGTACCCGTCAATTATTAGAACGTTTCTAATTGATCCAAAAGGACTGATTGAGGGGGAACTGCTCGATAACATGCCTGAAAAACAAATTTCAGGTTTCTTAGGTGCTAAGTTTAGCCGTGAAGGGGCAATCTTACCTAAACTCATCGCAGAGCTTGCACAGCAACGTGAACAGGCTAAACAGAATTCAAACGATCCTTTATCGCAAGCCATTAAAATTATCATGAATTCTCTTTACGGTGTATTAGGCTCCACAACCTGCGTGTTTCATGATGCAAAGCTTGCCAGCTCTATTACCATGCGCGGACATCAAATCATGAAACAAACAAAAGTATGGATTGAAGCTCAAGGATATAAAGTTATTTATGGTGATACAGATTCAACATTTGTGTGGGTTGAGGAAGCAATGTCTGATGAAAGCATTGCTGAGTTAGGTCAGCAATTAGCGAAAGAGATGACCATTAAATGGCAACAGTGGTGCAGACAAGAATTTAAGGTCGAGAGCTTCTTAGAGCTGGAGTTCGAGTCACATTTTCAACAATTTATCATGCCAACTCTACGAGGTTCTGATCAGGGAAGCAAAAAACGTTATGTAGGCGCTAAATGTGATAAAGAAGGGCAGTTACACATGACCTTTAAGGGCATGGAGCAGGTGCGTAGCGACTGGACGCCACTTGCTAAACGTATTCAATATGAAGTTTATCATCGGTTCTTCAACGATAAAGATGTTGTTGAATACATAAAGGCAGCCATTGAAGCATTGGCAAACTCTGTAAATAGGGAACAGTTAGTGCTGAAGAAGCGGCTGCGCAGACATGCTGATGATTACACGGCTAAGTCCGCGCCTCACGTTAAAGCTGCCAAACTATTGGCACATGCCAAAAATAACCCACAACTGCTAAATAAAGGAACTATGATTAAGTATGTAATGACCACAAATGGCGCGCAACCAATCGAGCTTGAACCTGATAATATTGACATGGATTATTATGTCGAAAAGCAAATTAGACCAGTGGTTGAGCCCATTTTAAATTTAATTGGTGAGGATTTCGACACAATCAGCGTGCCGCAAATGAGGTTGATTTAATGTAAAATTCAGGTCTTATGTTGTGCAGTTGTTGAGTTGCAGTTTGCTGGCGGCGCGGGTTTGTAAGCGCGATTGTATGACTTTAGTATAAACTTAACTAATCCTATCGGTTTTAATGAGTCAGAAATTTTCCTTGTGCTAGTCTTCATAACACTTAGGAAATAAATCATAAAATGGATTGTTTGCACCATTCAAATAATAGATAGAAGGTTAAGTTTGATGAAGAAAAGTCTAGTTGCTTCAGCATTAGCTGCAGCCATGTTTGTTCCTGCTGCATCAGCGATTGAAATTTACAAAGATGATAGAAACACTGTTTCTATCGGTGGTTATGTTGACGCGCGTATCTACCACGGCCAAAGTGAAACTGAGCTAGTAAATGGTGCGTCACGCATCAACTTCGGTTTTGACCGCAATATGGGCAATGGCTGGAGTGCAAATGCATTATTCGAATGGGGTGTAAACCCGTTTGGTGATAGCAAAATCAAGTATGACAATGACGCTTTAGGCTATGAAAACGGCAACTTCTTATCAAACCGCCTTGGTTATGTTGGTTTAGCTCATGATGATTACGGGCAAATTACTTTTGGTAAGCAATGGGGTGCGTGGTATGACGTAGTCTATGCAACTAACAACGTTATTGTTTGGGATGGTGATGCATCTGGTACATATACGTTCAATAAGGGTGATGGCTCTGTAAACGGTACTGGTCGTGGTGATAAAACCGTACAATACCGTAATGCCTTCGGTGACTTTAGTTTTGCCGTTCAAGCACAGTTGAAACAAGATTCTTTCTCTGTTGTAGAAGATGAATTTGGTAATCCAAGCATCCCTGGTTTTCCATTGACAAATGATGCAGGTATTACGTCTGAGTCTCTAACTGAGATTGAATATAATAACACCTATGGTATTGCACTGACCTATGATGTTACAGATAGTATTACGCTTACAGCTGGTTACAACGCTGGTGAGTTTAGAGCGACAACCTCCAGTGGTGAGCGTTATGACGCAAGAGATTCTATTTATGGTGTAGGCTTTAAGTATGGTGACTGGGCTGCAGAAGGTTTTTATGCCGCAGCAAACTACAGTAAGCAAGAAAACCATGATACAGATAACGCGGGTCGCCCAATTCAAGAAGCTTACGGTATTGAAACATTAGTATCGTACCGTTTTGATAACAACATTCGTATCTTAGCGGCTTATAACCGTCTTGATGCAGGTGATGAATATCAAGCAGTATATGACGGTGACAAGTTTGTTCGTGAATTTGCAGTGATTGGTACACACTATCACTGGAGTGACGATTTACTTATTTATCTAGAAGGTCGTTTCGATAACAGTGATTTCTCAGGTAGCCTAGAAAGCGTGATGAAAGCATCTGATCATGACGGTGTAGGTATCGGTATCCGTTACTTCCTGTAAGAATATAAACTATGTAAATGGAAAATTACGTATAGTCCAAATGTAACCATTTAACATAGTCTATCAATAAAGAAAGCCAGCAAATTATAATTGCTGGTTTTTTTGTGCTTAAAAAACAGTCAATTATTGAGCTTTGTTTACTATTGATAAAGGATAAGGTCATAACTGAGAGATAATGTATCAGGTGTGTATCGTATGGGTGTTAAAAAAAACAAAAAAAAACGTTGAAAAACTAAAAAATAAACTTCCAATTAAGTTGTTGTTTTTATGGGTTAAAATTTTACTGAGTAATTCTTTGCAGTGTAAATGCCTTAAAAAATGAACAATTTTAGTGCATTTCACCCCTTAGTCGTCGTGAAATACTTGTCGCAATTGTTGATAAGTTGTTTCAAATGTGATTTTATTGCGTCTGCAAGTGGCTTTTGTTGTTTCTTTTTAATAACAAATGTCACTAACCAACCCAAGAAGGGTTGGAATTATAAGAAAGACACAAAAATGTCCAGGGAGATAGACAATGCATAAGAATATTTTAGCGAAGTCAGTGCGTTTTGCGCTGATCAGCGGTGCAGCAGCAGCTGCATTCAGTGCTCCAGCTGTTTATGCAGCAGAAGAAGGTGCTGATGAAGTTGAACGTATTGAAGTTACCGGTTCGCGTATTAAGCGTAGTGACCTTGAAGGTGCATCACCTGTAACGACAATCACAACTGAAGACATGAAGATGGAAGGTAACTTTACTGTAGCGGATGCGCTTCGTAATAGTAACTTGAACTCTTTCGGTTCATTCTCTGAGCGTTCTGGTAGCTCAGCTCAGTCTCAAGCAACAATTGATTTACGTGGTGCGGGTTCAAGCCGTACTCTAGTTCTTATCGATGGTAAGCGTTTCCCTGGTTCACCTACTTTAGGTGGTGCATCAGCTAACTTGAACGCTATCCCAATGGCAGCAGTAGAAAGAATTGAAATTCTTACTGATGGTGCTTCTTCTACATACGGTTCTGACGCGATTGCTGGTGTTGTAAACATCATCATGAAGAAAAATTACCAAGGAGTTGAGTTTAACGTTGGTGGTGGTAGCCGTGACCGTGACGGTGGCCTAACAAGTAAAGAATTCTCTGTAGTTGCTGGTTACGAAATGGACAAAGGTAACATTACTTTTGCATTTGACCACCAAGACCGTGATGGTATTGCTGATGCTGACCGCGAATATACAGCACCTTGGATGCGTGACCTAGATGGTGATGGTACTATTCAAGCGTACGACGAGACTGATGGTTGGAGTTGGTATGGTGCTACTGTATTTGACCCGAGCTTTAGCCAAGCAAATGCTTCACTTTTATGTGATGATTTAATTTCTGAATATGGTGAGAATGTATTCAAACGTGTTGCTGCAGATAATGACTGGAGTGAAGGTTCTGAATACTGTATGTATGCTTACGGTAATGTTTCATACAACAAAGCTTCTGTAGACCGTAATACAGTCTATGTTGATGCTAATTATGAAGTTGCTGAAGATGTAGAGTGGTTTGGTCGCGTAATGTTTACGCAAAACAAGTCATTCGGTCGTTATGCTCCACCAGCAGCACCTTGGACTAATATGTCAGCTGATAACCCACATAACCCAACGGGTGAAGATGGTGCTTATGGCTTATTCCGTTGGGTAGGCATCGGTACACGTGATGGTAATGTTGATGATTATAACCAAGACTACTTAACTGGCTTACGTGGCTCAATTAGTGCTTGGAATGATGCAGAGTGGGAAATCTACTACCACCACAATATCGCTGATAACAAGTCAATCGGTCAATACTACCTAAGTTACTCTGGTTTAGCGTATAACGAAGCAAATGGTATCGATTTAGGCTCTGAAGAAGGTGTTGCGAACATGAAAGCAACTACCCTCACTCAAGACCGTTCTACGTTCTCACAATGGAATGGTGGTATTGGGTTTGATGCTTTCGAACTTCCTGGTGGTGACGCTGCTCACTTCATTGGTGCTGAATTCTTTGAGCAAACTTACGAGTCTGTTTACGATGCACAATCTGAAGCTGGCCTAATTGGTGGTAGCGCAGGTAACTCTGCTGGTGGTGAACGTGATGTATGGGCTGTATTCTACGAGGTTGCACTACCTGTAGTTGATTCAGTTGAGATTAACTTAGCTGCTCGTTACGATAAATACAGTGACTTTGGTTCAAACACTGCACCTAAAGCATCTGTTCGCTGGCAAGCCCTTGATAACGTAGTTGTACGTGCTTCTTACTCTGAAGCTTTCCGTGCTCCAGCGTTAGACCAATTATATGCAGCAACAACCTTCAGTGCTGATACTGGTACTGACTACCCGTTCTGTGAATCGAATGGTATTGCAGAAGCTGATTGTTCAAGTAAACAGTATGATACTTATATTCGTGCAAACAGTAACTTAGGTCCTGAAACTTCTGAATATATCAACTTAGGTGTCGCTTGGGATATCGTTGATGACTTCTCTGTAAAAGTTGATTACTTTGACTTAAACATCGATAACGTAATCAGCCGTCGTTCAATCACTAATGTTATGGAAGGTGTTGCTGGTGGTACATTAACTCCAGATGAAACTTTCTACGTTGTACGTGCTCCTAATGGTCCAAATGGTGAATTAGGTGCTGCTCGTGAAATCGGTACTGGTTACGGTAACGGCGACAAGATGCAAATTGTTGGTGTTGATGCAACGTTTGCTGGTAACTTCGAGACTGACATTGGTGACTTTGGTATTAACTGGACAAACAGTTTTATCATTGACTACATCATTGAAGTTGAAGGTGGTGCTGAAGCTATTAATACAGCAGGTTGGAATGGCCAGCCAGATTACAAGTCTGTATTCACTGCATCTTACTCATACAGTGATCACAGCTTCTCTTGGAACATGAACTACACTGATTCAACTTACGAAGATAAAGATAGCGGTAAGTTAGATTCTTGGTTAATTCACAACATCAGTTACATATATGATGCGGGTAACTGGGGATCAATCTTGTTAGGTGTTAACAACTTAACTGACGAAGATCCTGTGTTAAGTTCTTCAGGTAAGTATGAAAATGCTGATCTATATAACAACTACGGTCGTGAATACCGTGCAAGTTATACACTTAAGTTCTAAGATTCTATTTAAGAAATAGTTGATTAAAGGCCCCTTTAAGGGGCCTTTTTTTTATGCTAAAAAGAAAATAAAAAAGGAGACTATTTTGAGTCAACATTGGAGTAACTACTGGGAACAGGGCCATACAACTTCTTTTGGTGGTGAGCTTGATAATTACGATGGCGCCTTAGGGCAAGTATGGGCGAGAGTATCCAAGCTATTACCAAACAACTTCAAATTACTTGATTTGTGTACAGGTAATGGTGCAGTTCCTTTATTGATTACTGAACATTTAAATCATGAATTTATGGGAGAAATATTTGGAATTGATTATGCAAAAGTTAGTTTACGTAAACCTGTTATAAATGACAGAATTACCATAGAGTTACTATCAAATAAAACAACAGAAAGTATTCCTTTTGAAGCTGAAACTTTTGACTTATGCACATCTCAATTTGGTGTGGAATATACCAAATTACCTAAAACAGTATCTGAAATAGCAAGAGTTTTGAAGCCACAAGGAAAGGTGGCTTTGGTTATGCATCATCGTCACTCACGTTTAATAAAGCTAAATGAGCAAATCCTTTCTTTTATAAAGTCTCCCTTATTTGAAGATCTTTTCGAGCTGCTAAAAGCTTTAGTTATCGCAAAAGGTGAAATCAAAACTTCACAGGATATTTCAAGGATCAAAGCTGATGAAAAGTGTGAAAGACTAAGGCAGCAAGTAAATGTGTCAATCAAAACACTGGTTAATATTGATGAAGACATGGCCAAGTCTAGTGAGTTGTTGTTTCAACTTGGTCAAGTGTTTACCAGTGGGATTTATTGGCCTGTTAGCAATAAATTGAAACTGATAGAGCATGTTGCTGAAGAGCGGCAAACAAGCATTGAAAGACTAAATGAATTGATTAAAAGCGCTTTAGACGAAAGGGACTTAGAAGATTTAGCTATTATTTGTAATGAAAATAGGCTCGATTTAGTTGGTTCGTCAGTAGTGCGAGATGAAGACATTATTGCTTGGTATGTGGAGCTTCTAAAACAGAGTTGAATATTTGGGCTCAGTCTTTGCTCTATACAAATGTATAGAAATTAAACTTTCACGAAGAATTGCTCCATTAACTCCAATTTTCACTAGTTTTTGATGTTTTCAAATGTTGACACAGGTCAACATTTTGTGAAATGATGCGAGCGGGTCTGTACCTTAACGGGTGCAGAAAAGGGAAGAAAAAACTAACAATCACAAGAGAAAGACATACTTAGTGACATTTAACACGTTGTAACAAATGCGTTTCAATGGAACTTACTAAGTTAAACTTTTTAATTCACATCAAATTGGTTGGGAACTATGTCCAAGGTAAGCAATAGAACAAAAATCGCTACTGCACTTGTTGGCGCGCTGGCACTTGCTAGCAGCAGCTTCGTGGTTGCAAACTCTCTTGCCGACGTGCAAAAAGCAGATAGCAAAATTCATGCTGAAGCTGCTGCGTCGCAGAACAAGGTAAATAAATACTTTGACCAAGCTCAAGATATGTTATTTGAGTACGGTGCAGTTGCAGATGAGCGCGAATCATTAAAATCTTACAACGACTACGTTGCAGGCTTGGTAGCTGACCAAGAAGCAACAATGAAACTCATTCAAGATGACATTGATGGCGTCGATCAGTTACGTCAAGGTGTTGTTCCTTTAATGTTTAAAATGGTAGATGCTTTAGAACAATTCGTTGCACTTGACCTGCCATTCAATCTTGAAGTACGTCAAGCACGTGTTCAGCGTTTAAGAGACACTTTAAACACTGCAGAAGTAACATTAGCTGAAAAATACCGCCTAATCTTAGATGCATATAACATTGAGCGTGGTTATGGCTCAACTTTGAATGCTCAAACTGGCCAGGTAAATATCGATGGCAAGGATATCTTAGTTGATTACCTTAACTTCGGTCGTGTTGCTTTATATGCGCAAAGCCAAGATCAAAAATCAGCTTGGATGTATAACAAAGACACCAAAGGTTGGGATCGTTTAGAAGATGGCTATCTTCGAAACTTAAACAAAGCGATTAAACAAGCTCGTGGACAAGGCGCTCCAGACATGTTCGCTCTACCAATCCCTGCTGCGGAGGCTGCGCAATAATGAAAAAGTTTATTTCTACAGCAATCGTTGCTGCTACTCTTTCACTAACTTCAGGTATGGTTAGTGCAGCAGATGCACCTAAAACGATTGAACAACTACTAAAGCAAGTACAAACAGACCGTGCGAATGCTAGCAATACCAATAAGAAGCGTGAAGCTGAGTTCTTAAATGAGCGTGGTGATAAAGCAGCACTTCTCAAGCGTGAGAAAAATGCTTTAGCTGCTGAAACACAACGCGGTAAAGATCTTGCACAAGCGTTTACTGATAACGAGCGTAAAATTGCCCAGTTAGAAGAAGATCGTAAGATTGCTCAAGGTGACTTGGGTGAAATGTTCGGTGTAGTTAAAGGTGAAGCCGGTGATTTCTCTGGTAAGCTTGTTTCTTCAAACATATCAGCACAGTATCCTGATCGTGATAAGTTCATTGCAGAATTAGGTGCCCGTAAAGAGCTTCCTAAAATTGGTGAGTTAGAGCGTTTCTGGGAAGAACAATTATTTGAAATGGTCGAATCGGGCAAAGTTGTCAGCTTTGATGCACAAGTTACT
Source organism: Shewanella maritima (assembly GCF_043643735.1). Taxonomy (GTDB): domain Bacteria; phylum Pseudomonadota; class Gammaproteobacteria; order Enterobacterales; family Shewanellaceae; genus Shewanella; species Shewanella maritima_A. The sequence continues at coordinate 50,392 of NZ_JBHZSM010000019.1, forward strand.
GGTTTAGATGGCGGTGTTAAAGACACTAAAGTCACTCGTATTGGTGCATATAACCTACTTGCTGATGGTGAGTACGTTATTTATAACGCTGACTTAGGCTTGATTCAGCAGCTATCTCAACAACCAGGTGGCGAACAAGTATCAAGTGTTAAGTCATTCTCTCAAGCAACTTCTGGTTATGAAAAACTGTTTGTTGACCCTGCTCGCGGTGTTCTTCTAAGCGTCTTCACTCAAAAGGCGACAATCGAGGAGCGTATTGAAGCGGGTGGTCCAATTGGTTACATCATTATTGGTTTGCTTATACTTGGTGCGTTAATCTCTATCGAGCGTCTAGTTAAATTGTACCTTGTTGGTGCTCAAGTTAATGCTCAACGTAAGAACATCGAAAACCCAGGTAATAACCCACTTGGACGTATCTTACAAACTTACAAAGATAACAAAGACGTTGATGTTGAAACACTAGAGTTGAAACTTGACGAAGCAATTCTGAAAGAAACACCTGCGCTAGAAGCACGTATTTCAATCATTAAAGTATTAGCAGCTATCGCACCTATGATGGGTCTGTTAGGTACTGTAACTGGTATGATTGCAACCTTCCAAACGATTCAGTTGTTTGGTACAGGTGACCCGCGTCTAATGGCTGGTGGTATTTCTATGGCATTGATGACAACTGTACAGGGGCTTGTCGCTGCACTTCCATTAATGTTAATGCACGCAATTGTTATCGCTCGTAGTAAGTCAGTTGTTCAAGTACTTGAAGAGCAAAGTGCTGGCTTAATTGCAGAGCACGCTGAGAAGAGGAACGCCTAATGATGCTATACCTGATGGACATCTGGGATTCCGTCAGGGGCTTCATGGCCACCGGAGGCGACGTCCTTTGGTTGGTTGCGGCAGTGCTATTCCTAATGTGGGTATTAATGCTAGAACGCTATTGGTACGTTAGTTTAACGGCACCAAAAGAGCACAAAGCAATTATCGAAGCATGGAATACAAGAGAGGATTCAACCTCTTGGTATGCGCACCGTATCCGTGAAGCTTGGGTATCCCAAGCGAAACAAGATATGAATGCTCGTATGCTGATTATCAAAACACTAGTAGCGACATGTCCAATGATTGGTCTACTAGGTACCGTAACCGGGATGATAGCAGTGTTCGATGTGATGGCAGTTCATGGTACGAGTAACGCTCGTATGATGGCAGCTGGTATTTCAATGGCGACAATGCCAACTATGGCAGGTATGGTCGCAGCATTATCGGGTGTATTTTTTAGTACACGTCTTGATGCAAGAATGAAAATCAGTATTGAAAAGCTAAAAGATAGCTTGCCACACCACTAGAGAGAGTATTTAAAATGGCACGTAAAAAGCATTCAAGTGTAGAGGAAGAAGCACAAGTAGATATGACACCGATGCTCGACATCGTGTTTATCATGTTGATTTTCTTCATTGTGACAACGTCGTTTATTAAACCTTCAGGTCTTGATTATAAGAAGCCTGAGGCGTCTACAGCGACACAACAAAAGTCTGCAAACATCTTTATTGGTGTGAGTAAGACTGGTGTAATTAAGATGGAAAACCGTCAGGTTGACGTCGAACGTGTGACTGCTAACGTTGAAAGAATGTTGGCTGAGTCTCCAGAAGCATCAGTACTTATTGAGGCAGACCAAGAAGCCGAGCATGGCCTTGTTGTTAAGGTTATGGATAACGTTAAGAAAGCCGGTATCGATAAGATTTCGATTTCTGCGGGGAAAGACTAATATGCTAAGAGCAATAGTATCACTCATTGTTGGTGCTGCTGTTACTTTCGGCTTGTTTGTCTTCATGGCCTTCTTGGTCGGTGGCGGCGCTAAGCGCGCCGACACCTCTACTGACTCTCCTGTAATTGAGATCAGTATGGATAAGCAGGATACGAAAGTTCAGGATAAGCCTAGGGTTAAACCTAAGCCACCGACGCCACCAGAGCAACCACCTTTGCCAGATACGCCTCCACCAGAGAGCTCTTCTGACATTGATACCAGCATGTCATTTAACATGGGAAGTGTCGCTCAAAGTGGTGTAAGCACTGGATTTAAGCTTGGTAATATGATGACACGTGATGGTGATGCAACACCTATCGTACGTATCGAACCTCAATATCCAATCGCAGCAGCTCGGGATGGTAAAGAAGGTTGGGTTCAACTTTCATTTACAATTAATGAAGTTGGCGGCGTTGAAGATGTGAAAGTTATCAAAGCTGAACCTAAACGCTTATTTAACCGCGAAGCAATCCGCGCGTTGAAAAAGTGGAAGTACAAACCTAAAATTGTTGATGGTAAGCCATTGCAACAGCCTGGTATGACTGTTCAATTGGATTTCACATTGGATAAAGGATAAGGAGGCAACATGCAAAAAGTTACAAAAATAGCTAGCGTATTGATGCTCTCTTTGTGCGGTTCAATAGTGGCTCCAGCAGCTATGGCAGTAGAAAAGTGCCCAATTGACAAACGCCAATCTAAGGCTGTTGGTGCAACTGCTGCTAAAAAAGTACAAAGCTCTTTCGAGTCTTATACTGAAGGTAATATCGACGAAGCTATTGCAACCTTATTGGAAACGAATGCTCGTAATGATTTTGACAAAGCATATATTGCCCGTATGTTAGGTAATTTCTATGCTGAAAAAGGTCAGATGAAAACTGCAATCAAGTACCTAGAGACAGCTGTTGTTGCTGATGTTCTTGGTGGTACTGATCATGCTGCTACATTACGTCTTTATGCCGATTTGTTATTGCAAGAGAAGATGTTTAAGGAAGCAATTCCTTATTACTACAAGTGGATGGAGTTCACCTGTAAGTCTGAATCTCAAATCTATCGCCGTATCGGTATTGCTTACAGTGAACTTAAGCAGTGGGATAAAGTATTAGAAGTTGCTGATAAAGGAATAGAGTTATCTGATAAACCTGACAAAGGTTTGTATCAGATGAAACTAACTGCTTACTTCAATAAAAAGGATTATAAGCAAGCTGTTAAAATCCTTGAAGTAATGGTACCGCTTTTCCAAGATGATAAGCGCTTATGGGTTCAATTAGCTCAGTTTTATTTAATGACTGAAGACTATGACCGCTCATTAGCTACTTATGATCTGGCGTATAAGAATGGTTTCCTTGAGACTGAAGGCAATATCACACGCCTATCGCAATTGTTATCTCAACAAGGCGCACCATACCAAGCAGCCAAAATCTTTGAGAAGCATATGAAGTCAGGCCTGATTGAAGAAAATAAGAAGTCTTATAATCAATTAGCTGGTTTTTATCACAATGCTAAAAATCTGAAAGAAGCTGCTCTGTATTATGGTAAATCTGCTGCTTTAGATAATGATGGTGAGACATATTTGAAACAAGGCCGTATATTAGTCTTAGATCAAAAGCACCGCGAAGCGATCCCTGTTCTAAAGAAAGCACTTGATAGTGGTTTAGAACACCCAGGTGAAGCTCAGTTTGAATTAGCTTTGGCATACTTAACCTTGAAGCAGTACAAACCTGCTTATCAGCGTGCGCAGTTGGCCGCAAAAGATAACAAGACTAAGCGAACCGCTAATAGCTATATTTCTTACATCAAGGAAAAAGCGCGAATTCATAATGTAGCTTTGTAAAAAGTTTACAGTTTATGACATAAAAAGCCTCGTCAATTGACGAGGCTTTTGTTTTTGGCCGCTTTATCACATTTCTTTACCTGATAGCTTTATGTGCTATTTGGATATTAGCGTATTAGGGCTTTAACTATTGCACCCTGATCAGTGCTTGGTGAGTATCTCTAGCTGTATCTAATTCGCTTGATAATGTCTCAACATTATTAAATAAGTTTTCAATTTGTAAGTCTTCAGATGGAAGACAAATCCCAGCAGCGACTTTGTAATCCATCGTAAACTGATGCTCATTACCATGTTTCATCATGAATGCGCTAAGTTGCTCATCTATTCTATCTAGTACAACTTGTGCACCTTGGTCATCAACATTGAATAAACCCAATGCAAAATGATTTGAGTCAAGCCTAGCAATTAAGTCAGTTGCTCTTAATAATGCTTCAGAAACCTGGTTTGTAAACAATTCTAACAAATGAGGCTGTTTAACTGTTTCATGTATGTGAGGGCATAGATACAATAAAGCTAGGGTTTGTTTCTCTCGTAAATGCCTGTGCCATTCGCGATTGAATACTTCCATGAAATAGGTTTGGTTGTAGACACCTGTTTCTGGATCACGAAAGCTAGAATTTCGAAATGAGTAGATCATTGATGCTCTCCCATGGTTGGATGATCTAATTATAGTTTCAATTTTAAGAACATGTTGAAAGGAATAATAAAAATGAAAAAGACGGCTTTAGCAGCTAGCCTAGGGTTACTGCTAACTTTATCTGGATGCTCGCAAGAAACTGTGAAAGTAAATAATGATAAAAGTGAAGCACAGGAACAAGTTAAATCAGGTTTACAGCAAAGTGCAGAACAACAGTATATGACTATGGTCGATCAATACTTTAAAGATGTACTTACACTAGAGCCTGTTTACGCCACGTTCGTTGGTGTGAATGATAACAATGATAAATTTGGTAATAATTTATCTGAGGATTACTTAAAACAGCGTCACCAGCTAAACAAATCTTATTTATCTCAGGCAAAGAAAATTGATGTGCAGCAGCTACCTGCAGATTTAGCTTTGAGTCATAGCATGTTTATTTATGACAGAGATATGGACCTAATGAGTGAGGCTTACCCTTCTTATTACCTACCTATAAATCAATTCTATAGCACTGTCTTCACCATGGTTCAATTAGGTACAGCAGAAAGTGCCCAGCCATTCAACACAGTTGAGGACTATAAAAACTGGCTGTCTCGTCTAAAAGGATTTATTGCATGGGTTGACTCAGCTCAGCAACGCATGAAACAGGGTATAGATAATAAAGTCGTGTTGCCAAGAGTACTCGTCGAAAGGATTGTGCCTCAGCTCGATGCTCAGCTTGTTGATAATCCTGCGGATAGCTTATTTTATTCTCCAATTAATAAGTTTCCGGACACTTTTTCTGAAAAGGCTAAAGCTGAGTTGACAGCTGAGTATACAGCGTTGATTGCTAACGAGCTTTTACCTAGCTTTACTCAGTTAAGGGACTTTGTTAGAGATACTTATTTACCAAATGCTCGTGGCACTGACGGATGGTGGGGGTTACCGAATGGTAAAGCTTGGTATCAGCAGTTAGCAAATAGCCACACAACGACTAGCTTACCAGTAGATGAGATTCATCAAATAGGTCTATCTGAAGTGGCACGGATTCTAGAGGAAATGGATCAAGTGCGTGTTAAAGTTGGATTTGAAGGTGACTTAACTGCATTCTTTGCATCTCTATCTTCTGAGCCTGAGTATTTCTTCGATAATAAACAGGATCTTGTTGATGGTTACATGGGGCTGAAAGACAAAATCAACGCAGTACTGCCAGAATACTTCAATGTTATGCCAGTTGCTGATTATGTCGTGAAGCCAGTTGAAGCATTTAGAGAGAAATCAGCAGCAGGTGCATCATACCAATCTCCAGCTGTTGATGGCTCTCGCCCAGGTGTATTCTACATCAATACTTATAACTTAAAAGCTCAACCTAAATGGGGGATGACGACACTTTCTTTACATGAGGCAGCGCCTGGTCATCACTTCCAGATTGCGATTAAACAAGAGCTTAAAGGTGTTCCAGAGTTTCAAAAATTTAAGGGCTATACTGCTTTTGAAGAAGGCTGGGCACTCTATGCGGAATACTTAGGCATTGAAATGGGTTTATTTAACGACCCATATCAGTATTTCGGGAAGCTTTCAGATGAAATGCTCCGCGCAATGCGTCTAGTTGTTGATACCGGTCTTCATGCTAAAGGCTGGACTCGTGAACAGGCTATTCAATATATGAAAGACAACTCGCCAATGGCTGAAACTGATATTGTTGCAGAGGTGGAGCGTTATATGGCCATACCAGGCCAAGCGTTATCATATAAAGTTGGTCAGTTGACCATACTTAAACTTCGAGCTGATGCTGAAAAACGTCTTGGTGATAAGTTTGATTTGAAAGGGTTCCATGATCAAATCCTTACCACGGGCTCCTTACCAATGGCAGTCATGGAAAAGAAAGTGAATGCTTGGGTAGAGTCAAAGTTGGCTAAATCTGCATAATTTTTGCTAGCATCTGTCATTGATTTGTCATAATGTCAGTGCATATATATTACATATCAAACTCAATTTAGGAGTAACCCATGGTTCAAGCAACTGCAAGACATCTATTAGTAGACTCTGAAGAAAAGTGCCAAGCACTAAAAACTGAAATTACTAATGGTGCTGATTTTGCTGATGTAGCGAAAGCAAACTCTTCTTGCCCATCAGGCGCCCAAGGTGGTGACTTAGGTTCTTTTGGTCCAGGTATGATGGTAAAAGAGTTTGACGAAGTAGTATTCAGTGCACCTTTGAATGAAGTGCAAGGGCCAGTTAAAACTCAATTTGGTTACCACTTACTTGAAGTTACCAGCAGAGGCTAATTGCTTCTCTTTATTAAAGGCGGCGTCAGCCGCCTTTTTTATTTTCAGCCCTAAACCACCTACTTCAGTAGGTGGTTATCATCAATTAGGGTTTGCCTGTATCTTTGTTTGTATGGCATGCCAGCTTGAGGTTGATTCAGCTATGCAATGATATTTAAAGCACGCAGCAAGCACATCCCTGTGGGCTCGACGAAAACATCCATGTTTTCAACGGCTTTAAATATCATTACTCATAGATGCTACTGAGGCTACAAAATAACTGAAACGCCCCCTTTTAGGGGGCAGAATGAAAGCCACCTTCTTCAGAAGGTGGATTCTTTACTGTATGTTAAATATCAAAAGTTCAGATTTAAGGTCCCATTATGTCGATTAATCTATTTAGTGAGCGCTTGCTTATTCGGCCGTTAAAAGAGTCTGATTGGCATTCTGTGTTGAGTTTACAGTCATCTCAAATCGTGAATCAATTTATTCGCGACATTGAAGATGAGCAAATCATAAGAGCGAAGTTTGAACAAAGAATGCAATTACCAGAGTTTGATAGCGGTGATTGGTATTCTTTGGCAATTGAATCTTTGAACACTGGGGAGTTCATCGGCATTACAGGTTTTTATTGTCAAGATGTTAACAGTAAGCGAGTCGAAGTAGGCTATATGATTTCCCCAACGTTTTTTGGTCAAGGTTATGCCTCAGAAAGCCTACAAACGGTAATTGATTGGGGGCTACATCAATTTGAAGTTCGAAAATTCGTAGCTCAATGCTGCAAACAAAATGTCGCCTCACAACGAGTACTGCAAAAGTGTGGTTTTTCATTAGAGGGGGAGTTAGTAGAAAATACCGTGATTAATAACAAAATCTATGATGATTACCTATATGGCTTATTAAGCCGAAATAGGCAATTGCCTTAATTTGTCACTTTGGCAGCCTCTAATGTTGTCAATATGTGTCACACTAACCGAATACAAGTGAAAATTATTCTCGTTACCAATTGAAACTTTGATCTATGTTTCGTTTTTTTTATTTTCCTCGGCTTAGAATCAACTCGTCTTAAAGTTGTATTCAAGGTTGATGCTTAATGAAACTCAGTGAACTAAACCCCGGAGACCGCGCAATCATTGCCGAAGTCGGGCATTTGTCTCTTCCACAAATGGTGAAGCGCAAGCTTTTGTCGATGGGCATTACGCCTAATACCCAGTTTTCATTTATTCGCCGTGCGCCGCTTGGTTCAGGCATAGAGCTAGATTTACGGGGAAGCAAACTTTGTATGCGCAGAGACCTAGCCGATATCATTGAGGTAACAAAAGCAAATGACTAAACAATTTCATTGCGTCACCGTAGGTAACCCTAATGCGGGTAAATCAACATTATTTAATGCACTAACTGGTGCAAACCAGAAAGTGGGTAATTGGTCGGGCGTTACGGTTGAAAAGAAAACTGGCCAATTTACACTTAATGATACAGAGGTTTTATTAACTGACCTTCCAGGTATTTATGATTTATTGCCAGCAGGAAATAGTTGCGACTGTTCACTTGATGAGCAAATTGCACAACAGTTTTTGGCTGAGCAACATATTGACGGCATTATTAACCTTGTAGATGCGACCAATATTGAACGCCATTTATATTTAACTGTGCAGTTGCGCGAATTAGGTATTCCGGTAATCGTTGTACTTAACAAGATTGATGCTGCAGAAAAGCTGGGTATTAAAATTGATGTTGCCAAAATGGCGGCCGAATTAGGCTGCCCTGTCATTGCTGCCAGTGCCAGAAATGAAGCAGATATCACCATTATTCAACAGCAAGTTGCTCAGCTGCTAAACGGCGAAGTGAGTGAGTCACCACTCATGCTGGCTTATCACCCTAGTATTGAGCAGAGTGTTACTACGCTAAAATCCTATTCTGACGATCATGGGCTGGGTCAACTTAGTCGTGGTAGAGCCCTCGCTATGTTAGGAAACGGTCATGGTTGCGGTAGCTGTCAAAACAGTGCAATGAAAGAGGTTGTTAGTGGGTGCACAAAGTTGTGTGAGCACAATGACCAGAACGTTGAAGTGCTTGTTGCCACAACGCGCTTTGATTTTGTTCAACAAATTTATGATGGTGCTGTTAACGCAAAACCTCACCAAACCATGACAGACAGACTAGACAACATAGTACTTCATCCAGTAATGGGGGTACCGATCTTCTTGTTTGTAATGTATTTAATGTTCATGTTTAGTATCAACGTGGGTAGCTCATTTATCGACTTTTTCGATATTACCGCTGGTGCTATTTTTGTTGACCACTTTGGTGCATTAATGTCTTCCCTTGGTAGCCCTGATTGGTTAGTGACCATCATTGCAGGAGGTATTGGCCAAGGTATCCAAACTGTTGCTACCTTTATTCCTGTTATTGCGGCCTTGTTCCTTGCATTATCTGTTTTAGAAGCATCTGGCTATATGTCTCGCGCAGCTTTCGTTGTTGATGGTTTAATGCGTAGAATTGGTCTGCCAGGCAAAGCTTTCGTGCCAATGATTGTAGGTTTTGGTTGCTCGGTACCCGCTATCATGGCAACCCGAACATTAGGCAGTGAACGTGAACGTATTGTCACAGGTATGATGGCGCCGTTTATGTCTTGTGGAGCTAGGTTACCGGTGTACGCGTTATTTGCAGCGGCTTTCTTTCCTGAGTCAGGTCAAAACTTAGTATTCTTACTCTATATCATTGGTATTTTGGCAGCCATTGGTACCGGGTTAATGCTACGCAATACATTATTACCGGGTAGCAGTAGTGCAGTGGTAATGGAATTGCCTAGCTACGAGAAACCTAAACTTAAAACAGTGATGTCTAATACGGGTAAGAAAACCAAGAGCTTTATTTTTGGTGCAGGTAAAACCATTGTTGTGGTGGTGACATTATTGAACTTTGTTAATTCTATTGGTACAGACGGCAGTTTTGGCCATGAAGACAGCAAAGAATCTGTATTAAGTGTCGCTAGCCAGCAGGTGACACCATTATTTTCGCCAATGGGCGTTGAACAGGATAACTGGCCTGCAACTGTGGGGATCATTACGGGTATTTTCGCAAAAGAAGCGGTAGTTGGGACGTTAAACAGCCTCTATAGTGAACCAAGCGATGATGAAGAGTTAGCGACATTGTCTGAAAGCTTTAGTGAAGCACTTGCTACGATTCCTGAGAACCTGTTTGGTATTGCACCAGAAGATCCACTTGCGATTTCAATTGGTGATATCGATACCATTGAAGATGCGTCAGCAGAGTTAGAAGTTGACCAATCAACTTTCAGTGCATTACAAGCAGGCTTCACATCACAAACTGCCGCCTTTGCATACCTTCTGTTCGTATTGCTGTATACGCCATGTGTTGCTGCTATTGGAGCGTTGGTTGCTGAGTTTGGTATGAAGTGGGCAAGATTTGCGGCACTTTGGACGTTCGGTTTAGCCTATGGCACTGCAACTGTGTTCTATCAAGCCGGAACGTTTGCACAGCACCCTGTTCAGTCAACGGCTTGGATAGTTGGCTTCGCACTAGCTTTAGTTGCATTCTATATGTGGTTAAAGAAGCAAGGGCGTAAGAGTCAGCAGATAATCCCAGGAGTGAGAATCGTCACTGAATAACCTTTGGTGAGACTCATTCAGATAATAAACCTAGCTTCGGCTAGGTTTATTGCTTTTATTCGTTAAAAACTGCTTTGCAGTAGTTGTAAGTCAGCGGGATCTGTAGGATCATCTGTTTTTTGTAAATATTACTGTTGAGTGCCAAGAGGAATTCCATGAGTCATATGGACACTGAAGTACGCCCAAGTAACTTCATTCGTAATATCATTGACGAAGATTTAAAAAGCGGTAAGCACAATCACGTGCATACACGCTTTCCGCCAGAACCGAATGGCTTCTTGCATATTGGTCATGCTAAGTCGATCTGTTTAAATTTCGGAATAGCTAAAGACTACCAAGGTCAATGTAACTTACGCTTTGATGATACGAACCCTGAAAAAGAAGATATTGATTACGTTAATTCAATTCAGGAAGACGTGAAGTGGTTGGGTTTCCAGTGGGCTGGCGATATTTGTTATTCATCTAACTATTTTGACCAATTACACCAGTATGCTGTCGAACTAATCAGTAAAGGTCTCGCTTATGTATGTTTCTTAAACGCTGAAGAAACTCGTGAGTATCGTGGTACTTTAACAGAGCCTGGTAAACCAAGCCCGTATCGTGACACCAGTGTTGAGGAAAACCTCGCCTTATTCGAAAAGATGCGTCTTGGAGAGTTTAAAGAAGGTGAATGTGCACTGCGTGCCAAAATTGATATGGCTTCGCCATTTATGTGCATGCGTGACCCGATAATATACCGTATACGCTTCGTACATCACCATCAAACAGGTGATAAGTGGTGCATCTATCCAATGTATGATTTTACACATTGTATTTCAGATGCGATTGAAAATATCACCCACTCAATTTGTACGTTAGAGTTCCAAGATAACCGTCGCTTATATGACTGGGTACTTGATCACCTTGATGACTTTCAAGCGCCAAATCGTACCCGTCAATATGAGTTCTCAAGGTTAAACCTTGAATATACGCTAATGAGTAAGCGTAAACTAAATGACCTCGTAGAACGAAAACTTGTTTCTGGTTGGGATGATCCGCGTATGCCAACGATTGCTGGATTACGTCGCCGTGGCTACAGTGCTGCATCAATCAGGGAGTTCTGTCAGCGTATCGGTGTGACTAAGCAAGAAAACATGGTTGAAGTAGCTATGTTAGAGGCGTGCATTCGTGAAGATTTAAACGAAAATGCTCCGCGTGCAATGGCTGTGCTAAACCCAATTAAATTGGTTATTGAGAACTACCCGAATGCGCAGCCAGAAGTTATTAATGCACCTGCTCATCCAAACTTACCAGAAATGGGCACACGTGAAGTTGCATTTGGTAAAGAGATTTACATTGATGCAGATGACTTCCGTGAGGAAGCAAACAAGAAATATAAGCGTTTGGTTTTAGGCAAAGAAGTCCGTTTACGTAATGCTTATGTGATTAAAGCTGAACGTTTTGACCAAGATGAAGATGGAAATGTGACTACGGTTTACTGTAGCTACGACGATCAAACACTTGGGAAGAACCCTGCTGATGGCCGTAAAGTTAAAGGTGTTATTCATTGGGTTGAAGCATCTACTGCTAAGCCTGCTGAATTTCGTCAATATAGCCGTTTGTTTAAAGAAGCTAACCCAGCTGAATTTACAACGGTTGACGAAGCATTAAACCCTGAATCGTTAGTCGTGACTCATGGTGTCGTTGAAGCAAGTTTACAGAATGCGCCTGCTGAAAAAGCTTATCAATTCGAGCGTGAAGGCTATTTCTGTGCTGACAGTAAAGACTCAAATGCTGATAACCTAGTGTTTAACTTAACCGTGCCATTACGTGAATCATTCTAACTGAAGTTCTTCAACAAAAAATGCCAGTCAATCGACTGGCATTTTTTTATGAGGATACTTTACCGATTACTGAAGCATTGGACCAAAACCCATGCTCCATAAGATTACGCTTGATGCCATTAAGGCGACTAATAATACTAAACCAGCAGTTACCACTGAACTTGCGTAAATAAAACCTTTTTCCTCCGGTATATTCATAATAATCGGCACACCTGCGTATAAGAGGTAAACCGAGTATGCAAGGCCTGCAAGCCCCACTACCATAATGAACCACAGTACTGGGTAAAGTGCGGCTAAGCCCACCATAAATAATGGCGTAGCGGTATAAGCGGCTAACTCGAGAGCTTGGGTAAAGGTTGGATTGGCATCAAATGTTTTACCCATCCAGTAAGCAAGGTAAGCCAGCGCCATCACACCGCCAATTAAGCCAAAGTACATGCCTACAGACATAAACATAGCGCTCTTGCTGGTTAAATAAAGAAGTTCGCCAGCACCTGGGTTCCAGCCAATATGCGCCGTTGCAATATAAGAACAAATAGCCGGTATTAATGCGATGAGTAAAACGTGGCTGAGGCTACTTTTTGTTGCCTCGTGGTTACGTTCAATTGTTTGCCACTCTTGTTTTGGATGAGTGTATAGCCCCATTAAGTGATTTAGTATCATTATAATTATCCTTGTTTCGCAAATTATGACTAGCTCGCCAAACAACGACGAACTGACTGCAGCATGCCAATCGCCTTAATCAGTCCCACACTACTCATAATCTGAGTAACAGCTTCTTATTCCATTCATTGAAGCTTATCCACTTAAGGTGATCGCTACACAAGTTAACAAAAGGTTAAATGTGTTTAGTCTATTTATTGAACATAAAACCGTATTCGTCAAGTGGTTTTATGATTATCGCTAGGTTTAGCCCTGTGGCCTCAGTACAATAATGACAAACATTGCTTTGGTTAGGTTGAAATGGAACAAATATTAGCGCCGATAAATCAATTCCTTGGATGTGAAACGCCTGATGAATGGATTGCGTTCGCTTCTCGTCGTGAGAGCTTACCCACTTTACTTATCGACCACTGCAATTGTGAGTTAAAAGCAGCGCAAACGGCTATCGCTTTATTGCGTAAATATGCGGTGAATGACGTGAGCCAAGATGCGTTAAAGCAATGGGCGCAACCTTATGCAGACCTTGTTTATGATAAACAACGTGATGTTGACGCCTTCCTTAATGCAGATAATAAGAAAAATGATATTGCATCAGCATTGACCGCAGTAACGACGCTATCAATTAGTGAAGATCTCATTGATAAAATGGTGCGTTTAGTCAAAGAGGAGTTTCATCACTTTGAACAAGTGTTACAGATTATGCAAAAGCGCGGTATTGCATATGAAAATAGACGTGCAGGACGTTACGCTAAGCAACTGATTGCACAAGTTCGTACCTATGAGCCTCAAGCCTTGATTGATAAACTAATTATCGGGGCATTTATTGAAGCAAGATCCTGTGAACGCTTCGCGAAGTTATCGCCACACCTTGATGAAGAGCTTAGCAAGTTTTATGTATCTCTACTTCGATCAGAAGCAAGACATTATCAAGATTACTTGTCGTTAGCACAGTCATTATCTGATGAGGATATTGCACCTAGAGTGGCACAGTTTGCCGAAATTGAGGCGACTCTAATCCAATCACCAGATGAGCAGTTTCAGTTTCACAGTGGTATTCCGAGTTTTTAAAGGCTAGGTGCCAACAGTTATCTGTTGACGTCAAGCGAGGCTCGTTGGAGCAAGGTGAAATGTCGGTTGGTTTACTTAGGCTCAAAAGGCAATTGCTGTAGTTCTATGCCTTGTTGGTTAATTACTAAAACGCTGCCTTGTTCATACCAGTCACCGACAACAATACGTTGTTTATTGTTAGCTAGATGGTGAATGGCTGGTCTATGAGTATGGCCGTGGATCATATGCTCGCACTTTGTTTTAGTCATCAACGCATCAACCGCTTCAGCTTCCACATCCATGATTTGAACGCTTTTGTATTGGTTGCCAGCTTTACTTTTATTTCGAATATTTGCCGCAATACTTAGACGCTTAGACTTGGGGAGCTTGCCATAGAGCCAACGAACCCAAGCGATACTTCTAAATTTACGAAAACGCTGATAGGCCTTATCTAGGGTACACAAACTGTCTCCATGAAGTACCACAGTCGATTTACCGTACAAATCTAACGTGACGACCTCAGGTAAAATGGTCATGCCTGCTTTAGAGCAAAAGTCTTTACCCACCATAAAATCACGATTGCCGTGAATGAAATAGACTGGGGTGTGCTTGGCAACGCTGCGAATGCTGTTGGCAATCGCTAAAGCAAATGGCTCGGCAATATCATCACCCACCCATACTTCAAACAAATCACCAATAATGTATAAAGCCTCAGCATTGTTTAGCTGATGCAAAAACTGATTAAAGGCCTGAGTAATATCAGGGCGATCTTCACTGAGGTGCAGATCGCCAATAAAGACTGTATTCACGGATTAGTCTTTTACTGTCACGCCAGTGATGACCACGGCCTCTAGTGGCACATCTTGATGCATGCCACGGTTGCCTGTACTCACACCTTTGATTTTCTCAACGACATCCATGCCTTCAACGACTTCACCAAACACACAGTAGCCCCAACCTTGAGTTGATTCATTCTTGAAGTCTAAGAAGGTGTTGTCACCAACATTGATGAAGAACTGAGCCGTTGCTGAGTGTGGGTCTGAAGTGCGCGCCATTGCAATGGTACCTTTAGTATTTGAAAGGCCGTTATTTGCTTCATTTTTAATGGTCTCGCCAGTGCTTTTTTGCACCATATCTTCAGTGAACCCGCCACCTTGGATCATGAATCCGTCAATCACGCGGTGGAAGATAGTACCGTCAAAAAAACCTTCATTGGCATACTTTAAAAAGTTTTCAGCGGTAATAGGGGCTTTTTCAGCGTTTAAAGACAGTACGATATCGCCTGAATTAGTGTGTAATGTGATCATGGTTGTTTACCTTGAATAAAATTGTGGCGAGATCTTAACTGATATCAGAAGCTTCATAAAGTGTTGTGTTCAAAACCCGTTGCAACATGCTAGACTGCCGACATATTAGTGAATACGCAACTCCCGTTCGAAAGAGAAGTAGAAATGTTGAAAATATACAATAGTATGAGCCGTGAAAAGCAAGAGTTTAAACCGATTAATCCAAACAAAATTGGCATGTATGTGTGTGGTATCACCATCTATGATTTTTGTCATATCGGTCATGGTCGTACGTTTGTTTCTTTTGACATGATTGTCCGTTATTTACGTTACGTCGGTTACGAGGTGAATTACCTACGTAATATCACTGACGTGGACGACAAAATTATTAAACGTGCTAACGAAAACAACGAAAGTTGTGATGCATTAACTGAGCGTTTAATTGGCGAAATGCATAACGATTTCGATGCACTAAATATGTTGCGCCCTGATTTTGAGCCACGTGCAACGCTACACATTGACGAAATCATTGAAATGGTTGAAACCCTGATTGCAAAAGATCATGCCTATGTTTCTGAAAGTGGTGACGTACTATTCAGTGTCGCGTCATTTGCCGAATACGGTCGCTTATCAGGTCAAAACTTAGAGCAACTTCAAGCAGGGGCTCGCGTAGAAGTAGAAGATACTAAACGTGATCCAATGGACTTTGTGCTTTGGAAAATGTCTAAACCTGGTGAACCAACATGGGAGTCACCATGGGGGCCAGGCCGTCCAGGTTGGCACATTGAATGTTCAGCAATGAACAGCAAGCACCTTGGAGAGCACTTTGACATTCACGGCGGCGGAAGCGATTTACAGTTCCCTCATCATGAAAATGAAATTGCGCAATCATGCTGTGCACATGGTACTCAATATGTAAATTATTGGATGCATACTGGCATGGTGATGGTTGATAAAGAAAAAATGTCTAAATCATTAGGCAATTTCTTTACTATCCGTGATGTGCTTGAGCATTATGACGCTGAGACGATTCGTTACTTCTTGTTATCTGGCCATTACCGTAGCCAGTTAAACTACTCAGAAGATAACTTAAAACAGGCTCGCTCAGCGCTTGAGCGTATGTACACCGCGTTGAAAGACTTAGATTTATCTGTGGCACCAGCTGATGATGCTGTATTTGTTGACAAGTTTAAAGCAGCCATGAACGATGACTTCAATACGCCTGAAGCATATTCAGTGTTATTTGATATGGTGCGCGAAATTAACCGCTTAAAGACAACTGATATGGCAACCGCTTCAGCATTAGGTGTCAGCTTTAAGCAGTTAGCGGATGTACTTGGTATTGTGAGCCAAACGCCAGAAACCTTTTTTAAAGGCGAGGGGAGCGATGATGAGGTTGCTGAAATCGAAGCGCTTATTGTTGAACGTAACCGTGCTCGTACCGAAAAAGACTGGGCTGCAGCAGATGTTGCAAGAGATCGATTAAATGAGTTAGGCGTGATTTTAGAAGATGGCGCACAAGGTACAACTTGGCGTAAGAAGTAACGCTTTACCTATTGCAGAACTTTCGCTGTAAAACTAAAAAAGCCTGCAAATGCAGGCTTTTTTAATGAATCAAATTTTGCAGTTAAAGGCAAAACCTCTCATTAGACCGTTAATTAGTCATGGTATTCTTCGGCAGCATACAAGGTATTTTCAAGCAAGCTGGCAATCGTCATTGGTCCAACACCGCCGGGTACTGGTGTTATGTGTGCGGCGTGCTTTGCTGCTGTTTCGTATTCAACATCACCAACTAATCTGCCATCTTCTAGGCGGTTAATCCCTACATCAATCACAATTGCGCCAGGTTTAATCCACTCACCTGGAATAAAACCAGGTTTGCCAACTGCTACCACGACTAAATCTGCTTGGCGCACTTTTGCTTCTAAATCTTTAGTGAAACGATGGCATGTTGTTGTCGTGCAACCCGCTAATAGCAGTTCTAGTGTCATTGGGCGACCAACAATATTGGATGCACCCACGACTGTCGCATCGAGTCCGTAGGTATCAACTCCAGTAGACTTAATTAACGTCATGATCCCCTTCGGCGTGCAAGAACGTAGTACTGGGATGCGTTGGGCTAGGCGACCGACATTATATGGATGAAAACCATCAACGTCTTTATCTGGGCGAATACGTTCAATGACTTTTGAGTCATCGATATGATCAGGTAAAGGTAATTGCACCAAAACGCCATCAATATTAGGGTCTTCGTTACATTGGTCAATTAACGCTAATAACGCTGTTTCTGATGTGCTCTCATCTAAGTCAAATGATTGTGACTCAAAACCCACTTCCTCACATGCTCGGCGTTTACTACCTACATAGACTTGTGAGGCAGCGTCACTTCCTACCAATATCACGGCTAGGCCTGGGATACGTTGTCCCGAAGCTTTACGGTCGGCGACTCTTTGTTTCAGGTCACTGCGAATTGATTGAGCGATTGCTTTGCCATCAATAATTTGAGCTGTCATAGCAGTTGATATTCCTTTAAATGCAAGAAGGGGGCTGATAGATTTACTGGGGCGCTATTCTAACAGGGTGTCAGACCAGTGTCATTGTGATACCTGTGACCTATATCGAAATAAACAGTTCATAAATGAGGGGTAATGCATCATATTAGCTGTTAAAATCAGCACCTAGTTAGAATCTCTAAAATAATCGTTGACGATGCCAGAACGACTCGCTAATATGCGCCCCGTTCTGAAGCATTTAGCTTTATAACTATTCCGGTGATTAGCGCAGTCCGATAGCGCATCACGGCTCTTT
>NZ_JBHZSM010000019.1:68262-68492 GCF_043643735.1 Shewanella maritima
ATGAAGAGCGGAGCAGAGGGGAACCTCGTTTAATATGGCTCAAAATATCAGGAAACTTCGGTGATTAGCGCAGCCCGATAGCGCATCACGGCTCTTTATGAAGAGCGGAGCAGAGGGGAACCTCGTTTAATATGGCTCAAAATATCAGGAAACTTCGGTGATTAGCGCAGCCCGGTAGCGCATCTGCTTTGGGAGCAGAGGGTCAGAGGTTCGAATCCTCTATCACCGAC
>NZ_JBHZSM010000020.1:0-65859 GCF_043643735.1 Shewanella maritima
CTTAATGCCTTGTGTTTGCTGCTGTGCCGTGTCAGTGGATGCGCATTATAGGCAGCTTAGATTTTTGCGCAAGGGCTAATTTAGATCTTTTCGATCGGATGCCGATCTTTTGTTCGATATGCCTAGAAAATGGTACTTTAGCTGGTTTTTTCTGCTGATTATGGTGCTTTTATTACTATTTTTACGTTTTCACGCTGTTTTACGTTCGTTTTTTCAACAGCGCTATGGTTTCAAACCAGTTTTTTCATTAATATGTAAGCGCTTTTAACAGTTATTTATCAATTTATATTCATTCGAGATAATTTTATGCAAAAATCATTACTAATGGTTTTAGTTGCAGCACTTGTTGGTGCTTTCGTGCTTTTTCAATTTGCAGCTGAACTTGCTCCTTTTGCGGCATTCATTTTAGGTGTCGCCGTTACAACCGCTATTTTCACTCTTGTTCCTAATCAATCTACAGCTAATGATGGTCCATATTCAGGCCCAACCATGACTCTCTATGTTGGTAACTTGCCTTATCGTGTACATGAAGGTGAAGTGAAGGCGCTTTTTGGGGAATACGGACCTGTTAACTCTGTTCGTCTAGTTCGTGATCGCAAGACTGGCCGTCGTAAAGGCTTCGGTTTTGTTGAGATGTCTGAAGCTGGTGCTAAGAAAGCAATGAATAAGCTGAACGACTTTAATTTCCAAGAACGTACACTAAAAGTACGTGAAGCTAAATCGCAAGAATCTGATCCTGCGGATCAAGTAAAAGCGAGTTAATAGCTTATATTAGCTGACTGCGGTAGTAATTGATGTTTATTAATACCGTAGTTAGCTAAAGTTTCAATAACCCCAGTTGAAATCATTTCTGTATATCCCGCCATCATCTTTGCTTGTCTTCCTAACACAACCACCTCTAAATCAGTGTCTATTAATGACACGACCCTAGCTGCAATTGCACTACCCGAGTCCATTAAGGAAACTGGCGTATCAAAACATTGGCTTATTTCATCTGCTAATAGTGGAAAGTGTGTGCAACCCAATACGATGGTATCAATATCTACTTTGTTAATTGGAGACAATATTTGCTTGAGCCGTTGCACATCTATAGCACATTGATCTAGCTTTTGTTCGGCCATCATCACTAATTCTGAGCTACCAAGTAAAGCCACTTCACATCCACTGGCATATTGCTTTATCAATTCTTGAGTATAACTTCGCGTCACAGTGCCCGGTGTGGCTAACAATGCAATATGTTTTGTTTTACTTTGCAGCGCTGCTGGCTTAATGGCAGGCACAACTCCGACAATGGGTATCGCCAGTTGTCTTCTTAATTCATCTAATACAACTGTGCTGGCAGTATTACACGCAACCACAACACAAATAGCATCGATGTCATTGGCCTGCTCAACTATTAGTTTTACACAACCAGAAATCAGGTCAGCCTCTTCAAGATCACCATAGGGCAATCGTGCATTATCAAATAAATAGAAGATGTCCTGTTGTGGTAAAGCTTGCTTAATATGCTCAACGATTGATAGTCCGCCAACACCAGAATCAAATATCAGTACGGGTTGGTTAAGGTAATCACATTCTGACAAAGCAAGGCTCCACTGTTTCTCGGTTAATCTTTGAT
This sequence comes from Shewanella maritima, assembly GCF_043643735.1. Classification (GTDB taxonomy): domain Bacteria; phylum Pseudomonadota; class Gammaproteobacteria; order Enterobacterales; family Shewanellaceae; genus Shewanella; species Shewanella maritima_A. The sequence goes on from NZ_JBHZSM010000020.1 coordinate 1,619, forward strand.
AGGCAAATTCAGATATAACCGTTAACTAACGATCAATCCACTGGACAAAGACGGTGTGTAGTATAATATTTGCGCCCTTAATTTACAGCCTATGGTGAAAAAAATGAATTTAGCTGCAATGGACCCTAAGAATTACAATGATCAATTACAACACAAAAGGGTCACGCTAGAACAAGAGTTTGCAGAGTTCACTCCACCACAGCTTGAAGTTTTCGCTTCTGAACCCGAACACTACCGCATGCGTGCTGAGTTCCGAGTCTGGCATGATGGTGATGATCTTTATTACTACATGTTTGATAAAGCCCTTAATGAAAAAGTGCGAACTGATCAGTACTTACCAGCAGGTGAACTTATTAATGAAATGATGACGGCATTAATGGAAGAGTTACGCCCTAATCATGATCTACGCTTTAAATTATTCCAAGTCGACTTTTTATCCACACTTAGCGGTGAAATCTTAGTTTCATTACTTTACCACCGTCAGCTCAATGATACTTGGCGTGAGCAAGCTGAGTTAATGAAACAACATTTATCCCAGCGCTTTAACGTCAATATTATTGGTCGCGCGCGTAAACAGAAAATCGATCTCGATAAAGATTATGTTGTTGAGTCTCTAGAAGTTGATGGCCAAACGCTACAATACAAGCAAATTGAGAATAGCTTTACTCAGCCAAATGCCAAGGTATCAGTTAAGATGCTCGAATGGGCCATTGATGTCACTAGCAATAGTACTGGTGATTTATTAGAGCTTTATTGTGGTAACGGTAATTTCTCAATAGCACTGGCTAAAAACTTTGACCGTGTGCTTGCTACGGAGTTAGCTAAACCTTCTGTTGATGCTGCCCAATATAATATCGCCGCGAACAATGTCGACAACTTACAAATTATTCGTATGTCTGCAGAAGACTTCAGCGATGCTATGGCAAAAAAACGCGATTTTAGAAGATTAAAAGATGTGGATTTAGACAGTTATAACTGCAACACCATCTTTGTTGACCCGCCGCGTGCAGGTATTGATGACGATACATTAAAGTTAATGCAGAACTACGACAATATTCTGTATATTTCATGTAACCCTGAAACGTTAAAAGACAACTTACGTACGTTATCGCAAACTCATCAAGTGACTCGCTTTGCATTATTTGATCAGTTCCCATATACCCACCATATGGAATCAGGGGTATTACTTACCCGCAAATAGCGCGTATGTCACTCAATCTATATTGGTGAATGAAAAGCGAATACAAAAATGGCACTCAATCGAGTGCCATTTTTTATTGGAAATACATCTTTAGGCTTCTGGACGTTGTTCCATCTTATTTTGCAAAGCATCGGCACCCGTTGCCACCATACGCAATTGCATGACAAGTTGATCAGCAAGACGTTTACGGTCACTTCGTTTTAAATCTAACGCGGTAGCACCTGCATTAAAGACCAAAATGACTAATGCTTCTGCTTGAGCACGGGCCAATTGCTCACTGCGCTTGGTCGTGGCCATAGTGTAGTGCGCTAACTCAGAGATAAAGTGTTCTATCTCACGCTCAACCGCTGCGCGAAATGCTGCTGAAGTGCCTGAGCGTTCATGTAATAAGATACGAAACACATTCGGATTAGACTCCAATACTTCCATAAAAGTATCGACAGAAATACGGATAACACTGCCACCCGCTTCAGCACGTTGGCGACCTTTGCGCATCATTTGGCGTAAGGTGAGTCCACCTTCATCCACCATGGTTAAACCTAACTCGTTCATATCTTTAAAGTGGCGGTAAAACGAGGTTGGTGCAATACCCGCTTCACGAGCAACTTCACGTAAGCTTAAACTCGAGAAACTTCTTTCAGCACTTAATTGATTAAACGCGGCATCAACTAATGCACGGCGTGTTTTTTCTTTTTGTTGAGCTCGAACACCCATTAGACGATCCAATTAGTCAAGATTAATGCACAGATGATACCGTTTTTAAAATAAAAACACAGCCTTTGCTATCTTGATCATTTTGATAACCTAAGTTAAATTAGCTTACACATGTACGCTAAATATTCTATGTAGTTTTGGATCAACAATAATGAAAAAGCCCCCTATTGTTTGGTTAAACACTTTTCTGTTTGCCAGCACCCTCATTGCAACAATAACACTTGTACCTTGGCGAGCCATGACGCATGGTTTTGATGGCATGGAATGGATAGCATTTATCGTGCTGGCTTATGCTAGCGGCTTATCAATCACTGCAGGATATCACCGACTCTGGTCTCATAAAGCATACAAAGCTCACCCCGTAATGCGTTTTCTGTTTGCACTTGGCGGCGCATTAGCATTGCAAAACAGCGCATTACACTGGTGTAGTGATCATCGCGTTCATCACAAACATGTTGATAATAATGATAAAGATCCTTACTCAGCAAAAATGGGTTTTTGGTACAGTCATATCGGTTGGATGTTACGTGAGTACCAAGCTAGCCGTTATCACGATTACTCAAATGTACGCGACTTGCAAAAAGATCGCATAGTGATGTGGCAGCACAAACATTACTTGTTATTGGTGATAGTGATGAATATTGGTTTGCCTATTTTCTTAGGCTGGCTAAATGGCGATATTCTTTCAATGGTCTTGATGGCAGGCTTATTGCGATTAGTCGTTGTACATCACTGCACCTTCTTTATTAACTCTCTTGCACATATCTGGGGCTCACAGCCGTACACTAATAAGAATACAGCTCGTGATAACGCGTTTTTAGCCTTATTAACATACGGTGAGGGTTATCATAATTTTCACCATATTTTTGAGAATGATTACCGTAACGGTATTAAATGGTGGGACTATGATCCAACTAAATGGCTAATTAAAGGCATGAGTTGGTTCGGACTCGCGACGGATTTACGTAAAGTGCCGCAAGAACGAATTGAACATGCCAGATTACAAATGCAGCTACTTAGAGCTAAAAACAAAGTAGCACATTTACCTAATTGCGATGAAGTGTTTGAAAAGTTACAAGCGGAATACGAATTACTTAAACAACATCTTGCTGACTACTATCAGGCTAAAAAAAGCCTATTAGAAGCTAAACGTAAAGAGATGAATCTAACACCATTGAAGCAACAGGTTGAATCACTCAAGTGCAAACTAGCTGAACAACAAAGACATTGGAAATTACTGACTGCAGCTTATAGTTAGTAGCAACGCAGCAAAAAACACAAGGCCACTTTAAAAGTGGCCTTTTTTATTCACGAGATAATTAACAGCACTAATACAAGCGTACCCTAATGCTCTCATTGGTATAATTGTCAAATACCGCAGGTCTAACATCGGGTTGTTCGCGTGATATTCGGGCATTTTGCTGCCTAAATGCATTATATTCGCTATGAGAGTGCGTCCCATAACCGTATATGTCCACGACAAAATCCGGTTGGTTCATTTGCTCCAGCTTAGCTTCGATATCACTCGGTAATGCTAATGCCGGCATATTGCCTTTTAATGGTGCTTCAATGTTCCAGCTACTAGATAGGTATCCATCTAAACTTACACTCAGTAATGTCCTGCCATTACCTATACCTGAAAAATCGTACGATGTCGCAGAACCATCCAGCATATTCTCTAACATTGATGTGGTCGCATTGAGCAATTCAAATTTGTTATCTTGCAGATCGATAACTTGTTCAATGCTGGTATCGGTGACGCGCATACGATCCGTTGTAAAATGCGTAACATAACCATATTGATTACTCAGTGAGTGGTCCCATAACCCAGCGGTCACAAAGTTATTGTCATATAAGCCTGGAAAAACATGCACATCATAAAGACTAGGCCAGAGAATCCCATTCACACGACCAAACTCATTTTCTGAAAATGTTCTGAAATAGGTGTCATGATGGGTAACGTCCTTAGTCGAAACTAGGATGTTCTCCCCTTGATTTTCAGCACCAGCAAAAATACCTGAAGGAATGACTACCGTTTGTGAAATATCATTGGCATTCACTTCAAGTTGGGCTGCGTATGCAATAGCACCTGATTGATTCGGAGATAGTACAATATTAATCGGGTCAAAATTACCTGAGTACTCACAAATAGTCACTTGGCTTGTTTGATCAATCCTACGACCATTAACTATTACACCATAGTTGCCATATACCGCATTAACGTCAGCCAAGTCAAAAGTAACAGACTCACAATTACATTGTTGGTCCAGCGCAGAGTTATAAAAGACTTTAACACCTAAGTCACCTCCAATGACTTCGGTATAAGTCTTTACGCTAAGCTCATCACTGGTTTCTACGGCAAAAGTGATATGACGGGCGTTATTAGTCCAGTCAATCGACACAAGACCATCACTCGCTGTCTTAGTTTGACTCAGAATGCTGCCATCTTGTTGATGGACAATGACATCGGCATTGGAAATTGGTTGTCTGGCATCACATAGGTAAGCTTGAAACGCGAGTTCAGCAGTTAATTGCTCGGCAGGTTGAACACCGCCAGTACCAGAATCACTATCACTACTGCCACCACAAGCCGATAAGGCAAGTGCCACACTTACGGCCAGTGTGGCTTGTTTAAATCCCTTTAAATTCATAATTCCTCTTATTTGACTACATAACAAATAAACAACTGTAGAGGATAATATAGACTGATAAGAAAATATACAAATATTGCTAGCTTTCACAGACTTACAATTAGTTAATTAACAGTTCATCCCATGGCAGGCTGGGTGTTCCAACCACAATAAAGTTGGGGTTTTCTAATGTTTCACGTTCATTGTAAGACAGAGGCTGCAGCGTAATATCCATAATTGAACCACCCGCTTCTTCTACAATAATTTGAGCTGCACCAGTATCCCATTCACCTGTCGGCCCTAGGCGCACATAGCAATCAGCGCGACCTTCAGCAACAAGGCAACTTTTTAATGCTGCGCCACCAAGTACAACTAACTCACAATGCTTTGAATTATTGAAAAGTTTCAGCACAGATTTAGGATCTTGTCTGCGACTGACTGCAATACACAGTTTTTCGCTTTGGGTAGCGGGAACTTGTTTAGTTTTGATCCGCACTTCTTTCTCGCTATCACGCTTGTAAGCACCTAAGCCTGCAATCGCGTAATAACAAACTTCGGTCATTGGCGCATACACAACACCCACTATCGGGCGATTATGTTCAACTAAAGCAATGATGACAGAGAAATCACCACTGCCCGCAATAAATTCACCCGTCCCATCGAGTGGGTCAACTAGCCAATAACGTTGCCATTGACCACGTTCACTGAAATCGATGTCTGCTGATTCTTCACTTAAAATCGGAATATCTGGAGTTAATTGCGCCAACTGACTGCAAATGATTTCATTTGCTGCCAAATCTGCTGATGTCACTGGCGTGTTATCCGACTTAACTTCACGCTCAAAATTGCCTTTGAGGTAAATATCGCGAATTTCTTGCCCTGCTTTAGTGGCAATTTGAATGACTTGTTCGATGATATTTTCTGGTTTCATTACAACTCCAACCATTGGAAATTAACCGAATATTGCTTAACTGTAACTCATAGGATTAAAAATGTGGTGATATTTAATCCAAAAACACATTAGCATTTTTCAACTACGCATTGGCTGCCAATACCTGTTGGGCCAAAAACAATGCTGTAATACTGCGGGATTCACTAAAATCAGCCTGATTAATCAATGCTTGCCAATCCGCTAACGGCCATGGCACGACTTCTATCGGCTCAGGTTCATCACCTTCTAACGTGCTGCTATAGAGATCTTCTGCCAAATAAATCTGCATTTTGCTGGCAAAGTAACTTGGGGCTAATGACACTTCTTTTAAGTGCGTTAACTTACTGCTAGCAAAGCCAATTTCTTCTTGTAGCTCGCGATTTGCGGCTTCTATAGCTTGCTCACCGGGATCAATTAGCCCTTTAGGAAAGCCTAATTCATAGTTATGTGTACCCGCCGCATATTCTTTTGCCAGCAGTAACTGGCCATTATGCACAGGCACCACCATTACCGCGCCGCGGTTATTACCTTGCATACGTTCATACTGGCGTAACTCACCATTAGAAAACTTCAAGTCAATCTGTTCAATCTTAAAAAGTCGACTTTGCGCAACGACCGCTGAGCCTAAAATTTCTGGTTTAGTGTGTTGCTGCGTCATTGAAACCTCTAAGTGTGACGAATATCTAAATTACAGATACAATCTTACTACCCTAAACATATTCTACAACTGGAATTTGTATGTTTCCTTGGCATCAAATCGACACTGTGCTGTTAGACATGGATGGTACTTTATTAGATTTACATTTCGATAATCACTTTTGGCTACAATTAGTACCAGAGCAGCTGAGCCATCAACAAGGAATTTCACACCAGCAAGCATCGCAAATGGTCACTGCCGCCTATCATAAAGTGGTTGGCACGTTGGAATGGTACTGTTTTGATTATTGGGAGCAACAGCTTGGGCTAGATTTGCTCACTCTGCATTACTCCATCGTTGAGCGCATTCAAATGCGCCAAGACAGCATGCCTTTTCTGCAAGCCTTAGCCTACGCCAATAAACGCCGCATTTTGCTAACTAACGCCCACCCTAAAAGCTTGGCATTAAAGCTTGAACATACTGAACTCGCAATGGGGCTGGACGAAAAGCTATCAAGCCATGAAAGTGGTTACCCTAAAGAACATCCTGAATTCTGGCGTTATGCATTTGAAAAATACCAATTGGACCCAACTCGGTGTTTATTCATTGATGACAGTCCAGCAATTCTTGCGGCATCAAAATTAGCAGGGGTGGAATATCAGTTAGCTATCACCAACCCTGATAGCCAGAAGCCACATAATGTCATTAGCGATTTTCCAGCAATTGATGATTATCGACAGTTGTTACAGGATCTAAAAACCCCTTATACCAATTAGCATAAGGGGTTTTTACGAGGCTTATAATAAGCTACAAGTTCAACTAGGTGAAAACTGATACTTTTCTATCGCATCACATGCCAGGGATACGGCCGCGATAATTAATCGCGTAATATCCTTGGCTATCTTGTTTACCGAGAAATACTAAGGCTTCACGCAAGTCATCGGGTTGGCTATCGGTCGGCTTGATTTTGGCAGATACGATAACTTGATTATTCTCTGCAAGCAGGACAGTACCAGATAAGCCAAGCGCATTAGCGGCTTCATCCACTGTAAGCTTGATCTGACCATCTTCGCAAGAAAGACCAGTATTCAAATTACCTAGTGGATAATTACCAAATTGGTTACTTACATCTAAACCATTAATAAATGCGCGGCCAACGAGTTGCTCACACCAAGGTTTACCCTGCTCAAAATTTTCCACCACAACCGATAAGTCACCATTCACTCGCGTACGAAAAGGTAAACGGGCTCCAGCTAATAAAAAACCACTCGGCGCTTCAAAACGAAGATCTTGTGCATCAATACCACTCATTGATAACGACACATAACCACGGCCATTAACCAGACTGTTGCGATTACCAATTTCAAAATCGATATTGGCTCGTCCTAGCAACAGTCCCCAAGGGCTTAATTCCCATGACACTTGCTCAACTGAACGCTTATCAAATGAAACCTGCGCGGCTCGACCTTGCCACAACGTGCCCGTCACACCAGTGAGTGAGACATTATTTGGCAGCGGCGCAACACTTAATAGCCAATTGGCAGGCATGTACACGACTAAAAACACAAGGTAGAGCGCGATGCCCAACAAAATTTTAATCAATAACTTCACTTATCACCCTTATCGAGAAAGCTGGATCCGTCTAACACGCACGTACCCTGCAGTATCAGATTCAGCTAAGTCGACACTGTCAAGCGTTAAGCCTTTTTGCTCAACTAAATCATGTAAATAATCAAGCAGTGCATCAAAAGGCACATCATCCATCCATAGCTGAATATTGTCACCCTGTGGCTGCATACGTGAAATAACCAGCTTATATTGACCAGCAGTTTGGTTAACAACCGAACTTAAGCTGCCTCTTGCTTTAGGCGCGCCACCACTTTGTTTCATTCCCGCAATTTTATTAGCGGTTTGCTTAACATAGCTGAGGGTTTGTGAGGCTGAAGCATGGCTGCGTAGAGCATCTTCATGCGCCTGACTGATTGGTGACCAGATCCCCCAATACAAAATACCAATCACGAGCATGGCACCACAAAAACCAACTAACTGCTGTTCGCGAGTGGCAAGTCCCCGCCACCAAGTTTGCAAATTTTCCATCTATTTGCTCCTCAAGGTGATAGTGCTAGTAATGTTATCTTCATTGTTATTAATAGCACCGCCATCAATATCAAAGTCCGTTGAAACCAAGCCCTTAAACTTATCAACTTGATCATAAGTTTTAGCCGTAATCTGCATTCTGAGCTCTCGGCGATTGGCATCAAAACGCAAAGTCGTTGGTTTCAATTCAGGTACACTCTTAAATGCAGGTTCAAGGGAATTGAGCATGGCAAAAAACTCTGCGCCACCACCTTGACTACTCAAACTGCGTAAGCTGCTATCTATTTGAGAGCGAATATTCACAATACGATTAACGCTTGGATCAACTCGCTTAAAAACAGCCTCACTTTCGGCACGTAATTGAGCAGTTTGACTATTTAGCTGGCTAATAGACAGCCCTTTATTCGCTAATGCCAACACCACAACGGCGATCAATATAATCGCTGCATTACGCCATACCAATAGATGTTTGCTGTATTCGCGCTTAGGCTTATACATATCGGTCAATAGGTTGAGTGGTGCGTTTATCGCCCCCTTAGCCAATACCATCATGGGTAAATCTAATTGCTGTTGTTCAAGCTCGACACTCGGTAAATCAACATCTGGTGAATAGGCCGCGACAGTCACTGAAGTGTCAGTCTCTTCATCAGTGCCTTTGGCTTGCTGTGCAACTAATTGTGGTAAAGCAAACTCTGCCCATGATTTTGGTAAAGTTAACCCTGAGCCGTCACCGGTTCTCAGTAAGTATTCATCTTGCAGCTCAAGCAGTGCCCATTGGCAATCAGCAAGTGGCAGTGCTAAGCAATCAGGAACAATATTTTTTACTTTTAATTCTGCCTGGGCTAACCACTGCAACCACTCTTGCATTTGCTCATGAGCAACAGCAACAACATTAATGTTTGCACCATCGCGTGGGCCGACAACCACATGCATATTGTCGACATCAGTCGCAAGGTTGTCTTCCAACATAAATGGAATTGCCTTGACTGCTTGGCGTTGCCCTTTTTCAGGTAATGCCACTTGGGTTAGCATCATACTGGTAGCTGGCACTAACACATCAACAGGTCGGTTACCTGCTCGCTCAGTCAGGGTCGGCAAGCTGTTAGCATCAGGCAATTCACCTGATGCGATAATTTCTTGCTCTTGCTCTGACCACACTAACCAAGAGCAGGGTTGCTCTTGTGTGCTCCCTAAGCGGATAAATAGCCTTTCAGACACTTTATTCTCCACCAATCTCGTTGAAACAGACTACATGAGATTGCATTATTGTTGGCCGCCATATTGTCGTGTTAACACTTCAAAATTTTCGCCACTCCGTTGTAAAACACTGTCCATCTTAAAGATAGCGTTATCGACTTTCGCGCCAGCTTTTAGGCTAAAATAATTACTATCAACCACAAAGCTGGATTTCAAGTCAGCATTGGCAGACTGCACATTACTTAATGTGGAATTCTCCCAAAACTCATCAATTTTTTCGTAACCGTCTGCAGGTCTTTGATTAATGATGCTTTGTGCATCACTCAGCGTAATCTGATTATCAAACATGCCAACCATTAGCGCAGCTTGTTCAACCTCAATGGTATTGACGTTAAGCAACTGGCGGTTATCACCAGGGATAGCACACACATATGGCAGTAAGTTTAAATAAGTTTGTTGCGTGTAACCTAAAACTGCACGTAATTCACTGCGGTGTTGCATTAACGTATTTGCCGCTCGATAAGGTACATTACGAGATTCATATTCCGCATCTTCAGCACCGTATGGGCTAGAGACGGTATCCTCATCGATATAATCTTTTAATGTATGGCTCAGCCGCTCAGCGCCAAAATCATCCATACCTAATGCTACTAATAGAGACTTATATTGCCTAGCCGCCACTGTGGGCTTTGGCTGACCGTTCTCATTACCCGTTGAAGGTTGCGATAATGCATTCAGATTAAAACAAGCACGCATATCACTGATTTTACCGCCAATTTGACCGCCTTCGACAGGAAATACAGCATCGGCTAATGCCCAATATTGCTGTAAATGCACAGTACCGTCGGCATCTTTCATGTCTTGACGTAACACCTTCATCGCTAGCTCTTCGGCCGATAATGCATACCAGTATGCTTGATCAAATTGTGCTACGTTCAAAGTACGGCGCATAGATAACTGGTTACGACTGGTGATATTGGTAGCAATGATAGATACCATCGCTACAATTAAAATCACAAATATCAGCGCAACTCCTCGCTGCTTGCTGCGACTCGGTGGGATATGTCTCATCATCTAAGTACCATCCGAGCTACCGCCACCTGAGCTACCACCGGAGTTGCCTCCAGAATTACTATTTCCTGAGTTATTACCAGAGCTGTTACCTGAGCTATTTCCGCCTGAATTATCATCATCAGCATCGCTAATTGCTGGTGCACCTTTCGCTAACATAAAGCGCCTTTGTATGGTGCCTAACCCTTCTAATTCGATTTCCATTGCAATGGCTTGAGGCATTTGAGTACCATCGACTTTTCGACGCCACTCTTTATCAATGAAGAACGAATACTCCACACCTAGCACACCTTCAATTACCACACTTTTTATCGGGTCTGCACCTAATTCAGGATCAGGGTAAGGAAAATACCAACGCTCTAAACGTTCTTGCTGCACAACATAGGCCACTGATTGAATACTGCCCCGCGGCAACATACCATCAGGGTTTAACCAACCTAAGCGAAAAAAACTCAACGCTTCGGTATCAGAATCTAAAATATTATCACCAGCTTCAAAGAATGAATCACTACGCTCACCTTCAAAATTACGTTTGGTTCGTGCAACCATTTGGCCTAAATCACGCTCAATCGCACCAAAACCTTGCTGCAAACTTTTTAATTGTTTGGCAAACTCAGCCGTTGTCTCATCATTGGTCATGACCGTATCAAGTACCGAGTTGGCAGCTAATCCAAGCATAGTGAAAATAGAAATGGCAATGAGCATTTCCAATAAGGTAAAACCCTTATTTGCGTTACTGGCGGTTATGCACATAACTACTCACCTGCGCGGCAACACGATTAAATCTTTCATCTTCGCTAACAGTAATACGGATCATCCGAAAGTTATCATCAACGGTTTTAATCACTTCACGGCGCCAGTACCACTCTTGCCCAGCTAACTCTTCAGTGCCGTCTTTACGTCCCAACTCTGGAAAGCCCTCAATCAAACGTGCATCCACCATTTGATTACTGGCGACCCATTGGGCTAACGTGCGCTGCTCTAATATCGGCAAATTGGCAATCTGATCACCCAAACTTTTGACAATAGCAACTGCAGCAATTGAAAACACCGCCAAAGCAACAATGACTTCTAATAGGGTCATGCCTTTGTTAGTAGTCTTCATCGAATTGCCCCAGCGCCATCCGGCCTAATGCATCACCTACCACGCGAACGGTTTCTTGTTGCGTGCCAGGTAAGTCGAACACAAACGTCAATTCAAAGGGGGTCATTTCCCCACTAGGAAACAGCATAATCTGTGGTTCAGGATACTTTTTGCGCTCTTCCTTGTCTTTGTCATCAATAAATGGGTCATCGAACCAAGACTCGCTTTGCTCATCTTCTTGCTCAAGGGGCATTCCATCAAGCACCAAGTTCATCTGCATACCATCGTCGATTGTTTTGGTGGTCAGCAATCTGTCTTGGATGATCGGTTGCCATTTTTGCTCTTCATACATGACAAACTGATACTGGCTATCCTCAATCACAATGCCAATAAAGGCACCGCTAAGTACTGCTTCGTCAATCACCAGCTCCGTGGCGGCCATAAATTGTCGCGCGTGTTTTTCTAGCGCTTGTTTAGGCCCCGCGGTGCTGGACGTCAGGGTTATCATGGTGGCAGCAATCCCCATTAGTAATGCAACTAATAAGACTTCCAGCAAAGTAAAACCTGATTGACGAGACGACCTCATATTATTGGAAGTCTTGTATATTCCAGTTGCCGATATCATCTTCAGTGCCAGGCGTACTATCTGGGCCAGCAGTGAAGATATCGATACGACCATTTTGGCCTGGGCTTAGCAATAAGTAATCATTTCTCCAAGGATCTAATGGTAAGCGACGAATATAACCGCCTTCACGGTAGTTGCGCGGCTCAGGTGATGACGTTGGCTTATTAACTAACGCATCAAGGCCTTGGTCAGTTGTTGGGTAAACACCATTATCAAGGCGATACATGTCTAATGCGTTTTCTAGCGCGACAATATCAGAAATTGCTTTTTGCTGATCAGCGGTGTCCTTATTCCCCATCAAGTTCGGTACAACCATTGACGCCAAAATACCTAAAATCACGATAACGACCATGACTTCTAATAAAGTAAAACCACGTTGATTACGATTTCTTTGCATTACATCTTCCTCATTAAAAAACTTTTGCATGGCCAATTGGCCGGTGACCACTTTCCTTGCTAGCCACTAATTAAGTTATTCAGTTCTAAGATTGGCTGTAAAATGGCCATCACAATGAATAACACCACAGACGCCATGCTTACTACTAACATAGGCTCAAATACACCCAAGGCTAGATTGACGTTTGCCTCAAACTCTCGATCTTGGTTATCAGCGGCGCGTTCTAGCATATCTTCTAATTGACCACTTTTTTCGCCCGATGCAATCATATACAGCATCATCGCTGGGAACAGTTTAGTTTGCGTAAGTGCAGCACCCAGACTGGTTCCTTCACGCACGCGCGCAGTCGCTTCATCAACGCTGGCACGCACTTTCACATTTTGTAGTACTTCACTGGCAATACGCATACCGTCAAGTAGAGGCACTGAACTGGCCGACAAAATACTCAAGGTACGGGCAAAGCGAGCAGTGTTAAGCCCTTTACTGACCTTTCCGATCACCGGCATAGTTAATAACGCCGTATGGTATTTCATCCGAATAGCCGGTTGCTTAATCAATCGCTTAAATATCACAACCATGAGCATCAATACGCCAACAACGAACACACCGTAATTTTGCACAAAGTCGGACGCTAAAATTAAGAACTGTGTTGTGCCAGGTAGATCTTGTCCCATATGCTCAAATTGACTGACAACCTTAGGAACAACAGCAGCAAGCAACACAGCAATCACACTGATGGCAACAACCGTTAATACGATAGGGTAAATCATCGCTTGAGTTAATTTAGACTTTAACTGCTGACGACGCTCGGTGTAGTCAGCTAGACGATTTAACACGATCTCTAAGTGACCTGATTTCTCGCCTGAGGCCACCATTGCGCGATATAAATCATCAAAAACATGAGGGAATTCAGCCATTGAATCGGCTAAACTGTAACCTTCAACAACACGAGAACGTACAGCCATGATCATGCTGCCAAGGCGTGCTTTCTCTGATTGTTGACCGACCGCTTTTAGGGCTTCTTCAATCGGCAATCCTGCCGCAACTAAGGTTGCAATTTGTCTGGTGATTAACGCGAGTTCAGCAACAGAAATACGCTGTTTAAACAAGCCAGCTAAACTAAAACCGGTTTTACCTGATTGCGCTTCTTTTTCATTAACCTGCACAATTTCAAGCGGCATCAGGCGTTGATCGCGTAACTGACTACGGGCGTGGCGAGCGGTATCCGCTTCAACCACACCTTTAACTTGCTTCCCTTGCTTATTAAGAGCCTTGTACTCAAACGCTGCCATCAATTATTCCTCGCGTGTTACACGCAACACTTCTTCAAGTGTCGTCACGCCAGCAAGGACTTTTGACATGCCGTCTAAACGAATACTTGGCACTTCCCTACGAATATATTTTTCAATGGCTAATTCACCTTTACCGCCATGAATTAACTCACGTACGTTGTCGTCAACAATGAGTAACTCATGGATACCGGTTCGGCCACGGTAGCCATTAAAACCACATTTTTTACAACCAGTTGCACGGTAAATATTACGCGTGTCATTGGCGGTAATACCTAATAGTTCGCGTTCACGATCATCAGGCTCATGCAGTTCTTTACATTCATTACATAGGGTACGGATAAGTCGCTGAGCCAGTACGCCCAACAGACTCGATGATACGAGGAATGGCTCAACCCCCATATCTTGCAAACGCGTAATCGCGCCAGATGCGGTGTTAGTGTGCAAGGTCGAAATGACTAAGTGACCGGTTAACGAGGCTTGCACTGCAATTTGAGCCGTTTCAAGGTCACGGATCTCACCAATCATCACCACATCAGGGTCTTGACGCAAAATAGCACGTAAGCCACGGGCAAAGGTCATGTCGACCTTGGTGTTAACTTGAGTTTGACCGATACCTTCTAACTCATACTCAATCGGATCTTCTACGGTCAGAATATTGGTATCTTTCGAGTTGATTTCAGTTAAACCCGCATACAAGGTGGTACTCTTACCAGAACCGGTTGGGCCGGTCACAAGGATAATCCCGTGCGGTTTACGGATCAGCTGGTCAAACTGAACACGAATGGCTTCAGTCATCCCTAACTGCAGTAGGTCAAGGTTACCGGTATTTTTATCTAGCAGACGCATTACCACGCGCTCACCATGGCTCGATGGCATCGTTGATACACGCACATCGACCGCGCGACCGGCAATACGCAATGAAATACGGCCATCTTGTGGTACACGTTTTTCTGCAATATCCAGACGTGCCATTACCTTAATCCGTGACACCAATAACGATGACAACTTGCGATTTGGTTTAAGCACTTCTTTTAAAACACCATCGACACGGAAACGCACAACCAATTGTTTTTCGTAGGTTTCAACGTGAATATCAGATGCTTCTTCTTTAATGGCTTCTGACAGTAAGGCGTTAATTAATTTAATGATTGGCGCATCATCATCGCCTTCAAGTAAGTCTTCGGTCTGTGGTAATTCTTCAGCTAACGTGAACAAATCCATTTCATTACCAATATCTTCCATCAACTGCTGTGCTTCAGAAGAGTTAGCTTGGAATGCTTGGGTTAACTTAGCTTCAAATAAATGACTTTCTAACTTGCTCACTTGCAATTCTGCACCTGTGTAGCGTCGCACTTCTAGCATGGCATTCAGCGGCGTTTCATCGGTGTAATACAGGTGCAGCTGGTCATCTTCTTTGGTTAACACCAAATGAAAGCGATGCGAAAAAGCAAATGGCAGCTGCTCTTTGCTGTTGGAGTGGAAGACTTCATCACCTTCCACTTCCATCGCCAACTCACTTGAGACCTGAGCTAACGCTTCAGTTTTTGTAGCTTCAGTCATCAGCGTTACCGTCTTCTTGAGCTTGCTTCGGTTGCTTATTCTCATCAATAACGCGCAGCGCTGGGTCAGTTTCACGCATTTGCGTATCTAAACTGCGGCCACTCTTATAGCGCTCAAGCACCTCGTTCACTTCTTGAGGTAGGAAAGCTTCTTGATCCCACTCTTCTAATACAGGTACTTCTTGACCAGGCATTAAGTGAACACCACGTTCTTGTTGCTCAAGCTGTAGTGCTCGGAAGTAGTTGTACTTACGTCCTGCAACACCTTCCATGGTAATACCATCACGAATAATGGTCGGCTTAATGAATACCATGAGGTTACGCTTTTTCACGCCACTAGAAGATGACTTGAATAAGTGACCAATAATAGGCAGGTCACCAAGGAATGGGACTTTTTGCACACTTTCTTGTACGTCTTCGTTAATCAAACCACCCAAGACAACAATTTGACCAGAGTCAGCCATCACCGTTGTAGTGAGTCGACGTGTTGCGAATGTGACGTCGACACCGGTTTGACCGTTAATACCCGACACTTCTTGTTCGATTGTTAACTTAACCGAGGTACCTTCATTGATTTGTGGTACCACTTTAAGCTTCACACCCACTTCTTTACGCTCAACCGTTTGGAAAGGGTTTGAGTTACCATTACTTGAATTTTGGCTACCGGTTAGAATCGGTACTTCATCACCCACGATGAATGAGGCTTCTTGGTTATCAAGCGTGGTGATAGATGGCGTTGCTAACACATTTGATGTGGTATCGCTCGACACAGCCTGGATCAGAGCGCCAAAGTCACCCATTGCCACACCCCAAGCCATACCATTTACTTTACCCAGTGACTGAGCTAGTAGAGTAATGTCACCTCGGGTATCAGGGTTTTCTGTACAGGTACCGTTTTCAGTACAAACCGTTGTACCTTCTTCACCTTGTGCCTGCCAAATACCGGCACCAATTTCGCCAATGGTTGGGCCTAAGTTATTAAACTGAGTACCACCACCAGACTCTGTAGCCCACTGGATACCAAACCCAACATCATCGCCTTCGGCAACTTCTACAATAATAGCTTCAACCAATACTTGTGCGCGGCGAATATCAAGTTGATTAACGACGCTCTCTAATGTGCGCATTTGGTCAGGTTCAGCACTGATCACCAACGCATTGGTATCGGTGTGCGCCATGATAGTGATTTCATTACGACGGCTATTACCACCACCTTGTTGACTACCACCGTCTTGGCTGTTTTCTAATTTTTGAGCAAAGCCTGTCAATACTTCAACTAAATCTTCGGCATTGGCGTAACGTAAGTAACGAACCTTGGTGTTGCCGGTATTCGCTTGCTCTGAGTCTAAACGTTTGATCAGCTCGACCACACGGGCGCGGCTCTTTTCATCACCACTAACAACCACAGCATTGGTACGTTCATCGGCTACCACTTTAGGTGCCTGACCAGGTAACTGGGCTTGTTTCGCCGTAGAACGGTATAACGTATCGATAATACGGACAATTTCGCCAGCTGATGCAAACTCGAGTGAAACCACTTGAACTTCGGTATCACCTTGCTTATCGACACGACGTACAATTTCAACCAACTTATTAACTACTGCGGCACGGCCAGAAATCATCAATACGTTAGATGGGTCGTAGTTCACTACGTTACCGCCACCAGCATTATCATTTAGCTGACGCAACAACGGGGCTAATTGTTTTGCCTCGGTGTTATAAAGGGCAACAATACGGGTAACCATTTCATCGCCTAAACCGGGCGTATCATCATCAGCAACACGAATCGATGCAGTTTTAGCATCCTTATCCTTAATCACCTTGATAATATTGTTTTCCATTTCCACCACAGCGTAGCCATAAACTTGCAGTACATTGAGGAAGAATTGGTAATATTGCTCGTCATTTAATAAATCGTAGCTACGCACATTGATTTTGCCGCGCACAGTAGGGTCAACAATAATCGTTTTGTTGAGGTTCTTGCCTACGATATTAATAAACTCTTGGATATCAGTGCCTTTAAAGTTCGCAGCATACTGTTCTGACCAAGATGGCTGCGACGCAAATAATGCTGCGCTAGCGATAAGCCCAGCAATAATCTTACGTCGGATCCCTATTGTATTCATTTAATCTATCCCCTACTGCCAGTTATTGTTCTGGCAAACTAAACATGATTTCAATCAATTGACCTTCGCGCTCAACCATAACGGACATTTCAGTGAGTTCTGGCAATTGCGCCATCACCTCTAACCCCTGACTCATATCAGTTAAGTCATAGCCATTAATTGTTTTTGCTAAGTCATTGGCCTTGAAGCCTGCTGCTGTAAATAAAGCCAAATCTTTACCCGGGTTTAAGCGGTAACCAGACAAGCCATCTGCACCTCTTACCGGAGAGATGGAAATGAAGTCGGTTAATTTGTTTGGATCGGCTAACAATTCATCACGAGATTCGGCCAGCGTTTGAGAAAACTCAGCATTGCTGCGCTTATCTAGTTGCTTGACCTCTGTAGGTGTGTTGACTTGCTGCTGTGGTTGGTTCGCAGCACTGTTGGCAGTGTATTTCAACCCATCAAGCATTAAGGTTTCATAACGACCAGAATTAGTAATGATAATGCGGTCAGCGTACACTTCTTTTAATGACGCTGAGGTACCTTTAATCCGGTCACCTAACTTGTAGGTTTCTTGATTGCCTTTAGATTCGATGACCGCAAGGCCATTATTTTGGGCGGTTGAAGCAACAACGCCCGTCAATAAAATTGACAGGCTAGTCTTCGGCGCATCAGTGATTTGTTCTACTTGTCGCGGTTTCGGCTTACTCGCTTCCGCATCGGCTTTGCCAAATAGCTTCAACTTCTGTACCGCGCTTAACTCAATGCTATTACCTCCAGAAGAAGAGGTAATCGGCATTGGCTGCCAGGCAGATTGCTGCTCTGAAACAGGCACTAGCTTCCATGTTATTTGTGCCGCCAACATCAATGCAATTAGCACGCCCAAACCAAAGATAATATTACTTACGGTCTTTTGCGGAATTGCTGCAGATTTAGCAACCAATTTTTCTAATAAATTCATATTGAAGAGGACCCAGGTTCATTTTTATTTTTAAAGGTCGCTATTTTTATTTTCATAATTTAGTGATAACTACTCATGCTAACTCAGCCAGTTAATCTCAACAAGCCCACAAGGTGCATTAGATTGGCGAATTTACACAAAATATGTTAACTTTGCGCGCCTGAAAGTACTATGGAGTATGATAAATTTTGCGATTGTATCCATGTTGTATGACCGTAAAATTAATCAGGTTGTGAGCGACTTCCTAATTTAGGAGACTTTTATGAGTGCAGATTCATCAAAACAGCAAACTGTCAGACTCGACAAATGGCTATGGGCTGCAAGGTTTTATAAAACACGCTCACTTGCTAAAGACATGATCAATGGCGGCAAAGTCCACTATAACGGACAACGCACCAAGTCGAGCAAAAATGCTGAAGTCGGTGCAACCATTAGATTACGCCAAGGCCATGACGAAAAAGAAGTTGTCATTTGCCAGCTTTCTGAGCACAGGCAAAAAGCCACGATAGCGCAAACCTTATACCAAGAAACACCTGAGAGTTTAACCAAGCGTGAATTTAACGCTGAAGCAAGACGACTCAATATATTGAATAATCCGGCTCCAGAAAATAAGCCGGATAAGAAACAACGCCGACAGATTTTACGTTTTAAAACACAGTAAGATCGGGTTACAAATTGTTACGAGAAAAACCATGAACTCAGATACATTACACCGTTATTTATTTGAAAATGCCGATGTGCGCGGTGAAATTGTCCAGCTTGAGCAAAGTTATCAAGCTATTTTAGCCGCGCATGAATACCCTGTAGCTTTGCAAAAGCTATTAGGGGAATTAATGGCTGCGACTTCCCTTTTAACTGCAACCATTAAGTTCTCTGGCAACATCAGCGTGCAACTGCAAGGCGATGGACCAGTATCATTAGCAGTGATCAATGGTAATAACCACCAAGCGCTAAGGGGTGTGGCACGTTGGAATGGCGAACTTGCTGATGATGCCGCGCTAGCAGAGCTATTTGGCAAAGGCCATATGGTCATCACCCTGACGCCTGATGAAGGTGAACGCTATCAAGGTATTGTTTCTCTTGAACACGCCGACTTAGGCGCATGTCTTGAAGAGTACTTTAATCAGTCAGAGCAGTTACCAACTCAAATTAAGTTATTTGCTGATGGCTCAAAAGCAGCGGGCATGCTGCTACAGGTATTGCCAAGCAACAAAGAGTCAAATGAAGAGTTTGATCATCTAACCACGCTAACCGCTACCATCAAGGCCGAAGAGGTTTTCACGCTTCCAGCGACTGATATCCTGCATCGCTTGTATCATCAAGAAGAAGTGCGCTTATTTGACCCAGTGCCGGTAACATTTAAATGCTCTTGTTCAAGAGAGCGAAGTGCCAGCGCAATTCGTACTGTGTCGAAAGAAGAGGTCGACAGCATTCTTGCAGAAGAAGGTAAAGTATTGATGGGGTGTGAGTACTGTAATGTCACTTATAGCTTTGATGCTATCGATATTGCCGCCATTTTTGCTGATAGCCCAGTACAATCTGCAGCTAAACAGTAAAAAGTTCAGCGATCAACTTGAAAGCATTTCAACATAAAGGCGCCATTGGCGCCTTTTTTATTGCTAAGTCATTGATTCCCTACCACACACCCCAAAAACTTTCAAAATAATTACAAAACTGTATGTCATATGATGGTGAACATAAGTTACAATTTCGCAACCAAGCTCACCGTCCGCTAGAGACACATCGATAAAAGTGACTTGGCGCTGTATGCGTGCTCGAACAGTTCACGCACTAACAAACGACCTAATGACATGGAGATCGACATTATGGCGGAATCACAACACCGCGTTCACGTTAACCTTACTTCAGCCCAATTAATTGAATTAGCGCTACTTCGTCAAGAAGGTCAACTCACAGCAAATGGTGCCTTGGTCGCTAAAACGGGTGAGCGTACTGGTCGTTCCCCTGCAGATCGCTTCATAGTAAAAGAAGCTGGCTCGGAAGCTGATATCGAATGGGGCAATGTTAACCGTCCATTTGATGCAGGCAAGTTTGATGTATTATGGGGACGCGTAGAAGCCTATTTATCTGAAAAAGAATTATTTATGTCAGAACTGGAAGTGGGCGCTGACGACGACCATTACCTACCTGTGCGTGTCACTACCGAGTATGCATGGCATCAGCTATTTGCCCGCAACTTGTTTATCACACCAGACAGTTTCAACCGTGGCAATAAAGACGTATGGCAAATCATGAATGCGCCAGGCTTTGTTTGTGAGCCTGAGCGTGATGGCACCAACTCTGAAGCCGTCGTTGTCATCAACTTTGCAGAGCGTAAAGTACTGCTAGCAGGTTTAAAATATGCGGGCGAAATGAAGAAGTCGATGTTCTCAGTGCAGAACTTCTTACTGCCAGCGAAAGGTGTATTACCTATGCACTGCTCAGCGAATGTTGGCCATGACGGTGACACAACACTATTCTTTGGTTTATCAGGTACAGGTAAAACAACGTTATCAGCCGACCCAAAGCGTTTCTTAATTGGTGATGATGAGCATGGTTGGGCACCTGGCGGCGTATTTAATATTGAAGGCGGCTGCTATGCAAAATGCATCGACTTGAGCCAAAAGAATGAGCCTGTCATTTGGAATGCAATTCGCTTTGGTACAGTATTAGAGAACGTGATGCTTGATGAGCAACGCATTCCTGATTACACAGATACAAGCCTGACGGAAAATAGCCGAGCAGCATACCCACTAGAACATATTGCCCAGCGTAAGGAAGAAAACCGTGGTGCAGAACCAAACTCAGTTGTATTCCTAACATGCGATGTATCTGGCGTATTGCCACCAGTATCAGTGCTGACTAAAGAGCAAGCGGCATATCACTTCTTATCTGGATACACGGCTAAAGTTGGC
Organism: Shewanella maritima; assembly: GCF_043643735.1. Classification (GTDB taxonomy): domain Bacteria; phylum Pseudomonadota; class Gammaproteobacteria; order Enterobacterales; family Shewanellaceae; genus Shewanella; species Shewanella maritima_A. The sequence continues at coordinate 23,038 of NZ_JBHZSM010000020.1, forward strand.
TCCACTGAAATGGGGTCAACAGCGGCTATTCAATCAACATTCTCAACCTGTTTTGGCGCACCTTTCTTCCCGCGTCCAGCAGGCGTATATGCTGAACTGTTGATGAAACGCATCGAATCATTTGGCAGTAAGGTTTACCTTGTCAACACAGGTTGGACTGGTGGTCCTTATGGCACTGGTAAGCGGTTTGATATCCCAACTACACGTGCGATTGTTGATGCCATTGTCAGTGGTGAGCTAAAAGAAGCTGAAACTGAATTCTTGCCACTGCTGAATCTATCCGTGCCAACACAAGTTTCTGGTGTTGACAGCAACTTACTTAACCCAGAAAAAACCTGGCAGGATAAAGCGCAATACCAAGTGTATGCGAAGCAATTAGCCCAAGAGTTTGAGAAAAACTTCGCCAAGTATGATGTTTCAGAAGATATCAAAGCCGCAGGGCCAAAGGCGTAATTAGCCTTTGTTCTTGTCCCGTCCTAAAAGTGTAAACACATTCCAGGACGGGACATCTTCAACAAAAAGCCTGAGTTTACCTCAGGCTTTTTTATTGATTTTTAGGCGTTTATCAACACCATTGGCAATGCTATGATTGAGCAACATTGGCACTCAATTTAAGGACAGAAATGTTGCGCGCTCAGCTATCTTGTTTAATCAGCACCCTATTATTTTCCTCGTGGGTCATTGCTGCTGATAACCCCCCATTGCCGACTCCACAACCCATCGACAGCAATACGACTGAACTTACCTCTGACGCTGAACACTCGCCAGTGCCTTTGGCCAACACTTACATTAATGACCCAATATTACCGCCGATTGCTGAGTGGTCAGGTAACAGTGAATCATTATTAGTGGAGCCCGATGCCCCTTGGGCAACGCCTTTTGAGCAGCAAGGTTACCAACACAGTCCGGACTACCAAACCACCATGTTATGGCTAGATAAATTGGTCGACAGCAGTGACATGCTCAGTAAAGTGAGCCTAGGGGAAAGCCCCCAAGGCCGAGATATTTGGATGATTGTTGCCACTCATTCTGGTGACAATACGCCGCAAGCGTTATTAGAAAATGGCTTAGCCACGGTTTTGGTGCAAGCGGGCATTCACTCTGGTGAAATTGATGGTAAAGATGCTGGCATGATGCTGCTCAGAGATATCGCATTCAATGGTAAATCTGATCTGCTTAAAAATACCAACTTATTATTCATCCCTATTTTAAGCACAGATGGCCATGAGCGCAGTGACAAGTTTAACCGCGTGAATCAACGTGGCCCAGTTAATATGGGCTGGCGAACTACGGCAACCAACCTAAACCTTAACCGAGATTATGCTAAAGCTGACGCGCCTGAAATGCAGCATTTGATTAGTGCGATCAATATTTGGCAACCGGATTTATACATCGACGTACATGTCACTGATGGCATTGATTATCAATATGATGTCACCTTTGGCTACAATGTCGCTCAAGGCTATAGCCCTAATGCATTTAAATGGTTAGACACCGTTTATCGCCCTGAAGTTGAAGCGGCACTAACTGCTCAAGGGCACGTGCCAGGGCCGCTAGTTTTTGCAATAGACAATGCCGATATGCAACAAGGCCTGTCCTTATGGAATCCGAGTGCACGCTATTCAAATGGCTATGGTGATGCGCGCCACCTTCCGACAATATTGATTGAAAACCACAGTTTAAAGCCATTTAAACAGCGCGTACTTGGTACTTATGTGATGTTAGAGCAGACATTAAAAACTGTTGCAGCACACACCACTAAACTTAAATCAGCCATTTATGCTGATAAGTTTCAACATCCAACAAACGTCACCATTACCTGGCAAAAAGAACTGCAGCAACAAGGGTGGGATTTTAAAGGTATTGGCTACCAACTTGAACAAAGCCCTATCAGTGGCAACAAAGTGGTTCGCTGGAGTGGTGTGCCGACCCTTTATCCAAATCTGCCTGTGATTGGCAACACCAAAGCTGATATTCAAGTCTCTCGCCCAGATGCCTATTATATTCCGCCGCAATGGCAAAATGTGATTGATAAATTATCGCTGCATGGCATTAGAATGACCCGTTTAGAAACGCCGCAAACACTCAATTTAACCCAATATGCTTTTGCTAAGCCTCAATTTGGTAGTAAAGATTATGAAAGCAGACAAACGGTGAAAGCCGATATGACCAGTAGCGAGATTGAAGCCACCTTGCCAGCAGGCACTGTGAAAATCTCAACCAAGCAACCACTGGGAATATTGGCCATGCTTCTACTGGAGCCTCAAGCGCCAGATTCACTATTTTATTGGGGTGAGTTCAATAGTATTTTTACTCGCACAGAATATATTGAAGCCTACGCGGTAGAAGTCCTAGCCGCCAAAATGCTAGCCGAAGATCCAGCATTAAAAATAGCATTTGAACAAGCCTTATTAGATCCTGATTTTGCTGCAGACAGTCGGGCACGCTTATCTTGGTTCTATGAGCGTAGTGAATATTACGACAATCAATACCGTAAATACCCTGTGCTGCGTTCGCTAGATTAAGCATACATTGCAAAGATTAATGGCGCGGGATGGTTAACCACATAGCCGCGTTATTTGTCTCTGTATTAGGTGGTAATAAGGGGTTGTTTAACTCAAAAATATGGCTGCCGCTATAGCGAGTTAATGGAAAAATATCACGTGTAGTTGGATGATTTTCAATAAACTCGATTAAATCACCTGACTCTACTAATTTCTGCATTCCCTTGTTTAAACGCTTCGACAACTGCGGTTTACCTTTGCTGGTGAAAAAATACATGGGTAAAGGGTAATGTAATAAGATATTTTCGAAGGCCACTAGATCAGGCTTCCCTGCAACTTCCGGGTAAACTTCATTTAGCCCGCGAGGAAAATAATCACAGCGACCTTGTTCTAGCATTTCATAAATCAGACCAAAGGTAATCACTCTTGTAACATGGTATTGATTTAATTCCAGAATATCAGAATCAGGCCATTGTGCGCCCTGACAAGCAACCAAGCTTTGCAATTGTGTTGCTTGGGTAATCTCGCCAAACTTGTCGGCATCTTGATATCGAATGACTGGCATTCTATAGCCCAACAGCCCACCAATTAATGGCACCTTGATTGCTGAAAACCTTGCTTCTCGCTGTACGTTAGTCCCCGCCCAAAATACATCTAAACTACCACGAGTTAACATACTGAAGCCTCTCGATTGCGATACAGTACCATCCACCTGCACTAATTTAACTTCGCCATAGTCGTGCTTTGTCTCCTGTAAAATAAGCGTCAATAGGTCAACAAAATATCGGTGGCTTAAGTTATCTTCAGATTTAGGTGATTGTATCTTAATCACCTCTTGTGAATTAGCGTCGGTTGCCAAAATAGATAGCAAACACAGTAAGCAGGTTGCGAGGTAACGAATCATAGTATCCTTACTAGGGCCTGTTGACCTTTCAAAATTATTGTTGCAGCGACTTGTTAGAAATTTCTACAAGGCAACGACCTTGATGTGTGGTTATTCCACATAAACAGTCGTTAACCGTATGTTGTTTATCAAACTAAGTGTAGACTGTTTTAATAAAATGCTGCAGCTTATTTCAAGCGTGAATAGCATTTACTATCACTTTTGAAGCAGTTGATTTTGCTGGCTATTAATCATGGCTAGCTTTTTTACACGAGGCAGTTTTTTTACCGCAGCTTCACGCTTTTGCGCTTCACTCCGATTCGTTTGACTCTCTTGGTAAACCAAGGTGAGCGGCCCTTTACCTTGCAAAAACTTCGCGCCTTTCTTACCGCTTTGGTGTTCTTTAAACCGCCTCGCCACGTCGGTCGTCACGCCAGTATACAAATGGCCATTGGCACACTGAATAACATATAAAAACCAGGGCTGGCATTGCTCAATTTGCGGCATATGTCTGAATAACTCTTGTGATAATTCGATATTATGATCGTTATTATATTCAATAATTACGTTATATTAGCGTATTAAGAATAATGACAATCTGTGCCATCATTGCCATATGGCAATGTTATGCGTGTAAAGGAATCTGAGATGTTACCAACCCAAGACCCTTGTGCTCAACCTGCATTATTGCACCCAGCCGAAGCCATGGAAAAACTCATGGCACAGGTTGAAGAAATTCAAGACAGTGAAATGGTTAACTTAGCCAATGCCACAGGTAGAATCCTTGCTGAAAACCTTGCCTCGAGTATTGACTTACCTCCCTTTGATAACTCTTCAATGGATGGGTTTGCATTTCGTTTTGAAGATCTTGACGCCTCCGGTACCACAGAGCTGACATTAGCAGGCACTTCATTTGCTGGCCATCCTTATCAAGGTAAGGCTGAGCCGGGTACCTGCATACGTATTATGACAGGCGCACCTGTACCGAGTGGTTATGACACTGTTCAAATGCAAGAAAAAACCCAGACCCAAGGGAAGCTCATTAGTATTGAATCGCCCAAAGCTAAGGGCGCCAACGTGCGATTGCAAGGTGAAGAATTAACACGTGGCACAAAAATCCTGACTAAAGGCACGATTATTCGCGCGGCCGAAATGGGCATTTTAGCTACCATAGGCATCGACCAAGTACGCGTTAAGCGTCGCTTAACTGTGGCATTTTTCTCGACCGGTGATGAGCTTCGCCCCATTGGCAGTGAGCTCGCACCAGGACAAATATACGACTCAAACCGCTACTCTATTCAAGGCTTATTAACCAAAGCGAATATTGAGTGGATCGATTTAGGCGTGATTAAAGATGATAAAGAAGCGATTCGTGGTGCCTTTAGAGAAGCGGCATCACGGGCTGATATGGTATTAACCTCAGGTGGCGTTTCAGTTGGGGATGCCGATTACACCAAGCAAATTTTATCTGAAGAAGGTGAAATTACATTCTGGCGTTTGGCTATCAAGCCAGGAAAACCTTTTGCATTTGGTAAACTGGGCAAGGCTGTATTTTGTGGTCTACCTGGCAACCCTGTGTCATCCATGGTGACGTTTTACAAATTAGTTTGGCCACTCATCAATAAAATGCAGGGGCTCACGCCAACTAAGCCACTCATCTGCCAAGCTAAATTAACTACAGATATCCGTAAACATCCTGGCCGCTTTGAATATCAGCGAGCTGTTGTCACTTCAAATGACAAAGGTGAACTAGAAGTCGCGACGACCGGCGGACAAGGTTCAGGCATGCTCACCTCCATGAGTTTGGCCAATTGCTTTGTATTACTTGAACGCGAACAAGGTGATACACCTGCTGGCTCCATTGTGACCATTGAACCTTTTAATACGGTATTGAGTTAACACACCATTATGGATATTGAACAAGACATTCTCAGCGATGCTGAAATATTACGTTATAGCCGCCACATCTCTATCAAAGCCATGGATTTTGAAGGTCAGGAAAAGCTGAAACTGGCCAAAGTGTTAATCATAGGTGCAGGAGGATTGGGTTGTGCTACGAGCCAATATCTTGCCGTTGCAGGTGTTGGCAAGATGACAATTGTAGACTTTGACCACGTCGAAGTAACCAACTTACAGCGCCAAGTATTGCATCATGATGCCGATATAGGTTTAGCCAAAGTGGACTCTGCTAAAGCATCACTGTGCCAGCTTAACCCTCATATCGAAGTGAATGCGATAAACTCTTTGCTCAGTGAAGAAGAGCTAAGCCAATTAGTCAGTGAACACCAACTTGTACTTGATTGTACCGATAATGTACAGGTGCGCGAACAGCTCAATCGCAGTTGCTTTAAACATAAAGTCACTTTCATTTCTGCGGCGGCTATCCGAATGGAAGGTACGGTAACGGTTTTTAATTATCAAGCTGATAGTCCATGTTACCAATGCTATAGCGCCTTATTTGGTGAGCAGCACTTAACCTGTGTTGAATCAGGCATTTTAGCGCCTGTTGTCGGCTTAGTTGGCTGTATACAAGCGACAGAAGCAATTAAAACATTAGCCGAATTTGGTGATAATTTAGCGGGCCGAATTTTAATGGTTGATGCAATGACAATGGAATTTCGCTCAATGAAACTGCCTAAACAGCCGCTATGCAGTGTATGTGGCACCCCTGCACCCACGGAGTAATGCTGTTAATCTTGTTGAGGTAACTTTGGATCAGGCTCTAAGGTTTCAACTGATGCACACGCTTCGGTTTTTTCCATAGCCTCTCGGTCAGCCTTAGCAATATACTTTGGTTTATTGGTGCTATGAAACTTGCTATTCGCCTTTTTGGCTTTGGCTTTCAATGTTTGATTAATTTTTTTACGTCGATTCATGATTTTTGCAGTGCCACCAATATTCATTAGCTATTACTGCCAAGCAGTATAAAAAAAAACACAGCCTAGGCTGTGTTTTTTGTTGCCTGAAAGCTGCGTCATTACTCTTGTAACACAACCCAAATAGCATGAATCAAACCGGGGACAAAAAAGAATAAGCAAAGTATGATATTGATTAGTAAGTCTTTACCAACGCCTTTTTTCAAAAATACAGCGACTGGTGGGAGTAAAATAGCAATAATGATTAGTAGTAGTTTATTTGTCGTCATTGTTTTCCCTTAACTGACACAATTAATGTACACCAACATCAATCTAACATATGCAACATATTGTACACCAGATGGTATACTGCTTTGCAGGTAATAAAAATCCATTTATGCTGACAAATTAGTCTGTTAATTATAACGGGATCGCTTAGTCGAAATGATTTATGTGCAATTTCTTTGCTTAATCGCCGCAAGTTGCGCGCTTGCATGGGGATTATTAGCACACCCAATTAAGATTTCGCCGAAGGCGAGTATGCGCTTTTCCCTTGCCAATATTGCCATTGTCATTGGTTTTTTACTCTACACTCAGCGTACTGCAGATGTCAGTTATTTAAGCTGGTTTATCGCCGATATGGCACTCCTCATTGGATTCATGCTGGTTCGTTGGGGTGGGCAGCATTTGTTCAAAATGCCGCACACAACTTTACGCGACAGCACGGTATTAATTACCAGTGCACTGTTAATGTTGCTCGTACCGCCACAAATCACCTATGCCATTTTCACCGTATTAATTATGAATGCTGTGTCGGTGTACATCTTTGCACTCATCACCAAAGATAACTACTTAGCCTTCCGCAAAGGCTTATCTGCACCCTATGCCGCCTTAGTCAGTATCCCTGTATCTCTTGTAGCTATTCTGTTTATTGTGCGTTCTATTGCCTTAATACTATATCCAGAAAAAATAGAACTATTAGCCGCCGCAGATAGCTTGCATCGCCCAGAGATTATGTGGGCATATATTATATTGCTGCTATTGGTAAATATAATTCTATTTGGTAATGCCATTACACGATTGGTATACAAAATCAAAGGCTTAGCAAATAAAGACCAGCTTACTGGATTATGGAATCGCCACGCACTGATGAATAAGCTCACGGAAGTGGACAATCTTTGGCTGCGAGATAAGCGCCAATACAGTATTTTGATTTTGGATCTCGACTTTTTCAAAGCAATTAATGACAACTATGGCCACCTAGTGGGTGACAAAGCCTTAATCCATACGGCAAAAATATTGAAGAATACACTGCGTAACGTGGATTTTATTTGTCGCTATGGCGGAGAAGAATTCTTAGTTATCTTGCCATCGACCAATGAACGTCAATCAATGATAGTGGCAGAGAAGCTACAAGTGGCCATTAACAAACTTCCGTTGAAGTACAAACAATCTAACATTGAAGTGACTGCCAGTATTGGCTGCGCAAGTAGTCAAATAGGCTTATCCGTAGAACAGTTATTAAAGCTGGCAGACGATGCCATGTATCAAGCGAAAGAACAGGGACGTAATACCATTTGCTTTACACACCTAAGTAACAGCGGCAAAAATTAAGCCCGTATTGACAATGATACAGATTGCCAGCGCTGAATTTTTAACCTACTCTGTCAGCACAAAGTGTGAGAAATAACCACAAATACAAGATATCCACATGCAACAAGACTCAGCTAACACCTTGATTCAGGTCATATGCCTTCTACTGGCTGTCGCGTCAGTTTCATGGGTCATCATGGCTAGACCAATGCGTGTGGCACCAAAGGCTAGCATTCGCTTCGCGCTTGCCAACTTTTTAGTGTTAGTGGGCATGCTGCTCTATACCCAAAGAAGTGATGCATCCAGTTACCTTTATTGGCTAATTGCCGATGTCATTATCTTATTTGGTTTTGCCACTCTCAGACGAGGGGCGCAGACACTCTATCGGCTCCCATCTTCATTGCATATTGATCTCACCATCATAGTCATCACAGCTGCAGCAATGCTATTTGTGCCGCCTCATGCTGACTCAGCACCTTATCTTGTTAGTGTGCTTTCGCTGTCTGCTGCCATCATTTTCTATGGTCTAGCAAGAGATCATTACCTTGCATTCAAAGAAACCATGACATCATTTGCGACTTACTGGCTTGTGGTGCCAATCTTGATCATTTCTGTGTTATTTACTTCACGCACTTTCATATTAATTTTGCTGCCAGAGCACATTGATACATTTGCGACGCTCAATACCGAACAAGCAAAACCCATTTTATGGGCTTACATCGCTTTCATTTTAGTGGTGAACATTCTGATTGTGGGTAACTCAATCAACAAACTCGTGACTAAGATTATGACGATTGCCAATGTTGATGCACTAACTGGAGTGTGGAACCGTAATTATTTGCAAAGGCATCTCGCCAAAATACATCAACGCTGGCTTAATACAAAAGAGGTTTATAGTGTCATTCTGTTTGATCTCGACCATTTTAAGTTAATTAATGACACCTATGGCCATGGTGTAGGCGACTCAGTCTTACAGCAAACAGCACAAGCACTCGGATTAGAAATCCAAAAGCATGATATTTTTTGCCGCTTTGGTGGTGAAGAGTTTTTAATTATCTTGCCCAACACTGATCAGCAACAAGCCCGCATTGTTGCCGAGCGTTGCCATCAAGTGTTGACCAACTTTCAAGTCCAAACAGACTCTAAAGTGATTAAAGTTACAGCAAGCTTTGGCATCGCCACAATTCAACCAAATCTCAGCACGGATAACCTGTTGAGTTTGGCAGACAATGCCATGTATGAAGCAAAAGGGGCCGGAAGAAACTGCATTAAGCTGGCAGCTTAGGTTTTTGGCCAATTGAGGTCTTGTGGCTGTTGCCACTGCTCGCTAAGCAAGGTTTGCAAAGCGGCATGAGTAAACACTTCACCTTGTTCAGGTGACGCTTTAAAGCAATAGGCCTGCCCTAAATACGTAAAACCTAGTTGATAAGCATGCAAGTAACATCGATCTGCAGTGTCTTTTGTTGAACCATACAACTTATCCCCAAGAATGGGCACCCCAATACTGGCTAAAGCCACTCGCAACTGATGAGTTTTACCGCTTAAAGGCTTCAATAAATAAGCACGTAAGCCATCACCTAAACTGTGACTGAAAAACTGCGTCACAGCGGGGTTGTCCTGACTGCGCAGTAACTTATACATACTACGACGAGCCTTAGCCATATCACCACTGACCCAACCTTGCTTCTTTTTGGGCTTTCCCTGAGCAAGTGCTAGGTAATACTTTTGCACCTGGTGCTGACTAAACATCTCAGTAAATTGAGCTGCCGCTTGTGATGATTTTGCTAGGATAATTAGCCCTGAAGTGGGCGTATCAAGACGATGAACCGCATACAGCTTTATCCCTAAGTCTTGCTCAGCTTGTGCCACGACACCAGCATGGCCATCTTGGCTATGAAAGTGCACATTAGGCTGTTTATGGATCACCACGAAATCATCATGCTGACTAACAACTTGATACATAGATTCCTTGTAAACATTCAATGGTAAATAAGGTGAGAAACTATCCCATTCAAGCTAATACAACCGCACTAGACCACTCGTCTATAAGTAGGTATAGCCCAGTAAAAACAAGATTAAAGCATGAAACTAAAACTTGATACTCACCACTAGACCTGGATTATTATCGCTTAAGGTAATTTCCGCTTGGTGGCGGGATAAAATCGCCTTAACCATCGACAAGCCCAAGCCTGTGCCTTTGTAATGACGACTTGGGTCAAGCCTGACTAATCGGCCGAATACCCGTTCTTTATCTTCATCAGGTATCCCTGGACCATTATCTTTAATGATGATCTGCTTGCCCTTCTGTTCAATGGCAATATTAGCCCCTTCAGGCGAGTATTTTATCGCGTTATCCAACAAGTTAAATAAAGCTCTAAACAATAGGTTTTTATCGCCTTGAATATGGACATCTTTGTGCACAGAAATTGTTAACGTTTGCTCTTTAGCTTCAGCGAGCACCTCAGCCATATCAAATAAATCCTGACTAAGCTCAGATAAACTTACTGTCTGTAAATCAAGTGTTTGCTGTCCTTCCTCAATGCGAGTCAAAGACAGCATCGCATCAAAGGTAACCAAGCAATCATCAAGCTCCTCAAGCAAATCGGCTGCGGCATCATGCAATTGTTCAGGTGGCTTATAAACCAATTGCTCAATACCTATTCGCAAATGTGAAAGTGGCGTACGCAAATCATGGGCAATATTGTCTGTCACCCCTCTTACGGCCAGTAAGTTTTGCTCCAGCGAGTCCAATACCAAGTTAAATTGCTTGGCCAGCATATCAAATTCATCTTGTTGCTTACTCACCGGCAAACGAGTCTGGTAATGCCCAGCGGCGACTTGTTCGCTCAAGCGGTTATATTCCACCAGCCGCCTTAAAATGGCTTTTGAAAACACATAACCTAGTGCCAAAGTAATCGCTAGTGCAAAAGCGACAGCCCAAAAGGCGGCATTAAAAAACTTATCTATCAGTGCTGAAAATTGGTCGGTACGCGTCGCGATCAATACTGGCCCATAGCGGGTCATCACAATACCACCCGTTAAAATATGCAGCTTATCTGGGCCGCCAGTAAAAATGGGGAAGTCTTTGGTTTTAGGTAAAAGTGGCATATCTTCTGGCAAGAAGGTCAATGAGCCGACCATATCGACATTACTTCGCCAAGCAATTAAGGCTGTTTTGGGGTCGGCTGCGCGAATTTGTGCAGCAAAGCTTCGACGGTTTACCGTCAATGCCAATTGTTGGTAGCGTTGCATTTCTGCAGCAAGGTGCTTGTCTACCTGATTTTGCTGCTCAAGCACCAACTGCCGATATAAACCTGATACTAGCAGCACAATCAAAATTGTGACCAAAGTAGAGAAGATGAGCGTGATACGCCATGCACTACTTTGGTAGGGCTTAATGCCCTTTGCAAAGGCGATAACCAGCCCCTCGTACAGTTTCAATCAGTTCGCCGTAGCCAATCTCTTCAAACTTGCGACGCAGTTTGGCAATGTGTACATCAATCACATTGGTTCTCGGGTCGAAGTGATAATCCCACACAGCTTCAAATAACAGCGTGCGGCTGATGACTTTATTTGGATGCTCCATTAAGTATTTCAATAACTGAAACTCTTTGGGCTGCAGCATCAATTCGTGGCCATCTAGGGTTACTTTGCGAGTAAGTAACTCCATATTCAGGCTACCAACAGTCAGGTCGGTTTGTGCAGGTTGTGGCACATTTCGTTGCCCTAGCTTTTCAGCCCTGACCAATAACTCATCAAAAGCGAAAGGTTTGGTCATATAGTCATCGCCACCCGCGCGTAACCCTTTAATACGTTCATCAACATGGCTTAGCGCAGATAAGATCAACACAGGTGTAGTATTGCCACAGTTTCGCAATGCTGATAACAAAGTTAACCCATCAAGTTTGGGTAACATTCTATCGAGAATAATTAATTCATACTGATTATGCTTGGCTAGCGTTAGTCCAGACTGGCCATCAGTGGCGCTTTCTACGTCAAACCCTTGAGCAACAAAGCCGTCAGTGACATATTTCAATGTGGTGGCATCGTCTTCAACAATTAATATGCGCATATCATTTAGTCCCATTTCAACAGTGGCAGAGGGCGAAGGTTTTTTATATCAAAAGCAACGATGCTCTTGCTATTTTGGTTCAATAATTTGAGCTCTAGGTAACTAATAGATAAGTCGTGATCGAGTTCGGCCTGCAATAACTGCCCTTGATGATTTTTTCTCGCCATCGCAACTAAATCGGAGAAATGAATATTTTTACCTTGGAGCATTTTCACTGCATTGACCTGTTCCACCCCTTGATTAGTGAGCAGTTCATCTGATTGTTGTAGCAACGAACCATCAGCAGCAAGATACTGAAAACGTAATATTTTACCTGTGGAAAGGTCAATCATAGAGAGCCTATAGACTAACTGTTTGTCCGCGACATCCATGCCAAAACCACAAATTGTGCCTCGATCATTCTTCGATTCAAGTTCTTGCATCACTGTAATTGGCGCAAAAAAATCACCCTGTGCAAGTAAAGTTTGCACAGTTGGATTTGCGAAAACAGTAACAGGGAACAGACACATTGCTAACAGCAACCGAACCATCACTCGCCTCTAATTTAACTATTCAACATACTTACTTTACCTAAGAGCTAGGCAAGACCCAAGTTTTGCAAGATTAATAATTGATCATAAAAATAAAAAGCACATGCCAATACATAGGCTTAATTGCACACAATGGCTTGAGTCTGTTCATCGATTTTTACCTAGTCAGTTAGGTTATCAACCAACAAATGAACCTGATTGGATTTTAAGGCAACCGTCGTACGCAAGCCCACTCTTAAGGCTAGTTTGGCTGCCAAGTGTGATGGTATTTCAGTATTCAGGTGATGACGTACGCCTTGCATAGAGGCAATCACTCTCACCGTCTCTCCCATGGTCAATAACGACTCAATAGTGACATCGATTTTATTGATGCTACGACACAAACGGCCACGGGTAATGGAATTAAATCGTACCCCTTGATTGGGAATAACCCAACGTACTGTTTGGCCAATCTCACACTGCGGCAGGCTATCAGATACGATCACATGTTCGCCAAACTGTAAGCGAACCAAATTATTTTCAGCCTCAATCGCAATCACTTCACCATCAAAAATATTACGCAGCCCCATCTGTCTTGCCACCGCCTCATTGTGCGGGTGTGACAACACATCAAATGGCTTACCCTGCTGTAGCATTTTGCCTTGGCTGATTAATATCATTCTATCTGCCAGTAATAAGGCTTCATTAATATCGTGAGTTACCATTACGACCGGTATCGACAGCTGCGACTTTAACCTCGCAAGCTCAATGTATAGCCTTTCACGCGTTTCTCTATCTACCGCAGAGAAAGGCTCATCAAGCAGTAAGATGTTGGGTTCTCTGGCTAATGCTCTTGCTAACGCGACACGTTGGCGTTGACCACCAGACAAATTCGCAGGTAAACGCTCAGGAAAGCCTTGTAAATTAACCTTCTCTAACCATTCCAACGCTTTAATTCGGCGCTGTGGTTTAGGCAAATGGTCTAACCCCGCCATTACATTATCAAGGGCACTCAAATGCGGGAATAAGCCAAAGTGCTGTGGCATATAACCAATGTGACGCGCTTGCGGTGAAAGGCACATTTGCTTATCAAACCAAGTTTGATCGCCACAGGTAATTTCGCCTGACTGCGGTTTGCTGAGTCCAGCGATCATTCGCAGCAACGTGGTTTTACCACCACCCGATGGCCCTACAACAGCAAGCAACTCACCTTTTTTACAACTAAAATTGGCCTGAATAGGAATGGGGCTTTGCTGCTGGATATCACAACGTAACTCATGATCACTTGCGTGCATTTTGCCCCCCTAAACGGCGGGATAACCCCGTAGTGAGTGCCAAAGCACTAATTGCAAACAACAATAAAATAAGTGACATCAAGCCCGCTGAGTCAAAGTCGAACGCCTGCACGCTATCGTAAATGGCAATTGAAATCGTTTTCGTTTCACCAGCAATACTGCCCCCCAGCATCAGTACCACGCCAAACTCGCCTAATACATGGGAGAAACACAACACAAAAGCAGTGAGTACTCCAGGCCAAACCATGGGTAGCTCAACTTTGAAAAAGGTTCTCATGCGCCCCATGCCACAGCATGCTGCCGCATCGCGAATATCTGGCGGTATGGTTTCAAATGCCCGTTGAATAGGCTGCACTGCAAAGGGAATGTTTATCAACATACAGGCAATCACCAGCCCAGAGAAATGGAACACAAGTTGCTGGCCAAACACCTGCTGCACCCATTGACCAATCATGCTTTGGCTACCTAAGCCCACCAGCAGGTAATAACCGATAACTGTGGGAGGCAGTACCAAAGGCACCATGATTAACGCCTCAACCCAAGATTTACCTTTAAATTGTCGGTAAGCTAACGCACGCCCTGCCACAATGGCTAATGGGATCAACAACAAGACAGTATAACTACTGAGCTTTATCGATAGTCTCAGCGCTTCCCAATCCATCATTCAGCTCCTTTGCCAAAGCCATATTGCTGAAAAATAGCGTGTGCCGTGTCTGTTTGCAGGTAATCAAAAAATGCGTGAGCCGTTTGCCCTGCATTGCGCAGTAACACCATTTTTTGCTCAAGTGGCGTGTATGCGCTGATTGGGATTTCAATGTAATTCGCTCGAGCTTCAAATACTGGCGACTTAGCTAATGACAACGCAACTAATCCCCCTTGTGTCGAACCACTAATAGCAAACTGGGCAGATTGAGACACGTTTTCACCGTAGATAAGCTGGCCTTGAATCGATTCCCACAAACCAGCTTGTTGTAACACTTGCTGGGCACGCTCACCGTATGGCGCATGCTGTGGATTGGCAATTGTAAAACGCTTTAATTGCCCAGACTCAATTAAGGCTTTTAACCCTGTAAGTTGTGCATCAAGTTCTAAAGGGGAATGTTTCGGTGCTGCTAATACAAGCTTACCTACGGCATAAACCACCCCAGTATCATTGGTGAGACCGGCTGTGACTAATTGCTCTGTATAACGTTTATCTGCAGATAGCAGTAATTCGAAAGGGGCACCATGTTGAATTTGCGCGACAAAATTACCCGATGAACCATAAGATACGCGCACTCTATGCCCTGTATCTTGGGTGAATTGCTCGACAATCTCATCTAAGGCAAATTTAATACTGGAAGCGGCTGCAATGGCAGGAACATCATTGGCTCTAACCGACAAGGGTAAGGTTAGAACCAGCAAAGAAAGCACAAATAAAAGATGGCGGCGACAACCGCCAATATATCGATTCAACATTGCCGATTAGGTCTCCAACAATGATTGATTATGCCTGCCACATTTTTGCAGCTTGCTCATCACTATCTCGCGCTTCAACCCACTTATCACCATCGTCACCCGCTTCTAGTTTCCAAAACGGTGCTTTGGTTTTTAAAAAGTCGATTAAAAACTCACAGGCTGCAAATGCCGCTTTACGATGTGCACTGGTCACGCCAATGAAAACAATCTGCTCGCCAAGTGCCATGGTGCCCACGCGGTGAATGATTGTGACTTTATTTAAAGGCCAGCGTTCGTATGCTTGTTGAGCAAGTTGGTTCAATACCGCTTCAGTCATACCAGGGTAGTGCTCCAGGGTTAAGTCGGTCACCACGCTGCCGTCATTGAAGTCACGCACTTTACCAACAAAGTTAACCACTGCACCATCGCTATTGTCATTGGCCAGTAAGGCGTACTCTTCAGCGACATTGAAGTCTTGTGTTTGCACTATCACCTTTGCTTGGTTGTTAGCATCTGCCATATTAACCTCCTGTAACAGGTGGGAAAAAGGCAACTTCATCACCATCAGCAACAGGTGTATCCCATTGACTCATTGTCTGGTTAACGGCCACTAGCAATTTGTCTGATGACAACACTTTAGCCCACTTCTCATCTTTAGCGGCTAATGCTAAACGTAACGAATCAGTCGTGCTGATCCCTTCAGCTGGCATGTCCACTTTCGCAGTACCTAACAATTCACGAATTTGAGCAAAAAATAATACTTGGATCATATCTTTATCTCTTAATTGCACAGCTAATAAGCTGGTCAAATTGGGTCGAATTTTGGGAGAATGATTGGCGTTATTACGCCTTAAAATGACCTGATTTACCACCACGCTTTTCTAACAAGCGAACTTGGCTAATCACCATGTCTTTTTGCACTGCTTTACACATATCATAAATAGTGAGTGCAGCCGCTGATGCCGCCGTGAGCGCTTCCATCTCCACGCCGGTTTTACCTGATAATTTACACAAACTGGTGATACGCACACGATTTAATTCAGGCTGAGCTTCTAACTCAACTTCCACTTTGGTGAGCATTAATGGGTGACATAGTGGGATAATATCTGAGGTTTTTTTAGCCGCTTGAATGCCGGCAATACGAGCGGTCGCAAACACATCACCTTTATGGTGACTGCCACTCATAATCATCTCTAGGGTACTTGGCGCCATTTCAATGAATGCTTCAGCACGTGCTTCGCGCTCAGTAATTGCTTTTTCAGTCACATCCACCATATGGGCATTGCCATCGGCATTAATATGGGTAAAACGCTCGGTCATTAGATTCGCCTTGTGTTTAAAATTCGAGTCAACCGGTCATCAAAAGTAACACTAGCCACCAATTGAAGCTAAATGCTGAGTAACACCAGTGACACCTTGATGTAAGTAGTGAGTTTCTTTTTTCTGGGCTAATTGCCCATGTAAACGTTCTATCAATTCTGGCTTTTGTGATGGGTCTTGTAATAAATCCCGCAAATCCAAGCCATTTTCTGTAAATAAGCATAAATGCAGCTTGCCCTTCGCTGACACGCGTAAGCGATTACAGCTAGCACAGAAGTCTTTAGCATACGGCATGATCAAGCCAATTCGGCCTTGGTAATCGCTGTGGCTAAAGTTTTGAGCAGGGCCATCACTGACACTCGGTAGGTCGTATAACCAACCGTCTTGCTCAAGCTTTCGCTTTATATCTAGTCCTGATAAATGATGTGCTTTGAAGTAATCGTGGCCTAACCCCGTCTCCATCAATTCAATAAATCGTAAATCGATGGGCGTGTGTTTTATCCACTCTAAAAACTTAGGAAGATCTTTGTCATTCAGATCTTTCAGTAGCACAGCATTGACCTTAATACGCTCAAATCCCGCCTCTAGTGCGGCATCTATGCCACGCATCACTTCATCAAATTTGTTTTCACCTGTGATTTGATAAAACATACGTGGGTCTAAGCTGTCTACCGACACATTAATACGACGCAAGCCCGCTTCGTACCATTCTTTTGCGTGCTTTTCTAATCGGTAACCATTTGTGGTGGTTGCCACGGTATGAATATTGGCATTATCGGCCACGATGCGAATGATATCGGTGAAATCTTTACGCAGTGAGGGCTCACCACCAGTAATACGAATTTTTTGTGTACCGACATCAGCAAAAGCCGAGACTAAATTTTCTATCTCGGGCAGAGATAAAAACTTGGGCTTGCCATCGGGGCGGTAACCATCGGGTAAGCAATAGGTACACTTGAAATTACAAACGTCAGTAACTGACATGCGCAGGTAATGAAACCTACGACCAAAATTATCCTGTAGTTGGGACATGTTAACCTTTCCAAATTGGGGAGGTGAGCGCATTTCTTTACACACCCCGGTGGCACTATTACCACGGCTAATCCCCCATATCGTTAGACTTAGGAGAAAAAGCTCGGAGAACCGTCTGTATTCAATTATAGGCTTAAATCAGCTTTAACAAATACCCCTAAAGATCAAATTTTCAATACCCACTATCTGACCGTTAACAAAATGTGACTCACCTCACTATCAATTGTTGAGGTTTTAGTCTGTGCCCCAGCGAAAAATTACGGTATTGTTAGAGAATAAATAAACGATCGTTTACGTTAGCGGAATAGTTGATGTGATCAATTAATCGTCATAACAATAGTCAACCCGCCATGCACGGGTAACAGAAGGTGAGAAGATGGAACGCGAATCAATGGAGTTCGACGTAGTTATCGTCGGAGCAGGCCCCGCTGGACTAGCAACCGCCTGCAGGTTAATGCAAATATCAAAGGATGCAGACAAAGAAATCACCGTTTGTGTCGTTGAAAAAGGATCAGAAGTCGGTGCACATATTCTTTCAGGGGCGGTTTTCCAGCCTGATGTGCTCGACGAGCTATTTGACGACTGGCGCGACTGTGATGCTTCGCCGTTAAAAACGGCAGTGACTAATGACGATATTTATTTACTCAACTCTGACAAAAACTCACGCTTGATGCCGAATAGCATGGTACCGAAAACCATGCACAATGATGGCAATTACATTGTTAGTGTTGGTAACCTAGCCCGTTGGTTAGCCGAGCGTGCTGAAGCGCTTGGTGTCGAGATATTCCCTGGCTTTGCCGCAAGCGAATTACTGTTCAACGACGATAACTCAGTCAAAGGCATTTTGATTGGTGATATGGGTGTTGGCGAGAATGGCGAGCCAAAAGACAGCTACATGCCAGGTATGGAGCTACATGCTAAGTACACAGTATTTTCAGAAGGTTGTCGCGGCCACCTTGGTAAGCAACTGATTGCTAAATATCATTTAGACAATGGCAAAACACCTCAACACTACGGCATTGGCTTCAAAGAAATCTGGAAGATCCCAGCAGAGCAACACCAGCAAGGTAAAGTGGTGCACACAGGTGGCTGGCCTTTAGTTGACGGCGCTTCTGGTGGCGGCTTCCTGTACCACATGGAAGACAATCAAGTCGCCGTGGGATTAATCATCGACTTAAATTACAAAAACCCACACCTTAGCCCGTTTGATGAATTCCAACGCTACAAAACACACCCGGTCATCAGTCAATACCTGAGTGGCGGTGAGCGAATCACTTATGGTGCCCGCGCCATTGCAAAAGGCGGCTTAAACTCATTACCTAAAATGAGCTTCCCAGGTGGACTATTAGTCGGTTGTGATGCAGGTACATTAAACTTTGCCAAAATTAAAGGCACACATACTGCGATGAAGAGCGGTATTTTGGCGGCTGAAACCTTAGCAGAAGGCCTTATTGCCGGCATTGATGGCGGCAAAGATTTAGATTGTTTCCAGACTCGCTTTGAAAATAGCTGGTTGCATGAAGAGCTGCATAGCTCACGTAACTTTGGCCCAGCATTACATAAGTTCGGTACTTTTGTTGGTGGTGCATTCAACTACATCGACCAAAACTGGTTTGGTGGTAAGTTCCCAGTCACGTTCCGAGATACGACGCCGGATCACGAGTGCATGGGTAAAGCGAGCGACTACAACAAAATTGACTACCCGAAGCCTGACGGCCAACTCAGCTTCGATAAGCTCTCGTCGGTGTATTTATCAAATACTTACCACGAAGAAGACCAACCTTGCCATTTGCGCCTAAAAGATCAAAGCATCCCTGTGAATGTTAATTTGGCGCAATTTGATGAGCCCGCTCAACGTTATTGTCCAGCAGGTGTCTACGAGATTGTCGAAGAAGAAGGTGAAAACAAGTTTGTGATCAATGGTCAAAACTGTATTCACTGTAAAACCTGCGACATTAAAGACCCAAGCCAGAACATTACCTGGGTAACGCCCGAAGGTGGCGGCGGACCGAACTATCCAAATATGTAAATGTAATAACAAAAACGCACCGATGAGGTGCGTTTTTTTATTTTACTGTCTATAACTTATCCAGCGAGTGCGCAATAAATTCCGCAAAGGTTTTTATCATCAAAGCCGATATAAAGAGCATGATTTTGACAGTTTTTACTTCTGAGTACACAAGGCAAACTTATGACATTATTTAACAGCCTCACCATCAAACAAAAAATTCTACTTACGGTGACCTGTGCTGTACTTCTTTCAACCATCATGGTCGGTGTATTGGGGCAGCGAAGTGCAAAGAGTGTTGTAGAGCAACGTATGCAAACCTCTGAGTTACCTAGCCTATTAATGCAAATTCGCAATAAAGTGGAATTAGACATTAATAGTCTCTCGAACGCAGCAGAGCAAATGGCTAATAACCGGTTAATCTTAAACTGGATTGAGCAAGGCCGCCCCGATGATGGCGCTGATGATGTTATTGCTCACCTTGGCGATATCACCCGTCAATATAACCTAGTACAAGCTTCTATTGCCGACCGTGAGACTGCAGCGTACTACACGCAAGATGGTTTTTTACGGATACTGAACTCACAACAGGATGGTTGGTTTTTTGGTTATCGTGATAGTGGTCAAGAGCGCATGTTAAATGTGTTCACCGAAGAAAATGGCGATGTGAAACTGTTCATCAACTACCAACAACCCACAGGACGAGGCTTAGTTGGACTCGCTAAAGCCATGGATGACATGGTTCGATTTCTAGACTCTTTTAAAATCGAAGATACGGGTTTTGTCTATTTAGTCGATAAATCAGGCAAGGTAATGCTACACCCTAACCCAAGCTTAATTGGGCAGTCATCCATTAATCAACTATACCCACAAGCCAACACTGGCAACTTGATGCAGCAAAATGACTTCAATCTAGTGAATATCGAGCTAGATGGGGAAAGCCAAATAGTGGCAAGTAGCTACATCTCGGCATTAGATTGGTATCTCGTGGCGCAAGTACCTGAAGCAGAGGTTTATGCACTACTAGACCAAGCGGTCTATCAGATATTAATCAGTACCATCATCATTGCACTCATTTCCATCGCCATTGCAATCTCGGTTGCACGCTCAGTCAGCAGTCCAATCACCCGCGTAGCAGATATGTTCAAGGATATTGGTGAAGGTGAAGGTGATTTACGCCAGCGCCTACCTGTTGAAGGTAATGATGAACTCGCGCAGCTATCTCAAGGCTTTAATAGCTTTATCAGTAAAATCCAAGAGTCGGTGATAGAGGTTGCCCGTACAAGTGAGCATCTCAGTCACTCAGCTAAAGATGTTTCAGACCAAGCGAATCAAACACTGAATGATAGCCATCTTCAAAAAGACCGCACAGTGATGGTTGTCACCGCGATTAATGAAATGGGGGCAACCGTTAACGAGATTGCCAATAATGCTGCACAAGCTGCCATGAGTGCTAAAGAAGCCGATACTGAGTCATCTGATGGCCAGCAAGTCGTCATGACCGCACGCACCACAATTAATCAACTTTCAGATGAAGTTGAGCAAGTAGGCGAAGTTATTGAATCTCTGGCAACCCACACTAAGTCGATTGGCAGTATTTTGGATGTAATCCGCGCGATTTCAGAACAAACTAACTTACTTGCACTCAACGCTGCCATTGAAGCCGCACGAGCAGGTGAAGCTGGTCGTGGTTTCGCTGTTGTGGCAGATGAAGTGCGTAGTTTGGCTTCACGCACCGCAGACTCAACTAATGAAGTACAAACCATGATTGATAAACTGCAATCAGAAGCGAAACGCGCGGTAGATGCCATGGAGAAATCTCGGGAGCGTTCACTCGCCGGTGTAAATGCCGTTGACGAAGCCAGCCAGTCATTAACAGGGATCAGCCAACAAATCGCATCCATTAGCGATATGAATATTCAAGTGGCTGCGGCCACAGAGCAGCAATCTACTGTGGTTGAGGAGATAAATAATAATGTCACTGAGATCAATGACATTACCTTGCGTACAGCTGATACCGCTCAAGCAGCAGCTCAAGCCAGTGAGTCCCTCAATCAACTGGCAAATAGGTTAGATGAATTAGTTGCCCGCTTTAAAGTGGAATAACCATTGATTCTGCACCATTAAAACGCCGCTAACATTCCTGTTAGCGGCGTTTTTGTTTTCTTAGTATGAAAGAATACTGTGGTTACTTAATAAATTTGATCGTTAATGGGTATTTATAGGCAATGCCATCACTGGCTTTCACCATAGCCAAAATAGTTAGAATAATATCTATAATGCCTAGTATCGCTAGAAATACGAACCCAACTAAAACAAGCGCTAACAAACTAGAAATAATCACATAAATCAATAGGCTGATTTTATAGTTCAAGCAATTTTTACCACATTGGTCGATAAAATCAGATTCATCCTTTTTCATCAACCACACAATTAATGGCCCAAAGATGCTACCCAGCGGGATCAAGTACCCCACTAAGCTCATACCGTGCACTAGTACCCCAATGTTTTTGGTATCTTGGCTCAACTCACTTGAAAATTCACTCATGTCTTATTCCTTTATTGTTCTCGTCACAAAATGTGCCGGCTTACCTGCTGGCCCAAATAATCGCATTTCCCAATCTTCAATGGCCTGACGTTGCAGGCGGTTCTCTAAACTCGCAACCCAGCTTTGTGCCAAGCCTTCACAAGCTATTAATCGCTCAAAAGCGTTAGCATCAAATTCGGGTACAAAATATAATTTCATCGCCTCAGCAACACTGATGTCACTCTTTCGCTCAATGATTTGCAAACTATCGCTAGCGTGGATCTCACCTTCAGATAACACACGGTAGAACCAGCCACACATAGCAGTTTCTTGCATCGCTAAAGCAAATTCTACATGGTCAAATTGTAAATTAAGCTTGAAGCAAGGCGATCGTGGCTGCGTGACCTGCAAGGTAACATCACCAATTTGCACAATATCACCAATAAACACCTGTTGCTCATTGATACCAACAGTTGAGATATTCTCCCCCATACTGGGTGCATCTCGGCCTGAACGGATTAAATCCCAACGTCGGTATTGGCCATAATGCTCTCGAGGAAAATGATGAATAACGCGGTCAAGGCCACCGTGATGCTTAGGGTCGGCTTCACTGTTACCTAAAATACGATCAAATTGCACATTCAATTGCTGCGCTTTATGTTTTTGGTTAATACAACTGGCCACACCATTGTGCATCTGCACTTGATCGCCCAAGTACAACCCAGAAAGACGGCTCACACCCTGTAGGCTCACAGACTCATTCCTTGTTGTTTAAAACACCGAGCAGATAATATACCCAAATTTCAAACAAAAATAACCATTAAACATATGAAGTTATTATGTATTTAATTAGAAGGTAGTAGAAAGATGACATGTTCAACCATCGCTATTGAGCAATAGGTTTACTGAGGAAAGTTTTAAGGTGAGTTTTCAAGGCTAAATTGAGCTCTGCGAAGGCACTGCACATAACCTCCTTGTTTAATGCTCAAACAAAACCGAGTAGAAAATTGGCGTCTATGCCATTAACTATGGGTGGCCTATTTAATTGTTATAGCTTACGTAATTTCACTCCCATTCAAGCCCAAAAATAAGTTATTTTCGCTAAGAAACGAAACTACACAATTGGAGCCTCATCACTTCAGCCTTTACACCTCCCACACTTGTATATACATTAAACCAAACATAAATCATTGATAAATAGCAATATTTGATACAATCGCATACAAGTGCTACCAGATGATAACAGGTGGGATTGTTATTTAAACCACTAAACCGACAAGGATGTAAATATGAAACGATGCCACTCTCAGCCACTCAAACTGACCGCAGCAACTGCTATTAGCTTTATGGCTTTTTCTGCTCAAGCTAACAATACACTAGCAACAGTGAATAACAGTTTTCATCACGATACTAGTGCTTCATATATCATTGATACAGACAACAGCGACAACGCTTATCTATTTGCCAGTTATCGCTATTATTTTGATGCAGTGAGCACTGATTCAGGTCCTTGGGCCCTTAATGCCTTCTTGGCTCAATCTTCAAATTTTGGCTTTAACTACCTGAAATCAGATCTAGCCGAAACCAGCAGTTATCAAGTTGAAAAAAGAAAGAAAAAACAAGCCACCCATTGTTAATCAATAACATAGTGGCCTTTTAACCTGCTAGCAAGTGAACACTCATGACCTTTTTATTGTTGCAGCGTGGGTAATGAATTGAGTTAACCAAACTGGATGGTTTTCAGTGTATTAAGCTTATATTTGCTTTTTTAAGTCATTACTAAGCTGCCGACACTCGAATGTCGGTAAATGGTTAGATTAAGCGCTTTGCTTTATTGGTTCGAAAGCACCTGTTCAGCGCACCCGATTATTGAAAATACTGGCAGCTTGTAGCGAAGTGCCGTCGCCTCTTTTGTAAATGCTCACAATATTGTGTCAACTCTTGCAGCGAACCCACTGGGCCAAAATAAAAAACAAGCCACCCATTGTTAATCAATAACATAGTGGCCTTTTAACCTGCTAGCAAGTGAACACTCATGACCTTTTTATTGTTGCAGCGTGGGTAATGAATTGAGTTAACCAAACTGGATGGTTTTCAGTGTATTAAGCTTATATTTGCTTTTTTAAGTCATTACTAAGCTGCCGACACTCGAATGTCGGTAAATGGTTAGATTAAGCGCTTTGCTTTATTGGTTCGAAAGCACCTGTTCAGCGCACCCGATTATTGAAAATACTGGCAGCTTGTAGCGAAGTGCCGTCGCCTCTTTTGTAAATGCTCACAATATTGTGTCAACTCTTGCAGCGAACCCACAGGGCCATGGAATAACTGCCCAAACTCGGTCGTTAGCTTTAGCCAGTTGGCTTGATTAATGTTTAATCTATTGAGTATTTTTGTGCTGCCGGCTTTAATAGCACCTCGTTTATCATCACGAATAATCCGACCTGTATCGTCGACTAATTCAAGGTAATCCTGTAATGAAAACGCAATACCTTTAGGCTGGTTAGCACGTTCATTACCAATAAATGGCAATAACGCTTTAGGTTGCTCTCCTTTGATGGCGGCTTTTATCCGCTGCTGAATACTGGTGTAATCTGATTGCTCTGGTGTGGCCACCATGTTGGCACGTATGGGGTTTAAGTCAACATAGGCCATACAGGCTAATACTGCTGCTTCATCTAACAAAGCTTGAGATTTAAACCTGCCCTCCCAGAAACGACCTGAGCAGTTATCTTCTTGATTGGCTTGTCTAGCGATAGGTTCATTTAAGCAGCGCATAAACCATGAAATATCACATAATCGGCTTCTGTAGATTGCGATGGTGTGCTTTAGCCTTACTACTTCATGGGTTTCTATCAGCTGACCTTTGGCAAATTTATGGGTGAGTGCATCGCCTTTAAACAACTTATGCCATTGCATCACCACATCACGGTCACTCCATTTGTTTACTACTTCAATATCAATATGTAACACTACATGCAGATGGTTTGACATCACAGCATATGCCGCCACATCAATCGCAAACACGTCAGTCAGTTGAAGAATCAGCGTTTCAACCCAACCACGTCTGTAGTCATAGTTTTTACCAGTGTATTTATCATCACCACATAAGAATGCACGGCGTACCACACGACTACAACAATGATAATAGGGAGTGTCTTCAAGGCTAATTTGAGTTCTACGAGGGCGCGGCATCATAACCTCCTTGTTTAATGCTCAAATAAAGCCTAGTAGAAAGTTGACGTCCATGCCATTAACTATGGGTGTCCTATTTAATTCTTCACGGTCACTCCATTTGTTTACTTCTTCAATATCAATATGTAACACTACATGCAGATGGTTTGACATCACAGCATATGCCGCCACATCAATCGCAAACACGTCAGTCAGTTGAAGAATCAGCGTTTCAACCCAACCACGTCTGTAGTCATAGTTTTTACCAGTGTATTTATCATCACCACATAAGAATGCACGGCGTACCACACGACTACAACAATGATAATAGGGAGTGTCTTCAAGGCTAATTTGAGTTCTACGAGGGCGCGGCATCATAACCTCCTTGTTTAATGCTCAAATAAAGCCTAGTAGAAAGTTGACGTCCATGCCATTAACTATGGGTGTCCTATTTAATTTACTATTTAATTTATAAACAACGCATCATTAACAATGGGTGGCACCATAGTTCCCAAGACTAGGTTTCGTCTGGCCGCCCAAATTTTATGGGTGTACTATATTTAGTGCCGATATAGGCTTTTTAAATGCGTTGGTACTTGCTCGTTTTCAATAGCCTTATGACCACAGTACTGACAACAAGTAAGTTGCAAAAGGTACATATATAAAAAGAAAGATGTAAAAAACATTACATTTTGTAATCTTCTTTTTAGTTACTTCATCGTCACAATCAACCCCTTGAAATAGTTGCTTCTTATTTATATACCATTGATTTATTGTCTCTAATACTAAGCCAAAAACCGTTACCCCGATTATCATATGATTATCGGATACATCAACAAAGGTAAAAGCAAGAAATATTATTGGAATAAATATAAACATTTCAAACATCACGATTTGAATTCTAGTCAAATAATATGCATTTTCTTCTGATACCCCCTTACTCACAGAATAAGCCCATAATCCTTGTAATAAATCGTCATATAACTTTAAAATCATAGTTTAATACTCGGCAGGCCAAACAGGCGTCTCATCGTTCCCAGTGGATTTTGTTGAATTTTTTGGCTGACTTTGTTAGCTCCCATTTGGATTTCTATTTGATTAATCGCTTGAACGGCATCGCGCTTTAGTTGAATGACTCCGCCACCGTCACCGTATACGATATCTGTCACTGAATAAGCTATCGAAGCCGTAGCGCCGACTGGGCCTCCTCTTATCCCAACTAATAAGGCACTTACATCAATGCTTGATTTAACGACTGCTTCCGAAGAAGTGATTTTTCCGTTATTTAAAGCCGCAGCGTTAGACGCTAGACTTACAAAGAGTCCTGCAACCCCTGCTTTTGTTCCAAGTTCTTTACCTAGCTTAGACGCATCTAGTGACAGCAAAGCGGTTGCAGCTTTAGAGTTATTGCTTACCCCCCAAGCATTTAGGGTTGAACCTGTAGCCATGAGGGCAGTCCCTGTCTCGGCAGTATTTAATAGTGTCAAGTTTTTCGTTTTCTCAAGCCCTAACGCAATAGTTGAAGCTCCAGTTGCAAGTTTTGCTGCTGTTTCGGTAACGTCACTGCTACTCACCTTCTCACCTGTTATTTTACCATAGGTTTCTATCACCCGTTTAGCCCAATCAACATCCTCACCTTTGGCTTCATTTTTTTGGCCGTTTGATACAGGTACCTCTGTATCATCATCTTTCTCCTCTCCATCTTCAACTTCAGCGATTTGAGCTGACGAACAAAACCCTTCAAATCCAGTATTAGAACCTGTTGTGCACTCAGACTGATAACCACTCGGGTCCGTCCCTGACATCGGATTGTTCAAAATATACGAATACGGATTAGCACTTTGACTGTTCTCTGGGAACTGCAAAAACGGGTCAACACTTAAAAAGCGACCAATATTGAAGTCATATATGCGGCCATTCATATGAATGAGCTGTTGCTCGTTCAAGTGCTCGTGGTCAGTGTAGCCTTTGGTGACGCCTTGCCAATCATCAAGCAGACTGTTACCTGCTGCAATGTCTCTTGGGCGGCCAAACACATCATAACCTCGGTATTGAAGTACCTTACTTGATTTTGCATCTAGCAAGGTATCAACACTGCCCAAATGGTCACGCAATACATGCTGAAACGCCGATTGATTACCCAGCGAGCCTACGTGGGCTTTCATCTTAATGGTGTGGTCACCAATGTAGGTTTTGTCTATGGTGTCAGATACCGTCACTTCCCGTTCGAAACTGCCGACATAGTAGGTGTTAGATAAGGTGATTCCGCCTTGTTTCTTCACCTGTTTATAGCGATTACCGTTGGCATCGTAACTGAAAATACTGGTAACGCCATTACGGGTCACCTCAAGCGGTTTGTTTTGGTCATCATAGGTAATGGTCGCGCCATCACCCGATGTGCGGTTGCCGTTGTTATCATAGGTGAATTTATACGTTGAGCCGTTACGCATAAACTGCCTGATGGCATTTGGCCCCGCATTACCGCCTGCGCTGCGGGCAGTATTACCATACTTGAACTGACTACCATAATCAGACTTAAGCAAGATGTTGCCCGCGGCGTCATAGTCATAGTCTGTGGTTGAGCTTGTGCCCTTGATAACTTTGGTTGAGTAGTCAACGCGCATTAGCTCGTCGTAGACGTAACTCTCTTTAAAATCTGCGACTAGATTATGCTGATAAGCAAGGTTACCCATAGGGTCATAGTCGTAAGCCAATGACTGGAGGCCGTAGGCACTACAGCTACCTGTGGTGCTGGTGCAAATGTCAGTAGGAACACCTGCCACATTACGATAGAACTTTTGGACTTTATTATTACTAAAGCGCTGCTCATTAATACTACCAAAGGCGCTGTACTCGGTCACTTCACGCAATGTCACTTCACTGCTGTCGGTGTAAAGCTGATAGTCTTCAATGACAAAGCCATTATCGTCATAGTGATAAGCCACATGCTCACCACTTGGATATTGCATTGCCTTTAAACGACCAAAGCGAGTGTCATAGGCAAACTTTTCAGTAAAGCTGATATTACCGATGGCTGTCATGGTCTGTTTAATCCGCCCTGCGGTGTCATAGCTGTGGGTTTGGCTGTGCCCCTCGACAAAGGCTTTATACAGCTTACCCTTACCTACAACGTTATCGTACTCCCAGGTTCTGGTTTTGCCATTAACAGTCTGCGTGGTAGGCCGCGCAGCCTTGTCGTACTCAAAAGTCGTAGTAATACCTCTGGCGTCTTTTTGAGTCTTTAGCTCACCAAACTGATTGTAGGTAAATGACCATTTACCCATGTTAGGGTCATCAAACCAAGCCTTACGCCCTAAATCATCGTATCTGGCAGTGATGCGACTTCCAAGTACATCTTGAATGAGTACCGGTAAGCTTGTTGCGTTATAGGCAAAATAACTCTTTTTACCATTGGCATCAGTTGTACTAATCAAAGCCCCTTGAGTGTTGTAAGTACGGCTCATGGTTGCATTCATGCCACCTGAGACTTGAATATCGGTGGTTAAGTTGCTCGAGTAGGTGTAATCAGAGCGATAGCTCACCATGCCATCGTCATGCTGTTTATAGGCGGGGCGACCTAGCGCATCATAATCATGGTATGTGGTGACTTTATGCGAGCCGTAGGATTGTGTTGGCAGGGTTTCAGATAGTTTATTACCCCTAACATCAAACTCAGTTGCGGACACCACAACACCATCAAACCCGTCTATTTCGGTTCTGACCGGACGATTAAGGCTATCGACATAAGTGACTGACGTGGGTTGCCCATCCGTTTGCTGCGTTTGCTTAAAGGCATACTCACCTTGCTGCCATTGCCTTGATATATAGGTCGCTGGGGCGACTGTCACGCTGCCTTTTTTTACTGTTGTCGATTCAATTTGCCCAAGGAAATTAACTTTATTGGTTGTGAGTACGCCATGGATATCAAGTGAGGTTTTTAATTTACCGGTAAGCGCATCATAAGTATTGGTGTTTATTGCTGTCGTTCCCCACTGCGCATTAAAGCTTTTACTCGCAAAATAACCGTCTGAGGTCATTTGCAGTTTGGTATACCTATCACCCGTGCTGACCTTTAACGGCGTGCCATATTTATCATATTCGGTGTAGATTGTGGTTGCGCCAACGCCCTTAAGACTACCTGTCCCTTCCGTTTTAGTGGAGTAGAGTGACATCACACCTTTATTGTTGTTTCGGTATGTGTTGGTGATTTTGGTGCTTGTCGCGGTATTCGTAGGATCGATAACAACGCTAGGATGAGCCGTTTTATATTTTACCGTTTGACTCGTCGAAATCGTCAACGGCACTGACCAACCAATTTGCTCTGTTAAGTCAGTAGTGATGGTCTTTTGATGCGTGTTTATGGCGTCGTCAAGCGACTTTGATACTAATATTGTTTGACAAAAACGAGTTTTTTTAACCACATTGGTCTTCGCAGTTGAGGTTAACGAATTAGGGATTAACTCACGCGTGGTTTTTGTCACCTCTTTTGGATAAAAACACCAAGCAGAGGTTGGTGAAGCTTGATACTGACTCGCACTTGGATAAAGCGTATCAACCTCATACTCGCTTAAGATTCGATTTAGACCGTCTTGTACTTTTTTGTAGATGACAGTACCCGACCATGGAAATGTTTGCGAAAAACGATTAGTTGTAGTTATCGTATGCAAGTTATTTGCATCACGACTGGTTTCAATGATGTCACTGAACCCTTGAAAACCACGACCGGCAACATGAAAACGTGCATTTCGATACTGGTAACTGGTTTTATTTACTGAGCCTTTACCGTTGTCTTTACTGATTTCTTTCACTACACGCATAGTGTTAGTGAAGTTCACGTAGGGGTGGCCACCGCTAGATACAGGTTGTGGGTAATTCGTATCCGCCAACATGGCATAATCAACCGCAAATTTCTGTCCCATTCCGGTAGCCACACTGTTTATTACAGTGTCTTGAGTAGTATGATTGGCAAACAACTTAAAGCCCACTGGATAGTGGCTTGGCTTGCCTGACTTTGATCCAAAGTACCATCGCCTTTTAGTGGCATTTGACTCAAAACCGATACCCGATACAAAATCAATACGGCCATCACCGGTTAAATCAATGGGCGAAAGTGTCGATAATGCGCCATATATTGGTAAGGTTTTATTGGTGAATGAAACGCCATTCTCATTGGTTAACAGCACATTCCAATGCCAAACATCGTGCGCATAAAACTTTGGTGCGTTAGCGCCATCGACTGCTCGACAAGCCTCATTAGTACTCCACTCCCAACATTCATAGATATATTTGCGTCGGCTCGAATCTGGGTACAAAATATCTTGGCGCCCATCACCATTGAAATCAACAAATTGAATGAATTGTTCGTGCACATATCCATCTGGTCCGCCATATGTTGGGTCTTTTACGATTGCACCACTGGCAGTATATGCGAGTTCTTTATGAGCTGTTTTAATTGGAGAAGTGAACTTGCCATTACCTTTATTGAGTATGATGTAACGGGTATAAAAATTGTCACTTGAATTGGTTTTGTGCAACGTCAGAATATCACTTAGCCCATCACCGTTAAAATCAGCCCATTGGCTAGGGTTGGCTCGGTGGGTAACGTCAACATTAATATTAAACGTATTCACCCGTTTAGTCGCTGTAATTTGACCTGAGCTATTGATACCAATTTTGTACCATTTTAATTCTTTGTGGAATTTACTTGGTGCAAGGTCAAGGATGCCATCACCGTCAACATCCATCGGAACGAGGGGCTCTTTGGCTTCTGCCGTAAAAGCACCTTTATAGGCAAATCCATCACCTGATTTATTACGTTGGTATGCCTTGTAGGTAATGGTGTAATTGCTAGAACCCACGGCTTTATTGCTAGCTAAAAGAATATCTTTGCGGCCGTCACCATCAAAATCAACTGCATGGCTATTACAAAACTTATTGCCAATATCGTTATATATCGACGCATAACAGGTAGCATTAATACCTGTGGTATACACTCGCTTACGGGTGCCATCAGGGTTAAAGCTGACAAAGACTAGCTTTGAATTACCGTTGGTGTAAACGAAGTCATCAGCCCCATCTAAGTCATAGTCAATGCTGCCATTGACGATATTTGAAGATATTTCATTGGCGTTAGGTAAGTCATCATCATTGATGTCGCCAGCCCACTGCCTTGAACTAATAGAAGGCAAATCTCTGTAGGTCACTTTATTCCCAGTTCTAGACAGATAAATGCCGTCAAGAGGGATATCCAGATCTAACACACCATCGCCATCATAATCAGCACTCTTTTTGGCCCTCAAACCGACTTGGTAGTTATCTGTTATTTGTGAGAGTGAATGAGTGCTTTTTAAGTAATGGCTGTAGTTACGGGTATACCAATCAAATTGAGTCGTTAAACACTCAGAGGCATTATCACCATTACAGTAGGTAAGATTATCTAATATTGAAGCTTTATTGATTGAGGTAGATGTACGGTAATTGAGTGACCATTGCGCTTTTAACTGTCCATCGATATTAAGTTCAATGTTATCTAACTGTTTATTAGATACGGTATAACCTCCCCAGTGATAACTCTTCTTTGTTGGGCGTGAGGTGTAATTTAAATGTACATTTCGAGTCCCCTGAGTGCCGTTATGGCCAGTGTAATAAATATCGGCAAGATTACGACTCCCCGCGGTTGAATCGTCATAGACATAACTAACTTCGTTACCATGAGTGTCCTGCGTAAGTGATTGCAACCAAGTCAATGTTTGACTTAGCCCAACCGGTACAATTTTTGAATTACTGGTACGGCCATAACTATGCTGCGTACCATCAGGCTCAAAACCAACAAAATAAGTGTTACTGGTGTTTAAATTACCGCCCAATTGCTGGATAACTAACGCACCTTTCCGTTCCGTTTGATAGTAGGTACCATTTTGCCCATAAGCACCAGGGGTGCCACCTTCGGTCTCAGGGATGGGGACCAGCCTTTGACCATTAAGACAGATTTTATCGGCCGTGCTGTATATGGCGTTAGTTGTTGAGTTGTCGATATCGTAAATTTTGCCACAACGGGAAATTTGACTATTTGCTGACAAACTCCACCCCATACCTGCAATACCTTCGCCTGATTGGCTGCTGTAATTGAGTGATAAGTTAGGTTGAACCCCTTTACGCCCTGGGGCAATTTGCAAGGGTACACTGTAGGAAAACGCACCACCGTCTACAATCGATTTACCCTGTATTTCGCCGACTAAATCTCCGCTAATGGGCGTGGTTAAAGGATTACTACTGTTAGGAATGGCAGTAATTGCTGCTAACGACTTTTCACCTGAATTGCCTGAGCTAGCGACATTTATTGGCTGGCTATATGCACTACAACCTGATGAATTACATGCTCTAATTCTGAAATAGTAAAGAGGCGCAGTTTTGTTAGTTGCAACTACGTAACGATTAGGCATCCAATTTACACAACCGCCAATACTATCACCAGGCCCTGTAAAACCATTTACATCAGAGCCATCAAGATCCATAGCAGTGTTATACAAAGAACTTTGCAAGCTCATTACACCACCACCGCCACTAGACAAACCTTGTCCAGTGTATATATTTACCCATGACTGTGTTGTTAAAGATTCTTGGATTTCAACCCGATTGACATCACATGCCATTGACCAAGATAAGGTAATTTGGGTACCTGACTTCCCACCTAATAAATCAGGTGTGGGAGGCGCTGGAGTAATGATTCCCAAAGCATAAATAGGAGATGTATATAGGGTAAAAAAGCCTAGGGCAACGGAAATAAATATCGATATAGAGCGGCAAAAGCTGCGCATTTTCTCTTCCTTGAGTTGTATCAATCCTTAAAAACCAATACAACCTAAAAGGAAAAACCATAAAATGCAACATTTGTTTAACAACAGTATCAAAAGGCTGTCTGATGTAGCAGTATCTAAGGCATCTAATCAATTTGCCAAGTCAGCGGCGTAAAATACAAATAATCTGACTATCTCAACAAAACAGTATGTCCAGAAACAATCACACAGCAATCCCAACCGCAACACCCGACGCCCATGCCCATTGGAAATTAAAGCCGCCAAGCCAACCGCTGACATCCATCACTTCGCCAGAAAAATATAGCCCGGCGACTTTTTTTGACTCCATGGTTTTAGAAGACAGCTCATTGGTATCAACACCGCCTAAAGTCACCTCTGCAGTGCGGTAACCTTCTGTGCCATTCATCACTATCGACCAACTATTTAACTGCCGGGCAATTGAATCTCGTTCACCGTGACCAAGCTGGTTTAACGCTTTATCCAATTGTACAGACTCAAATAGCGCCTCAACTAATCGCTTCGGCAGCCACTGACTGAGGGTGTTACGCAAGCTTTGTTTGGGACTGGATTCAAGTGCTTGGCTGAGGAGAACTGTAGCATCGTCATTAGGCAGTAAGTTGATTGAGACGGCTTGACCAGGTTGCCAGTAATTCGATATTTGCAACACAGCTGGGCCTGATAAACCTCGATGGGTAAATAACAAGGCTTCACTAAATTGAGTGCCATCTTCGGCGGTAATGGTACTGGGCACCGCAATACCCGACAGCGCTTCAAATTTCGCTTTTTGTTCGGCATGCCAAGTAAAAGGCACCAAGCCAGCCGTCGTCGGTAACACCTTTAAACCAAATTGCTCGGCTAATTGGTAACCAAAAGGGGTGGCACCTAGTTTCGGCATGGATAAACCACCGGTTGCCACAACTAAGGCATCACAGCTGTATTCCCCTTGGTTGGTGACGATATGAAACAAACCTGACGCGGCTTTTTCAATGTGGCTGATTTCGGTACGTAATTGCACCTGAGCACCTGCCCATTCACACTCAGTAAGCAGCATATCGACAATGTCTTTAGCTGAGTCATTGCAAAATAGTTGGCCATGATCCCGTTCATGATATTCAATGCCATGACGTTCAACTAATTCAATGAAGTCAGTTGATTTATATCGGGCAAGCGCGGATTTTACAAAATGAGGATTAGCACAAATGAACTGATGTGGTTCAACTTTCTGATTGGTGAAGTTACAACGGCCACCGCCACTGATTAAAATTTTGCGACCCGCTTTTTTAGCATTATCTAACACCAGCACATCACGCCCTCGATAGCCTGCGGTTGCTGCACACATTAACCCTGCAGCGCCTGCTCCGATAATAATTACGTCATGATGCTTCAATGCTTTACTCTCATAATGATGGTCAAGTTCGCCTAACGGCTTCACTCAAAATTTTAAAACCGAGCCGAACAATTTTCGACCAGTCACAAAAAAGGGCGCTATATTAGCACCCTTTTGAATATTTTTATACCGAGTCGACAAGCAAGTATTAGCTATCTGTTGTCTCTGACTTTTTGTCACGACCTAACAACTCTTTGGCAGCTGCAGCGGGGCTTTTGCCTTGATACAACACTTGATAAATTTGCTCAGTAATTGGCATTTCCACACCTAAGCGCTTAGCCAATGTGTACACTTCTTTGGTATTACGATAGCCTTCAACGACCTGACCAATTTCGTCTTGTGCGGTATCAACATCACTGCCTTTACCAAGCGCAAGTCCAAAACGGCGATTTCGAGACTGGTTATCGGTACACGTTAATACCAAATCACCTAAGCCTGCCATTCCCATAAAGGTACTATTGTCAGCTTCAAGCGCGACACCTAAACGAGATAATTCTACCAAGCCTCGGGTGATTAACGCTGTACGCGCATTAGCACCAAAGCCGATACCATCAGACATACCCGCGCCAATGGCAATCACATTTTTCACTGCGCCGCCAAGCTGTAAACCAATGAAATCATCGTTAGCATACACACGTAAACGCTTCGGACTATGCAGTAATTCTACTAAGTCATCAGTGAATTGCGGGCAAGTACCTGCAACAGCAATCGCAGTTGGCATACCTGCGGCTAATTCTTTAGCGAAGGTTGGCCCCGAAAGCACCGCTAATGGAAACTGCTCTCCAAGTTGCTCACGTGCCACGTCTTGTAATAAACGACCCGTTTCAGGCTCAAGCCCTTTAGTCGCCCATACAATACGAGCATCAGCACGCAGTAATGGTTTCGCACGTTTTAATACTTCACCAAATACATGGCTAGGTACAACGACTAAGACATTCTGACTGGCTTGCAGTGCAGTTTGAAGATCAGCTTCAATTTGCAAGCAATCAGGGAAGGCAATACCGGGAAGAAACTCGCTATTGCATCGCTCTTGCTCAAGCTTTTGCATGTGGTCAGCTTCATGACCCCAAAGCAAAGTCTTGTGACCATTGCTAGCAAGTGAAATGGCAAGGGCGGTGCCATAAGACCCCGCCCCTAATACCGTAATATCGGCAAGCTTACTCATACAATTATGCGTTTGCTTCTGCAGGTGCTTCAGCGGCTGCCGCTTGGCGCTGCTGAACATACTGAGCAAATAATGCGTCAAAGTTAACTGGCGCTAGGTTAAGCTGTGGGAAAGTACCACGAGCAACTAAGCTACCAACGGCTTCGCGAGCATATGGGAATAGTACGTTAGGGCAGTATGCACCTAATGAGTGAGCAAGTTGTTGCTCAGTAAGACCTGTGATAGTGAAGATACCCGCTTGCTGTACTTCACATAAGAAAGCTGTTTCTTCGCCATTCTTAGCTGTAACAGTTAGCGATAAAACCACTTCATATGCATCTTCAGCTAACTTGTTGCTACGCGTATCAAGATCTAGCTTAACTTCTGGGTTCCACTCTTTTTGAAAAACAGCTGGGCTGTTTGGCGTTTCAAAAGAGATATCTTTGATATACACGCGTTGAATGTTGAACTGTGGTGCATTTTCTTGGTTGTTTGCTACTTCTTCAGCCATCTTGATGTCCTACCTAATTTGTAATTTATGTGTGCTTTTTTCAAAGCCTATTTTTATTGTACTTCAGCAAATCATAATGCCGAAAGCCGGATAACGATTATCGCTTACTCTTCACTACAGGTAAGTTTGCTGACTTCCAATCAGCCATACCACCATTCAAGTTGTAAACGTTTGCAAAGCCTTCTTTGATAAGAAGTTGCGCCGCTTGCGAAGATGTCATGCCAGCATTACATACTACTATAATGGGACTGGTTTTATACTTTTCAAGGTGAGTCAGCTTATTATTTTTAATTTCTGACATAGTGACATTCAGCGCATCAATAATATGGCCTTTTTTATACTCGTCCTTTGAGCGCACATCAAACACCACGCCTTCTTCCTTGTTGACCAGTTGGGTCAAAATTTGGTGCGAAATATTCTTTACTTTTGACGTACTGATTTTCACTGTCATTACAACAACAGCGATAAATAAACCCACCCAAGATAAACTCAGGATCGGGTTTGCTTGGAAAAACTCAATGTATTCTTGCATGTTATCTGCCTATCTTAGACGTATGTGCCACTAATTTAGCCAAGAGTATATAGATTTGCAGGCGATTTTTCATCTTTCAATCCCACTAAATGCGGGATTAGGCCTGCTTGGTTGGAATATCAGCAACAGTTGTAATTATAAATGAAATTTTATAACGCAATTGACATCAACATGACCTTAATGCTTTTTACCCTGCTAGATAAGTAGTAATATTCATACAATTAAAATTTTCACACTTTAACTTTGTCAACTTAGAGGTATCACAATGACAACTGCAAAACGCCCTTTGGCGTTACTTATCCTCGATGGCTGGGGCTATCGTGAAAATCCTAAGGATAATGCGATTCATCATGCCAACACACCGGTATTAGATAAACTCAATGCAACTTATCCAAATAGCCTAATTTCTGGCTCAGGCATTGATGTCGGTTTACCTGATGGGCAAATGGGCAACTCAGAAGTTGGCCATATCAACATTGGTTCTGGCCGTGTGGTTTATCAAGAATTGACCCGCATTACCAAAGCGATTGCAGATAACGAATTTGACCTAAACCCTGCGTTTACTTCTGCTGTAGACAAAGCAATTGCAGCTGATGGCGCAGTGCACATCATGGGGCTATTGTCACCTGGTGGTGTTCACAGTCATGAACAGCACATTGAAGCCATGTGCCGTTTAGCTGCTAAACGCGGTGCTAAAAAAGTTTACTTACACGCCTTTTTAGATGGTCGTGATACACCACCGCGCAGTGCAGAGTCGAGCCTAGCTCACTTTGATAAGCTGTTTGCTGAATTAGGTTGTGGTCGCACTGCATCTATCATTGGTCGTTACTATGCAATGGACCGCGATAACCGTTGGGAGCGTGTTGTTAAAGCTTATGATCTGATTACTCAAGGTAAAGGCGATCACGTATATAGCAATGCAGTTGAAGCACTTAACCAAGCATATAGCCGTGATGAGAATGACGAGTTCGTTGCCGCCTCAACGATTACTGATGCAGCTGGCAACATTGCCACGCTGAATGACGATGATGCCCTTATTTTCATGAACTTCCGTGCTGACCGTGCCCGCCAAATCACCCGTAGCTTTGTCGATGCCGATTTCGATGGTTTTGAACGTGCTAAAACACCAAAAGTTAACTTTGTGATGCTGACGGAATACGCCGCCGATATTCAAGCTGCCATTGCTTATCCATCAGAAGACTTGGTCAACACACTAGGTGAAACACTTCAAAATAGCGGTAAGAAGCAATTACGCATCTCTGAAACAGAGAAGTATGCGCATGTAACGTTCTTCTTTAACGGCGGTAAAGAGCAGCCATTCGAAGGCGAAGATAGAATATTAATCGAGTCGCCTAAAGTGGCAACTTACGACTTGCAACCAGAAATGAGCTCAACAGAACTGACCGATAAATTGGTAGGTGCCATTGAGTCAAACAAGTATGATGTGATCATTTGTAACTATCCAAATGGTGACATGGTCGGTCACACTGGTAGCTTTGATGCTGCAGTTAAAGCCTGTGAAGCGGTTGATGCTTGTATTGGTCGCGTTGTATCAGCGTTAGACAAAGTTGGCGGTGAATGCATTATTACAGCCGATCACGGTAATGCTGAGCAAATGACTGACGAACAAACTGGGCAAGCACACACTGCCCACACCAGTGAATTAGTACCGTTTATTTATGTCGGCCGTGAAGCTGAAATAAAACCTAATGGACGACTAAGCGATATTGCGCCAACTATGTTATCGTTGATGGGTCAAAGCACCCCTGAAGAAATGTCAGGTCGCTGCATTATCGATTTAAAAGGCTAAAAGTTCACTCGTGATAGTAAACTC
This sequence comes from Shewanella maritima, assembly GCF_043643735.1. Classification (GTDB taxonomy): domain Bacteria; phylum Pseudomonadota; class Gammaproteobacteria; order Enterobacterales; family Shewanellaceae; genus Shewanella; species Shewanella maritima_A. The sequence goes on from NZ_JBHZSM010000020.1 coordinate 61,469, forward strand.
TTTTGTTAAAGCCAGCATTGTCGCTGGCTTTATTATACTGGCTCAAAGCGTACAAGCCGCTGACTTAGACAAGCGTCAGTCAGAGTTAAAAGCTATTCAGTCTCAAATAAACCAGCAACAAAACTCACTCAAAAGCACCACAAAACAGCGTGAGCAATTAATGTCTTTACTCAAAAAAGACGAACAAGCCATTGCGAAATCTGCTCAACTAGTCAATCAAACACAAGATAAACTGGCTAAGTTAAATAAGGCGCTACAAGCACTCGGCCAGCAACAAGCCGAACTCGATACCCTTAAACGTACTCAACAAAAAACCTTATCAAAACAGTTATCCAGTGCTTACCTAGCAGGTAACCACGACTACAGTAAGATGATGCTCAATCAGCAAAATCCAGCCACAGTTGAGCGTATGCTCACTTATTATCAGTATCTTAATAATGCGCGTATGAAAGCCATTAGCCAGTTGAAGGAAACCAGCGAGCAGCTTGCACAGGTCGAGCAGCAGCAAGTTCAGCAACAACAGCAGCTTAATGCCACCATCATTGATCAACAGCAGCAGGCGGACAACCTGAGCAAAGAACAAGCGCAGCGACAGCTAACACTGACACAACTTCAGCGTACCTTGTCGACAAAAGGCGCTGAGCTGGAACAATTGCAAATTGAAGAAGCCAGTTTGAAGCACCTAGTTGAACAGGCACTTCAAGCAGTCAAGAACAGTCCTAGCATGAATGGACTGGCTAAGCAGAAAGGTAAATTACGCTGGCCGACAGATGGTCGAACAACCAAACGCTTTGGCAGTCAACGTTCTGGGCAAATTAAATGGAAAGGGACAATTTTATCTGCGCCTGAAGGCAAAGACATCAACGCCATTGCCGCAGGTAAGGTCATTTATTCAGACTGGCTCAGAGGGTTTGGCATGGTAATGGTAGTTGATCATGGCGAAGGCTATATGAGCCTATACGGCCATGCACAGACGTTATTTAAGAATGCAGGCGATACTGTTTCGACTGGTGAGACCATTGGATTAGTAGGAAGATCAGGTGGACAGACGGAACCTGGCCTATACTTTGAGATAAGGCACAAAGGGCAAGCCGTTAATCCAGCGAGATACTGCCGCTAGATTACAAGTCTTCACGTATTGATCATCGCATCTGCTTAGACTCCGCCCTATTCTCGCAGGGGGAGTTATGCAACATTCACTGAAGTATCTATTGTGTTTTTTGTCAGGGGTAGTACTCGCAACCTCGGTAAGCTTATCTGGCTCTGAACAAACCTATGACTCTACCAACGCCTTTCACAAAGAGTATGACTACTCACTGCTGTTAGATATTATTGATACAGTCGAAACGTATTATGTTGAAGATGTAGACCGAGAATCATTAATCCAAGCTGCAATCAATGGCGTTTTTGAACACCTAGACCCTTACTCTGACTTTCTTAATCAAGCCGAATTCGAGTCGCTCACAAGTACCAACAAAGGTGAGTATTATGGGTTTGGGTTTGAAGTTGCCACTGATAACGATCAAATCACCATTGTCACGCCATTTAAAAACTCCCCTGCCGATAAAGCAGGCCTAATGCCTGGAGATGTCATTACACACCTAGACAATACAGCCGTCGATGGAAGTAATCTGAGTGATATTCTTAAAGCAATCAAACAACACAGCATGCTAAAGCAAGGCATACACTTAACCATTGCGCCTAAAGCAAGCGAGCAATCGCAACAGATTACCTTAACACCAGACTATATTCATATCGAATCAATTGATGCCAAAATTATTGATGACGTGGGTTACATTTATATCGCAAACTTCCAAGAAGATGCAGCAAAAGCCATTCTTAAACAAGCTATAGCATGGCAAAACCGTAACTTGAAAGGGCTCATTTTAGATGTACGAAATAACCCTGGCGGCTTACTTGATCAGGCAATTGAAATTGCGGATCTTTTCTTAGATAAAGGACGAATTGTTTCTACGCAAGGCCGTTTTTTTGATGCTAATGAAGACTATTACGCATCTAACCATACTATATTTACCCAACTCCCTATGGTGGTTCTGATAAATCAAGGCAGCGCTTCGGCATCAGAAGTACTTGCAGCGGCGTTACAAGAAAATAATCGGGCGCACTTAGTTGGTGAAAGCAGTTTTGGTAAAGGTACCGTACAGAGCCTGATTCCAATGGTTGGGCAAGGTAACGCAATTAAACTCACCATAGCCAAATACAACACCCCAAAAGGAAATGATATTCACGAGATAGGCATCCAACCAGATACAAAAATCACACTTCCTACTGTCGCTGAACAAGATAATGTGCATATAATCAATAACACTAATATGCAATCAACATCCATTGATGCACAAATTGATTCGGCTATCGCATGGATTAGCAAACATGGATGACATTAACTAAGAAAACCAATAATAACTGTGCGCTCATTACTCTTAATTATAATCAGTCTAATCACTGCATTTAATGCCCATGGGGCAAACATTGCAATTATTATCGACGACATAGGCTACCGCCAATCAGATAAGGCAGTGTTAACACTGCCTCAAGATGTCACTTTGTCTGTCCTGCCACATACACCACTCGGTCAACGTTTAGCCAAAAAAGGCCATCAAGGTGGATTTGAAATCATGTTGCATATGCCAATGCAAACGCTTGACGGGCGAGATCTGGGCCCAGGTGGCATGACCAACCAAATGAGCGAGCAGCAAATTAAACAGGTAATAAATAGTGCAGTGGAACATATTCCTTATGCAAAAGGACTGAACAACCACATGGGCAGTTTGCTCACCCAACTCAGAGAACCAATGAGCTGGGTAATGGAAAGCATTAAAGAAAAGGACATGTATTTTGTAGATAGCGTGACCACACGTTATAGTAAAGCCGGTGAACAAGCGCTATTAGCAGGCGTGCCGATATTACAAAGACACATATTTTTGGATAACCAAAAAGACATCATTGCGCTTCAAGCACAATTTGATAAGGCTATTGAACAAGCTAAGGAAGATGGCATGGTGATATTGATTGGGCATCCATACCCTGAAACAGTGATGTTTTTAAATAACAACATTGACCAACTTGCGAGTAACGGCGTGAAGTTAGTGCCTACCTCACAGCTGCTACCCATACAAACCTTGAATGCTGTGGCTACGACTCAACAAACGTCAGTGGAATAAATTGCTCAGGTAGAGTCGCTAACAATTCAGCTTTATTCACGACAATATCCGCTAAAGTATATTCATCTAGCACAGCTAAATAGGCTGCAACTGCTCGCCCTAGCACACCTTTGAACTTACAAGCAGTAGTGAAGCGGCAACGAGGTTCATCACAATCTATAGGCGCAAGTGAGTTCTCCAGCTGCCTGATCAATTGACCTAAATTAATATCCTCAGGCTCAACAGCCAATTTAAAGCCACCACTTTTACCACGAATAGTGTCGATGTAGCCTAGTTTGCCTAAATGATGAATTATTTTTGCAACGTGATTTGACGATAGCTCAAAAACCTCTGTAACCTCAGCTATGCGAAATAAATTTTCACGCGGGTGCTGCACAGCAACGTACATCAAAATACGTATACCAAAGTCTGTATATCGAGTTAATTTCATCTCAAGCCACCTATCACTAAGATTTTAACCTGTATGCTGCTCTAAATCCGTTATCAGCCATAATGCTTGCTCATTATTCATACCGCACACATCTATAGTCGGCATAAAGTCTCCGCACACTTTTGGCCTATCCGATTTACCGAACAAGTTACATAAATTGTCATCATTGAGTTGAATGCATCGCTCACCAGCAAGCTTGCCATTTGGCATACCTGGGATAGCACTGGTAATTGAAGGTGCAATGCAACACGCACCACAACATAAACGACAATCCATAAACTTCATGCTCCAGATACATTCTTAACCAAAAAAACAACAGGCCATATAGTGTACTAAGTCTGAGTATATAAGAAAGACATAAAACACATATTTGTTATATATGTTTGAGAGTTTTACACTAAATACAAGCTTTACTACAGATTCTTTACATAATTTTTCAAAAGTGCAAAAAATACAGGTTAAATTAATAGCTCCAACACACTATAAAGCATGGATTATTATCCACATATTGAGCCATCAAAAACACTTAACAAAGGTCATTAACCAAAAAAAAGCAGAAAGCGAACAACTAGACCGAGTAGTCTATTTAACTTCATGTAAGAATAAATGCATGTAAGGTGTTTATCTTATTCCCAACAAATCACACATACAAAAAAGCCTCGTCATTGCTGACGAGGCTTCGATGTAAGTGGCGGAGCGGACTTGCTCTTATCAAGAGATGAACCCGCGACCCTTCGGCGTGCCAGGCCGGATTCTAATCAAAAGAGTCCAATCTCCCA
>NZ_JBHZSM010000021.1:0-60496 GCF_043643735.1 Shewanella maritima
TTCAATGCTGAGAGATGGTGTGATGTGGCAAGCGCCAAAAGCTCAAAATTAGCTATTGACGCCATAGTCTCTTGTTATGTAACGGGTTCGCTTGTATCTTTTAGGAAACTACTCTGATATTGACTTAAGAGTATTTTAAGTTCTATCACTCTTAGCTCTGTAATTATGATTCTCAAAATTAAGTTGAGCACGATTGCACCTTGAATTACAGCTATCGTTACATCTGAGGTCAAAGATGAATGGATAGCTAGAGCACCAATTACGGTTGCTAAAATGGGATCTAGAATTTGATTGTAAGAGTAATTTATTCGCTTTCGGCTTAAATCCCAAGACAGACTGAGACTATTCGCGAACCAACCAAGTTTGACTTTTAGTCCATTCTTGGCGACTTCAGACTCATACCCATGATTTTGTAATACTTCCTGTATTTTAGCTCTGTCCATATTCTCTATTCCATAAGTATCAACTTTGAGTGACATAACATTTATATAGTGCGCATGCGCACATAATGGGATTAACGCGCGTGCGCATTAATTTTGAAGATGTTGAAATATGCGCATGGTTAACTGTCTGTATTTCATTAAGTTAACAAAGATTGCACCAATACACCACCTGGTTAAATGCGCAGAGTGTGACAACTTGTAGAATCCAAGTTTTTAGTATTGATTAACGTCGTGGCGTTTTATTAAATAATCATTTTTAAGTTGAACGTCGTGGCGCTTCGCCCACACCCGACGAAAGGGAAACAACAGCATTTCCCTTTTCGATATCCCTTGCCGTTCCCACGAAGTGCTAATCCTCATGCTACAGAGTGAATTCACTAGCGCCTCATAATCGCCATCCATGGCTCATCTGAGGCTATGTCGGCGTCCTGCCTCCATCTCGTGAATTAACTCAACGCATTCGGGCACTTCCAAGGGAATCCGTTGAACCTGTAGGTGCATTGGAACTGTTTTGATGTTTATTCGAATAAGACCGAAACAACCTACAAATGAAGCTAAAAGCTGGATCATTCCCATATGGAAATCTTTCGCTTCTACTTATAATGAGCCTGAAAATTTTGCGATGGTCGGCTGGCCAAATTTTTGCAAAGAACCAAGAGGGTATAGCTGTTGATACTCTCTTGCTCGGGTGTGGGTTGAAAACCCACGACTTTGATGTTTATTGCCAATAGGCCAAACGAAGTTTGGTGTATAGGTTTGTTAAGACACAATCAAATACTGTTTTAAAAACTTATCAGCGATTAGTCGCTGCTGGAAAACCAAAGAAAGTGGCAATAATTGCCTATATTAGAAAGATAGTTGTAACACTGAATTCGATGCTAAGAGATGGTGTGATGTGGGAAGCGCCAAAAACTCAAAACTAGCTATTGACGCCATAGTATCTTGTTATAATCCATTTGTACGCCTTATCCTAACAAAATAAATGAGCTCATATAGTGCAATAACGGAAAAACCCACAAGAATCACATTACCCATTTCTAGCAATTCCGGCCTACCACACATCCCTCCAGGGCCAGCAATACCCTCCCAATACAGTACGTATTGCAGAATAGGAAGATAACCAAATGAGATTCCGAATAGAGTAGGAACCCATAAGCGAGATTTCTGGGCGAAAAACCTAAAAACTAGAGCAAGTAAGAACAGCAAAAAACCTATTCCAACCTTCTGAGAAAATATCAACTCATGACTTTCACCCAAGCCTTCAGGTTGAACAAAGCAGCCAATGGCATTTGAGGAAAACAAAACAGCTAAAAAAATGAATATTATTTTCAAGTTCAATACACCACACTGAATGGGTTATAACAGCGTATTAGCGAGAATGCTGGTTTAAACCATTAACATTTGGCTAAAAACTCATTCTGCTTTGCGATTTTTAATTAATTATTTTAATAACTTACCAGCCTTTCTTAGCTTGTTCAATTATCCATTGGGGTAGGGGAAACCGAGACTGTACTTAACCGAGCTTTTTTGGCTCGTTATGTAAATTTACACGAGAGTCATCCATTTAATAATCAGTAACACAACATTGTACCGAAAAGTAAACCGAGAGTTATTCGTTTTACATAACCAGAACTGAAAAGGGGCAAAAGGCTACATAACCCCAGATCGGTTTAATCCACTATACAACAGTGGTTTTAGCGCTGTTTTTATCATCTATCAGGAAGACACTTGGGCTTAATGCTTTAGTTGCTGAGGCCAGCGTGCTAAATTTGACGGCTTTTTGTTAGAGTTGTAAAGGTGAGTTATGTTTGTCGGGTTTGACTATGGTAGCGCTAATTGCTCTGTAGGGATTGTCATAGATGGCCAGGTTGAGCTATTGCCATTGATGGATAACTCTCACTATATGCCTTCAACACTCTATGCTTATGACAGAGACTTAATCTGTCAAGCTGTGTATCAGCAGTTACCTGTATCTGACCAAGCTGAGTACGCATCTTTGCGTGCTGCGCAATTGTCTCATGCTCAACGAGTGCGCCATGAACTCGACCTTAGTGCAGATGAACAAGCCGTGTTTGTCGGTAAGCAAGCCCAAGAACACTATCTAGACATGCCCGAAGAAGGCTTTTATGTCCGTTCACCGAAATCATTTTTGGGGGCGACTGGGTTACGTCAAGAACAAGTGGCCTTATTTGAAGATATCGTCACGCTAATGATGATGTTTGTAAAAAAACGCATTGATCACATACTGGCAGAGAAAGGTTTAGGTAAAGCGACCCATGCAGTGATAGGCCGACCCGTTAATTTTCAAGGTATTGGTGGTGAGCAAAGCAACTTACAAGCCGAGGCCATATTAACGACTGCGGCAACAAGGGCAGGTTTCGAGTCAGTGTCATTTTTGTTTGAACCGTTGGCTGCAGGAATGGACTTTGAAAGCCAGTTAACTTCGACGCAAACCGTGTTAGTGGTTGACGTTGGTGGTGGTACCACTGACTGCTCAGTCGTCAAGATGGGGCCTAACCAAAGTCAAACTTCAGACAGAAAAGCCGATTGCTTTGGTCATAGTGGTCAACGTATTGGTGGTAACGATTTAGATATCGCACTGGCAATGCAAGGTGTGATGCCGCACTTAGGTTCAACTTGCCAATTAGTGACGGGTAAGCCATTACCAAAACAGCCTTTTTGGAATGCAGTCGCTGTCAACGATATCAGTGCTCAACGTGACTTTGCGAGCTTGAGTACCAAAAAGTTACTCGATGAGTTGGTTAAAGATGCGGTGAAACCTGAACTGATAAAACGCTTACAAAAAGTGCAGCGTGACCAGTTGGGTTATCAAATCGTGCGCCAAGCAGAGTTAGCTAAAATTGCCTTATCTGAGCATGCGTCTACTCAAGCTGATTTGGCGTTTGTTGAAGCCGACTTTACATTAGACATAAGCTTATCTCAATTTGAAACCGCTATTACTACGCCTTTGGCACAAGTGGAAAGCTTAATGCGACAAGCCGTTGATGCCGCAACTGAGTCGATGAGTGGTAGAACTTCGCCAGATGTTGTCTACGTGACTGGCGGAACGGCAAAAAGCCCGGCAATCCATCAGAAAATCTCAGCGGTTTACCCTGAAGCGCAGTTAGTCGTGGGTGATCACTTTGGTTCGGTAACGGCAGGCTTGACTAAGTGGGCACAAAGAGTGTGGTATTAAACATTGCTCATTGCGGTGATGTGAATAGTAATAGAATTAGCTTATTCTTTATTTAAAGCATGCAAATGGCTAGCAAAAAACTTGAATATAAAAAAAAGCTAACAAGCTTTTTATAGGAAACAGATTAAATGAAAACTTCTCAGCGTGTATTACTTGCCTCACTTGTGATTGCCTCTATGGTGACTATTTCAGGCTGTAGTGACGATGTAGGCAAAGTGAGCTTAGGCTTATTTACCACCAAAGACATTAAACTGAATATGATGAATGATCCTATTGTTACTGGTGTGACATGCCATGTTGCTAGCATTGAAGCTGATTTAAGCTTAGCCGACCCATCTGATTCATCTATTTCATGTCGTCAAACAGGTGAAATCACACCGCAGATGATTGCAGAAATTGATAAAAGCCGATCTGGCGATGTGGTGTTTAAAAAGTCGAAAAGTATCTTTTTTAAAAGCATGAAGATCCGTCGTATCTATGATGCAGATAATCAAACCCTGATGTATGTGTCATATTCGACCAAGGAAACATCTGGCAGCTATAAACACAGTTTATCGACAGTGCCATTGTGGGGTACAGCGGCTTACAAAATGCCAGTGACGACTGAAGTTAATTAAGAGGTCAACTAATACCTTTCTGAACAGTAAGTTAAGCCCAATAAACAGCCTTGTTAGATAACAAGGCTTTTTTGTGGTGTTTTTCTTTTAGATTGGATTAGATTAGATGCATTTTGCAGGTTTCGGTAACCCTGCTATCTTAGTGGCTTGCTTTGCAGGCCCCACTGGGAAGAGGGTATAGAGGTACTTTGAGTTACCTTTATCGGGGCCAAGCTTTTGGCCAATGGCTTTTACAAGTACCCGAATGGCTGGACTGGTGTTAAATTCCAAGTAGAAATTACGTACAAAATGAATGACCTCCCAATGGCTATCAGTCAATTCAATGTCTTCGGTAGCCGCAATCACAGGTGCCATGGCTTCTTGCCAGTCAGAGGAATGCTTTAAATAACCTTGATGATCCGTTTCAATCTGCTGGCCATTAAATTTAAAAAAGTTTACCACGTAATCACCTTGTCATGGGTTAAGGTTAGTTGCACAAATTCATTATAATCAATCACCTGAATAGATAAATCAGTGATTGCTGCTAGCTTATCGTTAAGGCCTCTTGCTTGAAGGTCGCTAGTTAACACCCGCACATTTTTGCCCGCAAGCTTTGCCCGCCATTGGCTAGACATAATGGCATTGACCGCATCACCGGCCAGTAAAATGGTGTCGCTAGGGCGGCTGTATTGTAAATACAGGCTAAGTGCATTGTCGCTAAATACTGATGTTTGAAAATGATGTAAATTCAAAATACTAATACCTCATCAGCTGCATCAATATTATTGGCAATCACCTCGGTTGAAACAACTTCACCTAAGGTTAACTCATCCGCTTGAAGTCCAAGTTCTGACAAGGATTGCTGACACACTAAAATAGTGTCGATATCGTAAATGGGCATGGCTTTAAAGGTCGCGGTGTAGTTCTTTGAGCCGCTTAGCAATGGTTGCTGATTAGGCAGAAGGTGCAAAAGGGCTTCGCCGATAAAAATAACACTGACCTGCTGTTCAAAACTGGCGCTCAGTAACGCAAAGTCTAAACCTTCACGGCTAGCAGTCGTGCCGTAAGGGCTATGTCTAAAAATGATGGTAATCTTCTTCATTTTGCGCGCAAGGCTCCTTAAAAACTCACCAAACGGTCAGCTTGCTCAATCCCGGTGACTAACTCACCTAGGCCACCTTGAATGAATTGTTCGTGACAATTCGATTGGCTTAAGCCGTTTTCTTTGGCATCTTGAGTTGACACTACGCCGCGTCTTAGCGCCGCTGAAACGCAATTGGTTAGCGGGAAGTTATGCTGCTTGGCCAGTTCAGTCCATAATTGTTGTACATCAACTTCATCAGAAGCAGGGCAAGCCAATGCATTGGCGTTACTCACACCGTCTTGATAAAAGAAAACGTTTACTATGCTGTGGCCCTGTGAAATGGCTGCCTGAGTAAATTGCAAGGCATGAAAGCTGGCGTTGCTGCCGTAATTCGCCCCATTTACTTGGATGATAAATTTGTTCATTGCAATAAAAATGGCTCCTACTAAGGGAGCCATTTTAGCTTAGATACTTGATCAATCACAGTGTTGTGGAGAATCAAGTGCGCCTAAGTTTAGTCATCACCACCCATACCAAGAAGGTGCAGTAGCGCCATGAATAGGTTGATGAAGTTTAAGAACAGTGAAATCGTTGCGCGGATGTAGTTAGTTTCACCGCCATTAACGATACGGCTTGTATCATAAAGGATTAGACCAACCATAATCATTGCTACTGCAGCTTGTAGTGCCATGAACATTGCGCTGTTTTGCACAAAGAACATGTTGATCAGTGATAGGCCGATAACCACTAAAAGACCAGCAAATAGGAAACCACCCATGAAGCTGAAGTCTTTTTTGGTGCTGATTGCATACATAGATAACGACACGAAAATCACCGAAGTTAAACCAAAGGCTTGCATGATAAGTTCTGGGCCGTTTGCCATGCCGACATAGTGGTTCAAAATGTAGCCAAGTGACGCACCTTGCATACCTGTAAAGGCAAATACCCATGCGATACCTGAAGCATTGTCTGCTTTTTTCAAGGTGACCATCATGACAACAAGGCTACCTAAAGATAAACCGATTGACATGAATGGGCCGATATTCATCGCCATTGCTACACCTGCCATTACGGCAGCGAATGCTAAAGTCATCGACAATAGCATATAGGTGTTTTTAATCAGCTTGTTGGTTTCCATCGTCGTAGCTTGTTGGCTAGACAAAGTGTGTTGATTCATAACTGTCTCCAAGACAAAAGTTTATGTTCGCAGCCCCTGTGGCTGAAACACAAATATTAAGTTGTGCTTAAATCGATGATAACCCAGCTTTGGATTAGCATAAAGTGTTCTAAGTAAAGAATACGTGTTTGCTGATGAAAAGCATTAGTATTTCACTAAGTGGTTAATTTTGTAGCTTGTTTAATTAGTTAGCTAGGATGAGATAGCTAAACAGTCAGCTAAACAGTCAGCTAAACACAACACTGTGACTAGCTAAACACAAAACTGTGACATTACAGTGAGAATATACAGCGTAATCCCAATGCAAAAAAGCGGCTCTGTTATAAAAGCGACTCTGTTATAAAAGCGACTCTGTATAAAAGAGACTGCGCTATATGAGCAACAGCGTAACAAGTTATATGAGCAATAGCGTAACAGCGCTACTTTCAAAAATAGAGTGATTTAACATATGAGCAAATCACGTTTATTTAAATCAATGTGATTTATTGTTATCAAACTAGCTTAAATGAAAATTAAAATGTATAGGCTTTTGGGGTAAATGTGCGGTTAACCTAGCCATTGTTTATGTAATTGTTCAGTATCGCCGAGATAATCCAATACCCATTGCAATGCTGGAGACATCCGCTGTTGATCCCATGCTAAGCAACAAGGGCTGGCAGCTTTCGGGTTCTCAAGGGTTTTCTCTACCAATATGCCTGACATCATAAAGGGCTCAGCCAAGTGTATGGGCATATAACCGACGCCTAACCCAGCTGTGAAACAATTAATGGCACGGATCCAATCAGGTACCACAAGGCGACGCTGATTATCTAATAACCAAGTTGTGCGCTTAGGAATTTCTCTAGCGGTATCTTCTAGGCAAATCGCTGGATACTGGCGTAAATCTTCATCACTAAGTGGCCCTTCGACACTGGCTAGCGGGTGCTTCTTACTTACCAAGAATGCCCATTGAATGTCCTTCATATCACGGTATTGATACACTCCACCGACAGGAATTGCAGTCGTAGCGCCAATGGCAATGTCACTTCGGCCAGTAGACAATGATTCCCAAACACCATTAAACACTTCAATACGGATGATAAGTTCAACATCATCAAACTCACGGTAAAAGTCAGCAATTAATGCGCTGATCCTGTCTGCACGCACAATGTTGTCTAACGCGATTGATAAAGAAGGCTTCCAGCCATTGGCAGCACGTTGGGTTTCTGCTTTGACTTCTTGCATTTGTCTTAGCAACTCTCGTGAGCGTTGTAGGAATAATTTGCCGGGTTCAGTAAGTGTGACTGAGCGGTGATGGCGTTCAAACAGCACCACACCCATATCGGTTTCAATTTGTTTGACTGCGTAGCTTACCGCTGAAGGGACTTTATGTAGTTCATTGGCCGCGGCAGTGAAGCTGCCTAATCGAGCAACGATGTCTATCATATGTAAGGATTGTTCAGAAAGCATGCTTATCCCTTGCTGTGACTAATTTTGAATGCAGTGTGCAAAATATATCGTTTCACGGCCAAGGATAGCATCATTACAATGCCGGCCTGATTGTTAACTGAATAAACGAAACAGTAATGCGCACATCTAAAACTTCATCAATTATAGGCCAATGGGGCTTCTTTCTCTATCTCACAACACTCAGTATGTTGGGATTTATTGCAACAGATATGTATTTGCCTGCATTTAAATCAATTGAAAGCACACTTTCTACAACCACGCCATTAGTGGCAATGTCATTAACCGTATTTTTAGCGGGGTTAGCAGCAGGTCAACTCTTGTATGGCAAGTTAGTTGAATATTGGGGTAACAAACGCTCACTGCAGTTTGGATTAATGATTTTCATTGTCGCCACAGCAATGATTATGCTGGCTGACAATATCGTCATGTTCAATATTGGCAGATTTATGCAAGCGATTGGTGTGTGTAGTGCAGGCGTCATTTGGCAAGCACTGGTTATTGAAAAATATGATGAAAGCCAATCTCAATCTATGCTCTCTAGCATCATGCCGCTGGTCGCTTTATCGCCTGCATTGGCACCGATTTTAGGGGCATTCATTCTTAATGGTTGGGGATGGCAGGCTATTTTTGCTTGTTTGGTGTTGATAGGGCTGTTGTTGATGGTGGCAACGCAAGTGCTTGTTGCTGGAAAGCCGACAGTTCAGCTAGATGTGAACCCATCAGGCAATCAAGTGAATGTTGTAACTAATGAGGTTAAAGCAAAAACGAGTGGAAAAACGGGTTTTGCTACCATGCTTGCGAATCCGTTTTACCTGGGTAACGTGCTGATTTTTGCTGCTTGTTCTGGTGCATTTTTTAGTTATTTGACCTTGTGGCCAGCGGTAATGGGCAAGTTTGGGTTTGACGCCACCGCGATTGGCCTTAGCTTTATTCCGCAAACATTGATGTTTATTGTGGGCGGATATGGCAGTAAGAAGCTCATCAACAAGTATGGTGCGAACAAAACACTGACTATTTTGTTGGGATTATTTTTCAGTTCTACCGCAATGATTGCGATGATCACACTAACGGGTATGACGACGATTTACCCACTATTAGTGGTATTTGCCGTGATGGCCTCTGCTAATGGCGCGATATACCCAATAGTGGTGAATAGTGCTTTGCAAACTTTTAAACAAGATGCGGCGAAAGCGGCAGGCTTACAAAACTTTATTCAAATATCGATTGCCTTTGCTGCTTCGAGCATTGTGGCGTTATTTGCTCATGTATATGAAGTGGCTATTGGGCTGGGTATTGTCGCGAGTGCGCTATTAGTCATGCTGGCATACTGGATCCGTGGTTTGAATAGTTGGCAACAACTAAAAAGTGATTTTGTTATGCCCGATCCTGCTAGGTTAGCGATACATAATAATGAGCGTAGAAAGTAAACCAGTCTTATTAGCTGGCTGGAATATCTAGTCTTGCTTGTGAGGTGTCATTTGCAATAGGTATGCGGCAAGTTAATCAATGATTAAAAACATATATGATGTTTTATTAATTTAAACTTGTTTAATCGCGTTAACGCCCCCATTATACAGTTATAGCTAATAAAACTAAGGCTATAACTGTATGTTTACTGCATTTTTGATTTTCTTAGGTGACTCATTTGCTTAGAAATTGGTTATTAACTTGCTTTATGTTGTTGTCACTGAATATTTTTTCAGTGAGTGCGGCTGAGCGCATGATTAATAATGACAGTTATGCAGTATCAGTGAGTGCATATCAGATCAATGACCGCTCAGTTGAACATCACTTTGTATCAATGACTTGCAGTCAATCTATTGGTAATACTTCAGATACATATGGTATGAATGCTGAGTCAGTTTTAATCTCAAATTTATTACAAAGTAATCCAAAAGCAAAAGAGTCTCCACCCGTGTTTGATGAGATAGCAAAGCAGAATATGCTGTTTGAGCATAGACGCTTTGTTAGCGCTGATCACCGAGCGGGTAATGGTAAGGAGCCTGAATTCTTCTTGCTGATTGCTTTTGCTGAGCCGCAATTAAATAAGCTTGCTTCATCGCCTGTTTTAAGACCTCATTTTAGCCAACATTGGACCAGCCAGTCTGCCTCTGGTGTGTCACGTCTGTCTGGTTGGAAAGACACTAATTCTCTCTATACCCACCTACATCGCCGATTTAGCTAACTTTTTATCTTCAATGCTACACACGTAGCCAATGTGTCAATTTACTATACGGTCAGCTGTAGGTAAGGCCTTTTGCCTGTATCAAAAGCGTTACCGTGTAGGTAATACCAATCGTGATTGGTATAACAATTGACGTCGAAAGTGACAGATAAAGAGAATTTGATTGTGAAAAAATCAACACGACGTTCGAATCCAAATCGGTTGGCGGTTTGGAAATATTTAGTATTACTATTTACCTTAATTATTATGAGTTTAAGTGCCTTACCATCATGGTATGGCGAGCATGGCGCTGTGCATATTAAGCAAGATGCTAACACCAGCATTGATGCAGTCAGTATTTCAGATACCTTATCTCAGGCTGGTATTCCAGTACTGTACGTAAAGCAGCAAGAAGATCACACAGTGGTGGCGCTTGCTGACTCACAACTGCAAAGCCAAGCGCGTGCAGAACTCAGTAAACACTTCCCAGCAGAATCACAATTAACCCTAGCAATGGAGCCTGCTGCACCTGCGTGGCTGACCGACCTTGGCTTTAAGCCAATTAAACAAGGGTTAGATTTACGCGGCGGAGTTCAGTTTTTGTTAGAAGTCGACATGGAGCCTGTTTATCAAGCACATCGGCAATCTGTGATTGATAGTGTGCGAAGTGAATTTCGCACTGTGCGAGGTCAGCAGCAAGACAATGGTGTGCGAATTACTGTCACAGAGTCTAATAGAGCAGATGTCATTAGTTTTATTAAGCAGCAATTCCCAGAGTGGCAATTGCGTCATCAAGGTTCAAGGCTACTGTTGAGTCAAACAGATGAACATATTGACTCATTAAGACAATTAACCGTCACGCAAAACCTACAGATCATGCGCAGTCGTATCGAGCATTTAGGTATCACAGAAGCATCAGTACAACGTCAGGGAGCTAACCGAATTCGGATAGAACTCCCTGGTGTTCAAGATCCCGCAGCGGCAAAAGATGTGATTGGCGCGACAGCTTCTTTGTCATTTCATGGGATGAACAATCGTCAAGGGTTGGGGGCGATAGAATTGCCGTTTCATCAAGAACAAGTGGCGGTTGATAGGCGTGAGGTACTCGGCGGTGAACATATTATTGACGCACGTGCCAGCATAGGTGAAACCAGCATGCCTGAGGTTAATATTGTGCTGGATTCCGCTGGTGGTCGTAAAATGGCGAATTTTTCACGTGATAACGTGGGTCAGCCAATGGCAACTGTGTATCACGAATATGCAACAGCGAATGATGGCAGTAATGTGCAGCAAAGTAGCATCATTAGTATTGCCAATATTGATACTCAACTTGGCAGTCGCTTTCGTATCACTGGCGTGGGGACGTTACCACAAGCACAGGAACTCGCCTTATTACTTCGAGCAGGTTCATTAACCGCCCCAGTGACCATTGTTGAGGAACGCACAATTGGTCCATCTTTGGGTGCCGAAAATGTCAAAAATGGTTTTGCCGCTTTGGGATTAGGGTTAGCAATCACATTTACTTTCATTGGACTGTGGTACCGACGTTTAGGGTGGGTTGCCAACGCTGCATTGTTATTTAATTTGATCAGTTTATTGGGGCTGATTGCACTTATTCCAGGTGCGGTACTGACTTTGCCAGGAATTGCTGGCTTGGTACTCACCGTTGGCATGGCGGTGGATACCAATGTGCTTATCTTTGAGCGAATACGGGAAAAAATGGCAGAAGGACGTAGTTTTGCTCAAGCCATTAATACTGGGTTTGAGAGTGCTTTCTCATCCATTTGGGATGCGAACTTAACTACTATGATTGTTGCTATTGCACTGTACTCCATTGGAAATGGTCCCGTACAAGGCTTCGCTTTGACACTGGGCTTAGGCTTATTAACCAGTATGTTTACAGGCATTTTTGCCTCAAGAGCCATGATTAATTTGATTTGGGGCCGTGATAATCGCCGTGAGGTAAAAATATAATGAACACATTAATTAATAAGTATTTCACGACAGCATTTGGTCGTTTGCGCTTTTTTATGTCGGCAACTTCTCTCGGGTTGGTTTTATTGTCATGTAGTTTTATTGGCTGGCAAGGCTTTAACTTAGGTCAAGATTTTACCGGTGGCGTGGTGGTTGAAGCGCAAGTTGACCCTCAACTTTCCTTAGAAGATCTTAATCGCCATTTAGACACGCAATTGGGGCAAGATGTACAGCTAGTGCAAGGCAGTGAAATGGGACACTGGCAACTTCGATACAACCATCATGGTATTGAGCATATGCCAATTGCTGAGGTATTGGCCACGTTTAGTGATAATGTGCTGATTACCAGTAGTAGCATTGTTGGACCACAAGTAGGGCAAGACATGGTGGAGCAGGGCGGATTAGCCATTATGACTTGTTTGCTATTAACCCTCGCTTATTTGAGCATCCGCTTTGATTGGCGATTAGCCACGGGAGCGTTGGTTGCACTTAGCTGTGACATTATTATTGTACTTGGGGTATTTGCAGCCTTGCAGCTTGAATTCAATTTGACTGTGTTAGCGGCTGTATTAGCTGTGTTAGGTTACTCGTTAAATGATTCGATTATTATTGCAGATAGAGTGCGTGAATTAATGCGAGCCAGAGCGAATGGACAAAGTGAAACGATTATTAATGATGCGGTAAAGTCGACATTTTCGCGCACCATGGTCACGTCAGGGACGACATTAGCAACAGTGACATGCTTATGGTTATTAGGCGGTGACAGTCTACAAGGGTTTGCGATTGCCTTAATGGTTGGCATTGTATGCGGTACTTGGTCATCCATCGCGCTTGGGGTGACATTGCCACAATTACTTAATATTTCACCACAACATTATCAGGTGATTGATTATTCGGATGACGCTTTGAATCCGTAACCCCATTCGTAAATGCTTATAATCAGCTTTAAAGGGATAAATTTGCGCTTTTTTGTTCAAAGTGATCTTAAAGTGAACAATTGAACAGGTGATGTAAAAAATCCCTTTACAGCTAAATTTGGTTAGCATATTATTCGCGGCGTTCGGAGAGATGGCAGAGTGGTCGAATGCACCGGTCTTGAAAACCGGCAGGGGTTTGTAGCCCCTCTAGGGTTCAAATCCCTATCTCTCCGCCATATTTAGAGAAAGCCCGCTGAGAAATCAGCGGGCTTTTTCGTATCTAGGTCTAGAGGTTACTGTTTGTTCAAACTAGCTGCTGATAGTGGCTTTGTGATTGGAACTTGGCAAGGTTCAGAGGCCAGCCAATCCGTCTGCAACAAACAATAACCTTATTGCTGCCTCTGTATCTTTAGATTCCTCAGCTTCACCTTTCATTATCTTCACTTGTTATGCTCATTTAGACTTTAAGTATGAGTCTTAGCATACATCCTCTTACGGTAATTATTTATATATCTGAATTACAAATGATTTTTTGCCTAGCAAGACACATGAAACCTTAAATTGGTTGTTTACCTTCACTGGGAGTGACTTGCTAGCTGGTCCTCATTAAATAGCAATGAATTACCAGATCTTAACCTCATGCGTGACTACCGACATCAAGCCTGAAATTGACACTATAAGTCAAAATCATGTGTGTACCTTTAGGTGTGCTGTTAACTTTTGAATTGTTAGAAATGATAGTTTGAAAGTGATATTTAATCATATTTATCAGAGCTAGAAAGTCTCGACTGTTTGAAATAGTGTTTCGTAATAAGAACAGGCTCGTGCTTTTATTTTTCGTTACTGTTAATTGAATAGCTAAAATCCTTTGATTTTACCCTGCTATGGTTGTTTTGTTACGATTTTACTAATCTTTATTGTTCTTTTCTTAGAACGGGTGGGGCCTTATTTTATTGATCGCTCATTTGTGTTGTTTAATTTTTTATATTTACTTATTTATTATTTAAATAATATGAATCTTTATTTGCATAATGTGGCGATTTATTTGATTAAATAAATATTGGCATTATTTGAATTGTTGTTATATATCAAGCTGCATGTTTTTTGAACAGGTTTTCGTCTGTTTTTAGCTACTTTGACTTCCACTGCCGGCTTTTGTAGTCATATCTGTTGAATAATTAATTTATTTGTGGGTATCTCATTATTTTAAATGGGTTGTTTGTATTGTAACTCCCTAATTAACAATGTTAATTAAAAGTTTATAGTTTGTTTGTGTGATAGTTATCACAATATTTAACTTGCTATGTAACTTTTACTTACATAGCATTGCAGTTGTTAATTAATGGGGTTTTATATAATAAAACATTGGAAAAGTGTTGTGAGCTTGTAATTTCAAGGAAGTTAGTTGTACGTGCTCTACTTTATAGAATGTTAATATTTGCTGTCTGGTGATTTTTTATTTTCTTGTTGAGTAATTATCACCATAACCAGCATGCACTCATACTATTCTTCTATTAAAAATACGCATTGCTTACTCTTTTGTAATTTAAGTGCGCTTATCATGTAGTCACATCGATGAGCTGATTTAGCTCTTCCCTGCCTTTAAAAATTAACATCACTAAATAACGACTTAATTAAAACCATGCCCAACTAAATCTGGGCTGAGTTTACTAAATGGAAATATTTGCGATGCTTAGAAAATCAGCTGTTGCAATCGCCTTAGCTTCTTTGTTTTGTACTGCTGCCGCGAGTGCTGTGACTTTGAAAGAAAGCGATAATGGAGATTACATTCGCCTATATGGTGAAGTGGGTGTTGGTGGTCATTTTGCTACGAGTTCAGACTATAACCATGATGAATTCTATGATGCCAAAGGTTATGTGGATGATAGTTTTGCCACGATGGGCATTAAAGGACAAAGAAGTAATTACATTTACCGTCTAGAGCTGGATTACCAGCGCAGAAACTGGCGTGGTGGTGATGGTGAGTTTGAGTTGGCCATTGACAAAATGTACGTCGGATATCGTTTTGATAACACACATGAAATTCAACTTGGTTTAACTGATACAGCATTTGACCGATACGATCATTATGGTGATTTCACCTTTAATAAATCAGTAGAAACCGGTGAAGCAGGAGATCAGGAAAACACCGTTAAATACGAAGCTAAATTCGACAACCTAGTTTATGGCCTGTCTTATTCCTATGACGGTAAGCACAAGAATGGTTCTGCACAAGGCGATATCGTTAACGGTTATGTCGGCTGGATGAACAGTGTGGTAACCGCAGTTGCTGGTCTTGAAGCAAGAGCGGGTTCAGATGGCGAATCTAAATACGGTGAACAGAAATTGTTTGGCTTTGGTATGCGAGTTCAAGCAATGGAAAAACTGCACTTTGGTTTGAATGGCTTTATTGAGGATGAAGATCTTGCTACTCGTAAGAGTGGTGATATTTACCTTGCCTATGAAACTTTCCGCAATTATGGCATCACGCTAAGTGCCAAATATGAGTTAAACCAGCATTGGGACATCATCGCGTCCGCAAATCACGAACAATATGAAAGTTGGGATGTTGAAGGCCCTAACTTTGATTACTCAGGTTTACCGCCAGCTTACGGTAAAGAACGTCGCTGGGGCAGTTTAGGTGTGGATTATCGTCCTGCAAGAGATATCGAATTGTCGATTGAAGGCAGAGTCGGTGAAGCGCCAGAAGCCGCTTACGCTTATGCACGCATGTACTTTTAGTCCACCGTCAGTTAACTAAATATCGAGTTTACTATGAAGAAAACGTTTATTTCACTGGCCATTGCCAGTTTAATTAGCACGAATGCATATTCAGGTGTTAACGATCTCCTTATCACTGAAATGGTGCAAAAAGACTATGGTGCCGAGTATGGCTCCGTTGAAATTTCTAATACTCATGCTACCGAATCATTTACTTTTACAGATGATACTGCCGCATTTATTTGGGGTAACGGTAAGTATGAAAACCAAATGCTCAATGAGAGCGGAGCACCGATTCTAACCGGTATCACGCTAGAGCCGGGTAAATCTTTAGTTGTGATCAATAAAGATGCAAGTGATGAATATAAGCAAATTATTACCAATAACGGTGGTGCTTATGTTATCGGAACTGGTGACCCTGATACGAGTTACTCAGATTTTTACCTCAGTGGTAATGATGGATTCTACATCAAAGATGGTAGCACCATTATCGATAGAGTGGGTGCTGCAGATAACACAAGTGTTTGGGCGCCTGATACAACACTACGTCGTCGCCAAGACAGTGAAGGCAATGCGCCAGCTCCTTCTGCAACATTTGATGCATCTCAATGGGAAGTCATTAGCCCGTTAGATATGTCTACAGTGGGTACGCCGAATCTAGCTGAATCTTATGAGCCGTTTGTATGTGCTGATCTGAAAATGATCAGTGAAATTCAAGGCACGGGTAGTTCATCTCCGCTGAAAGGCGAAAAGGTTGCGGTTCAAGGTGTTGTCACTGCTTTTGTTGAAATCCCTAAAAAAGGCTTTTATCTACGCGATATCATTGCTGACGGTAACCCTTTGACCTCAGATGGTATTTTTGTAGAAAGTGGTAATGGTTCAAGTTCGCTTATAGGTCAAACTCTGTGTTTGGGTTCAGAGGTGTTTGAATCATATGGCCAGACTCAACTGACTACTGAAAGTTGGGAAGTGTTGGATAGTGGTTATACGCCAACCACTGCAACTAATATTGAAATACTGGATTCTGATGGTGGTTCATTTGAAACCACATTAGAGCGCTACGAAGGGATGTTGGTCAATTTACCTGAAGACCTAAATCCAATGCTGGAAGGCAATCAGGATATGCGCGTGTCGCGTAGCTTTAGCTTCAATTATGATAGCTACAGAAACAATATGACACTGGCATTCATGCGTCCGAACATGCAGCCTAACCAACACAATGTTGCTGGTACACCTGAATCTCAGGCTGCTGCAGATCAAAACAACGATTATCGTTTGATTGTTGAAAGTGCCACTAAAGCGGGTAATGGTGATATTCCATACTACCCTGATTTTGGAGTCGATCCTGCGCAAAACTATATCCGTATTAACGACAGTGTTGTGGGTATGGAAGGTGTGATTAACTACAGCTATGGTGATTACAGCCTGACTGTGACTAATGAGTTAAAGAGTCATAACTTTATTCATAATTACCCAAGAACTGATAGTCCTGACATTGATGAAACGGTAGAAGAACATCACTTCCCAATTCGCATTGCAAGCCAGAACTTATTTAACTATTTCAACTCACCATTTGGTGGTGCGCAGAACCAATTCGGTCAAAGCCGTGGTGCCGACACTCATGATGAGTTTATCCAGCAAAAAACCAAGTTAGTTGAAGCCATTCGTGCGCTTGATGCTGACGTAGTTGGTTTAATGGAAATGGAAAACAATGGCTTTGGCTTGACCAGTGCTATCGCTGATTTAGTTAATGAAGTTAACGTTTACTATAACGATGAGTGGGCTAATAACCATGATAAGCCTTATTCAACTGAAAATCGTTATGTGTTTGTTGGCTTTGACCACAATGGTAACCAAATTCTTGATGATCTAGACGCACTGGGTTCAGACGCGATTGCCACCGGTATTATTTACCGCCCAAGCAAACTGAGTATTGAACGTACTCGAGTTGTGACTATGCCACAGCAAAAAGCGCCGACCATTGTTAATGACAACAACGAAGTGATTAAAGATGGCAGAGATGAAATTCTTGAAAGTGGCCAGAACTATCACCGTGATGCATTGGTAACCACATTCCTAATTAACCAAACTGGTAAGCGATTAACACTGGCTGTTAATCACTTCAAATCGAAAGGTTCTACATGTTGGGAAGACTGGCAAGGCGTTGAATTTGGTGATGCAACAGTATGGACATCTGATGCGCCAGATCTTGACTTCCAAGGTTCTTGTTCAGAGTTCCGTATTTCTGGGGCTGTACAATTAGCTGAAGAATTGAAAACAGTACAAGGTGATAAAATCATCTTGGGTGACCTCAATGCTTACGCTCAAGAAGACCCATTGTTAGTGTTAACTGAAAATCCACGCAACAAAACTCTTGTTACTGCTAGCCACACATTTGTTGGTAGTAAACCACAGTTTAATAGCAGTGGTGCGCCAGTGACGATTACTGAAACCTATGGATATGTCGATATCATTTCTAAAGTGTTTGAGCAAAAGGGTAAATCTGCTTGGAGTTATTCGTATAACGATGAAGTGGGCTCTTTAGACCATATCCTTATCTCTCCTTCGTTAGAAGACCGTGTGATTGATGCAGCTGATTGGCATATCAATGCCGCAGAATCAAACCTGTATGATTACAACATGGAATACAAAGGTGATTACAACAACTTAGTGAATAAGTTCTATGCACCGGATCATTTCCGCTCTTCAGATCATGACCCAGCGTTGTTGACTCTCAGTTATCTTCCAGGCGAAGCCGATGCTGGTCGTTCAATTTATCTGACTAAGTTGAACAAGTTGATCAACGTGCCATATCAAATCCCTCAAGAAGCAGGCGCGCTAGCTGGTGATGTTGCCACCATCAAGCTAAGCCCCAAACCTACAGATGAGCAGTTGGATCTAAGCCAACTTGTTGAGCCAGATATTGTGCTTAAGCAGGATGAGCCTGGCCAAGTGAGCTTCGAAGTATTTGGTGCTCCTTCTGCACACTACACCGCCAAAGTGCAATTACTGCGCAATGGTGAAGTGGTACCTAACTCAACTGTCTCATTTGATTTGCAAGTTGCTAGCAGAGACTCATTAGTCGCTGATATCAAGCAAGAAGAAAAAGATAACACTGGTGGTAGTACAGGTTTCTTTGGCCTGCTATCACTTCTTGGTTTATCACTGCTTCGTCGTCGCAATCAAAAGTAATGGCTTTCAATGACCAAGCGCCTGCTTAAGGGCAGTGCGCTTCTCATTCACAACGAATAAAAGATATGACTATGAATAAAAAAATCAGTGCAGTCGCTTCGGCAATTACCTTATTGCTAGCAACTGTTTCAACTGCTGCTCATGCTAATCTTGTTATTACAGAGTACGTAGAGGGTGGCGGTAACAATAAAGCCGTAGAAATTTCTAACTTAGGCACCAGTGATATTGACCTTGATGCATCACAATATGTCCTAACTTTGTACTCAAATGGGGCAACGACTCCAGGTAACACTGCAACATTAACTGGCACACTAAAACCTGGTGAGTCAGTTGTTTATCACAATGCTGGTGCAGATGATGAGTTTAAAGTTGGCATTGAGTCAACCGTCACTTATTTCAATGGTGATGATGCATTGGTACTCACTCAAGGCGGTACAGTAATTGACCGCGTGGGTAAACGTGGTGAAAGACCTGATGGTGCGTGGACCGATCCCAATGACCCTGACTTTTCGACTAAGGATAAAACCCTTAGACGTAAAGAAAGTGTATTAATTGGTGATACCAATGCAGAAGCAGACTTTCCTGGCACTGACAACCAGTGGGTAGTGTTTGATAAAGACACTAGTGATGGCTTAGGTTGCCCTGGTGTGAGTGCTTGTACTGTTGAACCGGGCGTATTGATTATCAGTGAATACGTAGAAGGTAGTGGCAGTAACAAAGCTATTGAGTTATCAAACGTAGGCGGCAGTACACTTGATTTAGATTCAGCTGAATATAAGCTGGAGCTTTATTTTAATGGTGGTACAGATGCTGGTCGTACAGAAATTCTTTCTGGTCAGCTTGCTGCTGGCGAATCTATCGTATTTCACAACGCTAGTGCAGATGATGAATTTAAAGTCGGTACAGCGTCTGAAATCACTTATTTTAACGGTGATGATGCGTTAGTACTTTACAAAGATAATGTTGCCATTGACCGCTTTGGTAAACTTGGCGAAGATCCCGGTTCTGCTTGGACTGACCCTAATGATCCAGAGTTTTCTACAGCAAACAAAACCTTAAGACGTAAAGCCAGCATCACTGCAGGTGACACAGATCCTTTAGCTGACTTCCCAGGTTCACCAAATCAGTGGCTCACTTTTGATATCGATACGGCTGATGGACTAGGTTGTAATGGTGAAGAAGCTTGTCCAGAAATCCCAGTATGTTCTAACTGCCCAGAGCTTGACCCTGTGGCAGATCCTGACAGCTATAATCGCGAAGTTTATTACTCTGATGTATTGAATGGTTCATTTGAAACTGCAGAAGATATGAAAAATGCGATTTCAGCAGTGATAGCGAATGGTCACAAGCAATTGTCATATAGTGAAGTATGGACTGTCGTGACTTATTCTGATGAAGATCCTGCTGATAGCATGAACATCCTCGAGCTATACACGGGCAACTCAACGGCTAAAAACAGTAATGCTGGTAACGGTGGAAGCTGGAACCGTGAGCACGTTTGGGCGAAAAGTCATGGCTTCCCTAGTGAGTCGCAACTTGGCTATACCGATGCTCACCACTTGCGTCCGACTAATGACCGTATCAACTCAACCAGAAGTAATTACGACTTTGATGAGTGTAGTGATACTGGCGTAGAAGTGGAGGGGGCTCCGGGTAACTACCTTGATACTGCTAAGCGTTGTTTTGAGCCTAGAGATCTAGTTAAAGGTGATGTTGCGCGTATGATCCTGTACATGGATACACGTTATCAAGGTAATGACAGCAATATGCCAGATCTAGTGGCCGTTGACTATATTACGTCTGCTGAGCAAATTGCCAATAATGAGCCACTCATTGGTAAGCTATGTACTATGTACAATTGGCACTTCCAAGACCCAGTCAGTGAAACAGACATGCAACGTAATGATGCTGTTTATACTTATCAAGGTAACCGTAACCCATATGTCGATAACCCAGAATGGGTGAAAGAAGTATACGGTGAACAGTGTGGTCCTAAACTCGATGTTGATGTAATTATTGCAGCACCTGAGCAAGTGAACGAAGGTGAAGCGTTAGTGATTGATGCATCTGACACAGTGGCAGATGACGGTACACCATTAACCTTTAACTGGGTGCAAACGGCCGGTCCTGAAATGAGTTTTGATGCTAGCTCTGCGACATTAAACTTAGTCGCCCCAGAAGTAACTGAAAATACTTCACTGCAGTTTAATCTAACGGTCAGTGACGGTAGCTTAGAAACGTCTGAAGTTGTCAGCGTGACGGTTGTAAATGTACCGTTCGATGTGGACGTGACGTTTGACGGTATGACTGAGTTAAACGAAGGTGAAGTGGCGACTATCACGGCAACGATTGCGGATGAGCCAGCTGGTCTAACTTACAAGTGGAACCAAGTGTCTGGTGAAACAGCAGAGTTTAGTGCAGAAGGTCTCGTGTTAACTGTGACGGCGCCTGATGTCACTGTTGATCAATCGCTAGTGTTTGAATTAGTGATTAATGACGGCACTGAGCAAGTGAGTAAAACTGTCAGCCTGATGGTGATTAATGAGCCTGGCTCAGGTTGGACTAAGCCAGATGGCGCGGGTAGCCTAGGACTGGGTTTACTTATGCTATTACCTTTAGCTTGGCGTCGTCGTCAAAGCTAAAAACAATTTAGTGTAACGGTTATCCAGCAGTATGAAATCATATTTTGTACTGCTGGATTTTTCATATGCAGGACAAGTTACGGATTGTCTTTTATGTTTTGGCTCGAGGCCTAATCGATAAACGGGTATACCATGAACGACTCAATTAACTTTAACTTAGTGACTTCGACTCATCAGGCTGCACGAATAGTATTGCTGGCCGTTGGGTTGACAGCGCTAGCCGGTTGTAACAAAGAGACGGTAGACCCGCAGGCATGTGCTCAAGCGGGTGATGAATGTGTCAAATTGACCGTATTACACACCAATGATCACCATGGCCGATTTTGGGCTAATGACAAAGGTGAGTATGGTATGGCGGCCAGAAAAACCTTAATTGACAATATAAGAGAACAAGTGACATCTGAAGGTGGCCAAGTATTACTGCTTTCGGGCGGTGATATTAACACAGGTGTACCTGAGTCAGACTTACAACAAGCTAAACCAGACTTTCTTGGCATGAATCTGTTGGCTTATGACGCCATGGCTGTGGGTAATCATGAGTTTGATAATCCACTAGATGTTTTAGACGGTCAAAGAGAACTCGCTAATTTTCCAATGTTATCTGCCAACATTTACCGTGAAGTCAATGGCCAATGGCAGTCATATTTTGAGCCTTATAAATTATTTACCGTTGGCGACTTAAAGTTAGCCATCGTGGGGTTAACCACGGAGCAAACTGCACAAATTGGTAATCCCGAATATGTGAAAAAATTACGTTTCACACCGCCTCAGATTGCAATGAAAAATGCCTTGTCGATATTAAAACATACAGAGAAACCAGATATCGTATTTGGTTTAACCCACATGGGCCATTACGAAAATGGTCGACATGGTAGTAATACGCCAGGCGATGTATTACTGGCAAGAAGCTTAAGAAAAGGCCAGTTAGATGCCATTATTGGTGGCCATTCACAAAATCCAGTGTGTATGGCTGATAAAAATCAGTATGCGGTGATTAAACCGGGAGATGAATGTCGTCCAGACAAACAAAATGGCACTTGGATTATGCAAGCTCACGAATGGGGTAAATATGTTGGCCGCGCTGATTTCGAGTATGTTAATGGCAAATTATACCTAGCAAATTACCAACTGATCCCAGTGAATTATGCCGAGGGGAAAACGTTGACGACAGAAAGGATTGCAGAAGATGCTGATATGATTGAACTACTCAGGCCATATCAGCAACAAGGACAAGAAATCCTCAATGAAGTGCTGGGTTATACTCAGTCAAAGCTTGTGGGTGATCGTAAAGTTGTACGTAATCAAATCAATGAATTAGGTGTATTAATTGCACAAGCGCAAAGCCGAGAAGTGGAAGCAGATTTTGGTATTCTCAATTCTGGTGGTATTAGGGCATCCATTGCCCAAGGTCCAATCAGCTATCGCGATGTGTTAACAGTGCAACCGTTTGCTAATCTATTAACGGTCACCAGAATGCAAGGTGCTGAACTGAAAAACTACCTTGCTAGTGTCGCCACACAAACCCGTGGTTCAGGTGGTTTTGCCCATTTCAGTGATATCGAAATGACCGTGGATTGCCGACGCAGCAAAGTCGAAATCGCAAGTGTTAATGGTAAAGCATTCGATATAAATCAATATTATAGCTTTAGTTTACCAAGCTATAATGCATCGGGCGGTAATGGCTATCCCGTGTTAAAAAATGCCAAGGTGACCGATATTGTTGATGCCGATGCTTTAGCGCAATATTTGAAACAACATGATCAAATTAATATTGCTGATGGCACTTATCAGCATAAGGTGACATTTGTTGGGGCTGACACACCTTATGGTTGCGGTGGTTAGTCAGCACCTTAATGTCTAGCAGTTAAGTAATATTTTATGCTCGATTGAATGACCAATTGTTTAGCTTTTAAAGGCTTCTGAATTTATTCAGGAGCCTTTTGTTTTACAGTGAGCTATCAAATTGCTTCTTATTAATGTGCGCTAAGAAAGAAGGCTTAAATTAAATGAGCCTTGTTTCATCTAGGTGCTGATGTTGTCAGTTATTCATTCCAGTATTCATTTTTAATGGTGTTGTATGGAAGGTAGTAACTTTATCTCTTAGGTTCGAGACAGAGCACAGGCATTTAGTCACAGGCATTTAGTCACAGGCATTTAATGACTGTCATTCAATAGACCTGCCTGTGAATTGTGCTAGGTTAGGTAAAAATATATTCATCGAGGGAGCGAATGAAACTACTTAAATCTAGTGGAAAATATCAGCAGGCTTTTGACTCAAAACACAATGATGTGACCGCTTTTCACTCATCACCATCTGATATTAGCTTGTTCGATTACGCGCAAGCACTGTGGTTTAAAGTGCCAGCTTTAGTGCTAGGGCGTAGTTATTATCGAATTGTGCGCCATTTTGATAAAGGCCCGTCAAAGGATTTAGACCCATCTTCTCTTTACCAGTTGATTGTTACTACGGGGTTAGCGAGATATGTTAGGCACGATTTGTTAGACCTTAAGTATTTCGCCAATATCGGGATGCAAACAGCGCAAATTCTCTTAGATCATCAAAAGGCGATTGCGATGCCTGATAAACGCGAAAATGAGGATAGCATGCAAGCAATGGACAGAGCCCAGCGTGCGTGCTTTCTTGCCGTGCCAATACATTATCATTCATTTGTGCATTTCCATGCGCCGACAGCGATGGCGGTATACGCTGCTAATCTCAGTGCGAGTAAATTTAAAACTTTTTTAAGAAGACATAGCCGTTATACGCTGATTTATAACAATGGCGGTATTGATTTAGCCAGTTCAAATTACATGTGTCAGACTTTATTGCCCGATTACAGTAATCATCGTGCCAGTGATTCAATATTGGCGAGAGTACAGCAGTTTTGGAATATTACTGAGCAGACTAATCCGCAAATGCCGTTAGCGCGTACCATAGCTAATCCTGACAATTTTGTGATGGATTGGAGTGTACAAAATGATGCTAGCTTGCCATTTGAGCAGAAAATTCACCAATATTATCCCTATATACACGATTATGTGGCGCGGCAATCTTTCACTACTGAAGAGTTAACTGCCTTTAGCCGCTGGTTTAGTGCGCATATCTATCCAATACCTGAGCAATTACAGGGCACAATCGTGCCACTGACTTATCTTGTATGGAGCAATTCTGTGGTGCATTCGTTGGAACATGCTGAGTACTATAAGTGGAAAGCTTATGCTCGCTATGGTGATAAGCAGGCTGATGACTCATGGTATCGCTACTTCATGAACGCATTTACCAAGCCATATGGTTCATACTTTCGCGATGAGCGGCTAGTTAAATATCTACCAGAAATTGCACATTTAGATGGCGCTGATGATTGCTATGTATCGATACAGTTTTAATTCAATGCTCAATGTTTATCACCATTAGTCATGTGACGAACAAAATTATTTGTCATTGCAGGTGCGTTAATGCTCTTGGCGCTGTAAAGCTGAATCGCCCTCATGTATAATCGCCACCAATTTTGCGTAGCCTTTGAGTGAGCATCCCTGATAAAGCGGGTTACTCACTTCAATCTTGACTATGCTTTAACTTCTCATTCGCTCAGTATTTAGTGTAATTAAAGGAAATTTAAGTGATTTATAGTAACAACATCACCATGCAATTTGGCACAAAGCCGTTATTTGAAAATATTTCGGTGAAATTTGGTGGTGGTAACCGCTACGGTCTGATTGGCGCCAACGGATGTGGTAAATCAACTTTTATGAAGATCCTATCTGGTGAACTTGAGCCGACTAGCGGTAATGTCGCTATTGATCCAGGTGAGCGTATTGGTAAATTGAATCAGGATCAGTTTGCTTACGAAGAATATAGTGTTGTCGATACTGTGATCATGGGTCACAAAGAGCTATGGGAAGTTAAGCAAGAACGTGACCGCATTTATGCTTTACCAGAAATGAGCGAAGAAGAGGGCATTCGTGTTTCAGAGCTTGAAATGGAATTTGCCGAAATGGACGGTTACACCGCTGAATCTCGCGCAGGTGACTTATTAATGGGAGTGGGCATTGGTGTTGAACAACACTTTGGCCTAATGAGTGAAATCGCACCAGGTTTTAAACTTCGTGTTCTGCTTGCTCAAGCACTGTTCTCTGATCCAGATATTTTATTACTAGATGAACCTACCAACAACTTGGATATTGACACTATTCGTTGGTTACAAGAGATGCTTAACACCCGTAATAGCACCATGATTATTATTTCCCATGACCGCTATTTCTTAAACTCAGTTTGTACTCATATGGCTGATATCGATTACGGTGAGCTACGTGTTTATCCAGGTAATTATGATGAGTACATGACGGCTGCGCTTCAAGCTCGTGAGCGTTTGTTATCTGACAACGCTAAGAAGAAAGCGCAAATTGCAGAGCTACAAACGTTCGTATCGCGCTTCTCGGCTAACGCTTCAAAAGCGAAGCAAGCGACTTCGCGTGCGAAGCAAATTGACAAAATTAAACTGGATGAAGTTAAAGCATCAAGCCGCGTCAATCCGTTTATTCGCTTTGAGCAAGAGAAAAAGCTATTCCGTAATGCTTTGGTTGTTGAAAACCTAGCGAAAGGTTTCGATGAAACCCTATTTAAAAACCTAGATATTATCGTTGAAGTGGGTGAGCGTGTTGCAATCTTAGGTGAGAACGGTGTGGGTAAAACAACACTACTTCGTACCCTAGTACATGATTTACCACAAGATGAAGGTACGATTAATTGGTCAGAAAACCATAACATTGGCTACTATGCGCAGGATCATGAAGCGGATTTTGCTAATGATATGAACTTGTTTGACTGGATGAGCCAATGGCGCAAACCTGAGGATGATGATCAAGCTGTACGTGGTATTCTAGGTCGTATGCTGTTTGGTGCCGACGACATTAAAAAGTCAGTGAAAATTCTATCCGGGGGTGAAAAAGGCCGTATGTATTTTGGTAAATTGATTATGCAAAAACCAAACATTTTGCTACTTGATGAACCAACAAACCACATGGATATGGAATCGATTGAATCGTTAAACAATGCGCTTGAACTTTATGAAGGTACATTATTCTTCGTATCCCATGACCGCGCATTTGTTTCATCACTGGCTAATCGGATTATCGAAATTACGCCTAATGGTGTGACTGACTTTAAAGGTACTTATGATGAGTTCCTAGCGAGCAAGGGCATCGAAGCATAATTTAGCTAAAACGCCATATAAAACCGCCTATTTAAATAGGCGGTTTTTTTATGTGTTATTGATAGTAAGAGATATATTGAATAAAAATTAACTCATTAACTGGTTGAAATGTTGTCAATTTTTTCATTAAAGTTCAGAATGGTTCTGCCGATATCTATAATACTTATTAAGGCTTTGTGAGTTATTACAAATTTTCATCAAATAAATACGCCAATAAGTTTTTCTACATTGAATATGGTCTATGATTATATTCAATGGATTGAAGTATTTACTCAAGAAAGAGGTCAACAATGTTCAAGCAATGGATTGGCAAAATATCAATTACCCAAAAACTCGCCCTGTTAATTCTTCCTCCTCTTCTAGCTTTTATCGTTTATGGCAGCCTTTATGTTAATAATCGTGTTGAAAGCAAACAACAATATCAAACTGTACTGCAGTTAAGTGAACTTGCCGTCACTAACAGCGCTTTAGTGCACGAGCTTCAACGTGAGCGTGGTATGAGTGCTGGCTTCATTGGCTCAGGTGGACAATCTTTTACAGATACTTTACCTAAGCAACGACAGCAAACCGATTTACAGTTAGCAAACTACCAAAAGTTTGTCTCTGAACATGAGCTGCCCCAAGAATTTGCTTCGCGATTAGATCAAACCGCTCAGGCCATTTCACAAATCAGACAAATCAGACAGCAAGTAACAGGGCTAACAATTTCAGTGGGCGACAGTGTTAAGTTTTATACTCAACTTAATAAGAATTTACTTTCTTTGGTCGATGATGCTGCAAGAGAAAGTCAAAGTAGCGATATTTCTTTGATGATCAAAGCCTTTAGTGCGTTTATCCAATCTAAAGAGCGTGCTGGCATTGAGCGAGCTGTTCTATCGAGTACTTTTGGCCAGCCAGGTTTTAAGCCAGGTATGTTTCAGCGTTTCATTACGTTAGTGTCAGAGCAAAATACCTATGGTGAACGCTTTGAATCTAGCGCTAGTATGGATTTTATTAACCAGTACCAGCAATTACTAAATCGCCAAGCAACACAAGCAGTACTCGCCAAACGTAAGATTGCACTAAGTCAGGATGCAACTGCTATTGCTAACCAAAGCGCTGAAGAATGGTTCAGAATTTCATCTGCACGAATTAATGAGTTGTCTGAGTTTGAAAAACGCTTAAGCCAAGACTTGATTAATACCACTAAACAAGCCTTGTCGGATGCAAATTTAGTGCTGAACTCATCACTACTATTGTTAGTCTTACTGTCCATTTTTGTTGTGTTGCTGAGCATCACACTGTCTCGTTATTTACATGGCAATTTGATGTATATAAAGGAAAAGGTTCTTTACGCAGGCCAGAATGCTGATATGTCTATAAGATTAACCCAACAATCTTCAGATGAGTTTGGTGAAATTTCAAGCGCGTTTAATCATATGATGGATGATTTTGAATCGATTATTGCTCAGGTTAAATCTACTTCATCTGAGCTTATTCAGGTAGTTGAACAAGTTAATTCCCACACTCGTACTATGAAGTCTGATGTTGAATCTGGTCATATGGAAGTCGATCAAGTTGCTTCAGCAATGACGCAGATGTCTGCTACGGTCACTGAAATTGCTGATAATGCAGTACAGGCATCGGAAGCAACAACAATGGCAAATGAAGAAGCGCAATCTGGCAATTCAGATGTCAGTAAAACCAGCGATGCAATCAAAGTATTGGAAACTGAGATTTCACAATCAGCTAAATCAATACTACAGCTTGATAAAGATATACAAGGCATTGTGACTATTTTGGATGTCATTAGTGCTATTGCTGAACAAACAAACTTATTGGCATTAAATGCCGCAATTGAAGCTGCACGAGCTGGCGAACAAGGCCGTGGTTTTGCGGTTGTTGCTGATGAGGTGCGAACTTTGGCACAGCGTGCACAGTCATCAACAGATGACATCAAAAACATGACCGAGAAATTAAAATCAGGTGCAACCATCGCGGTAAATGCGATGGAGCGAGGGCAAAGTCAGGCACAAATGAGTGTTGATGAAGCATCGCATGCAGGTCAAGAGCTTAAATTGATTGTTGAACATATTGGTACTGTTGATGCGATGAACCAACAGATTGCAGCAGCAACTCATGAACAAACTGCTGTAGCCGAAGAAGTCAGTAAAAACGCATTGAAAATAAGTGACTTATACAGACATACTCATGAACTAGCTGAGGAGATTAGCCAGCTTAATCAGTCATTATTGACGGGGGCCGAATCATTGAATCAACAGGTCAGTAAATTTAAGACGTCATGATGTTTACAAGAGTTGTATTCACTGAATGTTAAGGCTTGAACATGTCTGATAAACAAGATAAAACCAATGAGAATAGCGCAACTGCGTTAAATGCTCAGGACTACTTGGCCATAAATCAACAAGGGTGGGACAGCCGAGTTTCGACCCATGTTGAATCACGTTTTTATGATGTTGTAGGCTTTAAAGCGGGTAACTCTAGTCTTAATGGTATAGAGCTTGAACTATTAGGTGATGTGACAGCGAAACGTATGTTGCATTTACAGTGTCACTTTGGCCTAGATAGCCTTTCTTGGGCTCGGTTAGGGGCAAAGGTCACAGGTGTTGATATTTCACCAGCCGCGATAGCGCAAGCAGAATCACTTAATATTGAATGCCAATTAGATGCAGATTTTATCTGCAGCGATGTTTATCAGAGCGTCAGCTTTGCCAAAGCCGAGTATGATATTGCCTTTACTTCATATGGCGCGCTTTGTTGGCTGCCTAGTATGGAACAATGGGCTCAAACCGTTGCCGCACACCTTAAACCCGGTGGCATAGTTTATTTGGTTGAGTTTCATCCATTGCATGATGTGTTTGATGGTTACCCTTATTTTCATCAACAACAGCCTGATATCGATGTTGAAGGCACTTACACTGAAAATTGTGATGGAAGCGAGGTCACCTTGATGACTTGGGCTCACCCTGTCAGTGACGTGATAAATGCATTAATTAATGCCGGATTGGAAATCATGGCATTTAATGAATATGACTATAGTCCGTATCCTTGTTTTGAAGGTTTAGTCGCCAAAAACCACTCAAATGGCCAAGAAGTGTATCAATATTTCCATCAGCAACAGGCTGTGCCGCTGACTTACAGCATTAAGGCCCGCAAAAAGTGAATATCGCTTTATTAAAAGATATTCATCTATGTTAATCATTGGTTTGTTGTTTGTTTTTAGCAATTGATTGTATTGCAAACTTTGACTTGTTATGCCCCTATTTTAACTCTTATTAAGATTAAATTAAGTTTTGACTCATAGAATCCGCCCTCGCTTATAACAGACTGTGACAATTGTTACAGCTGGCGATATCAAGCTGGCCGTGTAGAGTTAAGTACTGCTAGTGAATTCATTAAGGTTGTTGAGGGGCACCACATGATGAAATTCTTTTCAATTGCAGCTGTGACTGTAATGATGTTTACCACCACGGCTTTTGCTGCTGAAAATTCTGAGAGCAACATCGACATTGAAGTACCGCAACGTTATGAGCGTATGTTTCCCATTTGGGCACAAGATGCCATTGATTTAGGTCATGAATTACCGAAGCCTTTTGGGTTTAATTTTACCCATATGGCGATGGACCAACCATTAGTTATCGACTCAATATCATTAAACGGTTTAGGCCCAGTCTTAGATGATTTAATTCAAATCGAAGGCAATGATGCCGTTCAAGATTCTGAAACCGTCACATTCAGAGCTGACATGTGGTTATTGCCTTTTATGAATGTGTATGGCGTTTTAGGTTATACCGAAGGTAATAGTAAAGCTTGGGTCGACTTAACCATTGGTGATAGTCAAACTATTGCAGTGCCTTTTGACTTAGAATTTGAAGGGCTTACCTATGGCGGCGGTGTCACTTTAGTGGGGGGCATTGGCAATTGGTTTGCCATGGTTGATACTAATTATACTTTGACAGACTTAGATATTTTAGATGGTGAGATCAGCTCACTAGTTATTTCACCTCGAACTGGTATTCGCACCCAAATTTTCGGTAATGAAGCACAAATGTGGGTGGGGGCTATGTACCAACGTGTGCAACAAACGTTTGGTGGATATTTAGGTGATATCATTCCAGCTTTAGGGAATCTAAGACCTGAAGCGCGATTTGAAGTAGAGCAGCACTTAGAAGATCAATGGAATGGCTTAATCGGTGGTCAAGTCGCACTGGGTAATGGGTTTGATTTACTTGTCGAGGGCGGTTTTGGCACCCGCAAAAGCCTGATGATTGCACTTGGCTATAGGTTCTAATTTATGCGCTTAATTGTTGTCTGCATATTGAGTATATTTCTGTCGGGCTGCTCAGTAGTAAAAATGGTTGAAGATGGGCAGCGTAAGCAGCTTATTAATCAAGGGTTTAAGACTGACATATTAGCCTTAGAGCATGGTGGTGAGTTAAGCTACATCCACAGTGACGATAAGTCTAAACCTGCACTTATTCTACTTCATGGTATAGGTGGCACGGCGCTCAATACTTGGTTTGATGTGATTGAGCTACTTCAAGATGACTTTTATATCATCGCACCTGATTTAGTATGGTTTGGCCAATCATATAGTGCTAAACCAGCAACGCTTCAAGCGCAAACTCAGGCTATTTCTGAACTGATACAACACCTTGAGTTACCTCAGACATTTATTGCAGGTTTGTCCTATGGTGGATTTGTGACATTTGATTTAATGATCAATGAACCGCATATTGCTAAAGCGGTGATGCTTGCAAGTCCTGGGGTATTTATTACAGATGACGATTTATCACAATTAACCCTGCAATTTGGCCAAACAGACATTGCAGATGTTTTTGTGCCTCAAGACCGTCAAGATACACGATTACTGCTCGAACATTCTTTTGCCAATTACCCTTGGTATCCTTGGTTTATTGATGAGCAAATACATCAATTATACTTTGCACCAAATGCTGATGAAAAACGTAATCTAATTGACTCCTTACCTGAGTATCGTGATGAATTGTTGAGCCTTAATATTACTGATGACTTACCGCCATCCATGTTGATTTGGGGAGAGAGTGACAACATATTTACTTTGGCTCAAGGACGTGATTTTGCACAATACTTAGACAGTGAAATATTGGTGATTGCTAAGGGTTCACATACCTTATCCAATGACTTCCCTGAACAGGTGAGTGAGGCTATAAGGAAGTATTTTTTAGATGAATAATGCTGCTGTCGCTAAATTTGCCATCATAATCATAATGGGGCTGTTTTTCGCTGCTTGTTCTAATAATGACTGGCGTGTACAAGCAACGCCAACTGAAGCAGCCGTTGCCACAGCATTAGATGATGTGCCAGATCCTGCTGTGCTTACTCAAGTCGATTTACCACATCAGCCTTTGATGAGTTTACCCAAAAAAGTACGCCCTTGTTGTGCGTTTGGTTATAACCAAAAAGTGAATATGGCAAACTTGCCCGTGCCATTTGTGCGTATTGCTAATACAGTAGCATTGCAAGATATTGGCGCACATGCATACGAGGCTGGCACCTTCAGTTTTCAACGTCCTGCGCCAGATGCAAGTCGTCGTACGGAAGCTAATGGACTCATATACACCCTACGTGGGGGCTTTATTGATTTAGCTCACGTAAGAGACACGGCAGATAATACCGTTGCGCTGTTTTATCATATTCACCCTAGGCTTGGCCAAGCACAAACCATTAAGTTGCCGTATGAAATTGGCGAGCGATATATCGAATTATCGGCATTTGATGTCAGTGGTTTGACTGCTGAGCAAAAGTGGCAGTTAGCTGCCAATATGGGCGCAAGGTTGGCTTATTTCATGGCTGAAGCCCATGAACTAGCACAATGGCATGGTTATCGAACATATGCGCCTTGGAGTGAAGACGTGTCTGCATACTCTCCCGAGGATATTTATTCAAATATGTTGGGGGCTAAAATAGCCCTAGCCGTTATCGTCAATAATCAAGCCATGACTCGCCAGCAATTTAACTTTCATATGACCTCATGGTTAGAATCTTCTTTGACTTGGCTACAGCCTGTGTCAAAATCGCACACCAATGCTTTGCTGGATGTTGTCGATGGCATGTGGTGGGATTCAAAAGCTCGTTTACCCAACAAGTTTTTTGTCTTGCTGCGTCATTATCAACTTGGTGATCAACAGCAGCCATACCTTGTACCAGAACAACTTGCTAGCCAAAGTGAGCAATGGTCACTGGTTGCAGATTTATACCAAAATGCTAAACCGCAACATGATCTGTCATTGGCCAGTTCACTGTTTGGTATTGATTTTGACGAAGTTGCAAAGCAATGGCTGTTTGTCGATGACAAATTTGCCAGCAGTTTTGAACATGTACCAGAGACATTATGGCAGCAAGGATTCACGCAGACTCAGTTTCGTATGATTAGTCAGTTTAATGCCAAGGAAGACCAACGCCAGTTACAAGAGTGGTTAACAAATCGTCCTTACCTGATTGGCCCTGAAGCATTTCAGCGCTTGCCTAAGCCATTACCTGCACATAAATTAAATCCATAGGGCGTTTATATGAAATGGCTTTTCCAGCTAAGCATTCTCGTGTTAGCTGTATTTACTTGTAAGACATCTGCAAATGAAACCCAGAGTCAATCACATGATGCTAATGCCGAGGATACGGCAGTAATACAGGTTGATAGTTGGTTTGAGGATTTTTTAGAAAAATTGGGTGCTGATGGTGAATTCGATCCAACTAAACCAATCGATTTTAGCTATTTACCTGGACCATTTTACAATCCTGAATATGAATTAGGTCTAGGTTTATCGGCGGTGGGCTTATATCAAGTTGGTGAGCCTGGTGAATCAAACCCAATGTCATCGTTAGTCATTAACGGTTTAGTATCAACGACTGGCGCCTTTGGTGTCAGTGTCACAAATAACACCCATTATGATAATGACAATCAAAGGTTTTATGCCAGATTAGAGCTGTTTAATATCCCAGAGGTGTATTATGGCGTGGGTTATGAGCTAAACCGAGATGACGACAATAAAGTTGACTATGATAGCCGTCAGTTTCGTATTACTCCTATGTGGCAAAAGCGTATTTTGCCTAACAGCTTTGCCGGAATAGGGCTTGATTATAGCTATGTTG
Source organism: Shewanella maritima (assembly GCF_043643735.1). Taxonomy (GTDB): domain Bacteria; phylum Pseudomonadota; class Gammaproteobacteria; order Enterobacterales; family Shewanellaceae; genus Shewanella; species Shewanella maritima_A. The sequence continues at coordinate 33,900 of NZ_JBHZSM010000021.1, forward strand.
ATACTCGAAATATTGATATAAACGAGTCAGACATTGATGTAGAAGATTTGTCAGAATCTAGTCGTAATATGGGGATCAATGCCATGATTAATTACGACACTCGTGACAGTACCCTTAGAGCGGAGAACGGCGTTTTAGCTCAAATTGATCTTGGCGTGTATCGCAAATCATTCGGCAGTAAAACCAATTTTGAAGTACTTGATATGTTATATAGTCAGTACATGCCAATCATGCAAGATGACGTGCTAGCTTGGCAAGTACGTGGCCGTTTTACTCACGGCGATGTACCTTGGGATAGACTCTCTCGCATTGGTGGAGATGATTTAATTCGTGGTTATACCTCTGGTCGGTACCGTGATGAACAAATGTTGTTAGCGCAAGTGGAATACAGACAAAACCTGACAGGGCGGCATGGTATGGTGTACTGGGCTGGTGCGGGGGTATTATCTGATGAAGTGAATGAATTACTGAACAGTGATATTTTGCCTACAGTGGGGTTAGGCTATCGCTTTGAAGTGAAACCCAAAGTAAATTTACGCCTAGATCTAGCATTTGGTGATGGTGAAACTGGCTTTTACTTTAACGTCAATGAAGCCTTTTAAAAGCCACATTTTGGCATGGTATCAATGATGAACCATGCCTAAGACAATTATTTTCTCGACGCGCACTGCTGTAATAGTTTGATAAAAAAATCACTGCCTTTGCGCTCTGCAAAGGCGATGTTGCGTTCAGGTATGGACTCTGGGTCATCATAATTAGCTAAAGCTTGTTCCATGCTTGCTTCACGAATGATGTGTATTGTTGGGTAAGGGGAGCGATTGGTGTAATTTGCAGCACTGTCTTGTGCTTCACCTTCAAAGCAATAGTCTGGATGAAAGCTAGCCAATTGATAAATGCCTTCATAACCCTGTTCAATTAACAAATCTGTGGCAATATCGACCAAATCTAAATAAGCATAAAACCCTTCAAAACCACGTGGCAGGATCACTAAGGTGGTTTCAATTTGCGGCTGTTCATCAAGCAGTAAACATTCATTGATTAACGATTTTAATACCATCTTCAATTGGGTGTGCTCAATGACGCTATAACGAATGGACTGTCTTTCTATTTCACGCCTAGCAAAGGGACAAATGTTGTATTTCATGATGACATTTTTAACCCAGTTCTGTGTAGCTAATAGACTAGGGTGCTGATCATTAACAGAATTTGACAACAGAAGACTCCTTATTGAGGTAATACCATAGGGATAATGGAAAGCACGAGTAATAACGCCATAGTGATATTAAATATGCGTTGCTGTTTATCATTTTTAAGTAGCTTTTTAAGGGCGACACCAAAGCCTAACCATACAATGCCGCAAGGCAATGCAATACAAAAAAAGATACAAGCAATCATGACAACTTGCATTGTTAATGGCTGCGTCATGGAGGTAAAGGTTGCAATGGCGCCAATCGCCATAATCCAACCTTTAGGGTTTACCCACTGGAAAGCCGCCGCCTGCCAAAAGCTAAAGGGTTTACTGGTTGTTTTTCCTTCCAGTTTGCTGTGGTTATTGGCAATCAGCCAGGCTAGATACAAAAGATAAACAATGCCAACGACTTTAATGAGTGTATGTATTGCGGGAAAGGCCTGAAACAGCGCACTTAACCCGAGTCCTACAGCAAGCACCATTGAGGGGAACCCAACACAAATGCCACTCAAATGCGGCAAGCTAGACTTTATGCCAAAATTGACCCCCGAACTCATTAACATAATGTTGTTTGGTCCAGGAGTGATCCCTGCTGAAAATGCAAATAGTGCGATAGCCGCAATCAGTTCCATTGTTGATTTATATGTCTTGAAAAACACTGGACAACATTCTACAAGCTTAGCGGGATGACAGCTATTTAATTTAATTCAGTGTTACAAATGTAAGTTAATTGGCTTATCTCCATTTGTTTTTCGGTTTCAGTCAGGTTAGGTTAGGGTAAGCGACGTTATACTGTCTTACATTACAAACTTAATAGGTTGTTTTATGACAAATATTTTGGCTAAAAGCCTAGCAGTGCTCGTTACTGTATTGACTATGGGATGTGCTCAAACAACTGAGACTGACACTGCACAATCGCGGTTAACCATGGTGATATCTGGTGATGCAGCCATATTAAGCAATGATAATGCACTGCTTGGCTGGCACCCGACAATGTTTACTATCCACACCGATAGCGAGCAAGAGGAAGCCGAAATACAGCGGCATATGCGTGCATCACTAACCAAAATAATGCAACAAAAGGGCTACCGTTTTGCTAACAGCAATGAATCTGCCAATGTGCTAATTGGCTTTGGTTTAGCCTTAGAATCACAAATGAGTGATGCGGAAATATTAGAGCGAGCAGGATTAGTTGCAGGGTTATCTACTCATGGCGTTGATGATAAATTTGAAAAAGGGTCTGTAATGGTCGCGCTGTTTAGTCCTATGCAGCAGCAACCTGTTTGGCGTGTACTTGCCCAAGGCTTTACTAACCCTAATGCGAAACTGACTGATAGAGAGCAACGCTTTGATGAATTAGCCTTAAAAATGCTACATAACATCCCAGTGAAATAACATTGTTTGTATTGTCGATATCGATTCGATAGTCAATGGTGCTATAGAACATAAAAAACCACCTTATGAAAGGTGGTTTTTTATTGATGGTCGTTAATCAGTGAGAAAGCAAAAGCGGTTCATGCTGCTTAGTAAGATACTTCTACTTCATAAGATCCAAATTTACGAATGTTGATGACGCCAGTATCAAAAATAAGGTACTGTCCTTTGATACCTTGCAACACACCTGTGACTTGAGCAACTTTATCAAAGTTATGTGACTTAACCTTGGTTGGGAATTCAGTAATAGGGTATTGAATTGCTTGTATATTGTTATCTAAGCGCTCTATTTTTAAATCACCATACTCGTCTGCAAGAGATTGAAGTTTATCCTCTATCAATGGGATAAGTTCTGCCGCTTTTTTGGTTAAATCAACATCATCATTGTGACCTTTTAACATTGCTTGCCAATGAGTTTTGTCATTAATGAATTTGGCTAATTCGATTTCAATTAAACCTGATAACTTACGGGTGGCGACTTTGAAAATGGGTAAGCCCTGCGTGGCTCCTTGATCAATCCAACGAGTGGGAATTTGAGTATGACGAGTAATGCCTACTTTAATGCCTGATGTATTGGAAAGGTATACATAGTGGGGCACAAAACAGTGTGACTCAGCCCAACCGGGTTCGCGACAGGTGCCCTGATCAAAATGGCAAGTTTCGGGTTTCATGATACACATGTCGCAGCTTGCCAGCTTTTGCATGCAGACGTAACAATGACCTTGGGAGTAGCTCTTTTTGGTTTTCTTACCACAACTACAACAATAAATGTTACCAGTGTGGCTGAGTGATAATGTTTGGCCGATTAGTGGATTAAGATCAACTAACTGTTCGCCAACGGGTAATTGATATTGTACTTGTTGTTGCTCATCAAGGCGGGTTTTTAATTTTGATAATGTGCCGATCATGCTAGTTCCATATCGATTTGAGGCAATGATAATGAGGGGCAGTGTACCGTGTTAAGCATCAAAAATGAATCAACACGGCTACCACTTATCTCGTTCATGCTAATCGAGTTTATCTATGACTACATCATCGCCAAGGGTAAACAATGCTTGCTCGATCTGCTCTTCATCAATGACGTCATCCATACCTAACACGACACTTGCCTTGAATAACGGAATACCAGAATGGCTAGCACTTTCAAACTGACTACTAAATTGTTCTATGTTAATGCCAATTTTATTAAGTTGATTAGATATTTGTAGCACGAGGCCAGGGCGGTCATTGGCGACAATTTGATAACGTAAACTGTGACTTGGAGATTCAGGTTTGGTGGACTTTGCATGGGTTAAATGTAGGTCCTCAATGCATTCTAAGGATTCGATAAGTTCGTCACATTTATGGGCAGGGACTTCAATTTGTAATATAGCTGCAAAAATCCCATCGAAGTGGCGCATTTCTGAGTCGAGCCAGTTACCATTATGACGGCTTATCACATTGGCAATGTGCTCAACTAATCCTTTTCTATCAGGAGCTTGCAGGGTAATCACGTAACGCATCATAGAATACTTCTCCTTTGTCATAAAATCACGCTTTGTAACACTACTGTCATCTTTACGTCATATAATCTCAACCACTAAAAAGAGTGCTAATCATGTAATTGACGAAAAAGTGTAATAATTACTTATTGTTAGCACAGTAAACTACACTTTCAAAGCGCTTATTTTGCAAATGAATAATTATAGAGGTTCTTAATGGAAAGTCAGGTAACACAGCCTGGTTCGGCGACAAATAGCTTACTAAAGGATGGCTATGCAGGTCGAAGAGCATTTAAGGATAAAGCAGCTGAAGTCGGAGTAACAGTGGGTGGCACTATGGTGTTTGTCGCCTTATTGTTGATCTTCTTTTACCTACTTTATGTTATCAAACCTATTTTTGACGGTGCTGATGTAGAAGTCGTCAATCAAATTGAATTAGTTGATAGTGAATCATCAGTACTGCAAGTGGGTAGTGATGAGCAAAATGAAGTGTTATTCAGAGTGTCGCAGCAGGGCGTTGTCGAGTTTTACTCCTCAATGTCTGGCCAGCTAATGTCTCGCCATGAGCCTAAGTTGCCACAAGGTGCAACAGTCACATCCAGTGCGATGTCTGAGCCGAGTGAACAACGGTTTGCACTCGGTTTAAGTAATGGTCAGGTACAAGTGTACGGCATTGAATTTGCGGTTAGTTACCCTGATAACCAACGCTTAATTACACCAAGAATGAAGACTTTAGTGGGCGATACACCATTTTCAGTTAATGAAAATGGTGGCGTACATAATCTGGTATTTGATTACAGCGATGACAAAATGAGTTTCGCTTATCAAGATGATGCAGGTGTTTGGCGTTTAAATCGTCTTGAAGGCGAAGAAAACATGATGACAGAAGAAGTTGAGTGGACCTCGATTGAAACTGTGATACCTAAAGTGCCAAATCATGCAAAACACGTATTGATTACGCCTGATCATCGCCAATTAATTTTCTCTGCTCGCAATAACTTATTCGTATTCGATGTTCGTTACGCTGATGAAGTAGAACTGCTTCAAGTTGTTGATGTAACGGAACCTAATGCCAAAGTAACCGCAATTGATTTACTTGCTGGGGCAAGCTCAATTTTAGTGAGTTATGACAATGGTTATATCAGTCAGTATTTTCAGGTAAATGGTGAAAGAGGCCGTGTTTATCAGAAGATTAGGGACTTTGAACGCATTACGCCTTCGAGTGTGTTGTCGACAGAATTTTACCGTAAAAGCTTTGCTGTGATGAGCGAAGAAGGTGAACTAACCCTGTTGTACACCACCAGTCAGCGCAAGTTACTTGCTGAAAAGTTTGACATGGCTAACCCACTATCGATGGGCTTTAGTCCTCGCTCTAATGCACTAGTAGTGGAAGCTGGCAATAAGTTGCACTTATTACGAGTAGACAACAGTCACCCTGAAGTATCGTGGAGTGCACTGTGGCAGAAAGTCTGGTACGAAGGTTACCCTGAGCCGCAGTTTGTATGGCAATCAACTTCAGGTTCAGATGACTTTGAAGCAAAATTGAGTCTGATGCCATTAGCATTCGGTACCATGAAAGCCGCATTCTATGCCATGTTATTTGCTGTACCTCTAGCGATTTCTGGTGCGATTTATACCGCTTACTTCATGACACCTAAAGTGCGTAACATTGTTAAGCCAACGATTGAAATTATGGAGGCATTGCCGACGGTAATTTTAGGTTTCTTAGCGGGACTTTGGTTAGCACCATTGGTGGAAGACCACCTACCAGGCATCTTTATGCTATTGCTCATGTTGCCTATTGGTATTTTGACGACGGCGTTTGCATGGCACTTGATGCCAGGTTCATGGAAACAACGCTTACCTGAGACTTACCAAGAATTGATGCTTATCCCTGTGATTTTATTTGTAGGCTGGTTAGCATTTGAGTTAAGCCCCATTGTTGAAGTGGCCTTCTTTGGTGGTAACACCCGCCAATTTATTACAAACGACCTAGGCATTACCTTTGACCAACGTAACGCGCTGGTTGTCGGTATCGCGATGGGGTTTGCGGTCATTCCAACTATCTTCTCGATTGCTGAAGATGCGATTTTCTCTGTACCGCGTCACTTATCTAACGGCAGTTTGGCACTCGGTGCAACAAACTGGCAAACCTTGACTCGCGTGGTGTTATTGACCGCAAGTCCGGGAATTTTCTCAGCCGTTATGATGGGGCTTGGTCGTGCAGTTGGTGAAACCATGATTGTATTAATGGCGACAGGTAACACGGCAATCCTAGAGTGGAGCGTGTTCGAAGGTATGCGTACCTTAGCCGCTAACATTGCGGTTGAAATGCCTGAGTCAGCCATTGGTAGTTCGCACTACCGAGTATTGTTCTTGGCCGCCTTCGTACTGTTTATATTTACCTTCTTTTTCAACACCATTGCCGAAGTTGTCCGTCAACGTTTGCGCGATCGTTATAGCTCACTTTAAGGAAGAATGATGACTTTACTTTTTAACATTTCGCCTTTGGTATTGAGAGGTTTGTGCAATGGGTAAGTGGTTTAAATCAGGCTCACCTTGGATTTGGATGACAGGTGGCGCGGTCAGTTTAAGCTTGATTGCTGTATTAGGCTTATTGCTGCTGATTGCATGGCGTGGCCTTAGCTATTTCTGGCCTGCAGATATCTATCAATGGGAGATGCTAGACCAGAACGGTGAAAAGAGCACTCTGATTGGTGAAATCTATGACAGAGAAGAAGTGCCAACTGAGCGATTAATTTCAGCAGGTCACAAGTTCAATGAACATCCCGGCGAGTTTGTTACGCGCTACCTAGTAAAAACAGGTAACCGTGAGTTTGTTGGGTTAGATTTTCGTTGGATATATGAAACGAACATCGTTAGTCGCAGCGTGCCTGAAGATGTCGCCAAATTTGAGCGAACTAAAAATGGTAACTTCTATGGTTATCCCATCGCTGTTATTGAAGATGGCAAGCGCCTTAATTTAGAAGGTGAAGCGCTAGAGGTTAAATTAGGCGAGCAAATTGCACGAGCAGTTGCCATTACAGATGAAGCCTTAACATTACAGAAAAGTGATATTGGTGCTATTAACTACAGCTTAGAGCGTTTACGTTTGAAAGAACGTAAGTTTGAACTTAATGGTAACCTGACACCAGAGCGTAAATCTGAAATTGACGGTCAAGTTAAAGCGCTAAACGATGATTACCTTGTGCTAGAAAAGCAGCTGTTTGCGATGCGAGATGATGCTGCACGTGACTCGGTTATTATTCGCGATATGCGTGGTGAAGAGGTGACTTTACGCCTTGATACCGTGATTGATGTAAGCTACGTCAACCACATGTCTTTGCTTGGCAAAGTTAGCCATTGGTTTGTTGGCTTAGGTCGGTTTGTCAGTGATGACCCACGTGAAGCCAATACTGAAGGTGGTGTGTTCCCCGCTATTTTTGGTACGGTATTCATGGTGATGTTAATGGCCGTGATTGTGACGCCATTTGGTGTGATTGCAGCGATTTACTTACATGAATATGCCAAGAAAGGCCCAATTACTAAGATGATCCGCATTGCAGTGATTAACTTAGCCGGTGTACCTTCCATTGTTTACGGTGTTTTCGGCTTAGGCTTCTTTGTTTACATGTTAGGTGGTTCAATTGACCAACTGTTTTACCCTGAAGCGTTACCGTCACCCACCTTTGGCTCTCCAGGTGTTATCTGGTCTGCATTAACCTTAGCGATTTTGACATTACCGGTAGTGATTGTGTCCACCGAAGAAGGCTTGAGCCGTATCCCTAGCTCAGTCAGGCAAGGTAGTTTAGCGTTAGGCGCTACCAAAGCAGAGACACTGTGGCGAATTGTGATCCCAATGGCGAGCCCAGCAATTATGACGGGTCTTATCTTAGCGGTTGCACGTGCAGCGGGTGAGGTAGCACCATTAATGCTAGTTGGTGTGGTAAAACTTGCACCAACATTGCCAATCGATATGAACTTCCCGTTTGTACATTTAGAGCGTAAGTTTATGCACTTAGGCTTCCATATTTATGACGTAGGCTTCCAAAGCCCTAACGTTGAAGCAGCAAGACCTTTGGTATATGCCACTTCTTTCTTGCTTGTTTCGGTGATTGTCACGCTTAACTTAACTGCCATCAGCGTGCGCAACCATTTACGTGAAAAATTCCGTTCGCTAGAACACTAATTAGCGATATCCTGAGGATAAGAAAACATGATTTCAATAGATAGAACCGCAATGCAAAATGAAACCGTTGACCTGGCTAACTTGCCAGAACAGGATACCGCATTAGAGATCCGTAACTTAAACTTACGTTATGCAGACAAACAGGCGCTTTTCGATGTATCGATGAAGATCCCTAAAAAGCAGGTGACTGCATTTATTGGTCCATCGGGTTGTGGTAAGTCGACGTTACTACGTTGCATTAACCGTATGAATGACTTAGTTGATACTTGTAAGATTGATGGTGAAATTCTGCTTCATGGGCAGAATATTTATCACAAGAACGTTGATGTCGCGAGCTTGCGTCGTAATGTTGGTATGGTATTCCAGCGTCCAAATCCATTCCCAAAATCAATCTATGAGAATGTAGTTTATGGTTTGCGCCTGCAAGGTGTCAATAACCGTCGCGAACTTGATGAAGCCGCTGAACGTTCTTTACGCGGTGCAGCAATTTGGGATGAAGTGAAAGATCGTCTACACGATAATGCATTCGGTCTTTCGGGCGGTCAGCAACAGCGTCTAGTGATTGCACGTGCGATTGCGATTGAGCCAGAAGTCTTATTGCTTGATGAACCAACATCAGCTCTGGATCCAATCTCAACATTAACCATCGAAGAATTGATAACCGATCTTAAAAAACAATATACGGTTGTGATTGTTACTCATAACATGCAACAGGCTGCACGTGTGTCAGACCAAACAGCCTTCATGTATATGGGTGAGCTAATTGAATATGCTGACACCAATACTATCTTTACTACGCCTAAAAAGCGTAAAACCGAAGATTATATTACTGGTCGTTACGGGTAATCGCTCAGCACTTACTTCAGCCGTATTAAGCGGCTGAAAATTTCATAGAATTGAAGGTTAAACAAATGGAAAATAAAAGCTTAAACAAGCATATTTCAGGTCAGTTTAATGCTGAGCTAGAAGATATTCGTAATCGCGTTCTGAGCATGGGTGGCCTTGTTGAACGTCAATTAGAGCAGGCGTTAGATGCACTAGCGGGCTTAGATGCAGAACTGGCTAAGGCAGTGATCGCCGGCGACCATAAGGTCAATGGCATGGAAGTGGCCATTGATGAAGAATGCACCCGAATCATTGCTAAGCGTCAACCTGCAGCAAGTGATTTGCGGTTAATCATTACCATTTCTAAAACGATTACAGACCTTGAGCGTATTGGTGATGCCTGTGTACGTATTGCAAAAGCTGCAGTCGAGAAGCGTACCAAAAGCCAAGAGCCGTTATTAGTTAGCATTGAAAGCATGGGACGTCACGCCACTCGTACATTACATGCAACCCTTGATGCATTAGCGCGTATGGATGCTGAAAAAGCGTTAGAACTCCATAAAGAAGATGCCAAACTTGATAAAGAATATGAAGGTATCATTCGTCAGTTAATGACTTATATGATGGAAGATCCGCGTTCAATTCCAGGTGTGCTAGACGTCTTATGGGCAGCGCGAGCAGTTGAACGGGTTGGTGACCGTTGTAAGAATATCTGTGAGTACGTAATTTACTTTGTAAAAGGTAAAGATGTACGTCATACCACATATGAAGAAATGGAAAAAGACGTAATTCGTTAACCTGCTTTTGGTGTAGCGTATCGTTAAATTTTTTTTATATCAAAAAGCCACAGATTACTCTGTGGCTTTTTAGTTTTACTCGTTGTTAACTTCTTACTCTGAATCAAATAAAAAGATTAGCTTCGCGTAAGGTGGTAAGTTTCTACAGGCTGCGTCATATCTGCAATAAAGGTTCTGAAAGTAACTTGATTGACAGTGTTGAAGGTTAACTAGAACGATTACAGGTCGAGTTACTGTGTGACGGCGACTTATTTATCTGTAATTCAAGCAATTAATGATGCTGATGATTTGTTGGTTTTGTTACGTTTTTACTGTTGAGTTGTCATTGTTGATAACTTATGGCTGATTAAGTCATGTTATTTGGTATTTATCGCATCGCAATGATGGCTGATGTGCTAGTATTTTCTGTTCTGATTTAAATCGATAACGAAAAATTTCTTTAATAATCAGCTCATATTCTAAATGCATCTCCAACCTAGGAGTAATGATGTTCCGTAGGGCACGTATTAACCCGCCTGTATTTTTCTCTTCTGTCACACTGATTGTATTAATGGTACTTGTTTGTGCTATTTGGCCAGATCAATCTGGCAATATCTTTAAATCTGTTCAATCCTGGTTTGAGGAAACGGCAGGTTGGTTCTATATTCTTAGTGTCGCCATCTTTATGATTTTTATCATGTTTGTGATGGTTAGCCGTTTCGGTGATATTAAATTAGGCCCTGATCATTCTGTACCTGATTACAGCTATAAAAGCTGGATAGCCATGCTGTTTTCAGCGGGTATGGGTATTGGTTTGATGTTTTTTGGTGTGGCAGAACCTGTCATGCACTATCTTGCGCCACCAGACACAACACCTGAAACAATAGCAGCGGCCAAAGAAGCCATGAAAATTACCTTTTTCCATTGGGGTATTCATGCTTGGGCTATCTATGCTGTAGTGGCACTGAGTCTGGCGTATTTTAGTTACCGTCATAAATTGCCTTTGTTGCCTCGTTCAGCATTGTACCCATTAATTGGCGATAGAATTTATGGGCCAATTGGTCATGCTGTAGATACCTTTGCGGTATTAGGCACCATGTTTGGTGTTGCGACCTCGCTTGGCTTTGGTGTGTTCCAGGTTAACGCTGGATTAAGTTACATGTTTGAAGGCATTCCTAATAATGTCACTGTGCAGGTTACCCTGATTGCGGTTATTTCATCCATTGCGACTATTTCTGTATTTTCTGGGTTAGATAAGGGCGTAAAACGATTAAGTGAATTTAACTTATTCTTTGCCATTTTGTTGATGTTGCTGGTGCTTTTACTTGGTCCAACTGTTGTGCTGTTGCAAGCATTTGTACAAAACACCGGTGGTTACCTGAGTGATATTGTGGGCAAAACATTTAACTTATATGCCTACGAACAAAAAGAAGATTGGATTGGTGGTTGGACACTCTTGTATTGGGGCTGGTGGGTTTCATGGTCGCCATTCGTTGGTACCTTTATTGCTCGCGTATCGCGCGGTAGAACCATCCGTGAATTCTTAGTTGGTGTATTGTTTGTACCTGCAGGGATAACCTTCTTATGGATGACCGTGTTCGGTAACTCAGCCATTGACGCCATAATGAATCATGGTGCTGATTACCTTTCGCAAGCGGTGTCTACCGATGTGTCTGTGGCCTTGTTCAAGTTTTTTGAACACTTACCTATGACTAATGTGCTGTCAATTATTGCACTATGTTTAGTGGTGACATTCTTTGTGACCTCTTCTGACTCTGGCTCGTTAGTGATAGATAATCTCACCTCGGGTGGCGATCCAAAATCTCCTGTATGGCAGCGTGTATTTTGGGCGGTACTGCAAGGTGCTGTCGCCGCGGTGTTACTATTAGCGGGTGGTTTACAAGCGTTGCAGACAGCTGCTATTGCCAGTGCTTTGCCATTCTTAATTGTCATGTTACTGATGTGTTTTGGCTTATTCAGAGCATTACAAGATGACTGGTTAAAGCTAAACAATGTGCAATCACACAATACCAGCGTGCAATTTGCTAAAACCAACATGAGTTGGAAAGATAGAATTGATGTATTAGTGTCAATGCCAAGTCATGATGAAGCACAAGACTTTTTAGACAAAGTGGCTAAGCCTGCACTTGAGCAAGTAAGACAAAGTTTTGCTGAAAAGCGTGTTCCGGCAAGCATTAATACCATTGATGAACGTATCCGTTTAGTCATTGGTAATGATGAGACGTTACCGTTTGTGTATGGTTTGCGGATCCGTGAATTTTCTATGACGGGAACTGACGTTGAAGTGTTTGATTCTGAACAGTATTTCCGAGTCGAAGTGTTCTTAGAGCACGGCGGTCAAGAATACGATGTGATGGGGTATACCGAAGAGCAAATTATTGCAGATATTGTCAATCAATATGAGCGTTATTTGCACTATGTCCACTTAACTAACTCAGAATTGGTCACAGATTAGCAGTGTTATCACCCCAAGTATTCACAGTGAACGAACTTGGGGTTATATTGCATCATCAATGCTGAAGTTAGGAACTGATATGTCCACTGGTCAAAGTAAATTAGATAAAGTGCTCGCTGAAGCACGGGAATATAAATCCAATCGCGAGAAAGGTTATCGTGAACAGGCGTTAAAGCTATATCCATGGATTTGTGGACGCTGCACTCGTGAGTTTACCCATAAGAACCTCAGTGAACTGACTGTGCACCATGTGGACCATAATCATGATAATAACCCGTCTGATGGCAGTAACTGGGAATTATTATGCTTGTATTGCCATGATAATGAGCATTCTAAATATGAAGATTTGATCCGTTATGGCAGTACCACAGAGACCAAACAAGAAGCGGCAACTTATAACCCATTTGCTGATTTAAAAAGCATGATGAAAAAGTAATCTATAGGTTTGACCATCAATATAAAAGCCAGCTTCTTGCTGGCTTTTTTGTTTTCAGTCACTAAACCATCTACTTCAATAGGTGGATTCTTTACATACGATTAGCTGCTCACAGAATTATGGCTTACTCACCTAATTGATGATGGTTGCAGAAATATCATTCTTATTAGAGCTTTCGGCCAAGTCGTTTTTCTACTTGTTTTCTTTCCCAATTAGCATCATGAAAACTAAACAGTTCAAATACTAAAGCGCCGTGAATGACAATGCCAATCCCCCAGCCAATTAATGCCCACCACGCCCAGTAATACTGAGGTGAAATCATGTAATTCAAAATAAATATAAATGGAATAAAAATGGCAAAGGCTGTCAGTGAACCATAAAAACCTTTTAGGTCTTTGACATACTCTATTGCCTGCTGTTCTTCGATAGTTAAATTTTTGCTGTCTAGGTGTTTTTGTTGCTCGCGAATATCATCTGTCATGTCATTTGCCTCAGTAAAGGTCGAAAGTTCAACTTCAAATACAGCAGAAAGAGCATTGGATGATTCTAAACTCGGCTTTTGCCCACGCTCAAGGCGTTGAATTGTGCGAATACTTAACCCGCTTAGTTGCGCCAATTGCTCCTGTGACCAACCTCGTTGTAATCTGAGTTTTCGAATAATCATGAATCAATTCCTTTTGTTGCTGTGAGCCCAATCATGCAAATAAAACGGTAATAAAAACACGACTTGAACCTGACATACATATGACACTACTTCTAAAACAATAACTTAATGAAAGATAAATGATGTGATAGTTAGCAATATGATTTTAGCATGATGAACACGAAGGGTAAAAAGGCTGCATAATGCAGCCTTTTTAGGAGCAGAAATCTCAAGTGGCTTAGTCAGTTTCGAGTAATTTACGTAGCTTTTGTTTCTGCTCGTCTGATAAATCATGGTGTTCAATCAGGCGCTCAATTTGCTCACTGGCGTTGTCGCCATCATGGTGGATTATCATCACTTTATGTTCGCCTTCACCGAGTAACTGTGTATCAACTTCTAACCCTTGGGTTTCAATTTCAACAATTTGCTCAACGATGGCTTCAAGACCATCTGCCAATTGGTGGATTTCTACATCCACTTCTGCAGACTCAGCATCAAACATTACCTGATAATCTTCACCAAGCTTTGCCATCTCTTTGGCTAATGTTTCCATTTCTAATTGTTTATCAGCCATATCTTCAGATTTAATCGCGAATACACGCACTTTCTTTTCTATGTCAGCTTGCTTTGAGGCTAATTTTTCGTGCAGTTCTGCCAGCTTTTGTTGATCTTCTGCTGACAGTTTTTGTTTTTTAATAATAGCCATTTTGTGTTTGCCATCGAGCGAAGTAAGGGCTGCAATGACAGACTGCTGTACTTTCTCTGGTAAAACTGCCAGTGTTTCTTGTAGCGCTTGGTTATCCTTAAGTTCATCTTGAGTGAAATTAAATTCATGCTCATCACCATCAACACTCACTTTGGCCTGTGTGATGTCATTACTGTCTTGTTGAATTTGCATCGCTACTGAATAGCTTTGGCTGGCAGTTTGTTCTGCTTTCTCAATGTCGACGGTAGCAGCGTGCGATGTTAATGGCGCTATCAACAACATGCTGCTGACAGCCATTGCCAGCATTTGTTGGTTAAACTTGTGAAAAAGAGCTGTATGAGCCATTACGTTTACTGATTTCATTGGTTCACGTCCTATTGGTTATTTCAAAAGTCAGCATGGGCTTTCCCTGCTAAGTGATGTCACTGTATGACTAAAGTTAGTTGGCTACAGTTAATTAAGTGTTGCCAGTAGCGTGCCAATCCTACTTAATTACGTATTTTCAGTTAGTTAAGCGGGAACTACTTGAGCTGACTATTGAATCATCATCATAAAACTTCCTTATTTAAGACATCAATTTCCTCATATGAGGAAATGTCATTAAGTCGATGACAGTGAAATGGACAAGTTTAGCCAATTGGATTTAGCTTATATGTTTGATTTTATGTATTTTTCTAGGGTTATTGGTTTTTAATGATAGATGCTCTAACTTGGTATAAATATTGATAGATAGTTGTAGGCTCAGTTTATGCAGCTTCAACAACATCATTTTATGGAGAAACTATGTCAATCCGCTTTTACTTGTTCATGTTATTCGGTCTGTTGATCACGGCATTAGGATTAAGCCAGCTCTTGTTAATGAACTATGTAAAAACTGAGTTGCAAGCACAGTTGCAGCAGAGTTCTAAAACGTTATCTCAAGATGTAATAAGACTTGCGTTTGAACAACTGTCAGACGCTGGTCAACAATTTATTACTGTTGATGTGCAAAACCATGATGTTCAAAAGCTTGGTGTACAAAATGATGATGTACATCAGCATGATGAGCCAGAAAGCGTTCAACGAGTGCGTGAGCAGGTTGAGCATGAGTTGCAATCTGTTGAGCAAGCATTTGATGATATAGAACTTGATATTATTTTTATGGATCAGGAGGAACTAGCTGCAGAGGATGCTGAGCGAGCGAGATTGCAAGCAAAAATTGAAGCACTTTCTGAGCAATATGTTCGACTATCCACGCAATCGGACCGAAAATTTGACGAAGTTCAAAGGCAACAAGATTTAGTACAATTAAATCAACAGATTAATGAATATATTTCGCAACTTGTCGAGCAACAAACACAGCAGAAATCACAGCAGTTGCAACAGCAACAACAAGCATTGGTAACCAAGCAAGTATTAATACAAAAAGACGCTGTTGCGGCATATGAAGCCAGAGTAAAACAATTAGTAGATAACTTAGATATTGATACTGATAACTGGCTAAATGAAGGTCAAGTAGTGATAAAACATTTTGATGATGGCACTGTGATTAACTCTCGCCAATTTAACGTGCCAAGCAACGAGTCTAAGCATACCCTTGAAAAGTTTAGCGAGTCATTAATATGGATGGTGATCATTTCATGTCTGCTAACCTTATGCATTGCATTTTGGCTTACGACAAGATTTACTCGGCCATTGAGTGCTTTGCATCAAGGGCATACGGCACTTGGTAAGGGGGAGTTTGGCGTGACGGTGCCTGAACAAGGTGTCAAAGAGCTGCAGCAGATCATGCAAGGGTTTAACCGTATGAGCAAACAGCTTATGCACTGGAATGAAAAAGAACAATCCATGGCGGCGCAGCAGCACCTTGCTGACTTAGGTCAAATGGCTAAAAGTATTGCTCATAGTCTACGTAATCCATTGCATACTATTGGTTTATTAGCTGATCAGGCTAGCATCCAAGATGATCAGCAACAACGTCTTCGCCTCTATGACAAAATTCGGCAAAAGATGATGGTAATGGATAAAAACATTCAAGCATTACTTGCGCTCGGCAACACTGATATTGATAGGCAGCAAAGCATCAACATTGACACCGTTGTGCAAGATATTTTACTGGAAATGAAAATGAGCCCTAAAGTGGCCGCTATTCAAGTCGTGCAACTACTTGATATGCCGATTAAGGGCAGTGAAACGGAAATTCGAACCATCTTACATTCTGTCATCACCAACGCTGTTGAAGCATCAACCGAGCATCAAACGATTGAAGTTACTACATCTGAATCCGATGAGTCATATCATGTTACTGTGACAGATAGCGGCGTAGGCATAGAAAACACTATCAAAGATAAGCTCTTTGAAGCCCATATAAGTAGTAAAGCCGAAGGCTCTGGAATGGGGCTCTATTTAGCGAAAAAAATAATCACCAGCCACTACCAAGGTGATATTGCTGTGACTGATAACCCACAAGGCGGCACTATTGTTGAGTTGAGCTTTAAAAAATAGCTTCATGCTGGCTAGACCAATCCGCTTAACTAAGAAATTAAACAATTAAGTGAAAAATGAAATGGAAAAATTACGGATTTTAGTTGTAGAAGATGATCATGAACAAAGGGGGTTGATTGTTCAAATTTTGTCTTCTGAATCATTTGTCATCGATAGTGCTGATTGTGTAGAAGCCGCAATTGTCCGCATTAAACAATCACCACCGGATATTGTGTTTTCTGATTGGAAACTAGGTCAGTTAACAGGCATGGATTTATTGAATTATGTGCAAAGAGAGTATCCAGATACTGGGTTTATCATCGCCACGGCCTACGGCACCATTAGTCATGCTGTGGATGCGATGCAACTGGGAGCCGATGACTATTTAACTAAGCCTTATCAGCGACAGGCGTTAATGTTATCGATAAATAAGGTTGCTCAAGCATTAAGCTTAAAGCGCCAGAATAAACGGTTAACCGATGAGTTATCAGAGCAAAAAGCGTTAGTTGGTCTAGTTGGAAAAGCCCCTTGTATGCAACAGGTTTATGACCGCTTAACCCGTATTGGCTCAACCGATGTGACCGTATTAATTGGCGGGGAAAGCGGCACAGGTAAAGAATTAGCGGCAAGGGCATTACATCAACTATCGCCAAGGCAACATCAAGCCTTCATTGCTATCAATTGCGGCGCAATACCGGAATCACTCGCGGAAGCAGAATTATTTGGCGCTGAAAAGGGCGCGTTTACTGGTGCCAATACCGATAAAGTAGGCAAAATCGAAGCGTCTAACCAAGGTACCTTGTTTCTGGATGAAATTGGTGAGCTGCCCTTATTGCAACAGAGTAAATTATTACGATTCTTACAAGAAGGCACAATTAACCGTTTAGGTAGCCACAAAGATATTCAACTTGATGTACGAGTCATCGCAGCAACCCATAAAGATTTAGCCGAAGAAGTTGCCCAAGGGCGTTTTAGAGAAGATTTGTATTATCGTCTTAATGTTGTACCTATCAATATGCCTGCTTTAAGAGAGCGTCAGGAAGATATAGGCCAATTGATTGAGCATTTCACCCGTTTACACAGTAAAAACTATCAATTACCTGCGCCGACATTATCGACACAAGCCAAAAAGCGGATGTTGGATTATGCATGGCCGGGCAATGTGCGCGAGTTAGCTAATCGAATTGAACGCTTTGTACTATTGGGTGATGAGCAAGAATTGTGTGAAGGGTTACAACCAATGGCCTCTTCAAATGCAGACTTTATGTTTAACTTACCCGAACAAGGTATTCAATGGGAAAGCATAGAGAAGAGCTGTTTAATGCAGGCCTTGTCAAAATTCAATGGTAATAAAACCAAAGCAGCGCAATTCCTTGGCCTCAGCTACAAGGCATTTTTGTATCGGCTTGAAAAATACCAAGTTCAGTAAAAGTCACATAGCATAACAGCAGTAAGTGAATGAGTGATTTGGCTTTTACAGTTTATCGCTGCATTAATCGCACTGCTTTAACCTTGCCTCTGTCTCTAGCCATTTATCACGGCTAAGCCCTTGGCTATTTTGTTCACCCGCAAATTGCTGCTTACGTTGCGCTAGTCGTTGCCAAATTTGTTGTTTTTGTGCATCCGTTGCTTGTGACCACGTGACAATTTCATCAATATGACGGAAACACCCCATACAGTAGTCATCATCATTCAAACCACATCGTGCGACACAAGGTGACTGCATTTACACTCCTTTCTTTTTAGTTTTTTGACACACACAACCACAAGCCGCATCGGTTACATAAACCTCAACAATTTATTTCTTTCTCGTATACAGCCATTTTTTAAGGTGTAATTTACGAACAAAAGATATGATATAAGTCATACATATCAAATGGTTAACGTTATTGTGTAAGTGTTTTTATTTTGCTTTTAATTTGTATTAATGGCGAATCACTTGTCAAAAATAAGTGTCAAATTGCTTATGGTGAGTTGCCAGTTTGTTATTAATGTTTTGCTTTGTTAAGAGGGTAGCATTATGGCTGTAGTCATAAACAGGTTATTACAGCGTTCAACGTCATTTTTTCTCACGATTGTTTTTATGGTGACCAGTTTAACGGGTTGTTCATTATTAGAAGTCACTTTTGAAAATAACGCTGAGCCATTGAGTAAAGAACAGTTGAATATGCGCATATTTAGCCGTGAATTCAGTTACCGCTTCTATAATGATGTGGAGCGGATTGCTGATGAAATTGCTGCCAATACGGACGACCCGCAAATCATTGCAAATACTCTATTATGGAAAATTCATTCACAGCAGAGTTTACAGCAAGCAATATTTCAGGCTTCACCTGTGGCAGCGATGATTGACACTTGGGTGTTCACCGAGCAAATGCATCAGTTTTTTGAAACTGGAGCGGGGCAAAACGTATTTGCCGAGCAGCAAACTGCCGCAATTGAAGTGTCTAAACAGTTATCAATTTACTTTACCGCAACGGCTAAACGGTTTTCACGTAATGGTGACTATGAGCGGGATGTCGCTTTTGTTGAGCAATTTGCAGCTCATCATCCTTTAGCCAATTTAAGCTTCTACAGAACACCATCATTTCAAGAATGGTTAGTTTATACAGGCCTCTCAGAGACTGAAGTTATTACCACTTTTGGTACTATGCCTGAAGTCTTGAGCGATATTTCAGATAGAATGGCCATGACGACTGAGCAAATGCCCAAAACTCTGGGCTGGAAAGCAGAGTTGTACAGCCTTCAAGCTTCTATTGGCCCACAAGAAATTCAGCAAGCATTGCAAAACCTTGCAACGACCAGCAAACAGTTTCAGCAGCTCATGCAGCAGTCACCTGAGTTGATTCAGCAGCTAACAGTTGAGTTGCGTCATGAATTGATGCCACTGGTTAATGAGATGAGCCTGATTGCAGACGACAAATTGCTGCAGTTATCTAAAGAACGCGAGGCGTTATCTTTATTGATCATGAGTGAGCGTCAGCATATTTCACAATTAATCAGTGATGAACGAGATGCAGCAATGTTGCAATTAGATCAAATGACCCAAAATACGGTCAACTTGGTGTTTGATAAGGTGCTTGAAACCATCAAAAGTGTGATTGTGTATTTCATCTTATTCTTGGTCATGATATTTTTCGCGCCTCTGTTAATGGGCGTCTGGTTGGGTAAACGCATGGCGACTAAAGTAGCGGCTAAAGCGACTTAGTCATACACTCATTAACAGTTAACCAATAGGTGCGGCAAGTATTGTTGCACCTTTTTTGATTTTGCGTCTAAATGGGAACAATACAAGGTAATGAATAGCAGGCCGAGTGTGGATTTACATCAACAAATGACGCAATTATCAGCGTGTTTAGCTGCATATCGGGCCCTATGGCAAGTAAAAGCATTTGATTGTGATGAATTGCCTTGGCAGGCACAGTTTCCTATGCTGGCAGATAGTGTGTGGCAAGTTGCAGACAGTGAGATAGATGCACTCGATGCTGATCAATCTTTACTGGTTGAGCGTTTTTTACCTGTGATAGCTCAAGACATGCAGCTCAGTGATCTTGAGTCGCAACAATTACAAAGCCTATTAACTGATGTCATCGATAACAGCGTTCAAGTACAAGCAGGTGTTAATGATAAGCAACTGCCAGAAGCGATTAAAAGCCACTTCTCAGCACATATCAAAGGCCGAAAATGGCAACAAATAGAACGGTTTTCTAACTACATTACCCCGCAAACACCCATACTGGAGTGGTGTGCAGGTAAAGGGCACTTAGGCCGCTATCTAGCAAAGCTTCATGATACGCCGGTACACAGTGTTGAATGGCAGCAAGCATTATGTGATGAAGGACAAGCCTTTGCGCAGCGATGGCAACTACCGCAACAATTCCAATGTGCTGATGTGTTCAACATTGCCAATAAAGATCATCAAGCGACTAGTGCTGGAGGTGAAGCTGCAATTACTGTGGCTATTTCAACTCCTGTCACTACTTCAAAAGCAATTGCTACTTCAACCCCTAAAACTATCGCTTCGCCATTACGACAAGAGCAATACGCAGTCGCGCTGCATGCTTGTGGTGATTTACATGTCAAATTACTCAACCTAGCCACGCAAGCCCAAACTCAATCTATTGCGATATCACCTTGTTGTTATCACTTGATACAGACACCTCAGTATCAAGCTTTATCAAGTGTTGCTAAACAAGCTTCTTTCAGCTTATCCCGTCATGATTTACAACTACCTTTGCAACAAAGCGTGATAGCCAGTGATAGTCAAAAACAATTACGCTTGAAAGAGATTGCTTGGCGATTAGGTTTTGATTGTTTACAAAGACAGCAGCGTAATATTAATGAGTACTTGCCGATTCCGAGTATTAAACGCAGTCAATTAAGTGGACAGTTCGCCAACTTTTGTCAATGGGCAGCGAATGCCAAACAGCTGACGTTAACTGAAGATATTGACTTTGATTATTATCTTAAGCTTGGGACTGAACGCCAAAGACTGACGCAGCGGATTGACTTGATTGCGCACCTATTTAGACGTGCGTTAGAAAAATGGTTAGTTATCGATAGAGCCTGTTACTTAGTTGAAAATAATTATCAGGTTGAAGTGTTTGAATTCTGTGTAAGCAGTATTACACCAAGAAATTGTCTGATTAGGGCACATAAAGCCAATTAGTGCTTCAGTTTGTTTTAATTTTGTTATTAAACCATTGTTTCAGTTATTCTATTTGAGTTTATTATGAATAAATCAATGATATAACTTTGTGAGAAAACCCTTGTTCAAAGAAAAAATATGCTAAATAAAGCCAGCTTTATGCGGTTTTTGATTGAATATTGGGGCTAATCTTGTTCAAATGGCGGGTTATTGAAATACCTCATTATAGGGTTGCTGCTTTAGTGACCAACAGCTAAGCGAAAAATACGATTTAATGAAATACTCCCGCGTCTTTATTAATAGTCTGGCTTACGAGCTAGCACCTCAAGTTGTGTCGAGCACAGATCTAGAAAATCGTCTTGCTCCATTGTATCAAAAGTTTCGTATTCCTATGGGGCAGTTGACTGCTTTAACAGGGATTAAGGAACGTCGCTGGTGGCCAAAAGGGCATCGTTTATCTGATGGTGCGATTGCTGCTGCAAATAAAGCGGTGAAAGAAACTGGCATTGATGTTAGCGAACTGGGTGCCGTGGTTTACACCGGGGTATGTCGCGATCAACATGAACCAGCTACCGCATGTCGTATTGCTGCTGAATTAGGTGTATCGAAAGACACAGCCATCTATGACATCAGTAATGCATGCTTAGGTGTGTTATCTGGCATTTTAGATATTGCTAACCGTATTGAACTTGGCCAAATAAAAGCCGGTATGGTGGTGTCTTGTGAATCTGCGCGCGATATTGTCGATGCAACGATTGATCACATGCTTGCCGAACCGACAATGCAAAACTTTGCCCAATCACTGGCAACATTGACTGGTGGTTCTGGTGCAATTGCGGTGATTTTAACGGATGGTAGTTTACCGTTAACGACAGATAGACAGCATCAGCTATTAGGCGCGAGTCATTTATCTGCTCCTGAACATCATCAGCTTTGCCAATGGGGTCTGCAAGAAGCGGGTCACATGCTTTACCGTGAATTTATGCGTACAGATGCTGTTACCTTATTAAAAGAAGGCGTTGAGCTGGCTAAGCATACTTGGGAGCACTTCTTGTCACAACGTGACTGGGTTGTTGAGCAAGTAGACAAAGTGATTTGCCATCAGGTGGGTGCATCTAACCGTAGGCAGGTACTGAATGCATTGAGTATTCCTCACGAAAAAGAATACCCAACCTATGAATCACTGGGCAATATGGGCACCGTTTCTTTGCCAGTGACAGCGGCTATCGCTCATGATAATGGTTTTATCCGTCGTGGCGATCAGGTAAGTTTTTTAGGCATAGGCAGTGGTTTGAACTGCATGATGCTAGGTATTAAGTGGTAATTGAGTGATAACAACATCACTGTAAACCCTTACCCGACACGATAATCATTATAAGAATTAGGTACATCATGTTAGAAAACTTAATGCCTTTTAAACAAAACTTTTTAGATCTGAATGGCAATAAACTGCATTACCTGAATGAAGGTGAGGGCGAGCCAGTGGTCATGGTGCATGGCAATCCAAGCTGGAGCTACTATTACCGTAATCTTGTGAGCGCATTAGCTGAAAATCATCAATGTATTGTGCCTGACCATATGGGCTGCGGCTTGTCAGATAAGCCAGATGATACCCAATATGACTATACGTTAGAGCAGCGTATTGATGATCTAGAAGCGTTACTGGACAGTCTTGAAGTAAAGCAAAATATCACGCTAGTTGTGCACGACTGGGGTGGGATGATTGGTACGGGTTACGCTGCACGTCATCCAGATCGCATTAAACGTCTCGTGTATTTGAATACTGCCGCGTTTCACCTACCTGAATCAAAGCCGTTTCCTTGGGCGCTATGGGTTTGTCGTGAAACCTTAATAGGTACCGCTTTAGTTCGTGGCTTTAATGCGTTTTCATCTGCTGCATCTTATGTTGGTGTGAAACGTAAGCCAATGGATAAAGCTGTGCGCCAAGCTTATGTTGCGCCATTTAATAATTGGAAAAATCGCATTTCGACTTTGCGTTTTGTTCAAGATATCCCGTTGAAACCGACGGATAGAAATTATCAGTTAGTGACAGATATTGGTGACAGCCTTAAGCATTTCCAGCAAACACCCACGTTGATTTGTTTTGGTCTACAAGATTTTGTCTTTGATGCACACTTCCTTGCGGAGTGGAAACAACGCATGCCATATGCAGAGTTTCATGAGTTTGACGATTGCGGGCATTACATCCTAGAAGATGCCAGCCAAGAAGTGATAGGCTTAATCACAGACTTTATTGCAAAGCACCCTTAATAAAAGGGACTGCAACTAACAAAGGCTCTTAGGAGCCTTTTTATTTGTTTTTTATACGCGTACCTTTTTAAACAAAACAGTTACCTAATAATCGTTACTCATAACTCGTTATCCATAAATTGTGAAATATTGCCAATGACTCAACAACATAGTGCTCAAACATCTGTTGCAGATGCCAATATCTGCCGTCATTTAGCGCATGCGGCTAAAGAGACGCCAACCGCTTTGGCTGTTGCTGTGCAGCAAGCTAGGGCGCATGGTTTTGATTATCAAGAGCTGGATTTTGCAACTTTGAACCAGCAATCAGATGTGATTGCACATGGGCTGGAAAAATTTGGGATCACTAAGGGCATGAAAGCCGTATTAATGGTCACGCCAAGTATCGAATTTTTCTCGCTGACCTTTGCGTTATTTAAAGCCGGAGTTATTCCTATTTTAGTCGACCCTGGAATGGGGATCCGTAACCTGAAACAATGTTTCGCAGAGTCTAAGCCAGATGCATTTATTGGTATCCCAAAAGCGCATTTAGCACGCAGAATATTAGGATGGGGCAAGGGCAGTGTCACCAAAGTCATTAATGTTGGCGGTAATGGCGTACAACGTTGGTTATCAGGTGCAATCAGTTTAGAGTCAATTGTAGCTTTGGGGCAAAGCGATGCGGCTTATCCAATGGTGTATCTAGATGCTGATGATATGGCTGCTATTTTATTTACCAGTGGCAGTACCGGCACACCAAAAGGTGTGGTGTATAGTCACAGCATGTTTGAGGGGCAAATAGCAGCACTTAAACATGATTACGGCATTAGCCCAGGTGAGCGAGACTTAGCTACGTTCCCATTATTTTCTTTGTTTGGACCTGCACTAGGTATGGCATCAATCGTACCGGATATGGACGCCAGCAAGCCGATTACAGCCAAGCCTGAGAATTTATTTGCCGCAATTGAGCAATATCAATGCAGCAATATGTTTGTGAATCCAGCATTACTAGAGCGTTTAGGACAAGCGGGTTTTAACAGTGATAGCCAACGTCAGCATAAGTTACCTTGCATAAAGCGGGTTATTTCAGCAGGTGCACCAGCCACTATTGCGTCAATCGAGTTATTCAGTCATATGCTTAATCAGGGCGTAGAAGTGCTTAATTCCTATGGCGCTACAGAGTCTTTGCCGATCAGCATGATTGGCAGCCAAGCGTTAATGGCAACAACTGACAAAACAGATAATGGTGCTGGCATTTGTGTAGGCAAGCCTATTAATGGCGTCGAAGTTGCTATCATTGCCATTGATGAGCAACCTATTGGTCAATGGCATGATGATTTATCACTGGCAACAGGTGAAATAGGTGAGATTGTGGTGAAAAGCCCAATGGCGAGTCAGGCTTATTATCATCGCGATTCCGCCACTAAGGTCGCTAAGATAAAAGATGCGGAGAGTGTTCGTCATCGTATGGGCGATGTGGGCTACCTTGATGAACAAGGGCTGTTGTGGATGTGCGGCCGTAAAGCGCACTTAGTTGATGGTCAAGTTGATGACAGCAGTGATTCCAGTAGCGATGGAAAAACTAAACGCTTTTTCTCTATTCCTTGTGAGCGTGTATTTAATACCCATCCTCAGGTAAAACGTTCTGCACTTGTTGGGGTAAATGTTAACGGTAAAACTGTGCCATTAGTGTGTATTGAGCTGAATAAACAATCAGCTTGTTCTGAAGCCAATGTGTTATATCAAGCATTAACGGATATCGCGCAACGTCATCAGCATACTCAGGGAATTTCTCGATTCCTTATTCACCCTGATTTTCCCGTTGATGTGCGTCACAATGCCAAAATTTTTCGTGAAAAACTGGCTGTATGGGCCCAAAAACAGTGGAAAGAATAACCATGAGTCAATTACAACTTAATCAGCTTCATGAGCAAGAGCAGCTTGCCCTGCAACAGTTATCTCAAAAAGTCTCAAAAGTATTAGTGACCGGAGCAGGCGGCTTTCTTGGTAAAGCTATTTGCTTACGTTTGTTAGCCGCAGGCATTGAAGTAGTTGGCTTAGCACGTGGTCAATATCCTCAGTTAAACCAAGTCGGAGTGGATATGCGTCAAGGTGACATCAGCCAACTTGATGATGTCGTTTCTGCAATGCAAGGTTGTGATGCCGTGTTTCATGTCGCATCAAAAGCAGGGGTATGGGGCAGTAAACAAAGTTATTTTTCACCTAATGTTGATGGCGCAGCTAATATCATATCTGCATGTCGGCAGCTGAATGTAGGCTACCTCGTTTATACCAGCACTCCCAGTGTGACCTTCGCAGGTGAAGACGAAAATGGCATTGATGAATCTGCACCTTACGCAGCTAATTACCTTAATCACTATGGCGAATCTAAGGCGATTGCTGAGAAAAAGATGTTAGCGGCCAATAGCGATAAATTAAAAGTGACTGCATTGCGCCCGCATTTAATTTGGGGGCCAGAAGATCCCCATTTAGTACCAAGAGTTATCGAGCGAGCTCAAGCTGGCAGACTTAAGCTAGTCGGTAAACAAGATAAACTGGTCGACACTATTTATGTCGATAATGCTGCTTATGCACATATTCTGGCTGCTTTGGAATTAACTGTTGCGGGTAAATGTGCCGGTAATGCGTATTTTTTAAGTAATGATCAACCCATTACTATGGCTAAGATGCTGAATCTTATTTTGGCTTGTAAACAGCTTGCGCCAGTGACTAAACGTGTCCCTGCAGCGGTTGCCTATGCTGCTGGTGCAACATTGGAGCGAGTTTATGGTTGGCTTGGAAAGCAGCAAGAACCAATCATGACGCGCTTTGTAGCTAAGCAATTATCCACCAGTCATTATTTTGATATTTCAGCAGCTAAACGCGACTTTGGTTATCAAGCTTTGGTATCCATTGATGAGGGGATGCAAAGGCTCGAGCAGTATTTAAATCAACCAGCTTGATAGGTAGACTGTGTTGCCACAAAGCATCGACTGTGACAGTCGATGCTTTTTTATTTTCAGCCCTAAACCACCTACTTCAGTAGGTGGTTATCATCAATTAGGGTTTGCCTGTATCTTTGTT
>NZ_JBHZSM010000022.1:0-56960 GCF_043643735.1 Shewanella maritima
CCGAATGTAGAGCTTCTGTCAGATCCACTGTTGTTGTAGATTACTATTGCTTGACAAAGGGGAGTCCATGTAGCCCTGCTAATAAGTGAACCAAGTGCTGGCGGGCCATTTGCTCAGCAAATGGCATGACAGCCTTAGTGAATCTGGATTTAGCAGCTTGTTATACACCGCGATTGATAAAGGCAAAGCGCCCAGTAACACGTTGGCCTCTTTTTTTACCACACCAAAATTTGTAAAAGGGATATATGCCAGCAGAGCCAAAAAGTGAAAAAAGGAATCCTAAAAAACCATACACTGCGGAGGAGAACAGAAACATTGATGATTCAACCTCTGTCGAGGTTGCCGTTGTGGTGACAACTAAATGCATTGCTAAAGTTGACGTAATAGCAACACCAAAGCATACCCATATCGCAACAGCCATAAAGGAATAGAAGTCTAATTGTATTCTTGCTTCCTGACTGTATTGCTCATTAACTTCCATTGTTAATTTAAACTCCACTTGTGGGGTATAACGCCCTAATAATGGGCAAAAAATAGTTTGCTAAAATGTTGAGGAACGAAAACAGCAAACTGTTTTTTGTCCTTATTTATTAGCTTGTTATACATAATTTACGCCTCAGGTACAAATGGTTGCTGTTCGAATTGTTCTTTAATTTCCGAGATAGTGTAAATCCATGCGCCTACACCTTGTTTGTCCAAGTAACCGTCTTTGTTTACAGTAAAAGTAACTTGATAAGAGCCTTTGCTCGATGGAAATAGAACCATCACAATTTTGCTACCAGTTTGATCCACGCCTTTAAGAATTGTTGGTTCAACCAGCAACTTATCAGGTTCAATTTTGTAACCTGAAACGAAAGACCATTCCTCTATAGATGTTCGGGCATAGTCGCTAGCAATTTGCTCACTGAAAGTGATGCTCTCACTAGCAAAACTTAATTTGGAGAGCAAAATATAGATGATAAACGCGAATATTTTCATTTATGTATAACAGCGTATTAGCGAGAATTCCGGTTTAAACCATTAACATTTGGCTTAAAGTCCATTTCGCCTTGCGCTTTTTAATTAATAATTTTAGTAACTTATCAGCCTTTATTAGCCTGTTCAATTACCCATTGGGATGGGAGAAATCGAGACTTTAGTTAATCGAGCCATTTTTTGGCTCGTTATGTAAATAGCCCTAAGAACTAACCCCTTAATTATCAGTGATATAACATTGTTTCATAAAGCAAACCGAGAATTTTTCGTTTTACATAACGAGAAGTAAAAAGGGCAAAAAATCTATATTTAATTATAACTGTGTAAATAGACAGTATTGATGGGCTAGTTGTATTCAAGTTCTTATCAATATTGATTAACGTCGTGGTGCTTTACTAAACCATATATTTTCTGATTTCAAGTCGTGGCGCTTCGCCCACACCAGAGTCAAGGAGGACAGTGCTTGTCCCCACCTTTATATTGAAAAGAATTAACCCTTCAGCGCTCCATTGAAGTGTTAATCCCTCAACAATTTAAGAAAGTTTCAGGACACTTCAAACGGAGAAGAAATAGCCCGCAGACGCATTTGAACTGTTCTGATGTTTATTTGAATGTTCTCATTAAATTGAGGTCGCAGAGAAAATGACGTGAGGCTGACATGGATGTCAGTCTAGCTTTCGGGGGCCATGGATGGCCCGACGGAAGCGTTAGCATTTTAGAATAAGACCGAAGCAGCCTACAAATGAAGTCAGAAGCTGGATAAATCCCATATGGAAATCTTTCGCTTCCCAGAAAATTTCGCGATGGGCGGCTGGGAGATGCAAGAGGGTATAGCTGTTGATACCCTCTTGCTCGGGTGTGGGTTGAAAACCCACGACTTTTTATCCGTATACAAACGACAAACGAAGTCTGGTGTATAGGCTTCAAAAAAACAATAATCACAACCTTTTTGATTATCGTTGTTCAGCAGCCCAATGGGCCAAAACAAAGATAATTCTGTTTTAACTCACATAAGAGGAATTATTTCTGTGCCATCCAACTCTGCCATGAACTAAAATAATTCTACAGGTGAGGAATTAGACATTTAGGGGGCGAGATGTCTGTAGGAAGACCTGTCGGTGAAACGGATAATCGTGCCAAATTAATTAATGCGGCGCGTACCTTATTTATCGACAATGATTATTCACAAGTGACTTTACGGCAAATTGCGCGATTAGCAGGTACAGATCCTGGGCTGATCCGATATTACTTTGGTGCTAAAGATCAATTGTTTGTCAGTATGATCAAAGAAACAGCTCAACCCGTGATTGATCAGCTCAATGCTGTGCATAAAATGCCGCAAGCACAATCTCCAGCAAAGTTATTAAGTACCTATTATCAGGTCATGGCCAAGAACCCACAATTCCCTAGATTAATGTACCGCATTTTAAATATGCAGCATTCAGGAGATGAATTTCCGGATACAGCAGCCATTTTCAACTTTATCCATCAAGAACCCAATATGTTTTTCTTTGACAAGCTCAAGCAACAAGGTGTGTTACGTGATGACGTAGATGCTAAAAGTGCACAGTTGAGCTTTATGTCATTGATGATTTTTCCATTCCTAGTGCCGCAACATGTCACTGAACGAATGGGCCTAAAACTTACTCCCGAATTTTTTACACAACTTGCTCAGCAAAATATCAACCTGCTTCAACGTGGGTTACTCAAAAAGGATGCTATTCATGAACACTAAAAAACGCCTCGTTATCCCAGGTATTGCTGCGGGTGTTTTGATTTTAATTTTGGCGATTGTACTCAAACCCTCACCAAAATTGGTGGCGGAATATAATAATGCGCGCTTAGTCGAGGTGCTCACACTACAACCCAAGCCGGCTTCTCCCACTATTCAAGGTTTTGGTCGTGTGTCGCCTAAACATGTATGGCAAGCCTTAGCCGAAGTATCCGGTGAAGTGATTTATCGTCATCCACAATTGGAAACAGGTCGTATTTTGCCACAAGGTACTTTGCTGCTCAGTATTGACCCTTTGGAGTACGAGTTAAAATTGGCGCAAGCACAAGCCAGTTTAAATTCAACTGAAGCTCAGTTAGTGAAATTAGATCAACAAGAAAGCAGCTTGCAGCGCAGCCTTGAGATAGAACAACAGAAACTAGAACTGTCAGAGCAAGAATATCAACGTAAGCTAACCCTTAAAAAACAAAACCTTGTGTCTAGCTCTGACTTAGAAAGCCAGAAGCAAACGTTGTTAGCGCAAACCAATGTGGTGGAAGACTTACAAAATTCGCTCAAGGTATTACCTGATGACCGCAATGTGACCTTGGCGCAAAAGCAAGTGGATATAGCACAGTTAAAGGATGCCGAACGTAGGTTAGATCAAACCCAAATTATCTTACCTTTTAATGCTAGGTTATCTGACGTCAATATTGAGCAAAACCAAGTTGTGGCAAATGGTGAAGTGATGTTGATAGCCCATCAATTAGGTACTGCAGAAATCAAAGCTGAATTGTCAATTCAAGATATGCGTAAATTAGTGCAGTCGCTGAGCTATATGGCTAAAGATGAGCAGAATATGCCGTCGATTGAATTGTTTGACCTAAACGCAAGTATCATTTTTAGTGCTGGCAGTAACCGTTTTGAGTGGCCAGCGAAAGTGACACGTGTGGCTGAGACGGTGAACCCAAACCAAGGCACAATTGGGGTCTTCTTAGAAGTTGAGCAAGATTTTACACAGTTAGATATTTTAACTCGCCCGCCGTTAACTAATGGCATGTTTGTTAAAGCACTCATTCATGGTCATCAAACTGAGCAGTTTTCCGTGCCAGAAAGAGCACTTCACAGCGAGCAGTTATATGTCATGGATGGTGACAATAAACTTAAGATAGTGCCTGTTGATGTGTTATTTCGCCATGAGGATGGCGTTGCTGTCAGTGGTGATATTATTGCTGGTGATAGGGTAATTATTAATGATCTTATTCCTGCGATTGATGGTATGGCGCTAAGGCTTGAACAAGCGGCTCAAGATAATTCAGGAGTCAGCCAGTGATAGCATATGTAACAAAGCATCCCACACTTGCCAACCTGATTATGCTGACATTTTTGTTAGTAGGTTTGCTGAATGTCGGCTCAATTAAGCGTGAGACCTTTCCCGAGTTTGCACCGCCTTATATCACAGCCTCCGTAGTGTATCCTGGTGCGTCACCTGTTGAGGTGGAAGAAAGCATTTGTTTGAGTATGGAAGATGCGGTTGATGGATTATCTAACATTGTTGAAGTGAAGTGTGATGCCCAAGAAGGCATTGCTAATATGAGCATTAAGCTTGAAGACGATGCAGATATGGGTCGTATGTTGATTGATGTACAAACCCAAATCAATGCCGTGAAAAACTTCCCTGCACAAATTGAATCGCCGA
This sequence comes from Shewanella maritima, assembly GCF_043643735.1. GTDB lineage: Bacteria > Pseudomonadota > Gammaproteobacteria > Enterobacterales > Shewanellaceae > Shewanella > Shewanella maritima_A. The sequence goes on from NZ_JBHZSM010000022.1 coordinate 4,386, forward strand.
TTGTTAAGGAACTAGATTGGGCTGAGCCGGTTGTTGATATTGCAATTGAGGCGCAGACCAGTTGGCCAGACCTTAAATATTATGCTGAAGATTTAAAGCGTCGACTAAAAATCGATGGTGGCATCAAACTGGTGAGTATCTCAGGGTTTTCTGATCACCAGATCCGCGTTGAACTGAATGAAGTTGATATGCGTCGTTTAGGCTTATCAGCTGCTGATATTGCCGATATTGTGGGTAGACAAAATGTAAAAATGCCAGCAGGTAACATAGAGCTTGCCGATAAAAACTTATTAATCCGATTTGATGAACGCAAGATCACCCCGAGCTCTTTGTCACAATTAATCGTTGCCTCGCAAAATGACGGTAGTGTGGTTCGCCTAGGCGATATTGCCACCATAACCGATCGCTTTGATTTAGATGAAGAGCACGTGATGTTCAATGGCAAACCTGCGGCCATCATTAAAATCCAGAAAAACAAAGCTGACGATGCGCTGACCATTAAGCAGCAGGTGAATGACTTTATTGAGAAGGAGCGTTTGATTGCACCTGATGGCATTACTCTCACCTTAACCAACGATTTGTCATCTTTGCTAAAAGACCGACTGGATATGATGCTAACCAATGGTTGGCAAGGGATTATCCTAGTGTTCTTCAGTATGTGGCTGTTTTTTTCTTTACGGTACTCATTTTGGGTTGCAGCAGGCTTACCTGTGGCATTTCTTGGTGGCCTTTATTTAATGAGTGTGCTTGGTGTATCTATCAATATCATGAGTTTAGTGGGATTACTGATGGCTATCGGTATCATGATGGATGATGCCATTGTCATATCCGAGTCGATTGCTTCTCATGTTGATAAAGGGTTAGATATTGAAGATGCGGTGATACAAGGGGTGAAAAAAGTGGCGCCTGGGGTGATTTCATCATTTATCACGACGGTGCTCATCTTTAGCAGTTTATTAGGTCTTGATGGCCAAATGGGCGCCGTATTGTCGCAAATCCCTGTGGTATTGATAATGGTGCTATCTATTAGCTTGATAGAAGCCTTTATCATTTTGCCTAATCATTTGAACCATTCGCTTAAACATGAAAAGCAGCAACAAGGGCAATCTAATCCTTTTTTACGCTTTAAATTGCGTTTTTTAGCTGAGTTTGAACGCTTTAGAGATAATCAACTAGTCACTGCCGTCACCCATGTGGTGAAGTGGCGCTATGCCAGTGTGGGTATTACCCTTGGTGTCCTGTTTTTATCCTTTTCGCTATTAGCCGGTGGTGCCTTGAAGTTTGTGCCATTTCCAGAATTAGATGGCGATATAGCTGAAGCGCGTATTTTACTTCCACCAGGCTCAACCTTGTCGCAAACTCAAGCGGTGGTTGATCATGTGCTTGCACAGGCAAAAATAGCTGGTGAACGTTATACGCAAGATAACAATGAACCTGAGCCGCTTATACGGGATATGACTGCACAGTTTAATTTTAATGCTGATGCAGGAGAGTCAGGTCCTCACGTGGCAACAGTGCGCTTAGACTTGTTATCAGCTGAGACACGAAATACTGAAATAGAAAACTTTTTACATGCTTGGCGTCAGGCGAGTGGCGAAATGGTCGAGCCCATTGCCGTGGTATTTAAGCAGCCATCAATGGGACCGGCTGGTCGAGATATTGAGCTGAGATTACAGGGGGATGACTTAAGTCAGCTAAAGCAAGCGTCGGTGTCATTGCAAGATTACTTAAGCCAATTTTCTGGGATCAATGGCATCATGGATGACATGCGACCGGGTAAAGAAGAGGTCAAAGTCAGTTTAAGGCCGGGAGCGGAAAGCTTTGGTATTGATGGTCAAATGGTGGCGACACAACTTCGCAGTGCTTACTTTGGCCAAACCGCGGATGAAATCCAGGTGGGACCAGAAAATATTGAAATTGATGTTCGGTTAAACAAACAGCAAGCAGGGGACTTACAAGCTCTGGCTAATTTTCCCATTATGCTCAGTGATGGTAGCCAATTACCTTTGTCGGCTGTGGCAAACCTTGAATTTCAACGTTCATATGTGCGCATTCAGCGAATTGATGGCTTGCGCACCATTACGGTAATGGCTGATGTGGATAATCGCATCGCCAATAGTACAGAAACTAACGCCAAAATTCGTCAAGAATGGGTGCCGCTAATCAAAGCGCAGTTTCCAGATATTCGGGTAGATTTTGAAGGTAGCGCCAAAGAAACTTCTAAAACCGCAGACTCTTTGATGAAAGGCTTTATTATTGGTTTATTTGGCTTATTTGCCATTTTAAGTTTCCAATTTAGAAGTTATTTAGAACCCTTGATTGTGATGTTAGCTATCCCATTATCATTAATTGGTGTGTTATGGGGGCATTTCTTGCTAGGTCACAATATGTCGATGCCGTCGGTAATGGGTTTTATTTCATTGGCAGGTATTGTGGTGAACGACTCGATTCTACTGGTGCAGTATATTCGCCATCATGTTGAACTGGGTGAAGATGTACAGCAGGCGGTAGTGAGTGCCAGTCGTGAGCGGTTTAGGGCGGTCTTTTTAACTTCGTTAACGACTGCAGCAGGCCTGTTACCATTACTGCTTGAGACAAGTTTACAAGCACAAGTCGTCCAGCCGTTAGTGGTATCGATAGTGTTTGGCATTTTTGCTTCAACATTGTTGGTGTTATTTATCATTCCATGTGCCTATGCCATTTTGGCTGACTTTGGCAAAGTGCGTCAGCACGCTAGGATTTAGCAAATCGTAATCATTATACTCACGCAAAAATGCCGAGTGAATTAATATTCATTCGGCATTTTTATGCTCTGAAATAAATATCTTTTAATACTAGTCAGGTTGCCTTAATAAATGACTCTGCTTATAGGCTCAACCTATATGTAAAACTTTTGTGCTAGTAAAATTATGTGAAATCGATTAAATTATTGACGCTTTTTAAATGATTCAGCTTAAATTTCATCCAAAAACGATACTGAACATATTCTAAGTACTTATATTTACAGTGATGTTTAATCGTTACGGCTAGCTGTTTGGCTTAGCCAGTAAATGTAAAGTATTGCTTTATTGATGAGTAGTACTCGCGGATAAAGTTGGTCCAAAGCAAGTAAGAAATAACAATAAAAAGGAAAGGTTTGGCTTTTAGGTAAACCTTATTTCAGGAGTTAGATGAAAGTTTTCGGGATATTAATCCAAGTCATGCTTTGGTTAGCTGTGGCATTTTCGCCAACCTTGATTGGTGTTTTCATAGGTTTTTTCGTTCATGTCAATTCCAGTGGCTCAATAGGTGAGTTCGCGCTGCCCAGTTTTGCATTACTCGGGTTTTTAGCGGGGGGCCTATGGGCTGAACGCATTCGTAAACACGTAGGTTTGTCAGAATTTATGGGGCATTTAGTGAAGCAACCCGAGATAGATAGCGAAAAAACATCATAGCGATTAGCCCTACCACTATTGATTGGGTTTTACACTGACATATCATAAGCCTTACTTAGCCATTGGCAGACTTCATCATCGATATCAGTTATTTGCTTTAGCTGTATTCGATGGGTACACATGGTGCCAAATGGGCCAGAGCCTTCTAATTTCCCCTGTATCTCTACATCCTTAAGCTTTAAGCCTAAGTCTATTCTTGTTTTAGTAGCCGGTTTAACGAGGGCAAACTGCCTTTTACGAATGAAACTGACACTGGTCTTTTTTGGCGTGACAGTCACATCACGACCAAACTCACTGATGATTTCATGTAGTCGCTGATAAATCGGCAATAAATTTTCTTTACCTTGATATTGTGCTGACACGAGATCTTGTTCGGAAGCATTGTCGTTTTTAGATAGGGTCACTATGGTATTGGCAAAGCCATGGCTAACACCGTGTTCAGATTTTAAAAAGTTGACTGCCTGAGAATGTTTTTCAAATTGCTGAGTTGATAATAATGCCAGCCATTCAGGTAGTGCTTTGCCTGTTTTCTCGGGCATATTGTCAATCATGGTCTGTAATGCTTTATCCATAGCGCCTCCAGTTCTTAATTAAAATAAGTATAAACAGCATTTTATAAAATGTGCCAATTGGATGGTGTGATGCTTAATTAAGGTTGGTAACCGTTCGTGGCTGTTTATATCGCGCAGGGCTGTTTATATCGCTCAAGGCTGTTTACCCACTCAAGGCTGTTGTGACAATACAGGCAATATTTTACTGACCTTATCAAATGACTCTTGATACTCAGCCTCACCGATTGAATCAGCCACGATACCACCGCCAGCCCAGCAATATATTTTTTGATTATCCGTCGCGAGGGTACGAATGGTGATACTGGTATCCATGTTGCCGTCTTGACTGATATAGCCAATGCTGCCGCAATAAATGCTGCGTCGTGAGGGTTCTAATTCCTCAATAATTTCCATGGCACGAATTTTAGGTGCGCCAGTAATCGATCCGCCTGGGAATGTGGCTTTTAATACATCTACGGCATTGAATTGCTTATCTAATGTGGCCGTGATAGTGCTGACTAAGTGATGAACAGCAGGAAAGCTTTCTATATCAAATAACTTAGGTACTTTTACACTGCCTGGTGCGGCTATTCGGCCGATATCGTTACGTAATAAGTCAACAATCATTAAGTTTTCGGCGCGGTCTTTTTCTGAATGCTGTAATTGTTTTGCTAATGCTTTATCGGTTTGAGGGTCGTTACTACGGGGTAATGTGCCTTTGATGGGCTTGGTTTGAACTTGCGTTGCACGCTTTTGTATAAAACGCTCGGGTGAAATCGATAAAATGCAATTATTCTCAAGACGCATAAACGCTGAGAATGGGGCCTTGTTTGCCTGTGATAATTGGCAATAAGCTTGCCATTCATCACCTTGATATGGCGCTTCAAATCTTTGGGTTAAATTGATTTGATAACAATCGCCGCTGAGTAAATACGCTTGCACTTGTTCAAATTTTTCAAGGTAACTGTCTTTAGTGATTTGGGTATGCCAATCACGGGTTAACTTGAAGGCATTATCGCGTTGACTCGCGTTCGCAAAAATACCAAGCGAGCCTGTTGGTGAATGAGAGTTTACTGATGAGTGTAATGTTTTGATGATACCTCGCAACGCTTCAAGTTGCTCATCTAGGGCTTGCTGGCCTAAGTAATGACAGGCATACCAGCAATCTTGCTGATAATCGAACACTAATACAAAGTCATAAAAACCAATATTCAATTGTGGCAAGTTAATATCATCACTCGCCACGGAGTTAATGGTTTCAAGTTGCCGGCCAAGATCATAACTAAAACTGCCTAGTGCCCCCGCGCTGAAAGGCAGCTGGCATTCATATGCTGTGGGGTAAAGCGCTTGCTGGGCGATGTTCAACGCATCTAATGCTTGGGTTTGAGTGTTGAGCAGTTCAGTAAGCTCAATAGTCAGTTTGTCAGTTTGTGCTTGTTTACTTTGAAAACAAACGTGCTCATTTTGTGCCGTTAACGTGGCAATAGGGTTAAACGCGATAATATCAAACTGAGCATCTTCATGTTCGGCATGGGCTGAATCTAATAGTATTGCCCAAGGCGTGTGCGCAAAATGGCTAAATAACGCTTTACTATCAATTTTCCAGTCGAGTGCTTTTATGGCGAGTGCGTGGTTTAAGCGCGATAACATCTTTTGCCCTTATGTATAAAAGTGGAGTAGCCCAAAATGGATGGAAAGAGTATCATACTGGCCATAAAAGGATTAGGGTCTGGTCATCTTTCAGGATTATTTTTGCAGCGACTTGTTGGAAATTTATACAAGGCCGCGACTTTGATGTGTGGTTATTCCACATAATAAGTCGTTAACGCCGTAGTAATGACAACAAGTGCTGCCTGTAAGGTTCGTTTAAAAGTACTTTACTCATTGTTATAAGCGAATTTGTTTAGGTTACTAAACGTCATCGCTCACGCCGCGATTAAAGTGCTTTTAATTCGAACAAATTCTAATCAGCAAAGATAAACAGACCCTCACAAAAAAATATATAATCAAAGCCAAACAGGCTGCAGGAGCGCCCCTATATGTCTATGAATAGTGACAACCCTTCTCAATCTGTAGTAATCAAGCAAGCCGATTTTATTGAGAGCATTGCCGATTCATTACAATATATTTCTTATTATCACCCAAAAGATTTTGTTGATGCGATGCATGAAGCGTATCAACGTGAGCAAAGCCCAGCCGCGAAAGATGCCATAGCTCAAATCTTAATTAATTCACGCATGTCTGCTGAAGGTAAACGTCCTTTATGTCAAGACACTGGCATTGTCACTACATTTGTAAAAGTAGGGATGGATGTTCAGTGGGACAAGACTGACATGACAGTACAGCAAATGGTAGATGAAGGCGTTCGCCGTGCTTATACCAATCCAGATAACCCGCTGCGTGCATCAATTGTTGCAGACCCAGCCGGTACCCGTAAAAATACTCGTGATAACACGCCCTCGGTAGTCCACATCGATATGGTGGCTGGCAATCAGGTAGAAGTCATGATTGCAGCGAAAGGCGGCGGGTCTGAAAACAAGTCTAAAATGGTGATGTTAAACCCGTCTGATGATATTGCAGCTTGGGTTGAGAAAACACTGCCAACAATGGGTGCAGGTTGGTGTCCTCCGGGTATGCTTGGCATAGGCATTGGCGGTACAGCTGAAAAAGCCGCTGTCATGGCGAAAGAATCATTAATGGATCCTATTGATATTCATGAGCTAATTGAACGAGGTCCAGAAACAACTGAAGAAAAGCTGCGTTTAGAAATCTTCAATCGAGCGAATGATTTAGGTATTGGCGCACAAGGTTTAGGCGGGTTAACAACGGTACTGGACATTAAAATTAAGTCAGCGCCAACCCATGCCGCTTCTAAGCCTGTGGTAATGATCCCTAATTGTGCAGCAACGCGCCATGTTCATTTCCATTTAGATGGTACTGGCCCAGCTGACTTATCACCACCTTCACTGGAAGATTGGCCTGAAATCACTCGTGAAGCAGGTGAGAACACCCACAGAGTTGATTTAGATAATGTGACTCAAGCTGAGATCGAAAAGTGGAAAAGTGGTGACACATTATTACTCAACGGCAAAATGCTAACGGGTCGTGATGCTGCGCATAAGCGTATTCAAACTCTGATTGAATCAGGTGAAGGTTTACCTGATGGTGTTGATTTCACTGGTAAGTTCATTTACTACGTCGGCCCAGTAGACCCTGTTGGTGATGAAGTTGTTGGCCCTGCAGGCCCGACAACAGCTACGCGCATGGACAAGTTTACCGATTTAATGCTCGAGAAAACCGGTTTAATGGGCATGATTGGTAAATCTGAGCGTGGTCCGCAAACGGTAGAATCCATTAAGCAGCATAAAGCGGTTTATTTGATGGCCGTAGGTGGTGCAGCTTACCTAGTGTCTAAGGCGATTAAAAAGTCGAGAGTGGTGGCTTTTGAAGACTTAGGAATGGAAGCCATTTACGAGTTTGAAGTACAAGATATGCCGGTAACGGTTGCGGTAGACAGCCAAGGTGTTAATGCCCATGATACTGGCCCAGCGGTGTGGAAAGTGAACATCGAAAACGCTAAAAAATAGTTGCGTATGGACGTGTGAAGAACGCTTGAGGAATTGCTTACAAAAAGCAGTTGCTTGAGCGTTTTGCATTCGTTAGTCTGCAAACTGCATTTTTCTACTAATACCTGCCGCTTAAACATGAATATGTATTTTATGATGCTTTAAGCACCGTATTAGTTGCCATTTTTAACAGAGAAACCATAACAATGAAAAAATCCTCTCTTTTAGTCGCGCTAGCAGCCTCTGGTATGCTCAGTACTGCTATCGCGGCGACGCCAGAGCCATTTACGGTTCAACATTTAGTCAATCTTAACAAGCTGCACTCAACGGCTGTATCACATGATGGCAAAACGCTGGTATATGGCGTTAAAGTCATTGATGAACAAGGCGAGTCAAGCTCTGACTTATATAGCCTTGATTTAACCAATGCCAACGCGGCGCCAAAGCAAATTACCTCTGCCAAAGGCACTGAGCATGATGTCGCCTTTGCGCCTGATAACAAGTCGATTTATTTCTTAGCTGCACGTAATGGCTCTAGTCAACTCTATAATTTGTCGCTTACTGGCGGCGAAGCCATGGCGGTTTCTGACTTACCATTAGACGTTAACGGCTACAAATTATCTGCAGATGGTTCGCAAGTTGTGATGACCATGCGCGTTTCACCTGACTGTAAAGACCTTGCGTGTACAGTGGATAAGCAACAAGCACTCGCTGAAAGCAAAACTTCAGGACGCGAGTACAAGCAGTTAATGGTGCGTCATTGGGATACTTGGGAAGATCATGCCCGTAATCATTTATTTGTGGCAAAACTTGATGGCAAGCTGATTAAAGATGCGGTGAATGTTACCGCTGGCCGTGACACTGAAACGCCGCCTAAGCCGTTTTCGGGTATGGAAGAAGTGACATTTACACCAGATGGTAAGCACATTGTCTATACCGCAAAAGCGCCAAGTAAAGATCAAGCATGGACAACTAACTACGACCTTTGGCAAGTGCCTGTAGCGGGTGGTGAAACGGTTAACTTAACTGAAGCAAACAAAGCATGGGATGCTCACCCAACATTCTCATCTGATGGCCGCTTTATGGCTTACCTAGCAATGACGCGTCCTGGCTTTGAAGCTGACCGTTTCCGTATCATGTTACGTGATAATGTGACTGGCCAAGAAAAAGAAGTCGCGCCATTGTGGGATAGAAGCCCACACTCACTGCAATTTAGTGCTGATGGTCGTAAGCTTTATGTGACCGCTCAAGATGTGGGTCAGGTTAGTATCTTTGAAGTGAACACGCAGTTTGGTGATGTTCGCCCAATTTACAACTATGGTAGCAACAACTTAATTGCGATTACTGAAGACAAGCTGGTCTTTAGCCACAAAACCCTAGTTGAACCAGGTGATGTTTACACAGTGAACCACGAAGGTGAGCGTTTATCGCGTGTTACCAATGTGAATGAAGCGAAACTGGCAAACATTAAGTTTGGTGAATTTGAGCAGTTTAACTTTAAAGGCTGGAATGATGAAACCGTGCATGGTTACTGGATTAAGCCTGTTAACTATGAAGAAGGTAAAAAATATCCGATTGCCTACTTAGTTCATGGTGGTCCACAAGGTTCATTTGGCAACTCGTTCAGTGGTCGTTGGAACGCTCAGTTGTGGGCGGGAGCGGGTTACGGCGTGGTCATGGTCGATTTCCACGGTTCAACTGGATATGGGCAAGCATTCACTGACTCAATCAGCAAAGATTGGGGTGGCAAGCCATTAGTTGATTTACAAAAAGGTATGGATGCTGTGACTAAACAGCAATCTTGGTTAGATGCCGATAATGCATGTGCATTAGGTGGTTCTTACGGTGGCTACATGATGAACTGGTTCCAAGGTAAATGGAATGATGGTTTCAAGTGTTTAGTTAACCATGCCGGTTTGTTTGATATGCGCTCTATGTACTATGTGACTGAAGAATTATGGTTCCCAGAGTTTGAATTCGGTGGAACTTATGAAGACAACAAAGAGCTATTTGAGAAGTTCAACCCAGTTAACTATGTAGAAAACTGGCAAACGCCAATGTTGGTTATCCATGGTGAAAAAGACTTCCGAGTACCTTATGGTCAAGGTTTAGCCGCATTCACTTACATGCAGCGTAACGATATTCCTTCAGAGCTATTAATGTTCCCTGATGAAAATCACTGGATCTTGAATCAAGATAACCTGCAGCAATGGTATAAAAACGTACTAGGCTGGATGGACCGTTGGACTGCTGAAGACTAACAACCTCATTGATGGGTTAATCAAACTTGTAAAAATAAAGCGCATACATTGAAAAGTGTATGCGTTTTTTTTTTCGAAATCGTCAAGCCGTTCATAATTATCTATCCCACCAAATTGTTCACTTTTAAAACGAGTTGAATGTCACCATAAGAACAGTAAGCACAGTATGTAAACGCTAGTATGGGACAAGGTGTTTTATCTAACCAACCATACATGGTTATTAAAAGAGTGAATTGAATGACAACCTTTAATCAACTGCTAAATTCTGCCGACTTTGATGGCTCAATTTCGCTGTGTTATGCCGCTTATCAAAGAAGCTATAAACATCAATATCAACAAGTAGACAGAATTAAATTACTTGGTGATAGTCGTGAAGTCAGGATAATGACAAACTGGATCAGCAAGCATTTTCCTGATATCCCGTTAACATCCGATGTGGCGATAGACGATGTCGACTACGTTAACCGTGCCGCAATCGAAACACAGGGCGAACAACGCTTAAATGCTTACGACAAATTCCGTTATGATGAGTTTTGGCGGATTTCCAGTTCACTTTCTTGTATCGCGCAATTTAGTAATTTATTCGATGTAGACCACGCCAATAGTATTGCTGAACATGGCATTGATGCTATTCACCCTGATAACTTGAACATTATGCTGTTCAGAGCTAATCGAAAGAAAAGCTATAAATCAGCCCCGCGTTACACGTGGGATCGACAACAAGAAGTGATTTGGTCATCCATTAAAGCGGTTAAGCAATTGGCTAGTGATGAAGAGTTAGTCGTGAGTCAATTACTCACTCAACTTAAAGCATTGTATTGAAATCAAGTTGAATATTACTTTATCCGAGTCAATTCAGACGGGCTATCACATAAATTAGCACTTGCTTTGGACTGATTAGAAGTCACACCTAGAAAATAAGCGGTTCGACGGCGACAGGCATGGAGTTTTCGATTACCATTTTTGTGACTTATCCGGTTACGCTTTCCCATGAGTATTCCTTGTCCTAAAAAGAGTGTTAACAAAATAACCACAAACCATAATCGCTATATTCGTTGAAGCTTTAGTCGCTCATAGTGAAATAAAATTTCAAATAAAGCGGGTTTATAGCAGAAAAATCAAGTTTTCACGCCAGAATCGGTAGGAATTTTACCTTAACTTACTTCTGCTTGTCACAGCCAATTAGACAATTATTTGAATTATAGTGATCGATGAATAAATTTTTCTAATCCAAAGTGACCAGAAATAGCAAAAAAATCTCATTTTTCTCTGTTTGATGTCTAAGCTAAAGTAGCGCATCTTTTGAGCGAGCACTATTGATGTAAGCTCAATAAGTTACATGGCATATATCGCTATGAGCATCAGGGTTAATAGACCTTCATATTTTGACGTTATCGTTTGAGGATACGAGATTGGATTACTTACTTTTTGTAAAATTTTTCTTAGGTTTGGTTGCCATCATTAACCCTGTTGGGTTACTGCCGGTTTTTGTGAGCTTAACCAGCCACCAAACTGAGATAGAAAGAGAGCAAACCAACAGAGTTGCCAATTTTGCAGTAGTGGTGATCTTAACGGTGACCATGCTAATTGGTCAGCATATTCTCAATATGTTTAGTATTTCGTTATCCGCTTTTAGAATAGCGGGGGGCACCTTGATTTGTATTATCGCGATGTCGATGCTGCAAGGTAAAATCAGTGAGGTTAAGCGCAACAAAGAAGAAGACCGTGAGTCATCAGGTATGGATTCGGTTGCTGTTGTGCCACTTGCACTGCCGTTAATGGCAGGACCAGGTGCAATCAGTTCTGTGATTGTATTTGCTGCTGAGCATGAAGGTTTTACTAACACGATCGGCATGTTCTTAACCGTGATGTTATTTGGTTTTTGCAGTTGGATGTTGTTTAGAATGGCACCAATGATTTTTAAATTGTTGGGTAAAACAGGTATTAATGTCATCACCCGTATCATGGGGCTGTTAATGCTTTCTCTTGCCATTGAGATTATTGCCGCGGGTGTAAAAGGCTTATTCCCAAGTTTGTTATAGTAAACTGAGTGCAAAAATGTCAAAAGCTGAATAGCATTTGTGCAAACAAGCGAGTTTAAAGGGTTTTTGCTTGACCCATTTCAGTCATTTGCGTAAAGTACCCGCCAGATCTGAATACAGGTCGAAATCGGTGACGTGTCCGAGTGGCTGAAGGAGCACGCCTGGAAAGTGTGTATACGGCAACGTATCGAGAGTTCGAATCTCTCCGTCACCGCCAAATTTAAAACAAAACCCTAGCAGAAATGCTGGGGTTTTGTTGTTTCTGGCACCTGAATTTACAGTCTGAGCAATCTTATCATTCAGGCTTATTGGTGTGTGGACGAGAATGAGATTGCGAGTTTGTTTGAGCGCTGGCAATCGCTATCAGCTGCTGACAATAGGCGAGGTGATGACGTATAGGATCAAGGCAGGAGTTGATGCGCGGGTCTGTCAAATACCAAGGGCTCGCTTGTGTTTCTGCTTGTGGGTGGGCAAACATAGTCTCGACTTGCTTGATACTTTTTGTCGAGGCAGCTGTGAGCCAAATGTGGCTACTGAGATTGGCCAACTGCTTAAAAATGGATGTTTGAAAGGTATACATCATTGCTGCAGGCGCTTCGCTTTTACGAGTGATTTTATGGAGTAACTCGAATGGGTCTGCAATTTCCATATTGGCATCAGCCATAGCCTGAGTACGTTGTTCATCTTCGGCAATCATATGGGGTGACAAGTACAACTCAGGCCAATGAATATTATCTTGTGTCAGTGCCAATCCAAGCGCAATTCTGCGCTCTCCTAACCAGTTATGAACCACGCATAATAGGTGTTGACTGGGCTGCATATCTGTTTGTCTGGTTAAGCTAGGTAATAGTGCCATGCACTGCACATCGACATGTTTACTGAGCAACGACATCAATATAACCGTGACTAAACCGGTTGATGGCCAGCAGCCAATTTGCGGTTCGATTTGTTTTGCGACTTCTTCCAATTGATTTTCAAACCAAGTGTTATCTGGACTATTGGTGACGACAAAGCTTTTGTCTGATTTTGCGTATGGGCCGTTACAAATATTGATGACTTTTGGGTGGTCAATATAGGTGCCATTAAATGTAATCGTGTAACCCTGTGCAGCAGGTGTCACATCTCCTTGTGCATTACCAATAATGGTGATGTGTTCAAATGTGAAACCTGTAGTTGATGGTGCAAAAGAAGCTGTCATAGAAACTGCAATATTAGCGTGTGAATGTGATAGTCGATGCCTATCAGTGTAACTGAAAATGCCCTAAAAGGTGATAGGCTGCCGATTTTTAGCTGTTAATACTCAATAGGCTGGCAGATAAGTGCTATAGATGCATGTGAAACTGAGTTTTGATTAGAAATTGCTTGTCTTTTGTTATCGCATTGATAATAATTGAAACAGTCGTTTAAATTACTTGTTTAAGAGAGTGCTATGAATCCGTATCAAGCTCCATTGAAAGACATGCAGTTCCTGCTAGAAGACGTTTTCGAAGCGAATAAAACTTGGCAAAGCTTGCCTGATGTTGCCGAAATGGTAGATAGCGATACGGCATTGGCTATCTTAGATGAAGCCAGCAAAATAAGCCGTGATCTAATCCACCCTTTAAATAGAAGTGGTGATGAACAAGGTGTAAGCCATCAAGATGATAAAGTGATCACCCCAGATGGCTTTAAAGATGTTTACCAGCAATTTGCCGATGGCGGTTGGGTTGGTTTATGTGGCGACCCTGAGCTAGGTGGCATGGGCATGCCAAAAATGCTAGGTATTTTGGTTGATGAAATGGGCTACAGTGCATGTAACTCGTTTACTTTGTATGGCTCGTTAACTGCAGGTGCGGCGCTTTGTATTAATGCTCATGCCAGCGAAGAATTAAAGAATACTTATCTACCTAATTTATATTCTGGTCAATGGGCCGGTGCAATGGATATGACTGAGCCACAGTCTGGTTCCGATTTGCGTACCATTCGCACTAAAGCTGTGCCACAGGATGATGGCAGCTATGCAATTAGCGGCACCAAGATTTTTATTACCGGTGGCGATCATGATTTAACCGAAAACGTAGTGCATTTAGTACTTGCCAAATTACCCAATTCAAAAGGTATTTCACTTTTTTTAGTGCCTAAAGTACAAGTGAACGATGATGGTAGTTTAGGTGAACCAAATGGTGTGACAGTCGGCTCTATTGAACACAAAATGGGGCTTAAAGCCTCTGCGACTTGTGTGATGAACTATGACAATGCCAAAGGTTTCTTAGTCGGTAAGCCAAACCGCGGACTTGTATGTATGTTCACTATGATGAACTACGAGCGTTTGGCCATAGGTATTCAAGGTTTGGGTAGTGCTCAAGCGGCTTATCAAATGGCGACCGATTATGCCAAAGAACGTATGCAAGGTTTAGCGGCTGGTGGCTCACCAACAGGTGCAGACAGTGATCCAATTATTGTTCATGGTGATGTGCGCCGCATGTTACTGAGCATCCGTGCAATGACAGAAGCTGGTCGAGCTTTGTCAGTATTCACTGGCAAGCAATTAGATTTAGCTAAATTTGCTGCTGATGATGTTAAGGCAAAAGCAAGCCGTTATGTTGGCTTAATGACGCCGGTAGCGAAGGCTTTTTTAACTGATCGTGGTTTAGAGTCAACTATTTTAGCCCAGCAGGTATTTGGTGGTCATGGTTATATCCGCGAAACAGGCATTGAGCAGTTAGTTCGAGATACGCGTATTGCGCAAATCTACGAAGGTACAAACGGTATTCAAGCAATAGACTTCTTAGGGCGTAAAGTCACGGGTGATAATCTCGCGACCTTAACGGAGTTTGTTGCAGATGTGACTGAAGATATTGCCTTACTGGGTTCTGCTGATGCAGATAAACAAGCTGTGTTATCTCGTTTCAATGCGATCTTAAGTACTGCAAGTTACATCAATGACAACAAGACAAGCCAACCCGCGCTGATTAATGCGTGTGCAGTCGACTTCTTAGATGCCTTTGGTTATGCCTTGTATGGTTATTACTGGTTATTGATGGCTGATAAATCTGCCAATCATGAAGATAAGCAATTTGCTGAGCAAAAAGCCTTTGTCGCGCGTTTCTATTTAGACAAGCTATTAGCGAAGACTGATTATCACTTGTCTCAAGTTGATCAAGGTGATGCAGCTATTATGGCGATGCCTGCAGATATGTTCTAAAAAAGCAAATTTGCTTGATGCAATATAGAATAAAGCCGCGATAACGATTAGGTTATCGCGGCTTCTTTATTAGCAGTTAGGCTATTTTTGTCGTTTACTCAATAGGTGACTGAGCAGTAGTGTTAGTTCAGTCTTTATCCTAGCCAAAGCGTTGTTTTATCGGCATCAATGATAGATAAACTGACAGTATCTTTAGGGCTTTCAGTTAACACCAATTTTCCTTGCATTAACTCATCTCGTCTAAACCAGTGCAGGTTAAGTTCTGTACCGATTTCAAGGTTTTGCAGTTGTTTTTCAAAGCTGCTATCAACTTGTAGATTATCAGCGGCTATGAATATATCACCAGCACTCAGACCTGCTTGATGGGCTGGACTATCATGGGCAACAGCGAGGACTTTAACGCCTAGTGGCGCTGGAGCCACTTTAGCACCAAATGCCACTTTGTAGCCTTGATGATGACTGCCGCCAGTATCCTCTGCGCCTTGGCTGGTGCGCAAGTTCAGTTTTACACCGACTTTTTCAAGTAATGGTGCAAGTGGCAAGTCGTCAGTTGAGTTTAGATAAGCAAATAACTCATCGCAATTTCGCCCTAACAAGGATTCTACAATGCGCTGATGTGAATCTACTTCGGTACCTATACCGGTTAGACCATATTGTTGCCATAACTCGGTCATCACATCATCTAAGGAATATTTTCCTTGGGTTTCGATACGCAAGGTTAAATCAAGCATTAAGGCAAACATCGCGCCTTTGGTGTAGTAACTCACAATGGCGTTAGCGGCATTTTCTTTTTGTTGGTAGAAAGTGGTCCAAGTATTAAAACTGGAGTCATTCAGTGTTTGTATAAAGCGCCCTTGGCCACGATAAACGCGAGTCATCAGTTCGCTGAGCATATCAAGGTATTGTTTTTGACTGACTCGGCCACTGCGGTAGGTGATAAAATCATCAAAGTAAGAGGTGATCCCCTCATAAGCCCATAATTGTTTCGTGTAAGACTCTTGGCTCAAATCAAATGGGGTAAACTCTGCTGGCTTAATCCGCTTTACATTCCAGCTATGAAAATACTCGTGACTACACAGTGATAAGTAGGTGCGATACCCTTTGGTTACTTCAGCATCCATCGATGTAGGCAAATCATTTCGGGAACACATTAGTGCCGTTGACGCCTTATGTTCAAGACCGCCAAAGCCTTTATCTAGTACTGTGGTCATGAACACATAGCGTTCAAAGGGAGCGGGTGTGCCAAAAAACTTGATCTGGTATTCACAAATGGCGGTTAAGTCTTTAATGAGTCTTGGCATGTACGCGCGATGTTTACCGCTGAGCACAATATCATGAGGGACTGAACAGGCTTCAAAAGTGGCAATGGTTAAGTCACCCATTTCAAAAGGGTGATCAATTAAATCATCATAGTTTTCTGCACTGAATTCACCGAAACCAAATTGCTCACCTTGGGTGCGGGCCATACTACTGGCAAGTTTCCAATCGTGTAATTCAGCTAACGCAGGTTTTGCGACGGTTAATTGA
This sequence comes from Shewanella maritima, assembly GCF_043643735.1. Classification (GTDB taxonomy): domain Bacteria; phylum Pseudomonadota; class Gammaproteobacteria; order Enterobacterales; family Shewanellaceae; genus Shewanella; species Shewanella maritima_A. The sequence continues at coordinate 20,951 of NZ_JBHZSM010000022.1, forward strand.
TGTGGTTGAGATTCAAGCCCTTTAGCGGCCAGAAAAACACTGCTGCCATTAAAAAAACCATGGTTGGTATCTAAATGCGCAGTTCTTACCGATAAATCCCACGCGTAGACTTGATAGCTTAGAGACACGACGCCAGCAGCATTATTGATTTGCCATGTTTGCTTATCGATTTGGTTAATCGTTAATGGTTGCTTTTGTTGATCATAAGCTTTGAGGTTAATAATGTTTTTAGCGAAATCTCTGATCATATAGCTGCCAGGTAGCCAAGCGGGCAGGGTGAATACTTGTTGAGCTTGGGCATGTTCGATGCTGACACTTACCTCAAATAAGTGGGCTTTTGGGTCTATGGCGTGAATATGGTAATGCATGAAGTCAGTCCCTTTTATGATGATTGGGCTCAATAATATCTAGGTGTGACGTTGACTCGCCACACAAGCTTGATATGAGTGTGGCTCATGCTGCCAAAATCAGTTGCATTAGGCAATGGCTTTTGATGTTTGGATAACTCAGCTCGCATATTAAACAAGCTGTAATACGGCAGTACTTGTTGTCATTTAATACTGCGTGAACGACTTATCATGTGGAGTAATTACACATCAAAAGCGCTGCCTTGTATAAATTTCCTATAACGCGCTGCAAAAGTAATTTTGAAAGGTCAACAAGCCCTAGTTATTTTTATCGAGGTGATGTGGTTATTTGTGACACTGACAAATAATTAAGATAAAAATTAGGCTGACTGCTTGAGATTATTACGCTTTTACTAGTGCCAGCCCCATAACAATTGCTAGAATCCACATGCAATCAACCCTTGAGTTGCTACAATAAACGTTTACAACTACAAGCAACGACAATCATGTAACATGAGGATGTCACCATGGCCGAAGAAACCATCTTTAGTAAAATCATTCGTCGAGAAATTCCTGCAGATATTCTTTATCAAGATGAGTTAGTCACCGCATTTAGAGATATTGCAGCCCAAGCGCCAACACACATCTTAATTATTCCAAACCACTTGATCCCAACGACTAACGATGTCAAAGCGTCTGATGAAAAAGCATTAGGAAGAATGATGACAGTGGCTGCAAAACTGGCTGATGAAGCAGGGATTGCTGAAGATGGATATCGATTAATCATGAACTGTAATAAGCATGGTGGCCAAGAGGTTTACCATATTCACATGCACCTTGTTGGTGGTCGTCCACTAGGACCAATGTTATCTCATGACTGATCATATTGATAAAACCTTAAAGGTTAATCCTGAATTTTTTCCACTGACTGAAGTGGCTACTCGCTTTGTTAATCAATTAGCCCATTGCAGAAAGTTAGGTTTAACTGTGCAAGAGGCCAGTGAACACCATGTATTGCTTGAATTACCTTACAGCCAAGACATTGTTGGCTACCCAGATACGGGGGTGATTCATGGTGGTGTCATTACCACGATTATTGATACCGCTTGTGGTACTGCAGTGGTTTGCGCCATTTTAGATAAATTTAAATCGCTGGAAATATCACCAACTCTTGATTTACGGGTTGATTATATGCGCCCAGCTGAACCCAACAAGGCTGTGTATGCCTTTGTTGAGTGTTATAGGCTGACTTCTAGCGTGGCCTTTACGCGTGCTATTGCGTATCAAGACAGTATTGATGAGCCTATTGCTCATGCTGTGGGCTCTTTTATGCGCATTAGCCCTGAAATGATTGGCGAAGAGTTTAGACAAGCTTTGATGGGCGATGCAGAGCCGTTGTTCTCACCAGAGGGTGCGGATGAGTTAATGTCTGCAAATGAGAATACAGCTGCAGAGTTAATCCAGCAAGATGGCCAATTTGACCCGTTAAATGTACAGGATGTGGTCAAGCGTGCCATTGAATTGAATGACTACAGCTATTTACTTGAGAAGGTACCGTACTCACAGTTTATTGGCATGTCTGTTGAACGCTTTGGCGATGAAATGGTGTTCAAGCTACCCACAAAAGGCAGCAACATTGGTAACCCAATTTTGCCTGCAATTCATGGTGGCGTGATCGCTGGTTTTATGGAAATGTCGGCCATTGTGCAGTTAATGGTATTTATGCAAGCCAAAAAAGTCCCTAAAATTATCGATTTTTCTATCGATTATTTACGTGCGGGTTTACATCAAGACACCTTTGCCGAGTGTAAAATTACACGTCAGGGTAGACGTGTCGCCAACGTTAGCATAAATTGTTGGCAATCTAACCGTAAGCAGTTGATAGCCACTGCTCGGGCACACTTTTTATTAGAATAGGAGCGAGATATGAAAATAACGCAATGGTTAATGATTGCTTTAGCATTAGTCGTCACAGGCTGTGCAAATCATACAGCGGGCATTTCAGCAAGCTCAACAGGTGACATTCGGGTTGATAACCGTAAATTTGAAAGTGAAGTCAGCGTGTCAGATGTGCGCCAGCGTATGTCAGGCGATTTATTGCAAGGCTCTGCAGTCATTGCAAGCCGTGTAGCAACAGATTTACGTTTACAGTATAAATTCACTTGGTATGACGCTGAGGGCTTTACTTTAGAAGATGAAGCAAGCAGCTGGAAGTCGCTGAAACTTCACGGAATGCAGCAAATGCAGGTCGCAGCCGTGGCGCCAAATCCTCAAGCGAGCCGCTTTGAAGTGTATGTGAGAAAAGCGTTCTCACATTAACAGCGCGCCATAAATCCAATCAATTAATGCGGCATCTGCTGTTAATTGGGGATATCCCTGATATTTGCCGCATTACATCTGTTCATTGTGTTTTTTAATGTATTTACCTGTGAGTGGGCAAGCATAATTTTGTGCAAAGCTGCTCGTTGAGCAAAAACCAGCTTGCACTGACCGAGAATGTTAACACTGGTATCAAATCAGCGTGACATGTGATGGTTTTGCGTGTTTTTGCTTCAATCGGGTTAATATAAAGTATTATTCAATAGCAAATTCTAAGTTCTTTTAGGTATAATCCCCGTCGCCAAGGGGTGTTAGCGTAACGCTGACTGAGATGTTGAAATACAAACCCTTAGAACCTGATCCGGCTAATACCGGCGTAGGAATGGGCTACATCTTTATTCTGTGCACATCTTATTGCTACCGATGCCGGATCTCAAAATTGGAATTTGAGGTCCTATGTTGTCATTTAAATCTAAATCATCGCTAGCCTTAGCGATTATCGCCACCTTTTCGACCAGTATCAGTACACATGCTGCCAATACTCCCGTTGTTTCCGAAGAAGAGCAAATGGAAGTTATTGTTGTTAATGCCGATTTTAGTAACATTCAACTTGAAAAAATGCCTTCAAGCGTCACAGTCATTTCAGAGCAGCAATTGCAAGATGAAGGTGCACAGCATTTTGAAGATGTATTGAATTCTATTGCTAACTTTAACTGGTCGGGCGGTAGTTCTCGCCCTAAATACTTCCAAATTCGTGGTGTGGGTGAGCAAGAGCAATATCAAGGCGCTCCTAACTCTTCTGTGGGCTTCATTGTTGATGATATCGATTTATCTGGCTTAGGCATGGTCTCTAGCATGTACGACATGCAGCAAGTTGAAGTACTTCGAGGCCCACAAGGTACTCAATATGGTGCTAATGCCTTGGCAGGTTTGATTTACCTTAAAAGTAATGATCCAACAGATTATTTCGAACACGGCGCTAAAGTCAGCTTAGGCGATGATGACTTACGTACTTTCTCAGGTTTCAGTTCGGGCCCCATCACCGACTCTGGTGATTTACTTTACCGTGTATCAGTAGAAAAGCATGATCAAAATGGTTACCGCACTAATGATTACTTAGGCCGCGATGACACCAATGGCCGTGATGAGCTGACCGCGCGTGCTAAGTTGCGCTGGTATGCAACCGACACCTTGCAAATTGACTTAAACTTGCTGCACGGCAATTTTGATAATGGCTATGATGCTTGGACATTAGATAACAACGGCTTCAATACCCTTACAGATATGCCTGGTGTCGATACCCAGAAAACCACAGGTGCTGGCCTTAAGTTCACTTACTCAGGTGCTGAGAATGTTGAACTAACATCGTTAACATCATTTGCGAAAACCGATCACCGCCATATGTATGATGGTGACTGGGCAAATCCTGATTACTGGGCTGGTAAGGAATGTGTTGCCTATGATGATGACTGGAATGTGATTGGCAAAGAGCCGTGTGTATATGACTATTTCTGGGATAAGCGTGGTACCCGCAAAACCGTGTCTCAAGAGTTTCGTTTATCTTCAACAGAATCAGGCAAAATCTTTAATGATTCTACTGACTGGCTAGTTGGCGTGTATGCGATGAATCTGCAAGAAGACAATGATTTGTATTCTGAATACAACGAGTGGCCAGATGAAGTGTTAGTGTCGGATTATGAAGCGACTAACTATGCAGTATTTGCTCAACTAGATACGCAATTAGGCTCTGACTACTTGCTTTCAACTGGTTTACGTATCGAGCGACGTGAAAGCGACTATATGGATTCAAATGGTGATGTATTTGAGCCTTCAGAAAACATGTGGGGTGGCCACATTGCGTTATCTAAAGTGATTAATGACGATCATAATGCTTATATTAGAGTGGCTCGAGGTTATAAAGCAGGTGGGTTTAATATGACATTACCACCTGAATTGGCTGATAAAAAAGAATTTGATACTGAAACGCTATATAACTACGAGTTGGGTTTAAAATCGAGCTGGTTTGATGGTGACGTGGACAGCAATTTTGCGCTGTTCTATATGGATAGACGCGATCAACAAGTAGCGGCTTCTATACAAGACCCTGATAACCCACAACGCTTTATTTTGTTCACTGAAAATGCGGGCAGCTCTCATAATTATGGTGCTGAAGTAGATGCTAATTGGTATCCAACTGATAACATCCAAGTATATGGTAGTTTGGGCTGGTTAGAGACCGCTTATGGTGATTACCAGTACAGTGACAAATACGGTGGTGTTGTTGACTTAACTGGTCGTGATTTAGCCCACTCACCACGTTTCACTTACAGCATGGGTATGACGTATTTTGCTGATGAGGGCTGGTTTGCCAATATCAATGCCAGTGGTAAAAGTGATTTTTATTACTCAGATAGCAACGACTCAAAATCAGAAGCTTATACCATCTTTAATGCTCGTTTAGGTTATGAAGCTGACTCTTGGTCAGCTTACCTTTGGGGTCGTAACTTGTTTGATAAGCAATATGGTGTGCGTGGCTTCTACTTTGGTAATGAGCCAGACCTAGACTGGGCTGACAAGCAATACATCCGCTATGCTGATCCGCGTCAACTTGGTTTAACGTTAGAATATAAAATCATGTAAATCGTGAACGCGTTTCCCCATTAACGGCGGCGAAAGCTGCCGTTGTTATATTGTTGAATATTAAAAATTGACCTTGTAATACCGGCTACTTGTTAAACCAAGTACCTGTTAAACCAATTCCCTACTAAACCTTAGTAGTGATGTGTAACCTAGGCATGCTTTAACTATTGTTTGGTTATGATTATAAAAGGGTAACCCATGAAATTAACTGCAGAAATTAGTATGTATCCATTTAATGAGCAATATCTTGAGCCGATTAAATGGTTTATCCAGCGCCTTGATGGCTACGCCAATATTGAGCGTAAAACCAATGCAATGGCCACTCAAGTGTGCGGTGAGTATGCTGATGTGATGAATATGCTTGCTATCGAAATGCAAGCTGCTCACGAGAAGTTTGGTAAAGCTGCGTTTGTATGTAAATTTATTGGCGGTGAGTTAGATCTCAGTCATAGCGAATAACAGGAACTAATATGATTGAGGCATTCTCTCAGGCCATTGCCGATGCAGGCGCAATGACTGCTTGGGAATCAGTCGCGGTAGTGTTAGCGATTGCGTATTTAGCACTGGCAATGAAAGCCAATAAACTTTGCTGGTTTGCCGCTTTTTTTAGTACGTTAATTTATACCGTGCTGTTTTGGAATGTCTCGTTATTGATGGAATCGGCACTCAATGTCTATTACATGGGCATGGCGGTTTACGGTTACTGGTTGTGGGTATACCGTCCTAATAATGCCTTGCCATCAGAGCAAGCTGCCAACACTGGCTCAGCCTCTCAAACTGGTTCAGATATTGTGTCATGGTCATTGCAACGACACTTAACCATTATTGCAGTTACAAGTGTCATTTCGTTGATTTTGGGCTATGTAATGGCGACATACACCCAAGCGTCATTTGCTTACCTTGATGCGGCAACAACCTGTTTTGCGGTAATGACGACTTACTTGGTTGCCAAAAAAGTATTGGAAAACTGGTTGTATTGGGTGGTGATTGATTTAGTGAGTATTTATCTGTATTTCCACAAAGGGTTGATGCTGACATCGCTATTGTTTGTCGGTTATGTGTTTATGGCTGTTGCGGGTTATTTTATGTGGAAAAAGCGACTTGAACCTTCACAACACAACGCGGCGATTGCGAGTCTATGAACTCCCTCGAAGCCAAGCTGAGTCGATTTTTAGTCGATGATGTGATTACTCAACTACAAAATCTTATGCCTGCTCAGCTTTGGCAACAGCTACAACAAACGTGCACTACGATTTCCAGCTTGTCTGGCTTAAGTAATACTAACTTGCAGCTGCACTGCATTGACGGTGATAAAGTGCTGAGAATAAATACTCAGTCAAGTACATGGTGTAACAGACAGTTAGAAACCGCTTGCTGGCAACAAGCTTACTTACAAGATTTAGCACCAAAGTTATTGTGGTACTCATTGAATGGTGAGTATTACTTGAGTGAGTATGTAAACCAAGCACAATCTTGGCAAGGTATGATCAATGATCAGAGCTTGATAGCGGAATCAAATAATCAGCAACAAAAAACTAAGCGACTACAAGCTAACCAACAACAAGCTAAACAGCAAAACAGACCTACCTTATCAAGCGAGCAATTCATTCCGTTACTGACAGACTTATTAGTCTCATTACATAAATTGCCTGTACCTGATGTGCAAATGTCAGTAACACAGCAATATAATGATTATCTTGAACAGCTTGAGCGTTATAGCGCTGTCATCGTAGATAGGGAAATAGCCGTTCCACAATTGCCTGTTTCTCAATGGGTTGAGGTAAAGACAGTTAACTCGAATCCCATTAAGCTGGGCTGTCATCAACCATCGAAAGAGACATCTTGGCAAGCATGTTTTAATGGCATTGTTAATCTACATTCTTCAATTATTCAGTGGTTATCTGAGTTAGATAAACCTCAATTCAATTTAACTTTTTGTCATAGAGACTTATCGCCAGACAATATTTTATTGACCACGAATCAATGCAAACAGCCGAAATTGCAATGTATTGATTTTGAATATGCCGTTGCCAGCCATCCTTTATTCGATGTTGCCAGTGTGGTGGCCAGTCACCATTTCACTAGACAACAAGCTGAGCAGCTCTTGGCTAGCTATGTCTCGCAAATGTCACTAACATCAATCGGTGATAAACAGCTTGATTCGGCGCTGAATATGTATTGGGTATTTGCTGCCATGTGGGCGCTATTAATGTGGGTAAATGAACCAAATAAGGCACAGCACTATATTGATTACTTTCAGCATGCTATTGCTCAGTTGACGGATTAATTACCATCATAGACATATGTTTGTTCTGTTTTATGCTTTTCCCTTGATAGTCATATTTGCTCGCAAAATTAGCCATGTCATCTAAGTTTCAATTAGTTTGAAATAAACAGGCCTGAGTTAAGGTCTTTTAAAGTAGATAAAGTAATGACCCGTTCATAAGGATGAACCATGCAATCAATTGTAAATTTATATAATCAGGTGTTTGACAGAATCAAACTACTTGATGGCCTTGCGCCTCTAGCTTTAAGGATTTATTTAGCGCCAGTATTAATGCAGGCAGGCTATAACAAGCTTTCTCACTTTAGTGATACTGCCGCATGGTTTGGCAATCCTGATTGGGGACTAGGTTTACCCATGCCTGAGCTGATGGTGGCATTAGCTGCGGGTACTGAGTTTTTTGGCGGTATTCTATTGTTAATAGGTTTAGCCACTCGCCTTGTGGCAATTCCAATGATGTTTACCATGTTGGTGGCGGCATTTGCAGTACATTGGGAAAATGGCTGGCTCGCAATTGCTGATGCTAGTTCGTGGCTTGCCAATGAGTCTGTTGCAGCATCTTCTGAGAAGTTGGCGATGGCAAAGAGTATCTTACAAGAGCATGGCAATTATGAGTGGCTGACAAGCTCAGGTAATTTCGTGGTCTTAAATAATGGTATTGAGTTCGCGATAACCTATTTTGTGATGCTGTTAGCGTTATTAATGATGGGAGGTGGTCGCTTTACTAGTGTCGATCATTTCATCAGCAAGAAATTCAGTTAAGCATAAAATCAAAAAAATGATGTAATTCAGCAAGTAAAATATCCCACCAACCTGGTGGGATATTTGTTAATATAGCTGAAAAATAGTATAAAAAGGACGTACAGTGGACGCTAAAACCTTACTGCTAACTCGCCAATCAACGCCACGATTGACTGCTCCAGCACCTGATGCAGCACAATTACAATTCATTCTTGATGCCGGTATTCGCGTACCTGATCATTGTGGTCTGTCGCCTTGGGAATTTGTTATTGCCCAAGGGGAAGGACTGGATAAATTAGGTGATGTGTTATCGCAAGCTGCATTGGCTAAAGGCGCTGAAGAAGGCTTTGTTGAGAAAGCTAAAAAAATGCCTCACCGTGCACCAATGGTTATCACCGTGGTGGCAAAAGTTCAGGAGCATCCAAAGGTTCCAGTGTTAGAACAACACTTAGCAGCAGGCTGCGCGACGATGGCAATGCAACAAGCTGCATTTGCGCTTGGTCTTGGTGCTGTGTGGCGTACTGGCGATTTTGCGTTCGATGCAAACGTTAATCAGGGGTTAGGGTTGGCGCAAGATGATCAAGTGGTCGGCTTTTTATATATTGGAACACCCGCGTTGAACGCCAATATTAAACCACAAAAATCGGGCAGTGATTTTGTAAGATATTTATAATCGCCAATCAACTGTTTAACTGAAGCGTTTATCTGAAAGGGTAAACGCTTTTTTAATGCTGCTTATAGCTATGTTTGGCACTACTCAGGCAAAATGGCTAACCATATAAACGATTTTTTCTAGCTGTGACAATTAGATGATTGACACAGACTCATTGCTTTCCCACAATAGCCGCACAATTTAAACGTCATGGTAATTTTGTTCAACTTGCGATCTATACCAATAATAGTGAGCAGCTTAACTAGTACGTTTTTTTCAGATTAAATATCAAAATAGGATAACGATTGCCTTTTATGTTTTGGGTTAAAAAGCTCGTCAGTCAGTTGTTTATGCCAATTCCCTTAGCAAGTTTACTTGTGGTCACTGGCCTGCTGTTAATCTGTAGCGGCTATCTCAATAAAAAAATCAGTCGCGCTAGAACATTGGGTATCAGCTTTATTGCTGTAGGCGTAAGTCTTGTGGTGCTTTTGAGCCAATTACATGTGAGTAATGCATTAGTGGCGACGTTAGAAAAGCAATATCCAGTGCAAAATCAGATGCCCGCAAGTGCATTGTTAACCTCAGGTATTGAGATAGATACCCCAGATAGACTTATTTGGGATAATAAAGATTCTAATGATACTAGTGAGTCTTGTTTTGTGATGGTACTGGGTTCTGGAAATCGCGCCGCAACCGAGCATACAAGTTTACAGCAACTCTCTAGTACCGCTTTGGCAAGATTGTCTGAAGGGGTAAAACAGTGGCAACTCGCGCCACAATGTAAGCTTATTGTCAGTGGCTGGAGCGGTGGATATTTACCTCAATCTCACGCGCAAATGATGGCCAATGCGGCAATTGAATTTGGGGTCACACCTGAGAAAATTATTCGCTTTGATCATCCTAAAGATACCATAGAGGAGGCTCAGGCTGCCTTAGCGCTGATTGGTGAACAACCCTTTAGGCTGGTAACCTCAGCCACTCACATGCCGAGATCGATGTCTATTTTTACTTATCTTGGTATGCAGCCGACAGCTGCGCCAAGTGACTTTATCCAGAGGCATGGCGCATGGTGGCGACTGGATGCGCAACATTTATTGAATAGCCAAAAAGCCATCCATGAATATGTGGGGCGGTTATGGTTGTTTTTTAAAGGGTATGGTTAAATTGCCACTTAATGAATCGGTGATTCATCACAAGAACCATAACAAGCTTAATAACCATGTGCCAGTTTTAGGCCAAAGTCTTGTTAAACAACACAATAAAGGAAAACTCGATGACAGTATTGCCGCCTGCGGATGAGCATCATATAAGACCGATTTCTAAGCGCAATGGCATTACATTAACGGTGTTGGGTAGCAGTGCTTTACTTGCCGGTTTATTAATGTTTATTTTTGCAAAATCACTATTTGCGATGGCCTTAATTCTGTTTTCTTTAGGTATTATCGGCACTATTTTAGGCGTGTATAAACTAAAAGAGCCTGAAGTTAGCATCAAACTCAGTGCTGATGTATTAGGCTTTTATCACCGTCGCGGACAATATCAACTTGAATGGAGTAACATTCAGCGTGTTGATATATTACGCGTTCATCAGGATATGCAGCTGAGTGAGCTTCCCTATGTTGGCATTAAGCTAAAACATCTACCGCCATTATTAGATAGTATTTCCCCTAGATTGGCGACGGGTTTACTGACTGAGCAACGCCCCTTGCTGATGAGCGCGGCTATACAAGATGAAGATCTGCAATCATTAGAACACTATATGAATATTGAGTTTTCACCTTTGTCGGTAGATGAGTATCAATATAAAGGCGTATTAGCCATGTTTGGCCATCGCTGTGAAACGCTCAATAGTATCCTTGGTTATCACGTTTATATTCCCATTGATATGCTGGACTGTTTACCTGAAGAGTTTATTGCATTGGTAAGACAATGGCAGCAAACTCAGTTAACAGAGCCAGTGAGTTAACATGCTTTTTCTCAGGTGAATCAACGGCAAATCAATCTTTATTGAAAACTTAAAATAACTATTGCGATAAGGAATAGCGTATGACGCTAATTAATCAATTAAGTTTACCAGCAGAGGGCGGTTGCCTGTGTGGTCAACTAAGATACCGGATTGATCATCCTCCATTTGCAGCCGACTACTGCCATTGTCGCCATTGCCAAAAAAGCACTGGTTCTGTGGCTGGTGCCTGGATGGACTTTAAGGTCACTGAAGTGACTTGGCTACAAGGTGAAGTGACTGAATATGCTTCTTCTGAATATGTCAGACGCGGTTTTTGTGCAGCATGTGGGGCGAGTGTGAGTTTTAGGGATACGCGCTACCCTGACTACTACACGATAGCGATTACGACCTTAGATGAACCTAATACCGTACAACCCACTTATCACATCTATACTCAAAGCCAACTGCAATGGTTAACGATTAAAGATGAGTGTCCGCGATATCAGCAAGGGCAGACTAAAGATTAACTTCGAACTACTGCGAACTTGTCATTGAAAGCAATAAGTCACATATCTTTGACTTGATATAAGCAGTATTTTTATTAGATTTGTGGATATTTCTTAAATAAAATGCCCAGTTATCGCTGGGCATTTTATTTATCATATATCTGAAATGAAAGAGATATTTGATTAGGCTATTGTTTTTCAGTTAATGGCTGTTCTTCTGCAAGTTCATTCGGTTTTTCTTTATTGGTTTTCTCTTTGGTATTTGATGTAGTAACAGCAGCCTTAGAAGCAGATTTAGCGCTGGCTAAGTGTCGCTGACCAATAAATTGACCGCTTTCTACAATCTCCAATTTCTCACTGAAAATATCACCTTCAAAGCAACCTTTATCAGCAATGCTTAATTTATGACAGTGTGCTTCGCCATGCATGTTGCCAGAAATAGTGACATCTTTTGCTTCAATGTTGCCTTTGACAACACCGCCAGCTTCAATGACCACATTACCCGAGGTGGATAAGTTGCCTTCAATGGTACCCGCAATGAGTATATCGCCAGAAAATGTAAGGTTGCCTTTTACTTGGCAAGACTGGGCAATAAAACTTAATGGGTTATTTGATTGTTTTGCTTGAAACATAAACTGCTCTTTATTGTTGTTTGCGGCTCAAATGTCTACTGCTCAATAATATAAAACGATTCAGAGCTACTGCACAGTGATTTATTTCACTGGGTTTAACATTACCATGAAAATTAATTATCTATAAACGACTCATGTCGATGGCATCACTGGGACATGGGCTGATACAAGCGCCGCAGCCAGTGCAGGCATCAAGATCAAATTCAGGCTTAGGGATTTGTCCCACAGCCATTTTAAAGTGAATGGCACGCGGCTCACAGGCATCTTTACAACTTTGGCACCATACACCACTGAGGGTTAAACATTTATCATTTAATTGCGCTTTGAGTGACCAAGGTTGCGCTTGCTGTGTGTCAAAAATGGGTTCATCACAAGCATCGACGCATTTCTGACAGAAGCTACACTCATCCTTTTTGAAGTCCACTTCTGGAAAGCCACCATCACCCCGAAATAGGATTTGCGTTTCACAGTCTGCAATACATTTATCACATCGCGTACACACGTCAGTAAATTCAATTGACTGCTTTATCCAAGGAGGGCGTAGAGCGTTGTCTTTTTTACGCCTAAATAAATTGCGGCGGCTGTGGTTAATGCTTTGACTCATTTCATCCTCAAATTGAAGTCATGTTTGGCCATTACTAATGGCCAATTCAATCTTGCCATTGTAATTCAGTAACTGATAAATGCTATTAAAACTATGGGGTTCATCAGGTAAAGCTTGATCAACAGTGTTATGTGTCAAAAATAGCATCCACAATTAGCTTGATGATTTTTAAGTGTTTTTTATTTTGAATCTTAACCATGTACTCATAAGTTTACGATTTATGTCGTAAAATGCTCACACAATAAACTGTGAACTAGTTAACAAAATGGCCAAGCTGGCACAGTATGAAGGGAGGAAGTTAACGTAAAGTGAAACAAAATGACTAAGGCAACGCAATATGTATCCCATGAGCCAGATGCTCAGGGTTATATCAATTTCTCAGACAACGAGAATCAATTATGGCAGCAACTTTATGCGCGCCAAATCAAGAATTTGCCCGGCCGCGCCTGTGATGCTTATTTAAATGGCGTTGATGCACTCAACATGCCGACGGATCGCATTCCACAATTACCTGAAATTGATAAGGTTTTATTGGATACTACCGGTTGGCAAACATCAGCTGTCCCCGCGCTGATTTCATTCGGCAAGTTTTTCGAATTGTTGGCCAATAAGCGATTCCCAGTGGCTACCTTTATTCGTTCCAAAGAAGAATTTGATTACTTACAGGAACCAGATATTTTCCACGAAATATTTGGTCACTGCCCTTTATTAACCAACCCCGCATTTGCCAACTTTTCGCATATTTATGGTCAACTGGGCTTAGCTGCATCAAAAGAAGACCGTGTATTCTTAGCGCGCCTGTATTGGTTCACCGTTGAGTTTGGTTTAATGCAAAGCAAAGGTGGCGACCTGAATATCTATGGTGGGGGTATTTTAAGCTCACCCGGTGAAACACTTTATGCCATGGGTGATGAACCAATCCGTAAGCCATTTGAATTGTTAGATGTGTTACGCACGCCTTATCGCATTGATATTATGCAGCCAATTTATTATGTGATTGAGAATATTGACTATTTAGATGAGATTGCCAAGATGGACATCATGGCTCAGGTTGAAAAGGCTAAGCAGTTAGGTTTATTTGACCCTTTGTTTCCAGCAAAGAAACAAGCTAGCTAGAATATAAATAGAAGCATTGAACTAGGAGTAAAAATGACAGCATTAACGGATATGAAGTGTGAAGCATGCCAAGCTGATGCACCAAAAGTAACAGACGCAGAATTAGCAGAGCTCATTCGTATGATCCCTGATTGGGCAGTCGAAGTGCGTGATGGCATTATGCAGCTTGAGCGTGTTTATAAGTTTAAAAACTTTAAATTGGCAATGGCATTTACTAATAAGCTAGCCGAACTTTCAGAAGAAGAATTTCATCATCCAGGTATGTTAACTGAATGGGGCAAAGTGACAGTGACTTGGTGGTCACACTCAATAAAAGGCTTACATAAGAATGACTTCATTATGGCGGCGAAGACAGACCAGTTATTAGAAGACTAACATTTGTATCTAAATTCAGCACGTTACGTAAACGTAAGGTGCTGAATGTTTCAGATTGTTACACATTTAGTGTAAACATCACTTGCCACATTGCTCCGTTCACTCTAACGTATGCCCAGTTTCCAAAAATCATTATTAAAAATAGGGAATGGTCAAATTATGCGTTTGGAAGTAAGTTGTATCGATCGTGTCGGCCTCGCGAAAGATATTCTGATTGTTTTAGAACAACATGGCATCAATTTGATTGCCATTGACGCTAGCAATAAAGGCTTTTTATTTTTTCAATTTGCCGAAATCGATTTCGACACGTTAAAAGAACTACTGCCTCAGATCCGTAAAGTCGAAAGCGTTCATGATGTTCGCACCGTTTCTTTTATGCCTTCAGAGCAAGAACACTACGCTCTGAAAACCTTATTAAAAACCCTGCCTGATTCAGTTTTCTCCCTTGACTCCAAAGGACGTATACGTATTGCCAATGAATCGGCTTTATTGACCTTGGGAATGGGAGAGCATGAGGTTTTAGATGAGCCGTTGAACCATTGGGTTCATGGGTTTAACTTTGCCCGTTGGATGAGTGAATCGCCAGTGCTAGCTCAGGCAAATCGTTTGCAAATCAATGGCAATGAATATTTAGCTGAAATGTTGCCGATTTATCTACCAGATGAAGATGGCACTGAAATTTTAGCGGGTGCAGTAGTGTCATTAAAATCGCCTGCAAGAGTCGGCAAACAGTTTAATGCACTGCAAAATCAAACCACAGGTTTTGATAATGTACTGGCCATCAGTGACAAAATGAAAGAGGTGCTTAAGCAGGCCAAGCGTATGGCTCAGCTTGATGCGCCTTTATTAATTACTGGTGAAACCGGAACGGGTAAAGAATTGATGGCACGGGCGAGTCATGATGCAAGTATGCGCCGTGAGAAGGCGTTTATCACCATCAATTGTGCTGCCTTGCCTGATAGCGTCGCTGAAGAAGAATTATTTGGTTTTGTCAGCAATGGACAAGTGGTTAAACGTGGCCTGTTTGAAGAAGCCAAAGGCGGAACTGTGTTCCTAGATGAAATCGCCGAAATGTCTAAAACTGCGCAAGTAAAATTATTACGCTTGTTGCAAGATGGTACTTTCAGACGCATCGGCGGTGATGAAGAGGTAAGGGCGGATATTCGCATTATCTGCTCTACGCAAAAACACTTAGCTGAATTATGTCAGGCGGGTGAGTTTAGAGAAGATTTATACTATCGCATTCACGTGCTGAGTTATCACATGCCAGCATTGCGAGAGCGCAAAGTTGACATTATCCCGTTAACTGAGATGTTTTTAGAACATTACAGTCAGCAGCTTTCTAGCCCATTGCGTCGGATATCTGCATCGTGCCGTGATTATTTATTTAGCTATGCATGGCCTGGCAATGTGCGCCAGCTTAAAAATGCTATTTTCCGTGCGGTTTCCATGTGGGATGGCGCGACAGAATTGACAGTAGAGCAATTAAAGCTGCCATCTTATGCTGAAGGTTTTGGTTACTTTGACGAAGAGTTTGAAGGTTCGTTAGATGAAGCAATGAAAAAATATGAAGCCAGTTTATTACGCCGATTATATCCAGCCTATCCGAGTACACGTCAGTTAGCGAAGAAACTTGGTGTATCGCATACCGCAATTGCCAATAAATTGCGTGACTATAAAATTGCAAAGAAAAAGTGATGTAACAAAAAAATGCCACAATGCGGCGTTTTGGCGTCGCATTTCAATGGCTAAATGCGTATGCAGCGTGCAAATTACTTAGGTGTAACTATAGGTTTACATATGGCTTGACTCAAAGCCGATATGTGATTTAACTCACGCTATTTTATTTAGATTCATTTTCAGGTATTTCTAACAGCCATCAGAATTTGCCAGAGTGCTGTTTGAAGCATCGCAAGGAATAACAAGTCAGGAGCAATAATGAAACTTGCCACTTATGATAATGGCCGCCGTGACGGTCAATTAATGCTAGTTAGCAAAGATTTAACCAAAGCAGTGGCTGTGCCCGCTATTGCTCATACGATGCAACAGTTACTGGATGCGTGGGACTTACTAAACCCTCAGCTACAAGAGTTATATGAAGCACTGAATGCGGGTCAAATGGATAATGCAGTAGACTTTGAAGAGTCACGCTGTTTATCGCCACTACCACGCGCTTACCAATGGGCCGATGGCAGTGCATACGTTAACCATGTTGAATTAGTACGTAAGGCTCGTGGCGCTGAAATGCCTGAAAGCTTTTGGACTGATCCATTGGTTTATCAAGGTGGTTCAGACTGCTTTATCGCACCTAAAGCTGATATCCCAATGGCGAGTGAAGAGTTTGGGATCGACTTTGAATCTGAAATTGCCGTGGTGACAGACGATGTTGCAATGGGTGTTGATACCGACAATGCAGAGAAACACATTAAACTGCTTATGCTAGTTAACGATGTGTCATTGCGTAACCTTATCCCAGGTGAATTAGCCAAAGGCTTCGGTTTCTTCCAATCTAAGCCATCAAGTGCATTCTCTCCTGTCGCTATCACACCAGATGAATTAGGTGATAAATGGCAAGATAGCAAAGTTCACTTACCGTTAGTGACTCATTTAAATGGTGAACTGTTTGGTCGACCTAATGCAGGTGTTGATATGACATTCAACTTCAGCCAGCTTGTCTCTCACGTGGCTAAGACACGCCCGTTATGTGCCGGTGCTGTAATTGGTTCAGGTACAATTTCAAACTATGACCGCAGTGCTGGTTCAAGCTGTTTAGCTGAGAAACGTATGCTTGAAATTATTGCTGAGGGTAAGCCTTCAACTCCATTCATGCGTTTTGGAGACACAGTGCGTATTGAGATGTTTGATGAAAATAACGTCAGTATTTTTGGTTCAATTGATCAAAAAGTCGTAGAATATAAAAGCTAACGCTGTTTATTCAGGATAAAAAGCAATAACAGCCGTTATTGCTTTTTTTATAAGGAAATACGATGAAGTTATATGGTTACTGGCGCTCAAGTGCTGCTTATCGAGTTAGAATCGCCCTTAATTACAAACAATTAGAAGCTGAACATGTTTCAATTCACTTGGTCAAAAATGGTGGTGAACAATTTTCTGAAACATTTAGCGCACTGAATCCACATCATTTAGTCCCGGCATTGGTTGATTCCAATGACCATGAGGAGTTTTGTTTAACCCAGTCTCTAGCCATCATTGAGTACCTAGAAGAGCGTTATCCGCAGCTAGGTATATTGCCCGAACGCACTGAAGAAAGGGCCATTGTAAGAGCAATGGCGATGTCTATTGCCTGTGAGGTGCATCCGCTTGATAACCTGAGAGTTTTGCAATATCTCGTCAATGAAATGGATGTCACTGAAGACAATAAAATGAAATGGTACCACCACTGGATCCATTTGGGGTTTAGCGCACTTGAACAACAGTTAGAGAAATACTCAGGGTGTTATAGTTTTGGTGACTCTGTCACTCTGGTAGACATCTGCCTTGTGCCACAGGTATATAACGCAAAACGCTTTAATGTAGATTTATCTGCATACCCTAATATCGTTAGAGTAGATCAAGCGTGTAATGAGCTAGCCGCATTTGAACATGCATTACCTGAAAATCAAGCGGATGCCGGTTAATGTTGCAATGCACTGATAAAGCTGGTGATCAATCTCTTGCCTATTGTTTGTGTAGCCTTTAGATGAGCATGTGATATTTAACAAGGGTAATATGTCGCAGCCATAGTTGAGAAATATTGTTTGGATAAAAATTTTTTAGCGCTAAATAACGATCAGCTAGATCAACAAGTTGCACAGTGGATCAGTGAAGATAAGATGCGCGCACATGCTTTATGCTTGTGTGCGTATTTGTTTGAACAACAAGGGATTAGAGATTGGTATATTGCCGCAGGTTTTGTGCGAAACTTGATTTGGGATAAGTTGCACCAAATAGAGCATTCACCATTAAATGACATTGATGTCATTTATTATCAAAATACACAAACAGATGCACAGCAAGATAAGCTGTTTGAACAAGATTTAAAGCGCCGCATAACTTTGCCTTTCTCAGTTAAAAATCAAGCGCGTATGCATAGTAGAAATGGCGATAAACCCTATCAATCTTGTATCGATGCTATGAAGTGGTGGCCAGAGAAGCAAACCGCTGTCGCAGTTAAATTGTCTGATATTGATACCGATTATGTGCATCGGATTTGGCACTCAACAACGCCTCATTTTGAAGACGTATCACCCATGTTATTATCAAATATCACAGTCAAAGCAGCCTTTGGTTTGAGGTGTTTATTTGATTATTCACTCACTCATAACCCAAAGCGCAGTCATCAATTATTTATTCAGCGAGTAAATAGCAAAGGTTGGTTAGATAGATACCCAATGTTGCATATAAAATAACATCAAATCTGTTGTGTATTTGTAACTTCTACAGGGGGCATCTGCTCGTTAAAAGTGTTTACCCCACCATTTATGGTTCACAAAGTTAAACGTTAAAAAACTCATGAAACAAACATTTCAAATGCGTCTTACGTGATCTTAATGGCATTATTCCTAATGTACACTTCAAAATGTCATGGTCGAATGTGATCTATATCAAGTTGTGTATCTACCTAGATTTAGTTATCGCGTGTTATTGATCTGTGTCAAAGTTGCTAATGAAAAACTCTGGCAGTGTAGGCGCAAATATTAAGGATGTTAATAAAAACATTCATTTGTTGCACCCACGGAGTATGGATATGAACAAAAAAGCGACCCTAGGATTGTTAGTAAGTGGTTTAATGTTAGCTGGCGCATCGACAAGTGCGATTGCACACCAAGCTGGTGACATTATTGTAAGAGCTGGTGCGGTTATGGTTGCACCAAATGAGTCGAGTCCTGTAATTGCAAATGTGTCTGAATTTGAAGTGAGCGATAACACGCAATTAGGTTTGAACTTTGGTTATATGATCACTGATAACTGGGCTGTAGAGCTACTTGCTGCTACACCGTTTACTCACGATATTTCACTTGACGGTGTAGGCAAAATTGCTGAAACAAAGCATTTGCCACCGACCCTTGTTGCACAATATTACTTTGGTAATGCCAACTCAAAATTACGTCCTTATGTGGGTGTAGGTGTTAACTTCACTAACTTCTTTGATAATGAAATCACCAATTCATTAGAAGGTGTGTTTGATTTAAATAGTTTAAGCATGAGCAACTCTTGGGGCTTAGCGGCACAAGCGGGTATTGATTACAACGTGACTGATAAGTGGCTTGTGAATGCATCTGTTTGGTATGCACAAATTTCTACAGATGTGAACTTTAATGCAGGCGAAACACCTTATCCAGAAGTGACAGTAGACGTTGACCCATGGGTATACATGGTCAGTGTTGGTTACAAGTTTTAAGATGAAGTCTTAACACTTAGTAAAAGCCAGTCTTGCGACTGGCTTTTTTTGTTTCGGTGTTACTTTTCAATTTGCGCTATGGAAAAAGCGACATTAACGCTTTTTCTTCTTTGGCTTCCAATGTCTTGTATTGTAGATAAACTCTGGCAGGCCACGCGTTAACCAAGCCACTAATTGCCAACGCTTTGTGACATAAAATTTACGCTTACCTTTTTGGAGACCACTGATAATTTGGCTAGCCACTTTTGGCAGAGGAGGTAACCAAAATCGGTTGCCTTGCATGGCGGCTTTATCAAGCAACCCTAACTGAATGTCAGAAATCGTAATAGGGAGCTTTAACCGCTGCGCATGCATGCTTAACCCCTCAAGGTAGTTTTGTGCGAACGCTTTTGATGCATGGTACGCCACGTTAGGGCCGCCTCGCAGCCCTGCAATAGAGTTGATTGCGGCTAACTGGCCATAACCTTGTTCGCACATCAGTTTAAATACGCAGTTACTGATAGCAGCAAAGCCTTTCACATTTACATCAATAATGCCTTCATCTAATTCCCAAGGCAGTTTAGGGTCATAGCCATTCATGCCGGTATTGATGATGGCTAAATGGGCGCCGTCATGTTGATGCCATGCTTGAGTAATTTGCTCAATCACTTTATCTGGTTGGCTGATTTCGAGTGGGTAAACTGAAACAGGCGTTGATAACTGATCTGTAAACGCTTTAACGGCTTCAGGGTCAGGGACAAATAAAATCAGTGCAGTATTCTGCTGGGATAACTGTTTAGCAAGTTCTTGGCTGAGCTGAGAGCTTGCACCAATGATCATGGCTGTGGCAGAGGTCATATTCAGAATTAAATAGAAATGGTGACTTATAATAGAAATTACTGATATTGATAACAAGATCGAAATTTTTCAAGATTAGACGTATAGACTTCTAGATGCCTTTGTGTATCATGGAAATGGTTCGCTTAATGATGCTAGCAACAGTTCGTTATCTCGTCGCAAACTCACTGATAACGCTATTCGAGCTTGTTGCCTCTTCATGCCAATTAACTATTAAAACAATCATGGCGTGTTACACAGTAGATATGGCGGCGCCAGAGTTTCTTTTGAATTTGTGATCTGGCTTGTATCAACAACTTGAGTGTCGTAATAAGTGAACCGCTTATGACATCGAGACTTATCATTTTTATATAAAGGTTTAACAATATGCCAGTAAGAATTCCAGACAACTTACCTGCTGCAGGCATTTTAGAGTCGGAAAACATCTTTGTGATGTCAGAAACCCGTGCTGCCAATCAGGACATCCGTCCAATGCGGGTACTTATTCTTAATTTAATGCCTAATAAAATTGAGACGGAAACCCAGCTGTTACGCTTGTTAGGGAATACGCCTTTGCAAGTCGATGTCGATTTACTGCGTATTCATGATAGAGAGTCCAAACACACCTCTATTGACCATATGAACGCGTTTTACCGTGATTTTGAACAAGTTAAGCAAAATAACTATGACGGCCTGATTATTACCGGTGCACCTCTAGGCCAAATTGATTTTGAAGATGTTGATTACTGGGACCACATTCGTGAAATTATTGACTGGTCGCAGCGACATGTCACTTCAGTCCTCTTTTTATGTTGGGCTGCCCATGCGGGTTTATTCCACTTATTTAATTTACAAAGAAAACTACTTGAGCGTAAACGATCTGGCGTATTTGTACATCAACGTACTACAACACCGCATCCAATTCTACGTGGCTTTGATGAAGAGTTTTTTGCTCCACATTCCCGCTTTGCCGAAATGAATGTTGAAGAGTTAAAGCTGCACCCTGAACTCGAAGTATTAGCTGAATCAGCTGACGCTGGGGCGTATTTAGTTCTTAGTAAGAATAACCGAAACTTATTCGTATTCGGCCATCCTGAGTATCAAAAATCGACTTTAAAAGATGAATATCAACGGGATTTATCACAAGGGTTAAACCCTGACATTCCAGTTAATTATTTTAGAGATGACAATCCAGAAAACAGCCCAGTGGCCCGTTGGCACAGTCATGGTAGTTTGTTAGTGAGTAACTGGCTTAACTATTATGTATACCAGTTAACTCCGTATGACCTATCTGATATGAGTGGTATCACACCATGGGAGTCTGAACAAAGCTAATCGCGACTGCTACTCAAT
Organism: Shewanella maritima; assembly: GCF_043643735.1. Taxonomy (GTDB): domain Bacteria; phylum Pseudomonadota; class Gammaproteobacteria; order Enterobacterales; family Shewanellaceae; genus Shewanella; species Shewanella maritima_A. The sequence goes on from NZ_JBHZSM010000022.1 coordinate 42,682, forward strand.
GACAGTTTTGCTTATGCCACTCTTTCAACCATGATATGAGTGGCATTTTTACTCTCAGCCCCAAAACCACCTTCTTCAGAAGAGAAGGTGGTTTATTTACTAAGGTAAATGAAATGGCTAATAACCAGGAATAATACGCCCTAATGATTTACTTGATTTAACTGAATAAAAAGATAAGGTTAAAAGTGAAGTCGCTAACGGTGTCGTTTATGCACAGAATTATAAAACAATCATTTGCAACTTGTTTGCTAACGCTGATGGTCATAAACATGGCTTTTACTGCAGCAAACACACCCTCTGACATATCTTCACAATCGACTCATATCGCAGACACGCCATATCAACAGGTATTAAAGCAATATTTATCTATTAGTCATGGTGAGAATCAACTCACTTTTTTACAGTCTATTGACTCAACTCAGTGGCCAGTTTTGCAACAGGCACAACTATTACATCTTGTGGCCATTGCGCAGGAAAAACTCACAGACTTAGACTTAGCCCAGCAAACCTATACGCAAGCTATCGAACGGCTTGAAACGATTGAAGTCAGTAGCTTGTTGGTTAAAAGCTATATTGAACGTTCGTTTATGATTTATCTGCAAACCAATGACAAGTCGCTATATTGCCCAGATAGAGAAACAGCGGTGATGTTAGCAAGGCAGGTGAAAGACCCAGAAAGCTTAGCAGAAGCATTAACCCAAAGTGCCTATTGTTTAGATCAATCAGAGAACTTTAATTTGGGGCTTGCTCGACTGAGAGAGGCATTGGATATTGCCCAAAAACACGAATTGCCCATTAGGCGTCAAGCGATGATCTTTAATGCCACAGCGGCGCTTTATCGCGATCAAGGATTAACCGAGAATGCCTATGAGTACTTTCAACGCGCCTACAATTTATGGCGTCAGGTCGACGATGTGCAAGACAGCTTTAACATGCTGCATAACCTCGTAGGCGAGTCGATAAAATTACGAAACTGGCAAGATAATCAACAACATTTACAACTCATGCTGCAAATGGCGCAGGATTTTACTCAGTATCCTGACTTTGAGTTTTTTTACTATCTTAATGCGGGCAGAAGCGCCTATCATCAAAACAACTTCCCAATGGCTGAGCGCTTATTAGCGCAAGCCTTAGCGTTGCAAACCACCACCAAAGAGCAGCACTTTATCGACAATGCCTATGGCTTGTTATCCTTGAGTTACTTTATGCAGAACAAAACTGATCTAGCCGTTGAAAAAGCTAATCAATTTATCGAATCTGCCACTTTCACCAGCCACAATGATGATATTCGCGAAGCCAATTTAGCGATAAGTGAATATGCTGGTGGTTTTGTGCCACAGTCGTTAAAAAGGCTGCTAATGGTGATAGAGTCTGAGCAGGCAAGGTATGCCAAAGTAGTGAAAAACAATGTGGTGTATGTGTCACTAGATCATAACCTGACCGTTGCTGAATACGAGAAAATCGTATTGCAAAAAGAATTATCAATTAAAGAGTTAGAGTTAAGCACCGAGAAAAAATCGCAAAATATTAATCAACTGACCATGATAGTAACCGTATTGGTGATAGCCAGCTTACTGATGGCGGTGGGCTTTCTATTTTATTCGCGCAAACAGTTTATCAAGCTTGCCCGTACTGACTTTTTAGCCAATGTGGCGAATCGCGGCTACGCCGTTGAGCAAGGCGAGAAACTCTTTAGAGAAGCGAAAAAACATCACAAAGCCTTTGCTGTCGTGATTTTCGACATTGATAATTTTAAGCAGCTTAACGATCAATACGGTCATGACATCGGTGATAAGGCCATTAAAGCATTGGCAGCAAGAGCTAAACGCATGTTAAAGCAGCGCGACATTCTCGGCCGTTTTGGTGGTGAGGAGTTTTTGATGATATTGCCAAATGCGTCAGGCGAACAGGCTGTACAAGTGGCTGAGCGTGTTAGAAAAGCCATCGAACAACAAGTTTTCTCATTGGCTGAGACTCAGTTGCATTTTACTGTCAGTATCGGCGTGGCGGTAATGTCAGATAAATATGACAGCTTTGAAGCCATGATAAAATCTGCTGATATTGCTTTATATCAAGCTAAAGGGCAGGGTAAAAACCAAACTCAACTCGCTAGATAGCAGATCGTCTAATTCAATTTAATACATTTATATGGGCTTAACCCTGTTCATAAAGCTCATATCTAGAATATTTATTTCCGTTTAACCGTATCGCCTCTCATTAGGTGCTTTTAGCCATTTCTTGCGCAGTTCATTCAACTCATCAACTCAGTTTATGCCGTTGCCATTTCGAGAATATTCAAGTGTAAATATTGGGTGACAATCCTTCAGATAATTTTGCCATCGATCACAAAAAATAGACTTGCTTTACGTTCGCGTAAACGTCAAAGTGGTGCTAATTTGTATTAAATGCTATTCGGAGAAGTTATGAGCACGGAAAAGTCAGGTAAAGATATCGTCATTGTGGCAGCAAAGCGTACGCCAATGGGCGGCTTTCAAGGTGAGTTATCTCAAGTGGCTTCACCCACTCTAGCGGCCACGGCTATCAAAGGTATGCTTGCTCAGGCTGGTGTATCAGCCGAAGCGGTTGATGAAGTATTAATGGGTTGTGTATTGCCAGCGGGTTTAGGTCAAGCGCCAGCACGCCAAGCAGCACTAGGTGCAGGACTGCCGTTAACAGCCGGTGCTACCACAGTCAATAAAGTGTGTGGTTCAGGCATGAAAACAGTCATGTTAGCCCATGATTTAATTAAAGCTGGCAGTAATGATGTGGTCGTTGCTGGTGGTATGGAAAGCATGAGCCAAGCGCCGTATTTATTAGACAAAGCACGTGGCGGCATGCGTATGGGGCACGGCAAGGTATTAGACCATATGTTCCTTGATGGCCTTGAAGATGCCTACACTGGTGGCGCGATGGGGACATTTGCTCAAAAAACAGCTGATGACTTTGGTCTAACACGTGAACAAATGGATCAATTTGCATTAAGTTCATTAGAGAAAGCCAACAAGGCGATTGATTCAGGTGCATTTGAAGCTGAAATCGAACCAGTGACTTTCAGCACTCGTCGTGGTGATGTGACTGTGACAACCGATGAGCAGCCCGGTAATGCACGCCCTGATAAAATCCCAAGCCTACGTCCAGCGTTTGCAAAAGACGGTACCATCACGGCGGCTAACTCTAGCTCTATTTCAGACGGTGCGGCGGCATTACTGCTAATGACCCGCGAAAAGGCTGATAACTTAGGTCTAACAGTATTAGCCAATATTAAAGGGCATACTACCCACTCTCAAGAACCAGCCATGTTTACTACGGCCCCTGTCGGCGCGATGCAAAAACTATTTGGTTTAGTTGACTGGCGTAAAGAAGACGTTGATTTATTTGAAATTAACGAAGCATTTGCCATGGTCACTATGCTGGCTGTTTCTGAACTGGGTTTAGATGCAGATAAAGTTAACGTTAATGGCGGTGCATGTGCTTTAGGCCACCCAATTGGTTGTTCAGGTGCTCGATTATTAGTGACACTTATTCACGCACTGAAAGCACGCGGGCTCACTCGCGGAGTTGCGTCATTGTGTATCGGTGGTGGCGAAGCAACCGCGATGGCTATTGAGGTTGAATAGTCAAATTGCCATGGTGAGTCAGTGGCGATAATGTGCATTACTGATCCACTTTTGCTTTCTCAAGCAAACGGTATTTAACACAAAATATCAATCCTTATAAATACAACAAGACTCTACTCGGCTGGCTAACGCAGCTAGCCGATAAAAACAATCAACATTGCCTACAAGGCAGTGTCATAACAATCCGAAAAGGATGGAAGGGACTATCATGACCACACAAGTAAAGCATTACATTGCAGGTGAGTTCACCACAGGTAACGGTAGCAAGGTAATCGAAGTGACTAACCCTGCAAACAATGGCGTTATCGCAAAAGTTAACTGCGCGACGGAAGCTGAAGTTGAACAGGCAATTAGCAGTGCTAAACAAGCATTTACAACATGGAAAGAAGTACCTGTATCAGAGCGCGCTCGCGTAATGCTACGTTACCAACACTTACTTAAAGAACACCATGATGAAATCGCCACAATCTTAGCCAAAGAAACAGGCAAGACTTTTGAAGATGCCAAAGGTGATGTGTGGCGTGGTATTGAAGTTGCTGAACATGCTTGTAATGTCGCATCATTGTTGATGGGTGAAACGGTAGAAAACGTTGCTCGTAATATTGATACCTATTCTTACACACAACCACTGGGAGTATGTGCAGGTATTACACCATTTAACTTCCCTGCGATGATCCCATTATGGATGTTCCCACTGTCAATCGCATGTGGTAACACTTTCATCCTAAAACCATCTGAACAAGACCCAATGACGCCACAACGTCTGGTTGAGTTATTTGAAGAAGCGGGTGCACCTAAAGGCGTACTGCAGCTCGTTCATGGTGATAAAACAGCCGTTGATAAGCTACTAAGTGACCCAGCAATTAAAGCTATCTCGTTTGTTGGTTCAGTGGGTGTTGGCCAATACATTTACAAAACAGGTACTGATAACCTCAAGCGTGTACAAGCGTTTGCTGGGGCTAAAAACCACTGCGTGATCATGCCTGATGCCAATAAGCAGCAAGTGATCAATAACCTAGTTGGCGCATCTGTTGGTGCTGCGGGTCAACGCTGTATGGCCCTCTCAGTTGCCGTATTTGTGGGTAAAGCGAAAGAGTGGATACCAGAGTTAAAAGAAGCGCTTTCTAAGGTTCGTCCTGGGCTTTGGGATGACAAAGACGCGGCCTATGGCCCTGTTATCAGCCCTGCAGCAAAAGCACGTGTGCTGAGCTTAATTGCCCAAGGTAAAGAAGAGGGTGCAGAGTGTTTGCTTGATGGCAGCGACTTTACAGTAGAAGGTTACGAGTCTGGTAACTGGGTTGGTCCAACCATGTTTAGCAATGTCACTACTGACATGAGCATTTACAAAGAAGAAATCTTTGGCCCAGTATTGTGCTGCATGGAAGCCGACACCCTTGATGAAGCTATTGAAGTAGTAAACAACAGCCCTTATGGCAATGGCACCTCAATCTTCACTGCATCTGGTGGCGCAGCCCGTAAATACCAACACGAAATTGAAGTGGGTCAAGTGGGTATTAACGTGCCAATTCCAGTGCCACTACCATTTTTCTCGTTCACTGGTTGGAAAGGCAGTTTCTACGGTGATCAACATGCTTATGGTAAGCAAGCGGTGCGTTTCTATACTGAAACCAAAACCATCACTTCACGTTGGTTCGACGACAGTGTCGTCACCGGACCTAACATGAGCATTAACCTGAAGTAAGTTGATAAAGCCTCATCATAAGATGGGGCTTTTTGCCTTTGAGCTCAGGTTCTCAACTTCGACTATTCATCATAGTTGAGCAAAAGTGAGCAATTGCTTCAAAGAGAATTTGTTTCTCGATTAGCAACGCAAACATATAAAACATAAAAATGGCCCAAGAGTCATAAAAGAATAACGAGGATTGTAAAAATGGATTTCAATTTAAATGAAGACCAACGTCAATTTGCCGATTTAGCCCGCCAATTTGCACAAGAAGAGCTAGCACCTTACGCCGCTAAATGGGATGAAGAACATCACTTCCCAAAAGATGTGATTCAAAAAGCCGGTGAACTGGGTTTTTGCTCACTATATTCGCCAGAATCAGAAGGTGGAATGGGGTTATCTCGCCTTGATTCATCGATTATTTTCGAAGAACTATCTCATGGTTGTACAGCTACTACAGCCATGCTTACCATTCATAATATGGCAACGTGGATGGTGACAACATGGGGCAGTGAAAGCCTACGTGAACAGTGGTCTGAGAGCCTGACAACAGGACAAAAACTTGCTTCATACTGTTTGACTGAGCCGGGTGCGGGTAGCGATGCAGCATCGTTACAAACTAAAGCGGTACGTGAAGGCGATGAATACGTTATCAACGGCTCAAAAATGTTTATCTCAGGGGCTGGCGATACCGAGCTGTTAGTGGTCATGTGCCGCACGGGTGAAGCTGGCCCTAAAGGCATTTCAGCTGTGGCAATTCCAGCTGATGCTGAAGGTGTGATTTACGGTAAAGCAGAAGATAAAATGGGCTGGAATGCCCAACCAACCCGCTTAATCACATTTGAAAATGTACGTATTCCGGTGACCAATCTATTAGGCGAAGAAGGCCAAGGCTTTACGTTTGCTATGAAAGGGCTTGATGGTGGGCGCATTAACATTGCAACCTGTTCAATTGGTACTGCGCAGGCCGCACTTGAGCGTGCAACTCAGTACATGAATGAGCGTAAGCAATTTGGTAAGCCAATTGCCGCATTCCAAGCGTTGCAATTTAAACTTGCCGATATGGCGACTGAACTGGTTGCTGCACGCCAAATGGTGCGTTTAGCGGCATTTAAATTAGATACTAAAGATCCTGAAGCGACGGCATATTGTGCTATGGCAAAACGTTTCGCAACCGATGTTGGATTCCAAGTATGTGATAGCGCGCTGCAGTTGCATGGTGGTTATGGTTATATTCGCGAATACCCACTTGAGCGTCATTTCCGTGATGTACGTGTACATCAAATTCTTGAAGGTACTAATGAAATTATGCGTTTAATCATTGCGCGTCGTTTATTAGATGAGAATGCACACCCAATTTTATAATGGTTGAGTGATTAACTCACCTGTAAATCCCCATTGATTCAGGACTGATTAAGGACAGATTATGAGCGAAGCCATTTTAAAACAAATTGAAGGCAATACTGCCATTCTAACCATGAATAATCCGCCAGCGAATACCTGGACGGCAGAAAGTCTGCAGTTATTAGCAAGCATGGTTGAAGAGCTCAACCAAGATAAAGACATTTATGCATTGGTGATCACAGGTCAGGGCGAGAAGTTTTTTTCAGCGGGTGCAGACTTAAATTTATTTGCTGATGGTGATAAAGGCAATGCGGCCAGCATGGCAAAACATTTTGGCCATGCCTTTGAAACCTTAAGTGCTTTTAGAGGCGTGTCAATTGCCGCTATCAATGGCTATGCCATGGGCGGCGGTTTAGAGGTAGCTCTAGCATGTGATATTCGCATTGCAGAATCTCAGGCACAAATGGCGCTGCCAGAAGCAACCGTTGGATTACTGCCTTGTGCAGGCGGTACGCAAAACCTCACTGCACTCGTGGGTGAGGGCTGGGCTAAACGTATGATCCTATGTGGCGAGCGGATCGGTGCAGAAAAGGCTGAGCAAATCGGCTTAGTGGAAGAAGTGGTTGAGCAAGGCCAAGCACTTGATGCTGCTGTGGCACTGGCTGCAAAAGTGGCGCGTCAATCACCCAGCAGTGTCACTGTGTGTAAAACGCTGATCCAAGCCGGTCGAACTATGCCACGCACTCAAGCTTTACCATTAGAGCGCGAACTGTTTATTGGTTTGTTTGATACAGAAGATCAGGCTGAAGGCGTGAATGCCTTTTTGGAGAAACGTAAACCTAACTGGAAGAACTGCTAATGACTCAAGATGTAATATTTCAAACATTAGGTACTTTGTCTGGCCAGCAGATTGGTGTCGTGACACTGAATATCGAAAAAGCACTCAATGCATTAAATTTGGATATGGTGAAAGCCATGACCAAACAGCTAAAACAGTGGCAGCAAGATGACAGCATTGCCTTTGTGGTGCTTGATGGCAGTGGCGATAAGGCCTTTTGTGCCGGTGGTGATGTACGTGCCATTTACCATGCCTCAGTGGCCACACCTCAGCAAATGACCATTGAAGCCTGTGACTTTTTCACTCAAGAGTATCAGCTCGATTATTTACTACACCAGTATGGCAAGCCAGTAATGGTGTGGGGTGACGGTATTGTGATGGGCGGTGGCCTTGGGTTAATGGCGGGTGGTAGTCATCGTATTGTGACTGAGCGCAGTCGTATTGCGATGCCAGAGGTCACTATTGGCTTATACCCAGATGTGGGCGGCAGTTACTTTTTAAATCGCATGCCGGGTAAAACAGGTCTGTTTTTAGGCCTAACAGCCTATAACATGAATGCAGCCGATGCCGCTTACGTGAATCTAGGTAATCACTTCTTAGGCAGCGACGATAAAGAGCCATTATTTGATGCTTTAGCAGAGGTTAACTGGAGTAAAAATAGCAGTGACAACCACACACTATTAACTCAGTTACTCAATCGCATGCAAGATGCAACGCAAGCCGACATAGGTGAAAGCCTTTTAGAGCAATACCAAACAGAGATTGATATGTTGATGCAAGGTGAAATTGAAGATGTTCACCATCAATTATCAACATTAGATACTGAGCTAGATTGGTTAAAACGCGCACAAAAAACCGCAATGGCAGGGAGCCCACTAAGTTGGTTCTTAATTTTTGCACAAGCTAACATAGGCTCAGACAAAAGCTTGGCTGATTGCTTTAAATGGGAGCTAGGTGTGAGTGTCAATTGCTGTTCACATGGTGACTTCTGTGAAGGTGTACGTGCATTGTTGATTGACAAAGACCGTAATCCTCAATGGCAATTTAGCCATGCAAGTGAAGTAACACCAGAAGCTGTGACGCAATTGCTCACATCACCTTGGGCTGTGGATGCACACCCACTAAAACACATGTAAAAGGAACGCATAATGGCAACAGTAGCATTTATTGGATTAGGTAATATGGGTGGCCCAATGGCCGCTAACTTGATTAAAGCCGGCATGACAGTCACAGTGTTTGACCTTGTACCCGCAGCTGTTGAAGCCCTTACAGCACAGGGTGCATTGAGTGCAAAAACAGCATGTGGTGCAGCAGCATCCGCTGATTTTGTGATTACGATGCTGCCTGCTAGCAAACACGTACAAAGCTTGTACCTTGGCAGCGACACTGACAAAGGTTTATTGGATGTAGTGGGGCAAGACACAGTGTTGATTGATTGCTCGACCATCGATGCGGGTACAGCACAGCTAGTGGGCCAACATGCAAATGAAAAAGGTATCGCCTTCATGGATGCGCCTGTTTCGGGGGGCACAGCAGGGGCTGCAGCAGGCACATTAACCTTTATTTGTGGTGGCAGCGACAGTGCATATGAAAAAGCACAAACGGTATTAACCGTAATGGGTGCAAATATTTTCCATGCAGGGGCAATTGGTGCGGGACAAATTGCCAAGATTTGTAATAACATGCTGCTCTCAGTATTAATGGTAGGTACCAGTGAGTCACTGCAGCTGGGTATTGATAACGGATTAGACCCTAAAGTATTGTCTGACATCATGAAAGTGAGTAGTGGTGGAAACTGGACTTTGGACAAATATAATCCTTGCCCAGATGTGATGGAAAGCGTGCCATCATCAAATGGCTATCAAGGTGGTTTTATGGTTGACCTAATGGTGAAAGATTTAGGTCTATCTCAACAAGCAGCATTGGCGTCAAACTCTAGCACGCCAATGGGCGCATTAGCTCGCAGCTTGTATGTTAACCATGCAAAACAAGGTAATGGCCGTCTTGATTTCTCAAGTATTTTTGAACAATTCGCCAATCAAGATAAAAAATAAAGGATCCCATAATGGAATTGAAAGATAAGGTTGTAGTCATTACGGGTGGTGCCGGTGGTTTAGGATTGGCAATGGCGCATGACTTAGCTGCACAAGGTGCCAAGCTTGCGTTAATTGATGTTGACCAAGAAAAGCTAGAACGCGCCTGCGCTGATTTAGGTGCGACAACTGAAGTGCAAGGTTATGCGCTTGATATTACAGACGAAGAAGACGTAGTAGCTGGCTTCAAGTATATCCGTGAAGACTTAGGTCACATTCATGTGCTCATTAACAATGCCGGTATTTTACGTGACGGCCTTATGGTAAAAGCCAAAGAAGGTAAAGTCACAGACCGCATGAGCTTTGAGCAGTTCCAATCAGTGATTAACGTGAACCTCACTGGTACATTCTTGTGTGGTCGCGAAGCCGCTGCTGCAATGATTGAAGGCGGAAATGAAGGTGTGATCATCAATATTTCTAGCCTAGCTAAAGCCGGTAATATGGGGCAATCTAACTATTCAGCGTCAAAAGCGGGTGTTGCAGCGATGGCTGTGGGTTGGGCAAAAGAGCTTGCGCGTTACAACATTCGTAGTGCTTCAGTTGCACCAGGTGTGATTGCAACGGAAATGACCGCCGCAATGAAGCCTGAAGCACTAGAGCGTTTAGAGAAAATGGTACCCGTTGGCCGTTTAGGCGAAGCACAAGAAATTGCCTCAACAGTGCGTTTTATCATTGAAAACGATTATGTCAATGGTCGTGTGTTTGAAATTGATGGTGGTATTCGTCTATAACGATTACAGCTAAATTTGCCCCTTGTATGATCACGTATGAGGGGCTTTTTATTGCAATAATTATCATCTAATGTCTGAAAAATGCTCGGAAGCAGATTATGACGTATAATTTTACTGGACAGTTTGATAACGTGAGCGGCCAACAAAAAGGAAGAACAACATGCCAAGCTTAGAACAAATATATCGAAAACTTATGTTAGTTATTGGCGCCGCAGGTGTGCTGGTTAACTACAGTGGTTTTCTGTATTTGTTTTTTTCTGATCGCTCAACTGCTGCTTTACCTTGGTTTTTACTGGTATCGCCATGGATTTGTATTTTTTTCGGATTAACGAAAGTACAGCAAGTGGCTGTATTGCACTGGTTTGCACAAAAGTTTCGTCTACCAAACGCTAAATAACTTCGCGATTATTTCTAAAGAGTCATCAGCACAACAAAATCACTATTCCCTACAAATCATTACCTCTTACAAAATCATTAACCCTAAACAACCACAGAACAAATTTTTACGTTTATCAGTGCACCCATTCATTGCACACCTATCGCCACTCAGGCACTATTTAGCTCAATAGCTCAATAGCTCAATAGCTCAATAGCTCAATAGCTCAATAGCTCAATCCGAACAACATAAAACAATAAATAGGAAGTATGATGGCCTTTTCATATATCGGCATTCCAGGTGAGCCATGGAATGAACAACACAAGCAACAGTGGTTGGCCCAAACCTCAGTTAAGCGAAGCTATGCCGATGAAGTGTTAGCAAAGCTTAAACATGTAAGTGAAGACTTTACCCAAATTCAATACGGTGAATTATCTTACAATCCGAGCCGGTTCCCATTAATGGCATTTAAATCAACACACTGGGATGAAGCAAAACCAACCATCCTCATTACTGGCGGCGTACATGGCTATGAAACCAGTGGCGTTCAAGGAGCGATTCAGTTCTTACTGCATGATGCCAAGCGCTATTCAGCGCAGTTTAATTTTATCATTGCCCCCTGTGTGAGCCCTTGGGGATATGAAACCATTAACCGTTGGAATCCAAACGCAGTTGACCCAAATCGCTCATTCTATGCCAATAGCCCAGCTGAAGAATCAGCCGCACTCATGAAGCTGTTGCAAGATGAAGTAAATAACACGGTTTATGCTCATTTTGACTTACATGAAACGACCGATACCGATGAGTTAGAATTTAGACCCGCATTGGCTGCTAGAGATGGCAAGGTGTACGACAAAGGCGTGATCCCAGATGGTTTTTATTTGGTAGGTGATACCGATAACCCACAAGCCGATTTTCAAAAAGCCATTAATGATGAAGTGGCCAAAGTGACTCATATTGCCCCAGATGATGATGGCCAATTAATTGGTGTCGATATTGAGCAGTTTGGTGTAATTAACTATCCCACCAAAAAGTTGGGCCTATGTGCTGGCATGACTAACAATCAATTTAACACCACGACTGAAGTTTATCCTGACAGCCCGAAAGTCTCCTCTGAGCAGTGCAACGACGCTCAGGTTGCTGCGATTATTGGTGGTTTAGATTATTTGTTATCTCTAAATAAATAGCGCCATTGATTGGATTTAAAGGGCACATTAATACTTCAAACTATCTAACGGGCTAGCAGTCCCCGCATAATGTTGACCCAGTACATGTGTGTAAATTTGAGTCGTATTTACATCATTATGCCCCAATAGTTCCTGTACACTGCGAATATCTCGTCCAGCTTGAAGCAAATGAGTCGCAAAACTATGCCTAAAAGTGTGACAGGTTACCCGTTTATTGATTTCAGTGGCAGATACGGCTCTACTTAATGCCTTTCTGATAACGCTATGGTGCAGATGATGGCGGCAAAGTGTTCCTGTATTAGGGTGAAGGCAGGTCTTTAGCGATGGAAAAATAAACATCCATGCGGTCTTTCTGAATGCATTAGGGTATTTTCTTTCTAATCCATAAGGCAAAGAAGGCCCAATGCAACTTTCATTGTCTTTGGCTTGTATGCTTTTCGCTGTTTGAATCACTTCAGGTAATTGATTTGCACAAACTTGGCTAAGGAGTGTTTGTCTATCTTTGCGTCCTTTTCCATCTCGGACAGTGATAGATAGCCTCTCTAAATCAATGTCTTGAACCCTTAATCTTAAACATTCAGATATTCGCAAGCCACTACCGTATAGCATTTCAATTATTAAACGGTCACGCGTGTTAAGTTCAGATAATATTGCAGATATTTCGCTTTGATTTAGCACTATGGGCAACTGCCGTTGTTTAGAGGCGTATTTAAACCCTATATCTGCAAAGGGAGTATTTAGGTGTTTTTGATATAGATATACCAATGCGTTTAATGCCACTTTCTGTGTGTTTATTGCAACATGGCGTTTATTCGCCAGATAACTCAAAAAATCAGCTACCTCCGTTTCCCCCATTAAGCTTGGGTGTTGTTTTTGGTGAAACAAAATATAGGCTTTTATCCAGTACAGATATGCTTTTTCAGTTTTTAGGCTATATCCTTTCATCCGCATTTGTTGCTGTACATGAGTTAAAAATGGGCTTCTGTTTTGCATAATGAACATCCTTGTTTTTTATCTCGCCAAAACTGTATATTTGTACAGTATTAATCAGAATCGCGATATTTCAAGTTTTCTGGTCAAATGCTTTGCGCATTTATTGAATTCCATTTTTGATAAATCATTAAATTTCATATGGTTATGAATCATTATTCGAAATAGTACGCAAAATAATCGCGCATGCGCGTTTTTTCAGAGTGGTGTATTGATAAATACTTCTGTAAGCTGATTAAATTCAATAATTTAGTCGTGCGCGTTTTTACAGGTCTGACATGATAAATGCGCATGCGCACTATACAAATGTTAGTTGTACATGGAGAGTTGATGCGTTCTGCAATTAAGAAAGCCCTATTTAATTTTGGTGGATATTCCTTTTGGATATTACTAGTCCTTTGGGCTGCTTTTTCACTTATCCTCAGAGGTTGTGAATCTACTTGCTATCATGAAGTAGTAAAATCTGTTGCTTCCCCCGACGGAAAACAAGTAGCTGAAATATCTATTGGAGATTGTGGCGGAGCAACAACAGACTTCTTTGGTGGTGTTGATATAAAAAGCGATAATCCTAAGCTAACAGCAGAACGTATATTCACTTTTGCAGGTCGTCCAGAAGAAACTGGCCTTGAGGTGCGTTGGGTAAATGACACTGAATTAATTATAAGTGTTTCTGACTTATATAAGGCTCGTCGTATTAACCCAAATGGTAGGAAAAGCGCTGATTTAAAAGTAAAATATGAGTATCGTAAATAGTACAACTAACAAGAATTTAAAGCGGGACTGCTAACAGTTTGCTCGGTTTCGCTTCGCTACACTATTTTAGCAAACTATTATCAGCCCCTTAAATGGGCGTTATAGGGCTAGTCCAATTCCTAGCCCTAATGTGGTTCAGCTCGTATGACAAGGGTTACAGCAGTAGTAGGATCCGTTAATTCTGTGGCTTGGCCATCTTCTCTTTGCTTCTAGGACTGCTCCTTTACAGTCTGCGTGGTACCCAAGGTCAATTTGGTTACTTACATTTGGCATGTGAGCACACCCACTGTTTTTTTGGTGAACCTCGTGGTCTCCATTCGCTTGTTGGTTTTGATTTATAACAAAGTAGGGCATAGTTGCATTTCCTTTTCTTGTATACAATACGGTAGATTATAGGTCCGAAGTGGCTTTGTGTTTTGTGACTAAGTGTTTGTTTTTGTGTGGGAAAATTATGAAATTTATAGTGTTCGCCCTATAACAAGCAATTTAAGAGGGATTCACAACGCTTGGCACTTTTGCTTCTACTTCAGTTTTAGTGTTTATGGCACAATGCTTTAGGTTGGGTGGAGGCGTTGTTCACCCCTTAATTGGGCTACATGGACTCCCCTTTGTCAAGCAATAGTAATCTACAACAACAGTGGATCTGACAGAAGCTCTACATTCGGC
>NZ_JBHZSM010000023.1:0-44166 GCF_043643735.1 Shewanella maritima
CCGAACTCAGTAGTGAAACGCAGTATCGCCGATGGTAGTGTGGGGTTTCCCCATGTGAGAGTAGGTCATTTCCAGGCACCTAATTTATGAGAAAGCCCGTTGCTAACGCAACGGGCTTTTTTCGTATATACGCTTCGCGATGACTAATCCCGATGTCCGTCGATAATTATCCATTCTATCTCGACACTTCCGCCATCCATGGCGGTCGCCCGAGGCTAAGCCTGGCTCCCAGCTTCGCGAGTACCTCTCTTCGCGTTAATAAAGCCCTGAAAGTTTCGCTTCCATAGCGGACTTAATTAACCCCATGTGTTCCCTTCGGGAATACGAATAGGTCATTTCCAGGCGCCTAATTTATCTCGAGTGAGATGGGATAAATCCCTAGTACTTCGTGTTAGGGATTTTTCGTTTATGCTGCAAATATAATTTTAGTGTCATTTTGTCCAAGATTTTATTCTTTTGAACACTGCAACATAATAGGTGAGTTCATTCTTGTACTGCAGTTTCTGTTATCGTTTGTATTTGCTTAGAAGTCTGATAATCGTTAGTCACTCAAGCTTTTGCTATCAATAAGTGATAAAGCGCTCAAAATCGCTGAATAAGCGAAGCCTGTCTCAGTTTACTTAATCAACTCATAATATTCGCATCTACCTGCAGGCACCTTGATCAAAATAAAGCTTATTTAAAGGTTCACCCTTTATAATGTATGACATTTTTTGATTGTTTGACACTTTGTTATTTTAGTGAATTTCTTAGGTATTTGTTTATGAACATGTTTTACGATGGGTATTGGCAAAATTTGATTGCAGAATCAATTGAGTCCTCACTCTTATCCGTTGCAATTTATAAGTTCAATAAACGTAGCCAGCAAGCTGAATTATTAGGCAACTCTTTGTCTTCTGTCGCAGAAAAGTCACAGCATGATGAATATGCGTGTCAGATTTTGCAGGGAAATTATAAACAGCAATCTAAATCATCATCCAGATTCTTACATCATATCGATCTACGTTCTAGCACAAATGAGCTGATAGGCTGTATCACTTATGCAATAGAAGCTACTCAAGGTAATGCTTGTCAGCATGCCATCATCCAACAATTAACGGCATTATCAAATCAGGCTCAACATTATTTATCTGCATTTAATAGTCATGGTGATTTACCTAAATTTAATTTGATTGGGAGTAATAGTGTTGATTCAATTCAACTGCAGACTTTTATTGATTCATTTCATGAGCAAATATGGATTAAAGACCTAAAAGGCGTCTATATCGCTTGTAATCAAAGTGCTTTGCAAACATTTGCCCATATTGATAATTGTATTGTGGGGAAAACAGATGACCAGATATTCCAGCCTGATGAAGCTGAAAAGTTTATCAATAGTGATCGTCAAACTCTGCTAAGTGGAAACAGCTCAATTGTCTCAGAGCAATACTCTCATACAAAGCAATGGACTGAGACACTTAAGGCGCCATTAAAAGATCCAGAAGGTAAAACGGTCGGCATCATTGGAATGACACGAAATATTGAGCAATATAAGGAAGTTCAAGATCAGCTTTTTTTAGCTGCAAGTGTTCTAGAAAATGCATCACAGGCGGTGGTTATTACAGATTGTGAAGGCATTATTACTGATGTTAATAACGCATTTACTCAGATTACAGGCTATTCAAAGAAACAAATAATAGGTAAAAACCCTAGAATACTGAAATCAGGCTTACAAGATGCCTTATTTTATCAGCAAATGTGGCAGACGCTCATTGAAGAAGGTAAATGGCAAGGTGAGTTTTGGAACCGTCGCAAAGATGGTTCAATTTATCCTCAAACATCAACAATTACTGCAATTTATGGTGATTCAGGCTGTGTCCAATATTATTTTGCCGTGTTTTCAGATATTTCAAATCAAAAGAAAAATGAGGAGCTGCTTACTAATCTAGCCTATTTCGATGCGCTGACCCAATTACCCAATCGTGTGAAGTTTACATCCACGTTAGAACAAGAGGTAAATGTTGCCCGACGCAATGAAACGAGCTTAGCTGTTATTAGTGTAGACGTAGATTTCTTTAAGCAAGTCAATGATAGTCTTGGCCACCTTGTCGGTGATGAAGTCATCACAGAACTCTCAAAGCGCTTAGCCTCTGTCATTCCGGAACACAGTACGCTAGGTCGTGTTGGTGGTGATGAGTTCAATATTCTGTTACCTAATGCTGAAAATGTACTAAGCAATATCACATCCTTACGGAAGGTTTTTAAGCAACCATTTGATCTTGGTGAAGAGCAGTCAATCAAATTGACCGCAAGCATGGGTATAGCCTTGTTTCCTGGTGATTCTGATAATCACAATACATTAATGAGCCATGCAGCTTCAGCGACATACCGTGCTAAAGCGAATGGTCGTAACTGTTATGCTTTCTTCACTGACGCAATGACTCTTGAGTCAATTGAGCAGCTAACACTTCAAAACGCATTGCATCATGCCCTCAATAATCAAGAGTTCTTTTTGGTATATCAACCTAAAGTGTGCTTAATGACAGGAACAACGGTTGGTATTGAAGCACTTTTGCGTTGGAAACACCCTAAGCTCGGTTGTATTTCACCGGCAAAATTCATTCCTATTGCAGAGAGAATTGGCCTAATATCTGATATTGGCGATTGGGTGATGCAACAGGCTTGTCGACAAGCTGCGCAATGGCTGCAACAAGGAAAACACTTTGGTCGAATATCGGTTAATGTGGCAAGTCTGCAAATTCAGCAAGCTGGTTTTGTTGATAAAGTAAGTGAAATATTGCTGCAGGCTCAATTGCCAGCTGAGTATTTTGAGATTGAAATTACCGAATCTTGTATGATGAATGATCCAGATTCCATTATTCGTGATTTAAAATCTTTGGGGCAATTGGGCATCAATCTGAGTGTAGATGACTTTGGTACTGGCTATTCTTCAATGAGTTATTTAAAAAAGTTACCCATAGATATACTCAAAATCGATCAGTCTTTCATAAAAGATACTCCCCAAGATATTCATAATGCAGCGATTGCAAAAGCTGTCGTGGCACTTGGACATGCATTGAATTTACAGGTGATTGCTGAAGGGGTTGAAACTGAAGCACAAGCTGATTTTCTGCGTGGTTTAGGCTGTGATTGCGCTCAAGGATATTTGTATAGTAAACCTGTAAAGGCCAGTTTAATTGGCGACTATTTAATTTAACCCATTGATATCAAATAGTAAAAAAGCGACAGTTTTTCATTGTCGCTTTGTATCTAGTATTGGCTAATATACTCAATAGAATCGTTTTTAGCGTGTATTAAGCATAGGTATCTATACCGTCGTTACTGTCACTGGTTGCTTGGGTAATCTGCGTTAGCGTTTCCAGAAATACATTGCCAATATCTTTATTTGATAATGATTGTGTTTGTGGCTTCAATTCATCCAATGCCATTTTTAACTCTTCATGCTGCTCTTTAGTCATATTACTCAGCATTTGCGAAATTTGCTGTTGTTCTTCATCTGTCAATGCCGAAACCGCATCCTCTAAGCCTGGCGGCGTTGCCCCTGGAGGAGGTGGTGGCGGTGGGCCGCCTTGTGGTCTTTGAGCTGATTCTGATGCGATTTGAGTGTTTGTATTCATAACATTTATTGAGCTTGAGTTGATTTGCATACTAACCTCTATTATTTTTTGAACGACTAGGTCTTGAATGCCCCTCGGGAACCGCGACTAGATCGTCCCCCATAAGTTGGCAAGTGGCAGTAACTTCTTCGCCCTTAGGTGTTGTTATAGTGACTTGATCAGATTCGGATTTATCAACACAAATATCAAATGCCTCTTGTGGCGGTTTCCTCATTTGTCTTTGTTGCTCTTGTGCCACTGTTAACGTTGGGCAGAGTAATATGAGGCCAAACACTGTTAGTCGACTTAGTTTGTTATGCATTTTGCTGTCCTATTTAACGTCAATTTGACATTCAATGTAGCAATCAAATAAGTAGAAACTGTGCAGAAATTAAGGATTTTCATAATTATTGTTGAATGCGCTGAAAACTATTGAAATACTCATGAAATCAGCAAGGCAGCCTTATACCTTGGTTAATACATAGCTTTCTAAGGGCGAAATCACATCAAAGGACAGCACAAATGAATGTAACTCAAAAGCTATTTTTAGCCTTTGTAGGATTAACGAGTGTTGTATTAGTGGCAACGCTATCCCTTGCACGTTGGAGCTTTGATCTTGGGTTTGTTAATTACATTGAGTCGTTAGAGTATGAGAGGCTCGCTGACTTATCTGAATCATTTAGTGAACTGTATGGGCAGTCGTCCGAAGATTGGAGCAACGTCTCATCTACTCAATATCGTGAGATTTTACGTACGTTTGCGCCAGGGGGACGACAACTGCCTAGGCGAGGGCCACGTCAGGCAGCTTCACCTTCAGATAGCAGTCTTGAGGATATTGCTGAAACAGCACCTAATATCCGGCGAGGTCCACCACCACACTTGAGGGGGGATCTCGGGTTACCTCCACGTAGATTTGGCCCCCCTACAGCAATATATAATATTGATGGAATGAGGCTGGCTGGTAACAAGATACTAGATTTAGAAGAGAGTATTAGCGTCCCTGTTCTATTTAACCAGCAAGCTGTAGCGTATTTGTATAGCGACCCTATGGCGAAAACAGATAGTATTTCTGCTCAAGCATTTTCTCAACAACAGCTAATGACAAGCTTGGGAATTGGCTTCTTGTCGTTGTTATTAGCAAGTGTCATTGCTTGGCGTTTATCTCGATTTTTGTTAGAGCCAGTACAAAAGGTTGCTAATGGTATTTCGCATCTGTCTAAAGGGAATTTCTCAGAACGATTTAGCGTCGAAAGGCAAGATGAATTAGGTCAATTAATGAATGATATTGACCATCTAGCCATGATACTCGATAAAAATCGCACCGCTAAAAATCGCTGGTTTGCTGATATATCTCATGAGTTACGTACTCCATTGACTATTTTATGTGGCGAAATTGATGCCATCAACGCAGGTATCCGCCCCTTTGAACATCAGCAACTGGCTTCAATAGAAGCTGAGGTGCTTAGAATTAAGCATTTAGTCGATGACTTATATCAATTGTCACTTTCTGATGTGGGTGGTTTAAAGTATCACTTTGAGCCAGTAGACATGGAACAGTGCATCAATGAGGTGCTTGTTGCATTAAGTTCTCAAATTGCAACTCAATCAATGGAAGTGAGATATCAGTCTCACACACCGAGCAGAGTGAGCGGTGATAAAATGCGCTTACACCAATTGGTCAATAATGTGATTTTAAATGCGCTAGCTTATACAGATAGTCCCGGTCAACTCATGATTGAGTTGACGACTAGAGGTAACCAATTATTGATCGTATTCAATGATAGTGCACCAAGTGTCGCTACTGAGGATTGTGAATTATTATTCGCCCCTCTTTACCGCCAAGATAGTGCTAGAGTCAGGAGAACCAATGGTGCTGGTTTAGGTCTTACTATTTGCAAACAGATCATCGAAGCACACGGTGGCAGTATCTTGGCAATGCCTTCAACCTTAGGTGGTTTGTGTATCAAGATGACTTTACCTTTATCGAAAGAGCACTAATAAATGAGTTCCACGTATTCCAATATTACTGTATTAATCGTCGAGGATGAGCAAAAGATAGCGCAAATTTTAGTCGACTTTTTGTCGCTCGATGGCTTTAAAACGCGAGTTTTACATGACGGTGCGGACGCTGTTGATGTCATTAAATCTGGTGAAGTTGATTTTGCAATTCTTGATTTGATGTTGCCACATAAAGATGGCTTAACTATCTGCAAAGAAGTGAGGCAGTTTTCTACCATTCCAATTTTAATGTTGACGGCGAGAGTAGAAGAGATTGATCGGTTAATTGGATTAGAATTTGGGGCTGATGATTATGTTTGTAAGCCTTTTTCAGCTAGAGAAGTCGTCGCGAGAGTGAAAACCATTATTCGTAGAATAGAAACTGAACCTCAGAACAAAGAAAGTGTGATGACTTACAAACATGTTCAACTGAATATCAATCGATTTAAATGTTACTCCGCTAATGTAGAAATCGATTTAACCCCTGTCGAGTTCAGGTTACTGCACAGCCTACTGAAACGACCTGGTGTAGTGCATTCAAGGGATAACTTAATGCAACTATGCTACTCAGACGATCGGATTGTTAGCGCTCGCACAATTGATAGTCATATTAAAAACATACGCGCTAAGTTAGCGGTTGATGAAATTAACGGGGAGCTAATCCACGCTATCTATGGCGTTGGCTATAAGATGGAGTAATCGTCATAACTGAATTTCATTTTAGCCACTTGAAAACTCGCTCCTTGAGCTGCTTTTGTTTAGAATAGCCATGATTTCAGATTCCCTTTAGCCGTTTGCTATTTGGGAACACACACTAAGGTGGACTGTTTTTCTGCCTAGGAGCATGTATGCAACTGTTTGTAAAAGACCTAACCGTAATTGATTTTTCTTACCTTTGCCCACTCAGAGGGATGGTAGGAGAAAGTTGGATCGTCGATGTTCTGCTAGATGGCGGACTAGACGAGCAGAACATGCTGTTAGATTTCTCCAAAGTTAAAAAAACCATCAAAAATACCATTGATGATGTGGCCGATCATCGCTTACTCATTCCAACAGCATGTAATCATGTACGCTGGCAACAGCAAGGTGAAAGAGTGTGGATGGATTTTGAAAGTGACAAAGGTTCAATTCATCTCGCTTGCCCTTCTCAAGCATTTGCATTAATCCCTACAGAAGTCATTGACTTTGAGAGTGTTAATACCTTTCTTCAAAAAGCATTAAAAGAAGCCCTACCTGATAATGTTCAAGGCGTGAGTTTGACCCTGCGAAATGAAGTGCTTGATACGCCGTATTATCATTACAGCCACGGTTTGCGTAAGCATGATGGTAATTGCCAACGCATAGCGCATGGCCATCGCAGCCCTGTTACCGTGTTTGAAAATGGCGTGGCCGCCCCTAAGTGGGACGAATATTGGGCAAAACGTTGGCATGATATCTATTTAGCCTCCACTGAAGACGTTGTTGCCGTAGATTCACTGTCATTGTCGGCGCAAGCTACTGCAACAGATAGCTCCCATTATGGTTTTCATTATCAAGCACCCCAAGGGGATTTTCAGCTTGCAATGCCAAAAGATTGCTGCGACATAATTCCACATGATACGACAGTAGAATTACTCGCCGAGTTTATGGCGACAAGTTTGCTTGAAATGACGCCAACTAGTGATTTCAAGGTGATTGCGTTTGAAGGGATAGGTAAGGGTGCTATCAGCAGCAAACAAGCTGTCAGTTAATTAAAGGAATACATCATGATGAATAAGCTTATGGCTTTCGTTGCAGTATTACTGTTGTTGGCCGCTAATCAATCATTTGCTCAGGTCAGTTTTCAGGGCAAGTTTGAGCAAGGCTCCCTCGTGAGAGGAACGGTGGCTCCTGGCACCAAGGTGACGCTGAATGGTGACGATGTGCGTGTTACGCCGCAAGGTCAGTTTGCGATAGGATTTGAGCGTGAAGCCAAAGCTGAACAAGCGCTAACACTCACTTACCCTGACGGGCTAACTGAAATTAAACGCCTTAAGATTGCTAGCCGAGACTATAAAATTGATCGCGTTGAAGGCATTCCCAAAAAAATCATGAAGCCTAACCCTGAAGCTCAGCAGCGAGCGGCTAAAGATGCCAAACAAGCGCGAGAAGCTAGAGGGCAGTTTATTGAGTCAGACGCTTTCATGCAGGACTTTATTTGGCCTGTCACTGGCCGTATATCTGGTGTTTATGGTTCACAGCGAGTGTATAACGGTAAGCCTGGTAATCCTCATTTTGGTGTTGATGTTGCTAGGCCGACAGGTACCGTTGTTGTCTCTCCTGCCGATGGTGTGATTACCTTGTCTGTACCAGATATGTTTTACTCCGGCGGAACCATGATTATTGATCACGGCTATGGTGTAAGCTCGACATTCTTACACTTAAGTAAATTGTATGTGCAAGACGGTGAGCAAGTTAAGCAAGGCCAACCTCTGGCTGAGATTGGTGCAACAGGGCGTGCAACAGGGCCACACCTTGATTGGCGCTTGAATTGGTTTCAAATGCGCTTAGATCCCGTAACGCTTGTGCCGCCAATGTCGCAGGTGCTTGCGGCAGAAAAAGCGGCTAGTCAGTAATCACGAGAAACGATAGAAAAAACAAAGGCGCAGAGTGATTCGCGCCTTTTTTATTTGCTAATTTTTGTATCTCAATTTATAAACTTATGGATATTGCTCAAACCACCACAAGATATGAGCGACTTTTGACATCAAGTTACTTGGTCGTTTGTAAATACCATGAGGTGCATCGGGAATTCTGACCATAGCCGTGTCGATGTTTCTTAGCTTTAACGCTTGGTAATATTGCTCAGTTTCGCCGATAGGTGTTCTTAAATCTGCTTCTCCAGTCAACAACATCGTCGGTGTGTTCACTTTACCCACATAGCTGATTGGAGAAAGCTTCATATAATGTGCAGGGTCTTCCCATGGCATTTTTTCAAACCAGTTTTTGATAACAAAGCTATGGATATCAGTCGTTAAGGTGAAGCTAATCCAGTTAATCACCGGCTTGGCAACCACAGCAGCTTTAAATCTATCAGTGTGGCCAATAATCCACGCGGTAAGTACACCACCACCTGAGCCACCCGTGACATAAAGCTTGCTAGTGTCGATGGCCTCAGTGGCTATCACGCCATCAACCACACTCATCAGATCATCATAGTCTTGGCTAGGATAATTATTATGAATACTTTGTGCGAATGCTTTGCCATAGCTGTCGCTACCACGAGGGTTAGCATAGACGACGACATAGCCTTGCGCTGCCATAAGTTGTACTTCAGCAGAAAAATGTGGCCCGTAATTGGTGACGGGGCCGCCATGGATTTCTAAAATCAGCGGGAAGCTTTTACCTTTGGCTTTTTCCGTTTGGTAATTAGGTGGAAGTGCCACCCACGCTTGGATTGGCTGTTGATCATAAGATGACTTAACCGTTAACGGTTTAATGTCGGCCAGTTGTTTGTGCGCTAATGCATCTTGGTTTAGTTGGGTAAGTTTTTTGGTTTTACCTTTACGGCTAATGGCAATATCTGCAGGACGTTGTGGATCTGAATAGGTGAATGCAACAGTGCCATTATGGGATACATCAAATTGCGCGCCACTGTATGGTCGTCCAAATGCTAAGCCACCTAATTGCTTGGCGACTTGTTTGCGCTTACCTGAAATAGGTTGGTAGTTTACATAGGTTTCACCATGGTCATGATAACTAAAGTAAACCCCTTTACTGTTATTTGCCCAAGTGATGCTATTGACTGTTCTATCAAGGTTTTCAGTCAAAGAACGCTTATTACTGCCATCACTATTCATGATAAACAGCTCTGTGTTTTCATAGTTTTTGTAGTTTTGCTTTGAACTTAGGTACGCAATGTACTGGCCATTTGGCGATACTATCGGGCTTGTATCTGTACCTAATTGCTGAGTTAGCTGCTGCACTTTTCCATTGATTAAATTCAAACTAAAAATATTACTGTTAGTCCACTCTTGCTCGCTTTCATCTAGCTCATTGATGGCGTAAACAATCGTATTACTGTCAGCACTCCAACTAATATTGCTGTTGTGATCCGTGTTGGCGAAAGTGACTTGTTTAGGGCTGCCACCATCAGCTGACATGACAAAAATTTGCTGATTACCATTTTTAAGATTACCGACACCATCAAATCGATAATAAACACTATCGACAAATACCGCGGGCTTGGCCCAATCTGCATTGGCAGGTTTTCCTGGTAAGGTCACAACGGGTTTAGTGGCAGTCGGAACGAACATGGTGAACGCTAACTGTTTACCATCAGGTGACCACACGACAGGGCTTGGTCGACTTGATAGATGAGAGATTCTTGCACTATGGCCGCTATCAAGCCATTTTATATGAATTTGCGCCGAACCTGTTTCATCTGAAATATACGCCAAACGTTGATTATTTGGCGATAACGCTGGGGCATAGTCATTTTTTAACCCAGTAGTAATAGGGCGCAAGTCTCCATCTTGATCCACAGACCAGATGTTGGCCAACTTTCTGTCGCTATTTATATCCATATAGTTGCGCACAAAATACACCTGCTCAGCATCATTGCTAATCACAGGGTGAGATGCATACTCAAGAGTAAACACATCTTGCAATTGCAAGGTTTCAGGTAAGGCGGGGTGTTGCTTTTCGGCGGCGTTTAACGGTGGTGATACTGCAACTGTTGCGGCTGTAAGGCCAGAAAGAAGTACAGCTAAGCATAATGTTTTCATTATGGAATTCCATGCATATGAGTGAAGGCATATTTGCTAACGTGTTTAAGCTAACAAAGCAAGCTTACTTAATAAACTGATGTGAATTTGTATTTACATTTAATTTGCTATCAGTATATTACTAACCAGGCTGGTGCTTTGTGAATCGCAGCTAAAACTAGAATCACAACTACGACTAGAATCACAACTACGACTAGAGTCACAATGACAGCCACAGTCAACACTCAGCATGAAAATGTTAACTTCATTTTGATGTGTTAAAGCAGTTATATCTTCAATTTTCAGGTTATGGCGGACAAAATGCAGAACAAGATGCAGAAAAAGAAATCGTTCAACAATAAAGGCTTATCACTCACTTCGGTGGCATTGTCTATTGGTATTATGGTAATGAGCCCTTTGGTGAGCGGCAGCGCCATCGCTGAAACTAAGGTGATCCATGCGGGTGAGTTGCTCACTATTCCGGGAAAATCACCTTTAAAGCAGCGCACTGTTGTTATTGAAAATGATGAAATTGTGGCAATTGAAAAAGGTTATGTGAAAACGGATAAATATGGTGCAGATGCCAAGTTAATTGATTTGTCAGACAGTTTTGTTATGCCTGGTTTGATGGATATGCATGTGCATTTGCAGATGGAGTTTGGCCCACATAATACAGAAGAAACAGTTAAGTTATCTGATGCTGATTACGCTATGCAAAGTGTTAGCTACGCCAAAGCGACATTGCATGCCGGTTTTACTACAGTGCGTGATCTATTGAGTAAACCCGAGCAAATGTATGCCTTAAGAGACGGTGTTGAAAAAGGTTGGATTGAAGGCCCACGCATTATTGCTGCTGCAGGTATTTCTATTACCGGCGGGCATTTAGATGCCGATGGTATGGCACCTGATTTATTAGCAATGAAGTCACCTGATACCTTATGTGATGGGCCTTATGAGTGCCGAAAAGCGACACGTCATGCGATTAAGTACGGCGCAGACATGATTAAGGTAGCCTCAACAGGTGGTGTACTTTCAGATACCGATACAGGTACTGGACAACAGATGACAGATTTAGAGCTGAAAGAGATTGTAGAAACAGCGCATGGTCTTGGGCGTAAAGTAGCCAGTCATGCTCATGCAACCGCGGGTATTAACGCAGCATTACGTGCTGGCGTTGATAGTGTTGAGCACGGCAGCTATGCCGATAAAGAAACCATTAAGCTATTTAAGCAAACCGGCGCTTACTTAGTCCCGACTTTGCTTGCTGGTGCAACTGTGGTTGAAATGGCTGAAACTTCAGACTTTATGTCTCCTGCGATTAAAGCAAAAGCCATTCGCGTCGGGGCGGATATGCTAGAGAACTTCTCTAAATCCTATAAAGCAGGGGTGAAGATTGCCTTCGGTACAGACTCAGGTGTATCCACCCATGGCTTAAATGCCCATGAGGCCGTTCTGATGAACCAAGCGGGTATGCCGGCAGCTGAGATTTTGAAAACAGCGACAGTGAATGGCGCTGATCTCATCGGTATGAGTGACAAATTAGGGACGTTAGAACCTGGGAAATATGCAGATATTATTGCGCTCAAAGTGAGTCCACTAGAGGATATCAGTGCATTATTGGATGTGAGTTTTGTGATGAAATCTGGGACGGTTTATAAACAATAAGCTTATTTTAGCTTTAGTTTATTCTTAACTTATTTTGGAGACTGCTTTGGTCACCTCTTTTATTGGTAAGAGTGAAATGCTGATACTTTCGATTTAGCACCACAGTGTATCCTTTTCAAACTTCGTTTGGATTAACGTCGTGGCGCTTCGCCCACACCCGAGTCAAGGGAGGAAGCGCTTGCCTCCCTTAACAAACCCTCAGCGCCCCAACCAAGTTATTCTTTCAAAGCGAATAAGCTTCATACTCCAATAAAAATACCTAACAGCTCAGATGGCACATCCATGTGCCCCTGAGCCTTAACCATCATCCATGATGGTTATACGGAATTTTTGCCTACGTATTTCAGCAACTTGGAATGGGGAATAACTGTAGACTGCGACATTGTTGAAATGTAACACTTATCTTCACGGTTAGCATTCTACTATTAAAGAATAACCTGCAGGTTCAACTGATTCCCTTGGAAGCGCCACGACGTTAATTGATATGGATAAAAACTTGAATACACCAAGTTTTCACACTTTGCGCATTTTACCAGATGGTGTATTGGTTCAACCTTTGTTAACTTAATGAAATACAAATAGTTAACCGTGCGCATATTTCAAGGTATTCAGAATTAATGCGCATTAATCCCATTATGTGCGCATGCGCACTATACAAATGTTAGCACTCAGGAGGAGTCATGAGAGATTTGGGGTTAATGGGAGAAAGTGCCTTTTCTCTTTGGTGTGGCGATGCAGGAATAATTCCTAATGGTTCTCAAATAGATAAAACTGGTTGGGATTTTTTTGTAGAATTCCCCTTCAAAAATGAAAACGATTCAGACAAAGTTCACAACGCAGCTTTAGAATGCAAAGTTCAAGTCAAGGCAACAGATAAAACTGAACGAAAACTCTCTATAACTTTATCTAATCTCAGGCGTTTAATTACGGCACAAATGCCTTCTTTTTTTGTGTTTATTGAATTTGGAGGAGCTCCTTCAGCACAAGATGCATACGTAGTTCATGTGGATAATGAGTTAATTTCAAAAGTATTAAAAAGACTGCATGAATTAGAGCAAAGCGATAAAGAAAACAACTTTAACAAAAGAACAATGACAATCAATTATGATGAGAGCCATAAGTTAAACTCTCTAGATGGGGAATGTTTAAAAAGCAAACTTGAAGAATATATTGGTTCCAATATGGCCGCATATGTTGCAAATAAAAAGCAACACTTAGAAAAATCGGGCTTTGAAGATGGGTTTGCTCAAATGATTTTTACAACAACCGGTGAAGAAAACCTTAAAAAGTTAATTGATGTTTCGATTGGAGCTGAAAAATCTGTTGATATTAGTACCTTTTAAGGAACTAAAACTCGCTTTGGCATATTAAGTAAAAGCCCATTTATTGATTCTATAGATGGAAAGCTAGAAATGCCCAACTTAAAACCTAATTCAGTTGGGATTATTAAGTTTAAAGAAAAAAAATTGTCACCTGGACTCTCTTTTAAATGTCGTTTATTTAATTCTCCATTTAACTCTTTCGCCTCAAAAGAGCTTTGGAAAATGAGAGTTGAAGGTGATTTCTTTGATTTAAAATTTAATCCTTTTACAGGTGAGGCTACGTACTCATTTTCTTTCGGTGAAGGAGTGAGACTCCCTGTTCATGATTTTAGAAATGCTATCAAACTATTGTCGCTATTATCCTCTTCTGGCGAAAATATTTTAGCTGAATTTCATTTTCCCAATTTACCTAGACTTGAATTTAAAGTCGGTTGCTCAAATCAAAATTTTGACTTTTCTAATGAAATAAAAGCATTAGACTCTTCAGTTAAACTAATATCTGAGTTTGATGTAACGGAAGTTGTTGATATAACGTTTGATGAAATATCAAACTATTCTCAAGAAATATGTCAGTTAGAACAACTGTTAAATGTGCCTAACGAAAGCTTAAAGGTTGAATTTGGAGTCAATGGTGAAGGTTTCGATAAAGAGAAATCGTGCGCGTGTATATTCCTGATTAACGCACCTGTAGGAAGTCATTATTTTGGTTTGTTTCTTGTCGTTATAGGAAGCGTTACTGAGATTGAAGAAGCTAGATACCGTTTGGATATTTCAGAGTTAGTAATTGAAGATAAGTTTGTTTCAAATGTAAATGAGGTTTTAGAAAATGAGGATCTCGTGGCAGTCATAGAACAAATTGAAGAAAAATATGATAAGGATTACTCTGTAGTCACTATGTTCGATAAAAAGTGCTAACAAGTCACTTAAAAGGACAAAAAAACAGCTGGCCGTGCTCGTGCCTCGCTGATTTTTGCCAACACTTTTTTGCCTCTTTGTGAGGCGTTAGCATTGTGAAACAGAATAATTAACCAAGGTAATAGAAAATTGAAAATATATTTATCAGGAGAAATTCACACGGATTGGCGCAATAAGATTATTTCCGGTTGTGAGGAGAAAAACCTAAACGTGACCTTCATATCTGCGAACACAGATCATGCGTCTAGTGATGCTGCTGGCGACTGCTTGGGTGCGGAAAGTAAGCAATATTGGCGAGACCACAAGTCTGCGAAAGTCAATGCGATCCGTATTCAAACTGCTATTAAATCATGTGATCTAGCCATTATTCGATTTGGCGATAAATACAAACAATGGAACGCAGCTTTCGATGCTGGTTTTTGTGCAGCACTAAGCAAACCTTATATTACCTTGCACGATGAAACTCTAATTCACGCGCTTAAGGAAGTTGACGCCTCAGCTCAGGCTTGGGCGACATCGACAGAGCAAATTGTTGAGCTGATAGCTTATACAACTGGGGCGCTGTAAGCCCCAAAAAGCGTTTAAGAGCAAGTGCGCTGGCTTCGCTTCGCTCAAGTGTAGGTCTAGGTATTCCGTACCTTAATGCGGCATTAACCTCACACCTTACTGCTCTTGTTCACTAGCTATAATCGCTTCAATACTATGAGGGTGAACTTTGACACACAAACCTTGGTGTTTAAAAGCAATGGTGGGGTTTGCTAGGCGTTCATTGTCGCCTTGTGGGGAGCTGAGCTTCACTTTGATTGCTGTTTTTCCTGTAATAACATCGGCTAAATTTGGCACTGCTGCTATGAGTGCTTGGCTCAGTTGTTCACAGGTTTGTGCGCTCGATGGCAATACCAGTTCAATGTGTTCCCAACCTTCTTGTGGGTAATGCTTATCTGAAGGAAAGGGCAGTTCAACACAATCCGTAGCGCCTGACTCAAGTTGTAATGGCGTATTAAGCTTAATGATTAATATCGGTCTGCCATTAATCATATTGTTAGAGATGATTTCACCGTGCTGGCTAAATTCCTCTGCCAACGCTTCAGCGGTGCTTAATTGATTGACGCGTAACGCGGTATGATCGCAGTCTAGTTTGAGTTTATCTAATCCAAGCTCAGTCACAAAAGCATTGATACGACTTGAGAATGCAGGCCATGTTGCTTGCAGTTGGGCATAGTTCATCGAGTGTTCCATATGATAGTTTTGCTTGGTTCAATGCTGTTGTTTAACAGTATCGACAATTGGATTCATTAGACAGTTTTTATAGCTATTTACAAGCTAAGGCCAAATTTCAATGGGGGTGCCAGGCTCAATCATCTGCCATAACTCGTCCATTTCTTTGTTGGTGACGGCAATACAGCCATTGGTCCAATTATATTTTTGTTGCTCAATTGGCGATAATTTTGAATTGGGGTTTTCACCGTGGATCATGATAAATCCGCCAGGACTGATCCCCAATGCTTTAGCTCTTAATTTGTCTTCATCGTTAGGGTAGGAGATATGAATCGAGCGGTAAAAAGCACTGTCTGATTTTTTGTAATCAAGAATGTATCGACCTTGTGGTGTGCGCTGATCACCTTCAGTTAACTTATGCCCTTGGGGAGCATCGCCCATGGCAATTCGGTAAGTTTTGATGACTTTGCCTTGCTTTAGCACTTTCATTTCTGATGCAGATTTATTAACGATGACGAGGTCAACCTTGGTGTTTTGTATGGCTGACATTGCTTGGGCAGATGTAGCATAAAGCGAGCATGCAAATAGAAAACAAAGGTAAAACAAACAACTAAGGTGGCGCATTATTTCTCCTAATCGATTTTTTATTGTTATTAATTAATTTGTAAGAGTAAAATCGATTTTATCGTGTATCTGGTAATGATTTTACCGATGTGTGCATATAATTGAAATTAATAAGATCATTTTTTAGGTTATTTTTCGAGTAAATAGTGAGTCACTATGCCAAGTCCAGCTGAAAACGACACGCAATTAAAACAAACTTTACGACAGGTCATTTTTGGCACGCAAACCTCTGCAGGGCGAAAGTTCGATATTGTTTTAATGATTTGTATTGTGCTGAGTGTCAGCTTGGTCTTACTCGACACCATCGAAGCGGTTAATAAACAATATGGCGATGTCATACGTATTGCAGAGTGGGTGTTTACTGGCATATTTACCATTGAGTATATCGTCCGTTTATATTGTTCAATTAACCGCTGGCATTATGCGCGCAGTTTTTTTGGTGTGGTCGACCTTGTGTCTATTCTACCTAGCTATTTGGCGTTATTTTTCCCGGGTGCAAATTTTGCTTTGGCGATAAGAGTACTTAGGTTATTTAGGATTTTCAGGGTACTCAAATTATTAAGGTATTTAAGTGAAGGCAATATCCTGCTTAGAGCAATGGTGATGTCGAGCCGTAAGATATTTATCTTTTTCTTTTCCGTCAGCCTGATCGTTTTAGTGTTAAGTGTCATCATGTATGTGGTTGAGGGGCCACAGCGAGGGTTTACTTCAATACCTAAATCAATGTATTGGACAATTGTGACCATCACCACCGTGGGATACGGAGATATTACGCCGCAAACACCACTGGGACAGGCGATTGCGTCGGTCACTATGTTGATAGGTTATTCTATTTTAGCGATCCCGACCGGCATTCTTACCGCAGAATTGTCTAATGAGATGGTTAGAGAACGAGATTTGAGAAAGTGCAGTAACTGTGGTCATCGTGGCCATGATACTGACGCCGAGTATTGCAATCATTGCGGCACAGAATTAGAAACATCGCCATTAAGTGAGCAAGATTAAGGAAAATAATGACCACTGCCAAGTTTGTTGAAGGTTCAATATTACGTCACATACTGGTGATGAGCTCAACTGCAGCCGTTGGCATATCAGCCCTGTTTGTTGTTGATTTACTGGATATCTTTTTCTTAAGTTTGCTGGGTGAGCAAGAGCTTGCTGCTGCAGTGGGGTACGCGGGAACCATATCATTTTTTACCACATCAATTGGTATTGGCTTATCCATTGCCTTGGGCGCGTTAGTATCAAAATCTGTTGGTGCAAAGCAAACGGCTCTCGCTAAGCGACTATTTTTAAACAGCGCCGTGGTGACCTTAATCACCAGTGTACTGGTTGCCGTAATTGTATTGATGTTCATTCCAGAAATATTGCAATTAATTGGTGCCACCGGTTATACCGCGGAACTGGCCAAAAGTTATCTTTATATATTAATCCCTTCATTACCCATTATTGCGTTGGCCATGGCATTAGGCGGCGCGTTACGTGCGGTGGGAGATGCGAAGTTATCTATGTACTCTACCTTAGCGGGTGGTGGGGTGAATGCCGTTTTAGACCCGATATTTATCTTTATGTTTTCGATGGACATTGAAGGCGCGGCATGGGCTTCAGTGTGCGCTCGAATTGCCGTGTTAGTGATTTCAGGTCATGGTGTGGTGGTGAAACATCAACTCATGGGCAAGTTTAACTTCAACGAGTTTGTTGAGGATTTACCGACTATTTTTGCTATTGCTGGCCCTGCAATGTTAACCAATATAGCCACACCCATTGGTAATGCGGTAGTGACCAGAGCGATTGCTGACTTTGGTGACAGCTATGTTGCTGGTTGGGCTGTATTAGGCCGACTTATCCCAGTGACATTTGGTATGATCTTCGCGCTATCTGGCGCCATTGGCCCCATTGTCGGGCAAAATTATGGGGCGAATAACTATCAGCGAGTGAGACAAACACTCACTAAAGCAATACAGTTTTGTACCGTTTATGTGTTAGTGATGACTGTGCTGTTGTTCTTATTGAGACATCAAATTGTGTCGGTATTTGATATGCAAGGTGATGCGGCTGAACTGATTATTTTCTTTTGCCAGTATATGGCTGTTTTCTTTGTGTTTTCAGGTATTTTATTTGTCGCCAATGCGTCTTTCAATAATTTGGGTAAAGCCAAGTACTCCACATTGTTTAACGTGGGTAAGGCTACGGTTGGTACCATTCCGTTTGTGTATGTTGGCGCTCAATTAGGTGGTGTGTACGGTGTATTGATTGGTCAAGTCATCGGCTCTATTTTGTTTGGTGTCATTGGGGTCATTGTCGCTTATCGATTAGTGGATAAATTAAGTGAGCATGCCAGTGAGTTTACAACACCTGATCAGCAGGATAATAAGCAAGCGGTTAACGACGATGGTGCTACAACAACCAATGTCGATCCGCTTAAGACACCAGAGACTGTGGTGACATCGTCTCCTTTGTCTTCTGCCTGTGTGCAAATGGCGCAATTAGATGAAAAGCCTTATTGTGAGCAATTGGCTAATGAAGCCGAGCAAGAACAAACAACAAAGCCAGACAAAGACGGCACTAAGTAGTTACTTTTAAGGACTCTACTAACAATAAAAGCACCCTAAGGTGCTTTTATATAAGCTAGTCGATTTTGTCATTCGATTTTGATTAGTCTATTTCGATTAGTAGACTAGGCGATTTATGAGTTTGTTTCAGAGGCCGTTTCTGAGTCTACTGTTTCTGTTTCTGTTTCTGTTTCTGTTTCTGCTTCTGCAGCAGGTGCGACTTCTACAGGCTGTTGTTCAGCTTGCTCCATCTTTGCGCGCTCAGCTTTAGAAATATATCTTTCTACAGGCTTATTTGAAGGATTAGGTTGCGACACTTTATTCTTTTTGGCTTTGGCACGCTTCGCCATCTTTTTATTCATCTGCTGTTTTCTGTTCATGTGTACAACTCTCTAAATTTCGGTCGCTAGACGCTGTGGTCATCGCTATAAATGCATCAGATATTATGACTATGGGTGACGTGTCTTTGAAGCGTCAATGTGAAAGCCAAAAAGAGTATGACTCTTTTTTTGTAACCTGTGCAATTGCTGGAAGATAATCGGTAAATTGTAACACGCAATAGGGCGAAGTGGGTAAGTAGACGGTAATTGAGTTAACCCGTGGTTTAATCTTTGCCTTTAAAAATGATTAATAGGTGTTTTAGTAAAGAGGAGCAATTAACTGCTTAACTAACCTTAGTTAGGCTTAGTTAGGCAGCTTAATGATGGGCATAGTTAATCTGCGAACTTTTGTATATCTTGCTCAGTGGCACCTTCATTACACTCACCTCTAATTTCAGCGCGGTCAGTGACAACATAGCGACTAAGTTCAATATATCCTGTGCGGCAATAACCTGTCATGGCTAAGGTTTTATCCAAACCGAGTTGCACATTTTCTTCCCAAGCTTCTCTTTGTTCTTCTCTTCGAGCTTGCTCACGTGCATAACTTCTGGCGTCTTGTTTACGACGGTTCACCCGTTGAGAGTGGGGTAAACCTTCATCAAGGTTTCTTTCTGTGGACGTGGCTAGCCGTGCAGTATAGGTGAACAGCTTGATTTCTTTGCCTTTTATTTGGGTGGTAAATCTATCGGTAAACTGACCTGCGAATTCTTCAGGATCTATTGGGCTTGAACTACAAGCTGAAAGCAAGATACAGACAATAGGTATACTAATTAGATTGCGCAAAGTGGTGTCTCTTATTATTAGTGAGGTTTAAGCATACCTAAAATTAATTTAGCTGCCTATAACAAAGCCGGACATATGTTCGGCTTTAAGTTTATTTACACTATTCGAAAGGTGCTATGTCTTTATGCAAATCTTTGATTGAGATAATCGATGATTGCTTTAGATTCATACATCCATTGAGTTTGACCATTCTCAACAATTTTCAAGCAAGGGACTTGTACTTTGCCGCCTTCTTTTTCTAGCTCAGACTTGATAGTTTCAATTTTTGCGTCACGGATTTCTATATTGATACTCTGACGGCGCATTTCTCGACGCACTTTTACACAAAACGGGCAAGCCTGATACTGATATAAAGACATGTTTTTCGTCTGAAGATCAATTGTTTGTTGCTCTGTTACAGGTCTTTGGCGTTGCTTTGGTGAAAAGATAAAATTTAGCAATAAAATAATCTTTCCTAGTATCCAACGAATAATAAACATGTGGTCTCTTTAAGTGTTATCTATCTTAAAGGCGGATTCTACTTGATGTTCGTCACACTTTAAAGTGGCGCCGGTTAATTGGCATCTAGGGTGATGTTAACCATTGCTGCATCAGTGGCGTAGTTAATTCTACTCTCTACGATGAACACTCGACTAGGATCCACTTGATTCGTGTCAACAAGATACGCCTTAACGGCATCAGCACGTTGCTGAGCAAGGCTGCCTAATTCTGACTCTGTTACATCAGTCGCTTTCAATAATAGGTTATACATGGTGATTCGAGTTCGCTCAGCCAGTTGTTTAGCGTCAATATCTGGTATTTCAGTCTGTATGGCTTGCTGAATTTCATCTTGTGAGTTATCGCTTATTTGCTGGTTAAATAAGGCTTCTAATGCATCAACAATTGGCCCTGATTCCGGGATTTGACTGGCTGCCATTGGCAACACAACATTGTTATCTTTTATTTGAGCTTGCTGAGCTAATTGGTTAGCAAGCTTTTGACGTTTGAGAGCCTGACTGTCATTCACACTATCGACGGCCCCTTTTAAGCTCAACATTAATAATGGGCGGTCAACCAGCACACCGGCAAGTGAGGTTAGGTTTTGTTGTTGATCTTCATCCAGTGTGACTTGTCCTGCTGCAAATTGAACCTGACTTAAATCATCTTCATCACCGTCAATCAGGCCCGCCAATAATGAAAATGGTGCAGTGACGGCTTTGGTGATCACATTGGTCATCGCTTGTAAGATAACACCACCGAAGCTAAAACTTGGCGAATCCATATCACCTTCAACATCAACACCTAAATCAATGACACCATGCCGGTCTTGTAATAAGGCAATCGCTAAGGTCACAGGTAAGCTGGTTGCAAGTGAACTATTGCTAGGTTTACCTAATTCCAATTGATTAATTACCACATGATTACTGCCCTGCAATTGATTGTCTTCAATTTGGTATTTCAGGTTTATTGAAAGCTGGCCTTTATCAATGTAATAGCCGGCATAAGTACCTGAATATGGATTAGCAGAAGTGAGCTCAACTCTATCAAAGTTGAGGTTGAGGTCTACGTAGGGTTTCTCTAGCAAAGGATTGACTTCACCCTTAAGGCTCATCGGCGCGTATTTATCAATTTTACCCTCTAAATCGACTTTGGCTTTGCTATCTGTTTGGGTCGTCAAGTTAGATATTTTACCATTTAGCATCTCGATAGCTGAGGCAAAGTTAGGGGTTAAACTATTATCCGCAAAAAAGGCTGAGCTGTTATTGATGTTGATGTCATTTATCGACAGTGCAACAGGCTTACTTTCACCCTGCACATTGCTAGTAGAAGTGGCTGAAGCAACAACCTCTGAATTACTGTTCTGATGTTGTGTGGCGTTATTTTCAGTTTCTTCGGACTCCGTTGTTTTTGGTTCAGAGGCTTTTGCTTCAGTTGCTTGTTGAGCAGGATCTTCAAATAAATGATTTACATTGGTCGTGCCATCTTCTGCAATAACAAAGCGACCAAATAACGCTTCAAAATTCACTTGGTCAATCAATAGTTGGTTTGCGTGTCGGTCGAAATCAAACTGGTTTATCGTCATGTTTTGCCAATTAACCAGTCTGGTTTTCAATAAGTTATCATCAATATTGAGTTGTTCAATTTGAAGGTCGCCTGTTACCTTCACATTGTCTGTTTGGTCTTGGTTTGTGGCAGGTAATAGAGTGACAAGCCCTTTAGTTGAGAAAGCGCCATCACTTAATGTGATGTTGATATGAGGAGCGATGTATCTTTGTAAGTCGGGCAGTGCAAATGATGCTAGTTCAAAATTGACTTGTCCTGCGAGCGAACTCGGCTCTATGTTACCTGTGACGTTCAATGTTCCCTGTTGGTTGATTTGGGCTGATAATTGATAGTCAATTGCAGCGGCTAAATCAGAGTGAATTTCGCCTGTAGTAACATTGATATTTTCGATATCCCAAATGATGGGGTTTTGAGTTGCGACTGATTCGGTAATACTCATATTTTGGTTGCTTAACTCAACAGCTGCAAGACTTATAAGCCATGGGCTGCTATCAGGCTTACTTCCATCCTTCGTCTTTTCTTCGCTGTTCTTCTTCGCATTTGTTTTAACTTCAGCCTTTGCCGAAGAGCGGGTAACGGGGTCATTTGAATTAGGCCATTTAGGCGTGAATAGCTTAACTAGGCTTACGCCTGAGTCATCTATCTGGGTATTAACCTGACTGTTGTTAACGTAGAAACGCTCAATCTCAATATTTTGTGTTTCATTGTTGAGGTTAAGGTTATCAAGGCCGAATGAATCAATGGTGATTACAGATTTAGGCTGAGATTGTGCCTGCCAATCCATTTGATTGATGGAAAAGTCAGTGTTGGTGATATAGGCATATATCTGCTTGTCTGGTTTCGATACCGTCGCTGAAGAATGCTCTATTGTTTTCTCAACCGATGGTTGCTCTGCCAGCTTGGTTTCTTGTGCGAGTAAACTGGATTCTTTGAGTAATATGTTGCTGGTTAAATTGGCTTTCGCAGAGGTCAGCTGAACATCTACATATTGCTCTACTAATGCGAAATAATAGCTTAAATCAAATTGTGTCAATTCAAGCTTTGTATCAAGGATGAATGGGGCTAGCTGCAGTTGACCATCCAATACTAATTGGCTGTTTGCTGCATCTTGGAGCTGAAATGAAAATGCATTTAATGCTGACAAAGTTTGGGTATTTGAAGATGGCTTGTCTTGAGGTTTTATTGCTGCACGCGTATTAAACTCACTCACTGATAAATTGATTTGAGGGTAGCGTAAGTGAGTTGCAGAATGCTTATCTTCAATTTCTAATTGGCCATCGTTAATATTCAGTTTCTGCACAGTTAATGGAAAAATGGATGTATTTTCGTCTGAAGCATATGCCTCTGTGCTTGTTTCAGCTTGATTGGCTAGGTGCTTGATGATGTCATCAAAACTGAAGCTAAATTGTGTTGTTGATGAAAGCTGCGCGACTTTTATCGCTGGTTGATTGAGGTAAACCTCATTTACAACGACTGAAAAGCTAGAAAGTGAACGCCAGAAGCCAATATCAACATAGAGGCGGTTGAATTCAAACAATGCTTGGTTGCTATTGTAAAGCTGACCTTGTGCTATCGAGAATTGATTGGCCGTGATTTCAAACGTGAAGGGGTTAACACTGACTGATGCAATGCTTACATCACGATTCAGCATTTGCGAGAGTTGCTTAGGTAATTGCTGCGTGACTATATAAGGTAAAATAAGTCCAACAGTGCTCACAAATACTAAATAGGTTACTGCAAAATAACTCAACCAACGTTGGTAACGAGGTCGATTAAAAAAATTAGCGGAAAGATTCACTAGAAACTGCTTCATTGCCTAGGCCAAAATTATCCATGTAGAGTAGGTAGTTTAAACAAATGTAACCTAAAACGCTGCAAAATTGTTGTACAGTTTTTACGTGGACAAATGTTAATCGATTGGTTAGTATTCGGTTAATGCACAACATCTAATGGATAGCCCCGTAAAATGAGTTGTGAAAAATATATCGTCAATATATTCAAAGTTTTACTGTTTTCTTTTCTGCATACACGAATTAGAGTATGTTGTGCTTTCTAATGATTATTCAAGGATGAAAAATGCAAATTCGCCTCGCTGCTAGTACTGATATAGAGCCGTTGAGCCATTTGTTGAACCAATTTAGGCACCAACTAGGGCAAGAAAAAGATTTTCAAGCCTGTCGAATGTTTCTTATTAATCGCATAGCTGAAAATGACACAATCATTTTCGTTGCTTGCCAAGACAGCAATATCATTGGTTTTATCCAGCTTTACCCCTCTTTTTCGTCTGTTTACTTAAAGCCTGTTTGGTACCTTGAAGATACTTTTGTCGTGGAAGAGTATAGAGGGCGTGGAGTGGCAAGGAGCATGATGGACAAGGCGAAGCAATTAGCCGACGGCACTGAAGTCATGTTTGTGACTCGCGATCATAAGCATAAAGAAGAGTTGTTGTTATAAGTTACTTTTAAAAGAGTACAATAGCCCCAATTTCACTCACAAACTCAGATAGTTTTGATAAAATGTCTGAGTTTTTTTATTGAGGTAACTGAGTTGAATAAAAGTGTAGTGACAAACTTTCTCGCGGCAGCATGCGTTGCGCTCGGGTATGGATTGCAGCAACCTATCGTGTTAACCGTAGGCATGTTTGCCTTATCTGGAGCCATAACTAATTGGTTAGCAATTCATATGCTTTTCGAAAAAGTGCCTGGTTTATATGGCTCAGGTGTTGTGCCTTCACGGTTTGAAGAGTTTAAAGCAGGTATTCATCACTTGATGATGAATCAGTTCTTTACTCAGGAAAATATTGACCGTTTTTTAAATTCATCTGATGCGAAAACTATCGATTTAACGCCCGTGATTGATAAAGTGGATTTAGAGCCATCGTTTGACGCGTTAGTTAGCACAGTAGAACAATCATCATTGGGTAATATGCTGGCAATGTTCGGTGGTGCCGAAGCGCTTACACCATTAAAAGAGCCATTTATCGACAAGATGAAACAGTCTTTGGTGGAGCTGACTCAAAGCGAAGAGTTTAATCACATCTTAGTTAATGAACTGGAACGCCCTGATGTGTTAGCTGACATGCAAGCAAAAGTGGCCAATATTGTTGAACAGCGTCTTAATGAATTAACGCCTGAGTTGGTGAAACAAATCGTACAAGATATGATCCGTACCCATCTAGGCTGGCTGGTTGTTTGGGGGGGCGTATTTGGTGGTTTGATTGGTTTGATTGCCGCTCTTATACAGTAGCTTATTAGCTTTATTAACTTATTATTTAGTTTCATAGCACCATATAGATTACAGCATGAAGCTTTTGTAAGTACTTGGCCAAATAACGAGGATTGACTATGACTCAGCATAACAGCATTAATTATTTAGAGATCCCTGTGAAGAACATTGAACGCACTAAGGCTTTTTTCAATCGTGTGTTTGGTTGGCGCTTTCAAGATTATGGCCCTGAGTACACCTGTTTTTTGGATGTGGGGATAGACGGTGGTTTCTACACTGCAAAAGAATCGTTTAACTTAGATAAAGGCTGCGCGCTAATTGTGTTATATAGCCTATCACTAGAAGATACTATGGCTGCTGTGCTTGATGCTGGTGGCGAAATCATAAAAGACACCTTTTCATTTCCGGGTGGCAGACGTTTTCATTTTGCCGATCCAAATGGTAATGAGTTTGCAGTTTGGTCTGAATAATTAATTTGCATTGCTTTACAGAAAGAAAACGCTCAAGAGTTAACTATTTTCAATAGCCAAGCTTCTTAAAAGATCCGCTGTAAATATCGTGCAGCCCCTTAATATAACTTATCGGTGCTGCATTATTGTTTGTTAAATCGACTTTCTACTAAATCAACTATCCGCTAAAGCTGCAACTTCTGTTCGGTGTCCTAATCTATTGAGAACGTAAGTCACTGACTTAACTTACTGTTGATTCAATTTCAGTTTTAAACAGACTAAAACCACGTGCTTGATAATTTTTCAATGCACTAGGGTGATCTAACGAGCAAGTATGCACCCACACTCTGCGTGTGCCGGGGAGTGACCAAGCTGATTCAATTGCCTGTGATAGAAGGTAACCGCCCATCCCTTTACCAATAAATCGCGTACCCAAGCCAAAATACATTATCTCGACATTACCCTCTTCTTGCTGCTGCAATTCGTAATATCCAGCGGGAGAGCCTTGATAGCTTGCAACAAATAAATGTAGGTTGCCGGCTTCACTGTATTGCTGCCATTGTTGTTCTGTCCAGTTGAGCTTATCTGTCCATTGCCATGCCGCACCGACAAACTGATATAAAAATCGATTATATTCAAATTGTTTAAACAACACTTTATTGACCGTTAAACCATTTGAGTTTGTTTTCGGTTTCAAAGCATCTGGAGTTAGCATTTCTAAGTGGAATATTGTTGTCTCAGTCATGATCTCTTTTTAATTGATTTTTGATGGTGACAGATTAACAAAAATCACCCCGAAAGGTGATGTTTGTTTTGGTCTCTAAAGCCTTTATTTTCAAGCCTTCAAATCTTAAAAAATGAGAAAGCTAAAGACGTCATTTAGTATTTAATGAGTTATTCATATGCGCTGTCATGGACGTTCTTAACGGCTCGCCCTGAAGGGTCATTGATGCCTTGTAAACTTGCATCCCACAATAAAGCTTCAGGTGTTGAGCAAGCAACCGTTTTACCACCTGGTACTGTTTCAGCAGCGCTTTCCAGTGGGAAAAACTCGTCAAAGAAGGCGCGATAAAAATAGGCTTCTTTTGATTCAGGGGTGTTGTATGGAAAGCGGAACTTAGCATTTGCT
The DNA here is from genome assembly GCF_043643735.1 of Shewanella maritima. Taxonomy (GTDB): domain Bacteria; phylum Pseudomonadota; class Gammaproteobacteria; order Enterobacterales; family Shewanellaceae; genus Shewanella; species Shewanella maritima_A. The sequence goes on from NZ_JBHZSM010000023.1 coordinate 26,624, forward strand.
AATTGCAAATCATCAACTTGTTCCGCGGCATGATCCTTCAAGCCATCAATCCATGAGTAACCCACACCATCGCTGAACTGCTCTTTTTGCCTCCAAGCCACTTCCGCTGGTAATTTATGCTCAAATGCTTGGCGCAGAATGTGTTTCTCAATACGGCCATCTTTACTCATTTTTGCCTCTGGATTGATGCGCATGGCTACATCCATAAACTCTTTATCTAAGAATGGTACACGGGCTTCCAGCCCCCAAGCTGCCATGGCTTTGTTAGCACGTAAGCAATCAAACAGATGCAGTTTGTCGAGTTTTCTAACCAACTCCTCATGGAAAGCTTGTGCTGTCGGGGCCTTATGGAAATATAAATAGCCACCAAACAACTCATCAGCACCTTCGCCAGATAGCACCATTTTGATACCCATAGCCTTAATTTTACGTGCCATTAAATACATAGGCGTTGCCGCACGAATGGTCGTGACATCATAGGTTTCTAGGTGGTAAATCACTTCTTTAATAGCATCTAAACCTTCTTGGAAAGTAAAGGTGATTTCATGGTGAATCGTGCCTATATCATCAGCGACCTTTTTAGCTGCTTTTAAGTCAGGCGACTCTTTCAATCCGACAGCGAATGAGTGAAGCTGTGGCCACCATGCTTCTGTTTGACCATCATTTTCAATACGGTGTTTGGCATAAGTTTGGGTTATGGCTGAAACTACCGAAGAGTCGAGCCCGCCTGATAGTAATACCCCGTAAGGTACATCTGACATAAGCTGTCTTTTAACTGCTGCTTCCAACGCATCTCTTAATTCATCAACACTGGCTGGGTTATCTTTAACGCTTTCATAGTCTTGCCAGTCGCGTTGGTAATAAAGTACTGGCTCTTTATCAGCTGAACTAAGGTAGTGTCCTGGTTGAAACTCTGACACGGTTTTGCACACTGGCATTAATGCTTTCATTTCTGAAGCAACATACAAGTTACCTTCAGCATCATATCCGGTGTACATAGGGATAATCCCCATATGATCACGGCCAATTAGAAAGGTTTTGCTGGCTTTGTCGTAGAGAACAAAAGCAAAGATTCCGTTAATTTTATCAAGGAAGTCAAGACCATACTCTTGGTATAGAGACAGAATAACTTCACAATCAGAGTTTGTTTGATATTGGTACTTTTCGCCTAGTTCAGCTTTTAGTTGCTTATGGTTGTAAATCTCGCCATTAACGGCCAACACTACATTGCCATCTTGGCTGATCAATGGTTGAGCACCGTGGTCAACGTCGACAATCGCTAAACGTTCATGGGCAAGAATGGCATGGTCGTCAGTGTAGATACCAGACCAATCTGGGCCGCGATGTCTGAGCAGTTTAGACATTTCAAGGGCAACAGGCCTTAACTGGCTTGCATCCGACTGAATATCAAGAATGGCGAAAATAGAACACATAATGTAACTCCAAAGCAATAAAATCTAATGATTGCACTGTGACAGTATTCGCTTTTTATAGCAAATTTGATTTTATTGAAATCTTAGTTTTTTAGGGGTTTTGGTTGTGTATTTTACAGGTTTTTGGGGTTTAAAATTATTGTTTATTTAATATTTTGGTGTTTTTGATAGTGATTATTCAATTGCGCTGGCTTTAGGCTGGATTAGTTTAACGGATCTTGAGTGTCAGCGGTTAAAGTGATTCTTTCAATTAAATTTGTGAATATAAGGGGGTTAACTCGAGGTAATAAAAAAGCCGCAAATGCGGCTTTAGTTGTTTAAAGGCGAGTAACCTATAGTGGATTACCACTTTTTCTTTGGCTGGAATAACATATCGAGATCATCACCATCTTTGCTGTTTGAGATTGGTTGATGAGGGCTAGATAGTTTTTGTGCGCCCATGATTTCATCCAAAAGTTGTTTTGCTTCTTCAACTTTTTTGGCAATAAATGGATCATTAGGTGTTTGCGCCTTAATGGTATGCAGCGTGTTGAGTGCTTTGGTGACCATTTGTTTACTGGAACCATATTGTTTCATAAAGCAAGCTGCACGAGCACGACTGATCATTGATTCGACATTGATACGTAGCTGTAGGCTGTCGATGCGCATTTCTTCTTCAGCAAAGACCGTCGGGTCAACTTTACCTTTGTTATGTTCCGCTCTCAAAATTGCTTTCATTTTTTTAAGCGTTCTAACCAACTCCAAAATTTGCTTATCATTGTCAGGTAGACGAAAGTTTTCAATGGATGGCGGCGTAGGTGGGTTTAGTTTTAGAGACTCTACCTGACCGTTTATGTCTATCAGGCGCTTTTCGTATTCATTACGAGACTGACCGGAAGCAAAAGCGATGGACTGTGCGAGTGCGTCTTGGATACGCTTATATAGCACTAACATGATATTGCCTGAGCAAGGCACCATACCTGTGTTAGAAAGCACATTTTCTGTTTCATCAATAATGGCGCGGTGACGGGAGATCTCAAGGCGTCGTTCTGCTTCAGCTCGCTCTTTTTGCTGTTGAATAATGCTATAGCCAATAATGAGCAAGAGGAGTGCGCCTATCAGCACCAGGATCATAATCAATGACATAGGTTTTCCATTTTGTTATTCATTGCTTAATCGGCAACGTTATTGATTGAACAAGTTAACTGATTAAGTGTGTTATTTTTATCACGATTAATTATATCTTAACTTAACTTATATCAACTGTCCTTGAAATATCAGCCAATTATGACTTTTTTGCTAGCCTTGCAAAAGTTTTAACTTAATTCTGTATATAACACTGTCTTGTTTCGAACTTCTACTATTTGTTATTACAATTTGCATTAAAATATAGGGTATACTATAACAAATAATTATACTTAATTTGTTTTTATGCGCAGTGAAAACGTGTGAAACGCGTTTTGGTCGTGGTACCGAGGTCCATATGAAATTACAACAACTGAGATACATTGCTGAAGTCGTAAAGCATAATTTAAATGTGTCAGCCACTGCTGAGAGCTTATATACTTCTCAACCGGGGATCAGTAAGCAAGTACGTATGCTAGAAGATGAACTTGGTATTCAAATCTTTGGTAGAAGTGGTAAACATTTGACGCACGTGACACCAGCTGGTCAACAGGTCATTGATATTGCCAATGATATTTTAGGCAAAGTAGAAAGCATTAAGAAGGTTTCTGAAGAGTATACACAGCCCGACAAAGGCGAACTTAATATTGCCACAACAGATACTCAAGCTCGCTACGCTTTACCTCCGATTATTAAAGATTTTATTAAACGCTACCCTAAAGTAAACCTTCATATGCATCAGGGCACGCCATCGCAAATTAGTGAACAAGCTGCTCGTGGTGATGCAGACTTTGCCATCGCGACTGAAGCCATGCATTTATATAGTGATTTGATCATGTTGCCTTGTTATCACTGGAACCGTTCAGTTGTGGTGACTAAAGGTCATCCGCTTGCCTCTGTAGGAAAGTTATCGATTGAAGATTTAGCGCACTTCCCATTAGTGACCTATGTATTTGGTTTTGATAAAGCATCTGAAATTGAAAAGTCTTTTAACCGCGCTAATTTAGACCCGCGTGTCGTGTTTAGTGCAACGAGTGCAGATGTACTGAAGACATATGTTCGTTTAGGTTTAGGCGTTGGTGTTATCGCGACAATGGCTGTCGACCCAGAGATTGATAGTGATTTAGTGGTGTTAGATGCCAGTCACTTGTTTGGTCATAGCACTACAAAAATCGGATTTAGACGTGGCAGCTTCTTGCGCAGTTATATGTATGATTTCATGTATCATTTTGCGCCACATTTGACCCGTGAAGTGGTTGAAAAAGCAGTTGCTCTGCGTGATCAACAATTGATTGATGAGATGTTTGATAATATCACTTTGCCAGTGCGCTAAACTGGCTGTTCTCATCATAAAAAAATCTCGCCTAGGCGAGATTTTTTTTGGAAGCGGTAAGCCAAGATGAAAGGCTAATCTGGCGCATAACCAGAAGGACCAATTTCACTGTTATCTAAGTAAGCTTTACCTTGTTTCATAGATAATCGACCTTGGCCAAACCATTTCACTACCAGTGGGTATATGGCATGCTCTTGCTCGTGAACCCGCTCTGCAAGCACCTCTGCAGTATCATCAGCATAAAGTGGCACTTTTGCCTGTAAAATCACAGGACCAGAGTCCAGTTCCGGCGTTACAAAGTGAACACTAGCGCCATGCTCTGCATCATTAGCCTCAATAGCACGCTGGTGAGTGTGCAAGCCTGGATACTTAGGCAATAGTGATGGGTGAATGTTGATCATCTTACCAAGATAATGATTGACAAACTCGTCACTCAACACGCGCATAAATCCAGCAAGTACCACCAAATCAGGTTGATATTTGTCTAATGCAGCTTTTAGCCTTGCATCATATTCAGTGCGTGACTCCTGTTGATATGGGATCACGCAACTGGTATCGATCTCGCTATGGTGCGCTCTGATCAATCCATATGCATCAGGTTTATTACTGATAACACCAACCACTTCTGTGGTTAACGTGTCATCACATCCATCGATAATGGCTTGTAAATTCGTGCCATTACCGGAAATTAGCACAACAACGCGACATCTTTGAGACATCTTAGATGATCTCCACTTGCTCTTCGTCACCATTGCGCTCAGCGATCTCACCGATTAACCAAGCGTTTTCGCCTTCAGCTTTTAGCAGCTCAAGTGCCGATTCAACTTGGTCTGCAGGAAGAGCAACAATCATACCGACACCACAGTTGAATGTGCGGTACATTTCAAATTGTTCAATGTTACCGTTTTCCATTAACCAGTCGAATACGACTGGCCACTGCCATGAATCACCTTTAACGACAGCTTTGCTAGTGTCAGGTAATACACGTGGGATATTTTCCCAGAAGCCACCACCAGTAATGTGCGCCATGGCATGCACATCTGCTTGTTCAAGCAATTTCAATAGTGGCTTAACGTAAATTTTAGTCGGCTCAAGAAGGTGGTTAATCAGTGGCTTACCAGCTAAATCTTGTTGAGGATCTGCTTTACTTACTTCTAATACTTTACGGATTAGTGAGTAACCATTTGAATGAGGGCCACTTGAACCTAAAGCAATTAAGGCATCACCAGACTTTACTTTAGTGCCATCAATGATGTCAGCCTTCTCAGCAACACCAACACAGAAGCCGGCTAAGTCGTAGTCTTCGCCTTCATACATGCCAGGCATTTCAGCAGTTTCACCACCGATTAATGCACAACCAGATTGATGACAACCATCAGCAATACCGTTCACTACCGATGTAGCCGTTTCAACATCCAGCTTGCCAGTGGCGTAGTAGTCAAGGAAGAATAATGGTTCTGCACCCGCAACGATAAGATCGTTAACGCACATAGCAACCAAATCAACACCAACAGTGTCATGCTTTTGGTAATCAATCGCTAAACGTAGCTTGGTACCAACACCATCAGTACCTGAAACCAGAACAGGTTGCTTGTATTTAGTAGGTAATTCGCAAAGCGCACCAAAGCCACCTAGGTTGCCCATGACTTCTGGACGGTGGGTACGTTTTACCGCAGATTTAATGTTGTCGACTAACTTGTTACCAGCATCAATATCAACACCAGCATCTTTGTAACTTAGTGGGGTAGGGGTGCTCACGGAGGATCCTCTCGGGTACATCGTTATATGGGATTTTATGCGGCGATATTCTATCAGTTTGTCCCTTAGCTCGAAAGCAAGAATTGAGCTTATCCGGTGAATAAAACGAATATTCTGCTGATTTATATTGCTTTAGTTCACGATTTACTTTTTTTATGAAACTTTATGTTTTATATAAGGGATAAATCTTCTAACATTTGTAGTTGAATAGCAAAAATCTCGTCATGTTAAGGAGAAAAGGATGAAAGTCGTTGAGGTAAAACACCCGTTAGTTCGTCATAAAGTCGGGTTAATGCGAGAAGCCGATATTAGTACTAAACGTTTTCGTGAGTTAGCCACAGAAGTAGGCAGTTTATTAACCTATGAAGCAACGGCAGACTTTGAAACCGAGACTGTGACGATAAATGGCTGGAACGGCCCGGTTGATGTAGAACAAATTAAAGGTAAGAAGGTCACCGTTGTTCCTATTTTACGAGCTGGTTTAGGTATGATGGATGGTGTGCTAGAGCACATGCCTAGTGCGAAGATTTCAGTTGTGGGTATTTACCGTGATGAAGAAACGCTAGAGCCCGTACCTTATTTCGATAAGTTGGTTAGCAATGTTGATGAGCGTGTGGCATTGATCGTTGACCCTATGCTGGCTACGGGTGGTTCAATGATTGCGACTATCGATTTATTGAAGAAGCGTGGCTGTGTCTCAATCAGAGCTCTTGTGTTAGTAGCAGCACCTGAAGGCATTAAAGCATTAGAAGAAGCACACCCGGATATCGAACTGTATACCGCATCAATTGATGATTGTTTAAATGAACAAGGTTATATTTTACCTGGTTTAGGTGATGCAGGTGATAAGATTTTCGGCACTAAATAAATAGCAATATAAGCGTATAGAATACCGAGTGAAGAGCTTATTTAGCTAACCGCTAATAAATCAATAAAAATGAGGAGCAAATGCTCCTCTTTTTTATGTCTGCTCTCAACTGTGCTAACTAGAGCACCATTGCAGCAATCCAACCAAATGCTAATAGTGGCAAGTTGAAGTGGATAAAGGTTGGAATAACACTGTCACGAATATGGTCATGCTGGCCATCAACGTTCAGACCAGCAGTTGGACCAAGTGTTGAGTCTGACGCTGGAGAACCTGCATCTCCAAGGGCTGCTGCTGTGCCAACTAAAGCAATGGTAGCGGGTATTGAGAAACCAAAGCTTAATGCCAGTGGGACATAAATGGTGGCAATGATTGGAATTGTTGAGAAAGACGAGCCAATGCCCATGGTGATCAATAGCCCAACAACGAGCATTAATATTGCTGCTAATGGTTTGTTATCACCAATGAACTCCCCTAAAGAACTCACGAGTGTGGTGACTTCGCCGGTAGACTTCACTACCTCAGCAAAGCCAGCTGCGGCAATCATAATAAATCCAATGTTGGCCATCATAATGACGCCTTGATTGAATAAGTCTTGTCCTGATGCGTTTTTCAATATGCCTGAGAAGCTGAAAATCATAAAGCCAGTTAGCGCACCAAAGATCATTGAACCGGTTTGCAGCTGAATCACCAGTGTCGCAACAATCGCAGCTAGAGACACGACAATGCTCTTCTTATTTACAGTGACTTGTTGCTCGGTTTCAGCTTGCTCTTCAACAGCTTTATATTCCCGCGGCTTACGATAAGTAAATAGAAATGCCACGAGTAGACCAAAAATCATTCCAAGTGCAGGCAATAACATGGCTTTAGGTATTTGGCTGCTAATTGCATCTAAGCCGTTACTATTAAGATTTGCTAATAAGATATCGTTAAGGAATATCCCGCCAAAACCAACAGGCAAGATCATGTATGTGGTCACAAGGCCAAAAGTTAGTAAACATGCGACTAACCGACGGTCAATTTGCAGTTTAGAAATCACATGTAATAGTGGCGGAATGAGAATTGGAATGAATGCAATATGAATTGGCAGTAGATTTTGAGAGGAAATGGCCATAGCAAGAATAGCTGATAGTAGCGACCATCTTACAATTTTAGTATTGGTACTATCAGGGCTTTTTCCCACTTTCTTGATGATTGAGTGCGAAATCAAAGTAGCTAAGCCTGAATGCGACAAGGCGGCAGCAAAAGCCCCTAAAAGTGCATAACTTAGCGCAATTTGCGCTCCACCACCTAAACCTTCATTGAAGGCTGAAATGGTTTGATTAATATCAAGGCCACCAACTAAACCTGCCACTACTGCGCTAATCGTCAACGCAATAACAACATTGACTCTCGCGAAGCTTAAAATCAGCATTAAGCTAACTGCAATCACAACTGCATTCATAATAATTATATTTCTAGTTTTACGTTTAAAGCCGTTATTTATGACTGTGTTTCGTCTGTTTGTCTAGCTTTAGTAGTATTTTTCACTACTGAGACAACAGATGTTGATAAAAATATTGAGAGTTTGAGCTATCCTTGGGGGAAATGTAATGTATTCATAGTTTAATTGTGGCGTGAACTTAGCAATATACTCACAGTCGCCTGAGTTATTTTTCACCATTTAATAAAAATTCATTTGAAATGTCTTACAGCTGACAAAAATAAGATGTATTGTATGTCACAGTTTTATACCCAATTGGGTATTAGCCCAGGTTAATTTAGCCATTAATGGAGATAAAAATGAGCGTATTAGTAGGTCGTCCAGCCCCAGATTTCACAGCTGCAGCAGTATTAGGCAATGGTGAGATTGTTGATAGCTTTAACTTAGCAACTGCAATTAAAGGTAAGCCAGCGGTAATTTTCTTCTACCCACTAGACTTTACTTTCGTATGTCCATCAGAGCTAATCGCTTTTGATCACCGTATGGAAGAGTTCACTAAGCGTGGTGTTGAAGTCATTGGTGTATCTATTGACTCTCAGTTCTCTCACAATGCATGGCGTAACACCCCAGTTGACCAAGGTGGTATTGGCCAAGTGAAATACACTTTGGTTGCTGACGTTAAGCACGAAATTTGTAAAGCCTACGACGTTGAGCATCCAGAAGCTGGTGTTGCATTCCGTGGTTCTTTCTTAATCGACAAAGAAGGTCAAGTACGTCACCAAGTTATCAACGATTTACCACTAGGTCGTAACGTTGATGAAATGATCCGCATGGTTGATGCGCTTCAGTTCCACGAAGAGCACGGTGAAGTTTGTCCAGCTGGTTGGTCTAAAGGTGATGAAGGCATGGATGCAAGCCCAGAAGGCGTAGCTTCTTACCTGAAAGATAACTCTGAAAAGCTTTAATTAAGCCTAGAGTGAATTAACAATAAAAAAGCTGCCTAATGGCAGCTTTTTTATTGTGCAAATTGGTCGATGAATTTAACTTAGCAGCATTAATCGTGGTTGAGTTTTTGTGGCTAGATCCACCATTGTATTTACTCTGCTTTGGTCTCATTGTTGGAAGCTGATTCTTCAGACTCCTCAACATTTTCAGTCTCAAGTGGCCACCCACCCAACGCCTTCCACTTATTGACAATATGACAAAATAGCTCTGCTGTGCGCTCAGTATCATATAGCGCTGAGTGCGCTTCACTATTATCGAAATCAATCCCAGCCATGCGGCAGGCTTTTGCAAGTACAGTTTGGCCAATGGCTAAACCCGCTAATGTGGCGGTATCAAAGCTAGCAAAAGGGTGAAACGGCGAGCGTTTTAAATTATTACGTTCGATAGCTTGGTTTACAAAGCCAACATCAAAAGCAGCGTTATGAGCGACGATGATACAGCGATGGCAATCAGCAGCTTTCTGTGCTTTCTTCACCTCTTTGAAGATTTCAAGAAAGGCTTGTTTCTCTTCTACTGCACCGCGAAGTGGGTTAGTTGGGTCAATGCCATTAAATGCTAAAGCATCAGGTTCAAGGTTTGCGCCTTCAAAAGGTTCAATATGATAATGCAGCGTTCTATCTAGTTCGATGACACCTTCATCATTCATTTTCAGCATGGTCACAGCTATTTCTAACAGGGCATCTGTTTTCGCGTTAAAACCTGCAGTTTCAACATCAATAACCACTGGAAAGTAGCCACGAAAGCGATTCTTGAACTTATTATTGTCGCAAATTTCGGTCATGCAATTGCATCCTATTTCAGCATTACCTAGCCGCTTAGGTAACTAAGCTGGCTATTATGCGCAATCTGACTTGAGCTGTCATGTGGCTTTGTTGGTTTTATCAGCATCCACACTAAAATAGTCTAAAGGAATTAAGGCAAACGCCGATATCTATATTGAATGTCAGTTAGAGGACGAGATCATGTGGCGACAGGTGTTATTAGTAACTGGGTTAATGATGTGCATGCCAGCACAGGCTGAGCTGCGCCATTATGTTGCTTCACTTGACAATTCAACATGGTCTGTAGCGAAAGATTCACCTGTAGAGTGTCGACTTGAGCATAACATTCCTAGCTATGGAACCGCAGTATTTAAAAGCCGTTCTGGCAAAGAACTCAATATGCAATTCACATTAGATATGTGGATGAAACCAGGGCGAACGACTGAGGCTAAACTGATCAGCCGTGCGCCACAATGGCGACCAGGCGTGAATTCCCGTACGATTACGGATCTCACCTATCATAGATACTTTAATGGTGAAGTCCCTAAGCAAGCGGCTTGGACAATGCTAAACGAATTAAGCCGTGGTATGGAGCCAACTTTTTATTATGCTGACTGGTATGATCCTTCTCTGGAAATTGCAGTGGGTATTTCATCTGCTAACTTTCAATCTACTTATGGCAAGTTCCGTGCGTGTCTAGCCAATCTATTACCCTACGGATTTGATGAAATTGCCTTTACAGTACTGAACTATCAAGAAGGTGGCACTAAGCTAACGCGTTTCTCACAACAACAGCTAAATCGTGTACAAGAATATTTAAGTCATGACCCTGATGTTGAGTTGGTTCTAGTGGATGCCTATACAGATAGTTACGGTGGTAAAACAGTTAACCAACGAGTATCTGAACAACGAGCGCAATCAGTGAAAGATATTCTTGTTGCGAGCGGTATTGACCAGCAACGCATTCAAACTTCAGGTCATGGTAAACGTCGTCATGTAACAGGTAATGCCCTAGTTGATGAGCGTCAAATTAATCGCCGCGTTGTCATTAGAATTACCAAAGATATCTAATCGAAACCGTTCTCAATAGTCGACTTTAATCATACCGAAGCCTGATGCTTCGGTTTTTTATTCGACAATTTATTTCCCTCTTTTAAGCTGTCACAGATTAGGCTGATCCCCATATGTGCCGATTGTGCAATGTATAGAAAATCGCACATAGAATGTAGAAGGCAGCTTAAACGTTAATAGTTAGCGTTAATGTGTCTTGGATTAGCCGGCCGCTCTATACACTCTAGAGACTCAATGGCTTATAAAATGATAAAAAAAAAGCCTGCTAAATTAGCAGGCTAAAATAATTTGCAATCAACAAATTGAAGGAAGGAAGTCAAGCATAAGAACCAAAGTTAAATTGATGTTGCTTGAACACCAATTAAAGATTCTAGCACTCAGAAACCCGAATCATTTGGCTTCTGAGGACGGGAAGAATAATAGAAGTTTTACTCTACTAAATCAAACTAGAAAAATTTTACTTTTGCATTAGATAATCTAATCTATAGCTCTAACTGTTGATAAGCTTGCATGACTCTATGCGGGGCTTGAAGCTTAAATCTTGGGTTTAATCAGGTTTTGTGAATAGTTATTCGGATAAATGATTCTAGGCTAAGTTTTATCTTGCTCAATTTGTTAACAATTGTGGCAGTTAGCGGCAGAAGCAATAGAAATAAACTAAGGAAGTGGTGTTTTTTAGATAAGAAAACTTGTCATACCCAATTTATAGCAGTCAATATTTATCACTCTCAGCTAGCGGCGGTAAGTTAGTTGAGTATGTTGGAGTCGATTTAGCCAAATATGAAAGGGGTTCTATGCTAGCTTTTGTTAATGATGTTGGAACACTTCTCATTAGCCATTGTCAAAAAGTCCATTATATAGATTAATAATCATTCATATATAAGTCGTGTGCGTTGTGAATGTTGTATTTTAGCGGCTTAAAGTTGCATTTACAGCTTAACCATGTTCACAAGTTCAGAGTGACTCGGTATAGTAAGCCAAAAATTGATAAATAATAATGTTGACCCTAATGACCTTTGATTGGCCCATTTCTATTTACTACGAAGACACTGATGCCGGTGGTGTCGTTTATCATTCAAATTATCTTAACTTTTTTGAACGTGCCCGTACTGAATGGCTTAAATCTTTGTCAATCAACCAAACGGCATTACTCAAACAAGACATCGCATTTGTAGTGAAACATGCTGATATTGATTTTCGTATGGCTGCTCGTTTCGAACAATCTCTCATTGTTACCTCATCTTTATTATCGCTAAAGAAAGCGTCGTTAATCTTTAAGCAACAACTTATTGATGATAACGGCACGCTTTATTGTGAAGCCACTATTACTGTTGCGTGTATTTCACTTTCAAAAATGCGCCCAAGAGCCTTACCTTCTACCTTAGTTCAGGAGTTTACGCGTGCAAGCTGATATCTCATTCATCGGTCTTTTCCTTGAAGCCAGTATTCTAGTAAAGCTAGTGATGCTTACGCTTTTAGGCCTATCTATCGTTTCATGGGCAGTGATCCTGCAACGCAGAAAGTTACTCAACCATGCTAGAGTGCGCTCTGCAAAATTTGAAGATACATTTTGGTCTGGTGTTGACTTGAATCGCTTATTCAAAGAGCTCAATGCCAGAGGGGATGCAACAACGGGCCTTGAAGCGATGTTTGTAGCCGGTTTTAAAGAGTACTCTCGTTTAAGTAAGGTCAACAGCCAAGCGCCAGAAGCTGTGATGGATGGCACCTCTAGAGCTATGCGTGTTAGCTTGTCACGGGAAATGGAGCAGCTAGAACATAATATTCCATTGCTGGCCACTATTGGTTCAACTAGCCCGTATATTGGTCTGTTCGGTACAGTATGGGGCATCATGAATTCATTCATCGCATTAGGTGCGGTTGAAAATGCGACGCTTGCGATGGTTGCACCTGGTATTGCTGAAGCATTGATTGCAACCGCTATGGGCTTATTTGCTGCTATTCCAGCCGTGATTGCTTATAACCGCTTTTCGACACAGGTTGATAAACTTGAAGGAGCTTATGCTAACTTCATGGAAGAGTTTTCTAACATTCTTCAACGTCAGGCCTATGCTGGGAGGGAAGCGAGTTAATGTATCAACGTAAACGTCGTCGCCCTATGGCTGAGATAAACGTTGTACCTTATATCGACGTCATGTTGGTGTTGCTCATCATTTTTATGGTAACAGCACCCATCGTTTCTCAAGGGGTTAAAGTCGATTTGCCACAAGGTGAAGCCGAGCCGTTACCAGCGGAAAGCAAGCCTCCTATTGTTGCGTCAATTGATGCTATGGGTGATTACTTTTTAAATGTCGGTACAGGGTCTAACTCTCAGCCTATGGCATTAGAGCAAGTGGGTATCGAAGTGGGTGCGCTTATTCAGTTAGAGCCAGATAGACCGGTTGTTGTAAAAGCGGATAGAGCGATTCCTTATGAGCTTGTGATTCAGTTAATGGTGACATTGCAAGGTTCCGGCGTTCCAGCCGTTGGCTTAATGACAGACTCTCCGGAGGATAAATAGTTGGCGAAGTCTGATTTTACATGGCCACTAGGCATATCTGCTGGTATTCACATTGGTGCGATAGTCGTGCTCGCCGCTAGCGTTAGTTTTGATGACAAGCCAAAAGTTGTGTCACAGGCTAGTGCGCCAGCGGTGCAGGCAGTGGTCATTGACCAAAAGCAAGTTAATGAACGCGTTGAGCGCATTAAGCAACAACGTGAAGATGAAGCCAGAAAAGAAAAAGCCAGACAAGATGAGCTTGAGCGACAGGCGCAAGAAGCGAGAAAAGCACGCGAACGTGAGCAACAACGACTTAAACAGCTCGAAACAGAACGTAAGCAAAAAGAGTTAGAAACCAAGCGTGCCAATGATGCTGCTCAAGCTGCAAAATTAAAGCAGCAACAGGAAAAAGAAGCGGCAGCAAAAGCTGAAGCTGTGCGCAAACAAAAAGAGCAAGAGCGTAAAGTAGCTGAAGAAGCAGCGAGAAAAGCTGAAGAAAAACGCAAACAAGAAGAAGCGGCGGCCAAGCGTGCTGAAGAAGAGCGTAAACGTAAAGCGGAAGAAGAGCGACAACGTAAGGCTGCTGCAGAAGCTAAGGCACAGCAAGAGCGTGAAATGGCTGAGGCATTAGCTGCTGAGCAAGCTGCATTATCAAAAGCGCGTAACCAACAAGTGTTGACAGAGACCCAACGCTATCAGGCAATGATTCGTTCAACTATTCAAAGACACTTAGTGGTAAATGAGTCGATGCGAGGAAAAAGTTGTCGGGTGTTTATTCGTTTAGCCAGAGATGGCTTTGTTACAGCGAGTCAAACCCTTGATGGCGATCAAGTGGTGTGCCGCGCTGCAAAAGCTGCAATTAATCAGGCTGGGCGTTTACCTGTGTCGCAAGAAGCTGACGTTTATGAAAAGCTTAAAGAAATTAATTTAACCGTGTCTCCAGAGTTCAACTAGGGCAGATTCATTTACAAGGAGTCCCATGAAAAAACTGGCTATAGGCTTTGTATTGGCATTAACCGTCATTACATTACCCGTGCGAGCAGCACTTGATATTATTATTACCGAAGGTGTTGATGCGGCAAGACCCATTGCTGTGGTGCCGTTTGTTTGGCAAGGTGAAGGCCCTGCGCCTGAAGCAATCTCCGATGTGGTGATGTCTGATTTAGCTCGAAGCGGTGCTTTTACGCCGTTAGATGTACGAGAGCTAGGACAAAACAACATTGATTCAGTCAGCAAGTTTGACATTAACAGCTGGCAAAACATTACCGCAGATGCGTTGGTAGTTGGGTCAATTAAGCCTTACGGCAACGACCAATACTTAGTGTCGTTTGAGTTAATTGATATTGTTAAAGCTCAGCTTGAAGCAAACAAAGGTCCTGTAAGCGCTGATAGTTTTCTTCTGGAAAACCGTGAAACAGTAATCAGTGCTAATCAATTTCGCCAATATGGTCATAGGATCAGTGATATTGTCTATGAGAAATTGACCGGTGTTAGAGGGGCGTTTTTAACTCGTATCGCCTATGTGGTAGTGAAGCAAGGTGAAGCGTCGCCGTATCATCTCATGATTGCAGATTACGATGGCTATAATGAGCAAATGTTATTACGTTCGCCTGAACCACTTATGTCTCCATCATGGTCACCAGATGGACGTCGCTTAGCTTATGTCAGTTTTGAAAACCGTAAAGCTGAGATTTTTGTTCAAGATATTTATACTCAACAACGCAAGAAAGTTAGCAGCTTTAACGGTATTAACGGGGCGCCATCATTCTCGCCTGACGGTAAAAAACTTGCGGTCACCTTATCTAAGGATGGCCAGCCAGAAATTTATATTATTGACATTGAGAGTGGGGCAAGTCGCCGTGTAACGAATCACTACGCGATTGACACTGAAGCATCTTGGTTTCCGGATGGGAAAGCGCTGCTATTCACTTCAGAGCGTGGCGGACGCCCACAAATTTATAAGGTTGATTTACAAACCAACAAAATTTCTCGTCTCACTTTTGAGGGAGAATGGAACTTAGGTGGTTCGATTACACCTGATGGCCGCAGTATGATTTTTGTTAATCGTACCAATGGCCGATTTAATATTGCTCGAATGGATTTGGAAACGCGTTTCATGCAAGTTCTTTCGTCAACACAGTTAGATGAGTCACCGAGTGTGGCTCCTAATGGCACTATGGTTATTTATGGCACGACTCATAATGGCCAACAGGTGCTAGCAGCAGTTTCAACGGATGGAAGATTCAAGGCTAGATTGCCAGCGGGTCAAGGTGCAGTTAAGTCTCCGGCTTGGTCTCCATTTTTATAATTATTACATTAAGGATTTATCATGGATTTGAATAAATTATTCAAAGCGATGTTAGTTGCGGTTCCAATGTTTGCATTAACTGCTTGTGGCTCTACATCACAATCAGAAACAGACTCGTCTAGTTCTACATCTTCTGGGTCAACGTCTGGACAAAGCGGTGAATATGCCAATGGTGGTGTACAAACAGGTGGTGCTGAGCCAGTATTGACTCCTCAAGAACAACAACGCTTAAAAGAACAAGAACTGCGTCGTGAGAACATTATTTATTTCGACTTTGACCGCAGTGAAGTGCAAACAGCAAATGCTGAGATTTTACGTGCACACGGAAACTATTTAGTTGAAAATCCTAATGTACGTGTGTTGATTGAAGGTCATGCTGATGAGCGCGGTACACCAGAGTACAACATTGCACTAGGCGAGCGTCGTGCTAAAGCCATTGCTAAGTACTTGCAAAGCATGGGTGTTATGCCAAGCCAAATGAGTGTAGTGAGTTACGGTGAAGAAAAGCCATTAGATTTTTCACGTACTGAAACTGGTTTTGCTAAAAACCGTCGTGGTGTATTAGTTTACTAATCAATCACAGTTATTTTCCGTGATGATGGGAAAAGTCAGGAGTAGAAGATGAGAAATACGGTTTTAGTGACCGCAATGCTGATGACAATCGGAACAGCTGTTGCTGCTCCTGCGCCGGTGCAAGAAATCGCTGGTGGTTCGAACAGCGATCGCATTGCTAGGCTTGAACGCATACTTCAAGCCAAGCAGCAAAGTGAATTTGATATGCAGCGTCGTTTAGACCAGTTGCAAAGTGAAGTGCTTGAACTGCGTGGTTTATCGGAGCAGCAGCAATATCAAATTGAGCAAATGTTACAAAGACAGCGCCAGCTGTTTGAAGATATTGCTAACCTCAGCTCTCAAGGTGCTACTCCTGCTGTGTTACCCGCCAGCACTGGTAATACTGCTACATCGCCAGTCACTTCGACACTGGGTGAAACTGCTAGCTATGAAGCAGCGGTCAACTTAGTACTTAAAGAACGTAAGTACGAAGAGGCCATTCCAGCGTTTAGCAATTTTATCAAGCAATACCCTCAGTCAAGCTATGCTGCTAATGCTAACTATTGGTTAGCACAGTTATTGTATAACCGTGGAACATTGGATGAAGCCAAAACTGCATTCATTGTGGTGGTTGAACAATACCCTGACTCAAGCAAACGAGCGGATAGTATTGTGAAGCTTGGCATGATAGCCGAAAAACAAAACGATCAGGCTGGCGCAAAAGCACTCTATAATAAGGTGATGAAAGAATACCCTGACAGTGCTTCTGCTCGTCTGGCTAAACAACAATTAGCTTCACTATAAGTTGTTGGAAAGTCAATAAACGGCCTATTAGGCCGTTTTTCATGCAAACGGCAAAAAATTAGAAAATTGCACTTGCAAGCGAAAATGAAAACGGTATTATAAGCGCCCTCAGCACGGCACGCTGCTGAGTGTTATTTATATAACATGTTGGGTCATTAGTTCAGTAGGTCTTTAGAGACAGGCAGTTGACTTTTGCTCCAGTCATCATTTATATGATGCAAAACAAGATGGGTCGTTAGCTCAGTTGGTAGAGCAGTTGGCTTTTAACCAATTGGTCGAAGGTTCGAATCCTTCACGACCCACCACTTTTCTGAAAGTGAGATTGCCTGTTAGGCTTTAATTCAGAATGCAAAACAAGATGGGTCGTTAGCTCAGTTGGTAGAGCAGTTGGCTTTTAACCAATTGGTCGAAGGTTCGAATCCTTCACGACCCACCACTTTTCTGAAAGTGAGATTGCCTGTTAGGCTTTAATTCAGAATGCAAATCTAGATGGGTCGTTAGCTCAGTTGGTCTTTATAGACAGACAGTTGGCTTTTGTTCCAGTTATCATTCACATGATACAAAACCTAGATGGGTCGTTAGCTCAGTTGGTAGAGCAGTTGGCTTTTAACCAATTGGTCGAAGGTTCG
>NZ_JBHZSM010000024.1:0-35644 GCF_043643735.1 Shewanella maritima
CAACACCATGAATGCTAAAAACTAATTTGGCTAAATCAATGCCAATTGCTTTAATTAAGGACATATGGACTCTCCTTTATTGAATGTTTGCACTTTCAATATGGCACATAGCGGCCAATTGGTAAGGGGAGTCCATATCATTCGTTATATACCTAAGGAAACTTATGAGTTCAGGTGTCCAATTAACAGAAGCTGAGTTGCTTGAGCTTTATGGATTTATGGAAAAAGCTAACGAGCTATTCCATCAACCAATGAACTACTCTGATTCAGATAAAGTCGCAAAATTCGGGCAGGAAAATTACCCGTTAATCCGAAAGTATTATTACGATGTTTTATGGGATAAATTACCGGATAAAGTAAAAGAAAACATACTTAACGAGTAAACGGTATGGTATAGCAAGTTGTAACTATCCCCTAGAATTAAAAACATATAGCGGCTGGCGAGTTATTGATATGATATATCGGCATTTACTCCGCAATTATTGCTAATGTTCGACAGATAGACTAGTCATCTGCTGCCATCTTCCATAGAATGGCTAGTTAACTTTTTCATGATGGCCAAATATTTTTTAGCCTCAGTAGTTTTGGTAATTCGATGTCAGCAAAATTGTTTAACCTGCCAATTAAGTTGTCCCACGAGATGGTGGCAAAACTTTTCAGTGCGTCTCAAATACAAAAAGCACAAAATTATTTAATCCAAGGGCGGGTATTAGAAGTCACGGCGACTCGTGATAATCATGATATTGAAGCTTATGTTGAGGGCTCTGCAAATGAGCCATATCGCCAAGAAGTCACCTTAGTGAATGTGAACCATAAGATTGTGATGCGATCGCATTGTACATGTCCTGTTCGCGGCAATTGCAAGCATGTCGCAGCAGCGATGTTAGCACTTGTTGATAAAAAGCCAGTAGAAGAACAACGATTAAATCAGTGGCTAAAGCAGTTAGATGAAACCAGTGAAATTACGCCAGAAGATGCCGAAGAACAAGATCATGTTATTTATGTGTTCTCCAGCGATCCACATGGTGTATTTGTTGAATTCAAACGCAGTAAATTAAATAAGAAAGGCCAATATAACAAAGGCAGTAAATTGGGTATTGCTGATTTACGTGCGCATATTCCGTCATGGATTGATGGTGAAAACAAGCAAATTATCAGCTTATTATTTTCATCAAGCCAAGGCTCAAAAGTCTATTTAGAAGGCGAGTTTTCCTACTTGGCTTTAAGTAAAATTCTTGCACAGAGCAAAGGTTTCTGGGAAGAAAGCCGTATGCCAATTACGTGGGCAGATCCCATTACGCCGGAATTTGTGTGGTGCGAATTAGATAAGAAACACACCCAAATGCAAATGCAGATGCCTGCTTTAGATAATTGGGAGTTTATCGCCACCGAACCCGCTATGTACGTGGAACTTGATTACTTACAAATGGGCCATGTGCAAACTGATCTATCGGTTAATAAGCTCAAACTACTGCAGCATATGCCGCCAGTACCGCTCAATAAAATTGATAATGTTAGTCATGAAATGCTTAAGCATTTCTCTCCTAAAACCGTCCCTGTACCCAGTGATATTGAGTTTTACGAAATCAACCAAGATGCTCAGCCTGTCGTAACATTTACCATGGTGGCGTTAGAAGCAGAGTCGCACCTACAACCTGTTGCCAAAGTAGAGTTTAAGTATGGCCAAGTACAGGTTCATGCCAGCGACAAAACTGAAAAAATCAGTTTAATTAAACAAGGTAAAGTGCAATATCAAATTCATCGTCAAGTAGAGGATGAGCAAGCCTTTATTGATGCATTGAAAGCGCAGAAAATGTTTGTTATTGACACCACAGCACTGAGTAAAAGTACTCCTAAGGCGTATTATATGACGCCAGGTTTTGTCCCCGAATGGATTTTCGCTTGGTCTGAGATATCGCATCAAGATGCACAATGGCTTAGTGAACTCGGCGCAACCGTTATCTTTGATGACAGTTTTGATTTGAATATCATTGATGCAAAATTAGATGTCGACCTAGTGGACGAAGATGAGTCAGGTTGGTTTTCATTGTCGCTCAATGCCGATATTGAAGGCAAAAATGTACCATTACTCGCTTTGGTTGCTCGCTGGTTGCAACAAAATGGTGAGCCAGATGATGAACAATCCCTGTTGCTGCCAGGGCCTGATGGTCAGTTTATTAAAGTGAAAGCAAAAACTATTAAGCCGTTAGTCAACATCATTCAAGAACTGTTTAATAACCAACAACAAACAGAGCTAAAGGTGCCACGAAACCGTGCTCATTTACTCAATGAATTGTCTCAAAGTGAAATTAGGTTATTAAATGGTGAGCGTGTTAGGCAATTAGCGACCAAATTATCTGAGTTTAACGGTGTCGTTGACACGCCACTGCCATTGGAGCTCAACGCCACTTTGCGTGACTATCAAAAGCAAGGCTATAACTGGTTATGCTTTTTAAAAGAATATCAGCTTGGTGGGATCTTGGCCGATGATATGGGCTTAGGTAAAACCATTCAAACGTTGGCTTTCTTATTGCGCGATAAGCAAGTGAACTTTAATGGTAAGCCCAGCCTGATTGTATGCCCAACCAGTTTGGTTGGTAACTGGTTAAAAGAAACCAATAAGTTTACCCCTTCACTGAAAATGGCCATTATTCATGGCAATAAACGCCAACAATATTTAGAGCGATTAGACAGTTATGATGTTGTGGTGACCACGTATCCTTTAATTTTACGAGATCATGACATCTACAATGAACATGTGTTTGAGCATATTATTCTAGATGAAGCGCAATTAATTAAAAATGACCAAGCTAAAGTCACGCAGGTGATTAAAACTTTGCGCGGCCATTTCCGCCTATGCTTATCTGGTACCCCATTAGAGAATCACTTAGGTGAATTGAAGTCGTTAATGGACTTTTGTTTACCCGGTTTACTCGGCCAGCACAGTTATTTTCACAAAGAGTTCCGTGTACCTATTGAGCGCCAAGGTGACGCTAAGCAAGCTAAATTGCTTAGCCAGCGTGTTGCACCATTTATGCTGCGCCGTACAAAGAAAGAAGTCGTTTCAGAATTACCTGAAAAAACTGAAATTATCCAATCCCTCACTTTAGAGAAAGATCAACGTAACCTGTATGAATCTATCCGGTTAGTGATGGAAAAAAAGCTGCGTGAACTATTTGCCAAAAAGGGCGTATCGAGCAGTCAAATTGAATTTTTAGATGCGTTACTTAAACTGCGTCAAGCCTGTTGTGATCCTAGGCTTGTAAAGCTAGAACAAGCTCAATTGGTAAAAGATAACGCGAAGCTCACTTGGTTAAGACAAAACCTGCCTGAGATGATTGAAGAGGGTCGTAAAGTGCTCATCTTTAGTCAATTTACTAGTATGCTGAGTTTTATTGAGCAAGACTTACAATCGCTAAATATTGCTTATAGTAAACTCACTGGGCAGACTAAAGCGCGCCAACCTGAAATAGATGCTTTCCAAGAGGGTGATAACCCAGTATTTCTCATTAGCTTAAAAGCGGGTGGTACAGGGTTGAACTTGACGGCCGCCGATACAGTGATTCATTTTGATCCATGGTGGAATCCAGCGGCTGAACGTCAAGCAACTGATAGGGCACATCGCATTGGTCAACGTAACCCAGTGTTTGTATATAAACTGATTGCACAAGGCACTGTAGAAGAGAAAATCCAAGAAATGCAGGTGCATAAGCAAGGATTAGCAGAGCGTATTCTCTCGGACACAGCTCAAGGCCCGTGGAAGGGCAGTGCGGAAGATCTGCTGTCATTACTAAGCTAGGCAGTGTGTGCATGTTAGAAGCGTTACTCATACTTGAGTAGCGCTTTTTTATTGAATAATGCTGTTGGTACCTTTGATATTGGTGAGTAGCATAGTGCTAGCCATGCGACTCACCAAATTAACTTGCCAATGTGTTAGCTGAAGTTGATTGCAACCGCTAAGGCAATAAAACCTATTGAAAGTGCCGTTAACAGCAGCATAAAGCGCCAGATAAACTTCGCCCAAACAAACCAATCTACTTTTGTGACACCTAAACACCCAATCAAAGCAGCCGAAGTCGGGATGATGATATTGGTAAAGCCATCACCTAATTGGAAAGCCAAAACAGCTATTTGTCTTGGTAAGCCAAGTATGTCAGCAAGCGGCGCCATAATCGGCATAGTCAATGCGGCTTGACCTGAACCTGAGGCGATAAAGAAGTTGAACACCGATTGGAATAGATACATACACACAGCAGCTAATGTCTCAGGTAAGCCGCCTAGCCATTGTCCCGTGAAGTGTAAAATGGTATTCAGCACGGAAGGCGCGTCAGCCTGATCGCCACCAAGAATGATAACGATGCCTTTTGCCATACCTACAATCATGGCGGCAGGCAGTAGTTCTTGTGCGCCTTTTTTAAATGCGTTCGCCACTTCATTTACTCGGCAACGTTTGGCCACAATCGCAATCAAGCCAACAACACAACCTAAAGTGAAAAACTGACTGGCAAGTTCTGGAATATAGTAGCCACGGGCAATCACGCCCCAAATAACCCAAACTATGCCTAGCACAAATGTGGTAAGGATGATGCCATCTACAATATTAAAGCTAGACTTGAATTCAGTTTGGCTGGGTAGTGGTCCCGCTTCGCATGGTGATATTTGAGGGTCTTGCTTCACCTTTCTGGCGTAGTTCATCGTGAAAACAATGCCTACAGCAGTAAATACGCACCACATGATGCCTCTAAATTCCATCCCTGACATTAAAGGTAAGTCTGCAATACCTTGAGCAATCGCGACACTAAAGGGATTCATCCAAGAGGCAGCAAAACCAATCTGAGTCGCGACGTAAGTGACCAATATTGTCACAATGCCGTCATAACCTATTGCCCGCATCAATGGTAGCAATACAATACAAAATGCAATGGCTTCTTCGCCCATGCCAAAAATGGCACCGCCGGCTGAAAACAGAATGAACAACAATGGAATAAAGGCCAATTCAAATGAGCTGGTCTTTTTTATGAGAGCCAATATGCCGTTATCAATGGCTTTGGTTTGCATAATAATGCCAAAAGCGCCGCCGGTTAAGATAATAAACATCATCACCCCGATTGCTGAGCCCCATTTCGAGCCTGATACCATCCCTTCAAAAGCGAAGTTTAAAAAGCCGATATCGCCATGTTCGGCAAATAAGGGGACACCTTGGTAGTCGGATGCAAATTGAAAACTACCAGCCACGAGCTCCTTCTTGTTGGTATCTGGGTTCATCACCACTTCAAAAAAACCTGCAGGAATAAAGTGGGTGGCAATCGCTGCGAACAGCACCACAAAAAATAAAATGATAAATGCGTCAGGCATTTCACGCGTAGGTGTGTTTTGGGGAAGGTGAGGCTTCATTATTCATTCTTTTTATCAAGTTGAACCATGAATACTACATTGGTGTTGGTTAACGATGCAAAAACTTTAAGGTAACTTTTTGCAGCTTTGGGTATTTTATCAACCAGATGGCAAAAGTTATGTTAAAACAAACTGGTAACAAGGGGTGTAGGTAAATGACTCTTGTGTATTACCAATTAAAATAACTATTTAGTAGTGTAAAAGTGACTAAATAGCTCGCTTTGAATATTAGACGGGCAAAAATAAAACTTTAAACATTAATACTTAAACACAACAGGTGGTTACATGGGTTTAATCAATAATTAACATTCGGTTTTATTTTGTTTAAAAGTGGCGTTTGTGGGGGGATTCTGTTAGATTGTCGCTCATTTGCTGTCGCAAAAAATGTCAGTTTTTTAAAAATTATTGGTTGGGGTTATACATGTGTTGCAAAGGTTTCGTCAAACTAGGGTTGTGTTTGGCAATGATAACAAGTCTCGTGGGCTGTGGAAATGATACCCCTCCCAGTGAAACTGCAATGCTGCTCTCAAAAGCAGCACCAGTTGTGTGTACTCCTGAGGTATTTCAAAGATTTGAACATGCAGTGACCTCTGGTGATGGGCAAGGTCATGGTCCAGATATTGGTTCAGATGAATGGAAATCTGTCATTGAGTTTAAGCTAGGAGTTCGTGGAAAGGCACAACTGCCAGATAGAAATACCGATGAATGGTGCGCCTATATCGATAAGGAAATCTTATCAAACCAAATCCATTCGGCTAATTAACTTACTCTTTTGCTGGATGGTTATGTTTGTTATTACTGATGTCATTAATGTCGCAGAAAATAACAGTAACAACATTAATTTCGTGCATTGCTAAAAATCGTAATTATCAGCTGAACCAAGCTGACCTCGCTTATCTTCTTGAGTACAACAATATTCCACTCAGCAGTCGTTAATTAAGCGCCATGGCTAGACATGGCGTGAAGATTAAACTGAAGTATTTATTGAATTACTCGTTTCTACATAAGTTTGCATGGCATTGATTTGCATCTGTTGATGCTTAGTTGTGACAACTGCGCTTTTAGCTTCGTCGTTGTTAGCGAGATAATACGCTGATGCGGGTGACAAGTTGTTGCTATTACCTATTGCAAGGTTAGCCATGTCAGCATACATATTGTATTGAGCGATGCTTTTTCTCACTTGCACATACTGCTCAAGTTTTTCACCGCCATTAGGTAATTGTGGAGTATCTGGCTGGTCCGGCGTTTCGGGTTCTGGTGCATTAGCTTGCTGAAGTTGTTCTGCTCTATTATGTAAATAGGCTGCAATGAGTGTTTTTTGTGCTTCAGTCGGCTGAGTCATACGCTCAGCTTGATATTTTTCTAGTGCTTCTTGGCTTAATGAAACTGTATCCGTTTGGCTTGTGCTTGTTGGCACAGTGCCTGAATGAGTTGATGTTTGATTACTTGCAGGCTGTGAATTATGGGTACTGTTTACCGACACAGATTGCATTGTGTTGTAATTAGTTGAAATAGACACGTCGCTGACTCACTTATGCAAACATTGATAATGTTTAGCAGTGTAGCGAACAATAAATAACCATTCATTCAAATGCCAAGATTAAGCTTGGTTTAATACTCCGCATTAACTTCAGTTAAAAACCACGGTTAACCGTACTTATTTCTTTTAACATAATCGCGCTTTATTTAACCTACTTTGATTTCAAAGTCATACTAAGCATCGTTTTCCATCCTCTTTATACTACAAAAAAAGCGCAATGCCGGTGCCTGCAATTAGCATAATGCCGCCTGAAATTCGATTAATGATCAGATTGGCTCTGGGAGAGCGGGTAAATTGCTCAGCAAAGCTGGCTAAGTAGGCATAAGTGAGGTTGGCACCACCAAAGCCCAGAATTGAAATACAAATTAAACCCATGACATCGACACTGGTAAGTTGGTTTATCGGGACAAAGGCGGGAAAGAAACTTAAGTAAAACACAATGGCTTTTGGGTTACTCATCGCAATAGAAAAGCCGGTAAGAAAGTAAGCACGCTTGGATTTAGTGCTAGAGTTAGCGCTAATAGCCGCAGCTTGGTCAGGTGTTGTGTTCGAGGTTTCTATTCGATGGCACTGCTGCTTAGGTTGCTTGAGTAAGTTAATCCCCAGATAAATCAGGTAGGCTGCGCTGCAATATTGCACGATTAAAAAGGTAGGGCCCAACATTGATGCGATGGAGGCTAACCCCAGCACTGCTAACAAAATGAAAATCACATCCGCGAATGCCACGCCTAAAGCCATCAAGGCAGCAGGCTTAAAGCCACTGACTAACGCCCGAGACACTATCGCCATCACACAGGGGCCAGGAATAATGGCCAATGTTAAAATGGCAATAAATAAGCTGATATAATGACTAAATTGCATTTAGGTCCTTATTAAACCCGTCAAGTTGAGCGAATGATAAACATCATATTACTGACACATGAGCGTGAGTTATCTCGCCCTACGAATACCGGACAATTAGTTCACCATCACTATCCGCATTCACGAGTCATTGCTTGGGACAGAGTGAATCCAGACAAATCCTTGTTAGCCCTTATCGACACCATGCAGGTAGGCTTACTATACCCAGAAGCCGAAATGATAGGATTGCAGGGCGATGTCACAAAAGATAAGCAGCAAGCCACCAAAAATATCACGCCGGAAATGATACAGGAGACAGATGAAGCTCAAAAGCTTACGCAACCACTTACGCAACCACTTAGACAACCACTTACAAACCCGCCATTAACGCACTTTGTTATTATTGATGCGACATGGCAAGAAGCCCGTAAAGTGTACAATAAAAGTCCTTATCTGCACGCATTGCCAAGAGTGAATTTAACGCCTAATTCAGCGTCTATCTATCAATTAAGACGTAATCAGCGAGAAGGTGGATTATGTACGGCAGAATGTGCGGCTCAATTGCTTGAACAAAATGGACAAGTACAAGCCGCAGCTAAGATACTTGCAGCATTACATGACATGGTGACATCAGCTAAATTGTAAAAACAAATTCGCTGTTAGCCTGCCTGTTTTAGGATTGGCATCAATGTCTAACGCATCATCAACCAAAGTGGAATGTAGCAGATTCCCAGGGTAAATAGCTAAGCGGTTAGCTTTATAATCGATTTGGGAATACTGCTGATAATGCTCATCACTACTGACATAGTATTTTGGCGTGGCAGATTGATGCCGATCCAAAAAAGCTTTAGCCGAGTCAAAATAACACTGCATGTTTTCTTGGTTAATCCGTTCATACCCCGTTTGCTTGTGCCTGAAAAATGCGGTTGCGCCATGGGGAGTGTCATTTAGATAATGCAAGATAGCGAAATGGTACGGACTTGGTGTGTCAAAGTGCGGTAGGCGCTGCAACGGCATCAAGCTTTCAGGTGATTGACTGATAAGCGAGTACACCAGATTTTGAGGCTTGATCCGTAGATGCTTAGGAATTCGATACACATCGTAAATCAGCTGGAAAACATAATTGATGACTTCAATCGAATAGGCTTTAGGTAATGGTGCTCTTACGCCTGGATAATAGGATTGGTGCTCTTGCTCAAAAGGAGCGCGATAAGCATCTTGCAGCAGCGGGGTTAAGTCTTCGACAAAGTCATCGATGATGATCACAGGTGTCCGCGATTGACCAATCAATTTTATTTGTGGCGTAAAAGGTTTTACATCAATAATGCGTGGTATTGCTTGGTTCATGATGGTTAACCTGTGATGAATGAGTTGCTCATATTGTGGCAAAAAGTGATTAGCAGTTTGCCACAAATCAGTTGTGGCTAATCTATATTCGCCTTGCAATAGTGCTGCACAAAATCAAAGTGATGTGGCAGCGTTTCCACTTTACGTTTCACATTATTACTAATGTTATTCAAAAATGCTGCTAGTTCATCATCCGCCATCACATCGACAATAGGGTGGTAAGATTGAGGCATTAAGCCTTGACCCATCATCACCTGTACCCAAGAGCTTTCACCAAATAAATCATTACCGTATTTGTATACCTTGCCAGAATCGCGATACATATCAATGCGGTGCTGAAGCGATTCAGGAATGTCCATACTTTTACAATGACGCCAGAATCGGCTGTCTTGTCGGTCTGTGACTTTATAGTGCAAGATAATAAAGTCTCGTATATTGTCCATTTCTAGGCGAGTTTGCTGATTAAACTCATCAATATCAGATTGGTTAATGCCTGTTGATGGGAATAACTGTAACAAGCGCACAATACTGCGCTGAATTAAGTGGATGCTGGTGGACTCTAAAGGTTCTAAAAAACCGCTGGATAAACCAATTGCAATACAGTTTTTATTCCAATGTAATCTGCGCGTTCCCGTTTTGAATTTGATGACACGAGGTTGATTAAGTGGCTCACCCTCAATGTTATTCATTAGTAACTCAGTGGCTTTTTCATCAGAGATAAACTTACTGCAATACACCATGCCGTTACCCGTTCGGCTTTGCAATGGTATACGCCATTGCCAGCCTGATTCATGGGCAATTGATCGTGTGTAAGCCAGCGGAGTGCCAGTTGATTTTGTTTGTACTGCAATGGCGCTATCACAGGGGAGGTAATGACTCCAATCTTCATAGCCGGTATTTAGGGTTTGCTCGATAAGTAATGCTCGAAAGCCGGTGCAGTCGATAAATATATCACCTTCAACACGTTCGCCTGATTCAAGGGTTAATGCAGTAATATTGCCAGTATCATTATGCTGTTCGACGTCATTTATTTTACCTTCTATCCGTTTTAGACCTAAACCTTCAGCCATTTTTCGTAAGAACTGCGCATACAGTGTCGCATCCATATGATAAGCATGGTTCGCGTCAGCATTAGGTAAAACAGCAAACTTGCCTTCACGCGCTGCTAAATGCTCGGTGCAATAATCGCCAATGGGTTTTGCAATACCCCGTTGCTGGCCTTTTAACCAAAAATGACCGAAGCCGCAAGCCCAGCAGTCTTTGCCAAGAAAGCCAAATGAGTGAAGGTAATCTTTGCCCACATCATGCCAATTTTCAAAATTGATACCGAGTTTAAATGTGGCATTGGTTGCCGCCATCACATCTTGCTCTTTCAAGCCCAGTAAACGGTGATAAATATGCAAAGTCGGAATAGTCGCTTCGCCGACACCCACTGTGCCAATTTGATCAGACTCGACTAATACTACATCTAATTTCTTACCCATAAGCTTGGTCATAGCGGCTGCTGTCATCCAGCCAGCGGTACCGCCACCGGCAATGACAACACGTGTCTTTGATGAGTTCATAGTAAATCCTTAGTCGTTATCGTTTTAATTTGTTGGTTAACTCAGCTCTTAGCTTTCTGGCGTTAAGCTCATCTATTGGATGAGACAACATGCCTTTGGCTGCATCGGGTATATGGTTTGTATCTGTCGCATCATGGTCAAAAATATAATGATCAAAAAATGCTTTCCAAGCTTGTCGCTGGGCTTTGGGTAAAGAACGTAAACTCAGCATACTGTGAATTAAGGCATTATTGGGTCGCCCTAAATATGCAGGAGTATCACGCCACCAATGAGTGAGTAGTACATTAAAGTTTTGCTCACCTTTGACGTGATGCCACCACATACTCGGAATGAACAAGACATCGCCCGGGTTAAGGGTGACCTGAAAAGCCGAGGCTAATGCCTGTTTGAACTTGGGAAAGCGTGCAAAATCAGGCGTGTCAAAATCGACCATACTGATTTCTTGTCCGCCTGGCGCAAATTCCATTGGACCTATATACAAATTGCCAATTTGTTCTGGTGGGAACAAGGTGAATGTGCGTTGTCCCACTAGGTTGCATGCAAGGTTATGGGGAAAGTCAAAATGGGCGGCTACTTTGGTTTGATTACCAAGCCATAAACTTGCTAATGGCTTTATGCCTGCAAGCGACAAGCTATTTTGCTCGCCAAAGCCTGGGAAATACTGATTGATTTCAGTGGACCCCATATAAACACCATATGGCTCTGCGACATCAAACTGTTGTTTTAAGGTGTCGAGAATAAAGGGTAAATCTGCTTTGCCAGCTTGATAATTAAAGCCATCAATTTGGTCATTATAAAACACGCGACCTTTATGCTGCGGGTCGAGACGGTAAGCCGTTAGCGGTTGTCCACCATAAAATTGACTCACATATTCCATCGCTTGTGTTGGTCCTTTTAGACCCGCTTTTACGATAGGAAAATCAGCACATAACCCAGTAAATACTATGGGGGTGTCGACGTTTTCAATGATGGCTTGAACTTGTTCAATAGATTCAAGCTGCATGCTAGTGACTGCAGATAACCCTTGCATCTTATTTATGCACCTTTTGCTTTTAATTGGGCGTTTTTAACGTCCATTAAATTGCGTACATTAGAGTGCGAAGCGAGGCACATATATATAGCTTGCAGATAGCCTTGCTGGTGTAATTGGCTAATGACGTTGTCATCTAGGCTAGCCAGTTTATCTTCATTAATGGTGTAGAAACCCAACATTTGGTTTTGAGAGGCATCATCTAAGGTGACTTCCAAGGTGAAAGACTCCAGTAATTCGTTGGCAATCAGTATTTCAGCAAAGCTTTGGCTATCAACCAAACCTTGATGGATCACTTCCAGCATATCGCCCACTTCGTCTAGGTAAGGCGTATTGCCACCAAACTCATAAAACAGCGCTTCACCTTCACTGGTATTCACTCTTGGATTGTCCATATCAATATGGATGACACGTTGCTGCTGCTCAACACCATCTTCATGCACGGTTTGCTGGCCAATTAAAAATGGTTGTCTGCGTACGGTTAATGGAATATAGCTGGCGTTCCAACCCGATTGATCGAGAAACAGATTTTCATTTTGCTGAAAACCGAAAAGGGATACAGCATAAAATTGTCCACTGGCAGGATCTTTATGGAAGAAAATAGGGTAGTGAGCCTGTATTGAACGAAACTCTGCTGGAAAGGTAACGCTATACCATAAGTTATCACCTAGCTCGGCATTGCGGCTAAGGTTAATTTTTACGTCTTTATGGTCGACACTGTTTAGCAGTACATGTTGGCTCATTTTATATCCTTTATCATTATTGTGCTTTCCCCCTTAAATAAGAGGGAATCCATGTTGGCGTAGCTGTGCTAATAAACTGCGGTTAGAGGGTAAAGCTTTAACTAACTGTTGGCTGCGATTAGCATTCTCAGTAAAGATTTGTTGTGCTTGTTGTTTTAATGAGGGTTTTAACTGGCTTGATGCTTGGGTAATAGCCCCCATGCCAAACAAAATAAACTGGTAACTTTGTGCTGGAAATAATGCGTTCTTGTGCAAAATATCATGCTGACTTGGCACGTGATGCTGCCATAACTGCAGCTTTTCAGCGAGGGGGGCATAAGCTGTGGCTTCTGCTCGGTGATCTTGCCAATAATCTGATTGGCGCTCACTTAATACGTAATGTAATTTTAAAAACTCAATAATTTGTTGCCAGTGTTGCTCAAATTGGGTGTTTATCCGTTTGGCAACCGTATTCATTATGCTGCGATTAGCAGGTAATTGAGTGGCGACTGCGCCGGCTAGCCACTCAATCAACGCTAGAGCAGAGGCCTCCAACGGTTCAATAAACCCCGATGCCATGCCTATGGCCACACAGTTTTTGTGCCAGCAGACTTGCCTATGCCCAGGCTCAATATTGAGCTTTCTTGGGCTGATATCGCTGGCCTTGCTGCCAAGTTGTGGTTCGATATAGCCAATGAGTTGCTCAAGGGCCTGTTCATCACTTTGGTGTGCTGATGAATAAACGTGGCCGATGCCGCGACGAGATGGCAAGCCTATATCCCAAATCCAACCATTGTCCGTTGCGGTAGAGCGTGTGTTGGATGCGATATCAGTTTGTTCACTGGCATAAGGTACTTGTAGTGCCAAGGCACAGTCATTGAATAGGACTTGTTTATGGCTAACAAAGGGCACCTTGAGTGCTTCGCCGAGTAATAATGCTTTTGTGCCGGTGCAATCGATAAAAAATTGAGCGTGTACGTCGCCATGGTTGCGGGTGGTTATGGCATGGATATCGCCTAATTCAGCATTATCATTAATTGAGCAGCCATTAAGATGCTGAGTGGATTCCGTCACCAGCTGCACAGCTTCGACATGATCCTGAATGTAGCGTACCCCTAGCTTTTCAGTGCAATGTTGCTGCAGTAATTGGCCAAACTTTGCTGCATTTAGGTGGTAACCATAATTATTAATAAATCCGTACTCAGCAGTAGAGATTTGTTTGGGTGCAAGGTGCAATTGAGATACGTGAAAATGACTGGTAACCGCTTCAGTAAAGCTAACTTGATTGGCGAAAGGTAGCCAGTATTGCGCTATTGGAAATTCTGCTTGAGTCGTTGGTAAGCTAAAAGGATGGTAATAGCGATTGGCAATGTTACTTGATTGCTCAGTATTTTCTGCTGGAGATTGATGCCAATTAATGAACTCAGAGCCTTGCTTGAAACTGGCATCGCAGCAAAGCATAAATTGGGTTTCACTGATGCCAATTTTTTGTAACGTGCTGCGCATGGAGGGCCATGTTCCTTCACCGACGCCAATAGTGGCCACATCGGGTGATTCAATCACACAAATATCGAGTTTGGGGGAAGGGGAGATTTGGCCTTTATCTACATTATGTTCAGCAGCCAATAGTCCAGCAGTGATCCAGCCGGCACTTCCACCGCCAATAACAACAATTTGGGATATGGGTTGCTGCATAATGTTGCCTACTTTTTACCGCTTTATTATTGTAATGATTGATTTTTATATGAATATCTAAATCACTGTTTGTTTAGAATTCTATAAATTGTAAGCGCTTGCAAGAGTTTGTTGAGAATTTTGCTATTTAAATAAAATGGGCAACGTCCGTATTGCCTAAATTTATTGTCCTAATAAATATTGCGAGATGAAAAAATTAACACCTCAATCGACCTAACTGTGTGCCCCTTTTGCTGCATGTTGCAGCAACAAAAGGGGCGGGAGATAGATTAGAAGTTGTATCGTGCTCCTAAGCTATAACGAGCGCCAGTTTGTGTGTAATTCAGCACTTCAGTTGAACTACGACCATGTTGGCGATACTTCTCATCAGTGATGTTTAAGCCTTCGAAGAAGATAGTTAATCCTTCTACGGCAGCTATCTCATAACCAATATTAAAGTCTAACTGTGAATAGGCTTCAGTATAGGTTGGGTTAGCACCAGTGCCATTACCCGTAGATACTAAAAACTTATCACGCCAGTTCCAGGCTAAACGTGCTGAGAAACCGTAGTTTTCATAAATACCCACAATGTTGGCAGTATCACTGATATTGGTTAGTACGTTTTGCTCAGGGTCAGCTGGGCGTGTATCACTCGCTGGACGACCTAGGTTGGTATTGTCAAAGCTGTCACCAGCATCAACTAAGGTATAGTTAGCTTGAACACCGAAACCTGTGTCACCAAAGAAGTGCTGTACAGCAAACTCCCAGCCGTCAATGGTTGAACTTTGCTCACTATTTGTTGGTGTGGTTAAGATGAAGTTCAAATCAGGATCGGTAGCTGAGTTACCGACAACTTGAATGTTGCCATTATCATCTAAGAACACATGATCAGGGTCTGTTGCTGCATAGTTATCGTAAATCCATTGACGTTGCTCTTGGTCACCGACAATACCAGCATCAATCGCAGCCTGCGCATAAACACCGTTACTTGGGTCAGCAATGTTATAGATGTTTGAGTTAACCGGGTTTGAGTCAATAAAGTTTTCAATATCTTTACGGAAGAAACCTACAGAAACGTAACTGGCGTCATCGTAATACCACTCAGTAGATAAATCATAGTTGGTTGATTCAAGCGGCAATAAGCTTGGGTTACCAGAAGCACCACTACCACCACCAC
The DNA here is from genome assembly GCF_043643735.1 of Shewanella maritima. Lineage (GTDB taxonomy): Bacteria > Pseudomonadota > Gammaproteobacteria > Enterobacterales > Shewanellaceae > Shewanella > Shewanella maritima_A. The sequence continues at coordinate 15,290 of NZ_JBHZSM010000024.1, forward strand.
GGTTTGCCAGTGTCCCTACAGTCGTACCACCTTGAATGGAGGTGTAATCTGGGCGACCGATAGTTTGGCTAAATGCAGCACGTACATACACACTGTCTATTACTTCAATGTTGAAGTTAAAGTTTGGTAAGACGTAGTCATAATCACCGGTTTGAGTCTGGAATACACGATTATCATCAGCCATGCTTGATAGCGCAATTTCCGTTTCTGCAATCCAGGTTGCTGTATCGTATGCCGAAACGATTGATGTTGATTCAACATCGGTTTTTTCATAACGCACACCGACATGGACATCAAATGGCATGTCGCCCATTTCACCGTAATAGTTGTATTGTAAGTACGCTGATTGAGACTCTTCTTGCGTGTAGCGGTCAGTATCTCGTGAATAATCCGTTGATGGACAAAATGCGTTACCACAATCACCCACTTCACTTGAAACATACAATTCAGCTGCGCGAGCGCGTACCGCTTCAAAGTCCCAGAAGAAGATCGTGTTTAGCGGATCAGTTGATGCGCTACCTTGGTAATCAGAGAAATCACCTGTTGAGCCATCAAACTTGTCGTGAATGGTATCAGCAGGGAACCATGCTGGGTCTAAATCACCCGCTTGGCCAACACCGCCCCAGTCATTACGTTGAACATTGACTGATTTAGAGTGGTTGTTAACGTTAGTTAAAGCAACACCAAAGTCGATGCTACCTGCGTCTTCTAAGTCAAACTGACCGTGCAATTGAAGCTGATCAATTTCAGAGCGGTTTTCAGAATTACCAAATACAGAACCTGTTACGCGCATATCTTCAGGGCGCACACTGTTACCACCACCCACAGCCAATAGCGGGATATCACCAGTGAAGTCAGTTGCAGCACTGGTACGAATAAATGCCGCTGTACTCATGTTAGCCGAGCTACCATGAGGGCTATTTGGTGTTTGCTCTGCATAAGAGTCATGGTAATCAAGCTCAAGTGATAGACGGTCTGATACGTCCCACTCAATATTGAAACCTAAAGAACCAGATTTATCACGTGTACCTGACATACCTGCAGCCATAGATAAGTCAGCACCACCACCTGGGTAAGTTTCTGAATAGACTAATGGTGAAGATACTGGACCATCAGTCCATGTGCTTTCTTGAGTAGGCACAAAGTTAAACCATGCCGATACATCTTGGTGTTGTGTATCAACATCATTTTGCATGTGGGTATAGTCTAAGGTGGCACGGATTGAATCCGTTGGTTGGTATTGCAGTACTAACTGACCATTAGTACGTTTACGTTGAATCTCTTCAAAACGATAAATTGTGGTTTGAGGCACTGAATAAATATCGTCTGCACCTGGACGGTTAATTTGATTATCATCTTTTGGTACGCCACCCCATTCTGGGTTAGCGCCTGGCGCGCCGCTCCAATCTTGGTCAACGTCACCTGGGAAACTACGCCAGCCTGTACCGACTTGGGCTTGTTGGTTACCGCTTTCACGCTCTTGGTAACTTGCCGAGATTGAAATACCAAATTTATCATCAGCAAATGTGTTCGAGTACAAACCAGAAATTTCTGGTGTGGTTGAACCTTTATCTGTTGATGTATCTTCAACTGCTTTTGCGCCGATAGTGGCTTTTAAACCTGGTGTGCTGAGTGGGCGATGGGTTAACACGTTAATGGTTGCACCCATACCACCAGTGGCATTCTTAGCTTGGCTGGTTTTCTCTACTTCAACAGCGCTAATCGCATCAGATGCGATATTAGCAAAGTCAAATGAACGTGAACCTGTTGTCACTGGCATCTGGCGGTTGTTCAGTGTGACTAGGTTTTGGTCAGGGCCAAAACCACGAACTGTCACTCTGCTACCCTCACCATTCTGGCGGTCTATCGATACACCTGTAATACGTTGTAATGACTCTGCTAGGTTGGTATCTGGAAACTTACCAATGTCTTCTGCGTTAATCGCATCAACAATACCGTTTGAGCTGCGCTTTAAGTCCATGGACTTGATCATACTGCCGCGAATACCGCTGACCGTTATAACCTCAATATTCTCTTCTGAAGCGTCATCTGCTGCTTGTACTGGCGCTACTGAACCGAGACCAAGTACTAACGACAAACTGGTCGCTAACTTGGTTTTGGTAAATGCTCTTGTTTTCATCTAGGAAATCCCCATTGACTAGATTCTACTTTTCTAAGTGTGGATACCGCCTTAGCAGTAACCCATTTGTAATTCTCCATTCACGCCTAAAACAGCAATTTTTTATCATTATGTAAGCGCTTACATAAAAACCTAGATTAAAATGTGACCGCAGTCAACAAAAACAACCATAAATTATCACAATTATTTAACCAATATAACTCAATATATCAAAGTGAATTCTGTTAGCTACTGTTTTATATAGAATTAATTGTTCGTGATAAAAATCAAAATAAATGTAAGCGCTTTCTTTGTTTGAGGGTGTTTTCATGACATTTTGAAAAAATGATGTGGGCAGCTGAATGTGTACTGAGATGATATGTCGACTATTAATGATTGAGGTGGGGGAGTAAGTTTTTGATAAGTTTAGTTAATTTATATTTTGTAACTGTATGAACGCAACAAAGCCCGCACTATGTGCAGGCTGATAATTTAATTGTATTAATTAAATATGAGCGTTGTTTAGGTTACTTCATTAAGTGGCTATGTTTTTTTCATGCTGGAGTTTCGGATAAACAATTCAGGTACAAAACAGCTATTCACTGAGACTTTGTCATCTTTGTATACTTGTTGCAGCACCCACAATGCAGCCATACGTCCCATTTCATCAATAGGGTTACTTACCGTATCGAGCTTAGGCGTAATGTAGGTGGGAAAGGGGATGTTATCGTAACCAATGAATGAGATATCCTCTGGTACTTTAAGCCCTCTATCTAAACATACTGAAATCGCGCCAGAGGCCATTTGGTCATTGGCGCACACTACCGCAGTAAAAGGTTTGTTGAGTGATAACAAGTGTTCCATCGCGGCGACACCGCCATCTTCTTTATAGTTGCCTTCGTACCAGATATCTGGCTCAAACAATACATTATGTTCGGCTAAAGCACGCTGATGGCCTCTGAGTCGGTCTCTAGCATCGAGTTTGAACATGGGGCCAGATATGTATGCGATATCTTTATGACCCAATGACAGTATGTGCTCTGTGGCCATGTGGCCACCGCGTTCATTTTTTAAAAACACGCACCGGTCTTTAATGGCTTCAACGTAGCGGTTAATCAATACTATGGGAGTATCACCCTTGCTTAATTTGATGAGGTAATCATCTGAGACGGCCTCAACATCAAGGATCAATGCATCACAACCACGGCCTTTGAGAAAGTCGACACTGTCTTTTTCTTGTGCTTCATCGCTATGGCCTGCAGCAATAATTACGTGTTTGTTTGCTGCACGTAGAGACGTCTCTATTTGAGTCATCATCGGACCATAAAATGGACCGTCAAGTTGCGATACAAGTACGCCCACGCTGTTTGAGCAATTTGAAGCCAGTGATTGCGCAATCGTATTGGGTTTGTACCCCAAAGATTGCATGGCATCGAGGACTTTTTGTCTGGTTTTATCACTGACTTTCGGGTTGTTGTTCATTACCCGAGAAACGGTTGCTAGTGAAACTCCCGCAAGTACTGAAACGTCATATATGGTGGCCATAAGCTTACCGTAGTGTGTTATCCCTAAAGCGTATTAGGCAATATGCCATTTACGCGACTCCTTTTAGTTGATTGTTTATTTCATCAACTTTTTGGTTGTCTAGAATATACCAGCGCATCACAAAGGCCACAATCAAAGAGCCAATGGCTGGATAAATAGTGAACGAAATACGGATCCCATGCAGCGCAGTTTCTGTTTGGTCTGAGTCTGCTTGGTATCCATATCCTGCTAATAACCAGCCTGCTGCTGCGCCGCCGATGGCAACGCCAAGCTTAATGAAGAAAATGATAGAGGCGTAAATCATACCAGTAATACGAACACCGGTTTTTTGTTGACCATAATCAACTACATCAGCCATTTTTGCCCACAACAATGGTGTCGCCATATTGAAGGCAAACCCCCATACAACAAATAAACCAAAGGCTAGGGCAGTTTGGTGACTAGGAACAAAATAGCTGAGAACACAGATACCAGCCGCAGCGAGCTGCAAGCCGATATAAGCTTTTACTTTACACACCCGTTTAGCCAACGGCTCCGCCAAGATACAACCAGCAATATTACCTAGCATGCCTAATGTAATAAATAAGGTGATGGAATCAGGTAGATTAAGGTAATACTTAACATAATAGATGGCTAAACTCATCTTCAAGACATTGCCAGAAAGCAGGAATACCGCAGCAATACTTAGTATGCGCCATTGATCGTTTTTATATAAAAAACTCATGTCTTTTTTTAGACTAAGCTGTTGATCCGCAGGCGGGTGTAGTCGCTCTTTAGTCCCCCAAAAACAGGCTAAAAACATGGCAACACCTAAAATACTCATTGCAGTGATGGTTAGTTGATAACCTTTGGCTTCATCACCTTTCCCCAAAAACTCAACTAAAGGCAGTGTGAGGCTTGAAACCAAAAGGCCACCCAACATCGCGAATACGAACCGGTAGGATTGAACTGATACGCGTTCTTTTGGATCTGCAGTTAATACGCCGCCTAACGCGCAGTAAGGAATATTAATGGCGGTATAGACCATCATCAGAGCTGTATAGGTAACAAAGGCATAAACCATTTTGCCACTTTCAGATAAATCAGGTGTGGTAAATGCAAGGACACTAATTAAGCCAAAGGGCAGGGCAAACCAGAGTAAATACGGACGGAACTTACCCCATCGGGTGCGAGTCCTGTCTGCTAGCGCCCCCATGAGTGGATCAGTGACGGCGTCGATAAGTCTGACAGATAAAAACATGGTGCCGACAAATGCCGGAGAAATACCAAAAATATCGGTATAAAAGTAAGTTAAAAACAGCATAACAGTTTGGAATACAATGTTACTGGCGGTATCTCCGAGCCCGTATGCAATTTTTTCTTTAGTGCTGATCATCCTTGGCCTCATTATTGTTTCTTTTACTGCCTTCAGTTGAAGGCTGGTGTCATGGTGATGCGGTATTGTTACTTAGCCATTACGTGAGTTAATCAAATCTCGGTATGCTAAGCCACTGTTTTTTATTGTGCGTTGCTGTGTTTGATAGTCAACGTAAACGATACCAAAACGCTTTAAGTAACCTTCAGCCCACTCAAAGTTGTCCATCAAACTCCAAGCAAAGTAACCAGCAACAGTAACGCCTTGCTCGATAGCCGCATTCACCGCCAATAAATGTGCTTGGTAGTAATCTATGCGGTCTTGGTCGTTAACTATATCTGCGTCTAGTTTATCTGCCATCGCTGCGCCATTTTCGGTGATGTATATAGGTGGCAGCGGGTACAGTGCGTGTAAAGACGTTAATAAATCAGTGAAGGCTTGCGGGTAAATTTCCCAACCGATATCAGTTTTCGGTTTATCAGCCATGTCAATTTGTTGGTAACTGCCTTGTGCTGTTGCGGTATAAACGGCGCGTGTATAAAAGTTAATGCCTAGATAATCAAGAGGTTGACGAATGATGTCAAAATCACCGGTCTCAATACGCGGTGCATCTTCTCCGAGTAGGGCAAAGCTATCTGGATATGCGCCATCAAATAGTGGTTTGATATACCATTGATTCATATACTCATCTGCCAATTTTGTGGCATCAATATCTGCTTGTGAATCAGTAGCTGGGTAACAAGGTGTAAAGTTGAGCACGATACCATTGAGGCTCTGTGGACTGTTCTTTTGTAGAACTTGCATCGCTAAACCATGTGCCAACAGAATATGATGTGCAGCTTGTCGTCCATATTGCACTTTTGCTAAGCCTGGAGCATGAATACCGACCTCATAGCCAAGATAAGCGCTGCAAAATGGTTCATTGAATGTCGCGTAGGAATGCACGCGCTTACCCAAAGCTTGGCTAATTTTGTCTGCATAATCTTGAAATAGGTAAGCGGTTTCACGGTTGAGCCAGCCACCTTTATCTTCAATATGTTGTGGGAGGTCCCAGTGGTAAAGCGTAACAAAGGGCTTTATGCCTTTATCATTGAGTGCATCTAATAGCTGAATATAAAAGTTAACCCCTTGTTCGTTGAGGCTACCGTCTTGGTTGATCACTCTTGGCCATGAAATTGATAATCGATATGCATCTACACCTAAAGATTCTATTAATTCAACATCTTGCTGCCATAAATTATAATGTTCACAAGCTTGTTTGCCGTCTGAGCCATCTCTAATTTTACCTGGCGTGGCACAAAAGGTATCCCAAATGCAGGGAAGGCGTTGATCTGCTCCACCTTCTATTTGAAACGAAGCTGTCGCAACGCCAAATACAAAGTCTTTGCTCATCATTGGTGATTGGCTTGGTAGCATAATTTTCATATATCAATTCACTTAACGTTTTTGTATCAATTCAAATTCCATTTCGCGACCCAATGCTAATCCCCATCAGCCAAGGTTGTTCCCCCTTGGTTTTACTGGTGTTTTACTAGCTCGTAACTCAGGTTCACATTAAATAATCAACAGTTTGTTACAGGTCAGACTTTCGATTTACTGTTCAAAAAGCGTTGACATTGGTTATTGGTATGTTAAAAATGAAAGCGCTTACATGCAGGTTAGTGATTAATTGTTGAAAGGTCAATATTTGATTTTGGATATTTTTCAATCAGAAATTATCACTATTATGACAAGAATAATGAACTGAGTATCAACAAGGACTAATTATGGCTGGAGCAACTTCATCAACACCTGACACGTCTGCAGGCTTTCAACAGCATGGGGATCATCGCTTTGCCCTCGTTGTGTTAACCTCGCTGTTTTTTATGTGGGGCTTCTTAACCTGCTTGAATGATATTCTCATTCCTTATTTGAAAAATTTATTCGAACTCAATTACACCCAAGCAATGTTGGTACAGTTTTGTTTCTTTGGTGCCTATTTCATTGTATCTATCCCGGCTGGTACGCTAGTTGGTAAAATTGGTTATCAAAAAGGCATTATTACTGGGTTAGTGATAGCCTGTTTAGGCTGTGTACTATTTTACCCCTCAGCCAGCATGGCATCTTACAATATGTTTTTATTTGCTTTTTTTGTATTGGCGTCGGGTATTACTATTTTGCAAGTATCGGCCAATCCCTATGTCACAGCTCTTGGGCCTGCTGAAACTGCATCTTCCCGCCTCACGATGACCCAAGCATTTAACTCTTTTGGTACTACGGTCGCGCCATTTTTCGGTAGCTATCTTATTTTGTCTTCAATGGCGCATCCTGAAGATATTACGGATGTCACTCAAGCTATTGAGGCTTTATCACCCGCCGAGCAAGCCAGCACTGTACAAGTGCCTTACTTAATGCTGGCTGGTGCTTTGTTCGTTTTAGCCTTGATATTTTGTGTTTTAAAGCTGCCGAAACTGGGCCAGAAATCATCCTCTGATACGAGTGAAACTACACCACAGACGGGCAGTGCATGGCAATATCGTCACCTTGTATTAGGTGCTGTGGGTATTTTTGTTTACGTGGGGGCAGAAGTTGGCATTGGTAGCTTATTAATCAGTTTTCTTACGCAACCTGACATTGGCAATATGAATGAAGCTCAGGCTGCCAATTACATCGCTTATTACTTTGGCGGTGCCATGGTGGGTCGATTTATCGGTGCACTTGTCATGCAAAAGGTAGCCGCGGGCAAAGTGCTTGCGTTTAACTCAATTGGTGCGTGTCTATTAGTTGGTGTTGCGATTGTCAGTGATGGGCAAACTGCAATGTGGGCATTGTTATTAGTCGGGCTTTGTAACTCGATTATGTTTCCCACGATTTTTAGTTTGGCATTAAAAGACTTAAAGCAGCATACCAGTCAAGGTTCAGGCATATTATGTTTAGCCATTGTAGGTGGAGCTATTGTGCCACTATTGCAAGGCATGTTGGCCGACAGTTTAGGTCTGCAATTGGCCTTTATTTTACCATTAGCTTGTTACGCCTTTATCGGTTATTACGGTTTGCGTGGTAGCCAAGTTCAATTACCTCGAGCATAGATGAAAGACAGCAAAATATTGTATTAAAGGAATAAAAAATGAATCACAAGAAACATAATAAGGCCCTTTTATTCAGCACCGTTATGCTGTCGATGGGGATTGTTGGTTGTAATCAAACATCTAATGAACCTGTTAACGAAGTCGCAGAAGAAGTGCCGACTGAACAAGTTGAAAGGCCGACATTACCTTTCGAGACTGACATTAATATCTGGCCACAGCAAAAGCCTGCCATTGCCCTAGATGAAGCATTAGAAAAACGTGTGGCGGATTTGCTGAAAACGATGACGTTGGAACAGAAAGTGGCGCAGATGATCCAGCCTGAAATCCGCGATATTACAGTTGAAGATATGCGTAAATATGGGTTTGGCTCTTACCTTAATGGTGGTGGCTCTTTTCCATATGCTAATAAGCACTCTACACCAGCTGATTGGATCAAGTTAGCAGAAGATATGTATCAAGCATCGATTGATGACAGCTTGGACGGTTCATCAATCCCAACTATGTGGGGCACGGATGCGGTTCATGGACACAACAATGTCATTGGCGCAACCTTATTTCCACATAACATTGGCTTAGGTGCAGCCAACAATCCAAAGCTGATTGAGCAAATCGCAGCCATTACGGCCAAAGAAGTCATGGTAACGGGTATTGACTGGGTGTTCGCACCTACCGTTGCCGTGGTACGTGATGACCGTTGGGGAAGAACATATGAGGGCTATTCTGAGGACCCTCGCATCGTTAAAGATTATGCTTATGCGATTGTAGAAGGGTTACAAGGTGGCGTAAAAGATGACTTTTTATCTGATCAACATGTTATCTCAACCGTAAAACACTTCTTAGGTGATGGTGGCACAATTAAAGGTATTGATCAGGGCAATAACATTGCGACTGAGCAAGAGTTATTTGATATTCATGCTCAAGGTTATGTGGGCGGCTTAGCGGCAGGTGCACAAACGGTGATGGCTTCTTTCAATAGCTGGCATGGTGTGAAAAACCACGGTAGTCAGTATTTAATGACTGACGTACTGAAACAAAGATTTGCTTTTGATGGTTTTGTGGTCGGTGACTGGAATGGTCATGGACAAGTTGCTGGTTGTACGAATGAATCATGCCCGCAAGCTGTTAATGCAGGATTAGATGTCTACATGGTGCCAACTGATGCGTGGAAACCACTATATGAAAATACCATTGCTCAGGTGAAATCAGGTGAAATTAGCATGTCGCGTATTGATGACGCGGTTAGCCGTATTTTACGGGTGAAATTCAGAGCAGGGTTATTTGAAAAACCAAGCCCAGCCAAACGTCCACTGTCAGGTAAAACAGAGTTAATTGGTCATGCTGATCACCGTGAAGTCGCAAGACAAGCTGTGCAGCAGTCTCTTGTGTTACTTAAAAACAATCAAAATATTTTGCCGTTATCACCTACTGCTAACGTATTAGTTGCTGGTGATGGTGCTGACAACATTGGTAAACAATCCGGTGGCTGGACAATTACATGGCAGGGAACGGATAACCAAAACAGTGACTTCCCTGGTGCGACTTCGATTTACCAAGGTATTGAACAAGCCGTTACGCAAGCAGGTGGCAAAGCAGTGTTATCTGTAGATGGTAGCTTTACTACTCAACCTGATGTGGCCATTGTGGTGTTTGGTGAAGAGCCTTACGCTGAGGGCAACGGAGATATTGACAACCTTGAATATCAACGTGGTGACAAGCGAGATCTCGCTTTACTTAAGAGTTTCAAAGCAAAAGGTATTCCTGTTGTAGCCGTATTTATCAGTGGCCGACCTATGTGGGTCAATGCAGAACTTAATGCATCAGATGCGTTTGTGGCAGCATGGTTACCGGGTTCAGAAGGACAGGGCGTTGCTGATGTACTGTTTACCAAAGCCAGTGGTGAAATTAATGTGCCGATGACAGGCAAATTGTCTTTCTCATGGCCAATCACACCATTGCAATCGAGCGTGAATGTTAATGATGCTGACTATCAACCTTTGTTCGCCTATGGCTATGGCTTGGAATACGACCAACCGTCGACAGTGGCAAACGACCTATCTGAAGATAACCTAGCCAGCAGCGAGTCGCTTGAGCCATTGGTATTATTTGAACGTGCGGTTAAAGCGCCATGGCGCCTGACTATGGGTGATGAAAACCACCGCGAAGTGATTTCAAGTAGCATTCAATCTAATGACGTTGTTACAGTCAGAACATTGGATAAAGAAGTACAAGAAGATGCAAGACAGCTTAATTTCAACGGTAAAGGTATGGGCTATGTCGGGTTAGTGAGCAACTTCCCACGTGATTTACGTGCATACTCTAATAATCAGGCAAGCCTTGTTGTCACAATAAAAACCGCCTCTGCAGTACAAGATAAAGTGATGATTGGTGTGGCTTGTGATAGAGATTGTGGCAGTGAAATCGATATTAGTGCGCAGTTGAATGCTAAACACGTCAATGACTGGCAACAACTGAGCATTGATTTAGGTTGCTTTAGTCAGCAAAAAGCAGACTTTAGTAACATCAATGTTCCTTTCTATATCGCAACCTCACAGAAAGTAGAAATCAGCTTTAGTGATTTGATGTACCAACCTAACGCTGCTGATAAGGCAGATATAAGCTGTAGTCAGTAATGTCTTAGTAAGTTGAATACAGGGTTACTCTGAGCAAGTGTCTAACTTGATTAGAGTAAGCCTTGATTCGCTGAATACACATTTCTGCACATTAATCCTGCTACCTGGCATTGTTTACAGCAACTATTGTTTTACAGCGACTATTGTTTTACTGCGATTATCGTTTTACAGCGACAATTGCTTTACAGCGCAGAAAGCTTAGGTCATTTTCCCGTTTATCTTTTGAATACGAATGCATTGAAAGGGTTTCACTTTAATGGCGGCTAAGCATGGCTTAGTATCAATCACAATGTGACAACTTGGTAACATTCTTAAGAAGACGATTGCTTCTAACAGAGAGTAAATAGTTATAACTCAAGTACATCACTAGTGGCATAATGCCTGATAATTAACAGGTTTATGACTAATACCAATTAGGATAAATAAGTGATCAGAGATTACACAGAAAAAACCGCTTAGAACAAGGCAGGAATTGCAGCTAGCTAGTTGTTCTACCTACAAAATTTCTAACGATGTTATAAGCGATTTTAACCAGTAAGAATGATCACATACTTGTGCTGATTGGTATCATTTGAAGGATGTGGTTTTGAGTCGAATAGAAGCGATTTCAGGGTTTACAGTCAGCCGTAATATGCTCGATAGCATGGTCGTGATAGCGAAAGCAGCTGGTGAAGCCATCATGTTGAAGTATCAGCAAGATGATGTTGCCGTGACCCACAAGCAAGATGACAGCCCAGTGACTGAAGCCGATATTGCTGCTCATAAGGTGATAGTTGCAGCGCTGCAAACGCAGTTCAGTGATATCCCGCTTATGAGCGAAGAAGCGGCGGACATTGACTGGCACACGCGTAAACAGTGGCAAACTTATTGGTTGATTGACCCATTAGATGGAACCAAAGAATTTATAAAGCGAAATGGTGAGTTTACCGTCAATATTGCGTTAATCCACCAAGGAAAAGCCATCGCCGGTGTCGTGTATGCACCTGTGTTAAACCAATGCTTTTATGGTGCTATTGAACTAGGGGCATGGTTAGATAATGGTACTAGCCAACAAGTATTAGATATATCAACGCGACCGTTGAGTCTGGCTCCCGTTATTGTCGGTAGTCGCTCACATATCAGCCCTGATGTGGCTAAGTATGTAGCAAAAATTGGCGAGCACACCATGCAAAGTGTGGGGAGCTCACTCAAGTTTTGTATGGTCGCGACAGGTGAAGCAGATGCATATCCTCGCTTAGGACCAACCAGCGAATGGGATACCGCGGCTGCGCAAGCCGTGTTAGAAAGTGCTGGTGGTCAAGTGCTGTGTTATCCAGACATGACGCCATTAAGATATAACCAAAAACAACAGATATTAAATCCGTATTTTATTGCGGCAAGCCCTGCTTGGTTTACAAGCTATCACACGTAACAGCTTAGTGTGGCCTCAGGGAAATATCGCAACAACAATTAATTGATGGAGAGATTAACAATGATGCGAATGGGCGTTGACCTTGGGGGCACAAAAATTGAATTGGTTGCCTTAGCCGAAACCGGTGAGGAATTGTTTCGTAAACGTGTACCTACACCTAAAAATTACCCTGACACGCTGGATGCCATCATTGGTTTGGTCAATGAGGCTGAAACCGCAACTGGGCAAACTGGGAGTGTGGGTGTTGGCATCCCTGGTGTTGTATCGCCTTTAACCGGGCTGGTTAAAAACTCTAATTCTACTTGGATTAACGGTCATCCATTAGATAAAGATTTAAGTGAGCGCCTAGCGCGTGAAGTGAGAGTGGCAAACGATGCAAACTGTTTTGCAGTATCTGAAGCCACAGACGGCGCTGCAGCTGGTAAGGGTGTTGTGTTTGGGGTAATTATCGGCACTGGTTGTGGCGGCGGTCTTTCTGTAAATGGCAAGGTTCATGGGGGTGGTAATGGTATCGGTGGTGAATGGGGGCATAACCCTTTACCTTGGATGACTCCGGACGAATTTAACTCGACTTCTTGTTTTTGTGGCAACAAAGATTGTATTGAAACCTTTATATCAGGCACGGGCTGGGTAAGAGATTTTCGCCGTGCAGGTGGTGTCGCTGATAGTGGCATTCAAATTTCGCAAATGATGGCAGACGGTGACCCTTTAGCCACACAGGCATTTGTACGTTATATCGATAGACTGGCACGTTCACTTGCTCACCTTATCAATATGCTAGACCCTGATGTGATTGTATTAGGTGGTGGTGTATCAAACATTGATGCTATTTATTCAGAGTTACCAAAGGTACTGCCTAAATATGTTGTTGGTCGCGAGTGTGACACGTTAGTGGTTAAGAATATGTATGGTGCTTCTTCAGGTGTACGTGGTGCAGCATGGCTTTGGAGTAAGGAACAGTAAAGCTGTTTTGATTTCAAATGCTTACACGCATTCATTAACAGATTATAGCTCAAAGAAAAAAATCCACCTTTTAAAGACGGTGGATTTTTTGTTTGCCTCATAAATGGGGCATCTCAGTTGTTTAATAGTCTCAATTGCCTTTATAAACGGTGACATTTAAAGTCGTTGAAAACATATATCCGTTAAAAATAAAGTTGTTTTCGTCGAACACACCTGTATGTGCTTGCTGCGTGCTTTACGTGTCATTGCTTAGTCAGGCTCAAACGAGAAGGTCGCCTTATGGCGACCTTTTTAGTGAGACAAACTCTCAGTACTATGTCTCAGTACTAGGCTGCAGCCATTAATATTTTACGGCTTTCAGCTAAATCGATATCGCCATGTTCACCCAGCTTAATCATGCCGTGTTGTTCTAGTTGTTTAACCAGTGTATCAATAAATTCAGCGTCTACATCAACATGTGATAAACGGGTTGGCACTTGCATCTGGTTGAAGAAATCTTCTGTGGCTTTAATGGCTTTATCAATCTTTTGCTCATCAGTTCCGTCAGTGATCTGCCACACGCGTTCCGCGTATTGTACTAACTTGTCACGCTTTTGATCGCGACGGACTTTCATCACTGCTGGTAACACAATAGAGAGTGTACGTGCATGATCCACACCGTGGCTGGCAGTTAATTCGTGACCAATCATATGTGTCGCCCAATCTTGTGGTACACCTGCACCAATCAAACCATTAAGCGCCATAGTAGCTGACCACATGATATTGGCACGAACATCCATATCACTTTTAGTTTCAGCATCGAGTGCTTTTGGCCCTTCCTCAATCAAGGTTTGCAATAGACCTTCACTGAATCTGTCTTGTACTTTACCGTTTACGTCATAGGTCAGGTATTGCTCCATAATATGAACAAATGCATCGACAACACCATTACTGATCTGACGGTCAGACAGTGAAAGCGTGGTGGCAGGATCTAGCACTGCGAACTGAGGGCGAACCAGCGGACTTCCCCAAGGTAGCTTGTTGCCGTCACGGGTAATCACTGAACCATTATTTGATTCCGATCCTGTTGCTGGTAAAGTTAATATCGCGCCAATGGGTAATGCAGCTTTCACTGGTGCGCCTTTAGTGATGATATCCCACGGGTCTTCACCTTCAAATTTGGCCGCCGCCGAAATGAACTTCACGCCATCGATAACTGAACCACCGCCCACAGCGAGTAAGTAATCAACATTATTGTCTTGAATGATAGCTTGCGCTTTCATTAAGGTATCGTATTTTGGGTTTGGCTCAATGCCTGAAAACTCAAACCAAGTATGCTTTTCTAGTGCATTAACCACTTGTTGGTAAACGCCATTGTGTTTAATCGAGCCGCCACCATAAATGACCAACACCTTGGCGTCGATTGGGATTTCTTTAGCGATAGCACTGATTTGGCCTTCACCAAAATGAATTTTAGTGGTGTTGTGGAATGAAAAATTTAGCATTTTGTATTTCCTGAATGTGAGATGTTCAACTTTGCACAGAATGATGCGTTTTCACGCCAGATTAGCTAAGTTGAGCAATTAATTTTTCGGCAGTGAGCGCTGAACTTGCTGGATTTTGTCCAGTAATCACTAAGCCATCTTGTACTGTAAACGGGTGCCAATCAGCGGCCTTTTGATAGTCAGCCTGACGGGCGATTAATTCATCTTCTAATAAAAATGGCACAATTTCTGATAACTGCACCGCATCTTCTTCACTATTACTGAATCCTGTCACGGCTTTCCCTGCAATCAGGTATTGGCCTAGTGATGTTTTCGCATTAAGCAGGGCGGCAGAAGCATGACATACGGCTGCTACGGGCTTTTGCTGTGACACACATTGCTCAATTAACTTAATCGAGTCAGTGTTGTCGACCAAATCCCATAATGGGCCATGACCGCCTGGGTAAAATACGGCATCAAAATCATCAGCATTAACACTACTTAGTGACACTGTGTTAGCTAATTGCACTTTAGCTTCTTCATCTTTATCAAAACGCTGGGTATCTGCGGTTTGAAAGTCTGGTAATTCACTACTGGGGTCAATTGGTGGCTGTCCACCTTTAGGCGAAGCAATAGTGATATCAAATCCTGCCGTTTTAAAAACATAGTAAGGGGCTGCAAACTCTTCTACCCAAACCCCTGTTTTCTTACCGGTAGTACCTAGTTCATCATGTGACGTCAGTACCATCAAAATGTGTTTGTTCGCGTGTGTCATTACGGTTCCTTGTATCAAAGATGTGGGTATTAATTGGTATGTTTTCAAGTGGAGTGAGTATATTGCCCAAAACTTTTTGTAACAATGCAGATATATTAAGCTTCATTGGTCAAATTATTGATACAATGAGCAAGGGGTTGACTGGAGTAACTACGATGGATGTGTCATTTGAACAGCTAAAAAGCATGGTGGTGTTTGCTAAGGTGATAGAGCAGGGCAGTTTCAGCGGTGCAGCTAAGCGACTAGGCTTATCTCGTGCGGTGGTTAGCTATCACGTAAAGAAGCTCGAACAGCAGTTGCAAATCAAATTGTTAAATCGTTCAACCAGAAGCATTCATTTAACTGAGGCAGGGCAAGTGTATTATCAAGCCTGTAAAGTGATTGCGACCCAAGCCACAAGTGCAAATCAGCAAATGCAGAATGTGAAAAATGAGCCTGAAGGGCTGATTAAGCTAACTTGCCCTGTGAATGTGGGCTTGCAATTGATTGTGCCTGCACTCAATGAGTTTAAACAACGCTACCCAAAGATCAGTTTAGATGTATCACTTACCGATGATGTAGAGCACATTCTTAATCAGGGCATCGATTTAGCTATTCGCGGCGCACCGTTGGCAGATTCCGGCTTGCAAGCAACTCAATTGAGTGTATTAAAAACCTGTTTATGTGCTGCGCCGCACTATCTTGACCGTCATGGCAGGCCGCAAAAGCCTGCTCAATTAAGTGAGCATGAGTGGGTGATTTACCAAAGGCAATCTAAAACGATTGAACTTAGTCGAGGAAATCGTTCGTACAGCATCGCGATGACAGGCAGCTTAAGTACCAATAATGCTGCAGCGCGTACTGCCTTCGTTGAAGCTGGGCACGGCATTAGCAGAGTCCCCATTTATGATGTTCAGCCTAAAGTGTTGCAGGGCTCATTAGAGATTATATTGCCAGAGTATCAATTGGCAGATATTCCTTTATATGCAGTATTTCCTAAAGGCGCTGCTGAAGCAAAGCGAGTGAGATTATTGATTGATTACTTGAAACAGCATATTGGTCAGCTAACCGATGCTCCGATTGTCAGTTGAAACTTATGAAACCCTCTCCATTGTCTATAACAGCAGTAACATCACCACTGGCATAAGTCACCTGCTTAAAACGGTGACTACTTTAATTGGGTGATGTTATCAGGTGCATCAAGCCACAGTGGGTATTTTTTCATTACTGCTTCAAATAAGGCCGACTGCATTAAACCTGCTAGCCAAGCTCTTACTTTTGGGTAGGGGCTAGATTCGAACCAAGGCTTATTAACATGGGCAAATTGGCGAATAAAAGGAAATATCGCCAAATCAGCCAAATTAATATGTTTACCAAACAAATATGGGGATTGCGCAAGGCAATCCTCTAGCGTTTGAATAAAGACACAAGCCTGATCGCGGTAGTACTCTTCAGAATATTCTAGATGTCGGTCTGCATATTTGTATTTATCTAACCAAGGTTTAAATTGCTGGTCATTACTGGCAATCAGTTGCTGGTTGCAGTTGTCACTCAAGGAAGTCTGCAAAGCCTTATATGCCGTTAATGATAAATACTCGCCTTGTTGTTTATTGGGCTGTTCGTTGGGCAGAAATGAGCCAACACGCGGATACTCGGCCAAGGCGAATCGCATAATATCGAGGCTTTCTTCTAATACTTTGTCACTTGAGGAGGACTGATCCTGCTGAACAATTAATACAGGAACAGTGCCTTTGGGTGAAACGGCCAACATATGTTCAGGCTTGTTTCGTAACTCAATTTCTCGAATCTGTGGATTAAGACTACTTAAATGTAAGCCTAATCTAGCCCTCATCGCGTAAGGGCAACGCCTAAAACTATATAAAATAAAATGGTCATTCATGTTCTAAATCTTGTATTGGTTGTTGGCTATCTAAGCAGTTTGATTGGAACGATAACGAATAGCTAAGCAATCATTGAGTAAATGATTTTATGGCGTAATTAATGTGATTGAGGTAAGATTCTGCGCCTAAAATTGATCTAGATCAATATTTGTCGATCACCATTTTACTTATGCACTGGATTTACGTTCCAGCATGCGGAGAAAACACATGTCACAAGTCGTTGTTTGCGCACTTTATAAATTTGTTGCCTTACCAGAATTTGAATCTCTAAAACCTGAATTACAAGCGCAAATGGAAACGCTTGGGGTAAAAGGTACTTTGTTACTGGCCAAAGAGGGCATTAATGGCACTGTAGCGGGGAGTCAGCAAGCCATTGATGAGTTATTAACTTGGTTAGGTAAACAGCCCAATTTGAATGATATTGTGTACAAACTGTCTTATGACGACAACATGCCATTTTACCGTACTAAGGTGAAATTAAAGAAAGAAATTGTCACCATGGGTGTTGAAGGTA
Organism: Shewanella maritima; assembly: GCF_043643735.1. Lineage (GTDB taxonomy): Bacteria > Pseudomonadota > Gammaproteobacteria > Enterobacterales > Shewanellaceae > Shewanella > Shewanella maritima_A. Next base: position 33,012 of record NZ_JBHZSM010000024.1, read on the forward strand.
TCGATCCGAGAGAAGTGGTCGGCACCTATGTGAAACCACAAGATTGGAATAAGTTGATTTCAGATCCTGATGTACTGTTAGTTGATACCCGTAATGATTACGAAGTGCAAATTGGTACATTTGAAAATGCCGTTAACCCAAACACAGAAACCTTCCGTGAGTTTCCTGATTACGTAAAACAAAACCTCGACCCAGCCAAGCACAAAAAGGTAGCGATGTTCTGCACTGGTGGCATTCGCTGTGAAAAATCAACGGCCTATATGAAGCAGCAAGGCTTTGAAGAGGTGTATCATCTTGAAGGCGGCATCTTAAAATACCTTGAAGAAGTGCAGCAAGAGCAAAGCATGTGGCAAGGGGAGTGCTTTGTATTTGATAACCGAGTTGCAGTGAATCATGACTTAGAAAAAGGTCAATATGATCAATGTAATGCTTGCCGTTTGCCTATCACTGAACAAGATAAGCAGTCAGAACATTACGTACAAGGGGTGAGCTGCCCACACTGTATCGACAAAATTTCAGATGAACAGCGTGCACGCTTTATTGAACGCGAACGCCAAATGCAATTGGCAAAAGCCCGTGGTGAAAGCCATTTAGGCAGTGATGTTAAACAGGTGATGACAGCGCGTAGACACAACAAACAGCAGCAAAAGCAGGCACAGCAGAAGAAGTAGCTTGTTTGTTGTGATTGACCGATAAAAGCACGCATTCGCGTGCTTTTTTGTGTTTTGATAATGTTCTCAACCAGTTAGGCGATGATAAATAGGGGCTTCGGAAACATAGCAAAGGTTTAGTTACACTATAATTAGCGCCGAGGAAGCAAAAGCCAACTGCTTTTTGTCCTTGTTGATTTTCTTGTTAGCACTACGAGCACCAAAACAAGCAAATAATAACTTATTGCACCACCACTATAACCTTCACGGTGCTCAACCTTTGCAATTTTTTCTTCTTTTACTCGCACTTTAAAACGAGCCAACTCTGCATCCAAATTAACCGTCATATCTGTAACTGCTATACCAAAACCTTCAAGAGACTTTTCAGCTAGCGTATCGTCAATTCCAACAGCAGTAGTTCTTTTTTCAAGTTTATTAATACCCGGAGCTCTAAAAAGCATCTTTTTACTTTTTATATCAAAAACAGCCGTATCAACAAAGGTTTGTATAGAGTTTTCATTACCAGGGATAATATACATACCGACTATTGTCCAATAGAGTAAAGCAGCATTATTTTCAAGTGATTGTGTTACTTGGTCATAAGAAACTAACGCCATTACATCGACATCATAAAGCCTTCCAACTTGCTCCAAAGTTGAAAAACCTTCTCCGCCATTTAAGTAAGTACTTGGTATGATTTCAATACGATCAATATAATCATATTTAAGAAATGAACTTTTGACTTTCTCAAGAAGTTCAACTTGATCTTTACCTTGAATTCCATCTCTTTCCCAATTTTTAGATGGAACAAAAGCTAAACCTACTTTTACAGGTAATTTTAAAACTGGTATTTCTGGTTTATGTTCAGAACGACTTGTTTCATCTGGATATAGAAAATCCATCAAACTACTCGATTGCGTTTTCTTTCCAGTATTTTGGCTAAGTATAGAGCTGCATGATGTTAAAAAAGCTATCCCTAGTATTATGATTAATATTCTAGATTTCATCGGCATTCCTTTTGGTAGTGCTAACGCTTTAAGTTGTGAGTAAACGTGTGCCATGTTTGAGCGATAGCGAGTTCGGCACGCGTTTGCGAATCAGACTTGAAGGCTTTGTTATAAGCCTGCTGAAAGTTGTTCCCATTCGATAACTCTAGCTCGTATTAATTTGATGGAAATATCAGCTTTTTCTGCAATTTCTTTTTGGTTTTGTTCTGCTTCCTGCCAATATTGCTCAAATCCACTGCTGTCAAACGGTGATTGATACTGATATTTAACTGACTCAGTATGTGCAAGTTTATCAATATCAGTTAACGAATCATAAATGCTTTCAGGATAAAATGGTCGCTTCTTTTCTCTTAACTCATAAAGCTTTAATCGTGCTTCATATAACGATTGAAGGCGTGCACTTTTAATTTCTTCTTCGGTTTTACCTTCAGGAACTCTATCAAACACAGGTCTCAAACTATTAGCACGATTTCGTACGTCTACAAGCAATTCAGTGAGTTGTTCTAGAATTGCAAACTCTCGTTCATATCGAACACTACTGGTTTGCAATTGAGATGATAGATCTGCTTTAGTGGCTTCTAATTGATGAGCATAATCGTTTTTCACTGACTCGATTTTGTCAGTGATCTCAGCAATATCTTCTTTTGTAGCTAAGTTCTTACCTTTTTCAGACGAGTATGAAAAGAGCAGTTTTCTAAACAAATAAATGCAGCCAACACTAATAAGAATTAGTATTTGAAGGGTTATTATTAATGCTGATTCCAATTTGACGCCTCCTTTGGCTTATAACGCCCTGTGAGGTGTGAGCAACGCAATAGCAATGTCGCCGCATACCACCTTAATCACTTAAACCAACGCATGATGAAAATGCCATGCGTTGCGAATCGATCTTAAAGTGATTGTATGGATAATAAACCCACCTAATTAACAATTAATTCCCTATTTCGGGTAATGTGAGACCCAGGCTTTAGCTGCA
>NZ_JBHZSM010000025.1:0-34565 GCF_043643735.1 Shewanella maritima
GCCGAAAGTCTGCAAGGCCAATTCGGCACACTCTCCATTAATGATTTGGGTCACTGGACTTACACAGCGGATAATGCGCAAGCGGCGATTCAAGGCCTGAAAACCGGTGAGTCACTCTCCGATACCTTGATAGTGCATTCGGTGGATGGTACTGAGCAGAAAATCACGGTCACCATTAACGGTACTGATGATAAGGCCCACATCTCGTCCACAAGCAGTGGCGGTACTAGCACTGCAAGCCTCATTGAAGACAAAGACGTGCATAGTGGTCAACTGCGCGTCGATGGTGCACTTAACATCACAGATCCTGATAACGGCCAAGCCCAGTTCACTGCCGAAAACCTGCAAGGCCAGTTCGGCACCCTTTCTATCAATAATTTAGGCCACTGGATCTACACCGCTGACAATTCACAAACGGTGATTCAAGGGCTTAAAACAGGTGAGTCACTCACCGACACCTTACTGGTGCACTCGGTGGATGGCACCGAACAGAAGATCATCGTCACTATCAACGGCACTGACGATAAAGCGATAATTGGTGGCGTTGATACTGGCTCGGTGACGGAGAACACAGCGGGCGTTGATATGTCTCCCGATCACGCTCAACCGGGTATGGCAACGCTGGGACAAAGCAGCCTTTCAACAAGCGGGCAACTCACCATCATCGATCCTGATTCAGGGCAAGCGCATTTCGATCCCAATGGCAAAGTCTATTCCTACCATGGTCAATATGGTCACCTATTGTTACATCCTGATGGTCATTGGGATTATGCCGTTGCAGCTGGTAGCCATGATTGGCACTTAGGCAGTACAAAAACGACGGTAGGTAGCCAAATCGACCAATTAGGCGAAGGGCAAACTTTAACTGATACCATTACCGTGCATAGTCTTGATGGAATCACCCACGATATAAAAATTACTATTCATGGCAGTAACGACAAGCCCTATTGTGCCGCAGAGGTTACTCTTCAACCTGGCACTGAAGATACCAGCCAAACGTTCACGTTAGCTCAATTACTTGCTAACACCACCGATGTAGATACTAATGATGCGGGCAAACTCACCATTGCCAATATCAGCGTCAATCATGGTTCACTCAAAGACAATCAAGATGGAACCTTTACCTATACGCCAGAAAAAGACTACAACGGTCAGGTCCATTTCAGTTATGACGTAAAAGATGACCATGGCGGTCTCACGCACACCGGTGCCACTACCACCTTAAGCGCTGTTGGCGACACGGCGATCATTAGTGAAGTCACCACAGGCACAGTTATCGAAGATGGTTCTCATAGCAGCCAGAATCTTGGACATATCACTGAGCTTGCCTCTGGTAGTTTACAAGTAATTGATCCTGATAACGGCGAAAATAAATTTAGGTATAGCCAATTCGGCGAAACAGCCGTAAAAGATCAATTCAACGGTCAGCTCCGTATAGATAGCGCTGGCAATTGGGGCTATAGCGTTGACAATAGTCAATTACAACATTTAGCTGCTGGACAGACTGAAGAAGTGGTGTATCGAGTTCATAGCCAAGATGGCACTGCATATGAACTTCATATCCAAGTCGAAGGTACAAATGACGCCCCGGTGGCCAATATTGTTACTTTAACCAATGGCGTAGAGGACACGCATTACCAGATGCAAGCAAGCCAATTTGGCTTTACTGATATTGATACTGGCGACACCTTGCACGCCTTAGCCATCACTGACCTGCCACCAGCATCACAAGGTCAGTTTGTCTTGGACGGACAAACTATTACCGCAGGCCAAAGTATCGCAACTGTGGATATCAGCAAGCTGCAATTTATTCCGGCCAAAGACTTTAACGGAGATGTGCAGTTCGCCTACACAGTTAATGACGGCCATGTTGATTCAGCCAAAGTTAGCAATATCTTGCACATATCTGCAATCGATGATGCAGCTAAAATCCATGGCGACACCCATGGCAATGTTACTGAAGGTGATATCGGTGACCAAACAACTGCGACTGGACAATTAACGATTACTGATGTCGACGCAGGACAAAACCCGGTTTTTCCTGATATAACCTCAACAGCGACCACCTATGGCCATATTGAAATGCACAATGGCCAATGGACTTACACATTAGATCAAAACAAGGTCCAACAACTCGATCCAGACCAAGCGCCTGTCGTCGATCACCACACGTTTACCGCCAGTGACGGGTCAACACAAGTGGTGGATATTACTATTAGTGGCAGTAATGATAAGCCCATTATCGAATCAGCTCATGCCGCACCGGCTGGCACATCTGCGACCTTGAAACTACAAGAGGTTAATATCATCGCCCAACCCACTGGCGCTAATATTGATGTCGCTGCCTCCAATGCAGAAAATACCGCGCGTTGGGGCACCGATGTTACCGGCGTCGCCACAGGCGTTAAGCTAGTTGGTTTGTACAAACCTGGCTCAGATCATAACTGGATAACTACTCCAGCTACTACTACCACAGACCACAGTGGCGTCGGAGGATTTAGCCGAGTCGATAACCATGACTGGTGGCATCAGCATGGAATACCAGACACAGTGAACACCGGCTCTGGTGGTGCGAGTGGCCACGGTAATGTTTGGAGCGGCGGTATTGTGGTATTTGAAGATGCGACTGGACATCAAACCATTGGTATTATCAATCGGGTATGTACTGGTGGCGGCTCAGAGGTTGATTACCTTTATTATCATGCCTACCAAAACCTGCAATTGGGCAGCACGGCATACAGTGGCACAGCAGCCCCAGGCGAAACAATCAATGTCATGGATGGTAATAATAAGTTAGCCAGTGTCGTTGCTGACAGTCATGGGCATTGGCAAGTTGCAGCTAATCATTTAAGTGACGGTTTGCATACTCTGCATGTTGAAAATAGTACCGGCCAGCATTCTGCAGAAACCGTCTTTCAAGTCAGTGGCAACGTTGTCAGCAACATTACCCCTGCGGGACTCAATGCTGAATTAAAAGAAGACGCTGCACAAGCCACTATTGATGGGGAGTTGCGTACATCTGATATTGACAGTGGCGATAGCGCTAGCTTTAACATTCAAGCACAACACACTACCAAATATGGTCACTTTAGTTTGGATGCAGATGGAAAATACCATTACACCATCGATAATACTAACCCTACGGTTAACCAACTTGGAGTAAATCAAACACTCACTGAAGTCATTCCTGTGACCTCCACTTCAACCGATGGTAGTACAGCAACCAATAATATTACCATCACCATTCATGGTTCTGTCGATAAACCCACATTAAGCGCCTCAGCGCCAGATGCCCAACAAGGCACTGTGATGGACTTAAACTTGAATGTGGCTGCAACCGATACCGGTGGTGATACTGAAAACTTATTGATCAAAATTAGTGGATTACCTGACCATGCACTTTTGAATCACGGCACCTACGACAACATTGCTAAGATGTGGGTATTGCACAAAGCCGATCTCACAGGCTTAACTTTAGATTTAAAAGCCCCCTATTTCCATGGTGACTTACAATTCAACGTCACCGCCACAGCATCTGCTGGAGGTGAAAGTCAGTCTATAACCCAAGCTGTGACGATGTTCATCAATGAACCACCTAGCGTATATGCTGCGGTAACAGGCAGTAAAATTGAAGATTCCGGCATGGGCGCTATCAATTTACTCCAAGGCGCAACTGACGCAGATACCGCTGAGGTATTGTCGGTTGCAGATCTTCAATATCAAGTGGGCACGGTTAGCCTAAGCACGACCAAACCAGATTTTTTAAGCATAGGTAAAGATGGTCATACATTAGTGGTTAACGCCAATGCCGCTGAATTCCAACACCTAGCAGCAGGTGAAACCGAAGTCATTACGGTGAGTTACAACGTCAAAGATAGCCATGGTGGCCAGGTAGCACAAACGGCGAAAATTACCATTACAGGGAAAGATGATGCCGCGCAGATATCAGGGCATATCAGTACCGACGAGCGCACGCATATAACTGAAGATCTTCGTCTTTCAGGTGCTCATATGTTGTCATCAGACAGGATGACATTGCAGGTAACCGATACCGATAGTAGTGAAAATTACTTTATTCCTACTGGTGCTAGCGGGAATACCGATGCTCACAGTCATGGATCTTGGGTCAATGGAGATCAGCATGTTGGGGAGTTTATTTTACATGCATCAGGCGAGTGGTTATTTAGAGCAGACAACAATAACAGCAAAATTAATAGTTTAGGTGAAGGAGAAAAAATCACTGACACTATTACTGTCCACAGTGCTGATGGTACTGCACAACAATTAACTGCGGTGATTTATGGCAGCAATGATCGCCCGACCATTACAACTCAAGTCATTTCAGCAACAGAGGACACAGATTATCAATTTACTCTGGCTAACTTTGGCTTTACCGATGTTGATAGCCATGACTCTCTCGACCACATTACCATCACCTCACTACCAGATGTTGCACAGGGCAGCTTACTCATAAACGGAGTCGCTGTTAGTGCTAATCAGCAAATTAGTGCCGCCGATATTAGCCAGCTCACTTTCAAGCCAGCACTCAACTTTAATGGTGATGTGCACTTTGGTTACACAGTCAGTGATGGTCATGCTGATTCATCAGCTGCTAGGGCATCAATACATGTCGCTGCAGTAAATGATCCATTAACTGACAGCGGTGCGCGCGATTTAGGCGCAACTGATGAAGACCGTTCGATTCATATTACACAGGCGCAGCTACTTGAACACTTGTCAGATGTGGATGGACACTTAAGCGTAATTGGTTTACCTACGTCACCACATGGTAGCTTCTCCGGTGATGCGGCCCATGGGTTTACTTTTACCCCTGCAACTAATTTCCACGGTGATAATCTCGATATACAGTACCAAGTTACCGATGGCACCAGTCAAAGCAGTGCACATGCAAGCATAGACGTTACCTCTGTGACCGACCCCGCTACAGTAAGCCTACATATTTCTGCAGAACAACAAGTGATGAGCTTTGGTTCCGGCGATAAAACAGCTTATGCCAAAGTAGACGGTATCGATGCCGGTGGCCCCATGCATGCAATGTCAGCCGAAATCACCTTCGTACTCGACAATGGCCATCCACCAAGCAATGCAGCGGTGCTATTAAACTACTCTGTACCCGGTGGTCATGATCAACAAAATACCATTACTTTTTGGAATGCCAGTAATCTCCAATTTGCCTTTATGGGGCCAACAGTAGACACAGGAGTGAACTTACTTGATGGCAATACACATCGCTTAACGATGACATGGGATTCTGGTAGTGGTCACTTGGTAGTTTTTGATAACGGCCAAATCATCAAACAACAAACGGTTAATCAAGGTGGCACATTCCCTAACGGCGGTACTTTTATCGCTGGCACACGAGACAATTCCGCCGGGGCTGATAATCCAACAGATTATACCGCTAGCTTGTCAGCAGGAGGCCGAGTATTTTCGGCAACCATGGTCGACCATGCGGTGACTCCTGCATCTGTTGCTTTAGGTACCATAGCCCATGAGCCTAATGGAGTTCTGACCAATATTATGGCCGATGGCAAAGGCAACTTCATCGATACTACTGGCCATCATACTGTAACAAGTGGCCCTGGTGCTCATACCGTAGTTGTGCCTGTTGATAGTAATGCAGGCACTATTCCTAGAGGTGCGTTATTGCACCTGCACCCTAACGCAGCTGTAAATGCCCCTGACGATGTTGTCACTAAACTTGAAATTAGTGGCCTAATTAAAGGTACACTCTTATCGGATGGACATGGGCATCAGCACACGATAGCCAGCCTCAATGATAAGGTGGATATCCATGGCTGGAATACCGCATCGTTAACTGCACAGTTACCCCATGATGCAGCAACAAACATGAACGTGGCGCTTACTGCAACAACCCAAGCTCCTGATGGAAAAGAAGCAATTTCAATTGAACATGAAGGGTTACAACTTGATCCTAACAAGCCCATTCCAGATGCAACAATCACTGGTGACTCGACCGGTAATACCGATGAAGATCATTCAGTAAGCGGCCAGCTAACAGTCACCGACACTGACGCTAGCCAAGCACACTTTGCTGCCAATGATGTTAGTGGTACCTATGGACACTTAGCGATTGATTCAGCTGGCCAGTGGACCTTTACTCCAAATGCCACCGCAAATGCGTTAACAAAAAATGATCAGGTACACGAAACCTATACCGTCACCAGTATTGATGGAACTCAACACCAAATCACCATCAATATTGATGGCCGTGACGATAACCCAATCGTTACTGAACTCGCAGCACCTAAAACCGTTATTGAAGACGGCGGCCACGACCACGTTCACACTTCAGGCATGCTAAGTATCAGCGATCCAGATACTGGCGACACCCATAGCATTACCGAACAAACCGATGTGTTGGGTACATATGGACACTTTACAATTGCAGCCAATGGCGGCTGGCATTACGAACTTGATAATGCTTTAGCTGCTACTCAAGCCTTAACCGAAGGGCAACACGTTACCGAAACATTTAATGTAGTCGTTACTGATAATGAAGGTGGTCAAACAACTCACACCATGCACTTTGACGTACAAGGTAGCAATGAAGCACCAACGATTGCGACACAAGTCATCCATGCTATTGAAGATGTTAATTATCACTTTACTGATGTTGACTTTGGTTTTACTGACAGCGATGGCGGCAGTTTAAGCAGTATCACCATTACTGAATTACCCGCTGCCAGTTTAGGTGTGCTGCATCTAAATGGTGCTGCCGTAACGGTTAACCAAGTCATTAGCCAAACGGATATTGCTAACCTGATATTTGCCCCTGAACAAGACGTTAACGGTAGAGTTAACTTTAAGTACTCGGTTAATGATAGCCATGACAGCTCATCGGTTGCAACAGGTGTAATTGATATTGCAGCCAAGAACGATGCGCCAACCTCTGTTCACCTCAACATTAGGGATGTAGAAGACCACAGCCATACCTTTAGCAAAAGTGAGTTCGGTTTTGCTGATGTTGATACGGGCGATACATTGCAGCACATTACCATTACTCACCTGCCCAATCCTGCACACGGTAGTTTGTTATTAGATGGTCGAGCAGTGGTTGCTGGCCAGCAAATTGATGCTGATAACATTGATAAATTGGTCTTTACGCCGGTAACAGATTTTAATGGCGAGTCGGCGTTTAAGTACTCAGTAAGCGATGGCAGCCTAGACTCGAAAGAGTACACTGGCGCAATCCACATTTCAGCAGATAACGATGCGCCAACTTTCTTAGCAGGTGGGCAATTTGCATCACTGCCCATCTCGGCGGCTTACGAATTTTCGGGTAATCAAGGCACCGATCTATCAGGCCGAAATAATCATGCCGTGCTAAGTGGCACTATCACAGCCACCACAGGTGCTGATGGCACTCCAGATTCAGCAGTGCAATTTAATGGTGATAGCGGTGCCAAAATCGAAGTCCCGGATTTACAATATGGCCAAGGTATTACGGTATCCGCCACGGTCAAATTTGACTCAATAGCTGACAGTTATTCCAGAGTGTTTGATTTTGGTAATGGCCAAGCCAAAGACAATATTTTACTCACCCATAGTGGCACCACCGATACACTGCAGCTCGAATTCATCGACGCTGCGGGTCAAAAGCATGACCTAATGGTGCCTCATGGGGTCACCCCGGGCCAATGGATGAAACTGACCGCGACCATTAGTCATGATGGTCATATGGCACTGTATAATAATGGCCAGCTATTAGGGGAAACCGATAGCGGCGCAGAGCTTCCCGCTACCGCTAGAAGTCAAAATTTCATTGGCAAGAGTCACTGGTCACAAGATGGTAACCTGCATGGTGCTTTTGATAATTTTGCGGTGTTTGATCAGGTCATTTCTCCTGCACAAATTAAAGCACTTGCTTCAGCAAGTAACTTGAATGATCTGCTACATAAGTACGATCAAATAGACCACGACCAATTTCACGCAACAGTTAACGTCAATCAAAGCTTTACCATCAATCAAGATGATATTTTAAACCAAGCCACTGATATTGATGGTGACACCTTATCGGTATCCCACGTATTCATTGCTGGGAATCACGGCACGATTCACGATAATGGTGATGGCACTTGGACCGTTACCCCTCAATCCAACTATCGCGGTGAATTGAAAATCGAAGTCGACGTGACCGATGGGCAAGAAACACTACCTGCGCACCTAACAGTTCAAGTGGGGAATGCCAGCATCACCGGTGATAGCAAGCTAACTACCGACGAAACCCATGCCGTTTCGGGTCAACTTACAGTGACCGACCCCGATACCAACCAAGATCACTTCATTGCTCAAGTGCTGCCTAGCAGCCACGGGGAATTTAGTATCGATACCAGTGGTCATTGGCAATATACGCCTAACAAAACCGCACAAGCGCTGTCACAGGGCCAAAGTGCCACCGATATCGTTACAGTTAAGACTGCCGATGGTACCCAACATCAAATCAGCGTCGACCTCATTGGTAGCGACACCGCGCCAACCACCGTCACCACCGATTTAGGTAAGGTTGAGTCTGGCCACACCCACGATTTTCAAGCAACTGATTTACTTGCGAATGTTACCGATGTCGATACCAGCACCGCGGGATTATCGATTGTGGTAGGCTCACTGCTCTCACCCCATGGAACGGTAGTTACCAATCCCGATGGCAGCTATAGCTTTACTGCAAACCCAGGCTTTGTTGGTAACGATTTAGCCATTAGTTTCAAAGTCAGCGATGGTCATAACACGGTTGATGCCAACGCCATAATTGATGTCACGCCGCCTCTGGCAATTACCCGGTTAGAATATGATACCGGTGTCAGTGATAGCGACTTTGTTACCAGTGACGGCCACATTATCTTATATGGTACTGGCGAGCCCGGTAGCACCATCATGGGCAGTGGGATTCTCAGTGGCCCTAAAGTAATTGTCGATGCAAATGGTCATTGGAAATTGGATGTTAGCGCAACAGATCGCGCCGATGGTACCTATACCATGACCGTATTTGAAGCCAAAGCCGACGGCAGTTATGCCCAAGCCCATCATAAAATCACCATAGATACAGCTAAACCCACTCTATCTATCGACCCGATTTCGGACGACGATTGGGTCAACCACCATGACCACCAGCAGGATTTAACCATTACAGGCACCACGACCCATGTGGCAGATGGCAATTCGGTTGATGTGATTGTGGCAGGCACACACTATAACGCCACCGTAAGCAACGATCATTGGCAACTGATCATTCCTGCCAACCAAGTTGCTAATATTGGCGACAACGCCTATCAAGTTCATGCAGAGGTTGTCGCGACAGCAACGGGCGATAGCGCTCATGACCAGCGGCAACTGGTGGTTTCAGCCGATCTCAGTACGCTGATACAAACTCAAGCCGTCGAGGAAGACAGTAAGATGACTGCGGCGGGAACGTTATTTGCTGTTGGCGCCAGTGAAACCGTGACCACTACCGGGGTGCTGCAGGGCAACTATGGCACCTTACACATGAACGCCGATGGTAGCTATCACTACACATTGGACAACCAAACTGCCGCGATTCAGCAAATGGGGCAAACCGATAGCCACGCAGATAACTTTTTCATCAGTTACACCAATAACCATGGCGACACCAAGCATGCCGTGGTCAATATTGGTATTCATGGCACCAACGACGCGCCGCTACTAACAGGCACTTTTGAGATATCCCGTTCAATTACCACGGGCTCAATGACCAACACCCACTCTTACGGCTATATCAATATTGATGACATTGATAACGCTGACAACCTCAACGTCGAGTACATAGATAGTCAAGGTGGTCACCATCAATTGGATTTCACGCCAGGCAACCGCAATAAAATTGATGTGCAGGGCATTGGTCACTTTAATATTGATGCTGACGGTCGCTGGGATTTTACCTTTAGCCACAGTGGTCCAGAACGAGACAAACTCAATCAGGAGGTGGCTGCAGGTAAAATTCATACCGAAACCGTCACCATCAAAGTTACCGATAGCAGCGGTGAGAGCCGGGAAGAACATCTGACCGTGCATATTGGTGACGGTAAAACCGGGCCGCAAATTTTCGGCGCTTCGGAGTCTGTAGTCACTGAAGACAAAGTCACACGCTCGCACGGTTTACTCGATTTATTAGTGAGTGATGTCAAAGTCGCCAGCGGTGTCACCTGGGCATTGCAAGCCGGAACACGTCCGCAATATGGTGACCTAACCTTAAATAGCGATGGCAGTTGGCAATATCAGGCCCACAACGATTCGGCTCGTGTACAGGCCTTGGCTCAGGGTGAGCGACTTGAAGAAACAGTCATGGTGACAGCAACCGACTCCCTTGGCCACAATGTTGATCAAGCCATGAAGTTAGTGATCATTGGCACCAATGACATGCCCGTTATTGGCCACGCGCTTTCGGGTACTGTTGTTGAAGATCATCTGCTGACACTGAACAAAGCTGACTTACTGGCTAACGTAAAAGACGTCGATAGTCTTGATAGTTACTCAATTAGTCAATTACAGCTTGAAGGTGGCGGCAGCATCAAACCCCAAGGCGATCACTGGATAATTAACCCTGGAGTTAACTTTAGTGGTGAATTAAGACTGACTTACGAAGTTTCTGATGGCCACGCATCAGTCGATAATAGTATGGCTGTCCATGTGTCACCTGATGCTGAGACGCCCACCATGATATTCACTAAACATGTCGGAGATTTAGCTTCGCCACTCGATAACATGTCGATTTCGGGTAATGAAAATTCTGATTTAGCACTTAATATTAACGTATCCAGTCCAGATACAAATGAAACGCTCACAGTTGAAATCACAGGTGTTCCACCAGGGGCTTCGCTATCTGCGGGGACTGAAAATAACGGCGTATGGACACTACAACAAAGCGAGTTAACTAACCTCAAAGTTATTCCAGAAGCAGACTTTCATGGCCATTTTGATTTGACGATTAGCGCCACGTCCCATGATGGCAGCTCAACCAACTCTGCAAGCCAAGTGATTGCAGTGGAAGTTATCCCTGCACCGACATCTACTCCAGCACCAGTATTACAAAGCGATGAACCAGATACGTTAAATCAAAGTGATGATATCGACGTTAGTTTAGTCATTGACAGTACTGATTGTCTTGCCGCACCAGCACCTATTGATCATTACTTACAGATGGTTGGATTAACCCACGATGAGATTAAACCAGATACAGGCATTCCAGACCTAGCGGGGTTGCCAACAATGCATGAGCTTAACACTGCTGATCCACAAGCAGATATGATTGATACTGTTGAAGTCGATGCATTTGAAAACATGCTCGATGATGAGCACAAAGATCATCAAAAAGCTGATATCGATTCCGCTAACATTATAGATGAACCAACTGATGACAACATCAATCAAGATAATGATGATGACATGTTACATCAAGCATTGAACAATATGCATAACCAGTTATAGGTTCATTTTTGTTAAACAATTTAGTAAATGCGGATGTGGCGGAATTGGTAGATGCGCCATCTTGAGGGGGGGGAGCTATGCTCGTGTAGGTTCAAGTCCCACCATCCGCACCACTAAATTGATTGACAATATTTTAAAGGCCCGTTTCTTCATGAAACGGGTCTTTTTCTTTTGCATAGCTATTTGGTTATGATTGGAGCCTTCTTTGGGTTACATAGCAACTGGCATTATCTTGCGGGGGCTTATCTCAAATGCTGTTTAGCTAAAATGCAATGTCCTCTTTGTTGGCTGTTTTGACAATGTGAAGGATAAAATAGAAATCAGTGATACTGCATTTTCGTAATAACGTTTGAACACTAAACTGTACTCTGTATATCAGATACTTAATTTAAAAGAGTCGGCTTGTTGACAAGCGATAAGGCTAAATAACACATGATTAGAACATTGCGAGAGGATGATTTAGATAGTGCCGTCGCTATCTGGTTAGCGGCATCCATCAAAGCGCACAGCTTTGTACCTGAAACGTTTTGGCAATTGCAGCAGCAAAATATGCGAGAGGTATACCTGCCGAATAGTGAGTCTTGGGTATATGAAGACAATGGCCAAATTCTTGGATTTATTTCATATTATGATGGCAGTATTCCAGCGATTTTTGTTGCTCCTCAAGCGCAATCTAAAGGTATTGGCGGTCAACTGTTAGATACAGTAAAAAACAAATATGAACAGTTAACATTAACTGTTTATGCTGAAAATGAGAAAACTCACCAGTTCTACCTTCGTCATGGTTTTACTGATGAAGGCACTTGTATTTGTGAACACACTGGGCATAAGCAAGTTGAAATGCGTTGGATAAAGGCTGCGTAATAAAACTTTTGCTGGATACCAATGTCTTAGCCATAAACTAGAGGATTGCAATGAAAACAACCCAAGCGCAAGATGAGCAAATAGCGGCGATGGTCTTTTGTAAAATTTACCCACTCTAATGTGGCAAAAATTGAGAGAAAGGGCAGAACTGTTGCGGAATTGAATCAAGTTATCTGCTGGCTCACAGGTTACAGTAAGCTTGAGCTTCAAGCCCATATTAAAGGCTCTGCGACGTTTGAAGTGTTTTTTTTTACATGCCACAATTAATCCAAATGCAAAGTTAATCACTGGCAAAATTTGCGGTTATAAAGCTGAAGATATTGAAAACCCGATTACTCAGCAATCTCGATATCTTGATAAGTTAGTCGACGAACTCGCAAAAGGTAAACTGATGTCAAAGATATTACGTGGTGATTAGCGCAAGCAACCCGCTAGCTTTGCTTTAGGTGACAATGCGTTTTAGATAGGGTCATACAATGAAACATTTGCATCTTTTTCTAGTGTTATGTCTAGCGCTAGTCGGTTGTGCTAGCAGTGCTGATAAACCATTTGAAGGCTTCTTTATATACGGCCATGAAGTGTCCGATTTCAAGCCGTGTAATGGCTCAGACAACTATTGGTTAAATGGTGAGTCTAGCTCGATGGAGCTGATTGAAAACGCCTCGATGCAGCTTTCAAAAAAAACAGGTAAGCCTTATCAAGCTATTTATGTTCAATTTTCAGGGTATATTGATGAGCGTCCCCCAACAGGTTTTGAACAGGGGACTGATGGTCTACTTTATATGACTGAACTGCTTACCTACTCTGAAAACGCTCCCGAGACTTGCCAGTAGTTTGAACCTCTAAACACAAGTTAACTAGCTTATGCATTATTTAATGTAGTCGTGCTTCCCACCTCTAAATACAGAAGAATTAAATGAGGGCGTTGATAAATTAAATCTATCAACAGCCTATGTTTGTTTGAATGATGTGATTAATTTCTTAAATAAGGAAATAACATTAATGCATCTTCAATGAGTGGCTTTTTATTGCTTTTCGCTAAATAGATGGCATAAATTTCACGCCGATATTCTGGGGCATTTTCTATTTTGAATAGCCTACCTTTTCGAATATGTTCAAAGCACATTTGTTTAGGTAGATACGCACAACCGCCAGCCTCTAATATAAAATTCAATGCAATACGAGGCTGACTCATATTGTGACGGATGACAGCTTGCTCCGCGTAATCACGCTGAAACTGGCTATTGACTGATTCGCCATAGTCCACCGCAACCATACTGTGGCTATCGCCAAAATTAACATCTTTATCAGTTGAGACAAGCTGTAATGGCACTGTTGCCACTTTCTCGGTGATAACATCTTCTAGATAGGGTGGCTCAAATAAAAAGGCAATATCAATCAGCCTACCGACAATTTGCTTTCTTAATTCTACTGGCGAAAAATTGTGAGTGTGTAGGTGGACATCATCAAGGTTACGGTCAATTTTTTGTAACCAGTCTTGCAAGACGATGTCCCAAATAGCCATCATTGAACCAACAAACAGCTGATCTGAATTTTGATGACTCACACCGACATCTTGTTTGATCTTTTGCCACATGATCAGCATTTCATTGGCATGTTTGACTAGTCGGTGGCCTTCAGCGGTTAATTTCAAACGCTTGTTACTGCGATCAAATAGCAGCACTCCCAGCTCATCTTCAAGTTGCTTAATCCTGCTACTGACCGCTGCTTGGGTTAAATACAAGTTTTCTGCCGCGATTCTGACATGCAGTGTTTGACTGACTTCTATGAATGTGGTGAGCAGTTCAATTTTCATCTGTTTGATAAAATAAATTTGTTAAATGCTATTTATTATTTTGATTTTTTTTTCAATAAGGTTCAACTATATTTTGCGTCATTACATTAAGGAGTGAATGATGAAAATTGCCATCTTATCCCGTAACGAGAACTTGTACTCAACGCGCCGCCTGAAAGAGGCGTGTATTGCCCGTGGCCATGAAGTGGATGTGATTGATACTTTGCATTGCTATATGGATATCACCAGTAGTCGTCCAGCTGTGCGTTATCACGGTGAAGAATTACCTAAATATGATGCCATTATTCCAAGAATTGGTGCCTCCATTACTTTCTACGGTACCGCGGTGGCACGGCAGTTTGAAATGATGGGGACATTTAATGTCAATGAGTCTGTCGCGATTAGTCGCTCAAGAGATAAATTACGCTCATTGCAATTATTGTCTCGTAAAGGCATTGGTCTACCACGCACAGGTTTTGCAAGTAAGCCAGACAACATCAAAGACTTAATCAAGAATGTGGGCGGTGCCCCATTAGTGATTAAGCTATTGGAAGGTACGCAAGGGATCGGGGTGGTTTTGGCTGAAACCTCAAAAGCTGCTGAAAGCATTATTGAAGCATTCATGGGCTTGAAAGCAAACATTTTGGTGCAAGAGTTTGTTAAAGAGGCGGGTGGGGCAGATATTCGTTGTCTAGTTGTTGGCGGGCGCGTTGTTGCCGCGATGAAACGTCAAGGTGCGGAAGGGGAGTTTCGTTCAAATCTTCACCGCGGCGGTTCTGCTGAGTTGGTGAAGCTCACTAAGGAAGAACGTGAAACGGCTGTCAATGCTGCCAAAATAATGGGACTGAATTTTTGCGGTGTTGATTTATTACGATCACACAATGGGCCGATGGTGATGGAAGTGAACTCTTCGCCAGGGTTAGAAGGGATTGAGGTCGCAACAGGCTATGATGTAGCTAATAAGGTTGTTGAGTTCATAGAAAAAAATGCAGCTTCAACCAATGCTAATAAAACCAAGGGTAAAGGCTAAGTTCGACAATTAGGTAGAGAACAAAATGAGTGTATTAACAATTGGTGAGCACAGCATTGCGCCTGGTCAAACTAAGAAGATTGATCTGCCTGTTGCCAAGCTTTATACCGACGCCGATGTAAATTTACCCGTTTATATTATTCGTGGTAAGAAGCCGGGGCCGACAATGTTTGTGAGTGCCGCAGTGCATGGTGATGAACTCAACGGTATTGAGATCATCAGGCGATTGATTAATTTAAAGGGCTTTAAAATCTCCTCTGGAACGCTGATAGCCGTACCAATGGTGAATGTATATGGCGTGGTTAACCAAAGCCGATATATGCCAGATAGGCGTGATTTAAACCGCAGCTTTCCAGGTTCCTCTAAAGGCTCGCTAGCCGCTCGAGTGGCGAATATTTTCCTCAAGGAAATTGTTAGCCACTGTGACTATGGTATTGATTTACATACAGGTGCGATACATCGCTCTAACTTGCCACAAATTAGAGCTCAACTAGCGGACAAAGAAACCCTAGAGCTGGCTAAAGCGTTTGGTGTACCAGTGATTTTGAACTCAGATATTGTTGATGGTTCGCTGCGTGAAGCCGCAGTAGAGAAAGACACGAAAGTATTGCTTTATGAAGCAGGGGAAGCATTGAGGTTTGATGAGTTTTCGATTCGGGCTGGAATAACTGGCATTGTCAATGTACTGCGTTACTTAAACATGATGCCAAAAAGCCGCAAACGGAAGAAAAGCATTCATCAATTTATTGCAAATAACAGTGGTTGGCTCAGGGCCAGTAGTAGCGGCATTGTGACGCATCACTTTCAATTGGGCGACCAAGTGAAAAAAGGTGATGTACTCGCTGATATCGGCAGCCCTTATGGTGATTTATTAGGGCAGGTGATTGCAACTAAAGACGGTGTCATTATTGGAAAGCAAAATATTCCTTTGGTGCAAGAAGGTGAAGCTATGTATCACATTGCCTTTTTTAAAGAAGATGATGAAGCCATTGCGGAACAAATTGAATCTGTGGAAGAGCAGTTAGTAAACAGTCATGTTGCTAATGAGGTGCTGATATGAATAAACGCATCATCATTGGACATGTGGAAAATATCACGTTGCCTGATTTAGGGATCAATCAACTGACGGTCAGAGTGGATACCGGTGCACAAACATCATCACTACATGTCGATAATATCAAACGGATATCTTTGGATGGTAAGCCGGGGATTACGTTTGATATTCACCCTGAAATTCATAATGTCGAGAAAACAGTGAGTTGTCATGCCATGTTACATGATGTAAGAAAGGTGAAATCATCCAACGGCATGAGTGAACAACGCTATGTGATTAAAACGCCTGCTATATTGGGCAAGCATGAGTGGGATATAGAAATCACACTCACTGACCGCTCAGATATGACCTATTTGATGTTGCTCGGACGGCAAGCTCTCGATACGCACTTTTACATCGATGCATCAAGTGCGTTTGTGGCATCGTTTGAATAACGTCATTGGCGCTGGGCTGGAGGACAGTTGATTACTCCAGCCTAAAAACAACCACTGACCAGTGCTTTGTTACTCGTTTGAAGCTTTCTTGCTGTTATCTAATGCAAAGTAGATTTTGCCGACGATGATTTCTGCAATCAAAATGGTAAAAATTACTGCAAAAAATGCCACGATACCATTGAATGGGCCTGTGAATTGCACTTTGTCGCCAAACAGTAAGTTAATCGCTTCTAGCATGACAAACTTGGAACCGACCAAAATAATGTAGCTGCAAATACCACGGTAAATTTTGGCTGATTTGCCTGGTTTAGTACTGAAGTATTGAGCAAGTCTATTCTCAAGCCCGATGGAGAGCTTTAATAACAACTGCAGTAAAATTGCAGCCATAAAGGAAATTGAAAACGACTCAATATTAACGTGCTCCCAGTACTCATCAAAAAAATTGAGTACGGTTAAGTCCACTAATATCGCAAGGGTATAACCTACAAACAGTCTTTGTGGGGTATTAAAGTTATAGATTTTCTCTGCTTTACTCATGTTTTTTCCTAAGTGTCCATGTTAAGGGGGGAACCCTGTCGTTTGAGTTCAAATAAAGTCGAAACATAGGGATTATTTGTTAAAAACGGTAGTTCAATACGGAGATGAATTGCCGTTTATCATCGCCTTTTTGTGAATATTCCATAGCCAGTGACCATTGACGGTTAAAATTGTAGTTTGCGCCTGCAATAAATGACCATTTATCAATATTTTCTTGGCGAATTTTGTAATCGATATATTCATTGTCACCTAAGCCAAAGTCCGGAAGTTGAAATTGACCTGTGATGGTTAAGTCACTGTCGAGGTAATTAGCACCAATAAACAGTGCAATGCTTTGATTTTTGTAAGTCGGGATTTGCTTACCAATGCGAGGAGAAGCATTAAATACTAGCTCTTCTGCTTTAGAGCTTTTCATTTTAATGTAGCTAAATGAAATCGGCACCGTGACAAAGTAATCCTGCCAACCTGCTGCCAAGATGGTTCCCAGAGTGTAGTTCATGCCATCTAAATCGACATCAAGAGGTACATGTAATGAGTTGTCTTCTAGAAAGTCATACAGTTTCTGGCACACAGGTTTAGGTGGAAAGCCTGAGCAATCTAATTCGAGTTGTTCAATGATAGAGTTGCCGTCTAATTCAAATTCAATGTGTGCCATGCCGTTCACCTTACCCACGGTGGCAAACACGTTCATGAAAGGAAACAGCCAAGCGTCAAACTTGATTTGCGGCGACTCTGAATGGGAGTAGTTATTGTCAAATGTAACAAACTCAATCGGAATTCTGCCTTTGTCCCAAAAACTAAACCCCGCTTCTAACTCATCAATGGTCATTCGCTGTTTGGTTTCAGCATAGATGATACTCACACCGTAGGGCTTAGGCAGACTGTAACCTTTATCAATAACATCCTGTGCAAAAAAAGGTAACGCCTGTTCCCACTTTGTATGGGAAGGTCTTTCGATCTTATCCTCCTTATTTGCGACTCTTAAATCCCCTAAGCCTGTATAGGTCAGAGAATGATTAACTGAGATAGATTCTACCTGTATTGATCCAACTAAACTGGTATCTCCTTGGTAGTTCACATAGGTTGGGAAAGCAGTGTCTCGACCAATAAAATAATGCTTTAAATTACTGTCGCTTTGCCAACTCGCTTCAGTGGCGAGTGCGCCGCGGTAACCATTTTTAATAAAAGCATCCAAGCTTTGTTTATCTTCGAAAAGGGTTAAAGTTTGATAGCTTCCATAAGCGAGTCCAGCGCCTAGATCATAACGATTGATATCGATATAGGTATCAGTGCCATTGTGGTTATCATGAATGATGCCAATACCCGAGCCACCGCCAATAACGGGCACTTTAAGTCTGAACATGAAAATGGTGGCGTAGCCATAGGCATCATTAATTTGTTGCTCAAGGCGAGGGTAAGACTCTAAAAGCGAGGTGATAAGTTGTTTTGATTGAGCATTTAAATCATCTCTGACTTGTTGGCGCTCTTCGACAGGAATGGTGTTACTACAACCAATCATGGCGAAACAAAATACTGATAGTAACCAGTGTTTGAATGATAAATTCATAAGTCCTTTTATCTCACTGTCTTAATTGGTAACAGCGCAATGTAGCGATATGCTAACACTGAAACAGCCATGTTCAGGCAAGGTATATCGCGCTTAAAAGGGCTATTTATATTGCAATTATAAAAGGCGGTCGATTATGCTTTATTATTAATTTGCCACGCTGTTCTGCAATGGTTTGATGTATTGCGCTTCAAACTCATCTAGGGGCAGTGGTTTACTGTAATAAAAGCCCTGACCAATTGCACATTCATGCTCTTTTAACCAGTTAAGCTGCTCTTCAGTTTCAATGCCTTCAGCCACAATGTCTAATTTAAGCTGTTTACCCAACATCAAAATTGTTGAAGCGATTGCGCTGTCTTTTGGTAAACCATTTACAAATGCTCGGTCAATTTTCATGGTTGTAATAGGCAAATGTTGTAAATAAGAAAGTGATGAATATCCTGTACCAAAATCATCGACAGCAATGCCAAAACCGGCGGTCTTTAGCTGTCCGAGTTTGTGAATTGCTTCCTCAACATCATTCATTAATGATGTTTCTGTGATTTCTATTTCTAGTAGCTCTGGGTTAACTTGATGGCGAAGAGCAAGTTGTTTGATATCTGGCACTAGACTAGCATCAGCAAATTGCTGTGAAGCGACATTAACGGCAATTGGCAACGCAAAACCATACTGTTTTTGCCATTCACGAATAATCTTACAACTTTGTTCAATTACCCAACGGCCGATAGGAATAATGATGCCAGTTTCTTCAGCAACTGGGATGAATGAAATAGGGCTTATTAATCGGCCATCTTTTTGCCAGCGAATCAAGGCTTCACAACCAATGACCTTGCCTGTACTTAGATCAAGTTTAGGTTGGAAATACAGCAGGAATTCTTCATTTTTTAACGCATCGTGCAATGAGGCTTCTGTTCTAAGACGTACAGCCGCTTTTTCAGTCATTTGTTGTTTGAAGAATGACCATTGATTTGAGCCTGCAGCTTTTGCGCTATACATGGCAATATCAGCATGACGGATTAAGTCTTCAGCGCAGACCCCGTCTTCTGGGTATATAGAGATACCAATTGAAGCTGCAGGATGAATTGCATGATCATTTAATTGAACGGGGGCATTAAGTTGAGTCAAAATCTTATCGACAAAGTCAGCAGCTTGATCAGGCGTTTGAATATCATGGGCGAGGATAACAAACTCATCTCCGCCCAAACGCGAAACACTGCCTTTATCACCCACCACACGTTCTAGAATACGTGCAATTCGGGCTAAAAACTGATCTCCTAATGCATGACCCAATGAATCATTAACATTTTTAAATCTATCTAAGTCTATGAAAAGTAGTGTAAAGCTACGCTTGTGTACTCTTGAACGTTGAATGGCAACATTCAACGTTTCTAATAACAAGGTACGGTTTGGTAACCCAGTTAGTGGGTCACGTGTGGCCATTTTTCTCAATTTGTTTTGAGTTTGACTGAACTGCAGCAATATTTGATTGAACTTGCTGGTCACTAATCCCAGTTCATCATCTTTGTGGGCCTTTGATATCGGTAACAGATTTTCATCTGGCGAATCAGTGTCAATTTTATCAATAGCCTCACTGATCTGTGCAATAGGCTGTGTGAGGAAACGGTGGAATACAACCGTTAATACTAAGGTGAGCAATAATGCCCTTGCAAGCGTAGCAATAAAGCCAAGTTGCAATTGATCAAATAATGAATTTGTTAGCTTTTGTGTGTCATAAAAAATGGTCAGTGTACCAATCAATTGTTGCTTGTTACTGCCCTCAAAGTAGTAAGGACGATACAGAGGCCGAGATATTTCTTTTAAACTATCGAACAACTTTGCACTAATCAGCGCATAGTTCTCAGAGCGTTTACTTGGCTCGTTTGCAACGGACACGAACAAGCTACCATCATCCAGTTCGATCATTGATGAACCGACATGATCAACTTTAATTATTCCTTCAAGTGTTTGAGTCGCAAGTTTGTCATCCAATGACCACACTGCATTGGACGTAGTTTGCTCAACAGAATTCAGGAGTTCTTGTTGGGACGCGGTTAACTGCTGCTTAGTATTAACGACGACGAGAGCTATTTCGACAATGAAAACGGCAATGGCAAAGAAAAGCGCTGTGAACACAACTAGATTGGTTTGTTTCCAAGTCAGAGATTTAAAGCTTGCGTTCATCTAGTATTTCCGTGTCTTGGTGACGTCTATTTTCATAGGGCCTATAGCGGGCGCACAATCACGTATCAATTTGCGTCATTTATTGTTATCGACTTTGGCCGAAAAATCATTAAGGCTAAGCCTGTTATTTTGCAACTAGCGATTGATTTGTATTGGTTTGCGTTACCAGTGACAACTTACAAATTTGCTAGAAAATACAACATTAACTCTAGTCAAATTCTGCCATCTTGTCATCAATAATTCATTATTGTGCACAATGAAACAACTATGCTGAGTGATATGTTCTCGTCAGCAAGAGCAAAGCAGGCGTAATTGTTTAAATAAAATGCAAAATATTTACTGTGGGAGTGCAGTGTTTATTTAACTATTGAAAATATTTGCAGTATACTTATGCGCGAAATTTAAAGGTAAATAATTAAGGAATGGGTCAAGTGAATCCTATTGTAAAGAGTTTTGAGTATGGTCAGCATACTGTCACCTTAGAAACAGGTGTTATTGCACGTCAAGCAGATGCTGCAGTTTTAGCGAGCATGGGCGATACAACAGTGTTAGTCACCGTTGTGGGTAAGAAAGAGGCTGATGCCAGCCGCGACTTTTTCCCTTTAACCGTTAACTATCAAGAAAAGACTTACGCTGCTGGTAAAATCCCTGGTGGTTTTTTCAAGCGTGAAGGTCGTCCATCTGAAGATGAGACCTTGATTGCTCGTCTAATCGACCGTCCAATTCGTCCTTTATTCCCGAATGGTTTTAAAAACGAAGTTCAAGTTATCATCACTGTTGTGTCAGTAGATCCACAAATCGAGCCAGACATTGTGGCTATGATTGGTACTTCTGCTGCGTTGTCTATCTCTGGTATCCCATTTAATGGTCCTATCGGTGTAGCACGTGTAGGTTATATTAATGGTGAATACCTACTTAACCCTACAGTTGACCAAGTTGTAGAAAGCGACCTAGACCTAGTGGTATCAGGTACGCAAAGTGCTGTACTGATGGTTGAATCGGAAGCTAAAGCTTTAGCAGAAGAAATCATGTTAGGCGCTGTAACGTATGGTCATGACCAACAACAAGTGGTTATCAGTGCTATTGCTGAGTTTAAAGCAGAAGCTGGCAAGCCTACTTGGGACTGGTCTGCACCTGTAAAAGATGCTGACTTAGTTGCTCAAATTAAAGATTTGGCGGAAGCGGGTTTAACTGAAGCTTACCAAATTGAAGTTAAGCAAGAGCGTTACGCACAAGTTGGTGTCGTTAAATCGGCTGCGAAAGAAGCATTGCTAGCGAATAACCCTGAAGCTGATATACGTGAAATTGATGGTCTACTTGGTAGCCTTGAAAAAGACGTAGTACGTAGCCGTATTATCAGTGGTAAGCCACGTATCGATGGTCGTGAGCCAGATATGATCCGTGCGTTAAATGTCAATGCGGGTGTTTTACCACGTACTCATGGTAGTTCTTTGTTTACACGTGGTGAAACTCAGGCGTTAGTTACCTGTACACTTGGTACAGAACGTGATGCACAAAAAATTGATAGCATCATGGGCGAACGTACTAACCGCTTTATGCTTCATTACAACTTCCCTCCTTACTCTGTGGGTGAAACCGGTATGGTTGGTTCACCTAAGCGTCGTGAAATCGGTCATGGTAAGTTGGCTTGGCGTGGTATGGCAGCTGTTATGCCTTCTGCTGAAGAATTCCCATACAGTGTGCGTGTTGTATCAGAAATTACTGAATCAAACGGTTCAAGTTCAATGGCTTCTGTTTGTGGTACCTCACTGGCATTAATGGATGCGGGTGTACCAATTAAAACTTCAGTTGCTGGTATCGCAATGGGTCTAGTTAAAGAAGGTGACGACTTTGTTGTTCTTTCTGACATTCTAGGTGATGAAGACCACTTAGGTGACATGGACTTTAAAGTTGCGGGTACTCGTGATGGTATCACTGCACTGCAGATGGATATCAAGATTGAAGGTATCACTAAAGAAATCATGGATATCGCACTGCAACAAGCATACGGTGCACGTGTTCATATTCTTAATGTTATGGACCAAGCAATCTCTGGTGCGCGTGAAGATATCTCTGACCACGCTCCACGTATCACATCAATCAAAATCAATCCTGAGAAAATCCGTGATGTTATCGGTAAAGGTGGTGCGACTATTCGTGCGCTTACTGAAGAAACGGGTACTACGATTGAACTGGATGATGATGGTACAGTTAAGATTGCTTCATCAGATGGCGCTGCAACTAAAGAAGCGATTCGTCGTATTGAAGAAATCACTGCAGAAGTTGAAGTTGGCCGCATCTACAACGGTAAAGTTATCCGTATCGTAGACTTTGGTGCATTCGTTAACATTCTTCCTGGCAAAGATGGATTAGTACACATTTCGCAAATTAGCGAAGAGCGTGTTGCTAACGTATCAGATCATTTAGAAATGAACCAAGAAGTTGCTGTTAAAGTGATGGAAGTTGACCGTCAAGGTCGTGTGCGTCTATCAATTAAAGAAGCACAAACTAAAGCAGAATCTGCTGAATAATATATTCTGACGATAATGCTATATAAAAGGAGAGCTTAGGCTCTCCTTTTTTGTGGCTGATTTCTGTAAAAATTACTTGTCAGTCGTAGCCCTTAGCCAACTACATTGCTATGATGCAGTATATTCAAATATCCTGATAAGGCCTCATGAATGGAATTTAAACTACGCACTAGTGTGATAGCAGCAATGATGGCGTCAACCATGTTGTTGACTGGATGTGCTGCTACCCAATCAGGAACCCCCGCTGCACAAGGGCAGATCCAAATAGAGCCTGTCATGCCTGATTACCAACAGGAAGTGACGTTAGCTAAGCTAAATGAAATTTTGGCGACCATGGAGCTGACTGATGAACAACGTGCAAGATTTCATTATGATCGCGGTGTTATCTACGACAGCGTTGGTTTACGATTATTAGGCAGAATAGATTTTCATAACGCGATTAAGTTGCAGCCGAATTTAGCTGACGCCTACAATTTCATCGGCATCTATTACACCCAAGAAGGTGAGTTTGAAAGTGCTTATGAGTCGTTCGATGGTGTGTTAGAGCTTGCGCCAGAATATGATTATGCTTATTTAAATCGTGGTATTGCCTTGTTCTATGGTGAACGCTATGAGTTAGCTAAGCAGGATTTACAGACATTCTATGATAGACAACCTTCAGATGGTTACCGTGCTTTATGGCTATATTTGATCAGTGTTGGAATGGAGCAAGAGCAAGCAACTGCTACATTATCAGAAAATAGAAAGCAATTACCTCCAACATCTTGGTCTACTGTATTGGTCGACTTTTACCTAGGTAATGTCACTGAAGAGCAACTATTTGAAGCCGCTAAATTTAATTTATCTAGTGCAAAAGAGTATGCTGAACGTCTATGTGAAGCCTATTTTTACATAGCAAAACAAGCTGATAGCCAAGGTGACTACCAAAAGGCAGCTAATTTATACCGTTTAGTATTAGCCACCAATATTTATGATTTTGTTGAGCATAGATATGCACGCATTGAGCTTGCAAGAATGAAGTCTCTTATTGGCCAAGCAGAGCAAGGTTAGTTTACCTAGAAAATTTGATACTAAGGCGCTATAATTTGCGCCTTTTTTATTATCTACAGTCAGCGCGCAGGTTAGCATGTCAGTTATTTCAACAGAGGTCGATAAACGTCGTACCTTCGCAATTATTTCTCACCCGGATGCGGGTAAAACAACCATCACTGAAAAAGTACTGTTGTTTGGTCAAGCGATCCAAACCGCGGGTACGGTTAAAGGTCGTGGTTCAAAGCAGCATGCTAAGTCTGATTGGATGGAAATGGAAAAGGACCGTGGTATTTCGATAACAACCTCGGTGATGCAATTCCCATACGCAGATTGCCTCGTTAACTTGCTTGATACACCAGGTCACGAAGACTTCTCTGAAGATACTTACCGTACGTTGACAGCTGTTGACTCATGTTTAATGGTTATTGACTCGGCTAAGGGTGTAGAGGATCGTACTCGCAAGCTGATGGAAGTGACCCGTTTACGCGATACGCCAATTATCACCTTCATGAACAAGTGTGACCGAGACATTCGCGATCCTATGGAATTGCTTGATGAAGTTGAAACAGAACTAAATATTGCCTGTTCACCAGTTACATGGCCAATCGGATGCGGTAAGTCATTTAAAGGTGTGTACCACATACTTCGTAATGAAACTATTTTGTACCAAACTGGTCAAGGCCACACTATTCAGGAAGTTCGTATTGTTAAGGGGTTAGACAACCCTGAACTTGAAAATGAAATTGGCAGTGAGTTAGCGGAAACATTGCGTGAAGAGCTGGAGTTGGTTTTAGGTGCGTCACACGAGTTTGACCATGAAGCATTCTTGCAAGGTGAGTTAAGCCCAGTTTATTTCGGTACTGCATTGGGTAACTTTGGTGTTGACCATATGTTGGACGGGTTAACGCAATGGGCGCCCAAGCCACAACCTCGTGAAACTGACGTACGTGAAATCAAAGCTGATGACAGTAAGTTTTCTGGGTTTGTATTCAAGATTCAAGCGAATATGGATCCGAAACACCGAGACCGCGTTGCGTTCATGCGTATTGTGTCGGGCAAGTATGAGAAAGGCATGAAAATGCGTCATGTGCGGGTAGGCAAAGATGTGCGTATTTCTGATGCACTAACCTTTGTCGCAGGTGACCGTGAACAAGTTGAGCAAGCTTTCCCAGGTGATATTATTGGTTTGCATAACCACGGTACCATTCAAATTGGTGACACCTTTACACAAGGTGAAGCACTGAAATTTACTGGTATTCCAAACTTTGCACCAGAAATGTTCCGCCGCATCCGTTTAAAAGATCCATTAAAGCAGAAACAATTGCTTAAAGGGCTGGTTCAGTTAGCTGAAGAAGGTGCAGTACAGGTATTTAGGCCGATTGACTCCAATGACTTAATTGTGGGTGCAGTGGGTGTACTTCAGTTTGAAGTGGTTGTTGGGCGTTTGAAAAGTGAATATAACGTTGAAGCCATTTATGAAGGGATTAGTGTCAGTACCGCACGTTGGGTTTATTGTGATGATGAGCGTAAATTGGAAGAGTTCCGTCGCAAATGTAGTCCTAATCTGGCGCTTGATGGTGGTAACAACCTTACGTATATTGCGCCAACCATGGTTAACTTAAACTTATCAATGGAGCGCTATCCAGATATTGAGTTTGCGAAAACCCGCGAGAACTAGACTCGATTAAAGTAATAACATCATCAAAATCGAGTAAATTTGACTCATTTTGGTATGATTAAAAGGTGGCTTTGCCACCTTTTTTATTGCAACAATCACAAAGGAAACTGCTGTTGGAGGGAGTGATGAAACGAATGCTAAACACCCTGGTTGTAAAACCGTGGCAGGCATATATCAAATGGTGTGATGCCATGGGGTTAACGCCTGAAAGCAAACGTTGTTGTGCTCCTAGGTTGCAAGATCCTGACATTAGCCGAGATAACGAGAGAAACACGAACCGAACAGCCACAAAGCTAGATCCAGTTAATCAGGAAAGGAACGATGATTGACACTCATGCTCATTATGACTTTGATGCCTTTGATGAATGTCGTCAGCAGGTGTTCCAGTGCTTGCAGCAACAAGGTATTAAACAGGTGATTTTACCTGGTGTAAGTCCTGAATTGTGGCAAAAACAGCTGTATGTTGCAGAGCAGTACCATTGTGCTTTTGCATTGGGGATACACCCGTGGTACGTACCTGAAAAACTTGAGGAAGCTTTTGAGCAGTTGCAGCAGACTGTTGAACAAAATGTTAAAAATGACCGCTTGGTTGCAATTGGGGAGTGTGGTCTTGATAAATTACATCCACAGTATGATAAGCAATTGTTAATGTTAAAGAAGCAACTAGAAATTGCTAAATATTTTAAACTGCCCATTATATTGCACTGTGTCAAAGCCCATGAGGAACTGATTTCAATCCTTAAGCAAGCGAAATTACCTAAAGCTGGGGTAATACATGGGTTTTACGGTGGTGAGCAACTTGCAAATCGCTATATTGATCTCGGTTTTAAGCTCGGTATAGGTCCTATTTTGCTCAACCAACAGGCCCAAAAGCTTCACCGCACGGTTGAAAATTTATCCATAGAACACTTTTTAATCGAAACCGATATCACGTCTCCCAAAGCAGAAATTTCTACAATATTAGCAAAAACAGAATTAAGTGTGACAGCGATCACAAAACAGGTAGCATCATTACAAAATATTTCGACTGTTTATGCACAAGAACGACTGTTCGAGAATGCATTGCAACTGTTTGAGCTTTAATTGTTTTTTCATAAACAAACGTTAATGTTTGCCCTTGGTTTACGTAAGGCTCTGAAAATAAACTTTAAAAACTTGATCAATTCCACGATTTTCTTTTGATGCTCGGTTATAATCATCAGCGGAAATTAGGTGAGTTAACAACATTAATAAAAACTGTTAACAAAAGGGTGATGATTAATGGATATAGTAATGAGTCTAGTAGGGGTGGTCACCTTACTTGCGATAGGTTTCCTCCTATCAACTAATAAAAAAGCAATTAATGTACGTACCGTTGGTGGTGCGTTAGCGATTCAAGCGTTCTTTGCTGGTTTCGTACTTTATGTTCCATTTGGTCAACAAGTGCTTGGTGGTGTTTCACAAGGTGTTGCTGATGTAATTGGATATTCTCAAGCTGGTATCGACTTCCTATTTGGTGGTCTTGGTACTGACGCAATGTTTGCTAACGGTGTTGGCTTCGTATTTGCGATTCGTGTACTACCAGTTATCGTTTTCTTCTCTTCTTTAATCGCTGTTCTTTACTATCTAGGCATCATGCAGATGGTAATTAAGTTCATCGGTGGTGGTTTACAAAAAGCATTAGGTACTAGCCGTACGGAGTCTATGTCTGCAACTGCAAACATTTTCGTTGGCCAAACTGAAGCGCCATTAGTTGTTCGTCCATTCATTCCTTCAATGACAAACTCAGAGCTGTTTGCCATTATGGTTGGTGGTCTAGCGTCTATCGCTGGTGCTGTACTAGCGGGTTACGCTGGTATGGGTGTTAAAATTGAGTACTTAGTTGCTGCATCATTCATGGCTGCACCAGGTGGCTTAATGATGGCTAAGCTTATGCACCCTGAAACTGAAGAAACCAAAAACGAAATGACTGACTTGCCTGAAGATGAAGATAAGCCAGCCAACGTTATTGACGCTGCTGCAGCAGGTGCTTCTTCAGGTATGCACTTAGCACTTAACGTAGGTGCAATGCTTCTTGCTTTCGTTGGTTTGATTGCAATGATCAACGGTATGCTTGGTGGCATCGGTGGTTGGGTTGGTATGGAAAACCTATCACTTGAGCTAATTCTTGGTTACATCTTCATGCCTTTAGCATTCTTAATCGGTGTACCTTGGGCGGAAGCTATGGTTGCAGGTTCTTTCATCGGTCAGAAGATCGTTGTAAACGAATTTGTTGCTTACCTAAACTTTGCTCCATACCTAAAAGATGTTGCTGATGGCGGTATCTTAGTTGAAGCAACAGGCGAAGTGATGACTGACCGTACTAAAGCGATTATTTCTTTCGCATTATGTGGTTTTGCTAACTTGTCTTCTATTGCAATTCTACTTGGTGGTCTAGGTGCTATGGCGCCTACTCGTCGCCATGACTTAGCTAAGCTTGGTGTTCGTGCGGTAATCGCAGCATCACTAGCTAACTTAATGAGTGCTACTCTTGCTGGTTTATTCTTAGCATTGTAATCCTCTATGGGAGCCTAATTAGGCTCCCTTTTCTGTTGTGCCTTGAGTGATTCACTTGAGGTGGAACAAAATGCAAATTGATAATTGCGTTGATCCACCGTTTCCGAAATCGCGAAGTTATTGTAAGTGTATAAATCCAGCAATAAGAGATGATGCACTTGCTGTTACAAAAGAGTTTGTTGTGTTGCGCTGATGTAAATAGAGATCGAGACACTGTTCACAAATTGGGATTAAGTTTCCGCTTTTTTAAGTTAAAGTGATTGTGTTTCAGTTTCGCGGCGCTAAAATACGCACTGTAAAGACTACGCTGCCCACAGAGGCAGCAAATAAATGATAAATGGGGTTGATGATGAAAAACGTTAAAACTTTAGCTTTAGCAGCAGTAGCTGTAGCTTCAATGACTGCAACAACTGCACAAGCAGAACAATACTACGGTTTTGCTAATGTATCTGTGAACTACTTAGATTGGTCTTCAGGTACTACTGATCGTACTAATGGCGGTAAAGAAGATTTCGTATATATCGAAGTTGAAGGTGGCGCTGGCTACGATTGGGGTGATGTATACGGCTTTATCGATTTCGAAAACCCAACTAAGGGTGATTACGGCTACGACACGAGTAAAGATGCCGCTGAAGCATTTCGTGTAGCTGCGAAAGGTTCTGTTGCTGTAAACATGGGCGACACTAACTGGAACTACTACGGTCATATCTACAGCATCTCTGACTCTTCTGGTTTCTACGAGCAAAACATTGTTCTTGGTGTTAGCTATGACATCAACACTGACTTTGGACTTTGGGTTAAGCCTTTCTTAGGTGCTCACTACGTTCATAACAACTTCATCGGTGCTGGCTACAATGGTGGCATGGCAGGTTGGGTACTTGGTTACAACTTCAAGCTTGGTGACCAAGACTTCATGATCACTAACTGGAACGAAATTGAATTTAGCCGTTCTGATGAGCACTCTGCAGGTAACGGTGGTGACACTGGCTTGAATGGTGCGGTAGCAGTTTGGTGGAATGCGACTAAAGATTTCACATTTGGTGTTCAATACCGTTACGCACACCAGAAGCTAGGTTCAGAAGCGTACCAAAACGCGATGATCTTCTCAGCTAAGTACAACTTCTAATTGTACTTTGGGAGCCATGTAAATGGCTCCCATATTTTTACGATATTTACTAACTTTCCTCTTTAACTTTTACTAAAATACACTGACATCAAATAATTTATATTTAGTGTATTTCAATAAAGGTTTTACGCGCTAAAACGGATTTTTCGCGGAATGGATGTCACAATAACTTTGTTGCTCTTTTCCGGTCTTCATGGATTCAAGTCGTGGTACTCGTTATCAGATTGAATACAAATTTGGTGAATTGTCCCTACAAACACAATTTACCGGCAAGCCTGAAGGCCCGGCCATAAATATAATCACAATCGCCATGCTTAAAGTTTTGCCATTACATATTTACTTTTATATTTGTTTTGGAGAAGAATTATGTCTGACTTGAAAAAAGCTGCGCAACTAGGTATCCAGTTAATGGATCTGACGACGCTTAATGATGATGATACTGATCAAAAAGTTATCGACTTATGTCACAAAGCCAAAACGGCTGCAGGCAATACCGCGGCTATTTGTATTTATCCTCGCTTTATTCCTATTGCACGCAAAACCCTTAATGAAATGGACTGTGAAGATATCAAAATCGCCACAGTCACTAACTTCCCACATGGTAATGATGATATTGCGATTGCCGTTTTAGAAACCCGTGCTGCTGTGGCATACGGTGCAGATGAAGTTGATGTTGTATTCCCATACCGTGCACTTATGGCTGGCGATGAAACAGTTGGCTTTGAGTTAGTTAAGGCATGTAAAGAAGCTTGTGGCGAACAGGCCATTTTGAAAGTGATCATTGAGTCTGGCGAGTTAAAAGACTCTGCTCTAATTCGTAAAGCATCTGAGTTATCGATTGATGCCGGCGCTGACTTTATCAAAACTTCGACTGGTAAAGTCCCTGTTAATGCTACGTTGGAAGCTGCTGAAATCATGCTAACTGTTATCAGTGAGAAAAACACTAACGTTGGTTTTAAGCCTGCTGGTGGTGTGCGTGACGCGCAACAAACTGCTGAGTTTATCGGCGTTGCTGAACGTATTCTTGGTGCTGATTGGGTTGGTCCTCACTCTTTCCGTTTTGGTGCTTCAAGCTTATTAAATAGCTTATTGCATACACTTGAATTAGCCAATGCTCCTCAAGCCAATCAAGGTTACTAATGAGCAGCAAAGCGTAATAGCTAGCTATTACATTAACGTCTGCTTACAGACGATATTCATGGATTGAGAAGCAGGCAAGATGTGCCTGCTTGAGGAGCAGTTTATGTTTCTAGCACAAGAAATTATTCGTAAAAAACGCAATGGTGATTCACTGACGACAGAAGAAATTCAATTTTTCGTCAACGGTATTACACACAACACTGTTTCAGAAGGGCAAATTGCTGCACTGGGCATGGCTGTGTATTTCAACGATATGAATATGGATGAGCGTATTGCTTTAACAACGGCGATGCGCGATTCAGGTACGATATTAAATTGGGATGCATTAAAAGCTGACGGTCCCATCATCGATAAGCACAGTACTGGCGGCGTTGGCGATGTCATTAGCCTAATGTTAGGCCCTATGGCTGCTGCCTGTGGTGGTTTTGTACCTATGATTTCAGGTCGAGGTTTAGGACATACGGGTGGCACTCTTGATAAGTTTGATGCTATTCCAGGTTATCAGACTGAACCTTCTAGTGAGCTATTTCGTAAAGTCGTTAAAGAGGCTGGTGTCGCGATTATTGGCCAAACAGGGGATTTAGTGCCGGCGGATAAACGCTTTTACTCTATTCGCGACAATACCGCGACTGTGGAGTCAATTTCGTTAATTACCGCATCCATTTTATCTAAAAAATTGGCCGCTGGTTTAGATGCCCTAGCCATGGATGTCAAAGTGGGTACAGGTGCATTTATGCCAACCTATGAAGCATCTGAAGAGCTGGCGCGCAGTATTACCGCTGTCGCAAATGGTGCAGGTACTAAAACGACGGCATTGTTGACCGATATGAATCAGGTACTGGCTTCTTGTGCTGGTAATGCTCTTGAAGTTAAGGAAGCGATTCAATTTTTAACAGGTGAATACCGCAATCCACGTTTGTATGAAGTCACAATGGGACTTTGTGCTGAAATGTTGCAATTAGGCGGACTTGCTCAAACAGAATCTGAAGCAAGAGCTAAGCTTAATGCAGTGCTAGATAACGGCTTAGCTGCTGAGAAGTTTGCCAAAATGGTATCAGGCTTAGGTGGTCCAACTGATTTTGTTGAAAACTACGCAAATTACCTACCTAAAGCAGGAATCATTCGTCCGGTATATGCTGACAAAGCTGGCTTTGTGCATAGCATGGATACTCGTGAGCTTGGTTTATCTGTCGTTACTCTAGGAGGCGGCCGTCGCAAACCAGGTGATGCGCTAGATTATAGTGTTGGTCTGTCAGATGTGAGTGCGTTAGGTCAGCAGGTTGATGCTGATAAACCATTAGCCGTTATTCATGCGCAATCAGAAGATGCGTTCGCTGAGGCTGCCCAAGCGATTAAGTCAGCGATCAATGTTGCTGATGTAGCGCCAGAGAAAACACCAGAAATCTACCGCTATATCAGAGCGACAGATTTGTAAGAGGTAAAGAGTATGAAACGTACATTTATTTTAATGCTAGATTCATTCGGACTAGGCGCTACTGAAGATGCCGTTGAGTTCGGTGATGTTGGCTCTGACACTTTTGGCCATATTGCTAAAGTGTGTGCCGCTGGCGAAGCCGATATAGATCGTTTAGGCCCTTTGTCGTTACCAAACCTTGCCAAGCTCGGTTTAGGACATGCAGGCTTTGAGTCTACTGGTAAGTTTGCTGCAGGATTTGACGAGAATGTTGAATTGATTGGTGCTTATGGACATGCCAAAGAATTGAGCTCTGGTAAAGATACACCTAGTGGTCACTGGGAAATGGCAGGTGTACCTGTTTTGTATGAATGGGGTTATTTCAGTGATGTTGAAAACTCATTTCCTAAAGAACTCACTGATAAAATTCTAGCACGTGCTGGTCTAGATGGCTTTTTAGGTAATTGCCATTCTTCTGGCACTGTGATTTTAGAAAAGTTAGGTGAAGAGCATATGCGCTCTGGCCAACCAATTTTCTATACTTCGGCTGATTCGGTGTTCCAAATCGCGTGTCATGAAGAAACTTTTGGTTTAGAAAAACTATACCGCCTTTGTGAAATCGCGCGTGAAGAATTGGAACCATACAATATCGGTCGTGTTATTGCGCGTCCATTTGTTGGTAGTGATGCCAGTGATTTTGCCCGTACTGGTAATCGTCATGATTATGCTGTACAGCCGCCAGCACCCACTGTATTAGATAAACTTAAAGATGCAGGTGGTGAAGTCGTCAGTATCGGTAAGATTGCTGATATTTACGCTAACTGTGGTATTACACAAAAATTTAAGGCAACAGGGTTAGAAGAGCTGTTTGACCAAACGCTTGAGCAAATAAAGCGTGCTGGTGATAACACCATAATTTTCACTAACTTTGTTGATTTTGATTCGCATTATGGTCATCGCCGTGATGTAGCTGGCTACGCTAAAGCATTAGAGTATTTTGACTCGCGCTTGCCAGAGTTGTTTGAAATTTTGTCTGATGATGACTTAGTTATTTTCACAGCTGATCATGGTTGTGACCCGACTTGGGAAGGCACAGATCATACCCGTGAGCATGTTCCTGTATTAGCGTTAGGCGCAGGATTAGAAGCTGGGTCACTTGGGCGAAGAGGTTCGTTCGCAGATATTGGTCAATCTATTGCAAGTTACTTTAATTTACCAGCAATGGATTACGGTGAGTCTTTTATTTAAAAAGAAACTTACTCAAATTTTGGCTACATGTTAACAATAAACATGAGCCTGAATACTTATAAAATAAACATAGGGGTTATATTCATGGCTACACCACATATTAATGCTGTTGAAGGTGCATTTGGTGAAACAGTACTGTTTCCTGGCGATCCATTACGTGCAAAGTACATTGCTGAGACATTCTTAGAAGATGCTGAGCTAGTGACTGACGTACGTAATATGTTTGGTTATACCGGTACTTATAAAGGTAAGCGTATTTCTGTTATGGGTAGTGGTATGGGTATTCCTTCATGCTCTATCTATGCTCACGAGCTAATTAAAGAATACGGCGTTAAAAACTTAATCCGTGTTGGTAGCTGTGGTGCGATTAGTGCTGATGTGAAGCTTCGCGACGTGATCATTGGTATGGGCGCTTGTACTGATTCTCAAGCAAACCGTTTACGTTTCAAAAACCAAGATTTCGCAGCAATTGCAGACTACGGTCTATTAAGTGCTGTAGTTGAATCAGCTAAAAAGCATGATATCAAAACGCAAATTGGTAACGTATTTTCAGCAGACTTGTTCTACACGCCAGATCCTGAAATGTTTGATGTGATGGAAAAAATGGGTGTGCTAGGTGTTGAAATGGAAGCCGCTGGTTTATACGGCGTAGCACATGAGCTAGGTGCGAAAGCACTTTGTGTTGTGACCGTTTCTGATCACATCAGAACTGGTGAAAAAACCACTTCCGATGAGCGTCAAACTACGTTCAATGACATGATTATCATGACATTAGATGCAGCCGTTGAACTATAAAGTTTAACTTGCCCCATAAAAAAACGGCATCTTTTAGATGCCGTTTTTGTTTTCAGCCCTAAACCACCTACTTCAGTAGGTGGTTATCATCAATTAGGGTTTGCCTGTATCTTTGTTTGT
>NZ_JBHZSM010000026.1:0-16341 GCF_043643735.1 Shewanella maritima
TTTCAAACTTTCTTTTCGCCGTTGATTTGGATGCTCATTTGCGATTCAAATCAAGCTGTCACGTTTGCTGCATACCGTAATTGTTTGCCGCTGTGCCGTGTCTACCAAGCTTGTTCCAGACAAGCTCTGGTATTTCCTACGTCCTGTAGGTCAGTGGATGCGCATTATAGGGAGCTGATGATTTTGTGCAAGCACTAAATTAGCCTTTTATCAGCAAACCTCACTGAACGATGATTATTCATCCAATATGAGTATTTATCGGACGGATGTAGCCGTTTTATCACTCAACAGACTATTCCTAATAACGCTTAGACAAAACAATAAAGAATACAAGGCGGAAATAAGACATTAAAAAGGCCAATGAGGCGTCATTGGCCATATATTTGATACTGAACTTTAATTAATCAGTTGTGAGGCTAGCTAAGACTCGATAAGTAGGCCGGCACATCTGCAATACTATCGACAACGGTCGTTGCTTCTTCGATCGCCGCATCTGTCACTGATTTACCTGTCCTCACGAGAATATTCGTTGGTACACCAGCAGCTTGACCAGCACGCATGTCATCGGCTTTATCACCGACCATGACTGACTGGCTCATATCTATTTTAAGGAATTGTGCAGCAGTATTGAGCATACCCGGCTTTGGTTTACGGCATTCACAATCTATTTTATATTCACCCACACCTTTCTCTTCATGATGCGGACAATAATAAATACCATCTAACTCCACGCCTTTATCTGCAAAATTCCAATCCATCCACTCTGTTAATGAGTGAAAGTCATCTTCTGTATACATACCTCTAGCGATACCAGACTGGTTTGTCACAACGACAATTTTATAACCCATTTTTTTGAATGCTAAGCAGGCTTCAAACACACCTTCTATATATTCAAAGTCATCAACTTTATGAACATAACCATGATCATGATTAATCACACCATCGCGATCAAGAAAGACTGCTTTTGCCACACTTATACTCCAAATATTGAATTTTTTATTATTATCACATCGCTTGCTAATTAGAGCCAGAAAAAACATCCCAAATCACAAAAGCTAACAATAGGTGTCAATTGTTAGCAAGTTGAATAAAATTCTCTATTTATACTTTATAATGCCGTCACTAAAGGTTACTCTTGCTCGAATGTTTTACTTGCGAGTATAGAAAGTACATGAGTAGCATGACCCCAATAATGCATAAAACGCGCACTCAGTTAGTCGTTGAAGCGTTAAGGGAAAGGATCCTGTCAGGGGAGATAAAAGGCGGTGAGCCTATAAGACAGTCAGCGATAGCAAACTCGCTCAACGTTAGTAGAATTCCGGTACGTGAAGCGTTAGTTCAATTAGAAGCTGAAGGGTTAGTCCATTTTGAACCCCATAAAGGCGCTAGTGCGACTTTACTGTCAGTAGAACAGGTAACTGAGCTATTTGAGCTTAGAGTGATGATCGAATCCGATCTGTTAGCAAGAGCAATACCGAATTTACAGCCGCACGATTTTGAACAAGCTGAACAAGTACTGGATAAACTTGAATCTGCTTTTAAACATCAAAATTCTGTTTCAAGTTGGAGCGAATTAAACACTGAGTTCCATACTTGTCTATATAAAGCAGCAAACCGCCCTCATACATTGGAAGTTGTACACGGTTTGAATACTAACTGTGATCGCTATATAAGATTACAATTACTGTTAACAGGCGGCATACCCACAGCAGAGAGAGAACACAGACAATTAATAGAGCTGTGTAAGAACAAACAGATAGATGAAGCGACCCAACTGCTCAAACAGCATATATTGAATGCGGCAACAGCCATAAAAGCATTGGTCGTAAAACAGTTGTCATAGCTATACCTAGATAAAAGTCATCTTCCTGCTTATTTCATTTTATTTTTTTGTGAGAGATTTTATGCAGTACGCACACATAACTGGTTGGGGAAAGGCTGTACCACCAGCATCATTGACTAATGATGATTTAGCCACATTTATGGAAACGTCTGATGAGTGGGTAAGAACACGAACAGGCATAAGAAAACGTCATATCAGCCACGTTGATACTTCAGTATTAGCCACCGTTGCAGCTAAAAAGGCCATTGCTGCTGCAGGCATTGAAGGTAGTGATTTAGATCTGATTATTCTTGCGACAGCTAGCCCAGATACACTAATACCTAACATTGCCGCGACAGTACAAGCTGAAGTCGGTGCAACTTGTGGTGCTTTTGATATCAATGCAGCTTGCAGTGGGTTCTTATATGGACTTGGCCTTGCCAACTCGATGATCCAAAGTGGCCAATGTCGCCGGGTTTTAGTTGTCGGGGCGGAACGTTTATCATTTTACCTAGACTGGTCTAAGCGTGAAACCGCGGTATTATTTGGTGACGGTGCAGGTGCTGTTGTCGTTGAAGCTAGTGAGCAAGAAGGCGGCATTTTGGGCTATGAGCTGAATAATGACCCTGCTGGCCGTGATATTCTCAAGTCTGGTTTCGGCACACAAATGAACCGCTTTGAAGCAGATGCGTTAGACTTTTATATCCATCTTAACGGTCAAGAAGTCTTTAAGCGTGCAATCCATGGTATGGGCGCGTTAAGCACTAAAGTTTTGGAAAAGTGCCAAGTCAATAAAGAAGATGTTGATTTGGTGATCCCTCACCAAGCCAACGAACGCATTATTGATACGTTAATCAGCCGGATGAAAATCCCCAAAGAAAAAGCATTCGTCAACATTGCCGAATACGGTAATACATCGGCAGCGACCATTCCAATTGCCATTTGTGATGCACTAGAGCAAGGTAAAATTCAACCAGGACAAACGATATTATCGTGTGCTTTTGGTGCAGGCCTGACCTCAGCAGCTGTATTATTAAAATGGGGTGAACGTACCACACCAATCAATGTCAGTGATGCGGAAGTGCCTGCATGTGATACCGATGCATTAACCCTTATCAAGCCTGCTGTAGATTACTTTATGGCAAAAACTGATAAATAACGTGCAATAGCTGAAACTCAATATGCCCACAATGATGTGGGCATATTTGTTTATGGCTCGAACAAAACTACTGTCGCTCCACCAACTCGATCATTTTGGTGTTTGTTAACGCTCCCATGGCAGATAACTGAGCCAGTAATAACTCTGCGCAAGCTAACGCATCAATCAGTGCACTATGGGCACTATATACCGGCAAGTGATAACGCTGCCTTGCAGTGCCTAAACGCAAGCAACCTTCCTTGAGCACTTCATGTTGTCGTAGCCAACGTGTTTTTTCTAGTTGCATGGTATCAATGTAACAAAAACTGGGTGATTCACCGTATACCAGTTTCAGCTTTGCTTTTAAAAACTGTAAATCCAGTGGAGCATGATGCGCAATTATGACCTTGCCAAGTGTTTGTTGTAAAAACCAATCGAGTGCTTGTTGTAAACTCATCGCAGCGTCTAAATGGTTATCTACAATACCGTGAATGGCAGCACTTTGGCCAACACTGCCTGTGATGCGGACCATTTTGTGTGCAGCTTTATTTAATGGAATTTGACCATTTTCAATAGGGATTAGCCCAATACTGATTATTTGATCTGTTTCTGGATCAAGGCCCGTCATTTCAAGATCTATTGCTACCAATTGTGCTTTTTCAAAGGTATTTCTACATTGCTGTGACACCTGATGGTGATATTCCTTGATGTGTGATTTCTTTAAAAAAAAACTCTGTTGCCATAAACGTAGATTCAACCAAGCTTGCTTCATGGCCATTGTTAAAAACTCCGCATGAACTTAAGTTTTAATCCTGATTGTGCATCATGCACAACTTTAAAAGCATCACGAAGTTGGTGACGTAAAAGTGATGACATATGTTGCGGCTTCAGATAATTACTCACAAGTAAGTTATTCGTGGCTTGGTAACCTTGATTAGATAAGCGCATATGTGCAATAAACTCATGGGCATCAGCAAGATTTAAAGCATCCTTTCGGTGAATAATATTTTGCTCCATCAATATTCGTATTCGTTTAGCAGTATTCACCTCTTTGATACCCGCACTCAAGGCATATACTCTTGCAATATCATTAATCAACGCACTGCCTTTATGCTTCAAATCCATCCCCTTCACTTCACTGCCATCGCGCTCTAATACGAATTTTCTGAAAAAGCCTAATGGTGGAGATTCGGTTAATGCATTGCCCGTCATGCCAGCGAGGAAAATATCATTGTCTTTGGTTGATGCTAATACCTGAGTTTGCAATTCATCAAACAAAGTTTGAGGGCCGTAAACTGCACGCATATCAAAAAAAATGCTGGCATGCATTAACGCTTTAGGCTCTGGTGTATTGACCCATTTCTGGAAGCATTGCTGCCATTTGGATAATGACATCATCCATTGAGGGTTTTGCGCCATAATATTGCCTGGACAATAAATATAACCGCACTCATTTAAACCATAACAAACCGCTTTGGCTAACTTATCAAAATAAGCTTTAGCATATTCATCAGGTTCATGAGCCAACAATAAACCGTTATCTTGATCTGAGCAGGCCACTTGATCTTGTCGTCCTTGAGAACCAAATGCTAGCCAGCAAAAAGCCATCGGCGCCTTACCAAGAAGGGTCTGATTAAGCTCAATTAAGCGTTTAGTTAATGCATCAGTGACCGAGGTTAATACTCGCCCTATCTCTTCAGCCCTTGCATCTGCGCTGATCAGGTTTTGTAACAGTAATGGAATTTGTTTGCTTACATGAATCAAACTTTCAACACTATGTTGGCGGTTAATCTCACCAATCAGCAATAATGGCTGTGAGCTTTGTGAGCGAACAATATCAGTGCTGGTGATCATCCCTACAGCTTGGTCACCATCCACTACAGGTAAATGATGAATATTATGTTCGCTCATGGCCAACATGGCTTCAAAAATCAAGGTAGTTGATGACACAGTGATAGGTTCTCTGGTCATTGCTTGATGAATTGCCAAGTCGCTAGCATGGCCAAGGGCAACGACGCGATTGCGTAAATCTTTATCGGTTAAGATACCAATGAGTTTGTTATTGTCCGTCACCAATACTGATGACACCCTATGGCTTTGCATCAACTTCGCAGCATCTTGAACTGAAAGTTTATAATCAATCGTGACGGGATTAGCCGACATCAAGGTATTAATTCGACTGGTTGTGGTTAAGTCTTTTGCAGAAAATCGCGCTTGGTGACGCATACGTTTGGCATATGCTCGGTTAAAAAAACGGTCAAATGCTCGATAGCTAGCACGTAAGTCATCAAATAAATCAGCAGGAAGATGATAGACCAAGCTGTCTTCGAGAATAGCCACACGGTTACTGACTTCCTCACCTGATAATAAAGAAGGAAAACCAAAAAAGTCGCCCTCGCCTAATCTGTCGATTAATTCACCTTGAGCATCTCTCACTTCAAAGGCACCAGTGCGTACTATATACAGCTGCAAATTATCAGCTAGGAGCGGCACGTATTGGCTGGCTTTACTGTAATAGCCAACAGACAATGATTGACTC
Source organism: Shewanella maritima (assembly GCF_043643735.1). Classification (GTDB taxonomy): domain Bacteria; phylum Pseudomonadota; class Gammaproteobacteria; order Enterobacterales; family Shewanellaceae; genus Shewanella; species Shewanella maritima_A. Next base: position 5,500 of record NZ_JBHZSM010000026.1, read on the forward strand.
ACTTTGCGTAAGTCTTGTTCTGTTAACTCATCAAACGGTACCAAAGATTGCAAAAACTGCACAATTGGCTGAATCTCACTCTCATCCATGTTGTCACCTCAAGCGATTAGCTAACTGTGACTATATGCTTAACTAAGTGATGATGGCTATTCGACTAAAGCCAAATTTTGTTAATAAGTGGCTTTCATATATCAAGTTATTCAATAGCTGCAGCTTTAAAACGGAAGCCGCTGCCAATGTTTACCTAAATTAACTGAACATAGTCCACCTACTGAAAAAGGTGGTTTAGGGCTGAAAATCAAAAAGAGCACCGAAGTGCTCTTTTTATTAATGATGATGGCTTATCGTCATTATTTAGTCTCAATACTCAAGTTAGTGGTCTTGCGCTTCACCCGAACCTTTAGGGAAACGAATTGACTCAACCATTGCGACTACATTTTCAGGTACGGCTGCAGTCACTTTAGATACAGCAAACGCAACACCAAAGTTAATGAACATACCTAACATACCAATACCTTCAGGTGAGATACCTAAGAACCAGTTATCAGCGTTGTTTGCACCCACATTCATAAACTTAAAGTAAATGATGTATGAAGCTGTAAAGGTAAGACCTACAACCATACCCGATATCGCACCTTCTTTATTAATTGTGCGAGAGAAGATCCCCATAATAATCGCTGGGAATAATGATGCGGCAGCTAAACCAAATGCTATCGCAACAACCGCGGCAACGAAGCCTGGTGGGTTAATACCAAAGTAACCGGCCATTACAATACCCGCTGCTGCAGCCAGTCGTGCGTACAACAACTCCTGCTTATCTGAGATATCCGGCATGAAACTCTTCTTCAATAAATCGTGTGATACTGAAGTTGAAATAACCAACAATAGACCCGCCGATGTCGATAATGCCGCTGCTAAGCCACCTGCTGCCACCAATGCAATTACCCAAGCTGGTAAGTTAGCAATTTCAGGTGTCGCAAGAACCATAATATCGCGGTCAATCTTCATTTCATTGGTTTCGCCTTTGGCATAGTAAATATTGCCATCGTTGTTTTTATCATCCCAAGTAATCAAACCGGTTTTTTCCCAGTTTTTAATCCACTGTGGAGCGGTTTCATACGCAACACCTGTCGATTCAGGACCATTAATGGTTTCAATCATGTTCACTCGAGAGAACGCCGCTAAAGCAGGAACCGTTGTGTACATAATTGCGATAAACACTAATGCCCAACCCGCTGATACACGTGCATCTTTTACTCTAGGTACAGTAAAGAAACGTACAATAACGTGTGGAAGACCCGCAGTACCAAACATTAACGCACCAGTAATGAAGAATACGTCAATCATCCCTTTCGAGCCTTCGGTATATTGCGAGAACCCGAGCTCAGTGGATAAGCCATCGAGTTTATCTAACAGATATACCCCCGTACCATTACCTGCGGCATCAATCAGCTCTGCACCAAAACCAATTTGTGGCAAGATGTGACCTGTCATCATCACAGAGATAAAGATAGCTGGCACCATGAATGCGAAAATAAGCACACAATACTGGGCAACCTGTGTATAGGTAATCCCTTTCATACCACCTAATACAGCGTAGAAGAATACTACCGCCATACCAATATAAACGCCCGTTTCAACTTCAACCTCGAGGAAACGTGAGAATACAACACCGACACCACGCATTTGACCCGCAATGTATGTGAAACAAATAAAGATGGCACAGAATACAGCTACTGTTCGTGCTGCTTGTGAATAGTAACGGTCACCAATGAAATCAGGTACGGTAAACTTACCAAACTTACGAAGGTAAGGCGCCATACATAATGCAAGCAGTACATAACCACCTGTCCAGCCCATTAGATATACAGAACCATCATAACCAACAAACGATACAATACCTGCCAATGAAATAAATGACGCTGCCGACATCCAGTCAGCGGCTGTCGCCATACCATTCATCACAGGAGGAACGCCACCGCCAGCAACATAGAATTCTTTAGTTGAACCAGCGCGAGACCAGATCGCAATACCTATGTACAGGGCAAATGTTGCGCCGACAATTAAATAGGTGAGTGTTTGAACATCCATAATCAATTCCCCTTAGTCTTCCTGAACGTTATATTTTTTGTCTAGAGCATTCGCTTTAGCCACGTAGACAAATATCAACGCCACAAAAACATACATTGCACCTTGCTGCGCAAACCAGAATCCTAACTTGAATCCCATAAAGGTAATTTCATTAAGAACATCTACTAGTAAAATGCCACACCCAAATGATACTGCGGCCCAAATTGCTAAAAGACTAAGAACCAATCTTAGATTCTCTTTCCAATAGCCATCTGCTTTCTCGTTATTTTCAAAAGCCATAATAGCGACTCCCCTGTGCTAATTATTTTAAAGTCTTAGTTAATCTAGCAACTCAAGGGGGCACGACAATCACGACCTTAGTCTAATAGTCATATTTTCTAATGAAGAAATAGAAATTAAAACCTGAATAAGACCTTACAAATCAGCAAGTTAAAGACGTGATTACATTGAGCTTTTAAATTTAACTAGTCATAAGACACTAGACCAAGGTCGTACGAGAAGCCTATCTATCGCACCAGTAGGTGAATTCGAAGTGAATACAAGTGAAGCCAAAATTTATTATGAAGACTTTTGATTCAATCACTTGAGATAGACACACCTAAGGGTTACAATTTATTAACAAGACTAATATGTTAGCTGAATATAAGGATATTTTTTGAGTCGGTTTTCTATCAATCCACAGCATCTACTTCTCGCTACCCTTCTTGGCGTTATGGGTTTTGCTGTTAATTGTTACCCGATACCCTTTTTCGCAAACCTACAATTAGTAATTGGTAATACCTTCTACGTCATATCATCCATTTTGCTCGGTCCTTGGTACGCTCTTTATACCGCGATGATCAGTGTCTCAGGGTTAATGTTGAGTTGGGATAGTTCTCATGTTTATTTAATTTTTGGACTTGAAGCCTTATTCCTTGGCTTTTGCCGTCGCAGGGATATTTTTGCTCTCTATGCCTCTGCTTTTTATTGGTTAGTCATCGGTTTACCGATTTTTTATTTCTACTCTTTAATCGTATTCGAAACCCCTGTAGACCATGTGCCATTCTCCACTATCAAGCAGGCTATTAACGGTTTGATATATGCCAGTTTAGGTTCGTTGATTACTCTCTTGGTACCCTGGTTGTGGGGATATAAACGCAAGGTTAAAGATCGAAAGCGCCGAGCGTTTAGCGCTCAATTGACTTACTTTTTAACCTTGATGGTGACATTATCTTTGTTACTTTCTGCGGTAATCTTTAATTATTTCTACTTGCAGCGCCAGCAAGCATTAATGAACGAGAAACTTAATAACAACGCCATTCATATCAGCCGAGCGACCGACGCCTATATTGAAGAACATAAAAAGGTCATTACCAATGCCGCACTGCAAATTTCAGCTTCAAGCTTGAGTTTGCAGGAGTGGCACTACAACTTGCCTACGCTGCACAATAATTACCCTGGTTTTATAACCATGTTGCTGGCCGATCACAATGCTGACTTGATTTCAGCTTCCCCTGCTGACAGGTTTATTCTTGCAAAAGAGCAAAGCAGGCCAACCAATATCAAAGACCGAGATTACTTTATTGAAGCTTTTTATAATAAAAAGAATTATGTTTCATCTGTATTTTTAGGTCGCGGGTTAGGTAACGATGCCATTATTGCAATCAGCTCACCTATTTTGGATACGCAAAATAAACCAATCGGTATTATTGAAGGCTCACTAGATCTTACCCACTTCAAACGCATTGAAGATCAGAGCGACGGTGCACATAGGCAAAACCTGATACTTTTGGATGAACGCAATCAAATTGTGTATGCATCGAAAGAGCTTAACTTGAAGACCATGACCTCGTTCAGCTCTAAAGAGGGAAATCCTTTTTATAAAACGGATCTCAGTTTAATCAATATTCATGATATTCAGAGTGATAATCCTGAGTATTTCTATGCCCAAAAGACCATGAAAAATGGCTGGAAATTATACGTCATCGAAGAGTTTTCACCTTTATTGAAGCTTGCAGAAAAACAGATGTTTCAAAGCTTCTTGATACTATTAGTGTCAGTGATTTTTTCATTTATCATTTCTCGAAAAATCAGTAACCAGTTAACTGAGTCTTTAGAGTTAGTTGCGAATGAATTTACTGATATGAATACCAGCGCAGTGAAAGGCAAAATTATTGATGAAGGCTCACCAAGAGAAGTATTTCAGCTCTATCGCCGACTCATCCACAGTAAAAAGCAGTTAATTTCCCATCAACGACAACTTGAAGATATTGTTGGTAAGCGCACTTCTGAATTAGAAAAAGCCAACGATAAACTCAAGCATTTAGTCGACCGAGACCCACTTACAGGACTATATAATCGTCGTTATGCAGAAGGTAGATTTGAAGAAATACTCGATTTTTGCTTACGCAGTGAACAAGCCATCACGTTCGCAATCTTAGATTTGGACTACTTTAAAACGATTAATGATTCATATGGACACCTTGCTGGAGATGAAGCATTACGTCAGGTGGCCAATCTACTCACAGAGCACTTTAAACGAGATACCGACATCGTTGCTCGTTATGGCGGCGAAGAGTTTATCCTTATTTTACCCATTTCAAATGCGTTAAAAATTGAGCATCATTTAAATAGCTTCAGAACCTTATTAGCTGAACACGTGATTGAATCACCAGAAGATAAAAAGTCATTTAAGATAACCACCAGTATTGGCGCTATCACAGCCAATGCCAACTTCTCTAACAACCTAGATAAGTGGATAAAGGTTGCTGATGACAACCTTTATCTAGCGAAACAACAAGGCCGAAATAAACTGGTGATTAATATCATTGAAGAGTAGATGACTGAAACACCTCACTCCCCCTATATAGAAGCAAACTTATTTTGCAGTGATAAAGTTATGAATGCGAGATTCCATATAGGGATAAAATGGATTCCATTTCTGCCTTAACATATCTGAGGCTTCAACGTTAAAAATACCTCTCTCCCCTTGAAATATCGCCTGTCCAATATGAACCCCTTGATAATCAGGATCCTCGTGGGGTCCATAGAGAGGGTCGTATTCAGGAAATGGCAACGCGACATGAGATAGTGAATACACATCACTAGGCCATTCGAGTGCCAAAGGTGAAATGATTGTTTCAGCACCTTGGTCGATAACTGTCCGACTTTGCACTTGGTTACTGCTTTGCGACATATTTTCAATTAATGACACATGAAATCGCTTATCAGTATCCATTCCCAGACTGGCCAATTGGGCAAGCGGTTCTGTCTTCATTAAACTGTTCTTTAATCTGCTTCGATTAACATCAAACAAAACCAACTCATGTTGCAAGCTTGGCAAGTAATAGAAAAGCCGACTTAACACTGCTGGTGTTGAAACAGTATCATCCACTACTGACTGAAAGGTGAGAATGGATGGGATTTGTCCAAGTTGCTCATCATTGAACTGCGCCATTAAGTATTCGTTTCGATTAGTTAAGGAGTACACAACATCCCCTGCATTGACAGCAAAAGATAGGTACTTGAATGGGTCATATTCAACTTTGATACTGTTCCATGCCAGTTTCTCTAACCCAAGCACTTCACCCAATTTGGCCTGCCAATACGCGCCAGCTGCAATAGTGGGCAAACCAATCGCCGGAGAGATAAATACCATTTTGTCATAAGCAGGCGCATGGCCTTGATGGATTTGCTCCAACTCATGATTGAGCGCTAAAGCGGCACCAGTTGAGAACCCAATAACGTATAAGGGTCTGCCCTGTAATCGCTGCTGCATATGCTCAGTGGCAAGCTTTACAGCCTTAGCCATGTCTTTCCAACGTAAGCGGGTTAATGCAGATGGGATCGTGCCATGTCCCGGTAACCTAAGTCCTAATACAGCAGCATTGTCATCAAATGACTGTGCAAGGTGGCGCATAGCATAAGGGGAATCAGACATGCCATGTAATAACAGTACGCCATATTCAGCATCTTTTTTCGGCCATTCAAAACTGCGGTTCCAATTATTTTGCCATTGGTTAGGATCCGACAAACTGCCTGTTTCATATCGATTAATGGGTGAAGAAACACTCGGTTGGTATCGTTGATAGATTTCTGACTGAAGTTCATCAAATAGTTTGTCTTCTAACGCGAGGTAATCGTTAAAACTACGTATTTGCTTTTGACCTTGATATTGGTGCTGTAAATCTAGTTTGTGCCAAACAGACAGTTCAGGACGAGCATTTAGCAACCAAACAATGGCAACTAAGGCGGTGATCACCACGCCAGAGGTAGCATAAAACAATGCAAAAAACAGGTGTTTGGTAGAGCCTATCAACTTAGCTCGCATAACATTCCTTATTATTGACCGCTGAGAAGATGAGTTTAGGCTACTCGCCTTCAATAAATAAGCTCAGCGATGCTGAGCTTATTAACTTACTCTCTTAATAAACCAATATTAGTCATAAATCGTTGGGATGGGCTGACGTTTATGTTGAGTACGCTTATAAATCGCGATCAGTTTAGCCTCAACTACCTCACTGACTTCCTTGCCTTCCAAGAAGTCATCGATTTGATCGTAGCTTAATCCTAATGCGACTTCATCTTCAAGCTGAGGTTGGTCATCTTCTAAATCAGCGGTTGGTGCTTTAGTCACGAGAACGTCTGGTGCGCCTAGGTGATTCGCAAGTTGCCTTACTTGGCGCTTATTTAAGCCAAAAATAGGCGCTAAATCACAAGCACCATCACCGTGCTTGGTATAAAAGCCAGTTATATTCTCAGCACTATGGTCGGTGCCAACAACCAAACCACCTAACATGCCAGCAATTTCATACTGGGCAATCATACGCATTCGCGCTTTCACATTGCCCTTCACAAAGTCAACCTGACTTGCTTGTGGCAACGCGATTCCCGCATCTGCTAGCCCTACTAATGTGGCATCATGTGCACCTTCAACGCCATTAGCAATATTTACTGTGACTTGATGACTAGGCTGAATGAACTGACAAGCTAGCTGAGCTTCATCTTCATCTTTTTGAACCTGATACGGCAAACGAACAGCGACAAATTGGTATTGGATCGATTGCTGACTTTGATTGAGTTCATTCACAGCCATCTGACAAAGACGACCTGTAACAGAAGAATCAACGCCACCACTAATGCCAAGTACTAATGTACTGCAATTAGCCTCTTTCAATTTAGCTTTAATAAAAGCCACTCTACGTTCAACCTCAAACTCAGGTTCGATGGCTTTTAGCACTTTCATTTCACGTAAAATTTGTCCTTTCACATTCCACTCCTTTAGCGGATCCGTATTTAAGGTGTCACCTTTTTCTATTCTATAAAATTCAGCCATAAAAAAAACGATAATGATGAAACATTATCGTTTTTTATATACTTAGCGCTCCCAGTACGACTCTTCCAAACTGTCTTCCCTTTCAGGCAACGCTCTTGATAAACGTGGACTGTGCTGCGCCAGCACTTCATACGCCACTCGGTTCGCGTATTTACAAATTTGCGAAAATGATGAATAACATAAGCCGACATGCTTGTGTTTACTAGAACCTGGTACATTAGTCTTATGGAACTCGTTGGCCGATAAGTCATGTAATAATGCCGATAACGCACCATCACCAGCACCATTAGTATTACGAATGAGCTCTGGACCACCCATATAAGGTGAAATATGCGCGTAAACCTTCACTGGCTGGTCACAATCTTGCTTAAGCATAGGGCGAGAGAATTCGTATTGATTAAACTCCGGAATGGCACCAGGTAATAATTGGTGGCTAGTTTTACGCTTGGCAGTGTCGTCCACATAACCTGCCGTATATAAACCAATAGGTCCTGCAGTCGTTAACACCATATCGCACCACTCAAGTGCGGCTTCACTGGCAAGTAATGGATCGCTTAAACCGGTCAGAGCTTCACCTTCATCTTCATTCATAGCAAGAATGGTGACATGCTGCTTAATAAACTCTTGCCACCACGTTGGGTCTTCTTGAATTAAAAAACGTGTCCCGAGAGTCAACACCACCGGAACATTGGCAGCTTTGGCATATTCAATGGCTTTCATCGCGGCACTTGTCATGCCGTCACCCTCGCTGGCGCGCATTAAATAGGCCGTTAACACTAATGCAGCACTGTTTTGCACAACGTCTTGATCGATATATTCAGGGGTTAACTTGTCCATTGCACCTTTACTGATCGCAAAAGTACGTTCACCACAAGATGATATTAAAGTAAAGCAGCGGCCAATGGGTCCGTCCACAGGTTGCAGGAAGTTTAAGTCAACTTTTGAGGAGGTATTACATAGATAACGATAGGCATAACTACCGACCATAATGTTTTGACTCATGACACCAAATAACACCGAACGGTCATCAGCAAGGATGGAGTAGTTGTGAACCGTGTTACCAATTGTGCCACCAGCAAACTCATCACTGATCAAGTCATTATCTTTTAACTCGTTATACAATTCATGCGCTTGCTGATCATTAATGAGTGTCGAGTCACCTTTAGGCAACTGGTAGCGCTCTAGCAATTCATCAGCCACTTTAGCTTCAATATCAACCAAGGTTTGGTCAATACCACAGATATAGCTGGTTTTTGGGTTTGGCTGATGGGTAAGTTGTGCTAACAAAGGGTCTCGATGCTTAACCGGAAAGTAATGCTTCGATTTACGCTGACCAGGAAACTTCATAGTGTACTCTCATTGATTCGCATCCATGCAATGTAATGTAAAACTGCCCATTAGGCAAAATGGCGACAAATTTTAGCATATTATTTCTGCCAGTGAACACTGTTTACGCTGGCTGAGTGTTAACTACTTCAAATGCTTGAGTGATTGATTTATATCGATTAAATATTCATCAAAATCTAGCATTTTTACTGCTTATCGGTAAAGCAGAATTCTCGTATAATAACAAAGTAACTTATCTACCTATGAGACACACCATGGCTAAAACCGCCTCAGCACTTCACATCCTTGTAAAACATAAAACCCAAGCAGAAGACATTATTAAGCAGCTCAATAGAGGCGCAAAATTTGATGTGCTTGCAAAAAAACATTCATCTTGCCCCTCAGGCAAGAAAGGCGGCAGCTTAGGTGAGTTTAAAAAAGGTCAAATGGTACCCGCATTCGATAAAGTCTGCTTTACAGGCGAGTTAATTACGCCGCATTTAGTCAAAACGAAATTTGGCTGGCATGTGGTGAAGGTGCTTTATCGAACCTAATGGCTTATCAAACCACTAGACAAATTTGAAATAAACGGCGCAGGCAAACAGCATTAATGCCGTAATAAACGGCACAAAATTGCAGGCTAAAATTAACAACAGAGAAGCACAAGACTGCTGTTAGCAGTCCCGTGACTTAATGCGCTTGTTAGGTGATTTAATCAGAACAAACTGCATGCTCTGTGATGCCTTGGTTAATCAAGTTATAACAGCTAGGATCACCATAGCCAACTTGACAAAAACCGCTGGCTTTGATTCCAGTATCTAGTACTTCCCTTGAGGTGCAATCCCCTTCGCAATCAGTGCTATCAGTACAGGTTTTTCCCCCATCCGAATATAGGCTTATACAAGAAGGAGTAGCAAACATACCTACAGCGGCGATAACTTTGCCTTCCATGATACAAGCATAAGTATCTATTTCACCTAAAGCCTGCATTCTCATTTCTTCTACTTTTTCATCCATTGTTTTGATGGAAGAGCAACCCGATAGAAAAAATAACAATGCAATAAAGCTCCATATTTTCATGGGTAGATCACCTAACGCCCGTATAAGGGGCTGATAATGTTTGGCTAAAATGTGTAGCGAAGCGAAACCGAGCCAAACTTTAGCAGTCCCGTGCTTAAACAGCTTGTTATATTGCACTTACCATGATGCTTGCTCCATGATATTGCGGTATGAAGCTAGCGCCTTATAAGTTGCTAATTTAATAGAATTATTTTTACGGAATATTTGATACAAAGCAAATGGTAATAACCAAAGAATAAGCACTGCTATTTGAATGAAGATAATTGAGTAAGCTAACCCATGCGATTGAAGAAAAATTAGAATTGCCACGCTAATATTTAAAGCTACTAATATCCAGATAGCCTTATGTGCGTCTGACTTTATTTGCTGATTGATAGTCTCAATATTAGAATTTCCCACTGAATTCCTTGTGCAATATAACGCCCGCATAAGGGGCTGATAACAGCTTGCTAAAATGTGTAGCGAAGCGGAACCGAGCCAAGCGTTAGCAGTCCCACTACTTTATTGGCTTGTTATGTACCTCATGCACCTAACACAGCCATATAAAATATATACAAAGCTTATAGTTACATACAATAGTGCAAAATAAAATGGCACATATTTGGGCATTACAGCTAGTAAGAATGCCGATAAAAATACAAGCGAAATAAGAGAAGTTTTAGCTATAGTTTTAAATGAGATATCAGTGGAAAATTTTACGATAAGGTAACTTGAGGGAATTGCCGCTAGCAATATATGTAAAGCAAATTCAACTGACCATAAAGCGCGTATGCTGAGTATTTTTAATGATTCGGATAAATGGGGGTTTTCTAGTATTGATTGAGTCCAAGACATTGGAAACTCAAAACCAAACTGAAATATTAATGTGGTTAGGCCAAACCAAATTGCAGCGTAACTGAAACCCAAAAGAAGATTATGCTTGGTCAAATCGATACCTCAATCCTTGAAAGGTACATAACGAATGATATGGACTCCCCTTACCAATTGGCCGCTATGTGCCATATTGAAAGTGCAAACATTCAATAAAGGAG
>NZ_JBHZSM010000027.1:0-3116 GCF_043643735.1 Shewanella maritima
AAAACCCATCTGGGTTGTATGGTTAAGCCTCACGAGTCATTAGTACATGTTAGCTCAACGCCTCACAACGCTTACACACCATGCCTATCAACGTCCTAGTCTCGAACGGCTCTTTAGAGGTCTTAAAGACCTAGGGATGACTCATCTTAGGGCTCGCTTCCCGCTTAGATGCTTTCAGCGGTTATCGATTCCGAACGTAGCTACCGGGCAATGCTATTGGCATAACAACCCGAACACCAGCGGTTCGTCCACTCCGGTCCTCTCGTACTAGGAGCAGCTCCCTTCAATCATCCAACGCCCACGGCAGATAGGGACCGAACTGTCTCACGACGTTCTGAACCCAGCTCGCGTACCACTTTAAATGGCGAACAGCCATACCCTTGGGACCGACTTCAGCCCCAGGATGTGATGAGCCGACATCGAGGTGCCAAACACCGCCGTCGATATGAACTCTTGGGCGGTATCAGCCTGTTATCCCCGGAGTACCTTTTATCCGTTGAGCGATGGCCCTTCCATTCAGAACCACCGGATCACTATGACCTACTTTCGTACCTGCTCGACGTGTCTGTCTCGCAGTTAAGCTAGCTTATGCCATTGCACTAACCACACGATGTCCGACCGTGTTTAGCTAACCTTCGTGCTCCTCCGTTACTCTTTGGGAGGAGACCGCCCCAGTCAAACTACCCACCAGGCACTGTCCTCAACCCCGATTAGGGGCCAGAGTTAGAACATCAAAACTACAAGGGTGGTATTTCAAGGTTGACTCCACACAATCTAGCGACTGCGCTTCAAAGTCTCCCACCTATCCTACACATGTAGGTTCAATGTTCAGTGCCAAGCTATAGTAAAGGTTCACGGGGTCTTTCCGTCTAGCCGCGGGTATACGGCATCTTCACCGCAATTTCAACTTCACTGAGTCTCGGCTGGAGACAGCGTGGCCATCATTACGCCATTCGTGCAGGTCGGAACTTACCCGACAAGGAATTTCGCTACCTTAGGACCGTTATAGTTACGGCCGCCGTTTACCGGGGCTTCGATCATGAGCTTCTCCGAAGATAACCCAATCAATTAACCTTCCGGCACCGGGCAGGCGTCATACCGTATACGTCATCTTGCGATTTTGCACAGTACTGTGTTTTTGATAAACAGTTGCAGCCACCTGGTATCTGCGACTCCCAACAGCTTAGAGAGCAAGTCTCATCACCACCAGGAGCGTACCTTCTCCCGAAGTTACGGTACCATTTTGCCTAGTTCCTTCAGCCGAGTTCTCTCAAGCGCCTTGGTATTCTCTACCCGACCACCTGTGTCGGTTTGGGGTACGATTCCTACTAACCTGAAGCTTAGAAGATTTTCCTGGAAGCATGGCATCAACTACTTCAGTCCCTTGGGACTTCGTCATCAGTTCTCAGTGTATGTGTACCCGGATTTGCCTAAGTACACCACCTACAACCTTAAACGCGGACTACCAACGCCGCGCTAGCCTAGCCTTCTCCGTCTCTCCATCGCAGTTAGCAAAAGTACGGGAATATTAACCCGTTTCCCATCGACTACGCCTTTCGGCCTCGCCTTAGGGGTCGACTCACCCTGCCCCGATTAACGTTGGACAGGAACCCTTGGTCTTTCGGCGAGGGAGTTTTTCACTCCCTTTATCGTTACTCATGTCAGCATTCGCACTTCTGATACGTCCACCGTGGGTTACCCCTTCGGCTTCAACCGCTTACAGAACGCTCCTCTACCGCTTGCAGTAAAACTGCAAACCCGTAGCTTCGGTGGTATGTTTAGCCCCGTTAAATCTTCCGCGCAGGCCGACTCGACTAGTGAGCTATTACGCTTTCTTTAAATGATGGCTGCTTCTAAGCCAACATCCTAGCTGTCTAAGCCTTCCCACATCGTTTCCCACTTAACATACACTTTGGGACCTTAGCTGACGGTCTGGGTTGTTTCCCTTTTGACGACGGACGTTAGCACCCGCCGTCTGTCTCCCGTATAGTACTCATTGGTATTCGGAGTTTGCAAAGGGTTGGTAAGTCGGGATGACCCCCTAGCCTTAACAGTGCTCTACCCCCAATGGTATTCGTACGAGGCGCTACCTAAATAGCTTTCGAGGAGAACCAGATATCTCCCGGTTTGATTGGCCTTTCACCCCCAGCCACAAGTCATCACCGCATTTTTCAACATACGTGTGTTCGGTCCTCCAGTTGATGTTACTCAACCTTCAACCTGCCCATGGCTAGATCACCGGGTTTCGGGTCTACACCTTGCAACTAAACGCGCAGTTAACACTCGGTTTCCCTACGGCTCCGCTATTCGCTTAACCTCGCTACAAAATGTAAGTCGCTGACCCATTATACAAAAGGTACGCAGTCACGGTCTCAAGAACCGCTCCCACTGCTTGTACGTATACGGTTTCAGGTTCTATTTCACTCCCCTCACAGGGGTTCTTTTCGCCTTTCCCTCACGGTACTGGTTCACTATCGGTCAGTCAGGAGTATTTAGCCTTGGAGGATGGTCCCCCCATGTTCAGACAGGATGTCACGTGTCCCGCCTTACTCGATTTCATCTATGGTTAGTTTTCATGTACGGGGCTATCACCCTGTGCCGCTGTGCTTTCCAACACATTCCACTAACACCCCATAGACTTAAGGGCTAATCCCCGTTCGCTCGCCGCTACTAGGGGAATCTCGGTTGATTTCTTTTCCTCCGGGTACTTAGATGTTTCAGTTCCCCGGGTTCGCCTCCTACAGCTATGTATTCACTGCAGGATAATTGCTTATGCAATTGGGTTTCCCCATTCGGACATCGTTAGCTCAAATGCTTGTTACTAGCTCGCCAACGCTTTTCGCAAGTTACTACGTCCTTCATCGCCTCTGACTGCCAAGGCATCCACCGTATACGCTTAGTCACTTAACCATACAACCCAAATAAGTCTCATTAGATGATAATTATCTGAGCCACATAGGTGACTAGCTGGTTTTTTTGATAAATCACACTCTTTCGAGCATGTATCGCCTTAGTTTTTAGAATATTCAAGACACTTAAATAGTGTTTTGAGAACTCAATTTGTTTGATGCTCTCACATCAAACGATTTGTATTAACATGACGACAGACATCATCA
>NZ_JBHZSM010000027.1:3216-4797 GCF_043643735.1 Shewanella maritima
AATTCGTGTCGATAAGGAGGTGATCCAGCCCCAGGTTCCCCTAGGGCTACCTTGTTACGACTTCACCCCAGTCATGAACCACAAAGTGGTGAGCGCACTCCCGAAGGTTATGCTACCCACTTCTTTTGCAGCCCACTCCCATGGTGTGACGGGCGGTGTGTACAAGGCCCGGGAACGTATTCACCGTAGCATTCTGATCTACGATTACTAGCGATTCCGACTTCATGGAGTCGAGTTGCAGACTCCAATCCGGACTACGACGTACTTTGTGAGATTAGCTCCACCTCGCGGCTTCGCAACCCTCTGTATACGCCATTGTAGCACGTGTGTAGCCCTACTCGTAAGGGCCATGATGACTTGACGTCGTCCCCACCTTCCTCCGGTTTATCACCGGCAGTCTCCCTAAAGTTCCCACCCGAAGTGCTGGCAAATAAGGATAAGGGTTGCGCTCGTTGCGGGACTTAACCCAACATTTCACAACACGAGCTGACGACAGCCATGCAGCACCTGTCTCAGAGTTCCCGAAGGCACTAAACCATCTCTGGTAAATTCTCTGGATGTCAAGAGTAGGTAAGGTTCTTCGCGTTGCATCGAATTAAACCACATGCTCCACCGCTTGTGCGGGCCCCCGTCAATTCATTTGAGTTTTAACCTTGCGGCCGTACTCCCCAGGCGGTCTACTTAATGCGTTAGCTTGAGAGCCCAGTGCTCAAGGCACCAAACTCCGAGTAGACATCGTTTACGGCGTGGACTACCGGGGTATCTAATCCCGTTTGCTCCCCACGCTTTCGTACATGAGCGTCAGTCTTTGTCCAGGAGGCCGCCTTCGCCACCGGTATTCCTTCAGATCTCTACGCATTTCACCGCTACACCTGAAATTCTACCTCCCTCTACAAGACTCTAGTTCGCCAGTTCCAAATGCTATTCCCAGGTTGAGCCCGGGGCTTTCACATCTGGCTTAACGAACCGCCTGCGTACGCTTTACGCCCAGTAATTCCGATTAACGCTCGGACCCTCCGTATTACCGCGGCTGCTGGCACGGAGTTAGCCGGTCCTTCTTCTGCGAGTAACGTCACAGCTAACGAGTATTAACCGTTAACCTTTCCTCCTCGCTGAAAGTGCTTTACAACCCTAGGGCCTTCTTCACACACGCGGCATGGCTGCATCAGGGTTTCCCCCATTGTGCAATATTCCCCACTGCTGCCTCCCGTAGGAGTCTGGGCCGTGTCTCAGTCCCAGTGTGGCTGATCATCCTCTCAGAACAGCTAGAGATCGTCGCCTTGGTGAGCCATTACCTCACCAACTAGCTAATCTCACTTAGGTTCATCCAATCGCGAAAGGCCCGAAGGTCCCCTCCTTTCCCCCGTAGGGCGTATGCGGTATTAGCAGTCGTTTCCAACTGTTATCCCCCTCGACTGGGCAGATCCCTAAGCATTACTCACCCGTCCGCCGCTCGACGCCCTTAACGTTCCCCGAAGGTTCTGTTAAGTCGTTTCCGCTCGACTTGCATGTGTTAGGCCTGCCGCCAGCGTTCAATCTGAGCCATGATCAAACTCTTCAATTAAAAGTTTTTTCGAACTT
>NZ_JBHZSM010000028.1:0-1886 GCF_043643735.1 Shewanella maritima
GAATTATCAGCGGTGTAAATCCAGTGGCCTAAATTATTGATAGAAAGTGTGCCGAATTGGCCTTTTAGGCTTTCGGCTGTGAACTGGGCTTGACCGTTATCAGCATCAGTAATACTTAGCGTCCCATCGACGCGAAGTTTGCCAGCGTGTACGTCTTTATCTTCAGTGAGGCTGGCAATGCTTGTGCCCGAAATAACCGCTTTATCGTCAGTACCGTTAATGGTGACGGTGATTTTCTGCTCAGTGCCATCCACCGAATGTACCACTAAGGTATCGGTGAGTGACTCACTGGTTTTCAGCCCTTGAATCACCGTTTGTGAATTATCAGCGGTGTAGATCCAGTGGCCTAAATTATTAATAGAAAGCGTGCCGAATTGGCCTTGCAGGCTTTCAGCAGTGAACTGGGCTTGGCCGTTATCGGGATCGGTGATGCTTAAATTGCCATTTGCTCGAAGCAACCCTTGATGAACATCTTTATCTTCGGTGAGGTTTGCAGTGCTAGTACCGCCAATCACCGCCTTATCGTCAGTACCGCTAATAGTTACCGTGATTTTTTGCTCGGTGCCATCTACCGAATGTACCAGCAGGGTATCGGTGAGTGACTCACCTGTTTTGAGGCCTTGAATCACCGCTTGCGCGTT
The DNA here is from genome assembly GCF_043643735.1 of Shewanella maritima. GTDB lineage: Bacteria > Pseudomonadota > Gammaproteobacteria > Enterobacterales > Shewanellaceae > Shewanella > Shewanella maritima_A. The sequence continues at coordinate 642 of NZ_JBHZSM010000028.1, forward strand.
ATCAGTGGTATAGATCCAGTGGCCCAAATTGTTGATAGAAAGTGTACCAAATTGCCCTTGTAAGCTCTCTGCTTGGAATTGCTGCTGACCCGCATCGGGATCGGTGATGCTTAAATTACCGTCTGCTCGAAGCAACCCTTGATGAACATCTTTACCTTCGGTGAGGTTTGCAGTGCTAGTACCGCCAATCACCGCCTTATCGTCAGTACCGTTAATGGTGACGATGATTTTTTGCTCGGTGCCATCCACAGAATGCACCACTAAGGTATCGGTGAGTGACTCGCCCGTTTTCAGGCCTTGAATCACCGTTTGTGAATTATCAGCGGTGTAAATCCAGTGGCCTAAATTATTAATAGAAAGCGTGCCGAATTGGCCTTGTAGGCTCTCGGCAGTGAATTGGGCTTGGCCGTTGTCAGCATCAGTCACACTAAGTGCGCCATCCACGCGAAGCTGGCCGCCATGCACGTCTTTATCTTCAGTCAGGCTTGCTGTACTAGTACCGCCAATCACCGCCTTATCGTCAGTACCGCTAATAGTTACCGTGATTTTTTGCTCGGTGCCATCTACCGAATGTACCAGCAGGGTATCGGTGAGTGACTCACCTGTTTTGAGGCCTTGAATCACCGCTTGCGCGTTATCAGTGGTATAGATCCAGTGGCCCAAATTGTTGATAGAAAGTGTACCAAATTGCCCTTGTAAGCTCTCTGCTTGGAATTGCTGCTGACCCGCATCGGGATCGGTGATGCTTAAATTACCGTCTGCTCGAAGCAACCCTTGATGAACATCTTTACCTTCGGTGAGGTTTGCAGTGCTAGTACCGCCAATCACCGCCTTATCGTCAGTACCGTTAATGGTCACCGTGATTTTCTGCTCGGTACCATCCACCGAGTGCACTAGCAGAGTGTCGGTGAGTGACTCACCGGTTTTGAGGCCTTGAATCGCCGCTTGCGCGTTATCAGCGGTGTAGGTCCAGTGGCCCAAATTGTTGATAGAAAGCGTACCGAATTGGCCTTTTAGGCTCTCGGCAGTGAACTGTGCTTGGCCGTTGTCGGGATCGGTGATGCTTAAGTTGCCGTCTACTCTAAGCTGACCGCCATGCACGTCTTTATCTTCAGTCAGGCTTGCTGTGCTAGTACCGCCAATCACCGCCTTATCATCAGTACCGTTAATGGTGACAGTAATTTTCTGCTCAGTGCCATCAACAGAGTGCACCAGCAGGGTGTCGGTGAGTGACTCGCCAGTTTT
>NZ_JBHZSM010000029.1:0-1327 GCF_043643735.1 Shewanella maritima
AAGGAGAGTCCATATGTCCTTAATTAAAGCAATTGGCATTGATTTAGCCAAATTAGTTTTTAGCATTCATGGTGTTGACGAATACGGTAAAACCAAACTAAAGCAAACAGTTAAAAGAAACAAGCTGTTAGAGAAAATAGCCAATATTCCACCCTGTATTATCGGCATGGAAGCATGTTCTGGTGCCCATTATTGGGCAAGGGAATTTACTAAATATGGTCACGATGTACGTATCATGGCATCTAAATTTGTCATCCCTTATCGTCAAAGTGAAAAGAACGATGCCAATGACGCTGAAGCAATATGTGAAGCAGTAACAAGACCTAAAACACGCTTTGTCAGCATTAAAAGCGAAGAGCAGCAAGCTGTTTTATGCTTACATCGCATTAGGCAAGGTCAAATCAAAGACCGTACTGCCATGATTAATCGTTTGCGCGGCTTGCTATCAGAATTCGGCATCATCATGCCTAAAGGTCGCTATCCAGCACAAAAGCATATTGTTGCAATCTTGGAAGATACCGACAACGCATTACCCGCTTTAGCAAGAGAGTTACTCAATGACTTATGGCAAAGCATCAAGCTACAAAACCAAGACATATTAAAGTCTGATAGGAAGCTTTATGCCCTCGCTAATCAAATGAAAGACGCTAAACGATTAATGACGATTCCAGGCATTGGTGAAGTCACCGCGACAGCTGTTGTCGCAACAGTGAGTGATGCGAAACACTTTTCAACTAGCCGCCAATTTGCTGCTTGGATAGGCCTAGTACCAAAACAATATTCAACAGGCGGTAAGCCAACGCTGGGTCGCATTAGTAAACGCGGTGAGAAGCATATCCGCACCTCATTAATACATGGTGCTCGCGCTGTCATCGCAAACTGTACTAACAAAATGGATAGAACCAGTTTATGGATAAAAGCCTTAATCGAACGTAGAGGCTTTAAACGCGCTGTCATTGCACTAGCTGCAAAGAATGCACGATTAATTTGGTCACTACTTCAATCTGGTCAAGAGTACCAAGTGAATTATGTAAAAACATAAAGGTTTAACCCAAACGGTTAACCCCACCGAGTCAACGCACTAGCAATTGACGATAACACGGTCAGACCGAGAGTAATTGAATCTGGTTAGTTGGGAAGTACATCTTGCTTGAAAGAGTCAGTAATACTGTTTAACGAATGAGATCTTTGCTCAAGCGCAAATCATCAGGGCGATAGCCAAAAGCTGTTTAGGCAGCAAGCTAATCAAACGCCGAATGTAGAGCTTCTGTCAGATCCACTGTTGTTGTAGATTACTATTGCTTGACAAAGGGGAGTCCATGTAGCC
>NZ_JBHZSM010000030.1:0-1212 GCF_043643735.1 Shewanella maritima
TTGTATGGATAATAAACCCACCTAATTAACAATTAATTCCCTATTTCGGGTAATGTGAGACCCAGGCTTTAGCTGCAACTAAAGCTTTCCTTGTCGTAGTTCGATTGAGCGATGGCTCCTCTATTGAGAGACCGATAACAAGAAAGAACGCGACAAAGGACTCCAAGCAATACACTCGAATAGTCTACTGGGTCTCGAACCCGCATTATGCAAGCAAGAGTTAGCTTATTATGAAATCAAATTCTAATCAAAACATTAACATCGGTGTCGATACGGGCAAGTTTCAACTCGATATTTATATACGACCACTCGATATCTTTTTCAGCGTTTCAAATGATGATAAAGGTATTATCAAAGCTGTAAGCATCATCAAAAAGCACCAACCTGAAAGGATTATTATTGAGGCCACAGGCCGCCTTGAGATGCCTTTTATTATCGCTTGTGCTAACGCTAAGTTACCGTTCGTAATTGCCAACCCAATACACATTAAACGCTTTGCAGGCGCAATTGGTCAACGTGCTAAAACGGATAAGCTAGATGCACAGCTTATCGCTCACTATGGCGAGGCTATTAAACCAAACCTTTCAACACTAAAGCCTGATGCCATGCAAGCTATGAGTGATTTAGTCTCAAGGCGTAATCAAATTCTAGCCATGCAAACGATGGAGAAAAACCGGCTTCAAATCTTGCCTAAAGAATTGGCTATGACGATTAAACCTATCCTGACTGTGTACAAGAAACAAATTGAAAAGATAGAAGCTAAAATCGTTCAACTCATCGAGTCTAACCCTGACTATCAAGCTAAAAATATCATCCTACAAAGCATGAAAGGCATAGGCAAAATTGCAGCAGCTTGCATCATCAGTAATCTACCTGAGCTTGGCTATATCAACAATAAAGAAGCCAGTTCATTAGTCGGTGTCGCTCCAATGAATAAAGAAAGTGGTCGATTTAAAGGTCAAAGAAAAATTCAAGGTGGACGGCATCAAGTGAGAACCGTTTTGTACATGGCCATGATGTCAGCCATTCAATCAAACCCTGTATTTAAAGCAACATATCAGCGATTAGTTGAGGCTGGAAAGCCTAAAAAAGTCGCCATTATTGCCTGTATAAGAAAGATGGTGGTGACATTAAATTCAATGCTGAGAGATGGTGTGATGTGGCAAGCGCCAAAAGCTCAAAATTAGCTATTGACGCCATAGTCTCTTGTTA